>JBKBUF010000028.1:0-66094 GCA_046290815.1 Cytophagaceae bacterium | reverse complement strand
GTGCCAGTCCGCTTACAGCAACATCGAACACCATTACAATGAATGTTACTGCTTCAGTCACACCTGCAGCAAGCATCGCGATCACCAGCGGTTCTAATCCAACTTGTTCAGGTAGCTCTGTAACATTTACTGCCACACCAACCAACGGAGGAACAGCTCCAACATATCTGTGGAGAATCAATGGAGCGAATGTAGGAACAGGAGCTACTTTAACAAGAAATAATTTAAACAACGGAGATCAGGTAAGCTGTGTGCTGACCAGCAATGCCACTTGTGCTTCTGCTGCTACGGCTACATCCAATACTATCACTATGACAGTAAACCCTCTTCCAAATACTTCAGCCATTAGTGGTAACAGCAATCCTGCCTGCAATGCCACCGGAATAACTTATTCCGTTACCGGCGGAACCAACTCTACCTATGTATGGACCGTTCCTTCAGGTGCACAAATCACAGGTAGCGCTACAGGAAATTCTATTACCGTGAACTTCGGCTCAAGCAACGGGAATATCACTGTAAGAGAAACCTCACAAGCAGGATGTCAAGGTCCGCAAAGACAATTGGCCATCAATCTTACCGGTTGTAGCATGGTTGCCAATTTCACTGCTTCTCCGACTACAATATGCAGGAACGAAACTGTAACCTTTACCAATACCTCAACAGGTGTTACTACCGGTGCTACCTATTCCTGGAACTTCGGGGCCGGAGCCAGCCCTGGTACAGCTAATGGTGCCGGACCTCACCAGGTGATTTACACAACCTCCGGAAGCAAAACAGTTTCTCTGCAAATAGTTAATGGGGCAACAGTCAGTGAAACAAAAACCAATTACATTCAGGTAACTGATGTTGCACAAGCATATGCCGGAAACAACCAGAGTATCACTACTACCACCACAACAATGGCTGCAAATCAACCTTCTGCAGGAATGGGTATTGGTACATGGACAGAAGTAAGTTCTTCCGGTTCTGTTGTCTTTGCAAATCCTAACTCCGCAACAAGCAATGTATCAGGACTGGGGCAAGGTGCGAACCTGTTGAGATGGACTATTACCAATGCTAATTGTTCAACTTTTGCAGAAGTCACCATTACGGTCAACAACCTTGTCATAGATGGACCTTCCACAGTAGTACCAAACCAGATTTACAGTTTTAGTATTGATGGAGGCGCTAACAGCAGCTACAACTGGTTACTTCCTCAAGGGGCAACACTTGTAACAGGACAGGGAACAGGAAGTGTGGATATCAGCTTTAGTTCAGGCTTTACAGGAACTATATCTGTAACGGTCGTGAATAACGGAACAAGTACAACCATTAGCAAAGAAATCAGTGCAATAGTTACAGGTCAGCAATCCTCATCTGCCAAAGGTAGTGTGACCTTATATCCGAATCCATGTGAAAACAAGTCATTACTGAAATATGAAACAGCAGATGTACAGAAAATGGATATAAGGATATTTGACCAGAAAGGAGTGACGCTGTATTCTGAAAGTGGATTATGGACGAATGAATACATTGAAATAGGAGAAGGCTTACCAGCAGGAGTGTGGTTTGTACAGGTGAGTACCGCTGATAAGATCGAAATAATTAAAGTAGTGAAGTTGCAGTAGAAAGTAGTTAAGTCAGCAAAAGGCCTCGGATTTTTCCGGGGCTTCTTTTAAAAAAATAACATGCGATAAAATTGCATTTCTAATCATCCTAATTGCAAAAGAGAATGAATTTAGTTTAAAGAGATAACTATTGAATTTTAAACTATGTTTTCAATGCTTCATCATACGCGGTGGAACAATTCTTAAAAACACCTGATAAGACATGGTATTTTGAGTACCATAGTATGGAGTTAATTCCGGACTGGTTCTATTAAAAGTAACAGTAAACCCTGAGTCTATCCAAAAGTAATTTGATTTATATAAATAGATTGATGCACCTGGCTTAATTGCCCCTATCCAAACATTTTCATCAGCCCTATGGCCATTTCCAGAAACATTACCATGTCCATGATCCGGTTCATCTATTCCAAGCTCATGAAAAGATTTTTCCAGAACTTCTGCTCTGGCAAACAAATTAAACCTCCGAGTCTGAAGTCCAGACTCAAACAAGATAGAATTTGATGGAAGTATTTGATCAGGCTCAACTCTGTCCCATGCCCTGTTCAGTCCATATGCTAAGGAGGATGAAAGTACACTTCCTTCACTTAACCAGACATTATGAAGAACAGAGGCTGTAATTCTGTTAACATCTTTTTCTGGTTCATGTACCTCGGGAGAATGTAGATAACTATATGAAACTTGCAAGGCCAGTGAGTTACCTAATAGGTAATTTATTCTTGTACTCCATGAATCAAATCTAGGCTCGTCAAACCATAATCTTTCTTCACTTGGTTCTCTACCTGTAAAAACAGACCCTTCCAACCTAAATCTTTTATACCTGACACCTGTAGTTGCTACTCCATAAATGATATGCGTGGCGTCCTGCCAGTGGTGGCCAAGAGGTGAATCCGGGATATTTAATCCTGAAGGCCTGTGCATAAAAGCCGGTGGACCGATAGCCGGTTCACCAGGATAACCCAAATATACATAGCCATCAATATCATTTGAGAAAGCATGACTATAGGCTATGGCAAGCTCTGAAAATAAGTCGTGAGGATGCTGACGATCTATTAAAGGGATATTCTGATGAGTTTCTCCTGTTTGGTAGAGCAGGGGATAACCACTTCCACCCATGATAAGGGGATCTGCAGAAAACATTCCTCTGAAGGAAAGCAAACCTCTTTTTCCTATTTTTCTGCTTCCCATGACCATTGCCCATGTTGGCAAAAAGAATTCATTACTACCTCTATATTTTGGATTGTGAGGATTCTGAAAGGTATATACGGGAAATATGCCGTAATGTAACATTAAATTCCACTCGCCCAGTCTGGTAAAATTCATATACATCGGAGAATTCATCGGATGCCAGGCTGTCCCCGAGCCATTAACGGTCATAGGCAAATTTTCAGAAAGAAAAGACGGTATTTCATTCATTTGAACATCATGTTGATCTTCTGTATGATGTTCGTGCGGATGTTGGCCTTTACATATTTCAATCGATTGTAAAAGAGTAAAAATATAAACCAAGGTTTTAAGCTTCATGTTTTGTTTAAATTAGATGATTATTCAAACTGTTGAAGAGAGCATTTGTTAAACATCTTCATATTTACAGAACTTGTAGAGGAAATGCCTAAAAAGCTCCTATTAATAAATTATTCACGCTGTCGATAAAACTTGCTAAGATTGAAAATTGAACTTCAAAATTCTGTAAAACAAAGCCGTAATTATGTAACATACGAAAGGTTCTGATCCTGTTAATTTGTAGAAAACTTAAAGCCGTGAAAACATTAAAATTTAAAACCAATATCAAATGCTCAGGATGTGTAGCAAAGGTTAAACCTTATCTAGATAAATTAGAAAAGGCTACTTGGGATGTGGATGTATCTGTCCCTGAAAAGGTTCTTACTGTTAAAGGGGATATTAATGAAAAAGAAGTACAGGACATGGTTTCAAAGGCAGGTTTCAATTCTGAAATTTCAGAATAATGATAACCATCAGCTTGAAACAATTATTAAATCATTTGCAGATGAATCACAATTTTAGTTTTTTGCAAAATAAGATTCAATTTTTATCAATTTGAAAAAACTGTTATCCATATCGCTTGCTGTGCTAATGCTGGCGCTGTCACTTAAAATGACAATGGCTGTTCATTATTGTGGTGAAACAGTTGTCAAAACAGCCATAGATTTTGGAATACCTGACGGTATGGGTTGTGGTATGGAGGCAGAACAGGATAAAAACAATTGTAAATTTCCGGTTTTTGATGCTACCTCATGCTGCAAAGATCAAATCACGAAATTAAGCATCGATACAGAATATAATAATTCTCACGCATCATTAAAGCTGGATAATTATGGTGTTGTACATCTACCAGTTTATTTAAATTTATCTTTTCCTAACATTACAACTTTTTACAAGAAAAGTAATTTTTACAGATCACCTCCTGATATAAATGGAGTCATCCTCACTTTCATTCAGGTTTTCATAATATGATTTGATGCGGCGTGCCGTAAGTCTTCCTTAGCAATACATTTCTGTATGTGCTATATGAATCTATTAACTCAAAAAAAATCACTATTATGAAAATTTTAAAAACTTATATATCCCTGTTTTTATTGTCAATGATATTCTTCCCGGCTATTGGTCAAAACCTCCAAATTAAACCTGTTCTGGAACAGTATTTTCAGATCAAGGAGGCTTTTGTAAAATCCGATGCAGCTATTGCATCACAGGAAGCAAAAAAGATGCAGTCTTCGCTAAAAGGGATTTCAGATAAAAAAGAAGAAACAAATATTCTCATTAAATCCATCCGTGAAGATTTAGAGCATATTGCAAATTATCCTGATCTGAATCATCAATATACTCACTTTGAAAGTCTTTCTGAAAGTGTGCGTAAGCTTGTAAAATTGAATGGCACAGGAGGACAGGAAGTGTATGTTCAATATTGTCCTATGGCTTTTAATAACAAAGGTGGGAGCTGGCTTTCTGCACAAAAAGAAATCCGAAATCCTTACTTCGGAAATAAAATGCTTAAGTGTGGTTCTGTAAAAGAAACCTTGCGTTAAACTACTTTTTCTGCTGACAACCATCATCTGAAAAAGATGAAAATCAACTGAATTTAATGTTTTACTCTTACACTGATGCTTAAAGCAATTATAAAATATTTTCTGGAGAATAAGCTGGTAATGGTTTTGCTTCTCAGTATTCTGATTGCCTGGGGTATTATTACTGCCCCATTTAATTGGCACATCAATTTTCTGCCAAGAGATCCGGTTGCGGTAGATGCAATTCCTGATATCGGAGAAAATCAGCAGATAGTTTTTACTGAATGGATGGGAAGAAGCCCTCAGGATGTGGAGGATCAGATTACTTATCCACTTACTTCTTCTCTTCTGGGTTTGCCGGGTGTCAAAAGCATCCGCAGTACTTCCATGTTTGGATTCTCCAGTATCTACATCATATTCGATGACGAAATAGAATATTACTGGAGCCGATCCAGAGTTTTGGAAAAACTCAATGCACTCCCTGCAGGTTTATTACCTGCTGAAGTGCAACCCCAACTTGGCCCTGATGCGACGGCACTTGGACAAATATACTGGTACACTCTGGAAGGTCGTGATGAAAAGGGGAACCCTGCAGGAGGCTGGGATCCTCATGAACTAAGGACTATCCAGGACTTTTATGTTAAACTTGGCCTTTCCAGTGCAGAGGGAATTTCAGAGGTGGCTTCAATAGGAGGATTTGTAAAAGAATACCAGGTCGATCTTGATCCTGCAGCTTTAAAAGCCCACAATATCTCAATGATGCAGGTAGTACAAGCTTTACAGGGAAGTAATCAGGATGTAGGGGCAAATACAGTAGAGATTAATCTGGTGGAATATTATGTAAGAGGTTTAGGCTATGTAAAAAATCTTGATGATATAGAACAGGCTGTTGTAAATGTTACCAATAACGTACCTATCAGGATCAAAGACATTGCACAGGTGAATATAGGACCTGCCCCGAGAGGACATAATGGATTTCTTGACAAAGGTGGGGTGGAAGCAGTCGGAGGTGTGGTTGTAGCACGATATGGTGATAATCCCTTAAAAGTAATTGAAAACTTAAAACAAAAAATTGTTGAGATTTCTCCTGGTTTGCCTTCAAAAACACTTGAAGATGGAAGGATATCAAAACTAACCATTGTACCTTTTTATGACAGGACTCAATTAATCTATGAGACTTTAGGCACACTTTACGAAGCGATTAATTTGCAAATTCTTATTACCGTAATTGTCATAATAATTATGGTAATGCATCTGAGAGCGTCCATAATGATTTCTGTTATTTTGCCCTTGGGGGTTTTGATGACCTTTATCATGATGCGTTATTTTCATGTAGATGCCAATATAGTCGCACTATCCGGAATAGCCATTGCGATTGGAACTATGGTTGACCTTGGGATCATCTTAAGTGAGAACATTCTCAGGCATAAAGATGAAGCTCCGGAGGGGCAACCCATGCTTACCACTGTTTATAATGCCTCCACAGAAGTGGCTTCTGCTATTATAACAGCAGTATCTACCACTATTATTAGCTTCGTTCCGGTTTTTACACTTCAGGCAGCTGAGGGGAAATTGTTCTCTCCATTAGCCTATACCAAAACCTTCGCCCTTATTGCAGCTGTAGTAATAACTTTAACCATTTTACCCGCTTTGGCACATTGGATGTTTTCTGCCAAAATCAATAAGCCGAAATTAAGGTTGTATCTGTTCATTGCTCTTACTTTGTCCGGTGTAGTGATATGGTTTATTCTACCATGGGGAGGGCTTGTTCTTATTGCATTGGGCTTAAATGGCCTTTTTCATACTCTTGCTGAAAATACCAAATCCTATAGGAGCCTGAACAGATTTAGATCTTTTCACATAAGAAATTATAATACCATTACTATAACACTTATAGTTATTGCTGTCAGCTGGCTTTTGGCACAACAATGGATTCCTCTGGGAGTACAAAATTCTTTAATAATAAATTTTCTGTTTGTCATCCTTGTAATAGGAGTGGTGCTTGGTACATTTAAGCTTTTCATAGTATTGTATCCCAAGATTCTGATATGGGCACTTGAAAACAAAGGAACATTTCTTCTGTTTCCGGCCTTTCTCATCCTTCTTGGTCTGAATATCTGGATAGGTTTTGCCAATGTATTTGGTTTCGTTGCAAGAGGTTTTGATCAGATAAACTTGAACATCCGCACAACAAGTGTCTGGAGTGGACTGACACATACTTTTCCAGGTATGGGCAAAGAGTTTATGCCTTCTTTAGATGAAGGTTCCTTTTTGTTAATGCCTACATCAATGCCTCATTCAGGTGTTGAAGCCAATCTTAAATTTGTGCAACAACTTGATATGCGGGTGCAGAATATTCCTGAGGTGGAAATGGTTGTTGGAAAAGCCGGACGAGTTGAAAGTGCCCTGGATCCTGCCCCTGTCAGTATGTTTGAAAATATCATTCAGTACAAACCTGAATTTAAAACAGACATAAATGGATTTCCCATACGGTTTGCAGTTGACAAGGATGGGCAATTTAAAAGGGACTCAAATAATAATTTAATTCCGGATAGAGATGGGCAATACTTCCGTCAATGGAGAAATCACATAAAATCACCTGATGATATCTGGAATGAAATAGTTTCTGTGACTTCCGGCATTCCGGGCTTAACTTCTGCACCACGATTACAGCCTATTGAAACCAGACTTGTAATGCTTCAAACCGGCATGAGGGCACCGATGGGAATTAAGGTATACGGGCCCGATCTCAAGTCCATAGAGGATTTCAGCCTTCGCTTAGAACAACTGTTAAAAGAAGTGCCTTCAGTAAAACCTGAAGCAGTTTATGCGGACAGGAGTCTTGGAAAACCTTATCTTGAAATTGAGTTGAACAGAAGAGCCATGGCAAGATATGCATTAAATATATCCGATGTTCAGCATTATATTGAGGTTGCCTTAGGAGGGATGCCGCTTACAACTACTGTGGAGGGAAGGGAACGTTTTAATGTAAGGGCAAGGTACGCCCGTGAGTACAGAGACGATCCTGAATCCATTAGAAGAATCTTAATTCCTACCATGAATGGTGCACAGGTTCCATTAGGAGAACTTGCGGAAATAAATTATCGTTCAGGCCCCATGATGATAAGAGGAGAAAATACTTTTCTTACCGGATATGTATTGCTTGATAAAAAAGAAGGTTTTGCAGAGGTAACCGTAGTAAATGATGCCTCACGATTCATTGAAAGCAAAATTTCTTCAGGCGAACTTGTTGTACCTGCAGGAGTCAGTTATAAATTTTCAGGAAGTTATGAAAATCAGGTTCGGGCAGAACAAAGGCTTGCTATAGTGATACCTGTTGTGCTGGCTGTTATTTTTCTTATTCTATACTTTCAGTTTCGTTCTGCCTCTACTTCTTTTATGATTTTTTCCGCCATCGCCATTGCCTTTTCAGGCGGTTTTCTCATGCTATGGTTGTATGGCCAGCAGTGGTTTTTAAACTTTGATGTATTTGGCACAAACATGAGAGACCTGTTTCAGATGAGAACCTTCAATCTTAGTGTTGCTGTTTGGGTTGGTTTCATTGCCTTATTTGGTATTGCTACGGACGATGGTGTTGTAATTGCCACGTACCTGACACAATTATTTAAAGAAAGAAAGACAACCAATGTACAAGAAATAAGGGCTTTGGTTCTGGAAGCAGGCAACAGGAGAATCAGGCCATGTTTAATGACCACTGCAACAACCTTACTTGCCTTACTTCCTGTGCTTACTTCTTCAGGCAGGGGTTCAGACATAATGATTCCGATGGCTATTCCGGCTTTTGGTGGGATGGCGATAGCATTAATTACTCTGTTTGTGGTACTGGTACTTTTCGCTTTTAAAGAAGAAAGAAAATTGAAAGGAAAAAAATTATGAATGCTTTATTAATCACAATATTAACAGTAGTTTCTTTTACTGTTTATGCTCAGGTTCCTCAGAAATATTTGGAAAGTGCTGCAAACAATAATCCACTGCTTAAGTCTCAATTTAACCTGTATCAATCAGAACTAGAGAAAATATCTCAGGTAAAAAGTCTTCCGGATCCTCAGGTGAATATGGGCTTTTTCCTAATGCCTATGGAAAGATTTATAGGAAATCAGGTGGCAAGTGTTTCTGCTATGCAAATGTTTCCCTGGTTCGGCACATTAGGTGCTGCTAAAAGTGAAGCTGCCTATATGGCGAAAGCACGATATGAAGTGTTCAGAGAAACCAAGAGCCAGGTGTTTTTCGAAGTCAAACAGGCATATTACGAATTGTACTTTCTTGAACAGGAAATAAAAATAACAAAACACAACCTTGAAATCCTGAAAAACATAGAACGAATAGCTTTAGCCAGGTATATGGCTGGAGGAAACTCAGAAGGAGGGATCTCTGAAATGAAGCAACAAAATAACAGAGTTCCTGTGGAGAGGAAATATAATACAAGTGGTATGGGCAATATGAGCGGAATGGAACAAAATCAGAATGCCGGCAAAAATCAAAATATGAGTAGGATGAACAGTAGTATGGGGAATATGGATTCAGGGTCCGGGAGTATGGTAGATGTATTAAGAATTCAGATAGAAATAAAAGAACTTGAAAGTAATCTTGAACTTCTGGAGGACTCCAAAACACCATTAACGGAAAAGTTTTTGCAGTTAACAGGATTACCGGCAGATGAACCTATCGGAATACCTGATTCCTTTTACCTTGCAGATCCGCCAGTGTCACTTGCTGAAATACCTGATTCTTTGAAAAAAAACAATCCTATGATTTTGATGTTGGAAGCCGAAGAGCAGTCATATATGTCAATGGAAAGAATGAATAAACGTATGGGGATGCCTATGTTAGGCGTAGGCCTTCAATATGATATTTTCCGTCCAAGGGAATCTATGGGTCACAACGATGTGGTGAGTTCCATGAATGGCAAAAATATGCTGATGCCCATGGTTTCCTTTACTGTGCCAATCTGGCGAGGGAAATACAAAGGTTCAGTTAAAGAAGCAAAAGCACTCAAAGAGGCAAGCCGGGTACAGCAAATAGATACTGAACAAAAACTTATGGTATCATTTGCGGAGCTACGAAAAGCAAACAATGATGCTCTTAGAAGGCACAAGTTATACACTGGTCAGTTACAACTGGCACAGCAATCTATCAATATATTGACTACTCAATATTCGGCAGGAGGAACAACCTTTGAAGAAGTGTTAAGAATGCAGCAACAAATATTGAATATCCAGCTCAATATAGAATCATCGATAAGGGACAATCACCTGGCAATTGCAGGAATGGAACGTTTAATGGGCAGATAATTAATCATTTTTAAACTATGAAACACGAACATAATCATCATCAAGGACATCATCATAAGCATGAACCGAAAGCGTTTCAAAAGCAAATGAAAGAAGAAACCATGCATGGGCATCATGGAGAACATCATATGGATCAGCATGGTGTGCATCAAGGGCACCATGAACATATGATAGACGATTTTAAAAAACGTTTTTGGATTTCTCTGATCATAACCTTGCCAATAATTGCCCTGTCTGAAATGATACAACACTGGTTTGGCTATGAATTGACTTTTCCAGGCGACAGATACGTTTTAGCAGCATTAAGCACTTTCGTATTTTTTTATGGTGGCTGGCCTTTTCTTTCCGGACTTTGGGATGAAGTAACTAAGAGGGCTACAGGCATGATGACCTTAATAGGTATTGCCATTTCAGTAGCCTGGGCATATAGTTTTGCAATTACTTTAGGGCTGAAAGGAATGGATTTCTATTGGGAAATGGCCTCTTTAATAGTGATAATGCTTTTAGGGCATTGGATGGAAATGAAGTCTGTAATGGGTGCATCCCGGGCTCTTGACCTGTTGGTAAAAATGATGCCTGCCACCGCACATTTATTGGAAGATGGGAAAGTTACAGATATACCTGTAGAACAACTTTCAAAAGGAGACCTGATAATAGTAAGGCCCGGAGAAAAAATTCCTGCGGACGGGACTATCATAGAAGGGGAGAGTTTCCTGGATGAAAGTATGCTTACAGGAGAAAGTAAGCCTGTTAAAAAATCTAAAGATGATAAAGCCATAGGTGGATCTATAAATGGAAATGGATCATTAAAAATTAATATTGACCACATAGGAAAAGATACTTATCTGAATAAGGTTATAAAGCTGGTTGAAGATGCTCAGAAGGTGAAATCTAAGACACAACACCTGGCAGACAGGGCAGCTAAAATCCTGACTTTTGTAGCTCTTGGAGGAGGTTTTTTAACTTTGAGCATATGGCTTCTTCTTGGGTTTGAATTTGTTTTTGCCTTGGAGCGGATGGTTACCGTCATGGTTATTTCATGTCCTCATGCCTTGGGGCTTGCGGTTCCTTTGGTAGTTGCGATCTCTACTACCATGTCCGCTTCAAAAGGACTGCTTATAAGAAACAGAACGGCTTTTGAGAATGCCCGAAAAATCACAACCATTGTATTTGATAAAACTGGCACACTCACCAAAGGAAGCCACCAACTATCCAAAATTGTTTCACTAAAGTCTGAGGTAAGCCAAAATAAACTTCTTCAACTTGCAGCTGCTGTAGAGCAACATTCGGAGCATTATATAGCAAAAGGAATTCTGTCAAAATCTCAGGATTTAAATTTAAGTGTTCCTCAATCAGAAAATTTTAACTCGATACCAGGTGTAGGAATAGAAGGGGTAGTAGACGGAAAAAATATAAAAGTTACCGGACCTAATTATTTAAAAGATAAGGGCATTAAAGCTCCCGAAGCATCCTTAGATGAAGGTGCAGCAACAGTTGTATATGTTTTTGTTAATGAAGAATTATCCGGTTATCTGGCTTTTGCAGATGAAATTCGCGAAGATTCTTTTCAGGCCATTTCAATACTGAAAGAGAATGGTATTAAAAACCTTCTGCTGACCGGTGACAATGAAAGAGTAGCAAAGGCTGTGAGTGACCAGCTGAAAATGGACGGATACTTTGCCAATGTATTACCGCACCAAAAACAGGAGAAAATAAAGGAATTACAGAATCAGGGTGAGTTTGTAGCCATGACCGGAGATGGTATCAATGATGCACCTGCTCTGGCAAAGGCAGATGTTGGTATAGCGGTAGGGTCAGGAACAGATGTAGCTGCTGAAACCGCTGACATAGTACTTGTAAATTCTAATCCAAAAGATATTGCCTCTCTTATTCTTTTCGGTAAAGCAACTCACAAAAAAATGATTCAGAATTTGGCCTGGGCAACTGGATACAATATAGTGGCCATTCCGCTTGCAGCAGGTGTATTATACAACCAGGGGATAGTGTTAAACCCGGCTGTGGGTGCAGTATTAATGAGTTTAAGTACCATTATAGTTGCTATAAACGCTCAAATGTTAAAAAGGCAAATCAATTAAATATTCAGGTATGAAAAGTAATCTAAAAAATAAATATGTTGTCGGCCTTCTGATTTTAGCAGCAGGAATTTTAATAGGATGGTTTGCAAATCGTCCTGCACATAATAATCATGAAGTTTCCGAACATTCTCGTGAAAGCGATCAAATTCAGGTCTGGACCTGTTCCATGCACCCTCAGATCAGGAGTAATGAGCCGGGTAAATGTCCTCTATGCGGAATGGAATTGATTCCTTTGCAACAGAATATAAACCAGGAAGCTAATCCTTATATCCATACCATGTCTCCGGAGGCTGTTGCATTGGCAAATATACAGACAGAGAAAGTTCGGTTCGTACAGCCTGAACATGAAATTACCCTTTCTGGTAAAGTTTCAGTTAATGAAAAAACTCTTTCTATCATTCCTGCCAACTATTCAGGTCGGATAGAAAGGCTATTTGTGGATGTTACAGGTCAACAAGTACAAGCCGGTCAGAAAATTGCTACCATTTATTCTCCGGAATTAATTACAGCTCAGCAGGAGCTGCTTGAAGCTGCCAAAACCAAAGACAACAATCCGGTTCTCTATAATGCTGCAAGACAAAAGCTGAAAGGTTGGAATTTATTGGAAAGACAAATTGATGTAATAATTGCAAATCAACAGGTACAAACCCGGTTTGATGTACTTTCAAACACTACCGGAGTAGTTTTAAACCGCATAGTTTCTGAAGGAGATTTTATTTCCAGAGGACAAAGTCTTTATGAAGTTGCAAATCTAAACTCAATATGGATTGTTTTGGATGCTTATGAATCTGATTTGTCTTTAATTAAAGTGGGTAGCAATATAAATTTTACTGTACCATCTGTACCAGGTCAAAACTTTACGGCTAAAGTAGATTTTATTGACCCTGTAATAAATCCACAAACACGTACAGCTTCAGTAAGGGCTACCTTTGAAAATAAAGCCTTATCACTAAAGCCGGAAATGTTTGTCAATGCGACAATCAAAGCAAAGTCAGGAGCTAAACAAAGATCTATTGTAGTTCCGGTTTCAGCTGTTTTATGGACAGGTAAAAGATCTGTGGTGTATGTTAAACTTCAGGATACAGAAATGCCTTCGTTTGAAATGAGAGAAATAACTCTGGGAACAAAAATTGGTGAATTATATATCGTTGAATCAGGTCTTGAGGAGGGAGAGGAAGTTGTAAGAAACGGAGCATTCGCTTTAGACGCAGCAGCACAATTAAATGGTAGTTACAGTATGATGAACAGGCCGGAAAATCTTTCTTCAGCGGTTCCTGCTGAGGTAAAAACCCAGTTGAGCGCCTTTACAAAATCCTATTTCAATTTGAAAAATGCACTGGTTGATTCAGATGGTCAAAAATCAATAAACAATGCAGATGCAGCCTTAAAACAGCTATCCGGAGTTGAAAAAAACAAATTATCCGGAAAAGCCAGAGAACTATGGAATGAAGAAGAAGCTAAAATGAAAAAATCTTTGTCTGTAATAAAAGAAACTACTGATCTTGAAAAGCAAAGAAAAGAATTCGCAATTGTTTCCGAAGGTATCATTAAACTGGCTAAAGAATTTAGGTTCAATTCTGAGACTGCATATGTTGCTTATTGCCCCATGGCAAATGAAGATAAAGGAGCAAATTGGTTGAGTGAATTTAAAGAAATACGTAATCCTTACTTTGGAAAAGCTATGCTTTCCTGTGGAGAGGTTAAAGAAACTTTAAGACCATTGGCAGGTACACAGGAAAGGTCAAAAAGTCCTCAGCAACATGTACATTAATAAATTTGCAGAAACATTTGATGGATAAAACTCAGGTTGAATAATAAAAGTTACAAGTAAAATAAATATATATTAGCTAAAAGGCCTCGGATTTTCCCGGGGCTTTTTCATTTTATTAATAACATGCGATACAATTTACTTTATCATATATCCTCTTTGAAACAAGGACTGATATTATAAAAATTAAATTAAAAAATATTTGGGTTAGTTCTATCCTTTAACACTCCTGAAATATACTTTAAAATGAGTTCCTTTGTCTTCCTGACTTTCTACCTCAATTTTTCCGCCTGAATTATCTAAAATACGTTTAACAATATAAAGTCCTATCCCTGTTCCTTCTACATGACTATGGAATCTTTTAAACATAGTAAACATCTTACTCTTGTTGGTCTCGCTGATGCCTAGTCCATTGTCCTTTACCTGTATCAAAACATAATCTTCCATATTTCTGCATCTTATTTCCACCAAAGGACTCCGATCAGGAGAGCGATATTTAATTGCATTGCTTACAAGATTGTAAATTACACTTTTAAAGTTGGCCTTTGACATACGAATAAGTGTGCAATCTTCAGAATCAATAATTATTTTAGCATTGGATTCTCTTATTTCTTTTTCTATAGATTCAAGAACCTCTCCGATAGTTTCTTTTATTTCGACATTTTCAATGTCTTCACTTATATTCTTTTGAATTTTTGCAATGTCAGTAAGGTCTTGAATTGTATTCCTGAACCTGTTTATGGATTTCTCCAATAATTCCAACACGTGTCCCAATTCATCCTTATCCTGGTCATTTATATAAATATCCTTCAATGTATAAACCAATCCTTCAATATTTGAAATAGGTGATTTAAGATCATGGGAAGCGGTATAAATAAAATTATCCAGGTCAGCATTTATCTTTTTTAATTCTGATAATTGGTTCTGAATTTGCCGATCTTTAACCACTGTGTTGGTGATATCGTCTACAATTACAACTTTATAAGTAAAGTTGCCTTCCAGGTTTACTTCTGTTATTGCCAGTTCAACATGCTGCTCCGGATTTATAGACTTTAAGAACTTTCTTTTCGGATTAACTTTATATTCCTCCCCGATAAAGACTTTTACATTTGACTTCTCCTCATTCGGAAAAAAGTAATAGAATATTTTACCAAGTAAATCTTTCTCTGCCACTTTAAATATGTGGGAAGCCTGGTAATTTAGTCCGATAATAGTATTTTCTTCACCTAACAATATTGCACCTACAGGAGCTTTTTCAAAAAACTTATTTATGTATTCCTTTTTTAATTGTTCAATTTTAGGCGTTACATAAACAGGTGGGTGAATTTTTTTCAGAGATTCATAATTTCTGCGTTGGTGTGTCTTATGAATCAGGTCATCAATTTTATTAGCCACTGTAAATTCATCACCATCAGAAATACAGTTGACAGTAGGTCCGATAAACGGAGTAAATAAAATTGCCTGTTTTAAATTTTTATAATGCGAAGGTTCAGAAATTATTAATATAGATAAAGACTTATCGGCTGAGTAGGCATACTGTGCCAATCGTATAGGATTACTTATTTCTTCACCGATGATAAGAGCATCTACCTTTTTTTGAACTAGAAAATGCTCATAGTTTTCATCAGGCAGTTCCGTGAAGACGCTGTTTTTCAGCTTAAGATACTTTTTAATACCGGAAAGGTATTTATCTTTTACACCTGAATATGCTATTTCAATCTTCATTTGACCAATTATTCTCCCAGTATTGGTTGATCCAATATAGAACGACCTATCCACATATATAAGAAATCTGTTGTAGGAGCCATTATATGAGCAGCTCTGGCATCTCTTAACAACAACTCCAGTTTTGAATTTTCTCTGTATGCAATACCTCCGGATAGTGTTAATGCCTCATTCACTATGTCTACTACACAATGGCCTACTTCTGCTTTTTCCGCCATTATAAATTGAACAGCTGCTTCCTCTCCTTTATCACCAAGAGAAGCAGCCTGGTAAATAAGGGATCTGGTTCTTTCGAGTTTTGCCCATATTGATCCCAAACGATGCTGAATAACAGCTGCAGAAGCAAGTGAAGTTCCACTATGAGTATAACTTCTGGAATGAATGTGTTTACATGCTTCTTCAAAAGCTGACTGTGCTATACCCAGATAAGTACCACTCATAGCCATAAGAAAATACGGTGCTACAACATTGAATACATACCACAACTGATCTCCCTTTTCCCCAAGCAGATAATCTGCAGGTATTTTTACATTATATAATTCCAGGTTTGTAGATGAGTTACCTCGCATACCCATTCCTTTCCAGGGCTCACCCCACTTCATTCCGGGGGTATTTTTTTCTACTGCCACACAGGAAAATTCATTAGGAGGAGCAGTAGGATCTAATGCTAGCGTAGATATTACATATATGTCGGCCTTTTCTCCGTTGGTTACAAATGATTTTGTCCCATTTAATTTCAATGTTCCATCAGGCATTGAAGTTAGCTGCGTATGCGGAAAATAAAAGTGAGCACCGGTTCCCGGTTCGCTCAATGCTATTGTGCTGATATATTTTCCCTCTACTATAGGCTCAATAAAATTTTTCTTTTGAAACTCTGTGGCTTTAGCTGAAAGCACTGCAGAACCAACACAATGCATACCATAACACATGCTGGTAGAGGCACATTGCTGAGAAATTATTTCACATACTTTTACTAATCCTGTAAGTCCTTGTCCTAGTCCGCCATGCATTTCAGGGACTACCAGCCCACCCAAACCAGCATTTAATAAAGCACGAATAGATCTTTCCGGCCATCGGGCCTCTTTATCGGTTTTACAGGCTTCTTCTGAAATTACTGTTTTACTTACCTCCTTGGCTTGCAGGAGGATATGTTCAATATCATTTTTAACCATACAAAAAATTTACACAAATCTCTATGTAACCTGAAATTATTGAAAATGTTCAAAAATTATCGGGATGTTAAGAGAAAGGTGGGAAAAACTGTCAAAATTCATATAGTAAATAATTAGTATTTACAAAACCAATCGGAATATTCAGGGTTACATTTGGGCGCTACTTTGTATAGGCAAAGCGATCGACAGATTCAATTAAGATGAAAAAACCAACTCACAGCGAAATACGGAAAAAGGTGGACATGTCTTCCTTTATGAATGCAATTTTGGAAAACTCCCGTATTGCATGTATACTTTTACTTACAGGAGAAGGGATAATAATGGATATCAGCAAAGGGATGGAAGAGCAGTTTGGATATACATTTGATGATCTTTACGGGAAGCATTTTTCGCTTTTGTATACTGAAACTGACCTTATGAACAACCGCCCTGAGGAAGAACTTAAGGAAGCTTTAAATAATGGATTCGGAACAGATAATAATTACCTTCTGCATAAAAATGGCATAGCGTTATGGTGTCATGGAGAATCAGTAATCGTAAAAAATCAGGAAGGAGAAAGATACTTCGTCAAAGTTGTATATGACATAAACAAACAAAAAGAGCTTGAAAAGTCTTTAAGGACAGCAAAGAAATTTTCTGAAGGAATTACTGAAACAATCAGTGAGGCATTGATAGTTGTCGATAATAATTTCAATGTCCTTATGACAAACTCGTTCTTTAACGAAAACTACAATACGGAAAACAAAGAGATCAAACAAAGATCATTTTTTGAAATCATTAAAGGGATGGACGGACCGTCTCTAAGAAAACAATTTGAAGAATTGCTTCCTCATGCCAGGGAGATAAAAAATTTTGAATTTGAATATGAATGTCCCAGGCTTGGTAAACGAACGCTAAATCTAAACGCAAAACAAATTACCCAGGAAAGAGAAAAACAACTGCAGATTCTTATAATTATAAACGATATTACCTTGCAGAAGCAGGCAAGTGTAAACCTTTCATCCGAAAATGCTGAGCTTAACATTATCAATAAAGATCTGGATACCTTTGTTTATACTGCTTCTCATGATTTGAAAGCACCTATCAATAACCTCCACGGGCTTATTACATCATTAAAAGAAGAATCAGACGAGGGGCTAAGACAACAATTGATGAATATGATTGATTTATCTCTTGAACAACTTAAAAATACAGTTGCTGACCTTGCTGAGGTAGGAAAAGCCCAGGCCAGAAAGGGAGGAGATATTTCTATAATTGCCTTTTCTCAATTGCTTGAAGAAATAAAGCTGATGCTTAAAAATGAAATTGAAGAATCAAAAGCTGTAATTACAGAAGATTTTTCCAGGGTATCTTCCATTCACTTTTCGAGAAAGAATCTCCGTAGCATTATGCAAAATCTGATCTCTAATGCTTTAAAATACCGACACCCTGACCGAATACCGGAAATCTTTATAAGAACTAGCAAAGTTGACCAATATATCTTACTGGAAGTGGCAGACAATGGATTAGGTATAAAAGAAAGCGATAAATCAAAAGTATTTGAAATGTATCAACGGCTGCATGAGCATGTAGAAGGTAGTGGTGTAGGTATGAGTCTCGTAGCCCGAATTGTTAATGGTAACGGCGGGAAAATTGAAATTCAAAGTGAAGAGGGTAAAGGAAGTATATTTAAAGTTTTTTTAAAAGTATAAAGAATAAGATTATTACAAACTCAAATTATACCAGGCAAAATTTTATACATCAATTTTAAAAAACAATCTTAAAGTAGTTCTGTTCCCTTGTTCTCTTTCACCTTCAATCTTTCCTCCTGCATTTGCATTGTTTAGTTATTTCAAGCCGAAATGCTGAACAGAGCAATCCAATGTAACTATTTGCAAGTAAAGTCATTAAGAGGAAAAACAAACAATATATACTGTTTATAGTTATAGATACGAGAAATTACAGTCAACCCTAAAGGTGCATCTTATAATTAAATAAACTTTTTTAAGCTTTAAATTCGAAAACACCACATTAACTTTGCAGATACATTTCAACTTACATAATGACTGAAGTAAAAGGAAGGCAGCATCTTTACCAGTTTTATATGCAGGCTCCCATTGCCATTTGCATATACCTGGGACAAGAATTTATTATTGAAATGGTAAACCCGAAAATGCAGGAAATATGGGGAATGAAGCAAGAGGAAGTGATAGGGAAGGCCATATTTGCTATTTTTTCCGAAAAAGGCCTTACAGGTCAGGGATACGAAGAAATATTTAATGAGGTTTTTACTACAGGTAACTCCTATACAGGAAATGAGTTGCCGGCCACATTTGAGAAAAACGGTAAGCTTCAAACCGGTTACTTTAACATTCATATTGCAGCACTGAGGGATGAGGATAATTCAATTTTTGGCTTGATTCATACTGCCACAGAGGTAACAGAAAATGTTCTCTCCAGACAAAATATTGCAAATAATGAAGAGGCATTAAGACTTTCCTTAGAGGCAGCCAAGATGGGTACATGGCATTGCGATTTAGTTGAAGGCAAAATGTTTCGTTCATTGGAACATGACCGGGTATATGGTCACAAAGAAAGGGTAGAGCATTGGAATCATGGTGTTTTTATGGAACATGTAATTCCTGAAGACAGGGATTATGCAATTCAATGTTTTGAAAAAGCCCTCAAAGAAGGCTTATTCGATTATGAAGTAAGAGTGAAATGGGCTGATGGCAGCATCCATTATGTGCAGATCAAAGGTAAAACTCATTATAACCTTGCAAAAACCCCCATTGGAATGTCCGGCATTGTTGCGGATGTGACAGAGCAAAAGTTAGCCCTGGAAAAAGAAAAGTTATTGGTGGCAAGTAATGCCGCCCGTATAGAAGCAGAAAAACAAAAGGAAATACTGGATGATATATTCAGAAATGTTCCTGCTATGATCTGCACTTTGCAGGGGCCGGATCATATTTATGACTTTATTAATCCTTTCTGTCAAAAAATGTTTCCTGATAAGGAATTAAAAGGTAAGACTGTAGCAGAGGCTTTTCCGGAAATTGCAAACCAACCTTTTTTAGATATTTTAAATAAAGTTTATAAGACAGGTGAATCTTTTATCGGAAAAGAAATACCTGCGGAGATAACCCGGCCTGACGGAACACCAGAGAAGATATATGTAAATATTATCTATCAGGCCATGAGAAACGCTGAGGGAGATATTACCGATATATTATCTTTTGCAACAGATGTAACTACTCAGGTCAAAGCAAGGAAAATCGTAGAAGACCAGAATAAAGTACTTCAGATAATTACCAAAGGAGGTACCCTTTCAGAGGCAATGGATTTTTTTATCAGGAGCATTGAAGAAAGTCTGGATAACAAACTGATTGGATCTGTACTGCTACTTGATCAAGAAGGAAAACGACTGTTGCCATGTGCAGCTCCCAATCTTCCTAAAGAATACAATGATGCTATTAATGGTATCCTCATAGGACCTATCGTGGGGTCCTGTGGCAGGGCAGCATTCACAAAAAAACTGGTAATAGTGTCTGATGTTGCTACTGATCCCCTTTGGAAAGATTATAAAGATCTCGCTTTAGGTTTTGGATTGAAGTCATGCTGGTCTATTCCCATACTGTCCGGTGAAAAGGTACTTGGTACCTTTGCTTTGTACTCAAGGGAGATTCAAACACCAACTGAAGAGGAGATTAATCTGATTGAGATGAGCATCCAAACAGCTAAGCTGGTAATAGAGCGAAAACAGATTGAAGATGCTTTAAGAGACAGTGAAGAACATTTGAGGGCTTTAATCACCGCCACTTCAGATGTAATATACAGCATGAATCCGGATTGGTCTGAAATGGGAATACTGGAAGGCAAGGTATTTGTACCTGATACTGGCAAGCCAAGATCAGATTGGTTTGAAAATAATATACCACTATCTGACCAACCCTTAGTGAAGGAAAAAATGGATGAAGCTATCAGAAACAAATCCATTTTTCAGTTAGAACACAAAGTGAAACTGGCAGATGGAAATATCGGTTGGACATTCTCCAGAGCTATTCCAATACTAAATGAAAAAGGCGATATAATTCGTTGGTTCGGTGCAGCCAGTGATATTACAGAAAGAAAACAAGCCGAAGAAGCACTTCGAATTGCCAGAGATGAATCAGAAAGAAGGAAACGTTTATATGAAACTGTAACAAGTAATACTCCTGACCTTATATATGTTTTTGATCCGGGTTACAGATTTATTTATGTAAACAATGCGATTTTAAATATGTGGGGAAAAACCTGGGATGAAGTAATTAACAAAAGGCTCCTTGAAATAGGTTATGATCCCATTATAGCCGAAAGGCATGAAAGAGAAATCGACCAGGTAATCGCCACCAAAGGACCTGTAAGGGGAGAGGTATCATTCCAACATGTAATATTAGGAGAAAGAATTTACGACTATATTATCGTACCGGTTATTAATGAAAAAGGCGAGGTGGAAGCAATAGCCGGCACGACCCGCGATGTTACAGATTATAAACTGGTAGAAAAAGCTTTGGCAGAAAAAAATGAAGAGCTGGTAAAAATCAATAATGATCTTGATAATTTTATCTATACCGCCTCGCATGACCTGAAAGCTCCCATATCTAATCTCGAAGGTTTATTTTTAACTTTAATTGATGAAGTTCCACTGGACAATGATCTGGTCATAATAAAATCCATGATTGAGAAATCGTTTGAAAGATTTAAAGGGACAATTAAAGACCTTACAGAAATTTCCAAGGTTCAAAAAGAAATTTCTGATGACCTTGAAGTTATTTCTTTTGAGGAAATTGTTGAGGATGTCAAACTAAGTATTGAGGACTTAATACTAAGGCATCATGCAGAAATTGAAACAGATTTCAGAGTTCAGGAATTAAGTTTTTCAAGAAAAAATATGCGTAGCATACTTTACAATTTCATCTCCAATGCCATTAAATATTCACATCCGAAAAGGAAGCCTTTTATTAAAATAACTTCCAAAAGAGAAGACCGACAGGTAGTACTGGCAGTTACCGATAACGGGTTAGGACTGTCACCGACCAACCAACAGAAAGTCTTTCAGATGTTCAAAAGATTCCACGACCATGTAGAAGGAAGCGGTATAGGTTTATATATTGTCAAGAGGATAATTGATAATATCGGAGGTAGAATAGAACTCGAAAGCGAAGAAGGCAAAGGTACTACCTTCAAAGTGTTTTTTCCGGTAAAGTAATATTGAAGAAATGGTAAATTTCAGATTCAGATAGCCTGATAATGGTTATTATATAAAGTTGGGGAAGTAAATCTTAAAAGTAGTTCCGGCATTTTCCACACTTTCAACTTCTATTTTTCCGCCTGCATTATCTACTATTCTTTTTACAATATACAAACCTATACCGCTTCCTTCGACATGATCATGAAAACGTTTAAACATGGTAAACAGCTTGGTTTTATTGGATTCAGAAATTCCAAGTCCGTTATCCTTTACAGTCAGGATGGAATATTCTCCTTGTATGCTAGTTGATACATGTACTTCCAAGGTCTTGTCCGGATCTCTGTATTTAATGGCATTACTAATAATATTGTACACAATGCTCTGAAAGTTTTTACGAGAAAATCTGACTGTCTTACATTCTGCGACGTCAACATGTATTTTGCCACAGGATTGTTCAACCTGATTTCGAATTGAAAAAAGCACATCTTCAATAATATTACCACAAGGTACTTCTTCTACATCTTCATGCAGTGATTTTTGGGCTTTGCTTACTTCTGTAAGATCAAGAATGGTATTCTTAAATCTATCAATAGATTTTTCTATAAGGGTTAATATAGATTGAAATTCTTCATTCGCTTTTGTTTCTTCATCAAGTATGTCCACCATAGAGTAGAGAAGACCTTCAATATTGGCCACAGGTGCTTTTAAATCATGTGATGCGGTATAGATGAAATTATCAAGGTCGTTGTTAATTTTTAAAAGTTCTCTGTTTTTCCTTTCAAGATTTTCTTCCGCCCTTCTCAGTTCAGTAATATCAGTATTGGTACCAAACCATCTTACAATTTTGCCATTGCTATCTCTGATAGGGCTATTCCTTGTTAAAAACACTCTGTAATTACCGTCAGCCCCTTTGATAGAAAACACCATTTCAAAAAATGTTTCGGTTTCTTTAGCTTTAACCCACTGTTCATATATTGCAGGAAGTTCATCCGGATGCATCACCAAATCCCAACCAAATCCTGCCATTTGCTCAAAAGTGGTTCCTGTATAATCATACCACCTCTTATTATACCAAAAGACATAACCATCAGCATCTGCCATCCAGGCCAAATTTGGAATGTTTTCAGCCATAGTCCTGAAACGATCTTCACTTTCCTGCAATTCCATACGAGCCTTAACCTGATGTGTTACTTCTACTGCATGAGTTAGTATGCCATCTACTTTTCCTTCCGGATTCCTTAAAGGCTCGTAAACAAAATTGAAATATATGTCTTCAACTTTTCCGTCATTATTAATATCTAAAGGCACCAGTACTTCATTTCCCATAAATCTTTCTCCGGTGTTATACACATTAAACAGTATATTATGTATAGGCTGTCCTTTTATCTCTGGAAATACTTCCAGCACAGGCTTTCCGATAATGTCTTTTGTCTTTCCTAAATTTTTAAGGTAAAGAGGATTGGCCAGTTCAAAAACCAGATCCGGTCCACGTGTAATTGCAATCATAGCCGGAGCCTGCATGAAAACAGAATAGATGTCTTCTTTTTGTTTCTCCAGCTGTGCCGTTCTTAATTTTACCTTTTCTTCCAGTTCAGAATTGCTTCTTTTAAGCTCTTCTTCAGCTTTCACCTCTGTGGTGATATCATTGGTAGAAAGGAGTAAACCATCCTCATACTTTTGTGCAAAAATATAAAACCAGTGATCCAGCCCTTCGCCTTTATAGTATTGTCTAAATGCCATAGTTTCACCTTCGGCGGCCTTAATGTACTTATCAAAAACATCTTTTCCTTTTGCTCCCGGAAACAAAGTAAGTAATTTCTTTCCTATCACCTGATCTCGCGTAAGATTCCAAAGTTTTAATACTGCATCATTGGCAAGCAACCATTCAAAATCTATGATTTTCCCCTGATCATCCTTCACAGATTTAAACAATTGGATTCCACTTAATGAACTGTTCAAAACTCCTGAAAGCAATTCTTCACTTTGTATAAGTTTTAGCTCAGCCTCTTTTCTGGATGTAATATCTCTATTTGTAGCAATGATTTCTTTTGGATTACCAGTTTCATCTCTGATGGTTTTTCCTATTGATTCAAACCAAATATAGCTTCCGTCTTTTTTTCTGAACCTGAAAGTTGCCGTGGTCGCATCCGGGATGTCTATTACCTCCTGATAGGCCAACTGCATTTTTTTCAGGTCTTCAGGATGATAATAATCGAATGCTTTTTTTCCAGTAAGTTCTTCCGGCATGTAACCGGTAATTGCCAGGACAGAAGGACTGATGTAAATAATTGTACTGTCTAAGGCATGCTTGGAAATAATATCTGTAGAGTTTTCGGCAAGCAATCTGAAGTTGTGTTCGCTTTCCCTTAATTCTTTCTCTATTTTCTTTTGTGAAGTTATTTCCTGGTTTGTTCCTCTGTAAATAAGTTGATCTTTGGCATTTCTTTCAGAATATCCAGTTTCACGTAATGTCTTAATTTCTCCGTCAGCACTTTTAATTCTGTATTCAACTATATAAGTACCACCGGTCTGAGCCGTTGCTCTAACAGATTGCTGTAATGAAGGTAAGTCTTCCGGTAATATATAAGGTATAATATCCTTAACTGAAAGGTTTACGGATGGATCAATGTTATATATTTTGTATAATTCTTCAGACCATTTCACTTCTCCCGTAACAGTATTATACTCCCAGTTTCCTACTTTAGCTAATGACTGGACTTCCTTCAACCTGTTTTCCCTTTCAATTACCTCTTCCTGCTTAATTTCTGCAAAGGTCTGAATTGCCAGTTCAGTAAGAAAGGAATAGTAATCCTCTAATTCTTTTAACAGGGGAAAGACGTTGGCGTTTGCTGAGGGAAATTTATTAATAAACTTTAATAAACCGGTTTTTCTGGCATTGTTAATCATTACCAGATCAGTAACAGTAATTTCCTTTCCGGAAAATCCCGGAAGTTTATTGGCCTTCCAATTCTCTATGGAGATTTTTGCAGCTTCAATTGCTCTTCCACAGGCAAAATTTTGTAAATAGTCCTTCAGGCTGTTTTCAACTATTAGCTGAAGTTCCTCTTCTGACCTGAAAAACTTAAGGAGAGGAACATTTAGGTTCCTGTAATTTATACTAACCTCCTCAATAAAATCATAAAGATAGTTATTGTAAATAAACTCCGTAAACGCCTTTAAGTGAGGAAAATCAGATAAATTGCTTGTCATCTTTGAGAGAGTCAATAGCCAAAATTCGAATCTACTACTTTTTTAGCTTAGTTAACTAAACAAAAATTCTCTCTTTTTGTTTAAAGCGGCCAGGTGTATTCAACTATGTTACCGTTTATCGTACTAAAAAGTCTACTTTGACAAATCAACAAAAGCGCTTAGACATTAAGTTATAAAGCTAATCGTCACAAATTGCTAACCCTTTTAATCGCACTTCATATACATCCTCTTACAAACAACGACGATAGCTATAATACTAATTATACATTATATTTGCAGAAAGGTCAAATGCATACAATACTCTGTAATAATCAACAATGAAAACGCTACTGATAACACCGGAAGGTTTGGAAAAATTAAAAGCTGAGTTGGAACATTTGTGGCGGGTTGAAAGGCCGGAAACAACGCAAAAGGTTGCCTGGGCAGCAAGTCTTGGTGACCGTTCTGAGAATGCAGATTATCATTATAATAAAAAGCGTTTAAGAGAGATTGACAGACGTCTTCTCTATTTACGCAAGCGAATTGATGATTTGAAAGTTGTACATTATACTCCCTTTCAGGAAGGTAAAGTAATGTTTGGAGCCTGGGTAGAAGTTGAAAACAACAAGGGCGAAAAAAAACGATTCCGCATAGTGGGCTATGATGAAATTTTTGATACCCAGGATTACATCTCCATAGATTCACCAATGGCAATTGCCCTTCTGAAAAAAGAAGTAGGGGATGAAGCTATAGTGAAAACAGGAGCAGGGGAGTTTGTCTGGAAAATTACCAAAATTGAATATCAGAAGTGATGTGCACTACCGATCCTAAATATGAAATCAATCATCTTCGCCCGGATGAAAAAATAACCTGAAAAGAGTCCCTTTTCCTATTTCACTTTCTACTTCAATACTTCCTCCATAATTATCTACGATTCTTTTAATTATATATAAACCCAATCCGGATCCCTCAACATGTGAATGTAATCGACGGAACATCTGAAACATCTTCTCTTTTTTATTTACATCAGTACCAAGCCCATTATCCTCAACTTCCAGAACTACACTTTTATCTTGATTATATGTCCTGATATGAATAACAGGATCCCTTTCCGGATGCTTATATTTTATGGCATTGGAAAGTAGGTTATATAAGATACTTCTTAAATATTTCCTGGAATATTGAAGTTCTTTAATTTTAAGATCTATGTGGATAGATGCCTTGCATTCTCTGATCTGGAGCGAGAGGTTATTTTTTACTTCATCGAGTATATCATATAAAGATATCAGGTCAGTGTCATTCTTGCTACGTTGAATCCTGCTTATATCCGTCAAATCATTAATGGTGTTTCTGAATTTGTTTACAGAAAAATTCATCATTGCAATCATCTCTTTCTCTTCCTCAGAAAGTTTTCTTTCAAGGGTTTCTGAAATACTGTTTAATAAACCTTCAAGATTGGATATCGGAGCTTTTAAATCATGAGAGGCGGTATATATAAAATTATCCAGATCATTATTTACAATAGAAAGCTCTACATTTTTCCTTTCCACTTCTTTTTTATGCCCAATTGTTTGTTGGACCAACTCTTCAATATTTTCGTTTTTTGAATTCAGTTCACCCTGTAAAGCTTCTTTAGCTTTTTTCATGGAGATAAGATTTTTAACCCTTGCTTTTACCTCATCGGCGGAAAATGGCTTTATAAGATAATCCTGCACACCGCCGGAAAGCATTTTTATCCTCAGATTATCATCTGCCTTAGCTGTAAGCATCAATATCGGAATATGGTCCAGTTCGGTATTCTTTCTTATTTCTTCTACCATCTGATCGCCACTCATCCTTGGCATCATCACATCAGAAATTACCAGATCCGGCTTAAGCGACCGCACTTTTTCCAATCCTTCCTCGCCATCCAGGGCAGAAGCTACGCGATAATATTCTGACAGTGTTTTAGAGATAAACATATTCAGATCAGGATTATCTTCTACCACTACCACTAAAGGATAAGTTTCAGGTTTGTCTGAGATTTTTTGTGATTGTTTTACGCCAGGACGTATTTCATTAAGGACAGGTGCTGTTACATCATCAATAAATCCCGCTTCCTGTACAGCGGTTTTATAAACTTCAGTTCCCCGGGGAGCCTGCACAGGAAACACAGCAATAAAAATAGCCCCGCCCTGGGAGGATTGCTCTACTTTTATTGTACCACCATGAAGCTCGAGGAAATCTTTTACTATGGCAAGTCCAAGTCCTGTACCACCAAATTTTCTGGTTGAGCCTCCTTCAAGCTGCCTGAACCTTTCAAAAATGGCTTTCCTGTTTTCCACATTCACACCAGGGCCACTATCTGCTACCGACAAAACAGCTTTACTGCCTGTGCTTTCAAGTTTACACAGGATTTTTCCTCCTTCAGGAGTATATTTGAATGCATTTGAAAGAAGGTTTAAAGCCACCCGCTGTATCTTTTCAGGATCAAATTGTGCCGGTAATTTTTCAGGAGCATGCACTTCAAATTCTATATTTTTCTCCCTGGCAAGAACCTCAAAATTTGATGCAAGCAATCTTACCAACTGTACCAGGTCTGACTCTACATACCTGATGCTCATTTTGCCTGCTTCAAGCTTGGCAACATCCAGTAAGTCATTTACCTGTTTTAACAGTATTCCTGCATTACGCTCTACCACCTCCAAATTAGCTCTTTCTTCCTCACTCAGAGCTTTATTTTTTAACACATCACGTATAGGGCCTAAGATAAGGGCTAATGGTGTTCTTAATTCATGGCTTACATTAGCAAAAAACTGGGTTTTTAACTCATCAAACTCCTTCAGCTTTTTATAAAGGATCTCCAGTTCTTCTTTCTGCTTTAATACTTCCGCCTCCGCCTGCTTTTTTTCGGTAATATTTCTTCCTTCAGCCAGAAGATACTTTATTTCTCCGTTCTGACCTCTTACAGGATTTAGCGAGAAATCTATCCAAATCAGCTCAGTACCTGAAGCACCTCCATATATCTCTACCTCATATCGCACAAATTCTCCTTTTTGGGAACGATATATAGCCTCCTCGAGCTGTTTCTGGACTTTCAGATTGTCTCTCCACCAATCTGCTTCCCAAAAGTATTTTCCGGCAATATTATAGAGTTTAATACCACCTTCCTCCAGAGCAGTTTTATTTACTTCCAGGATTTTCCCTTCATGATCAAGGAGTGCCACGAACTGATACATTTCATCCAAAATTACCCTCGCCAGATTTTCAGAACTACCGGACGATTTTTCAGATTGGGCACGCAAAAACCTGTTCTCTTTATAAAGAGATTTAACTTCCTCAATCAATTGATCTCTTGTTTTGCCGGTGAAATCATTCATGTCAGCCCATTTACACTACAATAAGAACATAATGGAAATTGAAGAAATTCTTATTGAGAAGTAACTAAATGAAAGTTCCCTGATTCAATGCATATTAAACAATGACTGACTTTTTTTCTATTATCAGCTTAAGTAATGAACTTTCTATATATCATTTAATAATTTATGTCCTGCAAAAAATTAACCGGCCAATAATTTCCCCTGTAATTTAGTTACCTTTGTATACAATTTTCATCCGATTCATGTTTGCAAGGTCTCATTATCCTTTATCCATCAGTCCTGAACAATTAGACAGTTATCTGGAATCCGGTTGGTACCGGATGGGACAATCGGTTTTTACCTCTGCTTATATAGAAATCAGTAATATAGTACACCGGTCCATCTGGCTGCGGGTGAAACTGGGGGAGTTGCAGAACGATCCCGGATTTAAAAAATTGATGAAGCTTAACTCCGGATTTACTGTCAGCATACAACCGGCATCCATTAGTCCGGAAAAGGAGGCGCTTTTTCAGCTTTACAAAACAGGCATATCGTTTCAGACTTATGATTCTCTGGAAAATCTGCTATACCGTGGAGCAGATTACAATATTTTCAATACCATGGAAATTAACCTGTATGACGAGGACAGGTTGATTGCTGTAGGATATTTTGATGTGGGAAACAATGGCGCTGCAGGAATAAGCTCCTTCTACCTTCCTGTCTATAAAAAACATAGCCTTGGGAAGTTTCTCATCTATCAGAAAATGTTGTACTGTCAAAACAACCATATAAAATATTATTATTTAGGTTACATCGCTCCCGGCAATAAACGGCTGGACTACAAACTGGACATAGCAAAAGGCCAGCTTGAATTTTATGATTTACCGACCGGAGAGTGGAAGCATATAAATACCTATGAGTCTGTAAAAGGATCAATCGAGGAGACGCGGCAGAAACTGTTCTCTTTGCATGAACTACTCGGAAAGGAAAATATTGAAACAAGATTTTACAAATATCTGTATCACCAGATAAACTTGTACACCGGCTTTGAAGATGCAGAATTGTTTGACCACATCATGTTTCTTTATTGTTTCCCAACGAATCCGGATATAATTTTTCCTTTGCTCATTGTGTATGATTTCAGACATAATCAATATCAGCTTATAGAATGTATGAGTATTGGCCAATCGCAGGAACAAACTGAAGATCCGGATATTTTTTCATCAGATTTGCTGCAAACAAAGGAGATCTTATTCTCATCCGAATCTGCCCAGAAAATGGTTGATTTCATTAAAACGAACGTGGCCGACAAGCTAAAGGATCAAAGTCCTTTTGTATAAAATTTGCCGCTATTATTTCAACATTTATCCAGGTATAATCTTTCTTCTGCAAAAAAAATCTTTATAAAAAAAACGCGGAGGCTTTTTTATAAAGATCTGTTAGTAGTTACATTCCTTAGCAACAAGAAGATTTTGGGGCTTTGCTTTCAGACGGAGCATTACAACCACAGCCGGATTCTCCTTCGGCTTTTTTTTCTTCATCTAATTTGCAACAAGCGTGTTTATTTGAAATTGGTGCTCCGCCGCAACATCCTTCCGTTTTTGTTTCGCTAACAGGCCCTTTAGTGAAGGTCAGTTTCTCAAGAGATTCGATCATTTGATTTTTCATGGTCTTTGAATTTTAAGAGTGAATATTTATTTCACTCTTATAGACGGAAGTTTTATGAAATGATGCAAATATTTTTACTAACCACAGTTTCCTTCCTCGCCATCGCATGGATTTTTGGATTCCACATCTATTATATTCCCTCTGCTATCTGATTTAATTTTACAACAATTTAGAAGCATAGCCTTCAACCGGGATCTTCCCCTTTGCACCCTGGACCGGAGAGAGGGATAGGCAATATTATATTTTACAGCCAGATCTTTCTGTTTAATACCTTTTAGTTCTGAGTCAATAATCACATCACGGTATTCATCCGGTAATTTTTGGATAAAGCCAGCAAGACATTTATCCATGCCTTTGGTAGCATCATTGTCTTCCACTTCAGAAAATTCATCCTTAATTTTTTCCGTAATTTCAGTAATGGTGTTGTTGGAGTTCTTCCGGTAATAATCGATGATCGTATTACGGGCTATAGTAAAAATCCAGCTTTTCAATTTTTCATCTTCGTCCAGAGAATCAATTTTTGTAGCAATTTTTATAAATACTTCCTGCAGGATATCTTCTGCATCAGATTTATCCTTTACACGTTTGACGATAAAATTGTATAACAATTTATGGAAGTCCTTATGTATGCCTGCTATTTCCATTCTATTAGTACAGTTGTTTTATTTTTTGTTATTAAAATATGAAAGATAAAAGCCAATAGCAACCCCAATGTTGCAATACAAAAAACGGGTTGAAGGTCATTCAGATGGAGAATTGAACCGGCAATTAAAGCTCCGATTGCTGCTCCGGTATCACTCCAGGTATTATTTAACGCTACAGCTTTTATCTGGTTATAAGAACCAAGAGTTGCGCCGCCGGGAGACAGGGCAGAACTTATACTGTTAAAGGTAAAGGCCGTTAGTATGCCAACTTTTGAATAACCTGCAGAAATGAAAATTAAGCCAATAATCACGCAAACGATGGAGATCAAATAAACTTTCTGTATACCAAATATATCGGCGTACCACCCTGAAAGCGGAGAGACAAAGATTGAACAAATTCTCCGATATACTAAATAGAATGAAGTCAAAGCCGTAAGTACAACAAAAGAATTATCTTCATCTAAAAATAAGCGGCCAATTACCACCACCAGCAAACCCTGAACGATAAGAGATGACAGAAAGGTTAAAAAATTAAAGCTTGAAGGAAGGAAGTTAAAGCTGAATGAATAATTCATAGGCTCCTTCTGTATTTCCGGAAGCTTAAAAGCAATGATGACAGATACAGCAGATGATATTGACAGAATGATAAAGGTTGTACTCACACTTGTCCATTGTAATAATATCGGACCTGCTAGCAATGCAAATATAGGTCCTACTTCCTGCAGTCCTCTATTTACACCCAGGTGCAATCCTTGTCTTGTATTTTCCAGCGCATAACTGATGGAGCTTATCCTTAGAGCAGAATAGCAAAATCCCCAGATGATCCTTGCAGCAATCCAAAGAAAAAGACTTGAGGTGATGCCATAGACCAGAGTGGTCAGTACAGCAAATACAGCGGCAATAATAGTGATGGTTTTAAAACCATAAATCCCAAATAAAAAAGCAAAAGCCTGATTTGAAACCAGTCGGATAAACCTGTTAATGGAAAGTAGAAAACCTATCCAGACAACAGGTATACCCATATGCAAGGCGTTTACCGGAAGCACACTGTACAAGAATGCATCTCCAAATCCGGCGAAGGCCAGCACCAAAGCTGAAAGTATGCTCGCTTTCATATTCTGAAACATCAGCAGCAGGCCTTGGCTTTTGGTGACTCTATTTCTGCTGCTCCGCAGCAAGACCCTCCGGAAGAATCCGTGCTACATACACCGGTTTCCGGCAGATCAAGTTCCACTCTTTTGGCAGCTTCCATATCACCTGCCAGTGCAGCTACAACCGACCTTACCTGCTCATAACCTGTCGCCATTAAAAAAGTAGGAGCTCTGCCATAACTTTTCATACCTACTATGTAGAAATCCTTTTCCTTCTGTCTTAGTTCAGCTTCTCCATGTGGACGCACCGTACCACAACTATGAATATTCGGGTCGATCAGCTCTGCCAGGGAAGGGACACTTTCCAGGGAACTGTCATAGTCCACACGAATTTCTCTGAGGAAGGAGAAGTCAGGTCGGTTGCCCGTATTGCTTATGATTTCATCGATGCCTTTCAAAGCCTTTTTCACATTTCGCTGAAAACCGATAAGGGTTAATTTATTATTTTCATTGAGCAGTTCATGTATCTGAAAAGGAGAGTAGACTGAAACACGGTCTTCCAGTATTAACTGTTCGATCTTCATACCCAAAGCACCCCTGGCAGGAAGGGCATCGTTTTCCTTTCCTCCGAATACATCTTTGATATTTTCTTTCCGGAGTATCCAATGGATTTGCGTTTCGGGAAACTCCGCCTTTAGTTGATCCAGTTCCAGGATCGAGTTAATAGCAGAATGGCCGCTACCAACCACTGCAACATTTTTATTTTTATACCGGTTTTTATGCGTCTTCAATACCTCAGGGATTCCATAAAAAATTTTCTCTTTGTTCTCCAATTCACCAAAGGCAAACACACCACCGGAGCCAATAGGATTATTATTTTGCCAGGTCCCTGAAGCATCGATCACAGCCCTTGCTTCGAACATCATGCTTTCAGAACCTTTCAAAACCTGAATGACAAAAGGCTGCTTTTCTCTGTTGTGGGTTTTCATTTTATCCAATCCTTTTCTGCCGATAGCCATTACTTTTGCATCAACATAAATGAAAGGCTTTATTAAAGGATGATTGGAAAGAGGCAGGAAATAATTATGATAAAGCTCCGAACCGGTACAAACCTCTTCCATGTCAGGAGCAGTCCAGCCGGTTTTCAATAACAGTTCTTCAGCAACTTTATCAATATTATATTTCCATGGAGAAAACACCTTCACATGTCCCCAACTGAGCACATTAGCTCCTATGGTTTTCCCTGATTCGAACAGGATAAAAGGTTCATTTCGCTTTACCAGGTGTGCTGCTGCAGCCAGTCCTACGGGACCTCCGCCAATAATAGCTACAGGTAGTTTATGGTCATTCATATCGTCTATAGTTTTAGGTTATATATCCTTAAGACGGTGAAAAAATAAAATGATGCAGGAAATTTTTCCAGATCCCGGAATTCTTTAGGCATTTCTATAAATTTTTTGAATTCTGTGTGATTTAGCCCTTATCTCGAGGCTGTTCCATTTGTTTGCAGGGTAATTAATCCGGGATTTTCATTAATGCACATCTCATTTTAGTAGTATTTTATTGACGAGACAAGATGGTAGGTTGAACCAGGAAGACCGAAAATTAATTTAGTGTCCGGAAATTCCTATCTTGGGAAGGAAGGAAGTTTTGTATTCTTCTGAATGTGGAAGTAATGTGGTGGAGTTACTTAAACGGAATGAAATCAAAAGCCAAACAGGCCAAACACCAGTCCTTAAAAATCTACAATCTCTTCATATTTCTGTACTTTCCATTGTATTATGAGTAATTTGAACTGTACCGAATCTATTTTGCCAATACAAAGGAACCTCGGCTTGATTGACCTTTAGTAGTTAAAATATAGGTATAAACAGAAGAATTTAGTCCGGATAAAGAAACCGAGCCGACAATGTTGTTGTATGACGCAATCAATTTTCCTTCAAGATTATAAAGGTCCAGGTTATATGCAGTATCTTCCGAATAATAAAACTGAGAGCCTGAAACATAAACTTTAGATTCTTTAAAGATTGAAGGTGCTTCGGCATTCAATACCTCACTTTGGTTTATCGGAGTACCCCATTCTTCATCTCCTTTTTTATAATATACAAGCTGATTTATTTCCTTTATATAATAAAAAGGAACATTAGGAAAATTTTCATATTTAATAAATCCAATACCTTCACCGATCTCTGTTATGTAACTCCCGTTTTGATCATTTTTATCTATAGTTTTTACAAATCTGTTGAAATAATTTGAATTGGTACTCAGGTTGGCCCATTTCATATATTGACCAGAAACTAACAATGGAATATTCAATGCAACATTTTCCGGATGAAGGTCTTTTTCAATATCAAAATTTTCCGTCCCGATGCTATAGGTAGTGCTTGAGTGATACGAAGGATCTGGTGGTGGGGGAGTTGGTATAATTAAATAACTGTAAGTGTATTTTTCCTTATATTCAAATTTGTATTTTATTGTATGTGCAGTGATTTCTTTTTCGATTACCTTTTTTATTATCCAACGTTTCCTTGTTAAATGATTTTTTTCAGTATTGTTATAATAATCATAATAATAATGAAATTCATCTCCGATTTCAAAATCATAAGCATGCCGGTTTTTTAGTCCTTCAAATCCTTTATCAGGATTTTCAATTCCACATAGCTCAACAATGCCTGTAATTTCAGGAAGCAGGAAAAAGACAGGGGATGATATTAGCCCATGATTTTTACTGATTTTTATTATAGGATAATCATCCGAAATAAGAGAATTATCAACATCATACAGTTCAAGCCCTATATACTTTAGGCTGTCTTCTTCCCCTAAAATATTTTCTTTTACTTTATCGATAACTGTTGCTTTAAAGTAGTTACCATTTGAAAATGTATACAGCTTCCAAAAGTCATTAAGTTTCGCATTCACATTAATAAAAATGGAATCCTTCATTTCATTAAACATGACGGTTTTTCCATTATAGAATTTGATAATTTTATTACCTGCAAGAGGAGTGCAATTTAAAGGATATCCGTATGGTACATTTGAAAAAACTATAAGGGTGGTATCCTGATCATTGATTATTTTATTTTCGAATTCAACAGAGTAATATTTATTGTTGCCGGTATATAGATACTTTCTATTGGAGTTAAACAAATTGTAGTCCTGACTGAGAACAGGTGATATTTGAGTAAAAAATAGGTAGCTTAAAAAAAATATAATTCTGAACATAAAAGAAAAATTTGGAAGTTATAAATATCAATATTTTTTTAATTAAATAAAATTTTCATCATTAAAAAATATCTTTCTGATACTTAATTTGATTATTAGTTTCTTATTACTATTCATGATAATTTAATATATAAGGGGAAATACTGGAATCAAATCAAGAAATCCTGAACTTGAAAACTAAAAAAATAAAAAAGAGGCAGAAATTCCGCCTCTTTATTTTAACGCTAATTAAGGTCCAATATCAGTATTAGTTTACTACTACTTTTTGATTAATTATTCTTCCCTGGGATTTTATTTGTAGAAAATAAATTCCCTTTGGTAGTTCAAAGGCATCAAACATAAAGTTGTTTTCACCTATTTTCACATTTAATTGTTCTGTCTTTACTACCATTCCCGCAGAATTTATCATTGTCATTTCCACTTGCTCAGCAATAGGAGAGGTAAAAGTCAGGTTAAAGCTGTAATGAACAGGATTCGGATAAATTTTTAATGCTGCATTCGCAGATGCATTTGCCGTTCCTGTACAGACAGATACGGTTACTTCCATTTCAGCTGTATTAAGTGCAGCCAACCTTATTACCGGAACCATCAGTTGCCTCAAAGGTTATTGAATATGTACCTGCTGTTAAATAATCACCACTAAGAGGCCCTGATGTTTGCAGTACAGCCACACTACAATTGTCAACAGCAGCAGGAGTATCAAAGGTATACACACCTTCACAAACTGTTTGTTTAGCCGGACAATTAACGAATTCCGGAGCCTGAGTATCTTCTACTATTATATTAAACGAAGCTGTAGTATTGTTTCCATAATTGTCCGTTGCAGTGTATGTAACCTTTGTCGTACCAACAGCAAATATGTCTCCGGACATATGAGTGGAAGATAGACCCGCATCCCCGCAATTATCGGAAGCAGTGGGAGTGACCCAGGTAGCGACAGCATTACAAGCACCGGAAGCAGCACTTATAGTTATGTCAGATGGCAAACCTTCAATAACCGGATTTTGGTTATCTTTAACCTGTACAGTAAAAGAAGCCGTTGAACTGTTTCCGGAAAAATCGGATGCTGTATAAGTAACGATGGTTGTTCCGATTGGAAAAGTACTTCCACTGCTGTGATTGGAAGTAAAGGAAGTAACCGTACAATTGTCTGAAGCTAATGGATCCGTCCAGCTAACTACTGCAGAGCAGGAACCTGTTGATGCATTTATGATAATATCTGAAGGAACATTTGTAATTTGAGGTTTTTCAGAATCAGTTGTTACAGTTATGGTAATTTCGTCGCTGTTGGAACAATTGTTGGCGTCAGTTCCGGTTACATTATAAGTCTGAGTAGATGTAATAGTAAATGAAATTCCATTTTCAACATCATTATCCCAAACATAAGTATTAGCACCTGATCCGGTTAATGTTACATTACTCCCGGGACAAACATTGTTAGCAGAAGCATTTGCCACAACAACAGGGATGGGATTAACAGTAAGATTTAAGGTAATGATTGAATCACAACCTCTGGAGTTGGTGGTGGTAAGGGTATATACCCCTGATTCCGTATATGTTTGATTGTTGAAGGTATAAGGACCACAAGAGCTAATAGTATGGTTGGAGCTTGTAGGTTGACAAATTAAAGAATAACCCATCCAACTCAAGCTTGTACTATTATATAGAAAAAGGATATTATTGGCAAAGGACATTCTGAAATTAGAATTTTGCGGGGCTGTATTCGGTAAAGGAATTTCACCTTTAAATTCACCAGCCAGGTTTATGAGATAAAGTTTCCTGTTGGTAAAGTCGTACACACCGTATTCGTAATTGGTTTTACCTGTATATATTATACTGTTTGAATTTAAATTAGAGGTAGCAACAGGAAGTCCTGTAATTGCTATGGTTGCTAATTGTGAATTGTTGGTACCACTATATCTTACTATGTTCCCATTGTTATGGTAAACAATTTCATTATTTATATAATTGTAATCGCCGCACCATTGATTAACCGTGGTTGTTCCTGCCAGAAATACAGTGCCGCCATTTTCTGCATACCCTGTTGTTGGGTTCAGATTATGACGGTGAATTCCGGAAGTTCCCAATCCATTTCCTTCTAATGAATTGTTATTTGGATTCCACCAAAGACCTCTGTAATCAAATCCGGACTGTTCAAAATTTACTTTGGTTCCACTCTCATTATAAGTCTCAATAGGATATGATGATGAACCTGCATTTACACTATAATATAATTTCTTTTGAGGGTTATAAGCCACTCCTGAACGGTTAGCCGTCCCTGAGGAACATGCAAGTGTAATAAAATGATAAGCTTCCGAAAGGTAACCGGTCTGTGCAAATCCGGCAGAAGTGAAAGCCAACATAAAGAATACAAAGGCCTGAAAAAGTTTTTTCATTTTGATAAATTTTTATTTAGAGTTTTATTTTGGGTTATTTTTTTAACTGATTAACAATATACATTTCAACTACTTGAAAATTAGTTATGTGCAAGTCATAAATTGTTACTTAAGCACCGTGCCGGATTTTAAATTAATAGCAGGTTAAAAACCAGAATAAGGTATACAGACAAAGGGATAATAATTCATATTTTTTCCATTTCGCCTCTTCTTTCTAATATTCAGGTTAATAGCAAATTTTCACTGTTTGATCGATAAGAATTAGATCTTGATCCAATACGAAGCTTGAATATATTAAGTTGCGAATGGAAAAACTTCTTTTACCTGCTTTATATTTTCGTTGGTTGGAGGACAGTATTGCCCAAACAACTATAGACGGTCTGGATGCCTGCGGTGATAACTGTGCTATGTTTCGCAGTTGCCTTTGTTGCAGTTTGCTATGGCTATAGGGGCTGCAGCACAAACAACTTCTGGTAATTCCTGTGGTAATTACAAGGGAAAAATAATCTAATAAGGTAAAATTGTTGGTGTTGCCACCGCCAAAAACAACCCAAACACCAACAATGGCAAGAGTCAGCTTATTGGTATCGGGACAAGCCAGAGCCGATAAATTAATTTATAATTGTATATTTCAATCTGAAAATAATTCAATGATTTCCTCTATAGGGCTTTAAATCCAAATAAGATATGTCAAATATCAAATTACCCATAATGCACAATGTTGGTATCGTAGTCGAATCACTCGATGGCGCCATAGACTTTTTCACTGACCTGGGACTGCAACTTGAAGGCCGGGCGACGATAGAAGGAGAGTGGGCCGGGCGGGTTACCGGACTGGGAAACCAGAAAGTAGAGATCGCTATGATGGTAACACCGGATGGCCATAACAGGCTTGAGCTTTCACGTTTTATCAATCCGCTAACTGTCGCCGATCACCGTACTGCGCCTGTGAACGCTCTGGGTTACCTTCGGGTCATGTTCACCGTAGAGAAGCTTGATGATGTTCTATCCAGGCTCAGTAAGCATGGTGCTGAACTCATGAGCGAAGTGGTGCAGTATGAGAATGCTTACCGGCTATGCTATATCAGAGGACATGAAGGTATACTGATCGGATTGGCGGAAGCGCTTCAATAGTTGATCGGCCAAATATTTGAATTTTTTATGCAGATTTGGAGTATTATTTATTCGTCAAAATAATAAAACTATTTTTACCATGAATGTAGCAGTCTGGGATACATATGTAAAAAAGAAAGACGGTAACGTCATGCATTTTGACATTATCGTTCCGGCAGGTATTAAAGCCGAACTGGTTTATCAATACGGAAAGAAATATTTACAGGAAATAAATGAATCCGACAACAAGCTGGACATTGAAGAATGCCAGTTCTGCCATATGGAGGAACCCACTGAAGAAATGCTGGCCGCTATTAATAAACAAGGATATTATATTCTGCAGATGGATGAAATACCAGCTCAACTGCCTGCTACTCCCACCAGGAGAGATTTAATCCTTCACCTGAGAGCCCACTATAAAGAATATCGTTTCGCTGATTTTAAAGGAAAGTCATTGGAGGAAATACAAAGTCTGGTATAAGTTAAGCATTATTTCCATTATAACTTCATTTTGAACCCGCCGGGATTTGAACCAATAACCCCTGCAATTAATTTAATTTTTTTTCGAAAACTGATTATTGACACCGGTGTAAATCCCTTTGAAGCATTGCACAAAATAAAATACTACTTAAGTCGAATTATCCTGTCATCCCGACGTAGGAGGGATCGCTAATAATGATGCATGATTGCTTTCATGCCGTTGTTGGTGTTAGAAGGGCTTCGCCTTGGTTCGTGTCTTCACGAACCTTAATATCTGTTATGGGATTAATTGGCAATCTTTCTTCAGAAAAAAGGACTGAAGTATATCCATATCACATTTTATTCGTAGAAGAATAAAAATACTTTAGCCCTTTTTTTATGAAGAAAGTCTGCTTACTTTATCTACTGTTTTTTGTTTTCATTCAGGTAACTAATGCTCAGCAGACTCCTTTTGGAGTAAATCTTTCCGGAGCGGAATTCGGAAGTGTTTTCCCCGGAACATATAACAGTCACTATACTTATCCTACTGTAGCAGAATTGGATTATTTTAAATCCAAAGGTCTTACTTTAATCAGATTACCTTTTAAATGAGAAAGGGTCCAGCATACACCCGGAGGAAATTTAGATGCTACAGAACTGCAAAGAATAATCTCTTTTGTAGATAAAGCTGCAGAAAGAGATATGCAGGTTATTCTGGATCTTCATAATTATGGCAGAAGAAAAATAAACGGGACTGAATATATAATAGGTTCCGCCTCGCTGCCTGTAGAACATGTAACAGATGTATGGGGAAAACTGGCTGCAGCATTTAAGGATAAAACTAATATTTGGGGATATGGCATTATGAACGAGCCTCACGATATGCTTCCGGCGGCTCCCTGGTTTTCAATCGCCCAGGCTGTTATTGATAAAATTCGTACAATAGATCATTCCACAAATATTCTTGTTGGGGGTGATAGCTGGAGCTCTGCAGAACGCTGGCCCTCTGTAAGCAATAATCTGAAAGACCTTGTTGATCCCGATAACAAACTTATTTTTGAAGCTCATGTGTATTTCGACAAGAATGCTTCCGGAGCTTACAGCGGAACCTATGATTCTGAAAATGCTTCACCAAATACTGGAGTAGTGAGAGTAGAGCCTTTTGTAGCATGGCTGCAGCAACATAATTTAAAAGGTTTCATTGGAGAGTATGGAGTTCCCGGCAATGATGCAAGGTGGTTAAATGTTCTGGACAATTTTCTGAGTTACCTTCAAAGCAATTGCATTAATGGAACCTATTGGGCAGCCGGTCCATGGTGGGGAAGCTATTCATTATCCGTAGAACCGGAAGGTAATACCGACAAACCTCAAATGGAGGTTTTAAAAAATTATACTTCAACAGGTAATTCATGTAATACAGCCGGAATGCTTCCCGATAATTCTTCAACCGTTCACCTGAAGTCTAACCCCGTTCAGGATGTTTTGAATTTAGAATTAAGCAGTTTTTTTACTGATATAGTAATTGAGATAATAGATAGCCGGGGAGGATTTGTTAACCGCTACATTAAAAGCGGACAAACTATTAACATTGATGTAAAGAGCCTTCCAGCGGGAATATACATTTTATCCATAAGCACTAACGATAGATCCGAACGATTGCGGATGGTTAAAAACTAGAACTACAAACCTGAATGAAATTATTTTGCCAACTTAGTCAATAGTGGAAATTCAAAGTTTGATGCCTTAGCTTAAAGCTTATCCTTTCTGTTTTTCATTCTTAATTCTTAATTCTTAATTCTTAATTAAATTTGGCCTTATACCGCACTACGGTAATTTTAGTTTAAATGCGATACAATCGCATTTCTCAGACATCCTCGTTGCAAACGAGGACGATGAAGTTGCAAACGAGCACGATGAAGGTAATTATTTTACAACACTTACCTTTTGCATCAGTTGATTTCCATCGTTATCTGATATCAGCAGAAGGTATACTCCTTCAGGTATTTTTTCCAAATCCAGTAAGAATTCCGGCTTGTCAAACTCTGATTTCAATACCCTATTCCCGTTATAATTCAACAGTTCCACGCTTTGTTTTCCTGAAAGTGAAGAGTGTACGGTGAGGGATATTGTGGCAGGGTTAGGATAGGCAAACAAATTATTGTTTGTTTTATCTTCCTGCAACCCTGTAGGTATGTTTACAGGTGTAGCACAAAGTTTGAATAATTCATTATATCCCCCTAAACCATCTTTACCGATCCTGATATAATAGGTATTGCCAATAGTCAAAGTACTGATAGAACTAACCACAGTAGAGGAGGGGCCTCCTCCCATTTTAACACTTGCTCTTTCGCATAACAGAGAAGTGCCTGCTTCATCCTGCAACTCAACTCCGAACGAGTTGCTCGCTTCTCTGCTGGCTGTAATATTATATTTTGTACTGACTGCCACAAAAGTATACCATAGGTCATGTTTATAATTAAACATTGGGTCTGTACTATTGTCACACACCATTTTCCCTGGAGACTGTGTGCCGTTGTCCAGAATGAAGTTGTTATCACAGGGAACAGTAGATGTAAGTGGTTTTGAAAATTCTTTCTCGTCGTTATTCTGGCTATGCACACAAATAGTAAATGTATTAGATGCCGGTGACTGAAGGCTGCTACCAACCTGAATCCTGTAATTGTTGCCACTTACAAGCTTATTGGTATTTAAAACTTCCGTTACACCCAAACCTCCTGTGTTGACACAGGAAATCAACGCTCCATCACAAGCATCATAAAGGCTGACCACTGCATCCAATCCTGAAGAAGGTACCACTCTGATACTAGCGGCATACGTATTTGCTGTAAAGGAATAAAAAACATCATTATAGAGTACACATGACGGAGATGTGATTGATGAATTCGTTGCATTTGCCAGCGTAGCATTTCCGGGTGTACAGGTCGAAGTAAAATTTAAGTTAAATGCTCCTGAACAGTTATCGTTCGACGGAGGATTTTGAACGACAATGTTAAAAGAGGTAACTGAAGGTGACGCTTCCACACTTGATACTTTGATATAATAAACATTAGTTGTTGTTAAATTACTCAACCGTATAACCTCTGATAAACCATTACCTGCATTATTGACGCAGGCTAGCGGTGTAGAAGAACTGCAGGAGGTGTATATCCCTACCATAACATCAAGACCAGCTTGAGGCTCTACTGTAATTGTTGGTGAAGAATTATTGGCTGTAAATTTAAAAAACACATCATTAAAGCCCCCGCAGTTGGTGGTGGTGGCAGAGGTAGTTGCTTCTCTCAGATTCCCTGCTGTAGGGAAATAACCAACGGAAGGGTTTATATTTATGGCGTTTGCACATTCATCGTTTGCAGGTGGGTTCTTCACACAGACGGTAAACCCATGCGCAGAAGGTTGCACAGAAGCGGAGGCAATTTTAACTATATAAACTGCTCCGGAAGTTAATGAAGAAAGGTAAACGTTTTCGGTACCTCCGGCTCCCGCTTCGTTAACACAAGAAAGTGAAGTCTGATCTGTGCATTCTTTGAATACACCAACTGTTACATCTAACCCAGCCTCAGGAGAAACTGTAATCGTAGCAGTTGAAGCAGATGCCGTAAATTTAAAAAATACATCGTTGTATCCACTGCAGGCATTACTTAAAGCTGATGTATTTGCAACATTCAGGGTACCCGTATATGCATTACATGTAGTAGAGCCTGAAATCAAGGCTATTGCCGCTGAGCACTCATCATTTGATGGCGAATTTTGCATACAGATGGTAAATGTATTGGTTGAAGGAGAGGCCACTGCACTTGCTACTTTTATAAAATAGGTGGTTCCTATCGTTAAGCCGGTCAGATTAATTGATTCTATACCTCCTGCAGCTTGTTCATTTGCGCAAGTCAAAGCGGCACCATCACAGGCAGTAAATACTCCGACAACAACATCCAGCCCGGCTGAGGGCGTTACTTTAATTAGGGTAGAACTAACCGACGCAACAAATTTATAAAAGACATCTTTTTCAGATGGGCATGAAGAAGACATACTTGAAACTGTAGAAACATCTAAAGTTCCGCTTAAATTGGAGCAGGAAGATGAAGGTGTTAATGAGGTAGCATTGGAACAATGATCGTTGGCTGGTGCATTTTGAACGCAAATACCAAAGGTTTTACCGGGAGGATCCTGGTTTTTACTGGCGACCTTAATATAATAAGTAGTGCCTGTAGTTAATCCTTCCATAAGCAAAACTTCCACTGCTCCCGCTGAAGTTTCATCTACACAATATAAAGCATCACCACTACAATTGGTGTAAACACTAAACATCAGATCCAGTGAAGTTGAATTGGGAGAAGTTCTTATCCTTACAGCAGAAGCATTGGCCACAAATTTATAAAATACATCATGAAATCCGCCACATGAAGTTGTAACTGTAGAGGTTGTCGCCTCGAGCAATGATCCGGTTATGCTGCTGTTACAGTTGGCTGTCGGTGTAATAGTACTTGCGAAAATACATTCATCATTGGGTGATGAAACGACACATACGGTAAAAGCATATTTTGTATAAGATGAAACATTACTTCCGATTTTAATATAGTATGTATTACCGGGAATGAAGTTTGTTAAGGTAATAGTTTCCAGACCTCCATATCCGGCCCCATCTTTACAGATTATAGAAGAGCTGGTTCCGCAGGCATCGAATAAGCCGACCACAAGGTTCAATCCGGTTTCAGGCTTTACATTTATGGTTGCAGAAGGAGATCCTGCAACAAACTTATAAAATACATCCCCATAACTGGAACATCCTGTTGTTATTGTAGATCTTGTGGCACCTTGTATGGTGCCGTTTACGTTAGTGCAGGTAGTTGAAGGAGTCAACAATATCGCTCCGGAGCATTCATCATTTGCAGGTTGTGCTAAAAGTAATTGAGCAAAAAGTAAAGATAAAATAATTATAACAATCCTCATTTTTTTTATATTTTCAACAAAGATACTATTTAGAGGGAAAAATAATCTAATTCAGGTAAAATTGTTGGTGCTGCCACCACCAAAACAACCCGAACACCAACAATGGCGAGCGATAGGGCGGAGGGTAATGTATCGCACTTTAAACTTTTCACTTTACACTTTAAACTTTAAACCATATCTTATCTATTGATTTTTAGCGGATTAACCCAAAGCCTGACTTATTATTTTTTTTATTGTAATAAAATCTGAAGTGAAATGTAGAGTCAATAATCTCATTAAGAATATTAAAACAAACTCTACATGACACACCTTCTACGATTATTGAAAAACCAATTCACAAAAGCATTCCTTGCATTTGGTTTGTTTTTGGTATTTACTTCTTCCGCTTTTGGCCAAAAGTATATGGATATGATTGCGGATGAAACCGTAAATTTCTTTGATGTACAAAAAGAAGCCGACAGATATTTTGATTCGGTTGGTACCGGGAGAGGAACGGGGTATAAGCAATATAAGCGATGGGAATACGAGACCAGTCTTGAAATTGATGAAAATGGAAATCGTATTTCAAAAAAGGTTATTGAAGAGGAGACTAAAAAAGCAAGAGCAAGATTTGCAAGAACCTCTGAAGACGCACAGGTATTATCGGCAACCTGGACAGAGCTGGGACCTGATTACATGAATGCCACTTCAGGTTGGAATCCGGGAGTTGGCAGAGTGACTGCTATTGCTGTAGAACCGGTAAATCAACAATTGATATATGTAGGTACTCCGGAAGGTGGTTTGTGGAAAAGTACCAATGGAGGAACTTCCTGGTCACCTATGTTTGACCAAAACAATAACATGAGGATTTTTGCTGTAACCATCGATCCTGCAAACTCTAATATAGTATATGTAGGAACCAATGGTGCCGGCATTTATAAAACAACAAATGGTGGTAGTACCTGGTCAACCATGTCTTTTACTACCAGTAAAGTAGGAAAGATTATCATTCAACCGGGCAACTCCAATATCATTCTTGCTGCTACAGCCGGTGGAATATACCGTTCTACTAATGCAGGTGGTACCTGGACAAGAACTTCAACTGTAAACGTTGAAGACATTGAATTCAGGCCCGGTAACCCTAACACTGTCTATGCTACAGGAAACAGCGCTTACCGTTCACTGGACAATGGTATTACATGGAATCAGATTACCAATGGAATATCAACAACAGGACGTACACTCGTTTCTGTTACACCTGCAAACCCCAATGTTGTTTATCTTCTCCAGGCTATAGGATCGGTTTACGGAAGAACATTCAAATCTACAGACGGTGGAAATTCTTTTACTATTGTAAATAGCGGTAGTGCAGGATCAAATAATCTTTTCGGTTACGAAACCAATGGATCAGGTACTACCGGCCAGGCCACTTACGATATGGCTATGTGCGTTTCTCCTACCAATGAAAATGAAGTGCATGTAGCAGGTATCATTTGCTGGAAGTCAACAAACGGTGGAGTGAACTTTACTGCAACTACTGCATGGACGTGGGGAAATTCCATAGGTTATAATCATGCAGATGTTCATGTATTGGAGTATGTAGGTAATAATATCTACTCAGGATCAGATGGTGGAATTTACAAATCAGTCAACAGAGCAGATGACTGGGTGGACCTGAGCAGAGGCTTAGGCATCAGACAATTTTACAGATTAGGTGTATGCAAAACCAATCCAAATGTATATTCAGGAGGTTCTCAGGACAATGGCACAAGTGTTTTTACCGGAGGTGTTTGGAAAGACTGGCTTGGAGCAGATGGTATGGAAAGCTTTGTTGATCATGGCAATACTAATATTCTGTACGGAACTTCTCAAAACGGATCTTTATACCGATCTACCAATGGAGGAAATTCAAGATCCAGTTTGCCAAGCCCAGAATCAAGTGGTAATTGGGTAACACCTTTTATCATGGACCCTAAAATAAGCACAACATTGTATGTAGGATATGTACAGATTTATAAATCTACCAACAGTGGTTCCAACTGGACTGCCATTTCAAATTTTTCCGGTACCACCAAAGCCAATGACATACAGGTAGCAGAATCCAACTCCAATTACATTTATGTAATCAGAGGGTCACAGATCATGGTTACAAGAAACGGTGGCAGCACCTGGACAGCAGCAGCCAATGCACCCAACGGAGTTCCGAATTCAATAGCCATACATCCTACCACTCCGGAAAGAGTTGCTTTATGTACCAGTACAGGAAAAGTATATGTTTCAACCGATGGTGGAACAAGCTGGACAGATTTTTCTGCTTCACTGCCTGCGCTTCCTGCATATAAAGTAGTTTATGACAACAGAGCTCAGGGAGGAATTTATGTAGGATTAAGAAGAGGAGTGTACTACAGAGACAATACCATGACCGACTGGACACCATATATTCATAACCTGCCTTATGCACCAGTTTATGATCTGGAGTTCCATGCACAATCAAACAGAATATATGCTATTACCCATGGTAGGGGAGTTTGGTACGCTTCAGCTTATGGTGGAAATACAGGTACACCACCTGCAGTTTCCATTACTTCTCCTTCAAACAATGCTACTTTTACAAGTCCGGCAAACATTACCATTACTGCCAATGCTTCAGATGCTGATGGCACTATCAGCAAAGTAGTTTTCTACAATGGCAATACTGTAATTGCAGAAGATAATACATCACCTTACAGCATAGTTTGGAATAATGTAGCAACAGGCACTTATCAGCTGAAAGCAGTGGCGATAGATAATTCAAACCTTTCTACCACATCTGCTACTGTCAACATATCTGTACAAAATCCAAATCAAAGCCCTACTGTATCCATTACATCGCCTGCCAATAATGCAAGCTTTAATGCTCCTGCAAACATTAGTTTTACTTCCAATGCATCTGACCCTGACGGGACGGTGACAAGAGTTGAATATTTCAACGGAACTACTAAAATCGGAGAGGCAACCACCAGTCCATATACATTCAACTGGTCAAATGTAGCTGCCGGTACATACTCCATTACTGCAAGAGCAACAGACAACTCCAATGCAAGCACTACATCATCGGCTATCACTATCAATGTCGTACAGCCTGCGACATGTGCTGTTCCTACATCATTGGAGGCTAACAATATAACCAGTTCATCAGCTAATCTTACCTGGACTACACAGACAGGAGCGGTAAGTTATCTTGTTTTTGTCAGACCTGTAGGAGGCTCATGGCTTACCAGTGTAACTTCAACTACCAACAGCGTAAACTTTACCGGATTACAGGCATCAACACAATATGAGTTCACTGTAAGAACAAATTGTTCTTCCACTTCATCAGCCTATGCAAGTCCATACTTCAGATTCACAACAGCAGCAGTCGTTGCTACCTGTAATGTGCCAGGATCACTTGGAGCCAATAATATCACCACCAGCTCGGCAAACCTGACATGGAGTGCACAAACAGGAGCGGTAAGTTATCTTGTTTTTGTCAGACCTGTAGGAGGTTCATGGCTAACCAGTGTAACTTCAAATACAAATAGCGTAAACTTTACAGGATTACAGGCTTCAACAGAATATGAGTTCACTGTAAGAACAAATTGTTCTTCCACTTCATCAGCCTATGCAAGTCCGTACTTCAGATTTACAACAGCAGCAGTCGTTGCTACCTGCAATGTTCCCGGATCTCTTGGAGCCAATAATATCACTACCAGCTCCGCAAATCTGACCTGGACTGCACAGACAGGAGCGGTATCTTATCTTGTTTTTGTCAGACCGGTAGGTGGTGCATGGCTTACCAGTGTAACTACAAATACCAATAGCGTAAACTTTACAGGATTACAGGCTTCAACACAATATGAGTTCACTGTAAGAACAAATTGTTCTTCCACTTCATCAGCCTATGCAAGTCCATATTTCAGATTCACCACCACAACAGCAGCCAGCTGTTCAGCTCCTGCCTGGAACAGTACATCCATTTATGTAGCGGACAACCGCGTTTCTCATAAAGGTATTATCTGGAGAGCAAAATGGTGGACACAGGGAGAAGAACCAGGAACAACAGGGCAGTGGGGAGTATGGGAGCAGGTTGGCACATGTTCAGGAGCAGCTGTTGCGGAAGAAGAAACTGAAATTGTTCTTTCTGCCAATGTAATTGCAGCTCCGCATCCGTTTAGCAGCCAAACCACAATTTCTTTGAGCAATGGCGAAAAGATACTGGTTGTTAATATTTATGATGTACAGGGTAAACTGGTATCATCAGTTAAAGGCAATAATACAGACAACCTGACTGTAGGAGACGACCTCGGTGCCGGTTTGTTTATCATGCAGATCATCACCAACAACGGCTCATACAAACGAAATATCATAAAGACCTATTAATGATTAAAACCGGGCTGCTGATAATGCAGCCCGGTTTTTTTTATTATATTTTTTCTATCACACATCAGGCAGAATAATCAAATAAGTTTGTAATTGAGAAGCTGCCACTACCTCAGAACTACAGTAAACTCCTTGAGTCAGGCTGAGCGCCTGCCTGCCGGTAGGCAGGGAGTCGAAGCCTTAAATACCAACAGAACCAAATTTGTAACATCATCAATCCGTTTCCATAAAATACTAAAATTAGTTTTCCTCCTGATATAAACAATATGCTTTTTCCAGCTTCTGTTTAATTCTGTTTCTTAAAACTTTCGGTTCAATTACCTCAATAGAGTTTCCAAATCCAAGTATCAATCTTTCTAACTCCATATTCAGGTGAACTTTTATTTGAATTAAAACAGCTCCACCAGGAAGCCTCTCTAATATTTTTTGAGAATGATGAAACGGTTTAGTTATTACATAAGGTGCATTGTCCTTATCCAGCTTTAATACCACTTCCTTTATATGATAATCATTCAATACTGTCACACCTATGGTATTTTTATAATACTCGTCACCATCAAAGTTTTCTTCAATACAAGGAATGGAAAAGTCAAAGTCTATTTTTATTATTCTATCCAATGCAAGTGTAAGCAGGTTTTTCACCTTATGATCTCTTCCGACCAGAAACCACCTGTTATTAAATTCTTTTAAAATGAAAGGATGAATCATTATTTCAGATACGTTTCGGGCCTTGAAGGACTGGTACTTTATTTTTAAGCATACACGTTTAACAATTGCCTGATACAGCACATCCAGATGTTCTAGTCCTTTCAGGTTGTCATTTCTTTCAAGATGTATAATGGATGATTGCCTGGTTTTTTCAGTATATACTTTATCTTCCAGTTTCTGAATGATGCCGGTGAGTTCTGAAAACAATGAGAAGTCTTTAAACTGCTTCAACATTTCAACAGTTTCGGAAAGCACATTCATATCATATTCCGTAATAGGAATATTGGTTATTGAATAACTTTCATCTTCATACTTATAATATTTCTTATCATAAACGACTATAGGGGCATTATATCCCAGCTTATCACTGCGCATCATTTGAATGTCCAGTTGAACGCTGCGTTTGCTTACATTCACATTCCGGCCCTCATATTCATATAAAGCGTCCGAACAAGCTTCTATGAGGTCTTCCAGTGTCCAGTCCCTATTGCGGTTTTGAAGACACTTATCTATTGTTTTATAGCGGATTAAAGCATTTTTATTTACTGCCATGAACAAATATATCAAAATTGTTGTAACTGCGCAATAACATTGCGTAGTTTGGTTTCATCTTTGAATCATCAAAACCACAACTAATTTTAAATAGAATGGAAGAACAAGTAAACATTACCGGAAAAACATTGATCGAACTTGGCTTCACACCTGACAAATGGTTTAAAGAAGCTATTGAGCACATTAATAACAATCAACTGACAGGTCCTTCCATGGAGTCCTATCTGGCGCAGTTTAAAACAGGTCCCATGATAGACCTGCATAAGGAATGTCCTCCGCTTTCAATCAACATTAAAGCGGAGGATGCATCAGAAGAAGATAATGTCAACACAGTTATTGAGACAATGAATGTCCTGATGAAGACACCAACAATAGTAGGAGGAGCCATCATGCCTGACTCTTGTCCGACCGGACCTTTGGGAACAATACCGGTTGGTGGAGTGGTTGTGGCTAAAAATGCTATTCACCCGGGGATGCATAGTGCAGACATCTGTTGTTCTGTTATGCTTACCGATCTTGGATATGTAAATCCTAAAGATGTATTGGATGCAGCATTTTCAATCACTCATTTCGGTCCGGGTGGAAGGGACCGTCAGACGGAGTTTAGAATACCAACAGAACTTTTAAAATCTTTTGAAGGTAATTCATTCCTGAACGATAAGGAAATGGTAAAAATAGCCAGATCGCACTTAGGTACACAAGGTGATGGGAATCATTTCCTCTATGTTGGCCGATCCAGACAAACCGGCCGTACGATGATGATTACCCATCATGGATCGAGAGGTGTTGGCGCAAGGTTATATATGAAAGCAATGAATATTGCTGAAAAGTTCAGAAAAAAAATCTCTGAAGAAACCTTAAAGCAAAATGCCTGGATTCCCTTTGAAACAGAAGAGGGGCAAGAGTACTGGAATGCATTACAGATAATACGTAAATGGACTAAGCAAAGTCATATTTGTATCCATGATGCCACGGCAGGAAAACTGGGTATTGATGTTCTCGACAGGTTCTGGAACGAGCATAACTTTGTGTTCAAAGACGGAGATTTATTTTACCATGCCAAAGGCGCGACACCATTGGCTGATAAATTTATGCCGGATATTACAGGGCCGAGAATTATACCATTGAATATGGCAGAACCGGTGCTCATTGTTCAGGGTGAAACAACGGCCAATAATTTAGGCTTTGCGCCGCATGGAGCCGGAAGGAACTTTAGCCGTACTCAGCATAAAAAAATGAAAAGCCATATGACGATGCAAGAAGTATTTGAAGTTGAAACCATGGGACTTGATGTCCGTTTCTATTCCAATGCAATTGATATTTCTGAATTGCCTTCTGCATATAAGAATGCAAAAACAGTAAGAAGTCAAATGGAAGAGTTCGGTCTGGGGCAGGTAATTGATGAAGTTATGCCTTATGGTTGTATTATGGCTGGAGACTGGCAAAAGAATGCACCCTGGAAAATTAAAAGGAGGCAAAACCTTAAGGACGCAAAATGATTGCGTAGTTAAAATGTTTCTTTGTTATATAATTATTGCAGGTCAAGAATAAGTTACTTCAAACAACCTGTAAAGTTCAACTTGTTCAATTACCTGCTATTGGAGGCAGTAGCTCAGCTGGTAGAGCAGGTAACTTATAAATTACCAAAAGGTCAATATAAGTTTACTTCTACACTTCGGATGTCCGGGTCGTGGGTTCGAATCCCACCTGCCTCTCAAAAGGTCAAAACAAACCTACTTCTAAATGGCATAAGCGGTTCGAATCCGCTCTAGAACGTTTGTTCATTACCTTAACAAAAAAAGGTCAATTGTTTCTTACTTCTGAACCTGAAAACACAGAAACAAAATTACCTTATTTTTAAAAATATAATTTTTAGTACGATGAAAAGTGAATTATTAAAAACAGCGCTCAGACAAAATGCAATTGTTGTTTCAGATAACATGGTTGTCACTGAACCAACAAAAGAGTTAAATGAGACTACCATGGCGTTGGTAGCCAATTGTGCAAAGCTTGGCTTTGCTTTTTCCGAGGATTTACTTAGAAAGGTAAACACCATCAATCCTCAGTCAAAGCTGGAAATATATAATCTGTTGCAGGAAGTTACAGGAGTGACAAAAAACTGGACGCCTTTGGTAAAACAGTGGGATATTCCGACAGGAGAAACTGTATTAGATCATATCATCACTTTCTTTGCAAATGTATTTCAATCAAACAAGGGGACGAAATTGTCTTGCGGACATATCATTCCTGATAATACATTTCCTATCGAAAGGTACAATGGATGTCCTTTTTGCGGAACCCCTTTTGAATTCGGAAAGCTGGAATATACTCCGGGGGTAAATAAATTAAAGACATTAAAATTATGGTCAGATAGTGACTTGTTCAATTATTTGGTGAGTTTGCTTGAGTCACCTGTAGCGCCGGATGCTACACAGGCAGAGAGTTTAAAAGTACTCCTGGCCCATTTCGGATTGCCGGAAAAAGTTACCGTTGCTATCAAGGAAACGATGATGCTGGTAATTGACATTTTGGTGGAACATGGCGAAGCTGAAGTTGCAGGTAGATTATTCCAGAGTCCTAATGATATTTTAAGGTACTTATGGTATAAGCACACCGGTTTTCTTCAAATCATAGAGCCAAAAACCATTGTTAAAAGAATGTCCAAAAACTCCTCACACCTTCATTTGGTGTTGGATAAAAGCGGAGCAGCAAGGGTAAAAGCAGTCAAGGATCTGAAATTAAAATTCAATCGTGCCGAATGTATCCGATATGCTAAATGGCTAAACAGCCTGACCATGGATGTTAGCAAACAGTGTGAAGTCATGCATCCTAAAAGAGGAATTTGGGTTAGGGTGATCAGAGCATTGCGTTTGGCAGAATACAGCAAACGAGAAGGCTTTGAAAGGCTGACACAACTACTGGATGTATTTTACAACGAGAATTACGAAGTATGGCAGGGAAAGGTAAATGAGTTTAAACTAAAAAACGATGAGTTGAACACATTTACTTTGTTAAAACAACGCCCCGGATTATTTGCACGCTCGTTGTTCTCCAATATGTTATGGTTTGGTAAAGATACAACTTTAGCCCATTTCAGAGAGGTAATGCATGAGGTACCTCCAAGGCTTATTTTTACCTTGAATATGTATGCGGAAGTATATTTTGATAAAACTGTGTCGAGAGGTGTGAAGCCATTGGGAGGAGTAAACAAAAGGGTAGCAGCAAATAAGCTGCTTCAATTGTATAGGGAAGAAGAGCTTAAATCAATGCAGATGAATATCCGTGATTTGAGCATGGATGTTATTCAGCATAAATTTAAAATGGTTGAAACTGCCAACAGAACAATTTACATTGATAAAGGACTGTACAATATTCCGATTGCGATAGGAGACAGAAGCGAAAATGTACAGGATTTACCCGGAGCATTGATGGGAACACGATTTGCCATAGAAGGAAATAAAGTAAGGCTGTTCATGCAGTGGGGACAAGATCTTCCTGCACAGCATTTAGATATGGACCTAAGCTGTACTGTTGCTTATGAGCATAAAACAGAAATTTGTTCATTCTCCAACCTGGTTACCACCGGTTGTAAGCATAGCGGGGATATTCGTGAAATTCCGGATAAAGCAGGAACAGCCGAATACATTGAGCTCAATGTTGCTGAGCTTGCTAAACATGGTGCAAAATTTGTAACCTTTGCCTGCAACGCGTATAGCAACGGAAGCATACCGCCCAACTTAGTAGTAGGTTGGATGAACAGTAAATATCCTATGAAAATTGCCGCAAGTGGAGTGGCCTATGATCCGACAGCAGTTCAACATCAGGTAAGGGTAAAAAACAGTCTGGCAAAAGGTATGGCCTTTGGCGTATTGGATGTTTCTAAAAGGGAAATTATATGGCTGGAATTAAGTTTTGGCGGACAATTGGTTCAAAATCTCGATAATAAGGGAATTACTGCCTTGCTTAAAAAGCTGGATGCCAAACTAAAAATCGGAACCATACTTGAAGTGAAAGCAAATGCTCAGGGACTAAAAATTGTAGAGGATGTATCAAATGCTGATGAAGTCTATGATATGAACTGGGCATTGAATACTGCTGAGGTAAGTAAGATGTTGCTGTCATAAATAAAACATTGCAAAAAATGTTAAAGCGTAGAATTATCGTTCTGCGCTTTAATTTTATTTTATTTAACTTTAATTCTCAATATGTACGATATAATAATAAACAATCTTTCCAGGATAGAGAAAGAACATAACATCAAGATTCTTTATGCATGCGAATCCGGCAGCAGGGCCTGGGGATTTCCTTCTAAAGATAGCGACTACGATGTACGTTTCATTTATATAAGGTCCAAAGACTGGTATCTGTCTATTGATGAACGAAAGGATACCCTTGAGTTTCCAATCAATGATGTGTTGGATATCAGCGGATGGGATATCCGCAAGTCATTGAAACTTTTGAGAGCTTCCAATGCGGTAGTATTTGAATGGTTGCAGTCTCCTATAGTTTATAAAGAGGAACCGGAATTCTCAAATAGAATGAAAGCACTTTTCCCTGACTTCTTTTCCATCAGAGCCGGTATGCATCATTATCTAAGCATGGCAAAAAACGGCTATGAAAATGAGCTGCAGGGAGAGCAGGTAAAATTGAAAAAGTATTTCTACGCACTTCGGCCTGTACTTGCCTGCAAATGGATTGCAGAAAAGAAAGAGACACCGCCTATGGAGTTTGGTATCCTTAGACAGTTGATACATGAGCAGAAGGAATTAAATCTTATCATTGATCAGTTGTTGGAGCAAAAGTCGGTTGGTGATGAAAAGGATACCCTTGCTCCGATATCCATTTTAAATTCTTTTATTGAATCTGAAATAAAAGAAGCTAAAAAAGTATGCGAGGAATTCGAAAAGCAAAAAGGAGACAGCAAAGTGCTGGACGATTTGTTCAGGGAGCTTTTACAAAAATGATTACAGAGAAATGATAGACATAGATTATTTAAGGAAAAACAATCTGATTATTTATGAATGTATCAGTGGCAGCAGGGCTTATGGCCTTGACCTCCCTCATTCTGATACAGACATCAAAGGTATATTTTTACTTTCGGAAGATGACTTTTATGGACTTGGTTATGTGGAGCAGGTCAACAATGAAAGTAATGATATTGTCTTTTATGAATTGAAGCGGTTCATAGAATTGTTGCTGAAAAACAATCCCAATTTGCTTGATTTGCTCAATGTTCCACCTGATTGTGTACTCTATAAACATCCACTGATGGATCATATAAGTTCAGAGATGTTTTTGTCTAAGCTATGCAGGTACACATTTGCCGAATATGCCATGGCCCAGATTAAAAAAGCCAAAGGATTAAATAAAAAGATTAGCAATCCGGTAAAAAAGGAAAAGAAGTCTATACTTGATTTTTGTTATGTAGTAGAAGAACCCGGGTCTGTTCCTCTGCAGGACTGGCTTGACAAACATGCTTACTTGCAAGAGCACTGTGGATTAGTGAAGATCGGACATATGAAAGACATGTACTGCATTTATTATGATGCATCCTCTTCTTTAAAATTTAAAGGCATTATGCACAAAGATAACTCTAACGATGTATCTACCAGTTCTGTACCAAAGGGAATGAAAGCATCAGGCATTATGTCTTTTAACCGTGATGGCTATTCTGTTTACTGCCGGGAGTACCGGGAATACTGGGAGTGGGTCGAAAAGAGAAATGATGAACGATTTGCGAATACCGTTTCCCATGGAAAGAATTACGATGCCAAGAACATGATGCATGTATTTCGATTGTTGGACATGGCCGAAGAAATTGCCAAAAGCAAACAGGTAATTACCAGGAGGCCAAACAGAGAATTTCTATTAAGTATCAGAAGGGGAGAGTTTATGTATGAGGATCTGGTTAAACAGGCAGAGGAGAAAATACAAAAGGTAAATGAGCTGTATGAGCTAAGCGATCTGCCGGAGGTGCCGGATAGGATTGAAGCAGAAAAGCTACTCGTTAGGATGAGGAAGGAGTTTTACCTATTAAATTCTTAGTCTGATTTATATTTTCAGCAGTTGTGGGTGCTTGGATGGCCAATTTGGTGGAAACCCTACTATTCAAATGCACTACAAGAATTCATAGGTTAACTGGATTATATAATTCATCCAACAAGTCTTATATCATTATTAAATTTATTTTTATCCATTCCCGAATAATCAAGGAGCATTTCTTTAATAATATTTTCAACCTCCCGTTTATCAAACCTTCCTTGATTAATTTTTTTATAATTTCTTATCAAAACTTGAGTAACAAGATTTTCTATTTTATCTACAGGATAGTCATTGAAATACCGATCACTAACCATCATTGAAACCTTCAATAAAATAAGACTGGTTACAAAAATAAAAGCACCTATTATGAATTGAAAAAAAAGTAAAAGGAAAGATCCAAAAATCATAAAGAACAATGGGGATGTGATAAAAACTGTAAACCACCTTGGCGGAAGTAAACCTGGCAATTTTAACCCTAGGTTTTCAGACATCATACACCAGAATTCTTCCTTATTATCCTTAGGGAAAATTTCATATAAATTAGTTTTAGGATGGATGCTTTTATTTAATTTTTCCAGAATAACCTTCCGTAATTTGTAATAAACAATTTGACTGGAGCAGCTATTGGTTACAGTAGCATTAACCTTATTACAAATTACCTCTACAAACTGCCCTACATTGAAAACTTCTTTGAAGTCATTATCATCAAATTGTATTTCGAAAGACTCTTCCAGTTCTTTAATGAATTCCTCAAAATCAAAATCATGAAATTCGATTGTATTCGTTTTATTTAACATAAGCTTCTGACAATTTAATTTCTGAGATAACTTGTTCAAATACTGATCTTATATTGCCTTCGTTTTCATTTGAATTATCAATATGAAATATAACACCACATCCTTTATCTTCTATTTCTTTTTCTAAAAACTGAAGTTTCTTTTCATATGAATATTGACTTTGTATTCTTGAATGGATTTGTTCATCCGAGTAGGTCCTTTGTTTTAATCTTTTAATCTGCAATTCTTTTGATGTTTTAACCAGGATAACTTTATTATTACATAAATATGCCATCCTGGATTCTGCAAGAAGAGCAGCGTCCAACAGTATAAGTCCTCTTTTACCATAAAGCGATCTTCTCAATCGTAGAAGCAAAGGCTTGTAAAGGATACTTTTTAGTCTCTCCAACTTCGATAGATCAGAGAAAACAATTTTACCTAAAGCTTTCCGGTTAATGAATCCATTTTCTAGCTTTATTTCCTGTCCAAATTCTTCAATTAAAGTTTCCCTCAATTTTACAAAAACGGGTTCGCTAAGGTTTTCCAGAATTTCATGACCTATGGTATCAAGGTCAATTCGGTGCACAGGTATACCGGCTTTAAGTCCCAATTCTTTGAACTGCTCGCTTACATACGATTTCCCTGCGCCTATTTCTCCTGTAATTCCAATGATGTATTGACCAGAAAGACGCTCCTCCAGTTTTTGCTTTACGTTGAGAGGAACGTATTCGTGTATTAATCCCTGTTCCATTTGCAGTGCTTTTGCCGCACCGGAACTGATATGGGCCATTTCCTGGCGGGAGGGAAGAAAGAATGTATCAATGTTCATTCTTTGGGTTTCCCCAATCTGATGAAGCATTAATTCAAAGTTAAAGTCTTCACCGTTTCTCAGTCCTCTTATAATTACAGGTATATTATTCTCATAGGCAAAGTCAACAAGTAATCCACGGAAAGAGGTTACTTTTACATTTGGAAATTTTGATAATGCCTTTTCTGCAAGCAGAGTTCTTTCTTCCAAAGCAAACAGATATTTTTTTGAAGGATTAATTCCGATTCCCACAATTAATTCATCAAAGACCTTAGATGCTCTTTCTATAACATCAATGTGTCCATAAGTTATAGGATCACCTGAAAATGCATATATAGCCTTTTTCATAGTTGTAAGGTTTATAATTGTTCTAATTCAAATTGAATATTTGCTCTGGCTTTATCTTCATATAGTTTTTTGAATTCTTCCGTCTTATATAAAGATTCTGCTTCCAGAAATTTCTTAAGCACTTTCTTTCTTCCGGGGTTGTACAAAAGATCAGGAACTAAGGAATATTCCTGACGGATCTTATTCATATACTCCCGATAAATGTTTCTTTCCTGTCCAAGAATTTTTAAATCGAAGTCCAGGAATAAGGACGTATCATTATCATTTGGATCTGCAAAACTCATGTGGTTCTTTGTAACCATGATCATGTAAACTACCTTATTGATCTGTTCTTCTGATATCTTTAACTCCTGCATCCACTTATTTGCTAAGGAAGCACTTTTTTCTTCGTTATCGGAAGCGATAGCATTATAGACCAAGTCATGAAACCAGATCGCAAAGTTCACAGAATCGTAATCCGTAATGATAGATTTGTATTCTTCTGCGGATTTTAATAGATCATTAATGTGGTTTAAATTATGGTAATGTCTTTTCCCGGAGCTATAGGCTTCTGTAATCTGATTAAATGATTTATTTATCCAGGCCTCTGATGCTCCATAACGGGAGCATAAGGAATACCAGTAATTTTTATGTTTATCCTGCTCTTGCATTTTACTTCCTCTTCGATGTACCAAAGGTAGTAGATGGAAGCATTCCATCCATTGATGTATGGTAAGAAATAAAGAGGGGCTAAAAGCCTATTTTTTAGCTATATTAGCTCTGATCCGGCTAAGGGATTCAGGAGTAATGCCTAGATAGGAGGCAATGTAGTGTTGAGGAATCTGATGAATTACATGCTTGTATTTCCGTAGCAATTCTTCGTACCGTTCCTGGGCAGGTTTATGTTGAAAAGAGTAGATTCTGCGAATTGAAGCGAGGTAATTCTGTTCGGCCATCAGTCTACCCAATTTTTGAAAAAGTGGATACTGATCGTATAAAATCCCGAGCTTTACATGGTCGATGACTATCAATTCAGAGTCTTCAAGAGCATGAATGCTTTCAAGAGAAGGCTTCCTTGATAAGAAACTATAAAAGGCAGAAACAATAGGATTTCGATGGCTTGAATTAAAGTAAGAGGTTATTTCCTTCCCTTCAGCAGTGTAATATACCCTAAGAATCCCTTGATTGATAAGTCCGACTACATTACAAATCTGACCTTCTTTAATAAAGTAGTCGCCCTTTTTTAATTTCATTACCTGAATATAGGGCAGAACCTGATGCCAGTCTTCTTCCGGAACAGGCACAAATTGATTGAAGGTCTTTTTTAGTTTTTGCAGTAATAATTCCGGAACCACAGACTGATCTTTCATTTTTATTGATAACTTCTAAATATCTTCGTTCCTATAATTCCCTGGAATAAATTGTAATAATGTACCTGTTAGAATTCATAGAACTATTGTCAATTTATAAAAAAATTTCATTATAGATGATGATTTTTTCTCCGATGTTTAATCATTTCTTTACTGTTGATGGCTTATGAAGATATAACTACTCCTGTTGATCATAACATATAGGTAACCCAATTTAAACTCTTTTATGGCGTCCCCCCGCACAATGCATTCCGCCAGGCCGGCGCTGACGGGCCTGGCGGGAGGTTAGCGATAGGATGGAGGTAACTAGCGTCCTCAGGACTCTGAAAAGTGGATAATTAATGCATTAATCGTTTTGTTGAAATATTAAAAATGTATATTTTGCAGTATTAAAAATTATTTTTTACAACAAAGTTTTTCCCATATTAATGGCACTTCCTTTCATTATAAATTATGTTTATAAAATGTCAACCATCCATGATCAGTTTGAAGGAAGCAGGCAATCGGGAATATCTGTTTAATTTTGAGCAAATATTATTTAGGTATGGAATTTTCAAATTATCAACAAGAGGCAAAAAAAACTATCCAGGATTATATCAAAAGGAGAGAAGCAAATACATTGGTTCCTTTTCTTGGATTAATTGGTGAAGCAGGCTCAGTAATAACTGAATTAAAGAAAAATTTGAGAGATGGGAATGCTTACACCAACTACAAGAACAAACTCAAAGAGGAGCTGGGCGATGTCCTTTGGTATATTTCAACAATTGCTACACAAAACGGTCTTGATTTGGAAGATATTGCGAACAATAATCTGGCTAAAATAAAGGACCGATTTGACTTAGAACATTCTGATAAATTCATAATCTATGATGCGAATTATCCGGTGGAAGAACAATTTCCTAGAGAATTTGAGGTACAATTTGTTGTGATAAATGAAGATGGAAAAGAGAAAGTAAGAATTATAAATAATTCAACTGGAAAACAAATCGGTAATGATATAACCGATAATTCACATCAAGATGATGGTTATAGATTTCATGATATTTTTCATTTTGGTTATGTAGCATATCTAGGTTGGTCTCCTGTTGTTAGAAAATTAATGGAAATAAAAAGGAAAAGTGATAATGAAATGGACGAGGTAGAGGATGGAGCGAGGGCAGCAATTATTGAAGAGCTTATCAGTTTATACATATATAGCTACGGGTCAGATCATCAACTTTTTAAATACAGCAGCAGTGTTGATACAGAAGTACTGAAAACAGTTCAAAAGTTAGTTACAGGAATTGAAGTGAAAAACTGTACTCAAAAGCAATGGGAAACTGCAATTATAAATTCTTATAAAGTGTACGATGAACTTAGAGTAAATAAGGGTGGTCGGGTATTAGTGAGTATAAAAAATCGAAAACTAATTTACCTGGGAAAAAGCTAAATAATACAATGAAAGGGACAAATAGGGCTTTTAAAACACTTTATAGTATTGAAAAATCCTTACGTTTTATTTCAGAAACAAAGGTGCGTGAAGTTCCAGAGATACTGCATGGAACAGCATCGTTAAATAAATTTTTAGATCCCATCCGAAAATCATATCTCATATTTGAGAAATTTATAGAAAAAGAGGAAAAGATTAAAACTTTCAGTGATTATCATGCCAATCCATTAAATAAATTTCTAGACAACGAATGAGTTATAAAATACCTTTAGCAATATATATTGTCTGGCATCCTGACAACTTAGAAGGGCAGAAAATTGCAGATTTCTTATATTCTATTCTATGTAGGGATTCTGATAAGCCTCTAGTTCGGTCTTTGGGTATTCCAGTATATTTTAGAAATAAAAAATTTGGCGATACAAATCAGCCTATCAAGATTGACTTTTCTGAGTCGGAGTATACGGCAGTAATCCCTTTAATCTCAGATGAATTTGTAAATGATAAAGTATATGGAACTTATCTTGAGAACATCCTTGATTCATGTAATATAGAAAAAAATAAAAGACGTGTTTATCCAGTTGCTTTATCTAAACATGCATTTAATGTCTCTACTAAATTTTTGCCCATCAATTTCATAAGAATTGATACGAAAAAATACAGTGGTGATTTACCCACAGAAAGTATTCTTTTACAAATTAAAAGTCCTATCCTTCATGAACTATGTCGATTGTTAATGAATATGAAGAAGGCAACCGATGAAGTAGATTCTTTATCTACTTCGCCACCTATTAAATTATTCATTAGTCATTCAAAACATGATGAATCAAAATTGGACGCTATAAAGTTTAGAGATTACATCAATTCTCAAACTCAATTAAAAACATTCTTCGATGCCAATGATATATCTTACGGTTCGAATTTTGGAGAGGAAATAAAAAAGGCTGCAAGAGAATCAGCCTTGGTCGTTTTTCAATCCGACAGCTATGCTGACCGAGAATGGTGCAGGATAGAAGTGCTAGAAGCAAAAGCCTCGGGATGTCCCATTGTAATTGTTAATGCTGTACAAAACGGAGAAAAGAGAGCTTTTCCTTATCTAGGAAATTATCCATCCATCCGTTTTAAAGGAAATTACTTGGCGATAATAGATTTAACTTTAGAACAAGTACTCTTCAATTTGCATACTAAAAAATTTCTAGATTCACTCACTGATTTATATGGTATTAAAACAGATAGAATTCTTAGTAATGCACCTGAACTGTTTAACTTTATTCAACTAAAAAAACAGGGGATAACCAAAGGAGAGCAATATGCTTTGGTTATTTATCCAGACCCACCATTGGGTTCAGAGGAAATGAACATCCTCAATCAATTGGATGACGACTTTGTTTTTGTAACTCCATTAATGCTTCCATCAATTGCGAAAAGGAATGAGTGAAGAAAGTAATATATCAAATATATCAGAAGACTCAGGGAAAGGCAAAGCTTTACTTCTTGATAAAGAAGAAGTACTTTCAAGAAAATATTTCTTAAAAGGAAAGATGATTGGGATTTCAATTTCAGAAAGTGATGATCTTATTGATCTTGGTTATAGTGTCGCTCATTTAAAAGATGCGATGATAGAAGTGGCAAGGTATCTCATAGCTTCCGGAGCAAAAATTGCTTATGGGGGAGATATGAGACAAGGAGGATTTACCGAGACCTTATTTGAATTGTTGGCATACTATCAAGCAGATAAAGCTTTATCTCCACATGAAAGGTTTTATAGTTATCTTGCTTATCCTATATCAACTACTGTTTCTATAGAGAAAGAAGCAGAACTAAGACGAAATGTTTCGTTTAAAAAAATAGCACCTCCAAGTGGTCTTACCATATCCAATACCAAAGAATTCCTAAAACCTGACTCTCCTGAAAATTTGTATATATGGACTAGATGCCTGACAAAAATGAGAGAAGAAATGGAATCAGAATGTCAGGCAAGAATTTTCATTGGAGGGCGAACAAAAGGTTACAAAGGAAAATGTCCTGGTATTTTAGAAGAGCTCCTTATTGCATTGAAGCATAATCATCCAGTATACTTAGTAGGAGCATTTGGTGGAATTTCAAAGGATATAATTAATGCGTTAAAAAATGAGCGGTCCAATAGCTTTTCAGAAGAATTTCATTTTGATAACTCTGAATACAAAAGCCTTTTTAATCTTTATAATGAAAAACATCCTGAAAATAAAATTGATTATGCTGATTTCTATTCAACACTTCAGAAAATAAGTTTTGATGGTATATCAAAATCAAATGGGTTAACCAAAGATGAAAATGTCAGATTAGCTATGACACCACATATCAGTGAAATGATATATTTAATTTTAAAAGGCTTAACTAATTGCTTTACTTATTAAAAAATGTCAACAAGACTATTAGAAGTGGAATTGAAGCAGATTATAATTTTCAATAGGAAATTAAAACCCAAACCAAGTATTGTGTATGATACTTATTGGCGGTTTGCATCAGAACGACAGAATATTTTTTTAAAAAGACTAAATGGAGAAAATTACCCATGGTCTAATGATCCCATTTTTAATCAATACAAATTTACAAATAGCTATAGAGCTACCGATAGAGTAAGTCAATATCTGATTAGGAATGTAATTTATAAAGGAAGTCAAAATCCAAATGAGATATTCTTCCGTCTAATTTTATTTAAAATTTTTAATCGTATTTCAACATGGGAATATTTAATTAAAGAATTTGGACAAATAACTTTTAAAGATTATTCTTTTAAAAAATATGATAAACTGTTAACAGAACTGATGCTACATAACATTCCCATCTATTCTGCCGCTTATATAATGGCTTCTGGAAGATCTGCTTTTGGCAGGGAAAGAAAACATCAAAATCATCTGAAATTGATTGAAAAGATGATTAATGAAAATGTTCCATATAAGCTTCAACAAAGCAAAACAATGTCTAATGCATATAATATTCTTCTATCTTGTCCTATTATTGGAGAGTTTTTAGCCTATCAGTATGTAACGGATATTAATTATAGTAACCTCACTGATTTTAGTGAAATGGAGTTTGTAAAAGCTGGGCCGGGAGCTAAAGATGGAATAGCAAAATGTTTTAAAGATTTTGGGGATTACAATTTTGAGGATATTATCAGGATGATGGCCGATAGCCAAGAATATGAGTTTGAGAGGTTAGGACTTGAATTTAGCACCTTATGGGGAAGAAATCTACAACTTATAGATTGTCAGAATATTTTTTGTGAAGTGGACAAATATTCAAGAGTTGCTCATCCTGAAATAAACGGCTATTCTCACAGGACAAGAATTAAACAGAAGTTTTTGCTTCAAAAGAATGATCCCATAGATTATATCTTTCCGCCCAAATGGAATATTAATCATTTAATCAGATAACAAAATGAGTACAACAAAAAATGTTTTTATAAGCCACCATCATAAAGATGATCAATCTGTAACAGATTTTACAAATCTATTAGCAGGAAAAGATTATGCAATCAGAAATAGTTCAATCAGGGTAAAGAAAGGCAACCAGGAAAGATTGAATCAAAGAAAGGTTAGTGATGAAACTATTAAACGTTTGTTGAGAATGAAAATGTCTTGGGCAGGAACTGTTGTTGTTCTTATCGGGTCTCAAACACATTCGAGAGAATGGGTAAATTGGGAAATTGAAGAAGCCTCGAATCAAGGTAAAAGAATAATCGGTGTATTTATGCAGGGAGCTAAGAATTCTGATATACCTGAAAATCTTGAAAAATATAGTGATGGGTTGGTAGGTTGGAACTCGGAAAAAATTATAGCCGGACTGGAAGGAGAAGAAGTGGGATGGTGTAATTCAAGTGGGGAGCCCAAAACACCTACTTACAATGTAAAAAGAATTGGTTGCCAATAATGAGTTATTACGCCTACAAAATCAAACGAGACTATGGTTTCGCTCCTAATCCTTTTGGGGGCTATTGTACTTTGGCCTGTTGTAAACCACACATCAGAAAAAAGGCAGTTGTTAATGATTGGATAATTGGGACAGGAGCTGTGGAGAATAATTTACTTTATCATTTAATATTCCTAATGAAAGTTACTGAAAAGTTAACTTTTGAAGAATACTGGAGCGATAAACGATTTGCTAGAAAAAAACCTGTTTTAAATGGTAGTTTGAAACAAATTCATGGTGATAATATATACTATAAAGAGGAAGGTTCTTGGTGTCAGTTGGATTCTCACCATAGCTTAAACGATGGTAAATTAAATGAAAGAAATCTAAATCAAGATTTAAGGGGAAATTATGTTTTAATTTCTGATCACTTTATCTATTTTGGAAGTAATAGCTTTAAAGTTCCTGATGATTATAAACCGTTATGTCCAAATTCCCGACAAAGAGATTACATAACAATTAGAGATGAAAATTTAGTTATTGATTTTATTGAAGAAATAAAAGAAAAATATCGTTTGGGTATTCATGGAGATCCGATAAATTGGAAGGAATATCATCAGCTTAGTTTTTTTTGATAAAGTAAATTTACTAATGCAATATTTTTTCAATTGAACAATACTTCTTCTTTTACAGCTAATATAAAAAGGTACTATATTATTAAGATAAAAGTCTTAGACCAAAAGATCTAAATAATATGAACATTTATTATCTACTGATATGATTGAATAATTTTATTTAATGCATCAATAACATAAGATATCTTAATCTAATTACCTAATCTAAAATGGCTCTCGCAAACAAAATAGATGAAATTAATCGACTCATTATTGCATTTGAAAATGAATCAGCAAAATTTTACGATCTTGATTTTCATACTTTTTTTATAACCCAAAAGGGGCCTCAAATCAATAGGAAATTTCGAGATCCAAATCATGCCATTATGTTGTGGCAACATAATGGTAATTTGGAAAAAGAAAATACGATGGAAGCTTTTATTAATAATGTTAGTAACAGTAATTTAAAATGGGGTATCCGAGGAGCTGAATTGACTCAAATGGGATTAATTGAAGGAAGTAAAACAAAACAATTCATTAGAATGGCAAAACGTGCAGGAGCCTTATTTAGTATTGAAGAAGTCTTAGAATTCAAATTTCGGGTTATAGAGGAAATACAATCTGAGGGGCTTAAAAATAATCCAGATTGTAAACCAGTTTCTATTATCAATGATAATCCATTAGCAATATGGTTAAATTATCTCCTTTTCTATCTTTCAGAAACCTATCCCAATAGACTTTACTCCAACAAAATAGAGCCTGATCCTTTTTCTTTGTCTTTGCTCGCATTGGAACACTTATCACGAGAACTTAGAATTGTAAAATCAGATAGATCTATATCGGATGTTTCAAAAATTAACTTCCGTGTTGCTGTATCATTTCCTGGAGAGAAGAGAAAATTCGTGTCTAAGGTTGTTGATGTACTTAGGTCTAATTTAGGCTCTGATTCTGTTTTTTATGACTTTGACTATCAAGCTCAATTAGCACGCCCCAATGCAGACATAATTATTCAAAAAATATATCAGAATCAATCTGATTTAATTGTTATATTTTTATCAAAAGATTACATAAAGAAACAATGGTTGTAGTCGGTAACTACAACTGCACCAAAATCGGAAAATAAGAGTGCACCAAATTTGGCAACAAGAATGCACCAGTAATTACCTTCGTCGGGATTAAAAAACCGATGAATAATTATGAATG
>JBKBUF010000027.1:0-67035 GCA_046290815.1 Cytophagaceae bacterium | reverse complement strand
AGGTTAGGTGCATGAATACTTGTCCGGTTTACAGAAGGAGTGGAGGCCATAGCTATAATCATACCATTCCCGGCCCGATTGGCTCAATATTATCTCCCGGTGTTGACCTGAAAAAACACGCTGACCTTCCTTTTGCTTCTACTTTATGCGGGTCATGCACGGAAGTGTGTCCTGTAAAAATTGACATCCACAATCAGCTATACAAGTGGAGACAGATCATAGCTGATAAGGATCATCTGCCTTTGCCAAAAAAGACAGGAATGTTGGTTCTTTATAATATAGTTAAAAGAAGTTGGTTGTTTAAAATCACAGGTAAAATAGGAAGAAAAGTGTTGCGTTTCGCTCCCTCATTTTTATTGTATAATTCATTCAACGAATGGGGACGGCAGCGTGATTTACCAGCACCTGCGAAATTATCCTTTATGGAATGGTATTCTAAAAACAAAAAAAATCAATTAAGCAATGAGCAGTAAAAGCAAGATATTGGCTTCTGTTATAAAAAATAAACCGAACTTTTCGGCTTCATTACCTGAGCTGAATGATTATTCCGAAAATGAAAAGGGAGACATTCAGCAGTTTAAAGAGGCCTGCATTAAAGCAGGGTCAAGCCTGGTTGAAGTTCAAAGCATAAAAGAAATTTCAAATTGGTTTCCTGCTGTATTTAACGATCACATCAGATATTTTTCCAACATTCCGGGAATATCCTCTTCTGTAAATATAGATGAGATGCAATCCTTATCTGAATTACAGTATCTGCAGGTTGCCATATTGACCGGTGAATTTGCTGTAGCGGAAAATGGTGCAGTATGGGTAAGCGGCAATACTTTACCTTTAAGAATTATACCGGTAATAGTAGAATCTCTGATGCTGGTTGTGAAGAAGGAAAAAATCGTTGCTAATATGCATAAGGCAATTAAAAAAATTTCAATGAACACATCAAGCTATGGTGTTTTTATTGCCGGACCCTCTAAAACTGCAGACATAGAACAATCTCTGGTAATCGGTGCACATGGGCCTAAGAGGCTGGATATTATTCTGATTTAGAAGGAAAAAAATCGAATTTCATGTTTTCGAAATTCGATTTTTAATTCACCATTCATCATTCACCATACAATATTCACCAATCAACATTCAACATTTAACATTCATCATTCATTAGATCCTGAACCTCACAAAGGCCTCAATAGCCGCGTATTCAGGAAGTCCAAGTTTGTTGTACAATTCTGCAGTTCCCCTGTTTCTCTCCTCTGCTCTTTGCCAGAATTCTCTTGAATCGGAACCCTGAAATACCACTCCGTCTTTTTGAGACTGGTGCTTGAATATTCCGTATCTTTTCTTCAATACTTCATCCGGACTCATAGGCACTGCCATTTGTATCTGATCCACATCCCATTCAGCCCAGGCTCCTCTGTATAACCAGATCCAGCAATCTTTCATCCAGTCTTCGTTTTTCAATTCACGAAGTGCTGCAAACACTGCGTCAAGACATACCTTATGTGTGCCATGCGGATCTGCAAGGTCTCCCGCAGCAAATACCTGGTGTGGTTTTACTTCCTGCAACAATCCTTTGATTATTTCTATATCTTCCTTTCCTAAAGGCTTTTTTTGAACTAGTCCTGTCTCATAGAAAGGAAGATTTAAAAAATGGACATTTGTATCTTTAATTCCAACATACCTGCAGGTAGCTTTGGCTTCGCTTCGCCTTATTATTCCTTTGATATTTCTTATTTCCGGACTATCCTTTTCACTTGCTTTTTTATTTCTGACAAACTGAAGACCTTCGTTATACAAATTGCTTGTTTTAATTTCGTCTATTCCAAAACTTTTGTTGAAATCAGTAACAAAATCGACAAACCTTAATGCTTCATCATCTGATACTGCAATGTTTCCTGATGTCTGATATGCAACATGAACATCATGTCCCTGTTCATGAAGCTTTCTGAAAGTACCTCCCATTGAGATAATGTCATCATCAGGGTGAGGGCTAAAGATTATGACTCTCTTGCTGGTTGGCAGAGCTCTTTCCGGTCGTTTGCTGTCATCTGAGTTTGGTTTGCCTCCCGGCCATCCCGTGATAGTATTTTGAAGCTGATTGAATACTTCAAGATTTATATCATAGGCTGAACCATGTAAAGCAAGCAAATCGCTCATCCCGTTATCATTGTAATCCTTGTCTGTTAACATCAGGATAGGTTTGCCGGTTTGTAGGGCCAGATCGATTACTGCCTTTTTTGTAAGAGCTTTCGTCCATTCACATACTTCGACAAGCCAGGGTGTTTTTATTCTTGTCAGTTCAGAAGAAGCTCCTTCATCAAGTACAAATGTGGCATTTGAATGGTTTTGAAGAAATGATGCCGGCACCTGGTCTGTTACCTGACCTTCTACCGCCGCTTTTACTATTTTTGATTTTCCTTCTCCCCAGGCCATTATTACTATCCTTCTTGCCTTCATGATTGAAGATACTCCCATGGTAATCGCCTTTCTTGGAACATTTGCAAGGCCAACAAATTCTCCAGCCGCCGCCGCACGGGTGGACTGATCAAGTGTAATCAGTCTGGTAAGGGAATTTATTTTTGACCCAGGTTCATTAAATCCTATGTGACCATTTCCTCCTATCCCAAGAAGCTGAAAGTCCAATCCGCCTAGCTCTTCTATTTTTCTGTCATATTCTTTACAGAAGGCAGCTGCTTTTTCTATTGGCAAAGTGCCATCAGGAATAAATATATGATCAGATGGTATATCTAGGTGATTGAAAAGGTTTTCCTTCATAAAACGTACATAGCTGTGTAAGGAATCCGGGTGCATGGGATAATATTCATCAAGATTGAATGAATATACATTCCTGAAACTTAAACCTTCTTCTTTATGAAGTCTTATCAGCTCTTTGTATACATATTTGGGAGTTGCACCTGTTGCAAGACCAAGAACACATGGGAGGCCATCTTTCTGTTTTGCCAAAATAATTTCCGCAATCTCAGATGCTACCGCTATGGAGGCAATCACGGAATTCGGATAAATGCTGGTTGGTATTTTTTCTCTGTCAATTGATTTAGTTGCTGCTTCTGATCGCGCTAAAGCATTTTGCACATATTCCATATTATGAGATTTTAATAATTATACATTCAGGTGGAAGTTGAAAATGATAGATTGCCCTTCAACCCTTTCGATTGGTAAAATTAGTCAAAAGAACTGCCGAAATCAATTTTTGTTTTGTATAAAATATTGATTATTAATATGTTAACTGTTTTGCTAGGCTCTTTGAAAGCAAATTTGTCTCCTTATAAAGGATTACAGATGAAAGTATTTTTTAGATAGAATTAAAGGTAATTAGGCGTGATAAAAACAAGAATTATTTTTCCAGGCAACAGAGTTAGTCACTCCTGAATTTATATTAAAACAATTGTTTTTTTTTGACTAAACAGGGATTACACTTCCATTTTTAAGCATTTATAAAACAGAAAATTCCGAATTAAATCCAATCTATTCCATTGCTTTTAATACGCCTAATGATTCAATTTAATACCCTGAAAATCAACTATTTAAATTAAATTTTTTCACCAAAATCCTTGTTTTGCTGATTTATTATTAGGACCTTTAATCCAACGAAACCATAAAATATTACAATTATGTTTTACTTATCGCACTTATACTTGTCAGGAGATTGTCCATATACCATTGTAGGTAATTTTGTAAAAGAATTTAATACCAATTGGGATTACTCTGAGTATCATAAACTATATAAAAAAGGTGTGATTTTGAATGACAAAATAAATGAGTTCAGCGAATCGCATCCATTGGTATTGCAGTGTCAGAAGAGGTTTTCAAAAAACGCAAAGCAGTCATACAAGGCTACATACATATTCTTCGATCATTTACTGGCAGCCAACTGGGAAAAATATTCTGATAAAGACCTTAAGGAATTCGCAACTGATACTTATAATATTCTGATGGATCATTGTGTAAATTTTCCTTACAAATTGAAAATGGTTTTCCCGCGTCTGTTGGGAAACGATTGGTTGTACCAGTTCAGAACATTGCAGGGGGTGAACAATTCTATTAAGCAATTTGGGATTGTAAATTCTCGTCCCTGGAACATGGATTCAAGCCTTGTTGATTTCATTAACAACTATGCTGCATTTAAAGCTGATTTCGATGAATTTTTTGCTGAGCTGATGGAGTATGTAGATGTGGTGAAACAGGAAATGCAGGAAGAGTTTACCTCTGAAAAGAATTTTTCATTAAAGCTTGAGTCTATAAAAGAGTTGAAAGAAAGGAATGCTAATATTGCTAAAACTGCAAACCTTAACTAATCAAAGCCTTTTATATTAAGTAAATTAATTTTTTGATTGCCACAATCGTATCTGCTTTCGATTGTGGCTTTTTTATCCAATACCCTTCGATAATTCATAAGCAATAGTGCCTACAAAAATTGAGGTGCAACACCTATTTATATCTTGTCACGCTTAATATACTTTTACAGATATAATCATTTTGCATATGAAGACTTTTTTGCCTGTTGTATTTCTTCTAATCATAATTATAACAACTGTTTCTCCGGATGTGAATGGACAATATTGTATTCCTGCTTATCATAATATTTGTGCCGAAAATATTTATAATATAAGTTATATTGATGATTTTACTCTTAATAACTTAAGTAACAAAGGAAGTGGATGTAATGGAAATGCCAATAATTACATCAATTACGACAAAGCTTTGTTCACTACTACTCTGGAGCAGGGAGGAACTTATGAGATAATGATAAAATGCAAAAGCGAAAAAGTAGTACGACTTTACTTTGATTTTAATAAGGATTTTGATTTCAGAGATCCGGGAGAATTTTTTGATGTTGGTTATGCTCCTTCTGACCAACCTCATTACTTTAAAATTACAATTCCCTCCGGAATTTCAGGTGACATAAGAATGAGAGTACGTGCAGGAGATTTTAGTACCGCATCAACTGACGACTGTAACAAAATGTATTGGGGAGAAACAGAGGATTACACGGTTACAGTTATCAGCCCGTTTAATATGGAATATTTAAGAACGGAATTATTCCAGATTAAGGAAAGCGTATTTCCCGGATCCGAAAGTCAGAAAGTGCTTGCGGTGGCAGTAGAAACACAGGGTAGAAATGTTCCATTAACCATAACTCAGCTTAATTTTTCTCCTGAAGGCACCTCATCCCTTGAAAATATTAAAAATGCCAGACTGTATTATACGGGAACAGATCGTGAATTTTCTATCGAAAACAGTTTCGGAGAAGTAGTTGAAATTCCCTCCGGTGACTTTAGTTTTGAAGGTAATCTGCAGCTTGAGCAAGGGAAAAATTTTTTCTGGCTTGCTTATGATGTAACAGAAAATGATGAAGCATTGGACAACTATATTGATGGTATATGTCATTCCGTTATTGTTTCCGCGGAAACATACATTCCTGAAAACCCGAATCCTGCAGGGGCAAGAATAATATATGATTCCATATATATAAGAAACGGCAGTGCTGTTGTAGGAAATAAATACTTTTATGATGATGGAGGACCGGATGGTTCTCCTTCCCGAACTACGTATGTATTTACTGTTTTTCCGAAATATATCGGTACTAAAGTTCAGGTAGAATTCACTCAACTGGATCTGTGCAGTGAATCCGGATGTGATTTTCTTGAAATTCATAATGGCAATTCCCTTTCAGCCCCGGTTTTAGGTAGATTTTATAATTCAAATCCTGGAACCATCACTTCAACAGCGTCGGATGGAAGTCTTACCTTTCATTTTCAATTGAGTCCTGATATGCCGGCTTCTATTGATGATGGCTGGAAAGCAAGATTTAGAAATGTAATAGTGAATATTCCAACTGCAGTCATTTCAGGAGGAGGTACTATTAAAGAAGGAGAGACGGCAGAAATAAGAATTGATTTGACAGGAGTGGCACCCTTTTCTGTCACACTTACCAAAGGGTCAGTATCAGAAGTTTTAAATATCAATTCCACTGTTTTTACCAGAGTTGTATCAGATGCGGGAATATATAGCATCACTAAAATTATTGATGCTAATGGGGTGGAAGGAAATTTTAATGGTGTTGCTGTTGTGTCCCTTTATGAGAAAGCTCATGCAGTTATTTCCGGTAGTAAAACCATAAGTCAGGGCGAAACTGCTTTTATTAAAATTGAAATCACCGGGGTAGCGCCCTTTACCCTTAATTTCTCTAACGGAAGCAGTACTGAAACTCTGATCATTAATTCAACCACTTATTATAAATCCGTCAATTTACCGGGAACATACGTTATCACCGGTCTGAAAGACGCTAATGATGTGGAAGGTACATTTACCGGAAGTGCTGTAATTACTTTGCAACAGAATTACCATCTTATTGCCCCGGAAGGGTTCTCGCCAAACGGAGATTCATATAATGATTATTTCGTGGTGTTGGGAGTAAATCCATCTAATCCTATAAGTCTTTATGTATATACCAGAGATGGCGGCCTGGTTTTCTCATCAGAAGACTACAAAAATCAATGGGATGGAAATAATTTGGATGGAACGCTGTTGTCAGATGGCACTTACTATTATGTGATAACAACTAAAGATAAATCAACGACTATTAAAAGTTTTGTTGAAATAAGAAGATAAAACTACAATGATGAAGACCTATATTCTTTTCTTATTTTTAATTCTGACATCAGTGATGGTTTCTGCTCAGCAATTACCGGTACTTAGTCAGTATATGTACAACAGGATGTATTATAATCCTGCCTATGCAGGTAGTAATGAACAAACAAGCGCTTCGCTTCTTCACAGAAGCCAGTGGCTTGGAGTGAAGGGTTCACCCAACACACAGTTATTTAGTATTGATGCGCCAGTAGGCAAAAATGTAGGATTGGGTTTAAACCTGGCAAATGACAGGTCGGGAGTAACATCTCAGACGGATGTATTAGGAAGTTTTTCATACAACCTTGGAGGGTCCGGACTTTCTTTTGGATTACGGGCAGGAATTTCGTATTACTCCGCCAGGCTTACAAATGTTTTTATCATCGAGCAGGGAGATCCCGTTTTTTCTGATAATGTAAAATCTGCCATACTCCCGAAATTCGGAGCCGGTGCTTATTATTCCAATGATCAATTTTACCTTGGTGTTTCTGTTCCTGATCTTATCGTTTATGATCAGTCAGGAATATTTGATTCTCCTGATAGAAAAACTGCAAACATTAGAAGTAACTATATAGCCTTTGGAGGTATAAAGACGAATATTAGTCCTGCAATACAGTTTGAGCCTTCTTTATTAATTAAACATCATTATGCATATCCATTACTGATACACCTGAACGGCACATTTCACTTAAACGAATGGTTATCTGCAGGTGCAGGATACAGGGTAAATAATGCATTTACAGGAATAATACAATTGAAATTGATAGATAAATTGAAAATGGGTTATTCCTTTGATGTTTATCAGCCTAATGTTCGTTTGGGGTATCTTAATTCCCATGAAATTATGCTTTCTTATAATCTGGGCTTAGATTAATATCAGTATTGCTTTCTTCAATAGCAGATTCTTTTGGAAGTTGAATAACAAAAGAAGTCCATTCCTTTTCTTTTGAGTCTACGACAATTGAACCTTTAAGCTTTTTTACTGCTTGTTTCACAATGTATAATCCAAGACCCGTTCCTTTTACAGATTGATTAGGGATCCTGTAAAATTTATCAAATATTTTATCAGCATGACCCGAAGAAATACCTTTTCCGTTGTCTTTAATTACAATCGAAATACATTCTTCATTTTCTGTAACTGATATTTCTATTATACATTTCTCTTTATGATAATCATGGTACTTTATGGAGTTAGAAATCAGATTTCTTAAGATGGTTTTAATACAATGCCTGTTTAGTAAATAGTTTCTTTTTTCCGGGATTAATATATTATATGTTATTTTTTCAGCATGACCAAGAAATGAATAACTTTCTATTATTTCACTTACCATGGAATGCAAATCCACATTTTCTATAGTAGGTTCCTTTAATTCATAATTATAAAATTCTAATGTTTCCAAAGCGGAATTTTCAATATTCTTCACCTGTTGAAGTATTTTATGAAAATATCCCTGAACTTCTTTATCAACAACATTTTTTTCTGCTATATAAATCAAGCCCTGAAGTGAGGCAAGAGGGGAATGTATATCGTGAGATGTGGTATATATTAATTGTTGAAGATTGTTATTTAAGCTCTTCAGTTCATTATTTTTTTTGCCAAGCTTTCTGTTTCTTTTCATAAGCTTTTGTGAAAATTTTTCCGCAAGGTTAATTGAGAAATATATTGTATAAATCAGAATAACAAGACTGTTGAAAAGATTGACAATAAAGGCATATTTAAAAATACTTTCGTTAGAGTGTTCGGAAGAAAAATCTGTTATACTGAAATATATAAGACATGAAAGAGAGACTAATGAACATAGAAACAAAACAGCTTTCTGATTGCTTTCAAAAATGGAAAAAGGAGCAAGCATTAGAGGTAAATAATAAAAATATAACCCTCCGTTTGTAACCAGTTGATTTGCCTGGAATATTGAAAGATTAAATAACAGAAGCAGCAGGATTTTAATATTTAAATTATGGTTTGATTGATACTTTAAAATCAGAATGCAGGTGCAAATACTGAAGAAGATTGTTGTAACAGTGAAAAGCTCTTTTCCTGAATAAAAATTGAAAATTAGAATAATCAGAGATAAAAGAGACAATGGAATTAGAAGCATCCTGAAAATAATTTCATTTTTGCTTCTTATCATTTGAATGGTTTCCTGGTGTTGCATATCATAGCTGTTGAAATGATTTATTTACGAGAGGGAAAAACTAAGGTTATGGAATTTTGAAAATCAATTTTTAAACTGAATAATTCAAATGAAGCTTATGAATTATTATTTATTTTATTACTATCATATCATTAATAAATGATATTTTTAAACTTGCTTCATAAGTAAATTATTCAGGAAACTATATCATGTTCATGATGCATCAGGATGGTTAATTTAACCATAAGTTTATTTTTGCAAATCATATTTTTTTCCGGGGGTACAGCTCAGATAAATGAGCAGTATTGCCTATGGAAAACATCACTTTTTGTTTTTATTTTTAATTAGATATCAAATCAATCTTCTAACTAATATGAAGGGTTACAGATATTTCATTTTTATATTATTTATTTTTCCGGTTTTTGCTGTTAGGTCGCAGGTTCCTGCAAATATAAACACGGGAAATCCTAATTATCCGTTTCCCCAGTTTCTGGGATATACCGGTGGTATTGAAAACCTGGCGCATAAAAATCCGGTTGGAGTTACTCATGCAGAAATGGAGCAAAGAATTAGGGATGCCTATAAGATACTTTGCAATAATATGACGTACAATGTGGGTGCTAATTTTGCACCTGTGACTGTCGCAGGTGTTAAATACATTGCCCCTAATCATACTCCCTCTAATGACATCGGTCATTGCCACTGTGTTGAAGGAGATGGGTATTATCTTCTTGCTGCCGCATATATGGCGGATAAAGCTACCTTCGACGGATACTACATGTATATTCATGACAGGCAGTTTCAGGAAGCAACCCGGTTTGTTGATTGTGTAACCAATCCCCCTTATACTTTTGGTAATCCTGGTCTTTCAGGAGCAGGTGATAAATTTAATAACAACTGGACTTTAACCAGTGTAAATGGTGGTGGTATTTATGGCGGTGCTGCATTGGATGGAAATGAAGATGTCGCTCTGGCATTGCTCATGGCGTGGAAGCAATGGGGAGATAATGGAGTTATTTGCATAAATCCTTGTGACGGCACGCCTGTAACTTATAAGAATGAAGCTATAAAGTTTATTAAAGCTATGGTAGAACCTGTACCTACTCCCTGGGGAACACATAAACCAGGGGTGATAGGTTTTGATGGCTATAGAAAAGATGGTGATGTAACAAAAGAAATTACCACTTGGGCCAATGGCGGATATATGGGTTACACTCCTTTGAATCCCGGTCCGGCATATTGTGGAACTGCATGTGATGGTGGTTATAATACCTATGTAGATTATGCCGCACCGGCATATTTCAGATCTTTTGGAGATATGTTGCAGGCAGAAGGTTTGCCTGCCTTTCTTGTTAACCAATTCCGAAGAGGAGAAGCGTCTGATGACTGGACAATAGGACAGGCATATGCTCAGGGATTGATACCTTGGGCAGGAGTGGTAGGAATTGATGAAAATACAAAGACGGCCAGTTTCAAAAGCTTTGTTGACGGAGAAGATTTCAGATACGGTTGGAGAACAATCCTGAATTACTTGTGGAACGGAGCACCGCAGCTGACATGGGATCCGGTAACACATCAGGCTGTGCCGGGAACGAATACTTATGAATATGATATGGCATTGCGTTTTGCGAATTTTTTAAAAAACCCTCATGCATATCATGCAAGTAATTCACCGGAAGTGATGGAAGGCCTGCCTTATTGTGGCACTCCGCTAGTGCTTGCTCAATATAATCCTGACGGGTCGAAAGCTCCTGCACCAGGCCCGCCACCTGCAAGATTTTATCCCATCAACTGGGCTCATGGTACAGGTGCTCCGGCAGCAGTAGTTTCTCAGGACTTTGATCTTATGGCCGAAATGGTCAGAGAATGTGTTGTGAAGTGGGATCCCTCCAATCAAGATAAAACAACACCGGCTGTACAGAAATATCTTGACGGTATGCCAGGTTACTTCCATGAATGGTTCCGTCTCCTTGGTATGCTTGTACTAACAGGTAATCATCATGATCCTATGGATATTCTGGAAGGTGAAAACATTTCGTCCAAAGCAAATATGAAGGTCTATAAAGCAGTAGATAAAACTTATGCTTACGAAGGAGACATTTTAACATATACCATATCCTATAGAAACTATTCCAAAACTTCAGCCGCTAACGTTGTCATTACAGATAACTTACCTGCCGGACTTGCATTTGTATCAGCCTCTAATGGTGGCACTGCGGCAGGAAGTACTGTGACATGGAATATCGGTGCTGTACCCGGATTTGTTACCAATGGTCTTTCATCTACCATGGGATCGGTAACCTTACAGGTAAGAGTAACAGCAGCTGCAACAGGAAGATTATGCAATTCAGCCACCATCTCATGTAGTAATGGATATGGATGGATAAGTAATGAATATCCAAATAATATTACAGATGTTATGGAAAGAAATTGTGTGGATATACTTACTGAAAAACCATTGTCAATAAGAAAGAGGGCAAGTAAACCTGTTGTTATGGTTGGTGACACAATTTCTTATACAATTGTAGTAAAAAACAATCCTGTTCCTTTCCTCAATGGAGGAAGACCGGGAGTGAAGATTACTTCCGCGCACTCAGGGCTTACCAATCATCCTTCTATCCTGACTTTAAAATACAGAGTGTTCCAAGCAGCTCATGAGCCTGTGATAAACTACAGAAATTACAGGGTATCATATTATATGAAAAAACCAGGTCCCCCTGCATATTCTTATACCCTGATATATAATCAGGGTTGCACGCCTGCACCTACTTATTCGAGTCAGGTACTTCCTGTTGGTGCTACCTGGAATCATCGTGTTATGCTGAATTTTCCTGATCAGAAAGCTCAGCCATATCTCCATCTTGAATGGTATAACAATCAGCCAATGTATATCCATGAAGGGGCTGTTGCACCTCAAAGAGTTGTTTATGATATTAATGCGGGAGTGGCAGTAGACTATACTACCGACTGGTCGGCAGAACCTGCTGCTTCAATGGCTGCAGTTTCACCTTATTATCCCATTGGAAATGACTGGACAGATCCTGCCAATCCGGATTTGCCTGTAACTACGCATCATCCTGGTTACTGCAACGGTACCGTTGCTGCTTTGACCAGGCAGTTGGTGGAAGAGTGGGATGGATATACCTGGAGAAGAGCTTATGGTAATGCACCTGTAACGGGCAGGGAGCTTACTAACATAATTGTAAAAGACATTCTCCCTGATCATGTTTCCTTTGTGAATTATTTCACCGGATATCCGACAGGTACATTGGCAGGAAATGTTATTACCTGGCCAACGATTGCTCAGTTAAACATAGGAGATTCTATTGTCTATAAATTTTGGGTAAGGGTAAATGACGCTTCTTATTTTGGTTGTCCTGATGATCCTGATCCTTCTGAATTTGAAAATAAAGCAACAGCTGAGGCCGATAGAGAACCGATGGCAAGAGATTCTGTTAAAACTCAGGTAAGTTGCACGCCTGTAACTATTACTTCTCCTTCCATGACCAAAACTGCCGATAAAGCAGTTTATGGCTCAGGAGAGTCCATCACATATACCATCACTTATACAAATCTTGATGGCACGGTTGTACAAGGAAATATGACTACCGCTGACTGGAATATCAGAGAAGGCGGAAATAATATAGTATTGAATAATCCTACAGAAATAAGTCTTGTAAGTACAACGTGGAATACGAGATCCTGGACGCACAGGTATTCTCATGGAACAAATGGTACCATCAGAGGGACGTTTTCAATTCCTATTGACAGAACCTACCGGATTATTGCAAGACATAATGGAACTTCATGGATAGAATTTTATTTCAGGCCACAAACAGGTAATAATGTACAGGTAAGGGTGTTTAGTATGCCGGGAGATGTGGAAATAGGTTCGGCTCAAACAGTGCCTTTTGCAACAGCAGCATCCACTTCTTTTGATTTCCAGATTCAGCTGGTAAACGGAGCTGCTAATATTTGGGTGGCAGTACCTAACGCCGTATTGCCGGGGTCTCCTACATTTTCCTTTACAGGATTACCTGTACATGCAGGCTATGCCGGTGTAAAAACCACAACCGGGGATGCAGGTGCACGAATTAGTAACTGGTACACACATCTCGATTCAGGTTTTCTATTACAGATGACAGACCCGATACCTTCGCAGATCACCTTTGTATCTGCAGCCAATGCTTTACATAATGGTAATAATTATTCCGGATCAAATTTAGCGGGTACTGTTACCTGGCAGACAATCTCTGGCCCGGTATTAGCAAATGAAGTGATAGTTTATTCCTGGTCCGGAACTGTTTCAACATGTGCATCACAAATAAAAAATACTGCATATGCAAAAATACTGGGGGTTACACCTGATCCTGCTGGTGAGGTATTTGTAAGTTGTGATGGAACAACTCCTGTAGAATTACTTTCATTCTCCGGATTTTCATCTGGTGAAAATGCATTATTATTTTGGTCTACTGCCTGGGAAAAAGACAACAGGAATTTCATCGTGGAACGGTCTTTTGATGGGAAGAATTATTATCAGATCGGATTGGTACAAGGTAAAGGTAACAGTCAGTCAGTTTCACAATATGATTTTACAGATCACAATGTTCCTTCAGTTCAGGCTTATTACAGGCTTACTCAGGTAGATTATAACGGAACCAGGACCTATAGCAACATTATAATTGTGACATTTGAGTTGACTGTGAATGCTGAGATCTATCCAAATCCGTTTTCTGATCAGATTTATATAAAATTGGTAATTCCGGATGGAGAAGAAGTTTCTATTTCTGTTTTTTCAGTTGAAGGTGTAGAAATATTTTCTTCCGGAAAATTAAGCACAAGTCAGATTTTAAATTTTGGCTCTGAGTTTCCTGTGGGTATTTATTTTCTTCATCTGAGCTCTAAAGATAACACCAGGATTTACAAGGTACACAAGATGTAAAATGCCTTAGAGCAGGTCAAGGCAGGATGCTTTTTATTTTTTAAAAATTAATATTGTACTGTGTTTTGAGTAATTGGGATTCCGGTATCGCTGTTAAAGGCATACCGGGGTTTTTTTGTCAAATTTTTAAATACATTTTTATTTTACTTTTATGAGAAAAATTTTTTACGCACTATTCATTTTTGTTTCGTTTACCGCTGTTGCACAACCAATGGCGCCAAACGATGTTTTTCTTAATTCGACATCTATCTCTTCAATCAGTATTTATTGGATTGATGATACTCAGGATGAAGACGGATATTTTATTGAGCGGTCTTTAGATGGAGAAAATTGGCAACAAATAATTGGTCCTGTACCCCCATCATTGGATTATTATGAAGACCAGGATCTGGAGGAAGGGGTTTTGTATTATTACAGAATTGTTTCATTTATTGCAGGCGGGTTTAGCAGCTATTCTGAAGTTTATCATGAAACAACCTGGGCAAGACCTGTAAAACCAGAACATCTTACTGCTACTGCTGTTTCTGATACCAAAGTAAACCTGACCTGGGATTATACATTCCAGCCGAATCAAAACCTGGTATTCAGAATTTATAGAGCCAATAATTTGCTAGGTCCGTATGAAAATAATAATGCCGTATTTAACCAGACCTCCTTTTCTGAAAATGAACTGCAGCCTAATACCACTTATTTTTATTTTATTGAGGTGGTAGATTTTTTCACCGGACTCTATAACAGAAGTGACACTGTTGAAGTAAAAACTCCTGTTACAACCTCCTCTTCATTAGGTACGTCTTTTGATATTTCATTTTATCCAAATCCAGCCTATGAAACTTTAAATATTAATTACAATGGACTTGATAACCTGGAAATAAAAATTACTTCGTTGGAAGGAAGAATTGAAATTGTAAAGACAATCGGGTCAGCTGATGTAATTAATCTGAGCGAATTAAAATCAGGAATCTACTTCCTTATTTGCAGCGATGGAAATGGTCTCCTAAAAAAGGATAAGCTTGTTGTTAAATAACCTATCACATAACTAATTTAATGAAAAGCTTTCCTGATCCAATTCGGGAAAGCTTTTTTTTGGGTAGCACTACCTATATAATTTGAGTATTGAATCCTATTTAAATTTCTATTATAATCTGATAGTTTTGATTATTAATTAAAACATAGAACACGTATGAATAATAATCTACAAGCAAACAGTTTTAATATTTTTTGTAAAAATATTCGAAGCATAATTTTTTTCATGCTCTTGCTATTCGGAATAACGAATGCTCATGCACAGTTTAATTTTAAATGGGCATCTGTTGTTGCCGGGGAGGGTAGCGGGGAGAGGGTAAGACAGGCTGATAAGTCAACTGATGGCACTATCCTTACTGTTGGTGACAAACAGGGAAGAGGTTATTTAGCAAAAAACAATTCTGTTGGTACAGAAATTTTTTTTAAAACATTTGAATCAGGTAACGGTGGTCCTATGGATTTAACTATTGATAAGGATAACAATATTCTTGTCGCAGGATATTATGCATCATCTAATTTTGATATTGATTTCTCCAATGAAGTTTTAAAACCTTCTACATCAAATGGATTCTTTATGGCAAAATATGCCCCTGATGCTTCTTTAATTTGGGGCAAGTTTATAAGTGCACAACTGGTAAATGTTGATCTGAAAATATTGTCCGATAAGAATGGTGATATTTTCCTTGCCGGAAATTATTCGGGTGCAATTGATCTGGATCCCGGTGCAGGTGTGACTACAACTCCTGCCTACGGAAGTGTAGATGTATTTTTGGCAAAATATAATGCTACAGGAGATTTTCTTTGGGGGCATGGGTTTGGAGGTTCAGGTCTTGAAAATTTCGGCTCTATTGAATTGGATCTGTCAGGAAACGTATTACTCGCTGCAAGTTTCCCCAGTGCAAAGATTGATTTGGACCCTTCACAGGAGGTTTTTGAAGTAAGCCGTACGGGAGTCAACTCTTCGTTTTTTGCAAAATATAATTCTGAGGGAAGTTTCGCCTGGGGAAAGGTAATAAACAGTGATTTTATAGTTGATATTTTATCTGTCAGAATAGATGAGTCATTGAATATTTTTATAGGGGGCAGAACTATGGGTACTACTGATTTTGATCCTTCGGCTTCAGTGGCAAATTTGTCTGTTGTTGGTGAAGTGGCATTCCTTGCAAAATATGATGCATCCGGCAACTATAACTGGATTATTAGTTTTAAAGAACCCAATGGCAATTATTCTAATGCACACATTCAGAAGATCGATTTTTCAAATAATGAGATACATCTGGCAGGGAAGTTTAGTACTACTATCGATTTTGATGCCGGACTGGGATTGGCAGTATCAGGTTCTCATGGGGAAGATGATATTTTCTATGCCAGGTATACTAGTGACGGAAAGTATATTGCTCATTTTACAATCGGTGGAACAAAAAGGGAATTTTTATACGGTATAATAGCATCTGAAGACAAGATTTATCTTGCCGGTAGTTTTCAGGAAACAATAGATCTTGATCCGACTGCAGGAGCAGCTTTATTTACTTCTCCTTCAACTAATGGGTTTCCGAATAACGATGGTTTCCTGCTCTCGATATGTAATCTTCCTGTAAAACCTGAGAAATTGAATTTTCCTTTATCAGTTTTGAGGAATCAGTCTGATGTTGTCTTTAAAGTGAAAAGTATACCAGGAGTTGTTTTTGCCTGGGAGTTTCCGGAGGGTTTTGTGATTGTTTCCGGTGAGGGCACAAATACAGTAATTGTAAATATAGATCAGAATGCTGCAAACGGAACTATTAATGTACTTGCATTTAATGAATGCGGAGAAGGTGAAGAATTGACTTCAATGGTTACAGTAAAAGAATATCCTGAAATAATATTTGATAACATATCTAAAACATATGGAGATGTTCCATTCACTCTATTAGCGTCTTCCAATTCTACCGGTGATATATATTATGAAGTTCTCCCGGGTGGTACAGGCCAGGTAGAATTGTCTGGTTCTGAAATTAGGATTTTAAATGCAGGAACAGTGAATATTTCTGCGGTGGTATTGGAAGATGATAATTACATTTCTTCAAGTAAGGAGATAGTCCTTACCATAAATAAAAAAATGCTTACTGTAACAGCAGATAATAAGACCAAAATTTTTGGATTTCAGATTCCAGAACTTACTTTTGAGATATCCGGATTCGTAAATGCAGAATCAGATCAAGTGCTTGATGAATTGCCTCAAATAAATACATCTGCCAATGCTTTAAGCAATACTGGAGATTATGTAATTTCATTTTCTGGTGGATTAGATAATAATTATGATTTTACTTTTGTAAATGGAGTGTTGAAAATTACAAAGGCTCCGGCTGATATTTATTTTTCTAATCTGCAACAAACTTTTGACGGTACTCCTAAAGCGGTTACAGTCATTACATCTCCTGAAGATCTTCAATACCATATAACATACAATGGATCGGATGAATTACCTGTCAACCCGGGTATGTATTCTGTATATGCTGAAATTGCACATCAGAATTATTTCGGAACGGCTAGTGAAATCCTTACTATTGACATTGCCACAGGCGCAGATCACTCTCAAAATAATATTGTTTCGGTTTTTCCAAATCCTACAGAGTCAGATGTAATCTATATCTCTGGAAATGATAATAATGGTAAGCCCGCAGCGGTGGTAGTAACAGATGTTATGGGAAAATCCACAAATGTTCCTTTTGTACTTAACAATCAGATTATCACTGTTGATCTTACCGGCTTTGATTCGGGTCATTACATTATTAAACTTATGACTGAATATGGGATAAAGTATCTCCCTTTTATCAGGAAATAATCTTTTATTCATATATAATTTTTGGGGCACTCCATTGGAGTGCCTTTTTTGTTTAAAAGATTATTTATAATGATTCCATTAGTTATTTGGTTCATGCTTTATTTTGTATATTTCTATCCAAAATTTATCTGCTATGAACATTTCAATCATCGGTTCCGGCAATGTAGGTACTGCTTTAGCTACAGGCTGGGCAAAAGCCGGTCATAAAATTACTTTCGGAGTACGCGATCCTCATTCTGCAAAAGCCATGGCTGCAGCTGAAAAGGTGAAAGGAAGTCATATGGCTGGTCTTAAAGACGCATTAAAAAGTGCCGACATCATAGTGATTACTACCCCTGCAGATGCAGCAACTGAAATAGCCGGACTTTTAATCAAAGATACAAAGCAGGTGATCATTGATGCCACGAATGCCGTAAGAGTAAAACCTGAACCATACGCTACCGCATTTCATGCTCTGAAGGCAATCGCCGGTGCCGAGCATGTAGTGAAATGCTTTAATACTACGGGCTATGAAAATATGGCCGACCCTGTTTATGGGGATGTGGCAATAGATATGTTTATGGCAGGAAACAGCAAAAAAGCAAAACAAATAGCGGAAAACCTTTCCAATGATATCGGATTCGGTTCCTGTATTGATTTCGGTGGTGATGATAAGGTGGAATTGCTTGAAAAAATGGCTTTATGCTGGATAAATCTCGCCATTATGCAGGGGCAGGGAAGAAATATTGCGTTTAAGCTGCATCGGAGATAATTTTTGCTTAAAAAGTATTTTTATTGTATATTTAAAGGAAAAAATATAAAACTCCTATGAAAAAACTATTACTATCATTTTTTGCATCAATTGTTTTATCTGCAGCACTTGCTCAGCCTGTTATCGAAAGGGATAAGATGCCCCCAATAGGATTTTCGGCACCTTTTTCTGCGACAATGGTGTTTGGTCCCAATCCAGGTCCTGCAGGTGCTGACCAAAACTGGGATTTTTCAAGTCTTACCATGTCTCCCGGAGGTACTTTAAAAATCCTTAACCCTGCGTCTACCCCAAATGGTGGTGATTATCCAAGCTCAAATTATGCTTGGGAGTTAGATGCACCAATAGTTGGCAAAAGATACAATTACTATATTTTATCAGCAGACAAATTAGAAAGTCTTGGTGATAATATCGGCGGAGGAGACGGAGTGAAATATACTGATTCAAGAGTTTATCTGACTTTTCCCTTAAATTACAATGAATCAGTAGATGATTCTTATACACCTGAGAATGGAACACCTAAAACATCCACTAACCATTACGATGCTTATGGAACAATTAAAACTCCGATAGGAACCTATAACAATGTTGCCAGATTAGTTTCCAAAACGGACAACGTCGTAACTGCTTATAGTTGGTATGTAGTAAGTCCAATGGTTTATCCTGTGTTTACTATAGATATGATGACGAATTTTGTAACAGCTTATGGAACACCAGTGATTACCGGCGTTAACAGCGCAATCGAGGATAAAACCATGAATATTTATCCTAACCCTGCAAGCTCTGTTATGACTTTAACCACAGAAAAATCTGTTTCCTCGGTGATTTTTTCTGATGCTTTAGGTAAAACGGTATCTTTTGAAGTCAATAATTCTACCATTAATGTATCTTCCCTGAACAATGGAGTTTATACTTTAATTGTTAACTATACTGACGGAACAAAAAGCAGCAGAATGTTTGTGAAGAATTAATGTTTTTGTGCATCAAATCATAATATTTGAAATCCCGCAATCACTGCGGGATTTTTTTTCGTACCTAACTCTGATTTCTTAGCTTACCACAAGAAAAAATCGTAAATTCAATGTGGTTTTATTAATTAGTGATGAATAATATCGTGGCCGGACAGCCTGAACCTTGCTATAACTGCTCAAAAGATTTCGATGGCTTATATTGTAATCACTGCGGTCAAAAAAAATTTGACCGTCAGGACTTCAACATAAAAGAGTTCAGCAAAGAGTTCGCAGATGATCTTTTTGATTTTGATTCTAAAATATTCAATACATTAAAACTGCTTGTCCTAAAACCTGGAAAACTTACCATAGATTACATAAGTGGAAAGCAGCGTACTTACATTAGTCCTGTTAAACTCTACCTGGTAATTATCACTGTTAACTTTCTGGTATATTCTTTCTTCGATAATTATTCTCCAATTGAAAGTAGTTATCTTCTGCAGTTGGGAAATATTGATTGGGTAAACAATGTTCTTCAAACTAAAATTCAGAAGTCCGGAATTACACAGGAAGCCTTTTTCCATGAGCTGAATCTTGCGGCCAACAACGCTTTTTCCATAAGCCTTTATTTTATCATCTTTATTTTTGCTTTTGTTCTTAAATTGTACTATTTCAAAAAAGGCAGATTTTATATAGAACACCTTATATTTTGTTTGTACTTTATGTCATTCGGATTTCTTCGTGATACTCTCTGTTTGCCGTTGTATATGATCAATAAAGATATTGCAGTATTTATCGGTATCAGTACTACACTGATCTATTTTTATCTTTCTATAAAACCGGTATATGGGAATTCCGGTATCTTAAGAGTAGTAAATTCTATCTTATTGTACGGAATATTTTTCAGCCTGTTCTCTATTGCAATTGTCTTTTCAATCATAGGAGCCTTGTTGGCAATGTAACATCTTGCCGAAATTCATTTTGTCAATCCTGTCAATCAAATTAAACTTGAAATCCCAGTCAAAAAATAGGCAGGCGCACACCGCCTGCCTCACTGTATTCCCAAAAAAAATGTCGATGAAAAAATGAAATTGTTTGTCTTGTGTTTTGATTTTCTGTTTAATTATAAGCTTAACCACAAAACAGCTTGTATAATTTTATGAAAATAAAAAGCTTATACCAACAGGCAAAAAGTAAAGACGTAGGGGATAATTTGTAGGTATTATTCAAGGTCTATCCTTAACCTTGAGGCAAAGTTTTGGTCGTGAAAGTGAGAATTAGTTACTTTTGTTTTAGTAAGTCCTCAACGACTGCTTTATACATTTCACCTACCGGTATTTCCACGCCACTCACTCTGATCATTGATTTCTGAACGGCCTCTATTTTTTCAATTGATATTATATAAGATTTGTGAACTCTTAAAAATTTCGATGCAGGTAATTTGCTTTCCATGCCTTTCAGATTTGAATGGGCTAGTATCGGTTTGGGACCGGTAAAGATTTTGACGTAATCTTTGAGGCCTTCTACGTAGATAATATCTCTGAAATTTATTTTAAGCTGCTGGTAATCGCTTTTTACAAAAAAGTAATCTTTTTCATCATCTGGAATGGAACTTTTTTTAAGTGAGTAAATTTCGTGAGCTTTAGAAACAGCTTTAAAAAATCTTTCAAATGAAAAGGGCTTCAATAAATAATCCGTCACATTGAGTTCAAATCCTTCCAAAGCAAATTTTTCATAAGCAGTAGTGAAAATAACTATTGGAGGATTTGCCAAACTTTTCAAAAATTGGATCCCTGAAATTTCCGGCATTTGAATATCCAGAAAGATGAGGTCGGGCTCTTCGGCTGAAATATATGCTGCTGCATCCGGTGCACTGCCAAATATTCCCGACAATTCTGCAAAAGGAATTTTCTCCATGTAGTTTTTAATGACATCCAATGCTAATGGCTCGTCGTCAATTGCTATGCATCTCATCATTGCCAAGATTTATTTTCAGTTTTACGATAAATTTTGATTCTGACCTTTCGACCTTCAACCAGTGTTTTTCAGGGTATAATAATTCCAGCCTTCGCTTAACATTTGTAAGTCCAATACCTGAAGCATAATCCTTTTGAGTGTTTTCGGTGCAATTATTTTCTATGTATACTAATAAGATTTTCCCTTCCAGTTTTATTTCGGTACTGATATAAGTTTTGTCCGAAGAAAGTACACCATGTTTAAAGGCATTTTCAATAAATGGGATCAACAGCATGGGGGCAATATTTTCTTTTTCTATATCTCCACTGATATTTAAATGTATATTAACCTCTTTCTTGATTCTCATCTTTTGTAACTCTATGTAGTTTTGGAGATACTTTACTTCTTTTGCAAGGCTAACTTCCTTTTCATCCGACTCATAAAGCATATATCGTAAAAGTTCCGATAGTTTCAGTATGGCCCCTGATGCTTCAGAATTATTTAATGTAAGGGAGTATATATTGTTTAGGGTGTTAAAAAGAAAGTGAGGACTTACCTGGGACTTCAAAAAGGAAAGTTCAGAACTCAAGTGCTGGTTTTCTATTTCCTTCTTCCTTCTCTCATTTTTGAAATATTCCGATAATAAGCTATAACTAATACTTACGGCAAGAATAAACAAAGAAGAAATTACGGATCGGGAAACTATCTTCGCATCATCACTCATATAAGAAAAGTTTTTATTTATTTCTTTTAAAGGAAAATCCTTGCTGTCCATCTCAAGAATCCCTTTGAAATAGTAGTTTATAAAAACAATTACAGAAATGATAAAAATTGTAAATGCCAGGTAGTAGCTGAATTTTCTGGTAGTAAGAAACTTCGGCACTAATACATGACTGTTGAGGTAAAAGAAGCCTGCAAGTAAAATGGTATGCAAGAAAAATTTTGATAAAAGATCTTCTCTGAAAGGAAGTCCTAAAAAGAACGGATAAAACAAAAAGCATAACCATCCGAGCAGATGGATCAATATTTTAGTTATCTTTTTTGAAATAAAACTCTCTCCCATTTTTAAATAATTCAGATTTTTGAGTTTAATTAAATATCCATTCAACTTTATCGAAATACCCGATAGCATACAAATAATGACCAGGAGTGAAAGTGGTATGCAAACCGCCCGTCAAACCTTTCCTTGTACATGTCATTGACAATGGTATTGAAATAGTGGTATCTGAATCCGGCACCTATATTTTCTGTAAAAAAATATTCGATCGTTGGCTTAAATGATAGTGATTCAAAATTGAATCCGGTTAATGGAGAGTTGAAATAGTGCGCAACACAACGGATAAAAATCTTTTGTGAGGGAAAAAAGAATGCCTCAAATCCTATAAGAGGAGATGCATACATTATTTTGGCACTTTCTCCTACTGATTTATCTGTTTGTAAAGTTATAAGAGTATAAATGTGTGATCCTGTGAAGCCTCCTAAGATTCCAACGTCTCCAAATCTGTTACTGATAATGGTATGTCTGTAAGCAATATTGGCAGAGTAAATATGCATGCGTGAGCTGATGGCCGTTCCTTCCGGAAATTCCTTAAATCCGAATCGGAAAGGCCTCCTGGTCTCGGTATCAGCAATTCTGTTGAATCCGATGAAATCAAGAAATGAAAGCTGGTTTCGCTTAAAGCGGACTGTAATATTTACCCTGGGCATATAGGCAAATCCCGTAAAGCCAAGGTCTTTTGTATAGTCAAGGTCCGTACCTCGTTGGTTCGGGCTGTTTAGCCTTATGTCTCCGTCTGTATTCAATACAGAAGCACCCAGGTGAAAGGTAAGAACAGGAAAATATATACGCTTGATGGATTTTTTGTTGGTTAAAGTATCATCACAGCAGTAGCTACGGGTAATTGTAGCAAGTAAGAAAATGGAGATATATAGGAAGGATTTTCCCTGCATCAAAACTTCTGGTTACAAACAATAAAACTCCATTCTCCCTAAGAGGTTTAAAAATTAGTGTGTTATGATTAACAAATTATATGGTTGAAGGTTAGACCTTGCATTATATCAGGGCTTTTAGCTATGGAAAATCGTTTGAACATTCTGGTGCCTGTCAATTTCACTGAAAAATGTGAAAATGCTTTGGTTTATACTTCTGCCTTTCTTTCCGGATATAATGCCCGTATAATTCTGATGAATGTATACACCCCTCCGGTTTTAAGTATTATAACCCCTATTTATGGAATCTCCCGTAGGGAGAGGGAAAGCAGCAAGGTTAACCTGAAAAATCGGCTGGAACTATATTCCAAAAGTCTTTACAGGCTCAGACCTGATCTGGAATTTAATTTTCAGATAGAGGAAGGAGAGCCGGCAAAAGAAATTGTCAATGCAGTTAAAAAGTACAATATCGATCTGATAATAATTCCGACAGGAACAGGATTCTCCCGGGATAAATATTTTTTCGGTGACATTACATGGGAGGTGTTGGAAAATGCACAATGTCCCGTTTTGCTTGTTCCGGGAAAAATTCAAAGCGCAAGTTTCAAAAGGATAGTATATGCAGCTAATTTTCTGCCGGAAGATTTACAGTATTTGAAGGCGCTGATTTCATTTACTAAACCTTATTCGCCTGAAATTTCTCTCATACATGTAGATGACAACACCGATGGTATAAAGTATTCTTCCTTGAGATTTAAAGATTCTGTTTTGTCTGCTATTCCTGATTCTGATCTGAAGTTTTATTCAGTTGCTGGTTCTGATGTGGAGAAAACAATTAATTATTTTATCGAAGAACATAAAGCGGATCTGCTGGTAATGAATAAACGAAGAAGTTTTTTAATGGAAAGTATGTATCATAAAAGTGTAGTTAGAAAAATTTCTTCGAGCCTGAAACTTCCCTTACTGGTATTTCATGATAATGATTTGGACCAATAAATTTTAACAGAGATGATAAAAACATTGACAACTCCGGATATTGAAGAAGTGCTTAGTTCTGAATACATAGGTAGAATTGGATTCAGTGACAAGGATCGTATGTTCATTCTTCCCGTAACATACTGCTATGATAAGGAAAGTCTGAGTATCCTTGGCCATAGTTGTAAGGGGACAAAAATTGATATAATGCGTAATAATCCTGAAGTTTGCTTCCAGGTAGACAATATCAGGGACTTTTCTGACTGGAAAAGTGTACTTGCATGGGGCGTGTATGAAGAACTCAAAGGTTCTGATGCCAGAAATGCGGTTCATACTCTGGTTACAAGGGTTAAAGAACTGGTGAATGATGACAAACATCCTCATGTTCAGTTTCTTAATGATATTTCAAAAACCGGCGCTCACTCTGAAAACACGATTATTTACAGAATCCGCCTGTCAGAATTTACCGGAAAGTATGAGGATGAATGATTTACAGTGAAAAAACCTTTCCTTAATTCAAATAAATGGATAATTTGGAAACGAATATTATCCATTTATTCGTTTAAGACATCAAGGATAAGGTTACATGAGACTTATTTCATTCATTTTAGGTATGTTTTTCCTTGGCAGCAGTTTGTTGCCGATGAATGATACTTGTGAATTATCCAAAATTCCTGAATTGTGCCGCCACTACCAAAGCCACATTCAGGAAAACGAACAACTTGGCTTTGTAGAATTTTTGGTGATGCACTACCTGGATTCTGAGCATTCTTCAAAAGAAAACCATAGTGAACTTCCTTATTTTAGTCATTTTCATACTGTAAGTCCGTTGCTTGTTTCATTTTTTGAAATTAAGCTTGAATATGTACCATCACCTGTCCGCAACGAGGCTTTTAACCAAAACGAATCTTCGTCTTATTCCGGATTTGTACATTCCTTCTGGCAGCCTCCAAAGGCATAATCATACTGATATCTATCTTTATTTTCCGAGGTCTTAAATAGCAGTCCTTCGTTTGGTCAGACAAATTATGTCCGATTATAAGATATCAGCTTTGATTCCTATACTTGTATTTTCATTGTAAACCTTAATTAAATTTTATTTCCATGAACTCAACTCATTGGCATTTGATGCTTAACCACGTTCCATTGCTTGGAATGTTATTTGGCTTTTTTATCTATGTATCCGGTCTTATCTGGCGCAGTACAGGATTAAGAAGAGCCGGATTAATCACATTTATTGTTGTCGGAATTGTAGCAATTCCTGTCTATCTGACCGGTGACGAAGCTGAGCATGTTGTAGAACATTTGCCCGGCGTAAATGAATCTATGCTGGAAGAACATGAGGAAATGGGGAAATTGGGAATGATTTTTTCACTTGGTGTTGCTTGCCTTGCTTTGATTGGACTACTTAAGTTTAATGCAGAGGGAAAATTAAAGACGGCTATCAATATGCTGATCATTGCAGGATCATTGCTGACTTTTATGTGGATGTCTGGCCTTTCTTATACCGGCGGACTTATCAGACATTCTGAAATCGAAGGGGTGCCAAATAAAACCAGTTCCCATGCCAATGAATCAGATCATGATCATGAACACAATGGTCATGATCATCATCACGATAACGAAGAACATAATCATTAATAAAACAGTCGCTGCAGATGAAACTGATAGATGACCTGATTGCATTTTCCATCAGGAATAAACTGGTAACCGGTATAATGGTACTGGCGCTTGTTGTTTGGGGAGTTTATTCTCTTAGCAAGCTGCCGATAGATGCCGTTCCGGATATTACCAATAATCAGGTGCAGGTGATTACTACTGCCCCAACATTAGCAGCGCAGGAGATTGAAAAATATATAACCTATCCTGTTGAGATAGCCCTGGCCACTATCCCTGATGTGGTTGAAGTGAGGTCCATCTCCCGTTTCGGACTATCTGTAGTGACGATAGTATTCAAAGACCATGTTAATATTCTTGATGCCAGACAGCACGTAAGCGAAAGAATAAGATCTGCCCAAACCCAGATACCTCCCGGTTACGGTGTCCCTGAAATGGCTCCAATTTCTACCGGACTTAGCGAAATTTATCAATATACCATCAGAGCCAAGGAAGGTTACGAAAACAAATTTAGTACTATGGACCTTAGGACTATTCAGGATTGGATAGTCAAGCGTCAATTACTGGGTACTCCCGGAATAGCTGATGTCAGTTCTTTCGGAGGAAATCTGCGACAATATGAAATCGCTATAGACCCTTCACGATTAAGAGGAATGGGAGTAACAATTCCTGAGTTATTTGAAGCCTTGCAAAAAAATAATCAGAATACAGGAGGAGCTTACATTGACAAAAAACCAAATGCATACTTTATCAGGAGTGTAGGGCTAGTGAAAGGCAAAAGCGATCTGGAAACTGTGGTGGTAAAAAATGTTAATGGTGTTCCCTTGCTGATAAGGGATGTTGCAGAGATCAGATATGGATCAGCAGTAAGATATGGTGCCATGACAAGAAATAATGAAGGGGAAGCGGTAGGTGGCCTTGTGCTGATGCTTAAAGGGGAAAATTCAAGTCAGGTAATAAAAAATGTAAAGGAAAGGATAGATAAGATTGAAAAATCTTTACCGGAAGGACTTTACATAGATCCGTTCCTTGACAGATCAGAATTGGTAGACAGAACCATCACCACCGTTTCAAAGAATCTTATTGAAGGCGGATTGATAGTTGTTTTCGTGCTGGTATTACTGTTGGGTAATTTCCGGGCTGGGCTTGTAGTCGCTTCGGTAATTCCGCTTTCCATGTTGTTTGCCATAGCAATGATGAATGTATTTGGAATTTCAGGAAATCTGATGAGCCTTGGAGCAATTGATTTCGGAATTATTGTAGATGGTGCTGTGATAATTGTAGAATCAATAGTGCACCGCATAAGTAAAATCAATAGAACTGCCGAAATAAGCCAGCAGGAACTGGACGAAGAAGTGCTTGGGGCAGCAGTGAAGATCCGAAAGTCTGCAGCATTCGGGGAAATTATAATATTGATTGTTTATCTTCCTATACTAACGCTTTCCGGTATAGAAGGAAAGATGTTTACTCCTATGGCGCAAACAGTATCGTTTGCCATTTTGGGTGCATTTATTCTTTCTCTTACTTATGTGCCAATGATGTCTGCTTTGGTATTAAAAGGTGGAAATGTAACTCAAACGTCTATTTCTGATAGGATAATAAACTTTTGTCAAAAAATTTATAATCCACTTTTGGTTAAATCACTGAAGCATAAGAAAACTGTTGTAGGAACTGCGATAGCTCTTACTTTTATTTCTTTATTTACCTTTTCCGGTTTGGGAGGAGAATTTCTTCCGACGCTTGAAGAAGGTGATTTTGCCGTAGAGACAAGATTGCTTTCAGGAAGTTCCTTGTCTCAAACTATTGAGACATCGCAGAAAGCAGCAGATATTTTATTGAAAAATTTTCCTGAAGTAAAACAGGTTATCGGTAAGATCGGTACTGCAGAAATTCCTACCGATCCTATGCCAATAGAGGCTTGCGATCTCATGGTAATCTTAAAAGATAAAAGTGAGTGGGTAAGTGCCTCCGGCAGGGAAGAGCTGGCAGAAAAAATGAATGATGCGCTTTCCGTTATACCTGGTGTGGAATTCGGATTTCAGCAACCTATCCAGATGCGTTTTAATGAACTGATGACTGGTGTAAGACAGGATATAGCAGTGAAGATATTCGGTGAGGATCTTGATGAGCTTTCTTCCAAGGCTCAAAAAGCCGCTGATCTTATAAGTAAAAAACAAGGTGTTGGTGATATATATGTAGAGAAAGTTACAGGCCTGCCACAGATAGTGGTTAAATTTAAAAGAGAAAATCTTGCCAGGTATGGCTTAAATATAAATGATGTAAACAGTATTGTCAGAACTGCTTTTGCAGGAGAGGTAGCAGGTTTGGTATTTGACGGGGAAAAAAGATTTGAGCTGGTGGTGAGATTAAAAGAAAGTTTGCGGGAAAATATTTCAGATGTAAAAAGTCTTTATATTCCAATTGCCAACGGACAGCAGATTCCGATAACAGAGGTGGCTGAGATAAATTATGAAAAAGGTCCGATGCAGATTTCCAGAGAAGATGCCAAAAGAAGAATTACAATAGGTATCAATGTCAGGAATCGAGATGTTGAATCATTGGTAAATGAAATACAAGAAACGCTGGATTCTAAGCTTAAACTAAAGCCCGGGTATTATGTAACTTATGGCGGGCAATTTGAAAATCTGCTGGAAGCAAAAAACCGTTTGGCTGTAGCTGTTCCGGTAGCGCTGGCATTAATTTTTATGTTGCTTTATTTTACTTTTGGTTCAGTGAAGCAAACCATTATGATTTTTACTGCAATTCCTTTTGCTGCAGTAGGTGGTATTTTTGCACTTTATCTCCGCGATATGCCTTTCAGTATTTCTGCCGGAATTGGCTTTATAGCTTTGTTTGGTGTGGCTGTACTTAATGGGATTGTATTAATATCCTGCTTCAATCAACTGGAAAAGGATGGCATGTCTGATGTTACGGATAGAATTTTTGAAGGAACAAAAGAAAGGTTGCGTCCTGTCATTATGACTGCTGCAGTTGCTTCTCTCGGTTTTCTTCCTATGGCACTTTCAGGTAGCGCAGGCGCCGAGGTGCAAAAGCCATTGGCAACTGTAGTTATCGGGGGACTGGTGACATCTACCATTCTTACTTTGCTTGTATTGCCTGTCCTTTATAGTTATTCTGAAAAAAACAGATCAGGAAATACAGGAAATATTTCATTAGGTAAAGCCGGAGTATTTTTATTGCCATTATTATTACCGGTGATTTCTTATGCACAGCAACCAAGAACTCTTAATGTAGAGGAAGCTGTAAACATTGCACTGGAAAATAACCCTAACATCAGAGCTGTGTCTCTGGAAAGTGAAAGGCATAGAGTATTGAGAAGATCTGCTGTTGAACTTCCAACTACCAATCTTAGCTTTGTCTATGGTAATTACAATAGTTTTGAAGTTGATAATTCATTTTCCATAAGCCAGAATTTCGGATCTCCCTTATCTTATGCCAGAAATGTTCAGCTGTCTGATCAATTGATCAAAAGTGCTGAGTTGCGATTGTCGGTTTCAAAAAATCAGCTACAGCGTGAAGTGAGGATTATCTTTTATCAATGTCTGGTGGCTGAAGAAATGATTAAACTCTTCCGGTATCAGGATAGTATTTACAAGAATTTTTCACGCAGTGCAGATCTGAGATACCGTACCGGAGAATCAAATTATTTGGAAAAACTCACTGCCGACAGCAGGCTTATGGAAGTGCAGAACGCTTTATTTCAGGCTCAGGCCGATGCTGACATTTTAAGAAAGCAGTTAGGTAAGCTGCTGAATATTTCAGAAGATGTTATCTGTTCAGGTAGTTCTGTTGAGTACAGTCCTGTATTTTCAGGGCAAGGTAATCTTGAGGCAAATCCTATTCTTATTTCCGGAAGGCAGCAGGTAGAGGTAGCAAAATTACAAACAAAACTATTCCGCTCCGCATTTTTTCCGGAAATAAATTTTGGTGTTACTTCTCATACCTTGATAGGGTTTTATCGTCAACATGCTGAACAGCCTGAAAGGTTTTATGGCAGGAGCGACAGGTTTCATTATGTTTTCGGAGGTATAGGTATACCATTATGGATGAAACCGGCAAGGGCGAAAATTAAAGCATCGGAATTGAATGAGCAGGTAGCCCAATACAATTTTCAAAATCAGAAATTGCTTCTGGAAACAGAAGCAGAGCGTCTGAAAAGAGAATATCAAAAATTGGAGCGCAGCAGGGAATATTATATCAGCAGAGCCCTGCCACAGTCAGCCTCTTTGATTCAGTTTGCAGAAAAGGGGTACAGATCCGGCGAGAGCGGATATCTGGAATACATTCAGAGCCTGACAGAGGCCATGCAGATCAGGCGGAACTATCTTAATACAATTAATCAGTTTAACCAGGTTAAAATTAATCTTGACTACCTTTTGGGAGGAAATTAATATGAAGATAAATAATGCTGTAATTTTTGTTTGTTGTCTGCTTACTTTTGCCTGCCAGACAAAAGTGACAGAGACCAATGCTTCTGAAGAGACTGAAGAAGTTTCTGACATTGTCACGCTTTCAGATGAACAAATAAAACAGGCAGGAATTGTGACGGGCAAATTTGAAAAACGTAATTTAAGTTCGGTTGTGCTATGCAACGGCAGACTTGAATTGCCTCCTCAGATGATGGCTAGTGTTAGCAGTTTTGTAGGAGGAATGGTGAAGAATATCCAGGTGATTCCCGGTGAGTTTGTAAAAGAAGGCGAGTTGCTGGCAGTGATTGAGCATCCAGAAATTATACAACTGCAGCAGGAATATTTAAAAGCATTGGCATCCTTTTCCTTTATGGAAAAAGATTATTTTAGACAGAAGGAGCTTCATGAAGAAAATGTGTCAGCAGGGAAAAAATTTCAGCAGGCCGAATCAGATTATCTTTCACAAAAAGCTCTTGTAAATGCTCTTGAAAAAAGACTGCAGTTGATCAATATTAATCCTCTGTCTGTAGCTAAAGGTAATGTGGTTAATTCCATTCCTGTTTTAGCTCCTATACATGGCTATATCAATACGGTATCGGTTTCAACCGGTGGGTATATTAATCCTTCTCAGGAAATGTTTTCCATTGTAGATGTAAGTCATATCCACGTTGTGCTAAATGTGTTCGAAAAAGATATAGACAAGATAAAGGAAGATCAGAAAATTTTATTTGCTTTAAGTGAAGAGGATGAAAGCTGGTTTGAAGCAGAAGTTTTTAATGTAGGAAAGTCTTTGAACCTTACTACCAAGTCTATTGAAGTTCATGGAGAGTTAAAGAATAATAAAAACAGCAAACTATTGCCTGGAAGATATGTGAGAGCAAAGGTTTATACCGGAAATGAGGAGGTGAATTCTTTGTCCGATAAGGCAATTATTTCAGATGGTGATGCAAAATACATTTTTGTGAAAGAAAAATCTGACACCGGTAAAAACAATTTCAGAATGGTTCAGGTGAATGTTGGTGTTTCCGATGGTGGTTATACAGAAGTGATTCCAATGACAGAACTAAATCCTGGTGCAGACGTAGTGTTAGAAGGAGCATATTATCTGGCAGCGGAGATTCATAAGGGGGAAGGGGAAGAGGAGTAATTAAGAATTAAGAATTATTTCGAATTTCACATCCATTGTTGTTTGGATTTTGTTATTTGTGTTTTGTTTTTTTATGCCTTTAAAAAGATTTTTAAATATTTTAAAAGCAAATGTTAATGCCGGGTCATCTTCGGGAGCTAAGCCTGTTGAACCGGCTGAAGAATTTTTTCATACTGAGCAAAAACAGGCTGATCCTATGAATAAGAATCTTTATCAGAACCCTGAAAATAAAAAGGAAGCAGAGTATTACGCCAATCTTGAATTGGCACCCGGTGCTAATTTTGACCAAATTAAAGCTGCTTATAAATCGCTAATGAAAAAATACCATCCTGACCTCCATAATTACAATGAGGAAAGCCGCAAAACTGCTGAATTGATAACCGGCAGACTCAACGAGGCCTACAGTTATTTTGAGAGGAAGTTTGGGAAGGGGTAGGATTTAGAGTGTTAAGGTGTTAAAGACATTTTTGTGTATTTTTTCAAAAAAACTTCATAAAAAATTCCTGATTTTAAGGAAAATACCCGAAATTAGATTAAAGAATTTTTACAAATAAATTTACCTATATGTTTAACTGGTTCAGAAGATTATTCAAAATTGGTGAAGCAGAAGCTCATGCTGCACTTGACAAACTTGAAAACCCGATCAATATGATTGAGCAGGGTATAAGAGATCTGAGAGAAGATCTTAACAAGGGATTGAAGAGTCTTGCCGAAATTAAAGCTCTGGCAATAAAAGCAGAAAATGAGCAAAAGGAGAAATTGAAAATTGCCGGGGAATATGAGCATAAAGCCCTGCTGCTTTTACAGAAGGCACAAGCAGGGAATCTTGAAGCTACAGAGGCTGACAGACTAGCTGCTGAAGCACTCATGAAAAAGCATACTACTGAGCAGCATGTACAGTCACTGCAATTATCAACCAGACAATACAATGAAATGGCTTCTAAAATTGATAGTAACAACAAAATGCTTAAATCTAAAATCGAAGGTTACGAGAGCGAATTGGGATCGCTGAAAGCAAGAGTGAAAGTGGCTCGTAGTACCAAAGATTTCAATCAGAAGCTTGCTGGACTTGATGCTAACAATACTTTGAGAATGTTGGAGAAAATGAAGGATAAAATAAGACAGGAAGAAGCACTTGCTGAGTCTTATGCATCCATTGCTGATAACAATAAATCAATTGATGAGCAAATCAATAAAGCGCTTGAAGGCAGTATGGTGCATCCTGCAGTAACAGACTCTCTTGCTCAGCTAAAAGCTAAGCTTGCTGAAGCAAAGAGACTGGAGAATCAATAAAACAGCTAAAGTTTGGGCTATCTTCATTTTGCGCCATGTAGAATAGAGATAGCTTTTTTATTTTCCCTCTTTATTTCCTTCTGAAATATTTATCTTTCCCTTCACTTTTTAGTCTTGCATAGTTAGATCGCAGACGTATAAACCAGAATATACGCTCCTCTTCATACGAATCGTTGATCTCTTTTTTGTACTGTCTGAAGTAGCTGTAGAAATTAAAGAAAACTGAAACATTTCTGTCGCCATCGGGGTATCGCACATTCCTGTATATAGGTATTATGCTTTTTTCACGCTTTCCCTTTCTTTTTACGTTAGCATAAACGATATGCAGGAATCTGGTTTCAAAATCTCCATTGTTCCATTTTTTCCTGTAGAAGAATCTCCACAGAAAATGATGTGCAGTAGATTCCTCTTTCACTTTTTCATATTTATAGAGATACCAACCTAAAATGAAACTATTTCTTGTTTCGCTGTGATAGCTATAGTATAAAGGCTGTATGGAAGTCATAAGGCTTGTGTCCGTTTTAGCATACCATAAAACGGGAGCCATTCTGAAACTTCGTTTAGAGTTTTCTTTTCTGTATTCGCATAATGGAAATAGTAATGATGCTCTTGTTCCGGAATTTCCGGAAGAGTACCTGAACAAAATCTGAAGGATTGACAATCTGTTTTCGTCACCCTGCCTTTTGTGGGTTATCAAAGGAAATAAAAAGGTGGTGGATTTATCCTTAGAATTAAATCTTCCTGTCAATGGGGTAATCATAACATGTGATCTTGTTTTTAAGCTATCCTTGGAGTGTCCGTGTGAGAGTAAGGGAAAGAATGTAAATGATTTGTATCTCTTGTTGTTGATGCTGTAAATAATAGGGAAAATTGTTTTGTTCTGTTTGTTGTTGGTGCATGTAGAAAAATAAAAGGGAATAATTCTGGTATATACAAGTGTGTCATTTCGGAAATATTCCTTTCTGTGCCATACAAGCGGAAATAAAATGGTTCTGCTTTCCTGTTTATTATTTGTTTTCCAGAATAGTGGTGTTATGGTAAGGTGAGAAGCACTTGTGCTGTCTGCAGATTTGCCAAAGGATGCAAGCGGGAAAAATGTGAAGGATCTGTAGCCCTTGTTTTGTGTGGTATAAATGAATGGTAGGAGATATTTTTGCTTCGTTTCTTTACTTTTAGCTGACCAATATATCGGAAATAATGTTGCAACTCTTGCGGTGTCATTTTTATAATATCTTTCTTTTACCCATCCCAGTGGAAATAAAACTTTAATATGGGTGTTTGGTGTACGGTACCTGAAATAATTAAAAAAGGCAAGGTGAGCCATCTTATTATCAGCTGAGCTTCCGTTAGAGAATAATGGAAATATACCTGAAGTTTTGTATTCAGGGTTGTGATAGCTGTAGTAAAAAGGAAAAATCACTTTTGTTCCTGTATTTTTATTTCGCTTGCTATAGAATAGAGGAATAGCGCAGGAAATATGAACCGTGTCATGGTCGAGATAATGTTTAACTTTCCAAGCCAGAGGAATCAAAAGATCTTTTTTATAATATTTTTCTCTTACCCTCCAATAAAAAGGTGTCACCGAAAGAAGTGTTCTCAAAGAATCAGCTCTTTTTACATATGTAAATACCGGCCAAAATGTAATAGCTGTACGTTTGTCGTTGTGCCGGTAGTATAATAGAGGAAATAAGGTTTTGTTATTTTTTACTTTACTCTTTGCGCTCCAGTACAAAGGGAATGCAGTAAATCTGGTTAAGGTGTCATCTTTCTGAAATGTTTTTGTTTTCCAGCCAAGCGGTACTATAAAAGAAGTTGTCCCCTGGGGTGACTGCACCTTGAACCAGGTGAGAAAACCTGAATGGCTGATGATGGAGTCTTTCGAAATACCTTTGGAGTAGACTGGCCAGATAGTTAATGAACTGTAATGCTTGTTGTCGGTTTTGAAAACTAAAGGAAACAATATAGTATTATTTGTTTCTTTACTTTTGGTTCTCCAGTAAATTGGAAATAATGTTGTTTTTTCAATCATCCCTTTATCTGTATACCGGTAGGTTTTCCAGGCCAGGGGTATCAATATATCTTTATGGCTATGTGCATTTCTTATTTTCCAGTAGAACGGTGTTACTGAAAGGTACTTGTTGTCAGTACCGGTTTGTTTTCCGTATGATATGAATGGGAAGAATGAAAAGGTGCGATAGTAAGAATTTTGATAGCGATAGAAAAATGGCGGGAAAATGTCTTCTTTTTTATTGGTGCTCCGTATTGACCAGAACATAAAAAGAAAGGTTGTTTTGCTGATCGTGTCATTAGAATACATTTCTTTGGTGTTCCATCCCACCGGAATCAGCAATTTAGTTTCTTTGTTTTTGTTTTTTATTTTCCAGTAGTTAAGGAATCCAAAATGACTTTGGCTTTCGTCAGGAGAAATGCCTTTAGAAAATAATGGAATTACTGTGGTTGTCTTATAATGTGCATAATTAAAGTTATAAAAGAGAGGGAAAAATACATAATGGCTCCTGATTTTACTGTTCATCTGCCAGTATACAGGAAATATTATCTTTTTGCTTGTGGTGTCTCTTCCATAATATTCTTCTCTGCTCCACCATACAGGAAAGACGGTATGATTTTTTTTATATTTGCTACGGTGATAATTGTAGACTCCCAGTAAATTAAATTTTTCCAGATCTTTACTTTTCTTCTTATAAAAAAATGGAAGCAAAAGATGACTTGTATCAGTAGCTGTCGAAAAGTGCCAGTAAAGCGGGAAAGCAATAAGTCTTGATTTTTGGTTAAGCTCGTCTCTTTTGTGCCATATAAAAAAGAATAAATTGTTCTCTACAAATAGTCCTTTTGGAGATCTGCTTATTCCTAACATTGAAATATTAGGCGCCAGCTCCAGAAATTTTGCTGACTTTATTGTTTCTTCCCTGATGGTCTGTTTTTGGTAATGAAAAAGAGTTGGATAAAAGAAAGTGATATACCTTTTTTCAGTACCCTGTGCGGAGCTGTCCGCAATAAACAAAGGTAGAAGATGACTGTGTTTTATATGTAGGTCGAAATATTTTACTTTAGAGTAAATAGGGTATAAAATCTGAAGCTCCTTCTTTTCATGGTCCTTGTATTTTTTCAAAACAGGCCACAAGTTTAGGTTTCTTCCTCTGGTAATTCCAAAATCAAATGAAAGTTCAGATCTGCTGCTGTCGCTCTGTGCATTAGATGTGAATATGATAAGTAAAAATGTCAGCGCCAATAAAATTCCTTTATTGGCACAATTTGAAAAATTCATTTGAATGTAAGGAATACTTATATCAATCCATTGGTAAATGCTTTTGACACAAGGTCAGCGGTTCTGTTGACCTTTAATTTTTTCAGCATATTTTTTCTATGGTTATAAACCGTATGTTCACTTAAGAAAAGCATATCGGCAATTTCCTTGCTGGATTTCCCCTGGCTAAGCAATGACAGTACTTCCAGTTCACGATTGGAAAGTTCTTCTTTTTGTTGGCCCGGAATAAATGTTTTGGTGAAAAAAGGAAAGTAAATTCCTTTGTTGTCTTTCTTGCTTATCGAAAGGGTGATGCTCTCGTCTTTCTTCACATGCTCTATTTCGGAAAGTAGTTTTAAGGCAAGATGCTTCCCGTCGGGATAGCTTTGAAGAATGTTGATCTGATGCAAAAACCATGAAGTCTTTCCTGATTTCATGATCATTCTTGTAGGATAAGAGATTCTGAAACCTTCCACCTTACCTTTGGCTGCTTCTTCCTGAATGATTGAAAACATTGTCGGGAAAATCTGATTGATGATGACTTCATTATGTTCCGGAGGAAACAAGGTCAATGTGAAGCTAATGCCCTTATCAAAAAAATCCTGGCTGGAATAGCCAAGTATGGCTTCCATGTTTTTAATGTAAAGGTATTCGCCCTTTGCAAAATCTGCCAGTGCTACAATGCCTGGAAATAGCTCAGTAAAACTTAGGAAAGCACTGTCTTGCATCAGCAGGCCAGCGCTTTTTTTAATTTCTATTCCTTCTACTAACGACTCATATTCTTTAAATCTCCCAGCCAGGTTTCCACTTTGAATTAAATATTGGTTTATAGGAAGATTTTCTTTCGTGTTTTTTTTACTCATGCTGCTTTCCGTCTATAGAAAAATGCGGCAAATTTAATGCCTTGATCATTTCAAGACTAAAATAACTTTAAATTGCAGAGCATTCAAGCAGAATATAATTATTATGAAGAAAAATATTTTTGATAAAGATGTTGCAAAAGAGCTCATTTCACGGGTTCAGCCACTTAAGCATGATTCTATGCCTTTGTGGGGAAGCATGACCCCTTTGGAAATGCTTCACCATTGTAACAGGTTGAATAAAATTTGCCTTGATGCACCTTCGGATAACCGCCCAAGCAGTTTAAGGCAGATATTTTTCCGGATAGTTATTTTGTATATTCTTCCTAAGGTGCCGAAAAAAATTAAAGCTCCTCTGTCAGTGGTTTATAAAGGAGATAAGACTGATGAAAAGATCTTTGAAAGAGAGAAGAAACTATATATTGATATTATTCACCAGTTTTCTGAAAGGAAAGAACCTATTGAAGTCAATCACAAGCTTTTGGGCAGACTAAGTATGAAAGAATGGGGTGTTTTTACCTGGATGCATTTGGACCATCATTTGAGACAGTTTGGGTTATAATATTGAATTATAGTTATGTAGCACATAGGGAAGGTTGGAAAGAAAAGGCGGTATTTGTAGCAGCCATTGATACAAGTTTCCATCGTGGCGATCTTACCTGCCTGTCGGCAGACAGGTTTTTAGCTTTGGGCTTTAGCAGTGTAGGCCGTGTGGCTAAAAATTCAATCGCGGAGATGGAAACGAGGGCCTTCCGGCCTGAGGAGAAAAGTGCTATTTTTGCTGTTATCAAAGATTTTTGAAAGCCTCCTTTTGGAAAAAAAATATTCCTCTGTTATTTTCCCGCATAAGGCCCTCTTAAATATCAATTGATTTTCAACGATTTTGATCAATGGTAATGATATTATTATGGGATTTTTTATCATTTTTAGCATATATTCAGCAGTTTTTATTGCCTGTTTTTTATCCCTAAGGTTGCAATTGTGCCCAGGTCTTTTTTCTTAAAAGCAGAATCTGGTTTTAATCAAAATCTCTCGCTTATGAAGAAGTTAATTTTTACATGCATTGTCCTTTTAGGGTACATTTCCAGCCAGGCACAGCATAATTATGGGTTGGCACAACATCTTTCCACCCGCTTTTTAGGTGCACAAAGATGTGGCAACACCAAATCCTGGATTCAGCCGGAAACCAGCAACGGCTGTCATACCACTGACGGACAAAGTATCGGTCGGGACCTGACAGGAGGCTGGCACGATTGCGGTGATTACATTAAATTCCATGTTACCGGTCCGTACACTGCACTGGTTTACTTATATGGTATGGACAAATTTCCTGAGGTGTATCCCGATCAGTATTCCCAGGCATATTCCAAACCTCCGGCAAATGGTATTCCTGATGTATTGGATGAGGTAAAGATTGAAACAGACTTCTTAATCAAATGTGTAAATGGTAACACCATTTACTGGCAGATAGGAGATGGCAATGACCATAATAGCTTTAACGAACCTATTTCCAATTCCAGCCAGACTTTGTATAATGGATCTAATATCCGTACTGTTTATTCTGCCACTTCCGGAAGGTCTAATGCATTTGGGAATAGTGCCGCGGCTTTGGCACTAATGTCGATCCTATATAAAAGCTACGATGCTAATTATGCTCAGTCCTGCCTGAATGCGGCAGTCTCCTATTATACAATAGGAAAAATTAACCCTGCCTCTACTGCTGATGCAAGATCCACAGATGGATTTTATTCGTGGCTTGCAAATGCGGGTTATGCTGACGAGATGGGACTAGCTGCGGCCATGCTTTATCGCGCGACAGCCACTAATACTTATCTGACTGAAGCTACGAATTATGCCAATTCTTTAAGCCAAAGTGCAGGCTTTGATTATGGTACTATGAATCATCTTTTATTTTATGAGTTGTATGAAATAACAGGGACCACCACTTGGCTTAACCGTGTAGCAAGCAGGGTTAATGCATATACAAATCAGTCTTGCGGATATTTTCATAACACCAACTGGGGATCTTTGCGCGATGCCGGAAATGCAGCTTTCCTGTCGGCACTTTATCATAGGTCCTCTGGAAGTGCTTCGGCATATACTTTTGCAAAAAGAAATGTTGATTTTATTCTGGGTACTCATAATGGTATCGGGCCGAATGCTCCTGCAAATTTTTCTTTTCTCATAGGTTATAATGTCCTTGGAGGAGGATTTCCCAAATCTCCTCATCATGCAGCCGCATTTGGTAAGTCTTCCAATGCATGGACCTTATATACCCAGGAAGGAAACAATCCGGGATCTGTTCCTTTTGGTTATACATTGTCAGGAGGACTTGCAGGAGGTCCGGAGTCTGCCTGCAACAACTTTCATGATAGAATTAACAACTATGTTTCCAGCGAATATTGCAGTTATTATAATGCTGCCTTCAATGGTGCGGTGGCCTACATCAATAAGATCGAAAATAACATTACAGGAGGTACACGCAGTCCATACGGTGGATCCGCACATCTTATTCCCGGCACCATTCAGTTTGAGACTTATGACACCGGAGGACAAAATTTAAGCTTTTATGATACTACTCCTGCAAACGAAGGTGGAGCATTAAGAAACGATGCAGTGGATATAGAAGCTGCAACCGGAGGTGGTTACAACGTCGGATGGACGATTGCAGGTGAGTGGCTTGAATATACGGTGAATGTAACACAGCCCGGATTGTATAACCTGAGGGTTCGTCATGCAGGTCTTAATACAGCCGGTGCAATACGTTTAAGCATTGGTGGAAATTTTGTAAGTCCTCAGTTAAATCTTCCTGCAACAGGAGGCTGGCAAACATGGGCAAATACAAACTTTACAAATATTTCTCTTTCACAAGGGGAACATATACTCAGGGTACATATTATTACAGGCAATGTTAACCTTCATCACATGGAATTTACTTCTGCTATTGTTACAGGCATAAATAAATCCATAGATACTTTCAAAGTATATCCTAATCCTGCTACAGACAGAATTTTTATTTCCAATGCCAATGACAGCAACTGGGAAATTTCAGATCTCAGCGGAAGAGTGCTAATGAATGTTCATGTACATGAAGGAATGGAAATTGACATTTCATCACTCGATAAAGGACTGTACATGCTAAAGGATGAATCGGGAGTAGTGATCAGGATGTTTGTTAAACAATGATGAATTATAAATGCTGAATGCTGAATGTTGAATGTTGAATGGCTACGCTCTGCTGATAAATATTCCGTCGGGCTGAGCGGAGTCGAAGCCTCGCAAAATTATCTGCGATGATTAGATTTAACAGATTCCTCCTGCGTCGGAATGACGTTAATTTTTACCTACATTCAACATTCATCATTCAACATTCAACATTCCAAATCTAATCCTTTAATCCTGAGTGTCCTGGTTCAGACATTTTGTTATCCACACTTTATCCACTTTTTGTCCACCAGTCTGGATAAAATATTTTTTATTTCCGAAGTGGTTACTTTTCTTCATCATTGGGGAATTAAGTAAAAAAAGCTATTTTTACTATGATTCCTCCGCCGGCAATTATTTTTAATTCGAGATAAATCTGCAATCAACGGAGTAGTCTGGATACTCATCATATCCATTTTTTAAACTTTTATATTCTTAAACAATGATTGAAATATTTGAGGAAGCCATTAAGGCTCCTAATCTGCCGGCAACTGCATTACTTGCATTGGTATTGCTCTATTGGATTGTCAATCTTCTTGGTCTTTTCGACCTTGAAATGTTTGGCGATGCTGATGTTCATACCGACGCGGATGCACATTCCGAATCTGGCATAGCAAAATATGTCGGCTTCGGTGATCTTCCGATTACTATCGTGATCAGCTTCTTTGCCCTGTTCTTCTGGACAGGTACCATGTTCTGCAACCATTATCTGGGAAACAGCAGTTTGCTGTTAGGTTTGCTGATATTTATTCCAAATATCTTCGGAGGTTTTATTCTGACTAAGATTGTAACCGCTCCGCTTAGCAAAGTTTATGCAATGCTGAATAAGCCTGAAGAAGAATTGACTTCAGATTTCACAGGTTCGGTTTGCACCCTTACCATTGAAGCAAGCGCTCAACAGATGGGACAGGGTGAAGTAAACCGCAATGGTGACTCTATCCTGGTGCATGTAAAAACCTCTGAAGGAAAAATTTTAAAGAAAGGACAGTCAGCTCTTCTTATAGAGTTCTTCCCTGCGAAAGGCTACTACCTTGCAGAACCCTACGATTCCAATAATTAATTTTCATACACTTTTAACCATTTAATATTCTGTTTTATGTTTCTGGAAAATTTAATGCTGACCGTTATTGTCGGCTCTTTATTCTTCGTTTTTATAGTATTTGTACTTGCGATCAAGTGGTACAATAAAGTTCCACAGGGAAAAGCTATAGTAAGAACCGGTGCCGGAGGTACGAAAGTAACTTTCTCTGCTATGTTTGTTATACCTGTGCTCCACAAAATGGAGATCATGGATATATCATTGAAGTCTCTTCAGATAAAAAGAATCGGCAAAGATGGATTGATTTGTAAAGACAACATCCGTGCTGATATAGAAGTTGCCTTTTTCGTGAGAGTAAACAAATCAGTAGAAGACGTTGTAAAAGTAGCTCAGACCATAGGTTGCGAAAGAGCATCTAACAGAGATACGCTTGTCACCATCTTCGATGCAAAGTTTTCCGAAGCTTTGAAAACTGTCGGAAGAAGATTTGAATTCATTGATCTTTATTCAGACCGTGACAAATTCAAGCAGGAAATACTTGACATCATCGGAACTGACCTTAACGGTTACATCCTTGACGACTGCGCTATAGATTATCTGGAGCAGACTCCTCTTGAATTCCTTAAAGTAGATAACATTCTTGACTCACAAGGTATTAAGAAAATTACCGAGATGACTGCTCAGCAAAAAATCCTTGCTAACGAAATCAGAAGAAATGAAGAAAAGGTAATTAAGAAGCAGGACGTAGAAGCGAAAGAAGCTATCCTTGAGTTGAACAAACAGTTGACCGAAACCGAAGAGAAGCAGGCAAGAGAAGTAGCCATCATCAAGGCAAGAGAGAGATCCGAAGCTGAAAAAGTTACTGCAGAGGAAAAATTGAAAGCGGATATAGCCAGAATCAAGGCAGAAGAGGAAACTCAGATAGCCGAAGAAAACAAACTTCGCCAGATCATCGTGGCTTCAAAGAGCAAAGAAAGAACAGAGGCTGTGGAAACACAAAGGGTAGAAAAAGATAAACTACTTGAGGCAAACGAGAAAGAAAGAGTAGTGGCGCTTGCTCAGATAGAGAAAGAAAAAGCAGTGGAAGAGGAGAAAAAGAACATTCAGGATGTGATAAGAGAAAGAGTGGCATTGCAGAAATCAGTAGTAGAAGAAGAAGAAAAAATCAAAGACACCAAAACTTTTGCTGAAGCTCACAGAACCAAAGAGGTGGCACTTACTGTGGCAACTACTGAGGCAGAAGAGAAGAAAATCAAAGAAATTAAACTCGCTGAAGCAATGAAGTCATCTGCAGAACTCAAAGCGCAGCAGAAACTGATCGAAGCGGAAGCAGAACAAAAAGCTGCAGAGATGCAGGCAGATGCCAGAAAGACTATAGTGGAAGTGGTAGTACTTGAAGAGTCTTCAAAAGGAGTTGCTGAGGCTACGGTGATCGAAGCTAAAGCTAAAGCATTAGAGAAACAGGGAACGACAGAAGCCGTAGTGATGGAGAAAAAAGCCATGGCGGAAGCAAAAGGTATAGAAGCAAAAGCTGTTGCAGATGAGAAAAAAGGCATCGTGGAAGCTACAGTACTTAACAAAAAACTTGAAGTGGAAGCTCAGGGTATAGAGCAGAAGGCTGCAGCTATGAAGAAACTTGACGGAGTTGGTAAAGACCACGAAGAGTTCAAACTTAAGCTGGAGAAAGAAAAAGCTATCGAATTGGCGGAAATTCATATCCAGAAAGATATTGCAGAAGCACAAGCCAAAGTTGTGTCTGAAGCATTGAAGTCTGCTAAGATCGATATCGTTGGCGGTGAGACTACCTTCTTTGACAAGATTGTCGGGTCTGTTACTAAAGGAAAAGCAATGGACAGAATGGTGGACAACAGCAAAGTATTTACCGGCATCAAAGATTCATTGCTTGGTGACGGATCTGAAAATGTAATCGAAAGAATTCAGAATATACTTGCCAGCCATGGCATCAGCAGCGCTGACATCAAAAATCTGAGCATATCTGCGTTGCTGTTGAGATTAAGTTCACAAACAGTCGATAATGCTTTGAAGAGCACACTTGACACTTTATTGAAAGACGTAAAGGCAGCAGGTATTGCAGATCAGACAGTGAGCAGCCTTGGATTAAAGTTTAAAAACTTAAAGGATTAATATTCACGCAAAGGACGGCAAAGATTCGCAAAGAACGCAAAGCATAGGTAAACTGTTTTAAATCCTATAAAACCTTTGCGGTCTTTGCGTTCCCTTTGCTAATCTTTGCGTGAAATCCTTTTTTCAACACTTAATTTTAAATTATTATGGCTGAAAACAAAAGCCGTGACCATAAAGAAAGTCAAAAAAATCAGCTTGATGCCGGTACTTATGAGATTCTGAAAAGCAGACTGGAGAAGGCAAGCAGCGAACTTACAGAGAGACTCAACAAGCTGAATGAAGAGCGGAAAAATGTATTCGGCGCTATTGAAACCAAACTTATAGCTACCGACCGCATTACCACTGAAAATAACTGCGTCCCCAGAGATATGATTGCTTTGGGGCAATACCTGCTTTTTGGTTACAACGTACACATTGGACTGAGATCAGAAACAGTCCTAAGCGATGTATTCAGTATCTATGAGTTCAACAACCTATCTTTTCATGCTGCCGGACTTGATCTGATTAAGATCGATCAGTTCGAGCTGGACTTCAGAGAGCTTTATAAGTATTACAAGAACACATATTTTGAAAAGTTCGCTGTGATTGGCCCCTACCTTCACATGGTTTTCAGAATAGGGAAAAATCCTAATGACTTCAAAACTTTCAAGTGGCTTATTCAGGGTTCCTCCTTGAAATATGAAGGAAACAGGAGTGAAAGTGAATTCAAATATCCTGCACAGTTCGAGTTTGAATGGTTGAGAACTTCCAGAGATTATCACAGAAAAGGAAAGCATCCTCATATTTCTGTTCTGGATAAAGTTTTTATCGAGACAGTTGGCGGTGATCTTACCATTAAAGTAGAAGACAACACCGATACAGGGGAGGGTATTTATTCCGAACCGGTAGAAGATAAAGATCAAAGGCTGGATGATGCTGAAATGTATTATGCAGACCTGGGTAACATTATACTTCTTAAGATTCGACCCTTTAAGGAAGATAATTTCAGGTACATCGTTTACAATCACAAAATAAAGAAAGCACAGCGGATTGATGCTATAAAAGATTCCTGTGTTTTGTTACCTGATGCACAAGGGTTGATATTTTCAAAAGGTTATTATTTGCAGACAGGAGAGTATAAGCTTTTTGAAAATGAATTACAGGGGTTGAAATTTGAAAAACGTATTTCATCCCCTAACGGAGAAGATCATCTATATGTTTTTTATCATAGCGACAATGGAGCTTACATTCTGCTACCATATAATATTATCCAACAGAAGGTAGAAAACCTGATTGTATGCAACGGGTATTCATTGTTCAAAAACGGTGAGCTGATTTATTTTTTAACGGAAGATGAAGCTTCCAAACACCATGTCATTCAGATATGGCAGACCGCATTTACTTCTCAGGATTACGTGCCTGCATCTGTTCCTGATTCTTATTTGTTTAAGATCGGTAACAAAAACATCGTGCGTGCTATGTCCGAGTGTACAGAGCTTCTTAACTTAATCAGGAAAGACGACGAAAGTTATGAAAATCTTTATCTCGATATTGTAAACAGAAGCAATGATGTACTCGACAGTTATTTCTGGATCAGAGAGGAAGATGCCTGCAATCTGGCTATTCCTTTAACTGATATCCGGAATACTGCATCGGCAACGATAGAGGAGTTTGAGAAAGTCGTAAGGATTAAGAAGAATACCCTGCAACAGGTAAAAGCCTGCAATGAAAAAGTAAATGAAGTACAGGCGTTCATCAAGAGGGAGAAGTTTCAGGATATCAATACTTATGTTAAAGCCCTTTCAGACCTACGTCAACTCAGAGGAGAAATAATTGGTTTGAAAGAGCTAAGGTATGTTGATGTTGAGCAGGTAAAGCACATGGAAGCTCAGGTAGCTGAGCAGACAGACAAACTTTCCCGTTCATGTGTACAGTTCCTTCTACAGGAAAAATCCCTGCTGCCCTATAAAGAAAGAACAATCCAGCTCAAGGCAGATATTGAAAAAGCTTCCAAGGTAACTGAGGCTACAAAAGTAGAGGAAGAAATAGGGAATGCTGCGAAACAACTGGAAATGCTGATTGAAATTGTCAGCAACCTAAAAATAGAAGATGCTACACAGACTACAAAAATTATTGACAACATCTCATTGGTTTTTGCAGAAGTTAATCAATTGAAGGCAGGGATCAGAAATAAAAAGCTTGAACTAAAAAAATCCGAAAGTTTGGCTGAGTTTCATGCCCAGATCAAGCTGATAGATCAGTCTATTGTCAATTACCTGGATATATCAGATCAGCCAGAGAAATGTGATGAATACCTTTCAAAGGTAATGATACAGATCGAGGAGCTTGAGGGTAAGTTTGCTGATTTCGATCAGTTCATTACTACTCTAACGGAAAAGAGAGAAGAGGTATATGAAGCTTTTGAAAACAGAAAACTTCAGCTTGTAGAGCAGAATAACAGGAAAGCAAACTCACTTATGTCCGCTGCAGAAAGAATTTTGAGCGGCGTAAAAAACCGTTTGAACAACTTTAAAACTGCTTCCGACATCAATGGCTATTTCGCTTCTGATCTCATGCTCGATAAGCTGAGAGATATAGTGAAGCAGCTACAAGAACTGAAGGATACGGTAAAGGCAGATGATATACAGGGAAGATTAAAGTCAGCAAAGGAAGATGCACTCAGGCAGCTGAAAGATAAACAGGAGCTGTTCACAGAAGGAGGTAATGTAATTAAATTCGGTAAGTTTCATTTCTCAGTAAATACACAACCTATAGACCTTACTATGGTAAACAGAGATAATGAAATGTTTTACCATATTACCGGTACAGGATTTTTCGAAAGGATAAGTGACGAATCATTCATTCAGACTAAGCCCTTCTGGAATCAGATTATAGTTTCTGAAAACAGAGATATTTATAAAGGAGAATATCTGGCTTACGTTATTTTCCAATCCTATATCAATAAAAATATCAGTGAAAATCTTGAGCTGATGAGTGAAAATGAGTTGCTGGAGTTTATCCAGAAGTTTATGTCTACCCGTTATGCAGAAGGTTACCTTAAAGGTGTGAGTGACAGAGATGCGCTAATAATTTTGAAAGCGCTGATGAAACTGTACAGAAGCATAGATCTGCTTACTTACAATTCAGAGGCAAGAGCCTGTGCAAGGTTCTGGTATCATACAGGGATAGAGGAGCAGCAAAGAACCTTGCTTCAGAATAAAATCAAAGGACTTTCACTTATATTGAAAGTATTCCCCGATGCAAGAGACTTTGATGATCTGGTAAATGAGGTAGAGTTGTCTATTATGGCATACAACGATGCAACAGGTCAGTTTAATAATGAACTTGCACACCAGGCCGCAGAATACCTGTTTATGGAATTGCTGCGTGGTGACAAATTTATTTCCAGCCTTCCTGCCCACAATTTGTATAACAGCTTCAACACCTATCTGAAGAAGAATAAATATGGAGATCTGTTTCAGGAGTCGATAAAGAAATTTGAAAACGATGCATCCAATACATTATCGGCAGCAGTGAAGTGGATAAGGGCTTTCTGCAGCAGCGAAGGTTTAGCAGCAGATAATTCAGTTTTTAAAGAAACAGCACTTATGCTGCTCTTTGAAGATTCTCAGGGAGAAGTTATTCGTACAGAAACATCTGTAGAGTTACAAGGCCTGAGCGGAGAACATGCACTTATTGAAAAGGGAAAGTATTTGCTGGACTATAACAGCTTCATCAATAAGTTGTCATTATATATCAATCAGCATGCTTCGGCTTTTGAAAAGTATCAGCACCTGAAAATTCAGTTAATAGATGCATATAAACAACAGTTAAGACTGGATGAGTTTAAATCCAAGGTGCTTTCCTCTTTTGTCAGAAACAAACTGATTGACGAAGTTTATCTTCCTTTGATAGGTGCGAACCTGGCCAAACAGATAGGTGTGGTTGGAGAAAATAAGAGAACAGACCAAATGGGTATGCTCCTGCTTATATCACCTCCGGGTTATGGTAAGACTACATTGATGGAATATGTGGCGAGCAGACTAGGATTAATATTTATGAAAATCAATGGTCCTGCTTTAGGTCATAAAGTAACATCGCTGGATCCGGCCGAGGCGACCAATGCAGGAGCGAGAGAAGAGTTGGAGAAGCTGAATCTCTCTTTTGAAATGGGAGACAATGTAATGATATACATTGACGATATCCAACATTGCAACGCAGAATTTTTGCAGAAGTTTATTTCCCTTTGTGACGGACAGAGAAAAATTGAAGGTGTTTATAAAGGAAAAAGTAAAACCTATGATTTCAGAGGCAAGAAGGTATGTGTGGTAATGGCCGGTAATCCGTATACAGAAAGCGGAGAGAAGTTTAAAATTCCGGACATGCTTGCCAACAGAGCAGATACCTATAATCTCGGTGATATCATTGGCGGCAAGGACAATGTATTTAAGTTAAGCTACATTGAAAATACACTTACCTCTAATCCGGTAACATCAAGAGTTTCTAATAAGAGTCTTAAAGATGTTCATTCATACCTTTCTTTGGTGGAAACTGGAGATAAGACGGGACTTGATTTTGAAGGTGCCTATTCTGCAGAAGAAAGCAACGAAGTGGTATCAGTTTTGAAGAAGCTTAACGCCATAAGAGAACTGGTACTGAAAGTAAATCTTGAGTACATAAGATCAGCATCTCAATCAGACGAGTTCAGGACAGAGCCTCCATTTAAGTTGCAGGGTTCTTATCGTAATATGAATAAAATGGCGGAGAAAGTGGTTCCGCTGATGAACGATGAAGAATTAAAAAATCTTATCCTTGGTCATTATCAAAACGAATCGCAAACATTAACTACCGGTGCTGAGGCGAATCTTTTAAAGTTTAAAGAGATCGCAGGCTGGATGACTGAAAAAGAGAAAGAGAGATGGGAAGAGATCAAAACCACCTTCCGCAAGAACCAGAAATTCCGCGGCATGGACGGTCAGGATCATATGGCGAAGCTATTGGCGCAGGTGTCGGTATTGGGAGAGAGCCTGGAAGGGATAAAGAAGGCGATAAATGATAAATGATAAATGATAAATGGTGAATGATGAATGAGGAGTGGGCGATAAAATTAACCGTCTTTGCGGGGCAAGTGATAAAGGTTGAAAGAGGAATTGTGTTGAATTATTTATTTAATGATTCTATATGTAATGCCGAAGCAATCTGATTCCTTTTCGTACAATCTAACTGAATTAAAATTCCGTGCTATCAGATCGGATATTTTCTGATATTTTTCAAAGGTGTTACTATGCCACCATAGTTTTATTATGGTTGTATTTGTGGCGTAATGATATTTTTTGTTGCTGGAATTCGGTAGCATTTCTTGGTATCAAGAATTGGTATATCATTTACATACCTTTAATTCTAATGCTTTTTCAGATTGTATTTAATAATAAGATGGTCTGGATCTTCTTATTTGGCGCAGTCATTTTTTTTAGTGCGTATAAAATTTATACCTTGATTTTATGGGAATTGATTGCAATGGAGCGTGAATATATTATTTCAACATCCTTCAGAAAAGAACTACTTTTAAAGTATGCAGTGATAATTTTACTGCTTGGACTTTTAACCTTGTTTTTTTATAAGCTGAAACCGCATCGTAATAAAGTATCTGAACACTGAATATTTATACACCAATGAACAGTAAATTATTAATTCTCCCTCTTTTTTTTATAGTATTCTGTTTCTCCTGCAAACAATCATCAAAAGACCAGACTGAAGAAGTTGTAGTAACAGAAGAAGCGGCAGTTGATTCCACAACACTACCATCAGGTTTCTCTCATGTACCATATAAAGAAACTGTACAGGGTTTATCCGGCAGCCTTATGAAGTTTGTTCCGGAAAATTACCTTGTGCTTGACACTGCCACAGGTGATCTTAACCTTGATACCATTCCGGATATGATTCTTGTATTAAAAAGAAATGACGAGGAAACCACTTCAGATGTTAGTGAAAATCCTGCAAAGAGGCCTTTGCTTATCCTGATAGGTCAGGCAGATAATACTTTTAAGCTGGCAGCTAAAAACGAAAATACTGTTTATTGCATCGATTGTGGCGGTATGATGGGAGATCCATATATGAGTATCACCATAAAAAAAGGATATTTTTCCGTGGAACATCATGGCGGCAGCGCCTGGAGATGGACAAGGATCATCACCTACAAATATTCACCCGAAGACAATTACTGGTATCTGCATAAAGACGGACATGAAAGTTTTCATACCGGCGATCCGGAAAAGGTCACCACAAAAATTCTTACAAAGAAAGATTTTGGTGTGCTGAAGTTTGATGAATTTGATATATATAAAGAAGAGTAAAATTGTTAATGAACCTTGAAATGATAAAAATTAAGTTTCGATTTGTATGGCTTATTTTATTTATTCTTATAATCATATCAGGCAAGGATGTTTTTAGTCAGGGATGTAGTGATGCTGGTTTTTGTACTATTGGTGGTATTAAACCCATTACAGATAGTACGACTAAAGGAGGTAGTCAGATAAAACTAGGTGCTTTTTATGGGAAGGCAGATAATTCGGTTGTGGTTTGGGGTAATTATCTGGAATACATTTATTCTTTTTCTAACAGGTTTAGAGTCGATATAAAGCTTACTACCCTGGGACAAACAGGTAATAATATTAATACTTTCGGTTTAGGAGATGTTTTCCTGATAGGGAATTATAAAATGGATAACAAGATCAGGATAATTTTAGGTTCGAAAATTCCATTGACAAATGCTAACAGAAAGATCAACAACATTTCTTTGCCCATGGATTATCAATCAAGCCTTGGTACCATTGATTTGATAGGTGGATTAGGATATGAAATTAAAGGACTGCAACTGATGCTCGCCTTTCAGCAACCATTGACTCAAAATAACAATGAATTTATTGCAGAGGATTATCCGATTGATTTCCCATTGAGAAATTTTCAGTCCACTAAAAATTATATCCGTAGCGGTGATATTCTGTTAAGAATGTCTTATCCTGTTAAGCTTACTAATAAATTTAAAGTTACTCCTGGATTATTGCCCATCTATCATATTTCAGATGACAGGTTTACAGACAGTGCCGGCATTCAAAGGGAGATTAAAGGTTCGCAAGGTTTAACTTTAAATGGAAATTTTTTTATTGATTATATCATTAATGATAATAATTCATTTCAATTTAATATTGGGACACCATTTTTGGCGAGAAAGGCAAGACCTGATGGACTTACAAGGAGTCTGATAGTTAGTTTGGAATATAGATTGAGGTTTTAAAGTTAAATCTCCATCCTGACAAAACACTTCAATATCTCCCCCTGATTATTAGTTGCACTGGCTATTTTGTCCAATGTTTTTTTTCTGAAGGTCCAAACCGTGGCTTCTCTTAATTCTATTTCTGATGCAATTTGCCTCACGGATATGTTTTCCCTATTAATCACAGTTGCAAGACTAATATACAGTGCCTTTATAAGCGGGAATTTTACACCATGAAATAAAGTATTGGCAGTAACTGATTCTTCGTATTTACAACTATTGCACTTCCTGGCCTGAAATTGTATGCCGGCTGTCCAGTCGCTGCTGCCGCATTTTTTACAACTGTAGCCATCTTCCCATTTTAAGTCTGCAATAAAACGCAATACATGATCCTCGGCCGGGAAGGATCTGGTGAATTCAGAAAAGCTGATGTTTTTCCCCCACATTAACGTAATCCTGTCGCTTCTGAGTTCTTTATTCAATGACCAGTTCTGTTTGTCCAATGTCTTGCTGATTTCATTCAGTTTTTTATTTAGAGCTTCCAGGTCTTCATTCTTCTTTGCAAGTTCTATTGTGCGCTCAGCAATTTTAATTTCAAGTTCTTTATTTATTTCTTTTTGTATGCGCGCTTTTTCTTTGGTTTCATAAATCAGCTGATCTTTCAAAGAGGATATTTTGGTAAGCGAACTTATCTCTGATTGTTTCAGCTTATCTTTTTCATCGCCCAGGTATTTGTAGCGCAAGGCAAGGGCAAGTAATCCTACCAACAATTCCAATGAGCCGCCTACTGCCAGTGAATTGTATGCCCATACACTATTAGGGATAATGTGGTAAAAGGCAAGTATGAATATCAGGTATGAAGAGAGCAGAAGACTTACAGAAGTGATAAACATTTTTCCATGCAGTGTTTCATAGAGCTTAATTTTTATTTGTAGAAACAGGAGATATGAAAAGGTAAAAAAGTCTGAAAGAAAAAACCATTCCCTGAAGTCCGGACTGAAAATAGAAATCATAAGTATGGCCAGTCGTGCAACAATGATGCTGATGATATACCACTCGTTGAGGAAATTCAAATTTTTTATGTAATAACGGAAGTATATGAACTGCATGCTCAACATAAAGAACGAAGCATACATATAGGCATAACGATTCCAGATCGGTAAGTCAGGCCACAGCCATTGAAAACCTACACCTGTGTACGACCAGTGAAAAATTCCGAGAGCAATTGTATATAGCGCATACCATAAAAATGTTTTATCCCGGAGAATAATATAAAACAGTGCATTCAATGAAAAAATAATCATGATCATACCGGAGAAGATGCCGTACCAGGTGTACTCTCTGATAAATCTTTTTATAAATATATCCATATCGCTTATCCAGCACATGGCATATACAGGATTGTGGGCTTTTAATTTATAAAGCAGTCTATAGGTTTCGCCAGCAACTGGACGCTGAAAAACCATCACATGATTTTTGACGAAAAGTTGGTTGTTATAACCTTCGGTATCATCGAAGAATAGATGGGCACAGGTATCACCTTTAGTATTGACTATGCCGGCTTTTAAAAATTCAATCTTATTGTCAGCCCATTCGAAAACCAAAGCCGCATCAGTCTCAGGCCTGAACAAAGCCTCGGCGTGAAAAATGTCACCGGGGTTTACCATCACCTTGTCACGACTGATTTTTTCCCAGACGGCATCCTTCGCTCTAGTTATCCGATACTTGAGGAAAGGTGCAAATATCTCCATCTCACGGGCACGGTAGACCGATAAAGTATCCATACCGTAGCACGAAAGGACTAATGCGTATAAAACCAGCGCTATCCAATACCTCCTCATCAAACAATTATTTAAATATCAGTCATTTACTAAAGCGTATAAACCATCTAAATTTAGTGTTTATTTTAGAATTTTTTATACTTAATCAAGCCAACCTCGTGCCGCGCTCTCCTTTTTGTGTAGTATTTTGTCACTTAACACACATTAAATATAACTTTTTTGATATGAAAACACATTTAGAGATTAAAACAGGTGGGGGTTTTATACAAGGTATAAATTCGCTGCGCAAAAAAGAAGGGCCCGATTTCAGGCTAAAAATTATATTCATTTTGGTGGTGCTGTTGTTTTCCATGCACCTGATTTCTGCCCAGGTGGTGTCGATCAACGGGGCGTTATCTGTAAGTGGAAACAGAATCGTGAACAAAAACGGAGTGGCAGTCGGACTGGCGGGCAACAGTTTTTTTTGGTCAAACAACGGCTGGGGCGGAGAAAAGTACTACAATGCCGACGTGGTGGCCTGGCTGAAAAATGACTGGAACTGCGCAATAGTAAGAGCGGCGATGGGTGTGGAAGATCCCGGAGGCTATCTGCAATTCAAAGACGCAAATAAAGCCAGAGTGAAAACGGTTGTAGATGCAGCCATTGCCAACAACATGTATGTGATCATCGATTGGCACAGCCACCATGCGGAGTGGAATACTGCTGAAGCCATCGCATTTTTTAAAGAGATGGCAAGTACCTACGGACATCTTCCCAATATCATTTATGAAATTTATAATGAACCCTTAAATGTTTCCTGGGGCGGTGTGATAAAGCCTTACGCCATTCAGGTGATTGATGAGATACGTGCTATTGACCCAGACAACATCATTGTAGTAGGTACGCCCAACTGGTCATCCGATGTAGATGTGGCAGCCAACGACCCGATCAACAGAAGCAACATAGCTTATACTATGCACTTCTATGCTGGTTCGCACGGGCAATGGTACAGAGACAAAGTGCAGAGCGCACTCAATAAAGGAGTTGCCGTGTTCATTACAGAGTGGGGAACTGTAAATGCCGATGGTAACGGTGGCGTGAATGAAGCTGAAACCAATGCATGGTTCAATTTTATCAAATCAAATAAGCTAAGCACTTGCAACTGGAGTGTCAATGATAAAAATGAAGGCGCATCCATTCTCAAACCGGGAGGTAGCACGACAGGTGGATGGAGCGCTTCCAATCTTACCTGGTCAGGTTCGGTGGTAAGATCCATTTTGAGATCATATGATTACGGGCAGGTAACAGAAGAAATCAGTTTTGTGAAATCACCAAACCTTACCACACCTAAGACATCCTATACCGTTCAAGTCAATTACACAGTTAAGGAAAAAAGAGATCTGGTTGTAACCTTGCGCGATAACCTGAACAACATTGTAGCATCAAAGACAACAGAGATAGAAGGAAGCAAAACTGTGGATGTGGTAGTTTCGCTTGCAAACCTTCCCGAAACAGGAAAGACCTACTCCTGGCGGGCAGACATACGCCCCTTGGGAGGAAATTCATCCACTAACATTTTAAGTCAGGTAAACGGTACGGTGATTATAGTGCCATATGAACCGCTGAAAGTAATAGCTGCAGAGTCCTACAATGTAATGTCAGGCGTAGAGAAGGAACCCTGCAAAGAAGGGGGCAGCAATGTTGGCTACATCGATGCAGGTGACTGGTTGAGTTACCCTGCAGTCAACATACCATTTACAGGAAAATACAGAGTGTATTTCAGAGTGGCATCCATGAATTCAAACGGAGTCATTGCGCTGGAGAAAGATGCAGGGGCAACTTTACTGGGAACGTTTAATGTTCCTGCAACAGGAGGCTGGCAGAACTGGACTACCATTTCCAAAGTAGTGGATTTACCACAGGGTAATTACTCTATAGGATTAGGCATTCCTGCAAGAGGATTTAACATCCACTGGATTGCCATAGCTTCCGAAGGTACCATCACTTCTGCTTCTGCACTTTCTTCAACTGCGGTAGACCTGTATCCCAACCCTGCCACTGACAACTGTTACCTTGATTTTAATGGCAGTTACGATGCGGTGGAGCTTAAAATATTTTCATTGAATGGAAATATAATTTTCGAAGAGAAAATTTCTTCCCTTTCCGATGCAAGAATAGAATTACCTACCGGAGAACTCCAGCCAGGATGTTATCTGGTAGAGGTGAATACAAATCAGGGCAAAATAGTAAAACGATTTTTGAAACACTGATTTGGGGCCCTGCCGGCAACTCCCTGCCGGCGGGGGCTTTTTTATAGATTTCGTACAATAAAACTTCTTATAGAGTCAAAGAAATTATGATTGACTTTTGAGGACAAACAGATTCTGCGGAAGTTATTTTTTTCTTATCTTACCTGAAATATTCTCTATAATGTTTTTCAGGCTCTTCTTATTAATCCAGATTTTGCTTTATACTTCCTATGTTAATGCGCAGTTTGCAGAATTTTCAGTAGAGCAATTGTCTCCAGCCGAGAACAAAAGCAATCGCGAGTTTCAAGCTATGCAATGGATTTTAAACGGGCAACCTTTATCTTATGCTTTACCTTCGGTTAAAATAATACCAAATCCTGACAAAATTGATACATTACTTTTTAAAGCTAAGCCTGCTGCAAAGTGGGATACCATCTATTGTAATATCAAGGAAGCGGGAAAATATCAGTTCACATACAATGAATGCTGTGGAGGTTTTGATTTGCGAAACCAATCGAATAACATGAGAGAAATAGGAGAGGTTGCTTTCAAAATTAATAATCCGGGCAATAAAGCTTATCTGGGCACTTTAGGGGAATCTGGTCTTATTCTAAGTCAGAAAGTCAAAGAAGTTAAGGTAAAGCCAGCCTGCAGAAGTGCGATGTCACCTAATATTTATCATGTAACCCTGCAGGAAGTAGTTATTTGTAGCGATACCTTAGGATGTGAAAATGATATATGTTTGTATAAAGAAAATCAGGATGATCAGGATTATAATTTCTGGTACAAGCCCATATCTGTTAAAGCGAATTTTCTTTATATGCCACTTGGTGATAGTCCGCTGGTGGTGGTTTATGATCCGAAGAAAGGTAAAGTTAGTTTAAGGTGATATGGTAAAGAATTTTAAGAATTTAGTTCAGACACTTCTGGTTATTTTTCTTTTTTCCTGTTCATCAGGAGATGAAATATATGTTAAGTTTAATCATGCAGAGGGATTAAATGTTAATGACCCGGTAACATTGAATGGTTGGGAAGTTGGAAAAGTAACAGGCATGGCTCTTAACAGGGAAAATAACATTATTGCAAGGGTAAAAATTAAACAAGAACTTACTATTCCAAATGATTCTGAATTTCTAATCTCCAATACTGATTTGCTAGGATCAAAGCAATTAGAAATTCATTCAGGAGCCTCACAAACTTTCATTTCTCCTGGAGATACGGTTAATGGGAAAAAGGCTTCATCTGTAATTACGGATTCATTAATAGTTAAAATAATGGATAAATTACTTTTTAAGGAAAGAGACAATGAAAAATGTGACTCTCTGCTGATTGAGCTTAGACGTATGAATGAAAATTTAGAGAAGGGGAGAAGTAATTAAAAAGTAAAAATCAAATAAATTTTCTATTTTATATTTCTTTTCAAAATATCTGTCAGTAATGAAACCTTTAACCTTATTTTCTCTGATCCTTCTTTGCAGTACTTGCGGACACAAGGTTGGTAAAGAATTAAATATGGAATTCATTCTTGCCTCTCGAAATAATAATAATAGCATTCTTGCAGAAAGATTATTGAAAAATGTGCTGATGTCAATTTTGCTGATAGTTCGGGAAATACTGCCATGCACTATCTCATTCACAACTTTGACAGCGCTAACTTAGATTTAATCAAACTAATTTTAGAAAAAAACAACCTCCGGATTAACGAAAAAAATAAAAACAACCAATGTCCCGTACATCTAACTGCAAATTCAGAAGCAATAAAATTGCTTTCAGAACATAAAGCAAACCTTAACATAAGAGACCATTCCGGAAGGACTCCTCTACATTATGCTTGCAGTAAAAATGATGCTGATCTGGTTTTATTTTTAATCAGAAAGGGGGCTAAGATAAATTTTAAAGATAATTTTGGCAACACCGTTTTATTAAACTCCTTTTCCGACAGCTTACAACCTTCTTTACTTCCCAAAATTCATACATGTGGAAGTGTTAACTATTTATTAAGAAAAAGGATAACCAGTCATAAATTAGTAGAATCATTGTTATTGGCAGGAGCAAATGTCAATGAAAGAAATATAAATGGGGAAACAGCTCTGAGTTTAGCTTTATCTGAAGGCAATGAGGAAGCAGTAAAGCTTCTTATGGAACATGGAGCAGATCTTTCCATAGCAGCTTCCAATATAGACCTCATCAAAGCTGCTATAAGAGGAAACAGCATTAATTTGGTAAAGTGGTTATTGGAAAAAGACCTCAGTTTGATTGAAGACAGTGATGAATACACAGCTCTTCATTTAGCTGCATTAACCGGAAACTCGGAAATAATCAGATTATTAATAGACAAAGGAGCGGATCCGAACATTTCAAGTTATAAGGAATACCCGGTTCATATTGCAGCTTCTCAAGGCAATTCGAAAGCATTAAAAGAGTTAATTGTAGCAGGGGCTGATATAAAAAAAGTAGATAGTCTTGGCAGAAATGCTTTACATCTTGCCACACGAAAACTTGGCGAAATTAACAGTTTCCTAAACGGAGAAAGTAATTACACTAAGTGCATAGAATTACTTTTAAACGCCGGTATTAACCCAAATTTAAAAGACAGCTATGGTTTTACCCCTTTGATGTACTTAGAAAGGAGAAAAAATGAATTGATATTGGATAAGGACGAATATGAATATTTATACTCTTTATTATTAAAAAATAGTAATTTATGAAATCATTGATTGGGGAAGCCAGAATTTATATTTTACCTAAAAGCCAAAACTGTAAGCATTCATTGTTAGCAAGAATTATCTTAAAAGGATCTTTGCATACAATTTAAAATATTATTTACTTTAAATTCAAAGTTATGTAATGAAAATAAAGCAGGAAATTAAGGTTACAGTAGATGCGGTTGTATTCGGTTACAACAGGGATGGTGGTGTTTCTGTTTTATTGATCAAAAGGAAAATTGAGCCTTTTATTCATCAATGGGCTTTGCCTGGTGGATTTGTTAAGACCCTGGAATCTTTGGAAGATGCAGTATATAGAGAATTACAAGAAGAAACAGGAGTAAAAATAAATTATCTTGAGCAGCTCTATACATTTGGTGACCCAATTCGAGATCCTAGGGCAAGAGTTATAAGCGTTGTTTATTTCGGATTAGTGAAGCCTGAGAACTTCCAATTAACAGCCAGTACCGATGCTGAAGACGTTTCCTGGTTCAATATCAAAAAACTCCCCAAACTAGCATTTGACCATAAAAAAATATTACAAACAGCTATGGATAGATTACGTGGAAAAATGACCTATGAGCCTATTGGTTTTGAACTGCTTCCTAACAAGTTTCCATTTTCAGATCTCGAACAATTATATATGATTATTCTTGATCGGGAAATTGACAGGAGGAATTTTAAAAAGAAAATAATGAGCCTTGGAATTGTTGATGAGCTTAATGAAAAGGCACCAATGAACTCACCTGGTCGACCTGGTAATTTATATAGATTTAATAAGGAAAAATATTTTCAGCTCAAAAAGCAAGGTATTTCTTTCGAGTTAAATTCTTAATTTTTTCCTATTCTATATCCATAAAAGTAAGTTTTGGTAGTCACTGTTGAGTAATTTTACAGTTTGCGTAAAAAATACGCAAAAATTGTTGCTTGAATCATACTTGCTTATTTAATTTGCGTATAAATAACACAAAATATTATAAATCATGAAAACAACCGGCGTAATAATTGCAAGATTTCAGACACCTTATCTCCATCAAGGTCATATCAGTCTCATAAATTATGTAAAGGAAAGGCATAATAAAGTAGTAATCGTTTTGGGGGTCAGTCCGGTAAAAGGAAGCACTCGAAATCCCCTTGATTTTTATACCCGAGAACGGATGGTAAAACACACATTTCCGGACATTATAATTCTTCCATTGTCTGATTGCAGAAATGATAATACATGGTCCAATAACTTAGATCATATGTTGTCTATCACATTTCAAAACGAAAAATTCCTTTTATATGGAAGTAGAGATAGTTTTATTCCATATTATAAAGGCAAGTTGGATGTAATGGAAATCCCACAAACAACTGAAGAAAATGGCACAAACTTAAGAGATAAAATAAGTGATCAGGTTATGCAAACTGAAGATTTCAGAAGGGGAATAATATATGCCTATTATAATAAATACCCTACAGTGTATCCTACACTTGATATAGCGTTATTTAAAGATGATTATAACTACCTTCTGCTAGGTTTTAGAAATGAAGAAGGAAAATGGCGATTACCAGGAGGATTTTCAGATCCTACTGACGATGATTATGAATCTGCAGCTTTGCGGGAACTTCATGAGGAATGTGGCATGATTGAAATTGATAAAATGTCCTACGAAAAATCTTTTAAAGTAAATGACTGGAGATATAGAAGCGAGACAGATAAAATTATCACCTTAATGTTCAGTTGCAGCTATTTATTTGGAGAAGTTAAAGCCGGCGATGATATTGATATAGTACAATGGTTTTCCTTGGAAGATATCATCCAGATGTTAGAGAACAAAAAAATCGCAGAAGAACATTATCCTCAGATCATATTTTTAATTAATAAATATTCAGAATGTAAAACTAAAACCCTACAGCTATGAACAATTTAGGAAGAAAAGTAAATTTAATTTTAATGGCAGATGCTTATAAATACTCTCACCATAAGTTATACTATCCAGGCACAACAAAGATTTATTCTTATCTCGAAAGCCGGGGAGGGAAATTTGATAATACCATGTTTTATGGTCTTCAATATTATTTGAAGGAATATTTGGAAGGAGAGGTCTTTACTAAGGAATATATCGATGAAGCAGAAGATGTAATGTTTCAGGTATTCGGAAGAAAAGATGTCTTTGATCGTTCAATATTCGAGTATATTGTCCATAATCATAAAGGTAAGTTACCAGTTAAAATCAAAGCTGTCCCAGAAGGTACTTGTGTTCCTGTTGGGAATTTACTGATGAGTATTGAAAACACAGATCCAAAATGTTTTTGGTTAACTAATTTTCTTGAAACCCTCATCATGCAAATTTGGTATCCCATAACTGTAGCAACTTTATCCAGGGAAATAAAAAAATTAGTAGTGGAATATTATAACTCTACCGCTGAAGAAGGCGCTGAATCATCAATAGATTTTGTTCTTAATGATTTTGGATTCAGAGGAGTTAGTTCCGTTGAAAGTGCTGGTTTGGGTGGTTCTGCGCACCTTATTAACTTTAATGGTAGCGATACAGTAGCAGCATCTTTATTTGCAAGAAAGTATTATAACGCTAAAAAAATCTATGGCATGTCTATTCCTGCCACAGAGCATTCCATTTGTACTTTATTGGGAAAGGATGGTGAACTGAATATTTTCAAGCATGTTTTAAATACATTTCCATCCGGTATTGTTGCTTGCGTTTCAGATTCCTATAATATCTTTAAAGCGTGTGAGGAATATTGGGGAGAACAATTGAAGGAAAAAATCCTGCAAAGAGACGGGGTATTGGTAATCAGACCGGATTCAGGGGATCCTGCAATGACCTTAGTTAAAGTATTTGAAATCTTATTTGCAAAATTTGGTTATAAATTAAATAGTAAAGGTTATAAAGTTCTTCCTCCTCAAATACGCGTTATTCAAGGAGATGGAATAAATTATGACAGCATTAAGCATATTTATGAGGTTCTTAAAAAGAATGACATTTCAGCTGAAAATCTGGTTTTAGGGATGGGAGGGGCTCTACTTCAAAAAGTAGATAGAGATACGCAGAAGTTCGCAATAAAATGCTCATATGCTGAAGTAAATGGCAAACAAGTAGAAGTAATGAAAGCTCCGGTTGAAATGGATGAAAATGGTAACATTAAAGCCTCCTTTAAAAAGTCTAAATCTGGTAAGCTTAAACTCATTAAACTTGAAGAAAATTTTACCACCGTTAAGGAAAACGATTATCCTGACGCCACTGACCATTTAGTTACTGTCTTTGAAAATGGAAAAATAGTGAAGGACTATCCTTTTGAAGAAATTCGGGAAAACGCTAAGATCGGTTCTTCAGAAAATGTAATTGAATTTAAGTAAAATTAAGAAGGGGGATTAAGATCCCTCTTTTTTTTGCTAATTTGCTTTTAAATAATAATTTAAGCAATGCACATTTTATTCCCTGGAAGACATCATATCCTGACAGATTTTCAATTTAAATACTTGTATCGCATTACTCAAGCTGGTTTGGAGGAGGAGACAGATGTATTCGGAAAGTCGCTAGATATAAAAAGCCCGGTTACCAGTATTATTTTTGCTGTAACTTCTGCTAATCATTCAAATACAAGAAGGAATCCATTGCCTTTTTATTTAAGGGCGATAAGTTTGGAAGGCTTTTCAGAAGCAATTAATGTTCCCACTTATGTATATGGAATTGACGACATAGGTGTCAGGGATGATTTTGCATCCTACACCATTAAAATGATCAAACATGAAAGTGAAGGCAGATTAACCTTATCACCTGATAATACTTTAGTAGTTTGTTCCACTCCTGTTATGAAATTATACCAGGAACTTGGATTTCGTATTCTTCCGGCTGAGTTAGAAAATAATTTTTCAGGGAAAATGCATGCTGAGCAACCTTGGGATTTAGTAGAATACGTTGCAAAATCAGAAGGCGAATGGCATAAAGATAAATACCTGATAAGTAAAATCCATCCTTCCTCATATAAAGTTTGGAAGAAATACCAGATAGGCGAGAAAGTTAAAACCTTGTTTTCAGATAAAATAATTGGAGATGATGGCGACATCACTTCTACTCGAGATTATAATACATACGTTCGTCAAATGGATGAGATAGCTGACATGAAGTACAACGATACCTCAAAGTTCATTAAACCAGGACGAATCGGTGATATTGGTTGTGCTGTAGGATCCTGGATAAAACTGGCATGTTCTGATGAAAGATTGAGGGAATCTGATTTTTACGGGATAGAGGTTTCAAGACATCTATATGATATTTGTCAGCAACGAAAATATAATGGTGATTTTAAAAATCCATTTGTGTTTTTTGCTCAGAAAAATGCCGTTACAGGTTTGGTGTTTGATAAGGAATCCATGAATACAATATTCACTTCCTCATTAACCCATGAGATAGAGTCTTACGGATCCAGAGAGGATCTTATAAGGTTTATAAAAAACAGATATGAAGAATTGGTTCCTGGTGGGGTTTGGATCAACAGAGATGTAGTTGGACCTGAAGATGGAGACAGATTAATATATCTCAGATTAAATAATAAAGACGGCAGGAACGATGATTATGAAAAGGATCTTGAGGATCGCTCTGAGTTATCGCAATACCTTTCAGGATTGTCCACATTTGGGAGGTTTTTACGTTTTGCGAGAGATTTCAGAAAGAAACAAAATTATATTCTCAAATATAAAATTATTCAGTCAGAGGAGCTATTTATTGAATTAAGTCTTAGAGATGCCTGCGAATTTGCTACTAAGAAAGATTATCTGGATAATTGGAAAAGTGAAATGAATGAAACATTTGCATTTTGGTCTTACACGCAATGGAAGCATCATGTAGAAGATGTAGGCTTTGAGGTATCGGAGGAATCTTTAGCATTCACTAACCAATGGATTGTAGAAAACCGTTTTAGAGGTAAATTGGAGTTTTTTGAATTAAAGGGGAATGAGTATAAACCTATTGAATTCCCGGTTACCAATATGTTTTTGGTAGCTGAGAAGAAAGTTTAGGCATTGCTTAGTGTCTTCACGAACTATTACACCCAATGAAAGAATTATGTTATGATGCAGAATGGTTTGTGTGCACAGGAAACAAGGCAAAGTTGTTAAGTATTCTCATTTTATTTTTTGGTAATTTTAACAGTAGTTATCACCTTTGGAAAAAATTCTGTTTTAATTCGCGCTATAAAATTAGAAGATTCATATACCAATAATGTGTCATCGTTATTTTCAACTTGCTGGAATCCCAAATATTCTAACTGATTTGTGTAGTCCATATATAAATCATTTAACTCTATTGTAGCCGATTTCGTTTTTGCGCTAAATGAATAAAAGGAATTCTTTGTTCTTTTGTTTGTCCACATATCTTTTTTAGTATCGAATGTCCACCCATAATATATTTGGTTTAAATATTTTTTGGGATCGGCATTGTCCATGGAAAGTAATTCAATCAAATCTTTGATAAATATTTTCCTTTCCTCAGAGTTTGTGTATTTGCGGATTAAAGGTGAACTTATAAGAAATTCTCCAACTTCGGGGTAAGCAGGTAAATATATAAGGGAAATGTTTTGATTTTTATATAGGTTTTGAAAATCATCTTCATTAACAGCTTTCCTTACACTTTTATGTCTACCTGCCTTATGGCTGAATCTAACGGTTATTTCATATTTATTAAATCGTCTGAAGTTTTCTTTATATAAATTAGTAATTGTCCCGGTTGTAATAATGCCATTGATTTTTAATTCATTTTCTTTGCTAATAGTATAATTGGTATAATATGTTGTAGTTAGGATCATTCCGGATAATAAAAAGTAAAAATATTTTAGTGGTGTTCTGGATAAATAAAAAAGGCGGTTATTTCCAAAGGTTATTATTAGTAAGCCGAAACAAACGGATGTTAAAGCTGCGCCTGCTAATGAAATTGGAATAGGGTTAGTATCGTAAACATAAATAGGGATTAATTTTACGAAAGTAGCAATAGACAATATTGTCATTGCTGCCCATAATAATGTTTTTGTTAGGCTATTATGTTTGTTGTTCTGAATCTTTACCTTTGTATTTTGAGAAATGACAGGTTCTTCAGGGGTAGGTTCCTGGTCTGTAGTTTGGTTGTTCATTTTAATAGCTGGTTAAAATGTGAATTGAAATAAATTTAATCTAATCTAATCTAATCTAATGTGTTGCCATTCTAAGATTTAATATTCAAGTTAGTTTATTCCCATCCTTATCATATCCTGGAGGCCATTGACCATATCTGTTTTTATATTCCTGCGGTGTTTCCGGTTGGCCCATATTTCCATAAAATTTATTAGGATCCGGGTCATTTTTAATTTTTTCCCACACAAGTTTCTCATTTTCTTTTTCTTGTTCTGTCATTTTATCCTTTCTACTTTTTTCTAGTTCAATTTGAATTTTCACTTTCCTGTCCATTATTCTTTGTATATCGTTTTCATTCAAGATTTCAAATATTTGATGCCATTCTATTGGCTGAGGAATTTCGTTGGCCATTTTTGCAAGAATCGTAATTATTTCTTCTGTTAAGACTTTGGGTAATTTTATTGGTTTGTTTTTTCTCATTGATATCATCAAGAATTGTTGCCTATCTGGATTGATTGTTGTAGTTCGAAATTAGTAATATCAATCAAGAGTAACTTCCGAATCTTTATAACTTTCATAGTTATTCCTTATCATTTCTGACAATTGAGATAAATATGAAACATCTAAAATTATATTTACATCTTGCAATGAAAATGTCCTGGTATAATCTATTGGCTTGTCAAAAAATACTACCTCTAAAAATCTTTCACCATCTTTTTCATATAAAACAAAATCCCAATTTTTTTTTAATAGTTCCTGGTTCATAAGAATAAATTAAAATATAATATCATTCACAAAATAGTCAACATTTTCTTGCATACCTTCTGTTTTTATAATCACTTCAGAATTTCCTGAAGGTAGCTTGCCCCCTGGAATCCAATTGTTATTTGTTCCAAATTCATTTCCAGAGGGGATATCGATAAATTTTGAGGAAGTAATTTTAAAATCTATCCTAACAAGACCACCTTGAAGTTGTTCCTTTGATAGTCCGAGAGCTTTGGATATTTCTTCGATTTTCCCATTACATTTAATGATTAAATTGTCCAGCTCAGATTTTAGTGCAATATATTCTGTTTTTCCAGGATCAGGTTTTCCAATACCGAATCTTTGATAATCCTTTTTTAATACTAGTCTTGATCCTATTCCTTCCATTATGAATATGTTCAAGTGGTCATTAATATATTTTTCACTTAAATATGTGTTTGGATTTGGTCTTGAACCTTTGGGTTTTTGAACAGCATCTAAAGCTAAAATATTCTTTCTGATGGACTCATCGGCGTTTAAGGATGTTAACTTATCCCAACTATCCACCAACCCCACTTCCCTATCAAGCCTTTGCAAAACCTCAGGGGTTGCATTCTCAAAATCCTCAATGAACTTTTGCTTATGACCTGGATTGATTTTGTCAATTTCATCCAGTTTTTTAAGCAAATTGTTGTAGTTGGCTAACTTTCCAGCTCCAGGAGCTTCCCTCCCCAACTTCCCCCAATCCTCGCCCGTCTCCTTTTTAGCCTTTTTAACTATATCATCCCGAAGAGCCAGGATTTCTTCGAAAGCTTTTCTTTGGTTTGGAGTTAGATTGTGGTTATTCAAATATAAGTGAATAAGGTCATCTTTGCCATTAATGGACTCGACAAACTTTTGGCAGTCGTTGTAATAATTTTTAGTGTGCAGATTCTTCCCGTGATTCAATCCGCCTTTAAGGGACCGGATATTGCTTATTTTTCTTCCGACCTCATAAATACTGGTGGCTATTAAAAAATTATTACTGGCTTCAACTACCGTTACAAAGTTTTCACCCAGCTGGTCAAGATCAGAAAGATTCATGGCCAGGTTGCCGGCGGCATTGGCAATTTCCATAAGAACTAATGCTCTCCGGAGGTATGCCAGTTTGCCTGCTATATTAGGTAAAGTGCCTACGCCACTGGCTAAGGTAATAACATCAGCCGCCACAATACATGTGGTAAAAGCCTCATCATTCAACTGTTTCCTTCTGGCATATTCAAGAAAGATCGCCGGTAGTATTGTCATCTCGCCTTTGCCAACTCCTGTCGCATCAGATAAAATGCTTAGTGAGTTGTGGTAGGAGAATAATACAGGTTCAAATGGATCAAGTTCAATTACCGGTAACTCAGTGGTTATATAAACCGGCATTTGCATGGAAGGCATATTGGCAGTATTGCCTTGTGTGTATACTATTTTGATTTCATTAACTAACTCTCTGGAAATTGAAATCTTCCCACCGATTCCCATGGAAACAGATTTCAATGCTACAGCATTCTTCTTTACATTCGGTTGCGCATAGATATTGTGGCTTATGGAATTTCCCCATTTAACTATTCTTTGTTCCAGCACAGAAGGCTCATACATGCGCTCCATTTCCTTAGCATAATAGTTGCTATGTAATACCAAACTGTTCAACTCCCTCAACAGCCCCGTATAATTATCCTTCCTGTCACTAATAATATCGTCATCAATCTTACTCAGCAGATCTTTTAGAAGAGTTCCTTTCTTCAGTTCGGCAAGGAAAGGGTCGATGTCTGCATTTTTTATATGTTTGAAAAAGTCGAGGATCTGCTTCTCGTGTTTCTGATTTACATTGCCGGATTTAAGAATTACCCTAATGGCATCCGCGCGCTCCTGAGCTGATAAACACTCGGTAAGGATTTTCTCATATTTTACTTTTGCGGCAGACTTTTCCGCATCGGTAATCTGAGGTGGTGCTGTGCCGGAGGAAGCGACGAAGTTTGAAGGAGGCGGCAGCTTTAGTTTTTCCAGAAAGCTCATCAAGGCTTCGGGCTTGCCATCGCGTATGGAGTTTTTCAGTCCTGAGGCGTCAAGATTGCAGTCGACATTAACGCCATTTGAAAGTGCTACAGCTGCAGGTGCGTAACCAGGCTTGCATTTTTCTTTTATGTACTCATCAAATATTTCCTTTACAAAAGGATATAATCCCTGAAAGTTTCTGTGGCTGGCAATCTTGTTTTCTACATCGGTCAGACAGCTCCGGTGAATGGTTGCTGCCGGTATGACCTTGAATGCATGTTTCACCATAAACTGTACGCCATAATAATCCGGATCAGACTTGTCCAGCACGGTATTCTCGTTGAAGAATGAACCGTATACTTTTATTATGCATACTGTTGTGAAGTCCTTATTTGCGAATGCCTGCGGGTAAACTTTGTTTGTGATAGTGTTGATGCACTTTCCAATCATCTTCTCCTGCATGGAGGAATGCTTCATCTCTGTAGCATACTCAGGGTAACTGAACAGGCTGCTGATGTAAACTATCAGCTTTCTGTTATGCGGAGAATTGTCAAGCTGCTTAAGCAGGTCATTTATTTTTTGTTCCTCTGAACTATTGCCAATGCCGTAATATGCTTTGTTGACTTTGTCCAGATGAAGGTATTTGTCACCTGTTTTAAGCTTGTCACCTTGTATAGTCACCGACTGGCCTGAGTAGAATATGTAATTGGTATTGCTGCTGTCAGCGAGCTGCTGTTGGATAAACTGAACATCGCGCTGTACTCTGGCAGATAAAGAATCTTCAAATGGATTGTTGTCATTGCCGGTAGCGGTGGCAAGGTGATGTAGAAATAGAAATAATAATAAGAATTTTGTAATTCTCAGGTTCATAGCTGTTGTTGATATTTACTTTTTTGTTGTGTTAGACAGATCCCTCCTGCGTCGGGATGACTGTAAATTTTACCATTAAGAGGCTGTAAAATAAACTGTGTCATAAAAGTAAAAAAATGTTAAATTATACTTTTATGAACACCAAAAACAACAAAGACGAAAAATTAAAGGAATTTGAGGGCTTGTTTGAGCAAGCT
>JBKBUF010000026.1:0-68241 GCA_046290815.1 Cytophagaceae bacterium | reverse complement strand
AGCAATTAAATATCCTGAAAGATTAAAGATCTGTTGAAATATGGAAAAGTTTTTCAAACTTTACCACATTCCAACAGAGATAATAATTTTAATAATGACACAGTTATTTAAACAGAACCACCATTAATGATTATCCAACATCCAACATCCAACATCCAACATCCAATATCCAATATCCAATATCCAATATCAAATATCCAACATCCCTACCTCATCAATCCTTCAATTTCTCACCAAAACACATCTTCACATTCTGACTAATCAATTGGTTTTCGCTTGCGCTTAAATTCTCTTTTTGAAAATTTATATTCAGAGATTTCTCTTTTATGCATTTCATCAAGTCATTGGACGCAACAGGGTCGTTGAGTAGTTTATCCGCTAAGGATATCCCTTTGTTGAGTAAGGATATTTCTCCTATTTTCGACTTCTCTTTGTGGATTGCTTCGATAAGAATTTTCAGCTCCGGATCATTTTTTAATTCCGATTCTCTCACCACTTGCCATTCGTTGTTCAATGTATTTGGTTCGTATATGTCGCTTCCTTGTATGGTAAATCCATTGAAGTTGTCTATGCTTGTCATTAGCTGGTCTGTAGATTTTAATTCCAGCAGCCTGGTGGTAAGACTATCTTTTATCTGGCGGATGATATCGGTGATAAGATTTCCCGCCGGACTGTTACTGCTGATTATGTCAGATGATGAGATGGTACCTGAACTAACACTGGTTACAGTCACTGTTATACCTTTCGCCGTTACTACATCTCCTTCATTTATTTTAGTGTTTTTGTCCACAACTAATTCTGTGCCATTCACAATTATGGTATCCCCTTCCTGAATTACTAAACTGTTGTTAATTGTAATGAATAATACTTCAGTGGCTGTATTGGCGGTAGTATTATTTTTGGTTCCGGTTTCTGAGTTTTCTTTTCCCTTTTCCTCCTTATAATCCAAACAGATATCCCTTCCACCCGGTACAGGTACCAAGGATCTGTATTTCTCAATATTGCTACGGTCTGCAATTATTTTACCCTCGTAAACTTCATAGTTTTCATTGATTATGATGTTTTGAAAACTCATTTTCACATTCAGTTGAAGAAATGGTATGAAGGCAATTCCTCTCCCGGAAAATTTTCCATTGCTGCCGGTACATTCTGATATTCTTACTCTGAAGCCATCTACAGTTATAACATCGTTGGGTCTTAAGCTTTGTAGTTTTGTTGTTTTGTCTATTTCAGCAGGAAGGGGATTGCTACCGCATTCCCGATTGGTGCCACCGGTGGGAAGGCTGGTGGAAAATGTATCCGGAGCACAGTAATCACTTTCAAGAGGATCACATTTACTCTTGACCTGATATTCGTAAACTATGCCGGGTTTTATTCCTGAGATATCTGAAAAAAAGCTATGACTGCTGTTTTCGTACCAGTGTGCTGCCGGATTATTTTTCTCTTTATACCTCACTGAAAATCCTGAAGGTCCCTGCAAATTATCCCAGCTGACTCTTACTCTTTCAGGATTGATTACCTGCGCTCTTAAATTTTTCGGAGGAAGGCAGGGTTCTCCATAGGTAAACATGCATACTTCACTATAGCCATTGTTCTTAAAGATGTCTTTGCCGCTTTTGTCTTTTGCCTGTACCCGCCAGGCATATTGTTCACCCGGAATAAGCTGTGGTTCGCTGAATCCATAGTACAAAATATTATTGCTGATGACAGTTTCGAATATGGAAGGCGAGGATAGCATGGCATCATTCGGGTTTCTTCCTGCAGGTATAATATGTACCAGACGAAAATGGTAGTCTGTGTTATTGGCAGCATTAGGAGAGGAGGCATGCATGGGCATCCACTGAAACACCATATTTTGAGGATAGATAATTCTAACTCTGCTGTTGCATGAAGGGGTATTGATCCTTGGGGGATCATTCAATACCAGCCATACATTAATGGAGGCCTTGTTGGAAACCGGAATATTTCTTTGGTAGTCGAATGCCTGTATAGAGAATTTATACATTCCTTCCGGTAGTGTTCCGGTACGCATAAATTGCTGTTTGGAAATTCCCTGGAAGATCAGATTTTCAGGATCCATGTATGGAGCCAGAGAACTTCCGGACACTCTGGCAGGAAGTCCTGCCTGTATGGTAACAGGTGCAGGGTGAAAGGAAGGATTGCTGAATATGCTGATTCCGACACCTTCTATGGTCAGGCGGAATTTGATGTTATAGTACGGTTCGTTAAGGTCATTGAGAATAAATGTGGCGATCATTTTTTCAGTGCCTGGTGTGGCATAATCGGAGAGGTAGACAGAGTTGGGAGGGATTACCTGCAGGTTTGCCGTAACAGGATAGCTGATCTGGCTATAGCCTGCAATACAGAACATCAACCCAAAGAGTATAAGGGCAAACTTTCTCATGATGAATAAAAAGATTTATATAACCGTCTTTGGATTTAGCTGGTCGAAAGCGGTTATTACTGAAGGCTGCTAAATTAAATATTGGAATTGAATAATCAGAGGTAAGGAGGGAAAAATTGTGTAGGAGGGGATTGTTAATATTGGCGAATTACGATAGGGGGGATGGATTCACACTAAGGAAAAGGGGTCTCAGGCCAAGAAATAAAAAGGGTTTCACGCAAAGGGACGCAAAGGGAAACGCAAAGAGCGCAAAGGTAAAATTCCCTGTCATCATTGCGAAGCAAAGAATAGTGTTAAATTCAAGCTACTAAGAAAATATAAAAACAATCAAAGGTTTAGATAAGTATTGCTGAAGCAATCGGGTGGCTATATTCGAAGTCTTCTTGCGGACCGAAGAAAGTGAAAATCGTAATATGAATGGAAATGTGTATATTTAATAATACATTAGAACCAGGCTGTATTTCATTTTAGTATATGAAACTAAGATTGCTCACCGTTTTTGGAACAGTTATTTTTAGTTGCATCGTTTTTAATTCTTCGGGACAAAAATTATCAGGTTGCTATGAATCCGCAGGTAAACATCTTTTAAATTTTTCTTCGGATTCTACTGTTCAGGTTAATCTTTTAGGGCCAGGGTGTATCAGGGCTTCGTATATAGCTTTTGGGTTGTATAAAATTAAAAATAATTACCTGATCATATTGGTTGAAAAAGAAAGAAGGAATATGAATCCTATATGGGATTGTTCTAATGAGCCAATTCCTTTAGAGTCTTCAGGGTATGATTATATCAGCAAAAAAAGATTGAAATGGAAGTTGATCAAACTGGAAGATGATACTTTCTCTTTAAAGTTGAAATATAATAATATTGTTCCTAAGCGAGTGGAAGTTTTTATCAGGAAGTAAATAGCAGGAAAAATATTTGAAGTCGTTGATTGAGATTGGTAAGCTTTAATAATAGTATGCAAAACCACCCATATAAAATTCTTGACGATCTTCCGGTTGCCAATAAGGAAGTAAGGCCAAAAAAATTAATTGACAAATTGCTGATAGCGGTTTTCTATATATTTATTGGACTTTCTATATCAGCTAGGATAGTGGCTTTCTATGGGCTTTATTCCACTCTTGATAGTCCTTTTGTTCCTGAATACTACATATTCCAATTTTTAATTAAGGAAGCTGTCCACTTTTTTATTATAGTCCTGTTTATTATTTTTTCATTTGTGATAATTAAAAAAGCCTACAGACGTATTACGGTTGTTTTTTTAATTGCTGCAATCATCGCTCTGGATTATATTGTTGCATTGACAAAGCAAATCATAATTCAATATTTTATCCTTCCGGGATGACAGGATATGCCCAGCTTTCGCACCGGGCCCATCCATGGATTTATAATTCAGCCTTTATGATCAAACATCCAACATCCTTACTATAATAACCTTATTCTCTAACTGTTTACCAGATTGCTTCGGCATTTTTTATATCAACTGATTATTATTATTAAAAATGCGATGCTTAATTATCTGTATTCAATGCCTCGCAAAGACGTTAACTAAACGTCATTCATTCAAAATTCATCATTAAGCATTCATCGATTACGCATTCATCATTACGCATTCATCATTACTTCAATATATTCACCGACCCTGAAACCGGCTTGTAGTCATTTTCATTCAACTCAAGCACGTAGTAATAAGTGCTAACGCCTGCATCCTGTCCGCCTCTTTTTCCATTCCATGGTTGAGGGTATCCTTTGTCGCTCTTGAATACTGTTTCTCCCCACTGATTGTAAATGGTAAGAATTGAGTTCGGGAAGAACTGAATGTTCTGTATTACAAATTCATCATGTATGCCATCACCGTTTGGTGAAAAAACATTAGGAATTTTTACTGCAATATTGATGCTTACATTTACCGCATCAGTGGCAGAACATGAAGCGTTATTGATTGTCGATACCGTCAATACATAGGTGTTAGATAATTCCGCAGGTGTTACTGTCGGATTGATGCTCTTTGGATTGCTCACAACACTGTTGTTTGTTGCTGTCCATTGATACTGATAAAATTGTCCCTGGCTGCTCAGGCTTCCGTTAAGAACTGCATCCTGGAAATTATCCAGCATCATGTCGGCTCCTGCATTCGCTACCGGAGGCTGTATTATCACTACATTGGTTTGCAATGATTGTGCATTTGTTGCACAAGCATGTTGCGGACTTGCTATAATGGTGTACACTCCGCTTACATCAAACTTTATAGTTGTAGAGTTCGCGTTTGGATTTTGGATGGTTACCCCAGCAGATGAAGAAGCAGTCCAGGTATGTGAGGCATTAGAATTAACCACGGTGAATGTTATCTGATTGCCTGCACAGATTGTGTCTTCGCTTACCTGAATGGTTCCTTCAACATAAGGATCTTGTAGGGTCACCTGTATTGTTCGTATCCCGCATGTAAGGCCATTTGCAGTTGCAGGCTGAACAGTAATTACAGAGCCGGAGCTTGCTACATTAGCAATAACTGAAGTCGTACCATTGCCTGATGTGATAGTTGTACCGCCTGTGGCTGTCCAGTTATAGGTCGATGCACCTGTTACAGGACTTACGTTGTACGCCATTGCAGTTGCTGCATCTGCACATACATCCTGGTTTCCGTTAATGCTGCTTAGTGGACCCATCACCAGTACTGTTGCATTATTGATAAGGTCTACTGTATTGCAGCCAACAACTCTTATTGTAACTGTGTTGTTACCCGGACTTAAAGCAGATGAGTTGATGCTAAGTGTGATATCTGATCCGTTACCATTTACAGTTGACCCTGCTGCAACACCGCCAATAAATGGCTGGTATGTTACTCCCTGTTGTGAGTTTAGTACTTGTACGGAACTGTTGCTGCCGGAGCATGCTTCGTTGCCAGTAACATTTCTATTGTTCTGAGCAGCTGCGTTTACTACCATATTGTAAGGAGCAGACATCGCAGTGGTTCCGCAGGTCCCTGTCACCTGTACAGTGTAGTCGCCTGCTGCTGCCACAGTGGAGCTGACACTATAAGAAGCACTGTTGTTACCTATAGAATTACCATTGTGAAACCACTCATAAGAAAGGGTACCTGTTCCGGTGGCTGCAACCTGCAAATTGATTGGGTTTCCTTCGCAAACCGGACTATTACCTGTCGGTCCTGATGTAATCACAGTGGATGGATTAACAGTTAATACTGCTGCAGCGGAATTCTGAGGACATTTCCCATTGTCATTTATTACCACACGGTAGCTGTAATTGTTTTGTGCCAGAGTAGTGTTGTTTACTGTATAGTTTGCTGATGTAGCACCTGGAATATTTACAAAGTTACCTGTGTTTGCATTTACCTGCCACTGATATCCTAAGGTCTGGATGCCGGATGCTGTTACGGTAAATACCGCATTGTTGCCCTGGCAAACTGTTGTGTTTTGTGGTTGAGCTGTTATTGATACATTGTTCACAGAAATTGTAGCAGCATTTGAAGTAACAGTACCGCAGGTGCTGGTTAGTGTTACAGTATATTGCCCTGCATGAGCAGCTGTCGATGAAGCAACAGAGTAGCTGGTGCCTGTTGCGCCTGCTATAGCATTGCCATTTAAATTCCATTGATAAGTTGCTGAACCAGCGCCAGTGGTTGTAATGCTAAGGTTCAATGCTTCGCCTGCACATAATTCCCTGTTCTGTGGATGACTAGCGAAATTGACTCCTGAATTTACAGTTAGAGTTGCAGGACTTGATGCGATTTCGCAACTGTTGTTATCCCTGATTAAGACCCTGTATGTTCCGGCCATAGCAACATTGGCGGAAGGATAGCCAATGGTTGCATTGTTAGACGAAGGAATATTTACATAAGTTCCGGAGTTGTCCACCTGCCATACATAAGATAAAGTACCAAAGCCTGTAGCTGCTACATTAAAGCTTACGTTGTCACCTTCGCATACAGTTAGATTTTGCGGATGGGTGTTAATTGTAACACCGTTCATAGTTACCACTGCATTTTGGCTATTTACAGGACCGCAATCGCTATTGATAGCTGCGTAATATGTTCCTCCATGTGCAGAAGTGGCTGTTGCCACAGAATAAGTTGCAGAAGTCGCTCCCGGAATCAATACATTGTCTTTATACCATTGGTAGGTAACAGTTCCTGAACCACTGGCACTGGTTGTCAACGTGAGCGGCTGTCCTATACACACCTGACTGTTCTGTGGTTGTGTGTTGACAGTGGTACTGGTATTTACATTAAGAGTAACCACGTTTGATAGCACCGGACAAGCACCATTGGAGCGTATTTCCACTCTGTACTGGTAACCATCCATACCAACAGTTACACTATTCAGATTAAGTGTACTGTTTGTTTCTCCGGCCAGGTTGGAAGGGTTGCCGGCAATCATTCTTTGCCAGGTATATGTTAGACCGGGTCCGGTAGCAGTAACAGAGAAACTAATATTTCCGCCTGAACATGTTCCCTGGTTAGTTGGCTGAACTGTTATATTAGCTCCATTTACAGTGACATTGGCATTTGATGATGTTATTGCATTACAGCTGTTGGTAACAACTACTGTATACACACCTGCATCACTTACATCTACTGTTTTGTTATATGTAGCTCCAGTAGCTCCTGCAATATCATTACCGTCTTTTTTCCATTGGTAAGTCAAAGGAGTGGCACCGGTAGCAGTAACTGAAAGGTTTAGTGCTGTTCCGGAGCACAAAGTGGTGGTAGCCTGAGGTTGCACTGTGATGGCAGCCGAATTAGTAACATTCAATACTGCAGTGTTGGACTCAACCGGACAGTTGCCATTACTTCTCACTATAACTTTGTATTGGTTGCCATTCATTGCTGAGGTTACTGACGAAACTGTGTACGAAGCATTGGTGGATGTGCCGGAAGCATTGATCCATGATCCTCCGGAAAATATTTGCCATTGATAGCTGAGGGTAGAACCTGTAGCAGTTACAGTAAACGTGGCATTTTGACCTGTACATACATTCTGAGCAGTTGGCTGTGTGGTTATATTTGCTTTTGGATTCACAACTACCGCTATCAAAGCTCTGGAGCTTTCACAACTATTGACGGTCTGACTTACATAGTAATTTGTTGTTCCTGCGCTGGCAGTGGAAGGAGTAGGTGCTGTACCGTATTGAGTACCTGCAGATGCTGCATCATACCATTTTAGTGCTGTACCTGTAGCTGTTAATGCAGTAGCTGCATCACCCTGGCAATAGGTCACCGGTGTGGTGACAGTCGGCGCTGAAGGAATAGCATTAACTCTTAAGTTAAATACTGTAGAATTGACAATACAATTTGTGTTGCTTACAAGTGAAACCACTGCTCTGAAATTCCAGTTGTTTCTTGCTGTAGTAAGGTTTGCGGAGGTATGTGTATAGTTGGAGGTAAAGGCCGTATTGACAACGCCGTTTTGTACTGCTCCGTCATTTACCCAGGTACCCGTACCTCCATCATTCTGCCACTGTACTCGCACTGCCTCACCTGCAGGAGGAGTGGCCGTAACGGATATGTTAAAGTTAGGTGCGCCTGCACAAACAGTTTGTGTAGCTATTGGCTGAGTGGTGATCGTCGGAGCAGTACAGCAGTTTTCCGGTTGTACCACTACAGGCACAGGATCACATGCCTGAGAATTTCTGACAACAATATTGGTGAACACGGATCTGCCATCAGGAGAAGAGATGGAGAATGTGCCTGGAATGGTAGTAGTCCCTAAAGTGTTTGTCCATTTTGTGTTTGCAGTAGTGGACAAGGTATAAGTCCCCGGAGGGAGATTGATGTTTAGGTTGACAGTTGAAGGTGAACCGCAAGTAATTGTAACATTTCTTGTTGCTATAGTTGATGCTCCCTGTGTAACTGTGATGGTTGCAGTCCTGGTAGTTCCATCCGCAGCACATGTTTCATGCCAGGAAGCAGCATTAAGCTGAAGTGATGTAAGCTGCACGGTATTGGTAACATTCAATGTTAAATTTCTTCCTGTGTTATCCGGCCAGTTAGTTGCTGAGGCCGGTCCTACTGTTCCGGCTGGAGTTGTTTCTGCATTGACGATGTATAGTGTTTGATTGCCTGTTGTTCCTGCAGCAGGAGTCCAGCTAACTGTTGTTCCTGTTCCGATGAGATCTGTTGCTGCTGCGTTTCTGTACCAGGAATATGATTTGCCATCGCCAACGGAAAGATTTACAGCAGTTCCTCCGCCGCTGCAATATTTAAGATTGGTTGGTACATTCGGTAATTTGGATGTAACAGTAGCGCTTCCTGATGCAACACAGGTACCTCCGTTGTAACTTGGGCCTGTTACATTGACTGAATATGTACCTGCTACATTAGCTGTAGCGGTTGCATTATTACCCGGATTGGTAGCTCCGCCGGGAACAGTCCAGGAGTAACTTAAAGGAGATCCGCCGGTGGGTGTGGGAGTAGCATTAAGTGATGCTGTTATCGGACTGCATAATTCTCTGTTCGGTATATTTACTGTAAAATCTGTAGTTATGACTGCCTGCGCACTTACAGCACAGCCGTTTGCAGGGTCGTTAACACAAACTCTGTATGTGCCTGGTTTATTCACTGTATATGTTTGTCCGGTGACTCCTGAAATTACTGTTTGTGGCGAAGTGGAGCCTTCATACCAGGTAAATGTTGTACCTCCTGAAGGCGAAGGGTAATTGGCATTTAGGGTGATTGAACCATTGCTGCTGCAGATTGATCGTGTAAGAAAACCGAAGTCAGGTTTTTTATTAGCAGTAAGATTCTGGCAACTATTTATGAAGGAGATGTCATCGATTACTACATCAAGTCCGCTGGATCCGCCTGATGTATTTACAAATTCCATTCTTATATCAACTTTATTGTAAACACCTGCCGGGATCCACTGAGCATATATTTGTGTCCAGTTCATTAAACCGGCAGGAGATCCGATAACAGGTAAAGTTTGAATGCCTGCAGAATGGACTGTCCCGTTAGATGCCAAATATGGTACAATAGTTACTTGAATTTGAGGTGCGGTTCCATTGGCAAAGTTTGCGACCCATGCAGAAAAGTAGTATGTCTGGCTAGGGAAAATATTTACACTTTGCATCCAGGCTATTGGTTTCCCTCCTGGGTTAATAGTACTAGTGGTTTTACTGTTAAGGTCTACCATTAAGGCATAACCTTGTCCCGGAACACCAAACGTATGATCTCTGAAGTTTACATCACCACCATAAGAGATTCCCCAATAGGTAGTGTTGGTCCAGTTAGTACCACCACAGGTAAAGTTTTCACCACGTACGATTCCTGCTTTGTCACCAACTCCATAGTGGCAGCCTTCTGTAGGATAGTTAGGAGGCAACCCAAGCCATTGAAAATCCGTCTGGAAACCGGGAGGGGTGGCAGAATACCCCAATTCAAAATTTCCGTTGTAAACAGCTTCCTGTACCGGAACCGTAGAGCACTGAGGATAAGCTTTTTGGGAAAATAAAACAAGTGAAATAAATGTGGTAAATAACAATAATCTGCGCATAATCTTCAAACGTCTTGTGAAACTTTAATTCGAGTTGGTGTATCTTGTATTTATACGAAAAGTTTGCACTATGTCACCTCTTTTCATAGGGAATTTTTGATTTTTTTAATAAAAGACGCTAATGTGCAAGGGTTGATAAGGAAAATACAATATTGACTTCAGAAAAAGTGGAACATATTAGATATTCAGAAATGCCGTTAGATTGCAAGTAAAAAATTCCTGCTTAAATAAAAATTAAGAAGATGACCAGACTTTCGCGATTGGCAAATATTCTGTTGCATTTGCAGTCAAGACGCGTGATAACAGCACAAGAGCTATCCAATAAATTTGGGATCAGTTTAAGGACTGTCTATCGCGACATAAGGGCGTTGGAGGAGGCGGGGGTTCCCATAATAGGAGAAGCAGGAAGCGGTTATTGTTTAATAGATGATTATACCGTTCCTCCGGTAATGTTTTCAGAGAATGAGATTAATGCATTGCTGACAGTGCAAAAGATTATTAAGAAGAACAGAGATAGTTCTCTTCAAAAAGGTATTGATGATCTGGTTATTAAAATAAAAGCATTGTTAAAGCATTCTACAAAGGAGAAATCTGAAAAGCTGGAAAAAAGTATTTTCATTTTTTCGAATGATGTGGACGGAAAGACAGATTATTTGGCCACTGTGCAATCTGCTATTGTTAATCATCAGGTTCTTAAAATTAACTACCATGCCTTTTATTCAGACACTTTTTCAGAAAGAATAGTTGAGCCTCTGGCAGTTTATCTTACGAAAGATAATTGGCTACTTATAGCCTATTGCCGAATGCGTAAAGACCTACGTGAATTTCGTATGGACCGAATTCAGCAACTTATTAATTTAGAAGAAACCTTTCCTGAAAGAAATTTTTCATTTGAAGACTATGTAAGGCATAATAAGAAAAATTGTTAACCCTGCTGACATACCCTTGACACTACTGTGTTTTACATTTGCTGAAAATGTAAGACTTTATGAACAAAATCACAGTTTTAGCAGGAGCAATGCTTTCTCTATCAGTCGCTTGCAGTAGTTGCAACAATGAAAATAATCAAAAACTTAAATCAAAATTTAACATGGAACAAAAAGTAGTAGGAAGTTCAGGTCTTCCCACGGCAGACATTTGGGTAAAAAGTCCCCTTAGAAATTGCTTGAAATTAAAATTATATGCAAATGTTCAGGAAGTATGGGCAATAGTTGGAGATCCAAGAAAGATGCCTGAATATAGTGAAGGACTAAGCAAGGTTGAGGCAGAGTTCGATGATAAAGGAAATTGCAATGGTTATACTTGTTATTTCAAACCTATGGAAGGAGAAAAGGAAGGAGTTGTCCATCATAGCAATATGAAATGGTATGAGAAAAATAAAGGTTGGGCATCAGTAGATCCGGATGACAATCCTTTTGGTATGTTGCAGTCTCTTTCATTAATGACTGTTCAACCGCAGCCAGAAGGAACAGTTTTTACCTGGCAATTTCATTTTAATTGTGAAAATGAGGAGATGCTTAACTATAATAAAGATGGATATAAAAAGGCACTTGATGATATTGCACAACGTCTTATTAAAATGTTCGGAGGAACTGTAATTGAAAATTATATGGAGGGCAGATAAGTCGGATTTTGAAATATTGAACTTAATTATAGGGTAAAGATAAATTTTTTCTTTACCCTATTTTTTTGTGTAAAAAACTTGCGCAACTAAATGTTTGCGCATATATTTGCAACTACTTGGTAGCATTTTAATTTATGGAATCCAGAAGAGATGTTTTTCAGGCTATTGCTGATCCTACAAGGAGAGCTATAATTTTGCTCCTAACTGTTGGAGCAATGACGCCAAATGCCATGGCTGAACATTTTGACAGCAGCAGACAGGCCGTTTCCAAACACTTGAAAATTCTTTCAGAATGTGAAATTGTAACGCAGAAACAGCAGGGGAGAGAGATTTACTACCATCTGAATCCTAATAAAATGAAAGAAATCGAAATATGGCTTGAGCAATTTAAAAAGCTTATGGCTAATCGTTTTAATCAACTTGATGATGTATTGAAAAAACTAAAACAAAACAGAAAATGAATAAAGCAATATTATTCAACTTTACAGTTGATAAAGAAAACAACAGAATAAAGGTGGAAAGGTCTTTCGATGCCCCCTTAGATCTTGTTTGGTCCGCATGGACTGAGTCAGATATATTAGACCAATGGTGGGCTCCTAAACCTTATAAATGTATAACAAAATCTTTAGACTTTTCAGAAGGTGGTCGCTGGCATTATTATATGAAGGGACCTGAAGGTGACATTCACTGGTGCTTATTTAATTATGAAAAAATTAAGCCTCTAAAGTCTTTCTCAGGAATAGATGCTTTTTGTGATGAAAATGCTGTAATAAATAATACCAAACCTCGTGTGAGATGGGAAAATAATTTTATACCTGAAGAAGATACCACAATCGTAAACGCAAACCTTCAGTTTGACTCCCTTGATGATCTGGAAAAGATCATAGAAATGGGCTTTAAAGAAGGATTTGCTGCAGGACTGGAAAATCTTGATCAATATATTTCAGCACAATTTTATTTAAGAAAACAGAACAAGCCGGACAACAAAGCCAGAGTCTCTTCTTATGTAAACTTCGCCGGAAATACGGAAGAGGCATTTAAGTTTTATCGTTCTGTTTTTCGTACTGAGTTTGTAAATGGTATACGTCGTATTTCTGATATAGCTTCTGATCCTGCTCATCCCCCTGTTCCGGAAAATGTAAAAAATATGGTGTTACATGTTGAACTGCCTTTATTAGGGGGACATATTCTCATGGGAACGGATGCACCAAGAGAAATGGGTTTTACTTTAACCCAGGGTAATAATATGCACATCAATCTTGAGCCTGATTCCCGGGAAGAAGCAGATAGATTGTTTACAGAATTATCAGCAGGTGGTGTAGTAGAAATGCCCATTCAGGAAATGTTCTGGGGAGCTTATTATGGAAACTTCACAGACAAATTCGGAATCAACTGGATGATCCATTACCAACTTAAATAATATTCCATATGAAAAATAAAATTTTAAATATTCTTTCTGCAATATTCGGACTTCTTTTGATCAACGGAGGCTTAAATAAATTTTTCAATTATATGCCGGTGCCTGAAGGTTTACCTGAAGGCCTTGTAAGAGATAACGAGGCATTAATGGAGATATCCTGGTTGTTGCCGTTGATAGGATCTGCGGAAGTATTGGGAGGTTTATTTATTTTATTTCCAAAAACAAGAGCCTTAGGTATGCTGGTTGTTTTTCCTGTAATGGTAGGTGTTTTACTGACTCACATCTTTGTTGCACCGGAAGGTATTCCTATGGTTGTAATTATTTGGGCAATTATGTTTTGGATAATTTGGGAAAACAGAAAGAGGTACCTTCCGTTAATCGGAAGATATTGAAGAAAGAGTATAAGTTTTGAAAGAATTAATTAAATAAGTTTTGATCTCTTTCAATAAAACTTTAAAAGAGACTTTCCATTGAGGTAGTCTCTTAATTTTTTGATCAATTAGTGAATTACCATATGGTAATATTATCTAATTCTCTTCATAATTATCCTATATCTTTTAGGTGTTTATATAGTTTTTGAAGACCAGGTCTTTTTCCCGGGTTTTATTGTTTGTTTTGGCATATTTTTGCCACTTATTTTTCAATATAATCTCGTGGTCATTTAAAGATATGCTAATAAATTCCGGATTTAATTGTTTGTTTTCTTTTTTTTGTTGGACTTTACTTCGACCTGAACTGCATGCATTTGCCCAGTGAATTTTAATTTCAAATTTTCCATCATCGTCCGTTATAACGATTACATATCTTGAACCATATCTGACAAAAAGTGACTCATTCCTTAATACTTCTTTGTTTATAGAATATGCTGTGCCTTTGATTAAATAAACTCCTTCACGTCCTTTACTTACGCTTTCTTGTATTACTGTTAATAAAAATAATGATATGCCAAATGTTATTTGAAGGATTTTGCGCATTTTAATTTCATTGGAATGCTATTAGACATAAAGGATGATATCCGGACATAAAATAAGTTAATACTTTAGTTGCAGTTTTCCAAAAATGTTGACTTAAACGTTTGAATTGCGTTAATCTCTGTATGGATCACTTTGCTGACATCTGTATTGCATAATATAATTCCATAAATTTTCCTGCAGGCATCTATAAATGGAAATGTACCTCTTGCTCCGGGACAAAAAATTTCTTTCTGGAAGATTTTTTCTTCATCGTAATTATATATCCATGTTCCAAGTCCGTAACTCACGGGTTTATTGTTTGCTACTTCTTTAATCAAGGGTTCTGAATTTGTCAGGTTCTTTTGAACATTGGAAGATAGTTGGCTTATAAAAAATTCATGTACCGCCGCTTCCGACAATACTCTTTGACCGTTAAACATCCCTTTGTTTATAACCATCTGCATAAAATTTAAATAATCTGATGGCGTCGTACATACTCCGGAACCCATAGCTGGAATATGCTTCTCCCAGCAATAGGTGGAGTTTTTCATATCGCAACGAGCAGCAATGTTGTTTTGAAAAAGTTCTTCCCATGATTTACCGCTTACTACTTCTGCAATTCTGCCTGTTATTCTGTATGACAACTCACCATATTCAAATACCTCCCCCGGTTTGTTCTTCAATGGAACTTCCTTTGCAACTTTTTCAATTAATTGGGAAAGGTTTAAATTTTTTGTATCAATATTGGCATAAGCAGGAAAGCCGCTGGTATGGCTAAGACATTGTCTGATGGTAGGATGGCCTTTTTTATATTTGTTAAAGGATGGTAAATATTTCCCTATAGAATCATCAAGTGATAAAAGACCTATGTCAGCCAGACTTAATATTACTGCTGAAGATATCCATTTGCTTGCAGAGGCTACACCTGTTCTTGTATCGATATGCGCCAGACCTGTCTGGTATCTGTATAATAAAGAATCTTCTTTTTTTATAACCATAATAACGTGTCCTGCAAAATCATTCTTTTTTTCTTCCAGCAGCTTTGATATTTTCTGAGTATCCTGTGCATGAATGTTATGAAAAACTAAAGCTGTAACAAGGGAAATTAAAAATGATTTCATACTTAATAGGTCTGTTAAAAATAAAAATATTGAAATTTTTGACAATATACGGATGTTCAGGCCTTTTATGGCAGGCCGGTCGAGTTTATTTAAACTAATAATAATCAGATGCGTATAATCAATTTTCTTGTTTTAAGTAAAGTTTAATCTAAATCTTTAACTATGAAACACCTCTTTACAATTCTCTTTACAATTATTGTTACCTGTCTGCATGCACAACAATACAATTGGGCATTTAAAATTGCATCTACCACAGGTGACAGGGGTATGCGTATAACATCCGACATAAACGGTGATCTTATTACTACAGGTTATTTCGGAGGTACCGCCGATTTTGATCCTTCTTCTGCCACATCCAATTTGTCTGTAAGTGGTAGTGGCAGTTTCAAAGATGTGTATCTGTCAAAATATGCAACATCAGGAAACTTAAAGTGGGCTATTAGCTTTGGAGGATCTGATAATGATTATCCTTTTGCGCTTGCTACTGATAAGACCGGAAGTATTTATGTTGGAGGTGACTATACCGGAACCATGCATATGAATCAGACATTTCAGACAGGTACATTTATAAACAGTGCAGGAGGGCGAGACGGCTATGTGGCAAAATATGATGCTAACGGTACATTTGTTTGGGTGATTCCTATTGGTGGAACCGGCAAGGATATTGTACACGGGTTAGCTACTGACGAAGATGATAATATTTACGTTACCGGTTATTTCGGGGGAACAGTTGATTTTGATCCTTCATCTGCAGTATTCAATCTGATTAGTAACGGAGGACGAGATATATTTCTTGCCAAATATGATGCAACTGGGAAATTCAAATGGGCATTCAATATGGGTGGAACTATGAGTACTGCTTATGAGGAAGGGGGACAGGATCTTGTAGTGCGGGGAAATGAAATTTATCTCACAGGTAATTTTGAAGGTAACGTAGATTTTAATCCAAGTAACACACTGGAGAATAAAGTTCAGTCAAATGGATTGCTTGATATTTTTCTTGCAAAGTATGACACCGCAGGAAATTATATATGGGCAATTGGCGCGGGATGTTCCGGAAAGCATGATTTTTCTTTTGGCGTGGATGTAGATGCTTCTGGTAATGCATACATAACAGGAGGCTTTGAACAGACAGTTGATTTTGATCCGAATGGAGGTGTAGCACAACTTACTGCACCTTCGAATGCAAGAGATATTTTTGTTGCAAAATATACAGGAGACGGAGCTTATGTCTGGGCTTTCCAGATAGGAGGAAGCAGTGTTGTTCACGAAGATGGTTTTGATATTGATGTTGCCGGTTCAGATTTATATTTAACAGGAAGTTTTTGGGGACCCGCAGATTTTGATCCTTCACAGGCAACCGCAACCAGAGGTGTTTCCAATAACCAGGCCTTTGTCGCAAAATATACCACCGATGGCACATTCAGGTGGGCCTTTGATATAGGTTCTACTTCAGTGACAGGGCCTGCTGATAATGGCTTTGGTATTGTTGCTGATAATAATGGTTCTGTTTTTGTAACCGGAGATTTTTATGGCAATGCAGATTTTGATCCACATCCTGTTGCTAATGTTTCACTTAGCGGTGGCAATACAGGTCAGGCTTTCATTGCCTCTTACAATGGTTCTGTTTCTTTGTCAGCTTCCGGAAATTCCGATGCATTAAAAGTTAACCTTTATCCAAATCCTGCAAATGCCTATATTAATATTGACGCTGGTGAAAAGGATATTGAAAGTCTCCAGGTAGTGACTTCCACAGGGGAGCTTTTATATTCTATTGGAGCAGTAAATAATCAACAAACTTTCATAGATATTCAAAACTATAAGCAAGGAATTTATTTTCTCAAGGTTAAATGTAAGGATCATTCGGAGGGGAAATTTAAGTTTGTGGTGTATTAGTTTTTTTCTCTGCTTACTTTTGGGTAACTAAAGGTTATTGTGATTTCTTAGCAGAGTTATATTTTTAATTCTGCTAAGAAATATTTTTTTATGCCTCCAAATGTGGTTTTGCTGTTTAGTAGCTATTTTTTTAAATGTGGTTTCATTCTGCTGAAAATTTTATCCGGTAATTTTTTTGTCTTACATAGTATTGGTTATTTTTATGTAGGAGATATCTTAACTCCCCTCGCATTGGTTATATTGGTGTACATAATTATAAATCTGGTTACTTTTCTTTTTATCCCTGAAAGATTTTTAAAGTGGATTAAAAGTTTATTGTATTTATTTATTCCTATCTATATTATATTTCCTTTGCTTAAGGAATTTTTATTGTTTATACATAAGGCTGCAGATGTAAATCATTCAGTTTCTACCGCTATTGATATAACCTATTTGACATACACCGAAAATATTACCCTTTTATTGGCAGGAATTATATTACAATTCCTTTTCAATAATTATTTTCATGTACTTATAGATAAAGTGAAGAATTTAAAATAAGTTTTTAAGTACGCATTCTTTAAATTAAACCTTAACTCTACTCACATGAAACCAATTTTGAAAAACATTTTAGCCATTCTGGCCGGGTTTATCTTTGGCAGTATTGTAAATATGGGCATTATCATGTTAAGTGGTCACGTTATTCCACCTCCTGAAGGTGCAGATGTGACCACCATGGAAGGATTGGCAGCTACCATGCACCTTTTTCAACCGAAACATTTTATTTTTCCTTTTCTTGCTCACGCTCTGGGGACATTTGCCGGAGCATTTCTTGCTGCAAAAATTGCATCCAACAGAAAATTAACTTATGGCATGGTAGTAGGCGTCTTATTCCTTGCAGGTGGAAGTGTAAATGTGGTTATGTTGCCTTCGCCGCTTTGGTTTACGATTCTTGATTTGACAGTAGCCTATTTACCAATGGCTTATTTCGGAGGAAAATTAGCATACAGGTAGAGTGCTTTTATTATGGAAATAATTATTAGTCTGTCCCCCAATTCGGGCAGACTAATAATAGCCAATTTTGGTCATTTTTGCATCCTGTTATCAAATTCCTATCTGATAATTTATTTTAAAGTGAATCATATTATATCTTCAGCCTCCAAATAAAATATTTACAAACTACATGAAAAAACTATTACTATCAATTGCCTCATTTGCAATTTCCGGCTTTGCATTTGCACAAACGCCTGTTACTGTTACTCTGAGGCCCGGAGTTGAAGGAAAAGATGCAACAATCTGGTATATTACCAGTCAGTCTACAGATAAAGGGCCAACTAATACTACCAATTATGGACACGATACTGACCTTCCAGCTATGGAGTGGACTTTTTCCGGTTCAGAAGGAACGAAACAATCGCTCTTGGATTTTGATCTGACTTCCATTCCTCAAAATGCAGTAATTTCTTCCGCTAAACTTTCCTTGTATCATGCAACTGGCTCAGGGGATGATGGTCATTCAACCTTAAGCGGTAGCAACGAAGTGCTTATCAGAAGAGTAACCTCTGCCTGGGAAGAAAATATTGTTACCTGGAATACTAAACCAAGTACTACTTCTCAAAATGAAGTTACCATACCTGCAAGCACAAGTTCTACACAGAACTTTCCTGATTTAGACGTAACAGAGCTTGTGAAAGATATGCTTGATGATCTTTCAGGTAGTCATGGGTTTATGTTTGAAATAAAAACTAAAAGTTATTACAGAAAAATGATCTTTGCATCTGGTGACCACAGTAATCCTGAGCTTCATCCAAAACTGGAAATAACGTTCACTGTTCCTGACAACTGTGCATTTTACAGACCAGGTGTAAAAGGTAAAGACGCAACAATATGGTACATTACCAGTCAGACTACCTCAAAAGGTCCTACTAATACAACCAATTATGGACATGACAGAGATATTCCTGCAATGGAGTGGACCTATGACGGGAGTCAGGGAAGAAAAGAAGGTTTATTAGCTTTTAATCTGGATGCTATTCCTTCCGGTAGTACAGTGACTGAAGCAACATTAGCTTTGTACCATGGAACAGGTTCAGGAGATGGCAATCATTCAACATTGTCCGGGTCAAATGAAGTTTTGATAAAAAGGGTAACATCTGCCTGGGAGGAATACACAGTCACATACGATACCAAACCTTCAGTTACAAGTCTTAATGAGGTGGAACTACCTGCAACTACAAGCGGAACACAAAACTTTACAGATATTAATGTGACCAGCCTGGTGAAAGACATGCTTACTCATGGAAACCATGGATTTCATTTGAGTGTTAAAAATCCTGCTTATTATCGTCAGATGATTTTCGCTTCAGGTGATCATTCAGATGCAGGAATTCATCCTTCTTTGAAAGTATGCTTTTCAGATGTAGTTTCCGGGTTGGGCAAAGGTGCAAATTCCGCTATGATTTCTGTTGCTCCTAATCCTTCAAACGGAATGGTAAAGGTGACTTCAAAAAGTTCAGATAAAGGGCAGATGATTCTTTACAATATTTCAGGAGATAAAATACTTGGACAGGAGTTCTCCGGTGAAGCAACATTGAATATTGAGAATCTTCCTTCAGGTGTATATTATTTGAATATATTCCAGGGGGAAAGAAGCTGGTCTGAGAAGATTGTAAAATATTAATTATTTAACCGATATTTTTATTTTCATTTTTAGTAGCTGTCCTGATAATTTTCGGGGCAGCTTTTTTATTTACTTTAAGAATGTTGTCTTTAAAATATGCAACTATCATTATTTTAATGATGTTTGAAAGTAAAGGGTTAAACAGATAAAATTGGTTATAAGGATGAAAAGGTTGATTCTGTTTGTGGCACTGATATTTGCAGGGTATGTAGCCAGTGCACAGGATGTAGGATTTGGACAAGGACAGTCCGCCGGAGAAGAAGTTAATAAGGAGGTAAAAAGTTCTTTTACTGACAAATTTCCTGGCGTGAACATGGAAGAAGTAGAATGGGGCAATGAAGCTGATTATCACAAAGCAGAATTTTCAATGCAAGAAAAGGAATATACTGCAGTGTTTGATCAGGAAGGAAAATGGATCAGTACTGAAACAAAAAACATTCCTTTGGATGAAGTTCCCAAGGAGGTGAGGGACGGGTTTCAGGAAACTGCCTATTCAGATTACAATGTAAATGAAATTGAGAAGATAGAGAGTGAGGATGTTACTTTGTATAAAATGGAGTTGAGGAGTGGTTTGAGAGGAACCGACCTTTATCTGAGCGAGCAGGGTAATATCGTAAGAATTGATAGTTAATACCGCGCTTTAAAATTATATCAGGAGATTGCCTTGAGAAATTTCTCTTTAAGGCAATCTTTTTTTATTTTTCAATTAACTTACAGTTATATGTTACAACCAATTAATTTTATATCTAGACCAACTGAGTGGCTGCATTAAAAGAGTATATTACCAATGTATTAAGAAAGAATACCGTAGCTGCTGATGATAGTTTTTATCAACCGCATGAAAACTTTTCTGTAATCAGTAAAGAGTATCATAGTATCATTCTGGAAGTCTACCAGGATCTTGGGGGTTTAAATAAAGAGTTTCCTTATGTTATTTCTGCATATGATATTCGCCTTGAAAATGCTTTTATTATAATAGACGATGAAACTGTGTACAACCGATACAGAGCTGTGACTTTAAGATCCGGTTTATATGAGAAAATTAAAGGCATAAATACAGAAAATCACAAGCGTTATTGCAGGCAGTTCGAATCCGAGTGCCTCAAAACTGCAGGAAGTATTCATAGGTGGAAAAGTCCTGAAAGTGAAAAATACTTCGGTCCGAGTCAGGAAACCGGCGATCTTTCTACTCCTGGTTCTTCATTGTGGAAACTGCATGCTTTTAAAAATTTCCTTACAGACGTCGCTGCATTATCCATGAGAAAGCAAATTTTCAGAATATCTCCTTATGACAATATGCTGATAAACGGGAAAATGATAAAAGTGAAAGAACTGCTTTTGAAAAGAAATGAAGTAAACGAAGGTTATTTAATGAAGTATATCCAGAGAGGCCTTAATTCGTAATTATTTTTTATTCTTAATTCTTAATTCTTAATTCTTAATTATATAAGTCCTCTCGATTTCAGCTCCAGATACTTATTCACCGTATTCATGGATAAATCTTCCGGTCTGGTATAGATAGCCTGTATGCCGAACTGGCGAAGCTGAGCCATAATTTTGAGTTTTTCTTCCAGGAATTTTTGAGCAATAGTCTGATAGTATATTCCTTCCAGGTCATTTACCTCGGACCTCGCAAAGTCTTTGATTTCGGAGTTTTCAAAAAAGATGACAACCAGCAAATGCGTTTTATTTATTTTGCGAAGGATCGGAAGAACCCTTTCCATAGCATAGTGGCTTTCAAAATTGGTATAAAGGAATATCAGACTTCTTCCTTTGATAAAATTTTTAATAGTTAAATACAAGGCCTCAAAGTTTGCTTCTGCATTTTTCTCTTCTTCATTGTATAAAGAGTCGAGAATTTTTTTGAGTTGAGAACGGTTTCTTTCAGCTTTTAATGTAGTGTGAGGTTTATCTGCAAAAGTAATAAGCCCTGCCTTGTCGTGTTTGATAAGTGATATATTAGAAATAGCCAGGGTAGTGTTAATCGCATAATCCATTAAACTTAGATTATTGAAAGGCATTTTCATGGCTCTGCTTTTGTCGATCAGGCAATATACCTGTTGAGCTTTTTCATCTTCATACTGGTTTACCATCAGACTACCTTTTCTTCCGGTGGCTTTCCAATTAATACTTCTGAAATCGTCTCCCAAAACATAGTTTTTAATTTGTTCAAACTCATAGCTGTGTCCCAAACGTCGGATTTTTTTTACGCCCTGGTAATGCGAAGCTTTAGGAAATGCTTTCAGCTCCATTTGTTTCATTTCCACTACAGAGGGATATACTTTGGTTTGCTTTTCATTAGGAATTATTATCCTTCTTTCAGCAAATCCTATCACTGACCTGAGAAATATATTGGTGTTACCGAACAAATATTCTCCTCTTTGTACAGGCCTTAAAGTAAAATTTATTTTTTTTCTTTCTCCATTATTTAATTTTATGTCTGCGTTAAATTTTCTCTCCTGATATTGGAATGGTAATTCATCGACCAGGGACATTCTTAGAGGAATACCCATCCCGTTATAAATATCAATGGTTACGGGATTGTCAGCGCCGAGCGAAAAAAGCACCGGTGTAGTTCTGATGCAAATAATTTTCCCTGATTGGAGAAAAAGAAGCAGGATGTCTGTTATTAGAACCGCGACAAGGCCAATCAGAAGTATCAGTGCAGGGAAAAGAAATAGCGGAAAGGCATAAGCAATTATAAATGCCAATACTACTATTCCTCCTGTCAGGAAAAATCTGAGATTTAAGAACAGATTTTTAAAAATACCTTTCATCGCGGCACTTCAATATTCTGAATTATTCCTTTAATGATATCTTCTGAGGTGAGCCCTTCCATTTCCCTTTCAGGTGTCAGGATAATCCTGTGATTAAGCACCGGCTCGGCTACGTATTGAATATCGTCCGGAATAACAAAGTTTCTTCCGTTCATTGCAGCGATTGCCTTTGCCGTCCTTAAAATAGAAAGAGAAGCTCTTGGTGATGCACCTAGGAAGAGATCGCCATTGTTTCTTGTGTTAAATACTATCTGCGCTATGTAATGTACAAGCTCATCCTTAATATGTACCTGTTCAATGATGGCACTGCATTCTTTTATTTGATCAGCAGAACGAACAGGATTTAGTTCCGAGATGTCTACAGAGGTAAAACTGTCTTTGTATCTTGACAATATTTCTTTTTCTTCACTGAGTGAAGGGTAGTTCAATTTGATTTTGAAGATAAACCTGTCAAGTTGCGCTTCCGGAAGTTTATATGTCCCTTCCTGTTCTATAGGATTTTGAGTGGCTATAACAAAAAACGGATAAGACATCTTGTGTGTGGTGCCATCTATTGTTATTTGTCTTTCCTCCATTACTTCAAACAGTGAAGCCTGTGTTTTTGCCGGAGATCTGTTGATCTCATCTATAAGTACCACGTTAGAAAAAACAGGTCCTTTGTTGAAGTAGAATTCAGAGGTTTTAAGATTGAATACCGATGTTCCGGTAACATCTGTAGGCATAAGATCCGGAGTGAACTGTATTCTCGAAAATCCTACATTAAGTGAACGGGCAATCAATTTTGCTGTAAGTGTTTTTGCAATACCTGGCACACCTTCAAGTAGAATATGTCCATTGGTAAATAAAGCTGCAAGCATCAGGTCGATCATGCGGTCTTGCCCGATAATAAATCTGTGTACTTCCCTTTTAATTTTGCTTACTGCATCATTAAGTTTTTGCAGCTGCTCTTCATTGTTATTTAAAAAGTTTAGATTCTCTTCCATTTATTTACAGTTTTTATAAAAATAGTCAAGTGATTGATGTAGTCTTATCAGGTCTTCGGCGTTAACTTCCTGGTCATACCTATTGATGATATAAGATTGTTTAAATATATCAGAAATGTGTTGTTGCTGAATTCCTGATTTAAGGGAAATACGCTTTATCAGTTCTTCATCGATTTCATTAGTTGAAAGATGATATTTCTGTCTAATGAAAGAAAGAAAGTATCGTATCTTTAATTTCATCAGTCTTCTGTGCTTGCTTTGCTGAAAATAAAGTGTTCCTACGGTTTTTATGAATTCCAGCGAAGTATTGGTATTGGGTTCAACAATCGGTATTATTTTCTGCCTGCGCTTTGCAAAGAATATGATGTATAGCAATATAAGTGCAAGCAAAATATACCATGCATTTTTTAGTGTAGGATTGCTGAATATCAGTTTAAGTGGTCCTGCACCTAGCCCTCCGCCATCACGGTCTTCAAAGTGAGGGATTTTGTTATATTCTTCCCAGTAAAGTTTTCCGGGAGGCAGATGTGAAAGAGCTCTTTCTGCATAACCTTTCCCTTGTGAATGAATAAGATGGTAATTGGTAAACGAAACCGGTGTTGTGTGAAAGTAGAAATTTCCATCACCATAATTTTTTCGTATGAAATTGATGTAATTATCTCCTGTTTGGTTCCGCATGTAGCCAAGGGATGAGATCATTAAAGAGTCACAAAAGAAATTTTTGTTAAAGGAATTCCATTCATATTGTCTGGTTGTATCCAATGCCATTACCGGGGTTTTAAACAGAAATCCATTTTCAGTCTTAAGGGAAGGGTGGTAAAAGTTAAGTGTAACTATGGAATCCGTTAATTCATAATTCCCTTTCCATTCTGTGCATGCTTCAGGAAATAAAGTATCCATTAGTGTTTTGGGAAAATAATGAGCAGAAATAAATGCTGAATTACCCTGACTTACAAATTTCAATAATGAATCTATATCGCCCCTGGAAAAGAAGATCTGATGCCCGATGAAGAGGTATGCAGATGAGTCTGCTGTCAAAGGCAGTGATTTTTTTAAAGGCCCGTTAAGTACGACGAAGTTATCTCCTCTTTGTTTTTTCAATAATTCTGATATCAGGAAATTATTTAATGGTTCTTTACTTCTGGTGTGATAAGATTCGCTCCAGTTGTATTTTTTGTCTGATCGTCCTGCTAAATAAAAAAGTAATCCGAATGCAGCTACAATTAATACAATATAAATTATCATTTGACTCTTATCCTTCATGCTGCCTCCCTTCTTAAATGATCAATGAAATTTTTGAAATACGGGCTTATTGCCTGGTATTCATTTTCACCTATAATCGTATTTCCATACCATGCCTTTTCAAAAATGGAAGTTACTTCTCTGAAAGCTGAGGCGTTGTTTCTTCCATTCATTTCGTACATGTATTCCCTGTTTGTCTTATCCTTTTTCCACCGGATAAAATTCTTTTCTGAAAGTTCTTTCAGAATTTGCAGGTAATAAACTCTGATGGCGAGCTTGAATTCTTTTCTTTCCAGAGCTTCCCTTAGGAATTTTTCAACATCAGATTCGTGCAACGCTTCCTCCAGTTGTTCTATAGTGAGAGTTTCGCGTGTTTCAAACCTTTTGTTTCTTCCAAAGATGTTCAGATTGAAAACTTTTGCCATCACCAATACTATAAGTACAATGGCAATGATGTAGGAAATTACTTTAATAAATTGTTCCAGTCCGGCAAAATCGAAATCTTTTGAAGGTTTATCTTCTTTTTTCTTTTCCTGCTTTTTTTCTTCTTTCTTTTTCTGCTTTTCAGGTTTTTCCAGGTAGTTCATTTCCCTGGTTATATTTTCCCAGTCATTTTCGTTTATCCGTTTTATCTGTATGTTTTCTTTTTCATAATTACTTTCAGGGGTATGGGTTAGAGGTACCGCATCTTCGTCGGGCTCCACCAGCCATTCTTCTTCCAGCAATTCTTCGATTGCAGTTCCGCTTTCTTCTGTGTCTTCGTCGTCCTGAAAAGCACTAGCTCCTGCAGCAGGCAGCAGAAAAAGAATAAAGATGATATTTAAAAATATATGTTTAATTGGTATAAACATTCTTAGGTTTCTCTCCGAATTTATTGATTCTTTCTTTAAGATTTACCGCCTCTTTAGATTCAAGTATGGAAAAGTAGGCAAAGGAAATTCCCAATGTGAAAAGTGGCAAGGCCATGTTTAATGCAAAGTATGAAATAAAAGAATATATGAGCTTGTAAAGCGTCCTTCTGCCATCATCATCAAGATCTATGTTCCAGTTTACTGCTTCAAACAGAAGAAATGTGATAGGAGAATCAAGTAACAGAAAATAGAAAAAGGAGGTTACAATTATGATAAGCATTAACCACACCAGTTTCCAATATGAAGATTGTCCTGAAAGTTTTAATGTACGGTATATTGCTGTAAATGGATTAATGTTTTCAAAACCGGCTACTGAAATTGAAAATAAAATCAATGGAGCTATAAATACAAATAATAAAACAATGAAGGCGGAATGGGTAAAAAATATAAGATTAATAAGTGCGGATGCAATGAGCATGAATGGGAATATTGATGAGAATATTTTTATGAAATTATGAGATCCTGGTATCAGAGCTTTTTTAAACAAGAATAAAGTAAAGCAGATGTTTGCACTTAATACTACTGTATTTATCATATATAGCCACAAGCCACCATCTGCCTGGTAGTTAAACATATTAGTGAAGAAAAACCAGTTTCTTGGACCTATGTATTTTGGGAGAATATCGGTCAGGATAAATGCTATTAGAAATGCAAGAGGTACTGAGATAAACATTGAAAATTTGAAAATGCTTCCGGCTATTCTTTTGTATAATACAAATATTCTGGTGAAGATTTCTCCGTTGCTGCTGATGCTGTTTAGGTCTATATTAACAGGTGAAATGGCAGGTACATGTTCTTCTTCAGGTTTGGAGAAATCGCCTCTTTTGTATTTTATCCATGGGTAAACTATAAAATAGCCGGCAATAAAAATGAATGAAACTATTATGAGTCCTGCTCTAAGGGCCGGATGTACATCTGTATATCTGGTGATAAAACTTTCTATGATTGCAGCAAAAACTAAAATTGGCACTACTCCAAGCATGATGAGTAGCCCTCTTCTTCCGGAAAGTCTTAATGACTGCATTCTTGAGAATGTTCCCGGAAATATAAGACCGCTACCTAAGGTGAGTCCTGCACCTCCTGAAATTATTATGGAAGAAATTTCAAGTGTTCCATGAAGCCAGATAGTAAGAAATGACTCCAGGAACACACCTCTTTCAGCAAAGAAGTATTGGAAAGTACCGATCATTACTCCATTGTAAATCATTACAATGATTGTGCCTATAGACAGAAAGATTCCGGTGACAAAAGTCATCAAAGCAACGCGTACGTTGTTGATGGTAATTCCCAAAAACATATCTACCTGATTCATTTTTTTATATACAGCCATAGGGTCTCCGCTTTCAATATTTTCCTTTGTCATCTCTACATACCTTTCTCCCAGTATGGTTTTGGTAAAATCCGGATCCTGGATAGTAGAAAAAACACCTATGATGGTTGCTATAATAAAAATTATCAGTGAAAGAATAAGAGGTTTTCTTGCTTCGAATACAACTCTTGGGAGCTGGTGCTGCCAGAAGTTTAAGAAGTTGCTGAATGTATTCCTTTTGGTTCTGTATAATTTGTAGAAAAGTTGCTGAGCCAGGTTATTCAGGTAAAATCTGACAGACCGATTTGGGTAGAAGGTTTTGGCATAGGATAAATCATCAGAAATCTGCACAAACAAATCACTTAGTTTGTCAGGATCATTGTGTTCAAGTTTAAGCATGTCCTCAAATTCCTGCCATTTCTTCTTATTCTGATCTATGAATTTGTTTTCCCTCATGTGCTATTGCTGAATTTCCGGTCCGGGGAGTTTTAATAATTGTTTATTTTTGTTAAATAAGGAAAAAATCTAAAATTTTCAGGTCCTTAAAGCTGAGATAAATATATAAATAATTATTTTTAATTGGCATGGCTTATATTGAAATAAAAACTTCTCAAAATGTAGTAATAGAGTATGAACTTGCTTCTCTCAGAGATAGGATTCTGGCCTTTTTGCTGGATTTTTTGATTATTATCTGTTTTTACCTGGTTTTTGGCAATGTAATGCCGGATTTTGTTGTATATTTTTTGGTACTGCCGGTGGTATTTTTTTACAGCTTTATTTTTGAGGCCTTTAACAATGGAAAAACACCGGGTAAAACTGTTCTGAAGATTAAGGTGGCAAAAACAACAGGCAAGGAAGCTTCTATAAATGATTATCTTACCCGTTGGGTTTTCAGAATAGTGGACATATATGGAACTCTGGGAGGGATGGCTTCCATATTGATAAGCAGTTCTGCAAGAAATCAGCGGCTGGGTGATTTACTCGCCAACACAACGGTAATAAGATATAAACCTGATTATTCTTTAAAACTTGCCAGCCTGCTGAACCGCTCCAGTATTGATAATTATCAGCCACAGTTTCCGGATGTCAGGAAATATAAGGAGGAAGACATGCTGGTACTTAAATCTGTAATAGACAGGTATATGAAATACCCTAATGCTGCTCATGCTGCCTTGGTAAATGAGTTGGTGGAAAAGATTCTTCAGCAATTAAATATTAAAGAAAAGCCGGTCAATAAAATAGATTTTCTTAAGACGATCCTGAAGGATTATATTGTGCTTACCCGTTGATAAGATTTGAAATTTCGGAACGTTAATCAGGACACATGCCATATGCTGTGATTTTTTATGCAGACAAAAAATGAAATCAGGATTTTTGCCAGGCGTTGGACAAAGTGTCTGCTGATATTACTTTGCTTTGTTTTATCGGGCGAAAGCTATGCACAAATTTCTCAGGTATGGATAGGTATCGACGGGCTTACCTGTTCTTTATGTTCCAATACAGTAGACAAATCACTCAATAATTTGTCATTTGTCAAAGAGGTCAAAATGGATCTCAACGAAAATGTAGCAAAGGTTCTACTTAAGGAAGGAAAGGTTGCCGACCTGAATATGCTTGCTCAAAAGGTGAAAGATGCCGGTTATTCTGTGAGATTTCTTGATATAGATTGTCACTTCGACAGTTTGAGTATTGATGAAAATTCTACATTTGATTTTGATGGAAAGAAATTTGTGCTGATCGATTCTGATAAACGTATTCTTAATGGTGAAATCCGTTTGAAATTGTTAGGTAAGAATTTTTTTTCCAGAAAGGAATATCCTAAATGGTCTCAGAAGCTTAGGTCTTCTATTAAAAGTAAAGACTTATATTTTGTAACAATTGAGAATTTTTAAGCTGATATTTTTTATAATATTAAGTCCCTGTGTTCTTGCACAGGAACTATTTCCTCATACAGAACCGGCAAGCACAATGCCTAAAGGAGTTTCGGGTATGAGAATTCTTTATGAAAATTACAAGGAGCTTCCATCTCACAGAACTCGTTATTGGGGCGCCTTGAGGTTTATGTACGGAGTGACCGGGAAGCTTACGGTCATGTTTACGGGCACTGCTTCGAATCACCATCCAAGGAAATTGCCATCTAATCTGCAAAGCCATTTTCTGAATCATCATACCTCCGCCTATCCTCCAAACCCTCTGTTGATAGAAGGTTTTAATCTATATGCTCGATACAGGCTGGTAAGTCTGGATGGGCAACAAAAACATTTGCGAGTTGCCATATATGGTGAAGGGGCAAAGTCCTTTGCTCCGCATGATGAAGCAGAACCTGTATTAATGGGTGATAATTCAGGGCTGGGAGGAGGAATGATTATAACGCAACTGTATAAAAAATTCGCTGTTTCTCTGACTGCAGGCTATGCTTACCCATTTCCGTATAAAGACCAGGATCTGGGTCTTTCCTTTAGGTCCGGAGATATGTATAGCTACAATATCTCTATGGGATATCGTATTTTTCCTTTTACCTATTCAGATTACAGTGATATAAATGTCAATTTTTATGTTGAGTTTATCAACAGGCATTATCAGGGAGCACAAATGGTAGTTAATGGAAAGGAGTATGATTTCGAACAGTTCAAGCATGTAGAACCTTTCACTTATAATAGTCTGCAGGAGAATAAATATTCAGAAATCAGACCTTCAATTCAGATTATTGTAAATTCCAATAATAGAATTGACTTAGGAATTGCGCAGCCGTTTATTGGACGATCTTATTTACACTTCTATCCTGTATATTACTTATCCTTTCAGAAATATTTTTTTCCTCCGAAAAAGAAATAATCTCCCTTTGGAAAGATTTTTTTGTTTGCAGACAAACAAATTCCAAACCACTCAAGTTAATAGTTTCACTTTTACTTATATGAGTAAAAGAACTGCAATTAATTGAAAACTAAATAAATATCAACTAAACTATTAACTATGACAAAGATAGCAATCAACGGATTGGGAAGAATTGGAAGAGCTTCTCTGAAAATGCTAATTCAAAATCCTGAATTGGAACTGGTGGCAGTAAATGATTTAGTGCCTCCATATCACCTGGCGTACTTGTTGAACTTCGACACAGTGTATGGCAAAATGCAAAACAGGGTATCTTTCGATGAATTTAACCTTTATGTGAATGGAAGAACTATCCGAGTATTTAATGAGCCGGATGCAGAAAGACTTCCTTGGGGACAAATGGGTATCGAGCTTGTGCTAGAGTGTACCGGTAAGTTTACCAGACGACAAGAGCTGGAAAAGCATTTAAGGGCAGGAGCACAGAGAGTAATTCTTTCTGCACCTTCAAAATCTGAAGATGTTCCTACAATTGTTCCGGGGGTTAATGAAATTGAAAATCCAAATGAAACTATAGTTTCATGTGCAAGCTGCACTACCAATGCCATTGCTCCTGTGCTTGAGGTTCTTTCAAGAAGAATAGGAGTAAGAAAATCTTTAATGACTACGCTTCATGCTTATACTGCCAGCCAGTCATTGGTAGATGAGCCGGGTAAAGATATGAGAGCAGGTAGAGCTGCTGCCTTAAACTTTATCCCTACTACTACAGGAGCTTCAGCCGCAACTACCAAAGTGCTTCCTCAATTACAAAACAGAGTGAACGGACTTGCGATCAGAGGGCCGGTTCCTACAGGTTCAATTGCCGACATTACTATTTTAACCGAAAGACCTACTTCAGTGGAGGAAATTAATAACATTTTCAGCCAGGAAGCAGGAAGCGACAGATATGTAGGAATCCTTGGAGTAAACGTGGAGCCTATCGTTTCATCTGACATTATTATGGATCCGAGAGCTTCTGTTGTGGATCTTGCGATGACTCAGGTGGTTGACGGAGATCTTGTAAAAATACTAGCATGGTATGACAATGAGTGGGGTTATGCCAATCAGCTGATAAAAGCCGCTGAAAGAATGGCCCGTATCAAAAGAAGCCAGCAACAAAATGAAATGGCCGCTATATAATTAGCGGGAAAAACAGGAACGGAACTATTTTTGCTTAGGTACGTATTGGCAAAAAAAACCGTTCCTGTTTCTTTTTCCGAACTATTCTTTTTGTAAATTAGGTTCTGTAAGGGAGGGAAAGTAAAGAAGAATGGACTGCAAATTTGAAAACTTAAATACTTAGGATATGTATATTAAAGCAGTTAGAGAACCAAAGGCAAATGTTTGCCCAGTTTGTGGAGAAGAGTATGACAACAAGGACTGGGGAATGGCTCTGAAACATGAGCACAGAGGTATGACTCATCCCAAATGGATGAAGTCAAAGGTTTGCCAAACTAATGATATCAAAGATGTAAGACCTCAGGCGATGAGGAATCTATAAAAAAAGAGGCTATTTATTCAATAGCCTCTTTTTTTATGTTTAAACTTCAATGATAAAATATCCACCCTCATGCCCTTTGTGTAGAAGCAAAGGCAGCGAAACATTGTATACCTTTATACCTTTTGAAGTTTTTCCTTCAATGGTTCCTTTGTGTGCATGACCATGGAACACGGCATCTATGTCCCGCCTGTTGATTGGTTCTGCTAGTCTGGATGATCCCATGAAAGGGAAAATAGGTTCCGGCTCCCCGATAACTGTTTCTTTTATAGGACTGTAATGAAGAATTACGATTTTTTTCAGGTTTTCCTTATCTATTCTTATCAGTGCCCTTTCAAGGCTTAGTGCCTGGTTGACTGCTTCCTGAACAAAATCTTTATTCATCTTTTCTCCCCACATTGGTAGCATATGTGTGTCAAAGCCACCCCCGAATCCTTTTACACCTGCAATACCTATATTCCCGATAATGACTGAATCACCATCGAGTACAGTAGTTTTGTCACTTGAAATTGTCTTCTTTATAAGATCATGTTCTCCGGCTTCATAATCATGATTTCCTAGTACGGCAACTACCGGTATACTGCATGCTTTTAGTTCTTTTGCCAATACATCGGCTTCGGATTTATGACCTGTGTCGGTTAGGTCACCGCATAGTAGTAACAGATCGGCTTCTGAAGAAACTTTTTTAAAAAAATCGGTCCACTTTCCTTTGTCACCTTCTCTTACGTGTATATCACCCACGGCTGCAATTCTTACCTTTTCAGTCATGTTACAGTTTTTTTGTGGTAATAATCTTGAACCCCCATTCCATGATATCGACATTGTAATGTGTATGTTCCACCAGCGGTCCTCTGCAGATTTTGTCTATAGGTGCCGGCAAATCAAATTGTTCTTTAGCCCTTTCAAGAAGGTCATCAAAAAGCCAACGCGGAACCACATCTCTTTCTGACGGGTAGATAAACTGAAAATTTAAAAGCTGCCCAAGCAACAAGTGCCAGTGTTGATCAAGCCTTCCCAAAATTCTTTTCCAGTCAAGGACTTTACCTTTTCTCAGAATTATATGATTTACATCAGCCCCGTCATAATGATCCCTTGATTGAATATAAATTTTACACCAAAGTAATTCTTCAGCAGAAATGTACCGTGTAGACTTGCCATACAATTCTCCTTCCTGTGAATACTGAAACCAGGACTCATCTACCGGGCAGAGGTTATTAACCGTATTAAAAATAAGATCGATAAAATGATTGTCCTTAAATGCTTTGGCTATCCAGCGTGCATCAGTTATTTCTGTTTTATACCCGTTGAATGAAAGGACCTTCAAAATTTTAAGCATGTCACCAGGTTTGCAGAAAAGATCAAGGTCTTTGGTCTGTCGATTTATTCCTGTATGATGTTTAAGGGCAAAGCCACCTCCAATAAGTATTTCAAGTTGATTTTCCTGGATCAGATTAAGGGCATCACGATAAAAGTCATGTGCTAAAATTTTGTTTTCCTCTTCACGAAACATTCTGTATGTATTTAATTATGAGGTTCGATCAGAATCAGAATATCCTGATTGCTTAAGATGTCTTTTTATTTAACCGGTGTGTAGTAAGAATTGTTTGATTATCATTTATGTGAACCAGCAGGCAGGTTCACCAGTTACTTTATTGGAGTGTTGAAATTGTAAATGGCGATGAAGAGTTTATTGGGTCTGTTGTTTTTAGGGGTTATTTTAACCAGTGCCTGTAACAGGGAAAAATCTGTTGAGCAAAAACGTGAAGCAATTCAAAAAAATGAATTTACCAACCAGGCTTACAGAAAAGAAATTCAGGCTGATTCATTAAAAAGAGAAGCAGAAAGGTTATTAAACGATGCCCAAATGCTGGAAGAGTCTGCCAAAGCTTACAGAGATTCCGCAGAAAACATTTAAAGTGATATGTTATGAGAACAGGAGAAAGATCAAATCCGGACAGAAAAGTAAAGGAGCAGCAGAAGAAACACCCTGCTTCGTACCAGAGTGGGGGTAGTAAAGAGCATTTTGAAAGTGAGGGTGGTGAATATCTTGAGAAGAAATCAAACTCTTCAGAAGAGGACCACGGAAAACTTACGGATAAAATAGATATAGATAAGGCAAGAGGCAGATAATTCTCAAACAATAGTTTGTCTTCCCTGTTAATTTTATTTATCCTGAATTATGAGGGAAGATAAACTAAGATATTATACCTACATTCTAGCCTTTCTTTTTCTTTTTTTTGGCGGATTATACTATGCGAAAAATCTCCTCATACCTCTAAGTTTGGGAATTTTTTTTGCAACCCTGTCTTATCCTGTCGCTCATAAGCTTGAAAAGTTTGGACTTAGCAGAATTTGGGCTTCCGTATTATGCATAATAGGGTTATTTGTTTTACTTGGGGCTTTTATTTTTTTCTTTGCTGTACAGATTGTAAACTTTGCCAATACTCTTCCGGAAAAAGAGGAGCAGTTAAAGGGAAGGTTACAAGCAGTTAAAACATTTTTCAATGAAACTTTAAGGCTGGACCTTTCACAATATGTTGATAATGCAGGTAGTCTTATTCAGGAGTATAGCAGTACACTGTTTAGTTACGCATCAGGGCTTGTTCTGGGTACAGTAGGAGGAATCATTGGTGTAATAGTAGTGATGGTATATGTCTTTCTGCTACTTTACTATCGTACAATATTTTTTAATTTTATCCTTAGACTTTCTTCGGACAATGAAAAAGCAGCACATATCTGCAGAAATGTGGTAAAGGTAAGTTATCAATACCTTGGAGGAAGGTTCCTTATCATAGGTATATTAGCTGTACTTCACTCGACAGGTTTAATGATTATTGGCATCGAAAATGCCATATTTTTCGGAGTGCTTTCAGGATTACTCGATTTGATACCATACATCGGCGTAATTATCGGGGCAGGACTACCATTGCTTATGGCTATACTGACAGAAGAATCAACCTGGCCGATATTTGCTATTATGGGGATGTTTACCTTTACTCAACTTTTAGAAAACTACTTTCTGACACCTAAAATATTGGGTTCAAGTATTAAGATTAATCCGCTGTTTATACTTATTGTGATTTTCATAGGAGGGTACCTTTGGGGGTTGGCAGGGATGATTCTGTTTATACCTCTTTTGGGTATGGCTAAAGTGTTATTTGATAATGTTGAAGGATTAAAACCCATAGGATATTTAATTGCAGATCCTGAAAGCAGAGGTGAAAAAATTGAATAATAAAAGGCTGCCAGAATCTGACAGCCTTTATTTTTTATAATAATTACATTGCCAGCATACCGCCAAGCGCTGAAGCAAAACCGGAAATTACAATGGTTGCTACAGCCCACCATGCAGCAGAAGCCGCCGTTTTTCTCACTTTTTCTGCTTCGTAAAGTGTTCTTCTCTTGGTGTCTTCCACTGCTTGTCTGGCTCTCATTTCAAGATCCTCAGCTTTTCTCAAAACATTGTTCTTTGCTTCTTCTACTTTCATTACAATTCTTTCTGCATCTTCTCTTGTAATGTTATCGCTAGAGCTTAAAAGAGCAATTAAAGTTTCTCTGTCGAAGCTGCTGAATCTGTTTTTCAAAACCTCAAAGGTCACAGACGGATCGTTCAGAATCGTTTCAAAATCCATTTTCAGTCTGTCATAATTCAGCTCATCCCTTTCAAGAGAATCGAAATATGTTCTGATCCTGCTTTCAAGTTTCTCACCAATAACAGATGGATTCAATGCATTTGAAATTTTTGCTGTTGTATCAGAAACTGCATTGCTTGTATCAGAAGCCATATTGCCTGACTCTTCTTTCATCATTCCAAGCGTTCCTGCAACCGTATTAAATGCTGTCTCTACATATCCTACCACTTTTTCAGCTTCCTGTCTTGACATATCCTGTCTTTCTGCAAGGGCAGACACCACCGCTCTTTTATCCAAAGCTCTGATTTTGTTCTTAAGAATTTCCTTTGAACTCATCGGGTCTCTCATCATTTTTTCGAGATCTTTCTTAAGATTTTCCGGATTCAGTTCTTCTTTGCCGGTAGCTTTCAGATATGCACCAAGCTGATCTCGAAATGCTCCGGGAACATAACTTTCTGCTGCTTTAAGCAAATCATCAGAAGAGGAAATGTTGCTTACTTCCTTATATAACTGTTTTAGTTTTTTGGCCTGCGATCTCGTAATCGCCGGATGGCTTTCAACAACATTCAGGAATGATCTTGAAATAATTCCTTTGTCAGTCATTTCTGTTTTTTCCTGAATTTCTATATCATTCAGAATACCTTTCAGGTCATTTTTTATCTGATCATAGTTTAGTTCCCGTGGTTTAAGCTTTTCAATATAACTATCTACCTGTCTTGAAAGCTCTCTTGTATCAAATTCTCTGAATAACTTGTTTTTAACCGCATCAATGGTGTTTTCTGCCACTTTTGCCATTTGAGTTTCAGGACTTGTCTCAAACATTTTGCTAACTGCATCTACACCTGCTTTGAATCCCTTTGAAGCCATGTTAATCAATCCGCTCATGAAAGCGTTTATAGATTTCATTTCTGCATACATTGCCAATAAAGTAAAGCCTGCCCAAATTACAAGACCAAGAATTAATCCTATTGTATTATCAGGAATCAGACTTAGACGCACCGCAACAAAACTGGCAAAGAATACAGATACACTATATGTTACCAATGTCCATATACCTACTCCGGATGATATTTTTACCCCAAGCGGAGTTTCGTTTTTATCTTTGTCTTCATCCTTATTTTGATAAGTGGTTACATAGTATCCGTGTCTGTCTCTTTTATTTACTGTAGTTGTGTTTGAGTCTGTTTTTTTCTCTTCATCTTCTGACTTGTTTTCTCTCATCTTTTCTACATTTCCAATTGCCGAAATTCCGGATGCTGTTGACAATAATGTCAATACCAATTGAAATCCTGCTGCCAGTAATATACCGGCCAGCACGCTAAAGAAAAATTGTGGGGAAAACGTAAATACTGATGAAGTTACTTCCTGAGCATTGGCCTGGCTTGCAATTAAAACCGCAGGCACGGCCAGTAACATAAGCTTTATTTTTCTCATACCCTTCCTTTTTTTCTTACCTATATTAATTGCAACTTATGCCATTTCTTAATGGTTCGCTGATACTTTGATAATTATATAATTCTTAACTTTATAAATAATATACAACGAATCAAACCAATTTTTTTGGCCATCAGTTTTAGGATAAATAAAGGTTGTGTTGTATGAAGAGATTGGGAGTAGTGTTGGCCATTGGAATATTAATGTTTTCGTGTACTACAAGACAGGATCCGGGAATCGATAGCAGTACAAGAAACAGGGCAGAAGAAGCAGGAGCTATCCGGCGACTTGGAAATGATACATTGTTGAATATGGAAAGTGGTGCAGGTTTAAGTTCCGGTTTATATGCAGCAGATACACTGATGTACAATCTGGATAAAGCAAATTAGGGTAATTACGAAAATGATATAGACTCAGGAATAATGGAAATTAATCATAACGAATCGGAGGGAAGATTTACTATTGTTTCAGATCTCGGCTCTGAATGTATTATTAAGTATAAAAAGCTAAGCAACAAGCTGTGGGATTTTTATCAGATTTTTGCTGCAGGTTCCGGCGATCTTCCTGAGATTAAAGAAAGGATCATTACATATGCGATGAACTTTGTAAAATCCAATCATATAAGAATAAAGGCCAGTTGTCCTCCTATACAGGAATTTTTAATTCGTCACAGGGAACTAAAAGAGGTGATTTATTATCCTTATTAAACTTAGAAAGGCCAGAAAACGGGAACCAGTAAAACAAGTAAAGTAATAAGAATGATCGTTAAAGGTCCACCTATAAAGGGGAAGTCAATAAACTTATATTTTCCTGGCCCATATACAAGAAGTCCGGATGGTTCGAAAGGTGTAATTAAAGAAACGGATGCTCCCAGCATAATTCCTATGGCAAAGCTTCTGGGGTTAACTGCAAGCTCTTTGGCAGTTTCTATGGCGACAGGTAGTACAACCAGCGCTGCAGCGGCGTTAGATAATGGCTGGGTTAAAAGTACCACTACACCTACCAGACCGAATAATACTGCAGTTGTACCAAATGGCCTTAATACATGAGCGATATTGTGAGCCAAAAAGTCTGAAGCGCCTGACTTTTCCATTGCAGTTCCGAATGCTGTCATTCCGCCAATCAGGATTATCAGCCTCCAGTCAACCAGATGATAGGCTCTTTCTGTTGTCACTGCCCCGAATAAGATGGTAAATGCTGCGGCAGTAAGGAAACAAAGTGAAACCGGTGCCAGGTTTGAACTGCCGATTATAATTGCCAAAGCAAATAATACTATCGTGGAGTATCCTTTCCTTTCTTTAAAAAGGTTTGGCTTAAAATTTCCAAGGATATTAAAATCTTTGTTGCCGGACAATGTATCAATATTTGATTTGGTAGTCTGTATAAGCAGCATGTCTCCCGTCTGAAGTCTAATGTCACTGATTTTAGAGTTTGCATTCTGTCCGGCTCTATGGATTGCCAATACTACCGAATTATAATTTCTTCTGAACCTGATTTCATTTACGGTTTTTCCAATAAGGGAAGAAAGGGGTGTTATTAGTATTTCAGCAAGTTGTAATTCTTTGGACTTGGGGTCTACATTGCAATATATGTCTGCCTTAATATCAATTCCGGCGGTTTCTTTTATTTTTAATAACTCATCTACGCCACATTCCACTATAAGTATGTCGTTTTCTTCTAAGACAGTGTTATTGTCGGGGGTAATCTCTTTGTTTAATCGTAAGACCTTATGGATATTAATGTCATGTTTTGTCAATTCATTGGATTTTACTTTTTCGCCGATCAATTTTGAAATCGGCAATATAATTACCTCACTTAGGTATTCCCTTTTTATTTTGTTCTCAAAGAAAATGTTGTTGTCCCTTTTCTTAAGCATGAATTTGGAGGCAAATATCAGGTAGAAAAAACCTGTAAAAAATAATATTGAACCTACAGGTAAAATTTCAAAAATTCCTATAGGCTGATATCCGGCCTTGGATATAAATCCGCTCACTGCAATATTGGTAGATGTCCCTATCAAAGTGCAGGTGCCGCCCAGGATGGAAGCAAATGCCATAGGCATTAAAACTTTTGAGCTGTTGAGTTTTAATTTTCTGCAAATTTGTAACACCGGCCCGACAAGCAAAGCTGTTACACTTGTGTTGTTAATAAAAGCTGATGTTACGCCCGTAACCAATAATAGACTGATTAAAAAAAAGGTTTTATTGTTTCCGGTGAATTCAATAAGTTTTGCCCCGAATTTGTCAAGTACCCCCGTATCAAGCAAGGCACCAGTAAGCACGAATATACTTGACAGGATCACAATGAAGTCTGAACCAAAACCGGCAAATGCTTCGTCCGGGGTTAGTATTCCAAAAGAAATCAGACAAATAATCAACAGGATAGTTACCAGATCAATAGGTAATTTCTCTGTAGCAAAAAATATTATTGCCAATACCAGCAGCCCCAGAACTATAAAAATTTCCATCAATAGCTAAAACCTGAAAATCAATGTTCTGTTAATAATTCATAGATGATTTTTTTATATGTCTTTATAATAGGACAATTTTTCAAATGAACTGGCTTAATATTCACCTGTTTCGATTCTTAATAGAAAAAGAAAGTTATAATATTTCAGCAAAAATGCCGGTTTAGAAATGGTTAAATATTACGGAGTTACTTCGCTTGTTACCGCAAATTCTTTATCGTAGTGAATGGCATTGGAAAGGATATGAATGGATGTAACCTGCTTTCCTGATAGGCTGCTATAATCGATCTCCAATACAGCCTTTCCGAACTTTCCCGGATGTACCTTTTCATCATGGGAAATAATGTTGACGTAGTTGGGTTTCCTGAAAGAAGATATTATCAGATCAGACTTGCCGGTATTTTTATAATGGAATGTGAGCTTCATTTTTTTGCCGGCTTTTACGTCCCCTATATCTTTATGGCTGATAGGTAAATGAATCTCCGGATGAAGGCTATCTTTGTGCATCAGATGCAGTGAGGTGATCTGAATAAACCTTTCTTCCGCCGCCGCCCGGCTGTACACAGAATTCCTCTGGTCATGATAATTGTCGCTGACGGTATTTCCGGCCTTGTATTCGCCGAACGGGATACTTACAATTCTGAGGCAGCCACCGTTTTCTGCACTATCTGCAAGAAAAGGCAGCAGTATGCCATTCTTATATTCTTTAAAATAATTGACAAGGCTGCTTATTCTTCTCTTTGTCAGAGGAACGTTATAATCAGTTCTTGCAAGTGGGCTGGCATGCCCTTTTATGGTTAGCTCAAGTCTGTAACCTGATTCAAGTAACTTGGTCAGTCTTTCTGTAAATTGCTCAAGATCTGCAGCGCCCTTTTCTACTTTTTCTGCGAAGAACAAGGCTATATCGTTTTCAGCTTCTGTTTTCTCCTGAGGTTTTAAATGTTTGCTGAAATTGGAAATATACAGATCTTTCATGCTTATATAGTCAATGCAAGTTTCCAGGTAGTTTCTTTTGGTTAGGGTGTCTCTTCTTCTTGCATCTGGTTCGTCATTATGGAAGTACAAGGTTACAGGCAGCGATGTAATAAGGAGATTTTTTTCTTCTTCGGTTTTATCGACTATTTTTTCTTCCGGAATTTCTGCAAGCTGCACCGGTATTACCTCCTTCTTAAAATACCATAAGTCATTGCAACAGGTTTCCCCTTTAGAGGTAATAGATCCCTTTCTGTTAGAGGTAATAAGTCCATGTGTGGTATCAGAGGAGACTACATAATACAAATCATTACAGCTTGTGTTTAATGGGTATCCTATATTTTCCGGAGTACTTAATGAAGTCAATGGTCCTTTACTTCTGAATATGTCATGCCCTCCGAAGCCTTCATGCCACGAAGAGCTGAAATATAGTATTTGATTCCCGGAATTATAAACAGGGGTAATATCATCATCTTCGGTATTTATATTAGGGCCCAGATTTACCGGGTCAGAAAAATTGCCCTGCTCATCAGCAACGCTATAGTAGATATCATAACCTCCTTTGCCACCCTTTCTGTTAGAGCAGAATAAAAGTACCTCTTTTCCATCTATAATAGTCAGATATGGCATTGTCGAATTAGAGTTTGCCGCATTGATCTTTTCATTTAAAGGAATACCTTTTGTCCAGCTACTGTTTGTCAACTCACTTTTATAAATTTTGCAATTATAGTTTTTGTCGCATCCCGTAAAGAAAATTTTCCCTATAAGATATCCGGTTCCATTCGCTATATGATAGCTGGAATTATTAATTGCGGTATCAAGCTCCGCCTGTCTCCATTCGTTGTTTTCTTTGTAGGCTTTATAAATTTTAACTTTATAAATTTTGTCCTCAATGATGTTTCCTTCTTTTACCTTTTCTGCTCTGATGGATGAAAACACAAAGGCAGAATCATGGATAAATTGCGGGCTGAATTCAGATCCTGTTGTATTGATTGATGGACCCATATTTAGTATTTCCACTGCTACTGTGTCGTTGATTTTACTTTGAGCAAAATCACATGATTTTATTTCCTGGATTGATTTACGGTATAAATAACTGTTTTTATCTGCCAGTGAAGCGTATTTCTTAAAGTCTTTTTTTGCCTCTTCATATTTCATGTTGTGCTTTTTCATGGTGGCGGCAAAAAAGAGCGCTTCTTTATATGTTTGTCCCATGTCTGCCTGGTAAACATCCATGTATGCTTTTTCAGCAAGCTCATATTCATTGTACTGTCGGAGTGACTCTGCATATTTATACATCAGGTCTATATTGCTGCTGTCTTCCTCTAATGCTTTCTGGAAATATACAGAGGCCCCATAGAAGTCTTTTTCTGCATAGGAAAGATCTCCATACTTTTCCCATTTTGTGGCATTTTGACAAAGGCCTTTAAATGGAAGAACCTGAAAGAATCCTGCAATGAAGATAATCGCAATATGTTTTACAAAAATACCGGGCACTGCTTAAATGTTCTTCTTTTTGGTGTTTTACTGATTATATATATTACTGAAATTTCAACGCCACCTCTTCCGTGGCTTGCTCTTGTCAGTCTGCTGTAATTAATGTCATAGCTTATCGAAGCGTGAACATTGTTGTAGTCCATCCCAAAAGTGACAAATCCTGCGTCTCTTGCTCTTGTCCATATGCCTGCATACAATGCTCTGTAGTGCCTTTTGCGCTGGTCAATTTTGTATCTGAAGTTGGTCCCTAAAGTTGTTTGATGGTACCTGCCCTGCTGCATGATAAGTAATCCAGGTAAAATATCCAGCTGTGGATTCATGTCAAACTCTCCGTTTATATGGAAGTTAAACCTCCTGTCCAGCATTACGGTGACTTCATTAAAAAACGATTGCTCCGGACGATTTATATTGTATATGCTGAATCCTGTCCTGACTAATCTGGTCCTTGATATTACTTTAGTATAAGTGATACCTGCGTGAAAGTTCGGGTATATTCTTCCGGAATTTCCAAAACTTTCATTGCTGGGTGCGGAAGGATCGAATGCTGTTCCATTGTATTGGTTGTCATAGGTCAGGGCTGAGTAGTCTATTCTTTTCTGTGTGAAACCTGTCTGAATACCCAATCTTATCAAATGTTTTTCTTTTTTTCTATCAAGAGCAAAACCTTTGGATAGTGAGATATTCAGCTGGAAAGTAGTAAGTTTTGAATCTCCCGTTTTGTCGTGATTCATCATTATGCCAGCCCCTGTGTGTTTAGATTCGAAGAAATTTCTGGCGTCTGATGCAAGGCTGAATGTTTCATATGGCACTGTAACGGAATTCCATTGCCTTCTTCCATTTCCTATAAATCGATAATCTCCATTAAAATCTCCAGTAAGTGCAGGATTCAGGTTGTGTGGAGAGTTAATGAACTGAGAGTAATGTATGTCTTGTCCAAATACAGGAATAAAGGCTTGAAGCATAATTGATGCTGCAATTAACAGTAATATCCTATATGGATTTTTCTTCACCTTTTATCTGATTACAGTAATGTTTCCTTTTTTAAAATACTCCTGCCCGTCAATGCAATATGCTTCCAGGTAATAAACAAATACATCAGGATTAACAGGTTTCCCCAGGTATGTACCGTCCCATCCTTTGTTCATGTCGTTTGACTCAAATACTTTTTCTCCCCAGCGGTTATAAATAATGAATAATAACTTCTCAATATTTCTTCCTCTTACAAATATTTTGTCATTGTTTCCGTCACCATTTGGAGTAAACGCATTAGGTACATATATCTCCGGCTCCCCGCAAATAAGATCTATTACATAAACCGTTACCACAGTGTCAACCCTGCATTTATTATTTAACGGATCAGAAAGTGAAACGGTATAAGTGGTGGTTACATCCGGTTTCGCATTGGGGTCTGAGCTTTTGTTGTTAGAAAGATAGTAGTCAGGCAGCCATACATAGTTGTAACCAAGGGGTCTCACATGCAGGTTTGTTGACTGACTTCTGTAGATGGTGTCCTTGTCTGTCCAGGCAGAAATGAAACCTGACTGAACCGGTGAGATGTTTACATCTACTGAAGTCAGGAAGGTACAACCATGGTTGTTGGATAAATTAGCTGTATATGTTATCGGCTCTGTAGGTGATACTAAAATTGAACTGCCGGTAGAAGGACCAATTATTCCCGTAGAAGGGGTCCAGGAGTATGTTATGGTATCTTCCGGATTGTGTTGCTGTATTTTTAATTCTACTGTGTCACCTATGCATATATATTTATCAGTTTCTCCGGTAAATGAATAGTCGGAAAGGCGGACAATTATACTGTCAATGCTGGTACAGCCAAAACTGTTGGTGGCTCTGACATAATATTTGTTTATTGGTTGAAGGGGATTTATAGTTACACTGCTGCTTCCTCCGGAATTAATGAGTGGATTGAAGTTTTTATTTGTCGCCCATTCGTATTGTACCGCATTAGTGCTTGTAGCATTCAATGTAATATTTCCAGTGTTGCTGCAAACCACCCTGTCGTCGCCTGCATCAACATTTGCTGGCTGAAGGTTTATTCTTTGTCTTAAGGTATCCATACAAATACCATCAGAATACTGCAGCATATAAGTAGTGCTTGCCGCCGGTGTAGCTAACGGATTGCTGATTGCAGGGTTTGATAAACCGGTTGCAGGAGTCCAGGAGTAATAGCTGTATCCTGCAATAGGAGCTATGCCTATGGAAGCTGATTGTCCTGGACAAATATTTAAAGGTGTTAGGGTTGTGGACTGAGGATAATCTAAGGTGACAGTAATTTGCGACTGTGCAATGCAGCCGGCAGGTGTGGAAACTACGACAGTGTATGTGGTGGTAGTTGTAGGTCTTACAATAGCAGAGATGCCATTAGCAGGCCCTTGAATACTCGAGGTTGGGGACCATGAATAATTATAAGTATGTGATGCTACATTTTTGTTTACTCTAAGTATTGCAGTATCACCACTGCATATTGTGCGGCCCGGACTAACAGTATAGGAAATATCTTCAATGGTGACTAAGATACTGTCAATATTGGAACATCCTGAACTGTTGACACCTCTTACATAATATTTTGTTTGGACATCAGAAGGATTTACACTTACAGAACTGCTTCCCCCTGAGTTTAGTGCAGGACTAAAAGTTTTATTTAATGACCAGGTATAGTTAATGGCATTATTACTTGTTGCGTTTAATGTTGCAGGTAAATTGTAACGGCATAAAGTTCGATCGTTTCCTGCATCTATCACTACAGCAGGAACATTTACCCTTTGCCTTACTGTGTCGACACAGATACCATTAGACATTAGCATGGTATAGTCGGTAGTGGATAAAGGAGATGCCACCGGGTTACTGATCTGATGATTATTAAGTGTGGAAACAGGAGACCAGGTATAAGAAGTGTATCCTGCAATATGGTCCAGTCCTATTTGTACGCTCTGGCCTGGACAAATAGTTAATGCTGGTAAGTTGCTGCTTTGATGTTGTCTTATTTCAACATTTTTTACCAATGTATCGGCAAGGTTACAGGTAAGATTGTCGTTTAATACCAATTTTACTTTGTAGATGCCCGGAGAGGTGTAAGTGTGTGTCGGGTTCCTTTCGGTACTGGTAGTGTTGTCGCCAAAATCCCAGAAGAATTGAGTGGCCTTTTGCACCAGGCTGGTATTAATGAAATTGACAGGTGCATTGGCGCAGCCAAAAGGACTTACAAAATCTGCCACCACTATAGGTAAATTAAAATCGAATTTGAAAACTGCGCTGTTGCAACTGGAGTTATTACTTGCAGAAACTGCACCGGGGTTCGGATGTATAGGGAAATCCTGATGACCTCCGCAGCTGGCACACACTGCCTGGTACATTTTTCCTTTGCGGTCGAATCGGCTTGTTCCTCCATCAACATGGTCAAAGCTTGAAGTTCCACCATAAAAAGAACCATAGCTCAACGCTGAGGCATCGTCTTCTAAAACCATCAGGTAGAAATCGCTTCCATCAGTAGTTTGTCTGTAGGCGTCAGGCGTTACATCCATTCCGGTAGTATACCCGGCTTTGTTATTCAGATACCAATACATATTGGTGATACCCCCCCAGCCGGATAAATATATCTTATTACACAAATCCACAAGGAATGCTGTAGGAGAAATATTAGGGCCTCCTATTCCTGTTCCGAAAGCAGTAGACCATATTAATGAATCCAGTGAAAAGGTCATTTTGCTGATAAACTGTCCGCTATTCGGACGGTTATAGGCTGCATTATGGATAAATGTATTTCCCGGTGCTTCTGTTTGTCCGAACACATAAACATTATTAAATCTGTCCAGCTCGATAAAATATATCTGGTCGTACGCTGAAGATCCATAATATGTAGAATGTAGCAGTGTGGTTCCGTCTTTGGAAATATGTGCAATAAATCCGTCAGCTCTCCCGCCGGAAAATGCTGGTCCTAATACTCCGGAAGTTACCGGTATTGTGGTAGAGATGGTTCCTCCGGCAATATATACATTAAGTGAATCGTCAAGAGCAAGGGAATATGCAGCATCCGAAGAGTTTCCGCCAAAGAACGAACCGTAGATAATTTCTGACAGGCTGCTGTTCATTTTTACAACAAATGCATCAAGCCCTCCTCCACCGTAGGTAGGTTGGAAGCTTTCCGCTGTGACAGGAAAGTCAACTGACCCTGTTGTGCTGACTATATATATATTATCTTCCGCATCTATGTCTATTTCTCCTCTGACCTCATCTGCATAATTATACCTGAGGCTCATCGAATAATTGATGCCCTCGTTGCCTGTCCCTCCTAAGAATGTAGAAGCAAGCAAAGCCGATCCGTCATTAGACAATTTAGAAACTATAATATCTGTTCCTTGATAAAACTGTACAAAAATTCCATTCTTCAGGTTGACATTAAATCCGCCGGCGAAAGTGGAATCGTAGGCGCCGCTGGTAAAAGGGTAGTCAGGAGATCCGGTGGTACCGAAAATGTATAATTCATCCTTGCTGTTGACTACAAGGCTGTGCGGCATTTCATCATACTGGCCCCCTATAAAAGTGGAATATATTCTTTTGGTACCGGTGGTATCATACTTGGTAATGGCTATATCTGTAAAAAATTCTCTGTATTCGTCATCTTCAACACTGTTGAAAGAGACATCATATGCTCCGATGGTGGTAGGGTAGTTAGGGCCGAATGCGGTACTGCCTGAATATAGAAATCCTTCAGAATCAAATGTTGCAGTATAGCCGAAGTTGTTGGAATGAGATCCGGAATAGGTAGAAAAAATTAAGGTAGGGTCAATTATGAGAGGAAGAGTACTGTTGTATCCTTTGGGAAAAGCGAAACTTAATTTTTTGTCTTTTAATACATATTGACATGGAACAGTTCTTCTCTGCCCGTTAATGACCTGATAAGCATAGGGCGCTCTTTCGATAACATCTCCTGCATTGGTTTTTATAATCAGGTTCCCGTTTTTTAAACTCATTTGGTCAATTCCTTCATATAGAAGCTGGATTTTTAACGGATCAGCTTCAGGATTCAGGATAAAATCATATTTAAGGTTTCCTCCGAAGGAATAGAATTTCAGTTGAGTGCCCGGATAAATATTTTCATATGTGACTTCCCGGTAAGATTTAACTCTGGAAGACCATTTCGATTGATCATTACCCAGAAAATAGTTGTACAGTTGAGAATTCACGTTGTCGCCATTTGCAATTACATCAGGATTTGCTCCTTCAAACCGAACTTTAAAAGCATGGGCTTTAATTATTTTTTCGACCTGATGTGTGTCTTTAATATTGGTCCCGTGAATTTTTTCAAAAATGGATTTATCAAACAGGTGATAAGTGATACAATTTTTTTCCAGGAACATTGCTCCGGCAGGCACATCGGTCCTGAATAGGACATTTTTATTCCATTGATTTTTGTTTTCTACAAATTCATAATCCCTCGTTTCCGGGGGCTGATGTGCCAAGGCCCAGGTAAACGTGAAAGTCAAAAAAGATAGCAATACAAAAGCTTTACTGCTCAGATGATTGAGCAGCCAACCTAAGCAGGTATATGATCTTATTGTATGCATTGATTTGATTTACAGTTATTAACGGATAATTGTCGAAAAATATACAAAAATATACTAAATAAATACCAAAGAAACATTTAAAGGTATATTTCCGGGAAAAGAAACCTTTGAATTTGATTTTTAGGGGAAGAATGAATAAACCTGATAAAATATGTGTTAAGTGTCATGGCCGGATCTTGAAAAGCCTTTTGTCGTTATCTTTCAGTATATTTGTTTTCAAATTTTATTTTATGATTTATCCTATTGTTGCTTACGGTGATCCGGTATTAAAAAAGCGAGCTGTTGATTTTGAAAAAGGTACTGATCTGACTCAGTTGATTGAGGATATGTACGAAACCATGTACAATGCAGGAGGTGTAGGACTTGCAGGACCCCAGATCGGGCTTGATAAAAGAATATTTATTGTGGATGGTCATCCTTTGGATGAAACAATTACAGATTTCAAAAAGGTATTTATTAACCCTGAAATATTGGAAGAAGACGGGGATGATTGGCCATATACCGAAGGATGTCTTAGTATTCCCGGCATCAGGGCTGAGGTATTCAGAGCGCCGAAATTAACAATAAGGTATTTTAATGAAAATTGGGAAGAGAAAGTCGAGGAGTATGAAGGATTAAGGGCAAGGATAATTCAGCATGAGTATGACCACATAGAAGGAGTACTTTTTATAGATTATCTTTCCGGAATAAAGAAGAAGTTGCTGAGGAATAAATTAATCAATATCAGCAAAGGTATAGTTGATGCTGATTACAAAATGCGTTTCCCCCAAAAATAATAACTATGGAAATCACAGGTAAAATTCAATCCAGGTTACCGGATCTGGGTACCACTATTTTTACCGTAATGTCACAATTGGCTAAAGATTATAATGCCATTAATCTTGCGCAGGGATTTCCTGATTTCAAATGCAGCAGCAAATTGGTAGACCTTGTGACAAAGTATATGCAGCTAGGGTTCAACCAGTATGCTCCGATGGCCGGTGCTTTGCCGTTGAGACAAAAAATCGCAGAAAAAATTCAGTATTGTTACAACGCTGGTTACGATGTAGAAAAGGAAATTACTGTTACCTGTGGTGCTACCGAAGCCTGCTTTGTAGCAATCTCATCAGTAGTGCAGCAGGGAGATGAAGTAATTGTTTTTGAGCCGGCCTTCGATTGTTATTTACCGGCCATCAAACTTGCCGGAGGAAAGCCGGTTTATGTAAAGCTGAATTACCCCGATTATAGCATTGACTGGAACCTGGTGAAAGAGAAAATCTCCTCTAAAACCAAATTAATCATTATCAATTCGCCGCATAATCCGACCGGTGCAGTAATAACCCCAAAAGATATCGATGCTTTACGGGATGTAGTTTCCGGTACAGATATATTCATTCTTAGTGATGAAGTTTATGAACATATTATTTTTGATGGAGAAGAACACTTGTCTCTTTCATCATACTCTGACCTGAAAGAACGGACTATTGTTGTCTCTTCCTTTGGAAAAACTTTTCATACAACCGGTTGGAGAATAGGATATGCTGTAGCACCTGAATTTTTGAGTGCAGAATTCAGAAAGGTACATCAGTATAATACTTTCAGTGCGGCCGCGCCAATGCAATTTGCAATTGCGGAATTTTTACAGGATCGCTCTGAATATTTAAACCTTAATGATTTTTACCAGCATAAGAGAGATTATTTTCTGAGTCTGATATCCAAATCCAGGTTCACCATGTTGCCTGCTAAAGGAACATATTTCCAGTTGTTGGACTTCGGACATTTTTCACAAGAGAATGATGTCGAACTAGCTTACAGACTGACAAAGGAAGCAGGTATTGCCTGTATACCTGTAAGTGTTTTTTATAGTGACAAAACTGACCGGAAGGTTTTGCGCTTTTGTTTTGCAAAGGAAAATGAAACCCTGGAAAAGGCAGCTGAAATAATATGCAGGATCTGAAGATAACATTAATCCAAACAGAGCTTCACTGGCAGTCTGCCGGAGCCAATCTGTCTATGTTGGAAGAGAAGCTCTGGACTATTGAAGAATCTACTGATCTGATAATATTGCCGGAAATGTTTACTACTGGCTTCACCATGGAAGCTGAGAAACATGCCGAGCATATGAACATGGCTTCTACTAAATGGCTGAAGCAAATGTCTGCACAAAAAAATGCAGTGGTTACAGGAAGCATTATCATAAAGGAAGAAAATAAATTTTACAACAGGTTACTTTGGGCTGAACCGGAAGGAAAAATTTTGTACTATGATAAGCGACATCTTTTCAGAATGGCCGAAGAGAATAAAATTTATTCTGCCGGAGATAAAAAGCTGATCAGGGAATTAAAAGGCTGGAAGGTATGTCCGATGATATGTTACGATCTAAGATTTCCGGTATGGTGTAGAAACGTAAATCTGGAGTATGATCTGCTCTTGTTTGTTGCCAACTGGCCAGCAGCAAGAAGTCATGCATGGAAAACTTTGCTAAGGGCAAGAGCCATTGAAAATTTAGCTTATGTAGCAGGAGTGAACAGGGTAGGTAGAGATGGTAAAGGGTTGGAATATTCAGGAGATTCTGCGATTGTAGATATGAAAGGATCAACGCTAAAGGAAATAACAGAAGCGGAGGGGATTATTCAATATACACTCAGCAGATCATCGCTTGACGAATTCAGAGTGGGCTTTCCTGCAAATCTTGATGCCGATAGTTTTTTACTGCAGTAAAGGTTTTATTAGTTTAAAGTCGTTAGCCAATAGTCGATAGTCAATATCATTAGTCAATAGTTTTAAGTCGATAGTCAACCTCGTGATTTGTGACTTCTGACTTGGACTTCAGACTAGATAAAAGATACCATCATGGCGTCTCTACTTCCTACAGAACTCCTTTGTTTCATAATTAATAACAATCCCTGAAGGAGCAAGCATTCTTTCTATAAAAACAGCGTACCCTTCAACATAAACCGTGATTTTATGTTTGTTTTTAATTACTGTTTCCAGGAAGTTCCTGATGCTGCCGGCAACCGCGGCGCTGCCAACATGTATGTAAAGAATGGTTTTTTCAGATGAATCTATCAGTCCGGCGGCATATTTAATAAGGTCCTTTCCGGAAAAGTTGTCAAAATCAAAAATTACATAATCAGGGAATTTTTCCTTTACCTTGGGAATAATATGATTTTGGTAATCAAAATTTATTTTATCGGTAAGATGAATATAAATAAATGAGTTCATAAATTGGAGGGTAAAAGGCGGTAGCCGGTTGAAAGGTGAAGTATCCTGCAATATGACAATAATTTATGGAAATCAAAGAATTATATCAGAAATATCTAGAGTGCACGGGAGTAGGCACAGATACCAGAAAGATTGAGTCCGGAACTATGTTTTTTGCTTTAAAGGGAGGAAACTTCAATGGAAATGCATTTGCAGAGGAGGCTCTCAATAAAGGGGTAAAATATGTTGTAATTGATGAAGTGCAGTACAAAAAGGATGACCGATACTTATTGGCCGATGATGCTTTGAAATCATTACAGGCACTGGCCAACTTTCATAGAAGGCAGCTGAATATACCTGTTTTGGCCATTACAGGCTCAAACGGTAAAACCACAACAAAAGAACTTATAAGCGCTGTACTGTCCAGAAAATTTAAAGTTTATGCTACCAAAGGTAATTTAAATAATCATATTGGTATACCACTAACTTTATTGTCTATAGATTCCTCCATTGAAATGGCTGTTGTTGAAATGGGAGCGAATCATCAGAGGGAAATAGCAAGTTATTGCGAATATACAGAACCGGATTTTGGACTTATAACCAATATAGGAAAAGCGCACCTTGAAGGATTTGGTGGGGAAGAAGGGGTAAAGAAAGGTAAAGGCGAATTGTTTGATTATCTATTGGCAAAAGGCAGGAAAGCTTTTGTGAATACAACAGATCCAAAACTGGTAAGTATTAATAAATTTAACGATGCATTGACATATCCGGGGAAAAATGATTATTGTCATGTTGAATTCATCGAAGCTTCCCCGAATATAGTTTTTAAAACTGAATCCGGGAAAAAGGTGCAGACGCAGTTAATTGGTGCATATAATTTCATCAACATTGCTGCCGCGCTTTGTGTAGGGAAATATTTTGGCGTTAAAGAAGAAGATGCCCTTGAAGCAGTGGCAGCATATAATCCGGACAACAATCGATCACAGGTTATTAATAAAGGTAGTATATCCATCATACTCGATGCTTATAATGCAAACCCGTCAAGCATGAAAGCTGCCTTGGAAAATTTTGGTGGAATAAAGGCAGGCAAAAAAGTGGTGATTATTGGAGATATGTTCGAGTTGGGAGATGAAAGTGAAAAAGAACACAGAGAGATCGGAAAACTTTTGAAGGCACTGTCATTTGATGAAGTTTTTTTGTGCGGTAAGCAGATGGAATATACAAAAGCCGAGATACCTACTGCAAAATATTTTTCCGCTAAGCAGGATTTGCAAGCTGAACTTAGCAGGAAAAGTTTTGATAATGCGACCATCCTGATTAAAGGCTCCAGAGGAATGGGACTTGAGACTTTATTGGAAGTAATAGAATAATTTATGAACCAACTCTTAGAAATGCCAGAAATAAAATCAGGATTTAGGTGGTATTTATTTTTGCCTGTAATTGTAAAGCTGCTAGGTAAAACTTTATTTTATTTAGGATTAACAGAAGCGTCTTTTGTCATTCTCTTATCCAACCTCCTTCTGGCATTTTTGTTACTTTATCTTATTGCAGAATTAGGTAAAGAGTTTCTGTTATATTCATTCTTACTCTTTGCTGGATTTATTCAGACAGTTGGTGCATTATTTAAAATTATGCATTGGCCCGGCTCAGGTTTTATGTTAGTGTTGGGGTTAATGGGCTCTGTGCTGACAGCGGCAATTCTTATGAGAACAGCAATAAAAAACCCGCTAAACAAAATACTTTATCTGCATTTAATACTTGGGCTGGTAATTATTATTCAGTTTATCACCCCTGTTCCTGCTTTACCATGGAATGGAATTTTAATCGGGAAGCTATTGAACTATCCATTGATGTTTATCTCAATATGGATTTTTGTTAAAGACCTTTCAGTCAATAAAGGAGAAAGAAATCTGTTGATATTCTTGTCGGTTCAAAGTATGATGTTTGTTGTCAGCCACCTTTTTGAATTAATTAAGTAAAAAGACTTTTATAAAAGTCTTTTTACTATTGAATTGGGTTTTTATTCTTTAATCAATTTGTATCTGTATTTTCCTTCATTAGTTATTATTTCCAGAATATAACTTCCTGCGTCAAGTTCAGCGCCAATTGCGATGTCATTTTCCTGATTGGTTTCAAATTTTTCTGCAATTAATTGCCTTCCCAGTAAATCATATAATTTTAGTTCTGCCTTTGTATTTTTTGAGAAAAGAATTTTGAATTCATGGTTAGCAGGATTAGGATAAATGTTGAATCTGATTGTTTCACCATGTTTTACTGCAATGACATTACTTACATTTTCGGTGCCATCATAATCCTTTTGAATAAGTCTGTAGTATTTTATTCCTTCAAAAAGTTCGGTGTCTATAAAGTTGTAAAATTTAATTGTATTAGTGTTTCCGCCGCCATCTACGCTTCCTAATGAAGTAAAGTGGATGCCATCCGACGAACTTTGAACAATAAATTTGTCGTTGTTCTTTTCTGAAGCGGTGTTCCATGTTAGTAAGATGCCATTTTGAATTTCTTTGCCCGAAAACTCCAGCAATTCCACCGGCAGAGTACAGGATACAGGGTAACATTGTGGTGTTGTGCAACCGCTATTGATTGTATAATTTTTATAGTCGTATTGCAAATTTCCTATGGAAGAAGTCCCGGCAGATGCGACCGCATTGTAAGTTATTTGTCCTGCATTGGTTCCTCCTGTCCAGGCACCGCCTTGGAATTGTGCCCCTGTTCCGCTTATTGTAATTTTATATCCAGACCCGGCAGGTAATGTTGTATTAACATTTATTGTATGGATTGTACCGGAAGCGCAACCTGTAATAGCATGATTTTCATTATATATAATTGTGTTGGATCCATCTCTTATTGTAACATTCAATGTCGCGGTACATGTCCAGAATCTTATAACAAATGATTTTAATATTAAATTGTTTGCAAGTACATCAAAAGCAGGAGAGGTGTATGGGGTGCCATTGGCAGCCCAAGTCATACTGGCCCCGGTATTTCCAATGGAATTTGAGCCTGTAGTTTGTGCGGCAGAGGTGGCTACACCTACACAGATATTACTTGGTTTTGCTGAATTACCTCCTAAAAGATAATTTACTGGTGTGCCAACTCCGATGATGTTAGAGGAAGAAACAGAATTTCTATACCACACATAGTTTGGTTCATTAGGGTCGATTGCAGGATTGTCAAGTGTTATACTGTTTGCTCCGCAAGTTATGGTTCCGCTCGGTACCAGCGGTGAAGTTATGTTGAATGTCATGGACTTTGTGTAAGTCCTTCCACAGGCATCCTGCAATGTAAGAGTAACTGTTTTAACTCCTGTAGTGGAAAACGATACCGTTGGTGTTGAGGAAGTTGAGGTGGCTCCTCCGGGTGTGAAAGTTTGTCCTCCACCTGTGGCTGTCCAGCTAATTGTACCTGAACTTACAGAGCCGCCAAACATAAAGCTTAATGGAATAGCTGTATTGGTGCAATAAGTACCATTTCCGGGGTTTAAGATCGGGTCATTTACGACCAATGATTTTGGGAAGGTTGGTAGTCCTCTGTAAGCAAACCCGGTGTTACCCCCGCAAGCCACATTAGTCAATGTTACACCGGTTGCATTAAATGTTGCACCTGCATCACCGGGATTGTTGATTACCCCGAGATAACTTGGTGCTGTAGTTCCTGTATTTCTAGCCATATAGATCCTTCCGTCCGGGCCTGCCTGTAATTGTCCTGCTTCGCCTGTAACTGTAGCAAAAACAGCTGTTGTGTTGGCTGCTATATCGTGTCTGTATAGCTGGCTGCTAGCCAGATTTGTAATATATAGATATGCGTCATTAGGTGAAAATTCAATACCATAACTACCGCTATTGCCTCCTGTGCTCGTTACATTGATTCTTCTTGCTGTATTAGCGACAACCTGACCTGTTGCTGCATCGAAATCCACCAGGTCCGCATGACCATTCAAATAAGTAAATGCCAGCTTATTCTGACAGGTATTTGATTTAATGGTTCCAATTTTTGAAGTATAAGAAGTATTTGTAAATCCGGGACCACTTAATGTGCTGCTAATTGCTGTAGTGCTTACAGTTCCATTATTAAATACCTCAAAAGCTCTTACTTGTCCTGCTGCATCTGTTGCCCTCGTAATTACCCAGAAGGAAGTACCCGGCTTTGTGCTGCCTATTACAAATAATCCTTCACCTACTGTTGCAGCAGGAACCAGTTGTGTTGCTGCTGATAACGTAAAGGCACCCGGGCTGCCGGTTACCACATAATAATATGTTCCAGGATTGCTTAATACACCGGAGGTAAATACAAGCCATTGATTAGTAAATCCTGGCCTGGGCATTACAATTGCAGATTGAGTCGTTGAAGATCCTCCGTTCATTCCTGTTCCGAAGGCTGTATTGGTGGAGGCATCCCAGATGGTTACTCCATCAGTATAAAACAATGGATTACCATTGTTGTCGCTTATGGAAGAGCTGCCTTCTTCCGTCATTAATGGATAACAGGTTGACACCACAGGACTTCCTGAGGTGAAATCTATTCGTAGACCAGTATTAGGAAACCCTGCTGCTGAGCCGAAGTACCAATTATTGGTTTGTTGGCAGATTGCAGTTTTGCTTACAGTTAAAAGAATGAAAATTACAAAGAAGGTTAATTTTCTGCGTGTCAATTCAAATGGCTTCATAAGTATAATATTTGTTTTCAGAATTCTGCTACCCGAATTCCCCTTTTTCGGACAGCTGATTTATATAAGCTACTTATGAACCAAGTAACCTCTGTTTGTTCAAAAATATCAAATTTTCTAAACCTGATTTGATTAGTATAGACTAAAAATATCCTATCTCAATTTCAGGGAAAAATCAGGAGAAGATAAAAAAAAAGAGGTTTTGTAGAATTTTATACCGCTTTAATTCCGAATTATTATTTTGCCATAAATGGATATCTGTAATCAGTAGGAGGATTAAGATTTTCTTTAATAGTTTGTACTGAAGTCCAGCGAATGAGATTAAAAATTGATCCTGCTTTATCATTTGTCCCGGAACCTCTTGCCCCTCCGAAGGGTTGTTGGTTTACAACAGCTCCTGTTGGTTTGTCATTAATGTAAAAGTTTCCTGCAGCATGCCTTAATATTTTGGAGGCAAGTTCCACAGCTGACCTTTGTCTGGAAAATATTGCTCCCGTTAATGCATAAGGAGAAGTCTTGTCTGCTATTTGTAAAATGTCTTCAAATTTCGAATCCTTATAAACATGTACTGTCAGTACTGGCCCGAATATTTCTTCACACATTGTGGTGTAATACGGATCAGAAGTGAGTATGATAGTAGGTTCAATATAGTAGCCGGTAGATTTATCGTACTTACCTCCCCAGATGATTTCTGCATTGGTGGCTTGTTTTACCTTTTTAATATAACCTGCAATTTTATTAAACGACTTTTCGTCAATTACTGCGTTGATAAAGTTGCTGAAGTCTTCCACAGGCCCCATTTTTATTTGGGAGAGCATCGCAAACATTTCAGTTTTTAATTCTTCCCAAATACTTTCAGGTATATAAGCTCTGGAAGCTGCAGAACATTTCTGCCCCTGATATTCGAATGCTCCTCTTACCATTGCGACAGCCAATGCTTTTACATCACAATCAGGATGTGCTATGATAAAATCTTTTCCGCCCGTTTCGCCTACAATTCTTGGATATGATTTATAGTAGGAAATGTTTTCTCCTATTTGTCTCCAGATGTTTTGAAAAACATGTGTGCTTCCTGTAAAATGAATGCCTGCAAAGTCACGGTCCTTAAAAATAATTTCACCTGTCAATGGTCCGTCAGTATAAATTAAGTTAATTACACCGGGAGGGAGCCCGGCCTCTGTGAATATTTCCATTAAGGCATAGGCAGAATAAATCTGAGTGAAAGCAGGTTTCCATACTACTGTATTGCCGAGCAGTGCAGGAGCCATGGGAAGGTTTCCGGCTATTGCAGTAAAATTGAATGGAGTCAGCGCAAAAACGAACCCTTCAAGAGGCCGGTAATGCATTTTGTTTATTACACCTTGCGAAGATGCCGGCTGGATTTTTAATAACTCATATAAGTACTTCACATTGAACCGAAGGAAATCTGCCATCTCACAGGCGGAATCAATTTCAGCCTGATACACATTTTTGGACTGACCAAGCATGGTGGCAGCATTTATTTTAGCGCGATACTTCCCTGTAATAAGGTCTGCAGCTTTTAAAAATATTTTTGCTTTATCTTCGACAGTTTTTGCTTCCCATGATTTTTTCGTTGATAAAGCAGCATGAATCGCCTGCTCTACATGTTTAGCTTCCCCGTGAGAAAATTCTGCAAGCAAATGTTTATGGTCGTGAGGAGGAGTAATCGGGAATTTTTTTTCTGTAAAAATTTTTTCACCACCAATAACCATCGGGATATCTATGACTTTTGAGCGAACATCTTTTAATGCAAGTATAAGCTCTGCTCTTTCCTTAGATCCCGGAGCATAATCTAATACCGGCTCATTAGACGGATTGTATGTATGGTTATTTGTGGTCATTTTTAAAGAATTTTATATAATTCACTTAAACATTTAATTTCGAACATAACCTCCTCGGAATGCTTAAGGTTTTTTCTGTTTAAAAATATATGATCCATCCCTGCATTTCTGGCACCTAAAATATCGGCTTCAAGATCATCGCCAATCATAATGCAATCTTCGCATGAGCCCGCTTTAGCTTTATTTATAGCAAATTCAAAAATTCTTTTATCAGGTTTTGGGTAACCTACATGCTCAGAATGGATGATCTCATTAAAATATATTCTTAGGTTGGAAGTACTGATTTTGATGTGTTGGGTTTCGGTAAATCCATTGGTTAGAATATGAAGTATATATTTTTTGTGAAGATATGATAAAACATCATGAGCATAAGGAAGTAGATGGCCTTTTGCAGGGCAAAGCCTGAGGAATTCTTCATTAATTGTCATCGGAATGTGTTTTTCCTCCACACCAAGCCTTTCAAATGTATATTTGAATCTCAAATCCCGGATATCTTTTTTTGTTAACAGGCCGGCATTAAAATCCTTCCACATGCTGTCATTAACAAACAGGTATTCCTTTATAAAATCTTGTACTGAAAAACTTTGGAATTCTGACATGCGATGAAGGTCATATAACTCCTGAAGTGTTTCAGTGCAATTCTTTTCGAAATCCCATAGTGTATGATCCAGATCGAAGAATATATGTTTGTAATTTTTCATTAATTGGTTTCTGCTAAAATTTGACTTCCAGTCTTTCTACGATCTTATTGTTAAGAATATGTGATTCGAAAATTTCTTTTACATCTTCCGGTTGCACATGGCCATAGAAAACCCCTTCTGGGTAAACCACTGCTGCAGGGCCAATGGTGCATACATCAAGACATCCTGCCCTTTGAGCTCTGACTTCTGGATTTAACTTATTCTCTTTTATCAATTGTTTAAATTTATCTACAAGTTCCATTCCCTTTTTCTCTCCGCAGCATTGTCTGCCATCCTCTCTCTGATTAGTGCAGATAAATATGTGTTTTTTATATTTCATGTGATGTTTAAAGTAAAAAGTTGAAGTTTTATACTTAATTTGTTTAATGATGTTAAAGATCGGGTAGTTGGTATTTTTTTAATTTATTATGAAGTTTTCGGATTGCCAGCTCATTATTTGAATATAAGGTCCGGTATTCTTCCTGATCTTTTATCAATTGCGGATCCTTTTCAAAGAAAAGAAAAATTTGTGCAATTATATCATAATACGTTTCATTGATGAAGTAATAAGCCCATTGATCGATTTTTTTATACCTGACTACACCGGCATTCTTCAAATAGATCAGATGTCTTGAAGTTTTAGTTTGTGTAAAGTCAAGGATCAGCTCCAGATCTGAAATACACATTTCTTTGTTTCTGTAAATCAAATTTAAAATCCTGACCCTGGACTGATCGCTGACAGCCTTAAATATTTCTGACCCTGTTCCCAGATCAAAATTTTTTAATCGTATCATGAATATTTGCTTTAGCGAATATACGTATATATCATGAGTTTATTATAATTTTTTGGTGCTGATTTTTAATAAATTAAATAAAAAAATATTATTTGAATCCAAAGTAACAGTTTTGCGTAAAAGTTGATCAGGCTTATTCATAAATAAACAGTTAGATGAAGTTCCATTTAAAGTTTTTAATTCTGCTATCTTTTTTTTCATTGATTTTACAACCTTCCTTTTCCAAGGAAGACCCTGTGAAAGTGATAGTCATGGAAGAATCTGAAGCCCCGGTGGAGGGCGCAATTGTAATTATTGATGATAATACACCGTGTAAAACTGATAAATCAGGCAAAGCTATTTTTACACCCGCCAAAAAACTAAAGATGCCTCTTACAGTAAAACTGGAGAAATCCGGATTTGAAATGAAAGAATTTCTTTACTATGAAGATGATAAGGAAATTGAAGTAATTGTGAAGAAAGTGTCTCCGGATAAAGAATCTTTCTTCGTGTATGTATTATCAGGAAATAAATCACCTATAAAAGGGGTGTCAGTAAAGTCAGGCCATACCACTTATGTTTCCGATGCCAACGGTCTTGTAAAAATTCCTTCAAAAAATTTTGATGCAGATCTGCTTATTTTTAATGGATATACTGGTGTTTTAACAGAATCTAAAGGGAAGAATTACTATTTCGCTCTTGCGCCTGTGGCTGTGGCTAAAGCTGTTGAGAAACCAAAAAGCCAGGATACACTTCAGGTAAAAGAACTAATTGAAAAAGACCTTACTCCTGAAGAATTGGAAGAAGTGGTTTTCAATCAATATAAAAACGATTTTGAATCTATCACCGGATTAATACTTGAAGAAAGACATAGAATTGAAGAAAATAATAATAAAATCAGGGAAGAGATTATTTCAGTTACAGAGAGATTAAGAACTGAGAAGAATTTGAGTCCTGAGAAGCGAAAAGAACTTGAGTTGTATGTACAGAATCTTGAAAAGACATTATATGAAAATGCTTTAGCTTATCAAAAGGCAGAAGAAAAAACACTCTTGCTGATTGATAAATTAAAGAGAATAATTCAGGAGAAAGATTCTTTGAATGAAGTAGCAATGAAAAAATTTGAAATTGCCGAAAAGCAGAGAATCCTGGTGGAGAAAAAATCAAAGAGAAACCTGATTATATTCTCGATTATTTCATCTTCTTTGCTTTTACTGGCTGTAGTATTTTATTCAATTTCCATGAAAATGAGGAAGCAGAAGAAAGGATTGTTACAGATGAATGAAGATCTTCAAAGAGTTCAGGCGGAACTGGCTTTAAGGTTAGAGGAAATTAGTAAGCAGAAGGAATTAATAGAAGAGCAAAATCATGAGCTCGACATGTTTGTATACAAGGCTTCGCATGATATCAAAGGACCTCTGAAGTCACTGCTTGGATTAACCAAAGTAGGAGTGAAGACGGTGCAGGACCAAAATTCAATTGAAATTTTCAATCATATCAATAAGAGCATTGATAAACTTGATCTTATGGTCTCGGATCTATTGGAGCTTTCAAGGGCAAAGAAGGCAGAGGTTCATAAAACAAATGTAAATATCAGATCTGTGCTTGACCAGGTAATTGAAAGTTTCAAAAATTTTGATGGATTTGATCGAATGAAATTTGAAGTGAATATTCCTGAAAGTACTGAGCTGATGTCTGACCACAACATGATTCATTCGATTCTTCAGAATTTCGTAGAAAATGCCATTAAATATTCTGATAAATCCAAAGAGACTTCATATTTGAAAATTAATATTTCAGAAAATGAAGAATGTTTTGAAATCAGTTTTGAAGACAATGGTCTTGGTATCAGTAAAGACAATGCTTCGAAGATTTTTGATATGTTTTATAAAGTCAATGAAGGTTCAATCGGGACCGGATTAGGGCTTTATATTGTGAAGCACAACATAGAGAAGTTGAATGGTAAAGTTCAGGTTGAAAGCCAGGAAGGTGTTGGAAGTAAGTTTACTGTCCGATTTACAAAGGAAGTTCAACCTGTCTTATTACAGGAAGCGTAAGAAATCAGATTATAATACTCAAATTCCGGGATTGCTCTAAATTAGTAATTCCGGAATTTTTTTATGGGTGGAATCCTGCAGTTCAAAGAATAATCCCTCAATATCCTTTTTTATATCCAACTAAGGTTATTCCCATACGTAAATAATTGGTGTAATAATTTTAATTATTTACACCGGTCCGCATGCATTTTTTGTTAAGGAAATTATTGTCAGGCATTTTTTGTGTTACCAGATTATTCACAATATGGATGGTCCTGAATGTATTTTTTGTATGTAAAATTCATGCTCAGGTATTTACGGAAACTTTTGGTACTACTCCGGATGGAACTTATACTGCCACCACATACAATAATTATGATACAGAATATCCAAAGTCAGGAAATGGGATAATTTCAAATAATAATACTCCCGCATCTCCTGCTGGCGGGGCATGTATCAGGCTTGATTTTCTTCCTAATACCAGTGCTACTCCAAAATTTATTCTTTTTCAGAATATTGACAACAGAACAGGTGATGGCAATATTTCCTGGTGGTGGTTTAAGGGTAATGCACAAAGTAATGGTTCAGGGCTTGATATCGAATGGAGTACAGACAACGGAGCTACATATACAAGAATTGCATTAGGTACTAATCCTTTGGGAAACGATGTTGGATGGTATTATTTAACACGTTCCGGCATACCTGCGGTCAATAATTTGTGGCTCAGGATAAGTAATACCAGCGGGTTGTCTAACAGTTATTTCATGTTGGATAATATTTCACTTGGAGGAACTCTGGCATGTCCTCCCTCTCAATTGCCAATTGTTGGTTTGTCAGGCAGATGTGATCCCGGCACTGTTACACTTACTGCAAGCGGAGGTGTAAACTACAGATGGTATACAGCCAGTACAGGAGGAACACCTATAGCTTCAGGCACAATTTATACAACCCCTCATTTAACGAATACTACGACGTATTATGTAGCGTCTGTAAATGCAGATGGCTGTGAGGCTTCTTCAAGAAGAGCTGCTATAGCCTGGGTGGAAACATATCCTTCTGCTCCGGTGGTAATTGACGGAAGTGTCTGTGGTCGCGGAAAAGTTACCTTGGCAGCTTCAGGGTCACCGCATAACTACCGATGGTACAGTGCTTCTTCGGGTGGTTCAGTAATTGCTGAAGGGAGTACCTTTTTAACCCCTTCCCTAAGCAGTACCACTACTTATTATGTTTCTTCTGTCCATGGAGTTTGTGAAAGTGCTACAAGGGCTCCGGTAGTAGCCTACGTTCAACCCAATTATACATTTCCTGTTGAAACTGTAGGAAACGGAACAGCAGGAACAAGTATTGGTAGCTATACAGGGTGGAGTTCACCATTTTCCATGTCCGGAACAGGAACAATTAATACTTCGGTTACTACTTGGGAAACTTCAACAGGTGGTTCCACCACTATTCCTATGGATCCTAACCATACTGTTGACGGAAGAGTCGTGGAACTGGCAGGTAACCGTACCTGGGAGTTGGCAAATGTTAATACATCGGGCCTTTCTCGTATCCAATTTTATTTCAATATGCGAAGAACTAATACTGCTGTACCGGTAAGTGCTTTGACAATTGAAATTTATAATAACGGTACATTGGCAACCGTATTAAATCCTATAGAACTTGACTTCCCGGGTACAACTACACATTGGCTGAGGTATACTACAGATGCAATGGATGGTCAAATTCCTAGTTCCTCTAATCTTAGTATAAAATTTGTTAATTCTAATACCAGCGGAGTAAGGTATTTTCATATTGATGATTTTAAGATTTCTTCAGCTCCTCCTGCAGGGCCTCTAGCTACAGGAGCTTCAAGACCAGGCCCTGGAAGTGTTAGTTTGTCCGCATCAGGTGCTTCTAATTACAGATGGTATAGTGTTCCTTCAGCAGGTGTTAGCCTTGCTACAACAGCAAATTATACTACACCATTTCTTAGCAGTACAACCAACTATTATGTGGCTTCTGCTACTACAGGTGGTTGTGAAAGCGAACGGAGTCCGGCTGTTGCAACTATTGGAAATGGTCCGATTGAAAGTCCTACTGCTGCTGATGGACACAGATGTGGTACAGGAACTGTTACTTTGACAGCTACAGGTTCTTCAGGAAGTTACAGATGGTACGATGCCAGTTCAGGAGGTACTCTGCTTGCTTCTACTGCTGTTTATACCACACCATCTATCAGTAGTACTACAACGTATTATGTTTGCGCTGTTCATAATGGAAGTGAAAGTCCAAGGGTAGCTGTTGTAGCTAATGTTTACGCTACTTTAGCGGCACCAACAGAAGTATCTGCAGGGGTTTGCGGAGGAGGAACCGCTACACTTTCTGCTTCAGGCTCATTTGGAGCTTATGCATGGTATGATGTTGCAGCAGGCGGAACTGTGCTTGCCACCACATCAACTTTTGCAACTCCTTCTTTAAGTGCTACAACAACATATTATGTTTCGTCTACATTAAATGGTTGTGAAAGTGCAAGAACCCCTGTGATAGCTACATTCAGGTCTGGTTTTCTTTATCCGGTAGAAACTGCAGGAACTGCTGCGGCAACTACTATAACTTCATATACCGGTTGGACAAGTGGTTTAACCCATTCAGGTACCGGCAATATTGTGACAACAACGGTTTCAAGTTGGCAAACTAATGCAGCAGGCGCAACCGGTGCGGTGGCTACTGATCCTAATAATACCATTAGTGGCAGAGTGGTTGAAATTACAGGTGGCGCTACCGGGCAAACCTGGCAAATCTCGGGAATTAATACGACCGGCTTTTCCAATGTTCGAATATTCTTTAATCTCAGGAGGAATAATAATACCATGCCGCTTAGTGAATTAAAGATAGATGTATTAAACAACGGAAATGTGATCGGTTCATTAACGCCTACATTTGTGGATTTTGATATCGCATCAACTTCATGGATAAGATATTCTGCTACAGGTATTATACCGGAAGGAAGCAATGTTGGTATAAGATTTACCAATTTAAATACCAACGGTGCCAGAACATGGCAGTTAGATGATTTTAAAATTACAAGTTCAATTCCTTCGGCTCCTTCGGTTAACAATGCATTTCGCTGTGGGCCTGGAGCAGTTAACTTAACTGCATCAGGAGCTGCTTCTTATCGGTGGTATAATGTGGCAGCAGGAGGAAGTTCTTTAAGTTCCGCCGCCACGTATACAACTCCTTCTTTATCGTCAACAACCACTTACTTTGTAACAGCATCCACTCCGGGAGGTTGTGAACATGTTGGTCCAAGAGTGGAGGCAATAGCCTCAATAAACTCTGTTCCTGTTATTTCACAAATTCCTGCTGCGGGACTCTTAAGCAATTACAGTTTTAACGGTAATGCAAATGATGCCACAGGTACAAATAATGGAATACTGATTAATGGGCCTGCCACTGTGGCTGACAGATTTGGAAATTCGGGAAGTGCATATAGTTTTAATGGTACAAATCAATACGTAACAACCAACGTAACATATAATAATCCCAACAATTACACCATCTCTGTTTGGTTTAGAACTACAACCAATAGCGGTGGAAAAATTATCGGTTTCGGATCTCAACCAACTGGACCAAGCACCAATTGGGATAGATGTATCTGGATGGTGAATGACGGAAGAGTCTTTTACGGTGTGCATCACTCAGGAATTGTAAAATCTGTTAATACTACTGCTTCATATAATGACGGTAACTGGCACCTGGCTACTGCTACATTGTCAACTACAACCGGTATAAAATTTTTTATTGATGGGGTTTATGTAGGAGGGGATGCAACTGCAGTTGCAGGGCAGAATTACACCGGATATTGGAGGTTCGGATATGATACCCAAACATGGGTCCCCGCTCCTGCAAGTGCATTTTTTAATGGTTCTTTAGATGATATTTTAATTTATGATAGGGAACTTGCACCCGCTGAAGTTTCTGTTTTGTATTCTTCACCTAATGGTGCAGGAAGTAATTCCCCGGTTTGCACCGGAGGCACATTAAACCTGACCAGTACTACAATAACAGGGGCATCTTATTCCTGGACGGGGCCTGATGGATTCACTTCCTCCCAGCAAAATCCGAGTATTTCAAATATGTCGGCCGCAAAGTCTGGTGTATATACTGTTGTTGTTACCAAAGACGGATGTTCTGCAACTGCTCAAACACTTGTAAACGGGGTGGTACTTTCAGGCGGTGTCGTAAGTGCAGATGCTACCGTATGCTCGGGACTTAATTCAGGAAATCTTAGCCTTAGCGGACACACGGGGACAATCATCAGGTGGGAGTCATCAACTGATAATTTTAATACAATTGCTAATATTTCCAATACCACGACAAGCCAAAGCTATAGTAATCTGACATCCACTACTCAGTTCAGGGCGGTTGTTCAAAGCGGATGCTATGAAGCAAGTTCTGCCTCTGCCACTATAACGGTAAATCCATCACCGGGAGATCCTTCTCAGTATGGCAATGGAACCTGGAATATTTACGGATTTCACGATTTGAATTATTCTAATTATGCCGGGTATTATACTGAACCATCCCTTTCCTTTGACTCCAGAAACAGATGGACTAATACAGCATCTCCTTCTAGTGCTTCCGGTTATTCAGGTTGTGCAATAAATGCTGATTACTTTTCAGTTTCGGCCAAAAGAACAAATTTTACTAATGGATTTTATAAGATTGATATCGTCGGTCAGGAAAAGGAATGCGAGTTATTTGTCAATGGTAATCTGGTGTTTTCAGATGTTGTAGGATCTGTTTATTACTCTAATGTTTGGTCAGGAAGTCTAAATTCCTTTTCAACCATTGAGATAAGGTGGAAAGATGTAAATGGTGCAGCATGTTACGGAAGTATTAATGTAACACCTATATCCTCCCCTAATTCGATTTCTGCCGGAGTAATTGAAGCCGTTCAGAATATATGCCCGGGAACAACTCCTGCAACAATAACCTCCGGAACCGTTTATTCAACTATTAAGGATGCTTTCGTAAGAGATGGGATTTATTCAGATAATAATTATGGAAGCAATACCCGTATGGAAGTAAAATGGACCACTGTGCCTGATTTTACTCGTTATGCTTATTTTACTTTTGATTTATTATCACAGACCACGCCTGTCACTTCAGCAATTTTATCATTTGATGCAAGAGTTTCATCTTCACCCGAAACATTATGGCTCGGACTTTTCGATGTTGATACAAATTGGACAGAAGGGTCAATTACTTTTAATTCCAGACCGGCTCCGGGCCTCAGAATAGATACATTCCCTATATATTACGGAAGCATTTATAGTAAATATTATGTTGATGTCTCAAATCATATAGCGGCAAAAAAAGCTGCAGGGTTTAATAAAATATCTTTTTTTATTGGTGCTTTAAATGAGATTACCAATGTTGGATTTATCAGTACTAAAGAAAATGGAGGTAATGGTCCAAAGCTCACCGTAAATGGAGGATACTCACCTTGCTATGTTACATATCAATGGCAAAAATCTGAGAACTGTAATGGTACCTGGGAAAATATTTCAGGAGCTAATGCTCCGAGCTACAGCCCTGCTGCTTTAAGCATGACTACCTGTTATCGAAGAATTATTGCCGATGCCTGCAGTAATACTGCTACTTCAAATTCAATACAGATAAATGTTTCAAATCCTGCCACCCCCACCGGTACAGGTGCTTCAAGATGTGGCGCAGGAATATTAACATTATCAGCATCCGGTTCTACCGGAATTTACAATTGGTACGATGCTGCAACAGGAGGTACTTTACTTTCAAGTGATGCCAATTATACTACTCCTTCTATCAGTAGTACTACCACTTATTATGTAGCTGCTGTAAACGGTTCATGTGAAAGCCCCAGGACTCCTGTAGTTGCCACCATTACTAATGCCACTGTCGGTGGAATATTAAGCGGCGCTACCACAGTTTGTTCGGGAAGCAACACTGGTAATATTACCTTAGCAGGCCATGCAGGGGATGTAACAGTATGGGAAAGTTCAGTTGATAACTTTGCTACTGCAGGAATTGCTATACCCAATACCACTACAGGTTATACTTATAATAATTTAACATCTACTACTTATTACAGAGCAGTAGTTCAGGCAGCAGGTTGTGCATCAGAGTACTCTTCTGTAGTTACAATTGCTGTTAATTCGATTCCAAATGCACCAACCACAATAGGCAACTCAAGATGCGGTACAGGCACAGTTACCTTATCAGCATCCGGTTCATCAGGAACTTATAACTGGTACGATGTGGCAGCAGGAGGATCATCACTTGAGACAGCAGCAACATTTACAACTCCGTCCATCAGTGCTACTACTACTTACTATGTGTCTAAAGTAGAAAGTGGTTGCGAAGGCTCAAGGGCAGAAGTTATAGCGGTTATAAATGAAATTACAGGAGATCCTGCTGTTTTTGGTAATAACACCTGGCATGTCTATGGATTTAATGATTTGAATTACTCTGATTACAGAGGATACTATACCGAAAACTCACTTTCCTTTGATTCCCGCACAAGATGGGCTGTTGCTGCCTCACCTTCAAGTGCTACCGGATATGTAGGTTGTGACGTTAATGTTGATGCCTTTTCTGTATCTGCGAAAAGAACCGGTTTTTCAACAGGGTTCTATAGAGTGGATATTGTTGGACAGCAGAGAGAAGGGGATCTGTTGATTAATGGCCAGGTTATTTCTTCTAACATTCTTTCCAATACTTATTTCTATAATATTTGGTCGGGAGAGTTAACAGCAGCATCAACCATCGAATTCAGGTGGAAAGACGCAAATAGCGCTTCTAGCTTTGGAAGCATTAATATTGTTCCTGTTTCCAACCCCGGAAGTATTTATCCGGGAAGAATCGGAGCTAATCAGGAAATCTGTTCAGGTAATGCTTCTTCAGTCCTGCTTTCAGGAACGGTTCTTTCCACAACTGATGATGCATTTGTAAAAGGTGGTGTTTCCGCAAATAATAATTTCGGAAGTGATACAAGAATATGGTTAAAAGACCAGGGGCCGGAAGATAATTGGAGATACGGGTATATTATGTTCAATTTGTCTTCAATTTCTAATCCTGTATCTTCAGCAATTTTATCGATTGAAGCAAGATTTACTGCTCCTGCTTCCGGTTGGATAGGGATTTATGAAGTGGATACTACCTGGTCAGAAAATATCATTACATATAATTCCAGACCTATGCCCGGGGTTAAAGTTGATTCTTTTCCTGTTTTTTATGGAGAGTCTTATGGAACTCATTATGTAGATTTAACCAATTATATAGAAGTTAAAAGACTTGCCGGATTTAAAAAACTGGCATTCTTCTTAAGGAATTTACAGCCATTGGTTGAAGTTGTCTATGTGAGATCCAAAGAGGATTCGGATAGAGGTCCTAAACTATTTGTAAACTCGGCCTACTCAGTTTGTACAATAAATTACCAATGGCAAAGGTCAGTAAAATGTACGGGTGTATGGGAAAATATTACCGGAGCAAATACTGCTCAATTTAACCCCGGTGTTTTATCTGATACCGTTTGTTACAGAAGAGTTGTAACCGATGCCTGTGGAAATTCTGCCACATCGAATACGGTTCAAATCAATATTAATAATCCCATTGCGCCTGTAACTTCAGGAGCACCAAGATGTGGCTCAGGATCGGTTACTCTGACCGCTGGTGGTTCAGCAGGTACTTACAATTGGTATAATGTTTCATCAGGTGGTTCATCTCTTGCAAACACCTCTACTTATGCCACTCCTAATATTTCAAGTACCACTTCATATTATGTTTCAAAAGTAGAAGGAGGATGTGAGGGACCAAGATCTGAGGTTGTTGCTACCATTAATACTATTCCAAATGCACCAGCCACCACAGGCAACTCAAGATGCGGTACAGGCACAGTTACCTTATCAGCATCCGGTTCATCAGGAACATACAACTGGTACGATGTGGCAGCAGGAGGATCATCGCTTGAGACAGCAGCAGCATTTACAACTCCATCCATCAGTGCTACCACTACTTATTATGTAGCATCAGTAGAGAACGGTTGCGAAGGAGCCAGGGCGGAGGTTGTGGCGGCAATTACTAATGCCACTGTCGGTGGAACATTAAGCGGCGCTACCACAGTTTGTTCGGGAAGCAACACTGGTAATATTACTTTGGCAGGCCATGCAGGGGATGTAACAGGATGGGAAAGTTCACTTGATAACTTTGCTACTGCAGGGACTGCTATAGCCAATACTA
>JBKBUF010000001.1:0-295831 GCA_046290815.1 Cytophagaceae bacterium | reverse complement strand
AATCTAAAATAGAATACAGTCGGAAAGGTCAATGTTTTCCTAGAAAGTTTAAGTTAAGGAAAAAATACAATTCAAACTGTAAATCAACTTGAAAAATCCATTAACTTAATGGCATTAATTCATCATTCATCATTCATCCTTCATTCTTAATTCTTAACTCTTAATTCTTAATTCTCATTAACTATTTCCAACTGAAAGTTCCCATCCAGTCTAAGCTTTCCATTTATACTTTTATTGCTTCCTTCCATAACAAATCCTTTAATAAGTGTCGTAGTTTTACCTTTAAGTAAAGTGTTGAGATGTTTGTCATTTATCTCTTTACCCATGTAACTCAGCGGCACTCTGAAGCTGCAGCCTGTTTTCCATTCTCCGCATCCATAGGCTGTTTTGCCGGTGATGATTTCTCCTTTTTTACATTTTGGACATTTAAGACTTTCAGGTTCACTTTCTTCAAAAATCAGACTGAAGTCATTGCCAAGTTTAACTATTCCTTCTGCCTGTTCTCCACCTTTCACAAATCCTTTGGCAGAAGATGTCTTGCCGGATTTTAATAATGATAATACCTGCGATTCGCTTAATTTTTTCTCATGGAAAACAAAAGGTATTAAAAAGTTACAGCCTGATTTATATTCGCTGCATCCATATGCATTTTTTCCTTTTAATATTTTGCCTGAAGAACATTTAGGACAGATCATGCCTTGTGGAGTAGAAGAACTTCCATTTGACTTTTCCGGTTTTGTTACCTTGTCAAGTTTTAAGGGCTTGCTATCCGAAGCTATTTTCTTCGCCGGTGCACTTTTGACATGGTTCACAATCTGGCTTACCATTCTTTTCATTTCTTCGAGAAACACTTTGGCATCAAATGAGCCCTTCTCGATATCTCTAAGCTTCTTCTCCCATTTGCCTGTGAGTTCCGCCGATTTTAATAACTCATAATCTATTGTCTGAATGAGCTGCAATCCTGTTAGGGTAGGAACGAGATTTTTTCTTTCTTTCTTAATGTAATTTCTCTTGAATAGCGTTTCAATAATATTTGCCCTGGTAGATGGTCTGCCTATGCCATTTTCTTTCATCAGCTCTCTTAACTCTTCATCGCCCACCTGCTTACCCGCAGTTTCCATAGCTCTTAACAGTGTTGCTTCTGTATATAGCTTAGGAGGTTTAGTCTGTTTCTCTGCCAGCACAGGTTTATGCGGACCTGATTCTCCTTCTTTGAACTCCGGCAGAATCTGATCTTCTTCCTGATCGCTGTCTTCTTCTTTCTTTTCTTCTTTATAAACTGCTCTCCAACCTTCTTCAAGAATTTGCTTACCCGTCGCTTTGAATTCTGTATTGTTTACTTTTCCGATTACCTCTGTTTTGGATACCTGACAATCCGGATAAAAGGCAGCAAGAAATCTTCTTGCGATCAGATCATAGACATTTGCCTCATTTCCTCCCAGGCTTTTAGCTGTAACGTTGGTAGGAATGATAGCATGGTGATCAGTGACCTTTTTGTCATCAAAGACATTCTTTGATTTCCTGATCGGTTCTCCCAACAATGGTTTTACAAGTGAACTGTATCCCGACATAGAGGAAAGAATATCTTTAATCTTGGGATACATATCGTCAGGCAGGTACATGGTATCTACTCTTGGGTAGGTAACATATTTCTTTTCATACAAACCCTGAACAGTATTCAAAGTTAGTTCTGCTGAATACCCGAATTTTTTGTTGCATTCTACCTGAAGAGAAGTGAGGTCAAATAGTTTCGGAGCTGTTTCTTTTCCTTTTTTCTTAGTGAAAGAAATAACAGTAAACAACCCGTTTTCAATGTCCTTTAATATTTTTTCGGCTTCTTTCTTACTATTAAATTTTCCGTTTTTAGCAGAGAAAAGAACATCACGGTATTTTGTTTTCAGCTCCCAGTAAGTTTCCGGCTTGAAATTTTGAATTTCAAGATAACGGTTAACAATGAGCGCAAGGGTAGGTGTCTGAACCCTTCCGATAGAAAGCAGTTGCTTGTTTTCTCCATACTTAAGCGTGTAAAGCCTTGTTGCATTTATACCTAAAAGCCAATCACCAATCGCTCTTGAGCTGCCAGCCGCATAAAGTGAATCATAATCTTTGCTGTCCTTAAGATTATTGAAACCTTCTTTTATGGCTTCTTCTGTCAGGGAGGAAATCCATAATCTTTTTACAGGTGCTTTACATTGCGCTTTGCTGAGTACCCATCTTTGTATCAATTCACCTTCCTGTCCGGCGTCACCACAGTTTACCACCTCTTTGGCATTGCTCACCAGCTTGGAAATAATTCTTAGCTGTTTCGCCAGTCCTCCATTATTGATTTCCTTTATGCCGAATTTTGCAGGCAGAATAGGGAGGTCTTGGATTTTCCAGGATTTGAGCCTGGCATCGTAATCCTGAGGTTCCTTTAATGTGCAGAGATGCCCGATTGTCCAGGTGATCTGGTAGCCATTTCCTTCGATATAGCCGTCTTTTTTGTTCTTTGCGCCCAGAATTTCGGCAATTTCACGGGCAACACTGGGTTTTTCTGCTATACAGACTATCAAGGTTTGAGGAAATTTGAGATATTAAAGATAAATAAAGCAGAGGTAAGAGGAAAGGGCTGTGGATATCTTTTAAATTCGGCTAACCGATTTGTAACTTACCAAAAAGTAACTTACCTTTGAGTAACTTAAGAATTAATAAAATGGAAACACCTTTTATCTTCGGGAAAATAGCTTCTGGTGGAGAATTTACTGACCGGGAGCGTGAAACGGACCATCTGATTAGGAATTTTCAGGGAGGAATCAATACGATACTTATTTCCCCGAGAAGATGGGGTAAATCATCCCTGGTAAATAAAGCTTCCGCCATTGCAGGAAAAAAGTATAAGAAAATTGTATTCTGTTTTCTCGATCTGTACACCATAAGGACTGAAGAGGAATTTTACAATGAGCTTACCAGACAGCTGTTAAAATCTACGGCATCAAAACTTGCAGAGATAATTGATAATTCAAGGAAATTTCTGGGAAGATTTTTACCTAAAATTACATATAGTACCGAACAGATTGCAGAATTTTCAATCGGACTTGATTGGAATGAGGTAAAGAAACATCCGGAAGAAATTTTGAATCTGGCAGAAAAAATTGCGGTGGAAAAAAAAATAAAAATTGTCGTCTGCATAGATGAGTTTCAGAATATATCTGAATTTGATAATCCGCTATCATTTCAGAAAAAAGTACGAGCCTATTGGCAGAAGCATAAAAATGTTTCCTATTGTCTTTATGGCAGTAAAAGACATATGCTCATGGAAGTATTTGCTTCTTCCTCCATGCCATTTTACAAGTTCGGAGATATTATTTTTCTGCAGAAAATCAAAGAAGCCGACTGGCAGAGTTTTATTGTGAAGCGGTATGCAGATACAGGGAAAAAAATTACTGAAGAACATGCATTGCTGATTGCAAGGCTTGTGGATTGTCATCCCTACTATGTACAGCAATTGGCCCAGCAAGCCTGGCTAAGAACTGTAAAAGTATGCAATAAAGCAATCGTTGAAGAGTCTTTTGATTCTATAGTTATGCAATTGAGTATGCTTTTTCAGACCATGACAGATAGCCTCAGCACCACTCATGTAAAATTTCTGAAAGCATTGCTGGAAGGAGTGGAGCAGCTTAGTTCAAAAGAAACGCTGTCAAAATACAATCTGGGAACTTCGGCAAATGTATTGAAGATAAAGCAGGCATTAATTAACAAAGAGATAATCGATATCCAGGGTTCGGATATTACTTTTCTTGACCCGGTGTACAGGATATGGTTGCAGAAGTATTATTTTAAAATAGCAAATAACAAAACATCTAACATTTAAAATCCAATATCCAACATATATCCAACATCCACCCCATGTTCCGAAGTATCATCCTGCTGCTATTTCTGATTCCCAACTTCAGTTTTGCAACATCTGACTCTATAAATTACAAGAGACTTACAGGTGTTTTAGCAGCTCAATCTGCATTTTATGTAGCGGGCGTGTCTTACCTGCAGTTTGTATGGTATAAAGATCATGAAAGGGTTCCTTTTCACTATTACAATGACAATCAAGGTTGGCTGCAGATGGATAAGGCCGGTCATGCTTATAGCGCTTATTTCCAGAGTTACATTTCGTATAAATCTTTCAGGTGGACTGGCTTAAGCGAAACCAAGTCTGTTTTGTTTGGCGGACTTACATCTGTACTGATTCAAACACCAATAGAAATTTTTGATGGACTTTATGAAGATTATGGATTTTCTAAAGGGGATATTATCGCGAATACTGCAGGAAGTTTGCTGTTTATGGGACAGCAGTTAGCATTTCATGAACAAATTGTAAGAATGAAGTTTTCCTATAGTCCAAGTCCGTATGCACAGCATTTGCCGGTAGTATTAGGCGAAAACCATGTAGAAAGATTTTTCGCCGATTATAACGGTCATACCTATTGGCTTTCTTTTAATCTTCAAAAAATATCAGGAATACAAAAATTGCCACCCTGGATAAATTTAGCTTGTGGATACAGTGGAAATGGCATGATGGAAGAATTTGAAAATCCTAAATTCTACCGGGGCAAACCCTTTCCTGAATTTGAAAGATACAGGCAATATTTATTTTCTCTCGATGTGGATTTTACCAGAATTAATACAAGGAGGAAAGGATTGAAAATGCTTTTTGAAGCATTGAATCTTATCAAAATTCCTTTTCCTGCAGTGGAATATAATAAGGTCCAGGGAATTGCATTAAGAGGATTATATTTTTAATATTTATCAATATTTCTAAACTTTCCTGTAAAATTGCAGTTGTTATTCAAGGTAAGTTATCGCCTGCCTGAGCCATTATCAATTTTTACAGCTAAGTTAGTAAATGCCAGAGACAAAGAACCCAGGTTCCTTTAACAATACAACCGCAAATTTTCTTTCAGGCGGCGGGGAAATGGGAAGAATAATATTAGAAAAGGACTGGACCGGTAACCCTGTGGGACCTATTCTCAATTGGCCGCAAAGTTTAAAAACCTCTTTAAGCATTATACTCCGATCAAAATTTCCCATGGTAATATTATGGGGAGATGAATATACTTTTTTTTATAACGACGCCTATAGACCTTCACTCGGAAGCGATGGAAAACACCCTGCCGTACTTGGAATTTCTGCATCGGAAGTTTTTAAAGAAGGCTGGGATTATGTTAAAGATTTGGTCGCCTCAGTATATCATGAAGGTAAATCTGTAATGTTGGAAGATTTGCTCATTCCCATCATCAGAGACGGAAGAGAAGAAAATGTTTACTGGACATTCAGCTATAGTCCTATTACAGATGAAACCGATAAAATTAAAGGAATATTTATTACAACTCTTGAAACTACCGACAGAGTATTAGGAAGGAAGTCTTTTGAAGAAAACACAAGAGCTCTTGATCTGGCAATGGAAATTGCTGAGCTCGGTGTATTTAAAGTTGACATTATTAATGACAGTTGTGTGTACTCTCAAAAAATAATGGATAATCTCAATCTTGAGAGGCAAAATATGTGCTTAAGTGAAATATTCACACATATCTATCCTGATGATCAGCAGATGGTGGCTAATGAAATCTCTAAAACTTTACAAGGGGAAAATGGAGGGAAACATGATTTGATCTATCGGGTATTTCATAAACCTACTCAACAAATAAAATATCTGCGGTCCATAGGTAAAGTGAATTTTATCGGAGACACAGCTGAATCTATATCAGGGGTAATTCAGGATGTTACCAAACAAATTTTAGCAAGGAATGCATTAGTTGAAAGAGAGGAGGAACTACGTATCGCAATAGAAGGAGGGGAGCTCGGTACTTACAATTATTATCCGCAAACAGGAGAAGCAAAATGGTCTGCTAAAACCAAAGAATTTTTCGGGCTGTCTCCTGAATCAGAAATTAATTATGAAAGTTATGTAAATGCAATCCATCCTGATGACCGATCCATTGCTTTAAATGCATTTCAAAAAGCAATGTCATCCTCAGGTAATGGTAAATATGAAAGTGAATACCGGGTCATTGGTATCAATGACCGAAAGCTAAGGTGGATACGTCCGAGAGGAAAAGTTTTTTTTGATGCTAATGGTACACCTATTAGGGTTTCAGGGATTATACAGGACATAACTGAAAGGAAAATATTCGAACAAGCCCTTGAGGATAGTAAAGACAGGTTTCAGGCAGCTGTGCAAGCGATAGAAGGATATCTTTGGACAAACAATGCCAAAGGAGAAATGGAGGGAAAACAGCCAGGCTGGGAAGAAATCACCGGACAAACTTATGAAGAATATCAAGGCTATGGCTGGGCAAAGGCGCTTCATCCCGATGACGTTGAACCAACCATTGCAGCATGGCAGGAGGCTGTAAAAGACAGAACGACTTTTGTTTTCGAACACAGAGTAAAATTGAAAAATGGAGACTGGGGGTACTTTTCAGTACGTGCAATTCCGTTGTTAAATACTGATGGCACTATTCGGGAGTGGGTAGGTGTTCATACTAATATTACCGAACAAAGAAGAGCTCTGGAACAACTGGAGCTAAATAATAACCAGTTAAAGAAGATCAATAACGATCTTGATAATTTTATTTATACTGCATCACATGATTTAAAAGCTCCAATGTCGAATATAGAAGGTTTACTTGAAGCATTAAGAGGGAGCCTGGAAGATGAAGGAAAAGTCCAGAATGAAGATACGGCTATATTTTTAAATATGATGCAACAGTCTGTAAACAGATTCAAATCCACTATCATCGATCTGACAGATATTTCCAGAGTACAGCGTGAAATCAATGAAGATCTGGATGATGTAAATCTGGAAGGGCTGGTGGAAGATATTGAATTCAATATTCAGGATAAAATAAAAGAATCTTCTGCCATTATGAAAAAAGATTTTTCTGAATGCAACAGAATTAAGTTTTCAAAGAAGAATCTTAACAGTATAATCTATAACCTCATCAGTAATGCCATAAAATATCGACATCCGGAAAGAAAACCGGAGGTAATAATAAAAACTAATAAATTGAATGGGTTTGTGGTTTTAACAGTAAAAGATAACGGTCTTGGAATTCCTGCAAATAATGTTAATAAAATTTTTACCATGTTCAAAAGATTTCACGATCATGTGGAAGGGACAGGTATAGGATTATATATTGTAAAAAGGATTGTCGATAATGCCGGAGGAAAAATTGAAGTGGAAAGCGAAGAAGGAAAGGGAACAGTTTTTAGGGTATATTTTCCCCGGCATCTAAAATAGGGTCCACCCTGACAGGGTCTATTGGATTGTTATTTAACCTTCAGAAAATACAATCAGCATTTTAATTCTGTGAAATTTCTATTATTTCATGTTCCCTAAACGGGAAAATAATCAGTTGTTGCTCATATTTCATCCCTCAATTTTATACATTTTTAAGCATACTCTGTTTTGTGAAAAGCTATTTGTGATTATATAAGATATAATAAGGTAATTCTTATTTGCTCTTAAAACACAAAATGAAAATGAGAAAACTGATTATTCTGGTTTTAGCAGTATTATTAATTTCTATCCAATTTCTGCAAGCTCAAGAAGTTCCGGTCGGTCTGGGTAGCTATAATCTCTCACCCCTGCCTGGAGAACCTCCAAGTCCGGGACAGTGGGATGGAAATTGGTTTGATGCTCCTGCTAATCCACCCCGTGTCACACCGGACTTTAATCGAATGCCTACGACTCACGAATGGTGGACAGCCTTTATGTGGGATCCCGGTTTACACATATTTCCTCAATTTGCCACATGGGTTTACCCATATGGACTTAAAACAAAAAATACTTACGGATTTGAAATTTTTAAAAACCGGATAGACAACATCAATAATAACTTCCCTCAATCTTTTAATCACAACGATTGGCCCAACCAGGCAATTAATGTTGGATTACGGGAAAGAGTGACTTTTTCATCTGTAAAAGTAGTGGAGTATGGTGACTGGCATTGTAAAATCAGAATGGAAAACTCAGGATCTTCCAAATTGGAAGCCACGATGGTCAACGGAGTGCCCTATGTATTTATAGAAAAGACAGGTCCTGAAGATGTAGAAGTATGGATGCCCTGGGATCCTGTTATTGACAACACCATTGGTACCAATGTAATAGGATTAACTGTACAAGGATCTAACTATGGTATTTTTTTTCCGGAAGGTTCAACCTACACTTTTATGCTGGAGGCCAACAGGCCTGTTAATGGTGGTACTATTAATCCCATTAGAAAATTTGTTTCCAACCTTAACGGGAAGAATTACATGGTCGTTTGCCCTTTACCGGACAATTCAATGGCTACACTACAGGCTTTTGCCCGACATGCTTTTGTGTTTGTAAGGGGAACTGAAATGAACTGGAATTATAATGAAAATACAGCTAGTCTTACAACCACATTTAATTACATTACAGAGGTAAAAGAAGGTGCCGAAACAACTGCCATGATAGGGCTTCTTCCTCATCAATGGAAAAACAGCAATGCGATTCATAATGGCCATAGCTTTGAAGTTCCCAGAGGAGAATTGAAATGTGTGAATGCAAACGGTTTTACCATGCAGCTGAGAAATTTCGGGTTTCTTCCTACATTACCTTTGACAGGTAAATTTCCTCATTTGTACAAATACATCGATCACCAAATGCAGGTAAATAAGTATGTGACTTCCGGTGATAATTATGTCGGAGGTAAACAGATTAACAAACTTGCCATACTAACTGAAATTGCAGACTTTGCCGGTCATACTGCAGCAAGAAATAAATTCCTGGCAGAACTAAAGCAGGAATTGGAGTTATGGCTGAAATCTCCGAATGGTGGAAATGACGGTAGATACCTATACTACAATCAAACATGGAAAACGCTTACACCATACTATGGAATTTTAGGCCCGCAACTACTGAACGATTTTCATTTCTCTATTGGATATATTCTGAGAGGTGCAGCTACTATCGCAAAATTTGATCCTGTATGGGCAAGAGAAGAAAACTGGGGTGGTATGGTAAATTTAATGATACGTGGAATTGATAGTCCTGATAGAAATGATCCGCTATTTCCATTTATGAGATTTCATAGCCCTTTTCTCGGACATTCACATGCAGGCGGCACGTCCGCAAGGGTAGGTGGCGCAGGACAGGAATCTACCTCCGAGGCAATAAACTTTGGAGCTGCAGTATTACAATGGGGACTCAATACGCATAACACCCAAATGAGAGATCTGGGAATGTATTTGTTCCTTACTGAGATAGAGACAGCAAAAGAATACTGGTTCGATGTACAAAATACTAACTTTCCTGCGGGATTCAATAGTAATCACGTCTGGACTATTGATGGTGCCTCGCATGGTAAGTGGACCTGGTTTGGTGTTAGACCGGAACATGGATTGGGTATTAATATTTCTTTGATGGATGCACATTTGCTTTACCTGGCGCATGATGTAAATTATGCCCGGTCATTATATGATGAGTTGATAAGAGATGCAAGGAGCTATTATAATAACCCTGCTATAACTGAGGAACAGGCATGGCAAGATGTGATTCTTGCCTGGCGGGCTACGTATGAAGCTGATGTTGTGATTAATAAATACGAAAGCTTTGGTGCTTATCCGTACAGAAATAATTATTGGGGTGGCAATCTGGTAGGTGTGGTATGGAATCATCCGGGGCTTGACACTCATAATGATTTGCCTCCTGCACATTTTTATCATTGGATTCATGCCTTGGATAGTTTGGGACTTGTAAATCCAAATGTGCTGGCTGATTATACCTCTTATGGTGTGTTTGATAAAAATGACTGCAGACATTATGTGATGTATAATCCTCCGGGTGATCCTTCAAGGACGGTTAATTTTACAGATGGCAAATCATTTTTTCTTCCTGAAGACACTACTGTTACTTATAAAGTTTGTCCTGAGCCTTTGCCTGTAAACTTAATTACATTTGATGCCTTTAGAATCAATGCTCAGGTGGATCTGAAATGGATCACTGTATGGGAGAAAAATAATAGTCATTTTATTATTCAAAGGAGTGCAGATGGCCTTCATTTTTCAGATATAGGTCTGTTGTCGGGTAATGGAACATCTTCCGGCCGGCATGAATATTTATTTCATGATTTTAATCCTCTGGCAGGTGTCAATTATTACAGATTAAAACAAATTGACTTTGATGGAAACTTTCAATATTCGGATATAAGGATTGTTAAGATGATTAATGATATGAAAATATATCCTAACCCTGTAACTGATAAAATTCATGTTGAAGGTATTCATACTAAGGATACCAAATTGTTTTATGAATTAATCAGTATGACAGGACAAACGATTAAAAGGGGAATTATTTCGGTTCAGAAATTAATTGAAGTATCTGAAGTTTCTTCCGGAATATATATTCTGAAAGTAAAAGATGAATATGGCGAGGTATTACTTTCTGAAAAAATAAGGAAACACGATTGATATTATTTATGAAATTGTCTTCGTGCCATTTTAAGGGATTGTTTCGAATGTATTGTGAAATATTGTTGAATGCCCTTTCGTCACGAATCACGTTATCGTAAAACGGGTTTGCCATGCAAATTCAAATCCCAATCGGTTGCAATGAAATGTTATGGCAGATTTGTAGGATCGGATAATGGTGGATATTGATCCGGATTTTGGTGAAATGCCCGCCATTTTTTTCGGCGATGCGGATGGCGATTCCGATTCGTTTTCGGATTCGGATGCGGATGCCGCCAGAGACGTTGCATGCAACGTCTGTACTGCATTGGCATGAATCATCGGATTATCATTTCGATCCATCATTCCATTATCATCGCCATGATTCATCGGATTTTGATCCCCATTCATCATCCGATTATCATCGCCGTTTCCCATAGAATTATCCATTTGAAAAAATTCCGGAATAATCAGAATCCCATGTATATGATTAGTCATCACAATGTATTCGCCAATTGAATATTTTTGGTATGGTTAGGTATTTGATGCCAGAAAATATTTGCGATGGTTCCTATATTAGAAAGCACCATTTTTCCTTTAATAACCTTCGCCCAGGTTCGTAGGTGTGCTGAAAGAATACGTTATCTGTTCAGAAATTTCTCTGTCATTGCTGGCTGGTAAAATTTTTCAAAAATAATTTTTGCCATTTTTAGTAAAGGGTCGCTGTTGTATTTGAAAGCCAACATTTATGATTTCCGATACTTCGGTTGAATTTTCAGGAGGAAATAAATGATAAAGACTAAAAAAAATTCTGCTATGAAAAACAAAACCACCAGGTAGGTTTTCCTGGTGGTTCAGATTCTTTATATGTTTTTATTATAATTCTTTATCTCAATAATGTTACAGTTCCTTCCTGTTTATATGAACCTGCATATTCAGGATATTTAGAACCGTAAGTTATGAGGTAATTGTAAACACCTTCCTGCATGGGTTTGCCGCCATATGTACCATCCCATTCAAAGTCCGGATCTTCACTGTAGAAGATAATTTCTCCCCATCTGTTGAAGATAGTTATTTTAAAGTTAGCGAAATCCAATCCGAATACTTTGAATACTTTATCCCTCGGATCGTTACTGTTCGGGTTAAATCCTGTTGGAACATACACGGTCGGTGGACATGCTTCTTTTATGAAAATACTGTCTTTAGTTCTGCAACCAAATTCGTTAATGATATCGAAGTAATGGTAACCATAAGTATATCCGTAAGTGTCTTTTGATGTACTTGAGTTATGATACCATAAGTACCCAACCGCAGGTCCTGCATCCAGGCTCGCTTTTTCAGTGAGATATAAACAGGTCTTAACTGTATCTTCATTTTCCGGAACAGGCAGTACATTGAAAATTACTCTGGATGTATCATATCCGAAACATGCACCAAGATTATATATCAATGTAAACACTGCAGGGTCCCTGGTGGTGATAGTTCTGTCTGTGCTGTACATCTCCCCATTTTTGAACCACTGATATTCACCGTCATCGCTTGTGATATTGGATGGTTTTCCATCTAATGTAACCAGATCTCCTATACAGGCGGCAACATCCTGAAGTGTTTTGACAGGAGGTTGGGAAGCAGTTACCTCAATTGTATCGATGTTTGTACATCCTAAATAATCAGTTACAGCAGCATAATAAGTTTCATCCTCAGTTACTGTTACTGTCAGGTTATGGCTATTGGTTCCGACTGCATTTCCTTCGTGGGTCCACTGGTATGATGCATTAGGTATAGCAGTAGTGCTGATCGTTATAGGAGCTCCGATACATACTATCACATCTTGTCCGTCGAGGACAGGTAGAGGGGTGACATTTGTCGTATCGTACACTGCACAATTTCCATAAGAGAATTCCACCACATGTATTCCGGTTCTCCTTACTGTAAGTGTATGATTATTTTCAGCATACAGTAAAGTGTCATTTCTCAGCCACTGGAATGTTCCGAAGGCAGGAACAGGAACCGGATTGGCATTGATTTGTAGGTTTCTTGCTATACAGTAATGCGAAGGCAGATTCAATGTTGGAGGATCTACCACAAATACTGTCACAGAATCAAATGTCGTACAACCTTTAACATCTGTTGCAGATAATACGAAGATTGTATCTCTATGTGCAGTTACATTTACCATACCGGTCGGACTTATTCTGGTACCGTCCAGTGTCCACCACTCGTAGGTCACATTAGGTTCAGAGTTACTGATAAGTGTAGTGCTGGCATGACGACAGATAAACTGATCTTCACCGGCATCTGCAACAGGGAGAGGAGTGATGATAAGGGTCATCTGAGTGCTTACCGGATTACAGCTTGCGTTTCCTTCGCTTGATAAGGTAATGATAGCCTTTTCAGCTGCAATATCAGCAGCTGATGGTCTGTAAGTAGGCTGTTGTATGTAGGCACTTGTGAAGAATTGACCTGAACCTGAAGTTTCCCATTTTACCCCTAATGCATTTCTGTATTCAGCATTTAATACAACACCGCTTACATCAGCACACAAGGTGCTTCCTCCGGTACTCACATAAGGTACAGGATCAAAGTTTACTGTCAGGTTATCTGAATATGCATTACAGTTGCCATTACCTGTCGTCGTCAGGGTAAGGGTAACCGTCCTGGCCATTGTATCCGCATTGGATGGTACATATCGTGCATTCAGCGTGTTTGGATTGGGAACAAAGTGTCCGGTTCCGGAACTTGTCCATGTTCCACCTGTCGCTACAGTTACTGCTCCATTTAGGAACACCGATGAAGAATTAGCACAAACTGTCTGGTCAATCCCTGCATTAACTGTTGGTGCCGGGGTAATCATAACAAGCTTGTTGGCCGAGTATGCCTTACACTGTCCGTTTCCTGTAGTAGTTATAGTTAGTATCAGATTTCCGGCAGCTTTATCTGCATCTGACGGTACATAAGTAGCATTTGGAGCCATTGGACTAGGATTAAATGATCCGCTACCTGAGGTTGTCCAGATTACTCCTGAAGCTACAGTTCTTGATCCGTTCAAAGGTATTCCTAAAGCATCTGCACAAACCATTACAGGAGGTCCTGCATTAACAGTTGGTCTTGGAGTTACATCAACAGTCATGGCAGAGTTCACAGCGATACAATTTCCGTTACCTGTAGTGGTTAAGGTTAATCCAATGGAACTACCGTTTCTGTCATCAGCAGAAGGGATATATGTTGCATTCAGAGTTGAAGAGTTAGGTGCAAAATATCCTGTTCCTGAACTTGTCCACACACCACCTGTAGCAATAGTTACCTGTCCGTTAACTGCAATGCCGTCGGTATCTGCACAAACCACCTGATCAGACCCTGCATCGGCAGTTGGGGCAGGGGTAATGGTAATAGCTACGTTGTCAGATACAGCAAGGCAGTTTCCGTTGTCGGTAGTGGTAAGTGTTATTGTTGCTGTTCCTGCAGTTATTTCATCTGCAGAAGGTATATATGTAGCAGTAAGTGAATTTCTGCTCGGAGTAAATGTTCCGTTTCCACCAACCCAGTTTGCACCACCTGCAACAGTGATTGTACCATTCAGTATCAACGAAGCATTGTTGGCACAGATGGTATGGTCAGGACCTGCATTTACTGTTGGAGAGGGGGTGAATGATATCCGCATCTGGTCAGTTACTGCATTGCATAGACCGTTGCCTGTGGTTGTTAAAGTCAGATTCACAGAACCGGCAGCTATTTCACTTGGAGTAGGAGTATAGGTTGCATCAAGTGTATTGGCATCTGCATTGTATGTACCAAGGCCACCGCTCCAGGTTCCTCCACCGGAAATGGTTACCACACCGGCAAGTGTAACAGCAGCATTGTTAGAACATAGTACCTGGTCTACACCTGCATCAACTGTAGGAGCCGGAGTTATGGTAATATCCATGGTATCAGTAACCGCTAAACATGAACCATTACCTGTGCTGGTTAAAATCAATCTTGCAGATCCTGCACTGATTTCAGAAGCAGAAGGAGTATATTGAGGACTTAAGAAATCAGCTCCGGGAGCAAAATTTCCTGCTCCGCCTGACCATGTTCCTCCTGTCGCTACCGTAATATTTCCATTTAATGTTAAAGAAGGATTGTTAGCACAAACAGTTCTGTCAATTCCTGCATTCACCACAGGTGCCGGAGTCACATTTATTGACACCTGATCAGATACAGGAGTACAATTTCCATTTCCGGTTGTCTCAAAAGTAAGTGTAACACCATTTGCAGCAATTTCATCAGCTGATAAAGTATAAGTTACAGTTAATGAATTAGCGTTCGGGCTAAACGTTCCGTTTCCGCCTGTCCATGTTCCGCCTGAAGCTACGGTTACTGAGCCATTAAGAACTACTGTTGCATTATTTGCACATACAGTTCTGTCAGGTCCGGCATTGGCAGTAGGTCCGTCGGTAAATGATATTCTCATTTGATCGGTAACCGCATTACATCTTCCGTTATCTGTTGATGTCAATGTCATAATCAGACTTCCTGATGCAATTTCTGCCGCCGTAGGAGTATAGGTCGCATTTAAATCATTGTTGTTATTAACAAAGACTCCGTTTCCGCCTGTCCAGGATCCTCCACCAGCATTAGTAACATTACCTGAAAGCACTACCTGAGAATTGTTTGCACATAATGATTGGTCATTACCTGCATCTACGATCGGTGCGGGATCGATAATAATCTCTACAGTGTCTGTCACTGCAAAACAATCTCCGTTGCCTGTACTTGTAAGTACAAGTACAACTTCACCTGCAGCAATGTCATTGGCAGAAGGATAGTAAGTCGAATTCAGGCCTGTTGCACTAGGTGTAAAGGTTCCTGATCCGCCTGACCAAACTCCGCCTGTTGCAACGGTTACATTTCCATTCAATACGACAGCATTGTTGTTGGCACAAACCGTATCAGCAAGCCCTGCATTTACAGTCGGTGCGTTGGTGATATTTATGGTTACCTGATCAGTAACAGCCATACATGTTCCGTTTCCTGTTGTTGTTAAGGTAAGTGTTACTGAATTAGCTGCAATTTCAGCAGCAGATGGCGTATAGGTAGCATTTAAGGTATTCTCATCAGGAGAGAAGGTTCCATTGCCACCTGACCAGGTTGCTCCTGTGGCAACAGTAATGCTTCCGCTTAATTCAACAGATGCATTATTTCCACAGACAGTCCTGTCAAATCCTGCATCTACTGTTGGTGCAGGTGTGATAATAATTCTGGTCTGATCAGAATAAGTTCTACATGTTCCGTTATCCGTACTTGTTAATGTTAAAACCACTGATCCGGCAGATCTGTCCTGAGCACTTGGGGTATACATTGCATTGAATGCAGTCGCATCATCAAATGTACCCGATCCCGATGTTGTCCATAAACCGGTTGTAGAAACAGTCATGGAACCATTTAACTGAACAGAAGCAATATCAGCACATACGGTTTGTTCTGCACCGGCATCTACAGTCGGAGCAGGCGTTATGGTGATTGTTGTAAAGTCACTTACTGCATTACAGTTTCCGTTTCCTGTTGATGCAATAGTTAAAGTCACTGTACCGGCATCTTTGTCTGCCTGAGAAGGTGTATAATACGCATCTACAGTTACATCATTTGGAGAGAAAACTCCCGTTCCTGAAGTTGTCCACTGACCTCCTGAAGCTACAGTTACATTAGCATCGAGCTGCACTCCATCGGCATCGGCACAAATAGTTGCAGCCAAGCCTGCGTCGATGGTAGGAGCAGGAGTTACCGTTAATAGTAATGTGTCTGTTACAGGCTTACAATCTCCGAATCCTGTTGTAGTAAGAACAAGCGTTGCACCACTTGCAGCGATATCGTTTGCTGATAGTGTGTATTGAGTATTCAGATCATTGGCGTTAGCAAAAGAACCATCACCCAACGTTGACCATTGACCGCCTGTAGCCACTGTTACAGTTCCTGAAATATCTACAGGGCCATTATCTGCACAGACAATCTGATCTAAACCTGCATGAATGGTCGGAGCAGGAGATATAAGTATCCTTGTCATGTCATTTGCAGCGCTACACGCTCCATTTCCTGTAGAAACAGCAGTGATGATTACAATACTATCATTGATATCTCCGACAGATGGAATATAAGTTACATTGATCTGATTTTCATCCGGGGTAAATATACCTGTTCCTGAAGTTGCCCATGAAGCTCCGGTTGCTGTTCCTAGAAGTGCTGTCAAAGGCACCCCATCGGTATCAGCACATACTATTCTGTCGATTCCTATTTCAATGGTCGGAAGAGGTGTGATTGTTACCACCATGGTATCTACCACAGGATTACACAATCCGTTACCGGTTGTTCTGAGAACTAGCGTTACTTCTCCTGCTGCAATATCATTTGCATCAAAGATGTAAGTTGCATTAAGAGTGAAGGCGTCCGGAGTAAAGAATCCGGTACCGGAACTTACCCATTCTCCGCCATCAGCAATTAAAACCTGTCCGTCAAGGGGTACTTCAGAAGATGTTGCACAAACAGTTGTGTCATTACCTGCATTTACAACAGCAATTGGAGCAGGTGTAAAGGTTAGGCTGACCTGATCGCTGCCCGCTGCACATGGCTCATGACCTGATGAAGTCAAGGTTAAAGTGACAGTAGTAGGTGGTCCGTTTTGAGGAAGGTCGGAACCCAGTGGAGTATATATAGCATCAAGTTTTGTCGGATCATCAAATGTTCCGTCTCCGGAGGTTGTCCAGACTCCACCTGTTGCATTTCCTGAAACCAAACCGCTAAGCTGAACTGTTCCAATGTCTTCACAGAATGTCTGATCATCACCGGCGCTCACAAATGGTGGAGGTACAAGATTGATGGTGATGGTATCTCTTACCGGCTGGCACAATCCGTTACCAGTAGATCTCAATACCAGTCTAACTGATCCTGCTGTCACATCTCCGGCAGAGAAGGTATAGAAAGCATTCAAGGTGTTAACGTTAGGAGCAAAGGATCCTGATCCTAATGTTGACCATTGTCCCCCTGTCGCCACCGTTACCGCGCCATTCAATTGTATATTAGCATTATTAGTACAGATGCTTTGCGGACCGGCATCTACCGTCGGAGCTGGTGTGATGGTAAGTTGCATACTGTTACTTACAGCATTACAAATTCCGTGATCGGTTGTTGTCAATGTTAATGTTACCCCGCCATTTGTTCTGTCTTGTGCAGAAGGATTGTATGTCATTGACAATGCAGTATTGTCTGGACTAAAGGTTCCGGTTCCGGTTGTTGTCCAGATACCTTGTGTGGCAATAGTTAATGTACCGTTGATGGCAACAGAATTTGCATCAGCACAAATAGATCTGTTACCTCCTGCATTAGCAGTCGGAGCAGGAGTTATAGTTACAACTTTGTTTGTTGAATGTGCCGCACATATTCCGTTTCCGGTGGTAGTTAATGTAAGGGTTACAGAACCGGCAGCTTTATCAGCATTAGAAATGTTATAAGTTGCATTAAGGGTTGTATTATCCGGCGCAAATGTTCCTGTTCCGTTAGTTGTCCAGATTCCTCCGTCAGCTCCGGTAACAATTCCATTCAGATTAATCTGATTTCTGTCGGCACAGATTGTTTCGTTAGCTCCTGCATTAGCATTAGGTGGAGATGTGATATGGAATACAATCTGATCTGAATATTGTTTACATCCGTGATTTCCGGTTGTTACTACATTAATAGTAAATCCACCTGCGATAATGTCTCCACCACTTGGGGAATATGTAGTTGAAAAACTTTCATCGTCACCGAAAGTACCGGTTCCTGTTGAAGTCCATTTCACACCCGGAGCAACTGTAACAACTGCATTTAGAGGCGCAGGGCTTGTGGCGATACAAACTGAAGACGATCCTGCGTCAATTGTCGGAGCCGGAGTAAGGGTAATTACTACAGTTTCTGAAACAGGATTACAAAGACCATTATCCGTAGTTGTAAGAGTTAAAGTTACTGAACCGTTCGCTGAGTCTGCTGCAGTCGGATGATAGAAAGCATCCATTGCAGTATTGGATGGAGTAAAGGTACCTCCTGTAGGACTTGACCAAACTGCACCTCCTGCATTTAGATATGCACCATTCAATTGGAAACTATCTATATCAGAACAATGTGACTGTGGAGGTCCTGGTATTGACTGTGGTGAATTGGCAACATTTAATGTGATCTGGTCTGTAACTGCATTACATATTCCATTATCAGTTGATGTTAAAGTGATAATGATTGTTCCTGTAGTTTTGTCATCATCTGATAAAGTATAGGTTGCAGTGAGGTTAGTCGTGCTTGGTGTAAATGCCCCTGAACCGGTTGAACTCCAAACTCCACCACCTGCGTTATGAATTGTACCGTTCAGGTCTAATGTAGGATTATTAGAACAAACTACTGCTTGTCCCGCATCAACCACCGGTCTTGGAACAAAGGTAATAACAACCATATCAGAATCAGCAGAACAGATATTATTTCCTGTAGTTACCAATCTCAAAGTGACTGATCTTGCTGCAGTATCTGCTGCTGAAGGAACATATGTTGCATCAATTGTAGTGTTGTTTGGCATGAACGAACCCGTACCTGAAGTTCTCCAGATTCCTCCACCTGCATTTTGTATGTCTCCGTCTAATACCACAGATCCTACATCTGCGCAAAGAGTCTGATCAGGTCCAGCGTTGGCTCTTGGAGCAGGAACAATATTTAATACTGTTGAATGAGATACTTCTTCGCATAATCCGCTACCGAATGTTGTTAAAGTTATGGTTACCTGTGTTGCCGCTATATCAGCAGCAGAAGGGATATAACTTGCGTTCATGGTAGTGTTATCCGGATCAAATGTTCCGGTACCACTTGTAGACCAGGTGGCTCCTGAAGATACGGTATAGAATCCACTAAGAGCAATTGACGGTTGGTCAGAACAACCTGAACCTACACCTGCAAAAACGGTAGGAGCAGGTGTTATTGTCAGAATAAAATTATCTGTTACAGGATTACATGTTCCGTTTCCTGTGGTCATTACCGTGAGTGTAACATTACCGTTAGAAATATCTGTCTGTGACGGAGTATAAATTACAGCCTGTGAATTTATATCAGGAGAAAATGTTCCTGAACCATTTGTACCCCACATTACACCTGTTGCGACTGTAAAGGAAGCATTCAAACCAAACCCTGCAGCATCAGCACATATCGTCTCCGATCCACCTGCATTTACTGTAGGAGCAGGAGTTATGGTGATATTCATTTGATCTGATACAGGAATACAATTACCATTTCCTGTACTGGTCAGAGTTAATGTTCTTGTACCTGCAGCTATATCCGCAGCAGATGGAATATAAGTAGCATTTAATGTATTTTCATCAGGAGAAAATGTTCCGGTTCCATTACTTGTCCATGTTCCGCCTGTCGCTACGGTTACAGATCCGTTTAATGTAACGCCAGCTATGTCCGCACAAACTGTCTGATCAGGTCCTGCATTTACTACTGGCGCAGGTGTTATTATTAATCTCATTTGTGCTGAAACAGGAGCACATATTCCATTTCCGGTTGTGGTCATAGTCAAAGTCGCACCTCCATTAGCTATGTCAATAGCTGACATAGTATAAGTCGCTACCGGAGTGGTGTTGTTAGGAGCAAATACTCCTCCTCCTGACGAAGACCACTGGATACCATTGGCATTAGCGAAAGAACCATTTAAAGCTACTTGTCCTACGTTCGCACATACTACCTGATCCGGACCAGGGTTAACCGTAGGTTGAGGACGGATGGTCAGAGCAATTGTAGCTGAAGCAGCAGGACATGCACCTGTTCCTGTAGTGGTTAAAGTAATATTTACATTTCCTGCTGTGATATCAGCAGGTGACGGTCTGTAGCTGGTCGCCAATGAATTTGCACCAGGAAGGAATGTTCCTGATCCTGAAGTAGACCAAATAGCACCTGTTGCATTGGTAACGGTACCATTTAACTGTATACCATTAGTGTTTGAACACATTGCAGCTGGCCCGGCATTGGATGTAGGAATAGGAGTAAACCTGAGTATCATGGAATGACTTACAGCATTACATGGACCGTTTCCGGTAGAAGTAAGTGTAAGGTTTATCTGTCCTGCCATCTTATCTTCCGGTGAAGGAACATAAGTAGCATTTAAGGTATTTTCATTTGGAGTAAATGATCCTGTGCCTGATGTAGTCCATGCGCCGCCGGTTGCATTTTGTACAGTACCATTTAAAGGTACGTTGGCCACACTTGCGCAGACAGTCTGATTAGGCCCTGCATTTACTACCGGAACCGGGTTGATATAAACATAAGTTCTGGATGTAACAGGCTGACATGTTCCGTTTCCTGTAGTAGTTAATGTAATAGTTGCAAGTCCGTTCGCAATCTGAGTTGCAGAAGGAGTAAAGGTTACCTGTAATGTATTTGCATCAGGAGTGAAAGTTCCGGTACCTGAAGCTGTGGACCATGTGCCTCCTGTTGCAATTGTTACCGTTCCGTTTAATAATACACTTCCACCATTGGCACACATGGTCTGATCAGGTCCTGCATTAGCAGTAGGTACAGGTGTTATGGTGAGTGTTCTCTGAGAAGAAACCGGGTTACATGTTCCGTTTCCTGTAGATGTCAATCTTAGTGTAACAAATCCTGATGCTTTATCTGCTGCACTTGGCACATAGGTAGCAGCAATGGTATTGGCGTTAGGGGAGAAGGTACCTGTTCCTGTAGTAGTCCAGTTTCCTCCTGTTGCATTTGTAACACTTGCACCTGTTAATGCTACACTGTTAACATCCGCACAGACTGTCACGTTGTTTCCTGCAACTACAACAGGAGCAGGTGTAATGGTAAACACCATCTGATCTGATATAGGTTGACACGTTCCATTGCCTGTAGTTGTCAGCGTTAATGTTACAGTTCCTGCAGTTCTATCATCATTAGAGAATACATAGTTTGCATTTAATGTATTCGGATTTGGAGAAAACGAACCTGTTCCCGAAGTAGTCCATGTCCCACCTGTTGCCACTGTCACCTGGCCCGCCAAAAGCCCGCTGTTCAGGTCAGCACAAACTATTTGATCCGGTCCTGCATTTACTGTCGGAGCAGGAGTAATGGTTATAGTGGTATTAGAAGTTACCGCAAGGCAGTTTCCGTTACCTGTTGAACTTAAAGTCAATACAACGTTTCCATTAGTTCTGTCAGCAGCACTTGGAACATAACTTGCATTCAATGTAGTCGCATCCGGGTTAAATGTTCCTGACCCTGTTGTAGTCCATGTAGCGCCTGATGCTACGGTTACTGCTCCGTTCAACGGAATTTGATTTAAGTCAGCACACACTGTTTGATTAGGTCCGGCACTGATGGTAGGAGCCGGAGTTATGGTAACATTTATGGTTGAAGTTACCGCATTACAGTTTCCGTTACCTGTAGTAGTTAAAGTTAATACGGCTCCCCCGTTAACTCTGTCAGCATTTGATGGAACATATGTAGCATTTAATGTGCTTGCGCTTGGGTTAAAGTTACCTGTTCCGGAAGTTGACCATGTTCCGCCTGTAGCTACAGTCACAACTCCATTTAATGCAACATTAGCATTGTTGGCACAAACTGTTTGATCAGAACCTGCATTGGCTGTTGGAGCAGGTGTGATGGTAATGGTCATGTTTGATGTCACCGGCAAACAGTTGCCGTTGGATGTACTGGTCAGTGTTAATGTAACAGTACCGGCAGCTATTTCAGCTGCTGAAGGAGTATAAATTGCATTTAAGGTATTTGCATCCGGATTGAATGTTCCGGTTCCGCCTGTCCATGTTCCTCCTCCTGCACCTGTTACAGTACCTGCCAGAGTCAGACTCGGATTGTTAGCACAAATGGTTCTGTTAGCACCAGCATTCACAACAGGTGAAGGTGTAAATAATATTACCGCGTTGTTGCTTACAGGATTACATGTTCCGTTACCTGTTGTAGTTAAAGTCAGGGTAAGACTTCCGGCAGCTATTTCTGCTGCAGTCGGAGTATAAGTAGCATTTAAAGTATTAGCATCAGGACTAAATGTTCCTGCTCCTCCTGACCATGTCCCGCCTGTGGCAATTGTAACAGCGCCGTTTAAGGCAACATTTGCATTATTAGAACATACTGAATAAGTACCTCCTGCATTTACTGTCGGAGCCGGTGTTATTGTCAATGTTGTCTGACTGGTAACGGCAAGACAAGAACCATTTCCTGTAGTAGTTAAGGTTAAAGTAACATTACCTGCAGTCCTGTCACCATTGGAAGGTACATAAGTAGCATTTAATGCGCTTGCATTAGGAGAAAATGTTCCGGAACCTGATGTTGTCCATGTACCTCCGGTAGCAATGGTTACAGCTCCATTTAAAGCTACTCCGGTTGCATCAGCACATACCGTTTGATTTGCACCTGCATTTGCTGTCGGAGCAGGTGTAATAGTCAAGGTCATATTTGCCGAAACCGGTAAACAGGTACCGTTTCCTGTTGAAGTAAGTGTAAGTGTTGCTGTTCCTGCAGCTATCTCTCCGGCAGTCGGAGTATAAACAGCATTTAAGGTATTTGGATTTGGTGCAAAGGTTCCTGCACCACCTGACCATGTTCCGCCTGTTGCAACTGTTACTGAACCTGCAAGGCTCACATTAGGATTATTGGCACATACAGTTCTGTCTCCACCGGTATTAACAGTCGGAGCAGGACTAAAGTTGATAGTAATATAATCAGTTACCGGCTGACAGGTACCATTACCGGTTGTTGTCAGTCCAAGCACTAAGGAACCTGCTGTAATTTCTCCTGCAGTCGGAGTGTAGGTTACATTAAGATCATTTGCAGAAGCATTAAAAGTTCCAACTCCACCTGACCATGTTCCTCCTGTCGCTATTGTCACACTTCCTGAAAGTGTAACATTCGGGTTATTCGAACATACTGTCTGGTCTGCACCTGCATTTGCTGTTGGAGCAGGGGTGATAGTAATAACTTTTTGGGCAGATACAGGATTACATGTTCCGTTGCCGGTAGTTGTTAGAGTTAATGTTACTGATCCTGCTGTTCTATCGGCAGCTGATGGAACATAACTTGCATTTAATGTTGTAGCATTCGGAGTAAAGGTACCTGTCCCTGAAGTTGACCAGATTCCTCCTGTTGCAATTGTTACAGTGCCATTTAATGGTATTGAAGCCAGGTCAGCACAAACCGATTCATTGGCTCCTGCATTTACTGTAGGTGCAGGTGTAATAGTTATTGTCTTGGTAGCAGACACAGGCTGGCATGTTCCGTTACCTGTACTTGTCAGGGTTAATGTGACCGTACCTGCAGTTCTGTCTGCAGCAGATGGTACATAATTAGTGGTAAGTGAATTGGCATTTCCAAATGTTCCTGATCCTGAAGTAGTCCATGTTCCCCCGGTTGCTACAGTTACAGTACCGTTTAAGCTAACATTTGTAACATCAGCACATACAGTTTGGTTAGGCCCAGGATTCACTGTTGGTGCCGGGGTAAAGTTTATTATCATGGCATCGTTAACAGGATTACATGTACCGTTTCCTGTAGAAGTAAGGGTTAATGTAACTATGCCTGATGTTTTATCTGTAGCAGATGGTAAATAAGATGCATTTACTGTATTGGCATTTGGAGAAAATGTTCCAGAACCTGAAGTAGTCCATGTGCCCCCTGTCGCAATGGTCACAGAAGCTGCATTTAAAAACACATTGGTTACATCGGCGCAGGAAGTAACATCAGGTCCAGCATTTACCACCGGTACCGGAGTGATAGTCAAAATCATATTACTTTGAACAGGGTTACATGTTCCGTTACCTGTTGTGGTAAGCCTTAAAGTAACTCCTCCGCTTGTTCTGTCTGCATTTGACGGGAAGTAAGTTGCGTTTAAGGTATTGGCATTTGGAGAAAAGGTTCCTGATCCTGTTGATGACCAGGTTCCACCTGTAGCAATGGTAACTGCTCCATTCAATGTGATGCTGTTAGCATCAGCACATATAGTTTGATTCGGTCCTGCATTTGCAGTAGGAGCCGGAGTGATTGTTAAAACAAAGCTTCTTGATACAGCATTACACAATCCGTTTCCGGTAGAGGTCAGAGTTATTGTCACGCTTCCGGAAGACCTGTCATTAGGCCCGGGATTATACATTGCATTTAATGTGGTGTTATTCGGAGAAAATGTTCCGTCACCGCTTGTTGTCCATTGACCTCCTGATGCCACAGTTACTACTCCGTTCAATGGTACACCTGTGATGTCAGCACATACAGATCTATCCAATCCCGGATCTACAGTAGGAGGAGGTGTAATGGTAATTGTTCTGGTAGAAGTTACAGGAGAACATGAACCATTGCCGGTTGAGGTTAGCGTTAGAGTTACAGTACCTGCTGTTCTGTCCGCAGCAGTAATGTTATAAGTTCCGTTGAGTGTAGTATTATTCGGGCTGAATGTACCTGAACCTGATGTTGACCATATTCCACCTCCTGCATTAGTTACTGTACCATTAAGAGCAATAGAGTTAACATCACCACATATTGTGGTATTTCCTCCTGCGCTAACAACCGGTGTAGGAGGGATAGTTATTACAACTGTTCTTGAAAGAGACGGACAAGCGCCAAATGGATTGGTTGTAACTGTTAATGTAACTGACCCTGCAGAAACTTCCGCCGCTGATGGGGTGTATTGAGGATTTAAAACATTTCTTCCCGGATTAAATGTTCCTGTACCACCGGTCCATGAAGAAGGAGAACCTGTAGCATTTAACTGTACTGGGAAATCATTAGGGCACACACTCATAGTCGGTGCATGACTTAACGTTGGTTCTGCAGTAAATGTGATGGTCATTTCATCAGTGACAGCAAGACAGTTACCATTTCCGGTACTTGTAACAGTAAGTGTGATCGTATTTCCTGGTGTTCTGTCAGCAGCAGATGGTGCATAAGAACCGGTTAGGTTATTTGGTGAAAATGATCCGGTACCTGATGATGTCCAGGTTCCTCCTGTAGCTACTGTTACTGTTCCGTTTAAAGTAACTGATGCAACATTACCGCACAAAGTCATATCTGATCCTGCATTAATTGTAGGAGCAGGAGTAATTGTAATTGTCTTGTCTTGTGATACCTGATTACAGTTTCCATTACCTGTAGTAGTTAAGGTAAGTGTAACTGTTCCCGCCATTATTTCAGCAGCGCTTGGTGTATAGGTAGCATTAAGAGTATTTCTGTTCGGATTAAAAATTCCTGTACCTCCAGACCAGAATCCACCGGTTGCTACAGTTACAGAGCCATTCAATGCAAGACTTGGGTTGTTTCCGCAGACAGTTGCCGCTCCTCCTGCATTAACTGTCGGAGCAGGAGTAATGGCCACATTCATTGTTGAAGTAACAGGTAAGCAGTTACCGTTACCTGTAGTGGTTAAAGTTAATGTGGTAGTTCCGGCAGCTCTTTCTGCATCCGATGGAATATAGGTAGCATTTAATTCACTTGCATTTGGCAGGAAGCTTCCTGTTCCTGCTGATGTCCATGTTCCACCTGTTGCAATTGTTACAGACCCATTTAAGTTAACGGCTGCGTTATTAAAGCATACTGATTGGTTTGCACCTGCATTGGCAGTTGGGGCAGGAGTAATGGTTATGGTCATGTTACTGCTTACTGCATTACAATTTCCATTACCTGTCGTAGTAAGCGTCAATGTAACAGTACCTGCAGTAATTTCTGCTGCAGATGGGGTATATGTCGGATTTAATACATTTCTGTTTGGATTGAATGTGCCTGTACCTCCTGTCCAAGTCCCACCGGTTGCTACCGTTACAGATCCTGTTAAAGCTGTAGCAGGGTTGTTTGCACAGACTGTTCTGTTCGGTCCTGCACTTACTGTAGGCGCAGGTGTAAAGGTAAACAAAACATTTCTGGAAACAGGATTACAACCTGCCTGATTGCTGGTCAATGTTAATGTTACAGTTCCATTGGTAATTTCAGTAGGTGAAGGGGTATAAGTCGCATTTAAGGTATTGGCATTCGGATTAAACGTACCTGCTCCTCCGGACCATGTATTAGTAACAGGTCCTGTCGCAGTTACTGTTGCATTTAAAGCAATTGCAGGATTGTTAACACATATATTTCTGTCTGCACCCGGATTTACTGTAGGAGGTGCAGTGATTACTATATACATGGTATCTCTTACTGCAAGACAGTTACCGTTGCCTGTAGTCACCAATTCAAGAATGGATAATCCTGAATTTATCTCTGCTGCACTCGGGATATAAGTGGCATTTAGGGTGTTGGCATTAGGTACAAATGTTCCTCCCATACCTGTCCATTGACCACCGGTTGCCACAGTAACAGCACCTGCCAAAGTAGTATTAGGATTGTTTCCGCAAACAAAAGCATCTGGTCCTGCATCAACTGTAGGACTTGGAGTGATGGTGATAGTTATGTTCGACGAAACAGGTGTACAGTTCCCATTTCCTGTAGAGGTTAAGGTAAGTGTAACTGTTCCTGCCGTAATTTCCGCTGCAGATGGAGTATAGGTAGGGTTAAGAACGTTCCTGTTAGGATTGAATGTTCCTGTACCTCCTGTCCATGTTCCACCTGTTGCTACAGTAACAGTACCATTCAAAGTCACAACCGGATTATTAGCACAAACTGTTTGAGGTGCTCCGGCATTCACAACAGGAGAAGGGGTAATGGTAATAGTTTTATTAGCGCTTACCGCATTACAGTTTCCGTTTCCGGTAGTTGTTAATGTAAGTGCTACAGATCCACCTGAAATCTCAGCCGCCGTCGGAGTATATGTCGCATTTACAGTATTTCTGTTAGGGTTAAATGTACCTGATCCTCCTGTCCATGTTCCTCCGGTAGCAACAGTTACCGATCCGTTTAATCCGATAGTTGCATTATTGGCACAAACAGAAACATCTCCACCTGAATTAACAGTAGGAGAGTTGGTGAATGTTAAAGTGGTTTGTCTGTTTACCGCATTACAATTTCCGTTTCCTGTAGATGTCAAGGTCAGGGTTAATGATCCTGAAGTGATTTCTGCCGCAGTTGGTGTATAGGTAATATTTAAAGCATTGTTATTAGGGCTATAAGTTCCTCCGCCTCCTGACCATGTGGCTCCTGTTGCTACCGTAACAGTACCGGATAAACTTGCAGCAGGATTATTAGCACAAAGCGTCTGGTTAGGACTAATAGTCATTACAGGAGCAGGGGTAAATGTCAAAGTTAGCGGAGCTGAAACAGCGTTACAGTTTCCGTTACCTGTTGTTGTCAATGTTAATGTTACTGATCCTGCTGTTATTTCTGCTGCAGTAGGAGTATAGGTCGCAGTTAAAGAATTGTTGTTAGGATTCCAGCTTCCTGCACCACCTGACCACGTACCTCCGGTGGCTATGGTTACAGTACCTGCCAAGGTAGCGTTCGGATTGTTGGAACACAGACTTTGGTTCGAGCCTGGATTTACAGTAGGAGCAGGAGTGATTGTTATTGTTTTATTTGCACTTACCGGAGCACAATTTCCGTTACCTGTTGTAGTTAAAGTAAGTGTAACTGTCCCTGCTGAAATTTCAGCAGCTGATGGTGTATAGGTTGGACTTACAACATTTCTATTTGGATTGAATGTTCCTGACCCGCCTGTCCAGGTACCACCGGTAGCGACTGTTACAGACCCACCTAAGGTAACTGCTGCATTATTTCCGCAAACGGAAACATTGCCTCCTGAATTTACTGTTGGAGCAGGTGTAATAGTTACGTTCATATTGCTGGAAACAGGTGTACAGTTTCCATTGCCTGTAGTTTGTAATGTTAAACCTACCGAACCGGCTGTAACTTCTGCAGGAGAAGGTGTATAGGTTGCATTTAAAGTGTTTCTGTTTGGATTAAAAGTTCCTGTACCACCTATCCACTGTCCTCCCGTAGCGATAGTAACAGCTCCTGCAAGTGTGACATTTGAGTTATTGGCGCAGACAGTTTGATTAGCACCAGCATTGGCGGTAGGAGCAGGTGTAATGTTTATAATCATGTTACTGCTAACCGCATTACAGTTTCCGTTACCGGTAGAAGTAAGTGTCAGGGTAACATTTCCTGCAGTAATTTCGGCCGCAGAAGGTGTATAGGTAGGATTAAGTACATCTCTGTTGGGCGCAAATGTACCTGTTCCACCAGTCCATGAACCACCGGTAGCAACAGTTACAGATCCGTTTAAAACAGCAGTGGCATTATTCGCACATATTGTCTGATTTGCTCCTGCACTTACTATAGGTGAATTTGTAATAGTTATTGTTTTATTGGCTGATACAGTATTACAAAGCGGATGACCTGTACTTGATATGGTTAATGTAACTGTTCCTGCAGTTATTTCAGCAGCTGAAGGAGTATACGTTGGGCTTGGTACATTTCTTCCTGGATTGAATGTACCTGTACCTCCTGTCCATGTAGCGCCACCTGCATTGGCAAACGTGCCATTTAAAACGACAGTTGGGTTGTTGGCGCACACACTAACGTTGCCTCCGGAGGTAACAACCGGAGCAGGCTCAATGGTAATTGTCTTTGTTGCAGAAACCGGATTACACAATCCGTTACCGGTAGATGTTAAAGTTAATGTTACAGTACCTGCAGATATTTCTCCTGCAGAAGGTGTATAAGTTGCATTAGGAGTATTATTGTTTGGGTTATAAGTTCCTGCCCCACCGCTCCATGTACCTCCAGTAGCGCCGGTTACGGAACCATTCAATGCTACCGCCGCATTATTACCACATACTGTTGCTGGTCCTCCGGCATTTACAATCGGTGCTGCATTTATAGTAATGGTCATGTTAGAAGAGACCGGATTGCAATTACCATGTCCGGTTGATTGCAAGGTGAGTGTCACCGTGCCTGCTGTTATTTCTGCAGCAGAAGGTGTATAGGTAGCATTTAAGGTTGTTCTGTTAGGGTTAAATGTACCTGTTCCGCCAATCCATTGTCCGCCTGTAGCGGGAACTGAAACTGTACCGGCAAGTACGACACTGGCATTATTAGCACAGACGGTTCTGTTAGCTCCTGCACTTACTACAGGGGCTGGAGTGATGGTGATTGTTTTAGTTGCTGATACTGGATTACAATTACCATTTCCTGTGGTTTCCAGGGTTAGTGATACCGTTCCCGATGCAGCCTCAGCATCTGATGGAGTATAAGTAGCATTTAGTGTTGTTCTGTTTGGATTAAATGTACCTGTTCCGCCAATCCACTGTCCGCCGGTCGCAGGAAGTGTAATCGATCCTCCTAAAGCTATGGCTCTGTTATTAGCACATACTGTCACATTCCCTCCTGAGTTTACTGTCGGAGCCGCAGTGATTGTTACCGTTCTGTTTGCTGAAACAGGATTACAAGTTCCGTTACCTGTAGAAGTAACGGTAAAAGCTGCTGATCCTGCAGTGATTTGTGCTGCAGTAGGAGTATAGGTTACATTTAAAGCTGTGTTATTAGGAAAAAATGTTCCTCCACCACCTGTCCACTGTACACCGGTGGCATTGGTTACGGTGGAAGTAAGAGCTATGGCATTGTTGTTGGCACATACAGTTGTGGCTCCTCCGATAGTTACAATTGGAGAAGGCACTATGGTTTGTGTCAAAGTTCTGCTCACTGGCGGACAGCCACCTGTACCGGTAGTGGTTAAAGTATGTACGACTGTGCCGTTAGTAATTTCAGCTGCAGTAGGTGTATAGGTAGCATTTAAAGTAGATGTGTTTGGAGCATATGTTCCATTACCTCCGGACCATACACCTCCTGTTGCCATGGTTACTGTACCATTCATTACAATGGCCGGGTTGTTGGCGCAACTTGTTTTATCCCCTCCTGCATCGGCATCTACCGGAGAAGGATTGGCTGTTACTGTAACAGTAGCTGAAACAGTTGGACAGTTAGTCTGGTCACCTACTGTAACAGTGTAAGTGCCTACTCCCACAGGTATGGTTTGTGTATTTCCTGCATTTGAACCGTTGTCAGTTCGTACCCACGTATAGGTATAAGGAGGTGCTCCGCCAACGGGGTTAGCGGTAATAGAAGTGGCAGTACCACCAAAACATACTGTAGGGTTTGATGGGGTTATGGAAACACTTTTCGTAGTTACAAAAGTTACTCTTGTAACTCTGGTAACTGATACGTTTGAACAACCTCCTGCAGGTATACCTGTTACTTCGTAATCAACATAAGGAGGGTACCCTGCGCCTGCTGTCACATTCGGAGTTAAACAACCGGAAGTACAGCTAAGGTAGCTGTTGTATTGTCCGATTGCACCCGGTGCAATTGATCTCCAAGTTACACTGGAAGCTTCGAATCCGTCAGCTCTTAGTTGTCCGGTACAACCTTCACTGATATACGAAGGAGCATTTACTGTTGGACGGGAAATGGATGTTACGGAAAATCCATTTTCGTTATTACCGGGTTTACAAAAGGTGATAGAGTGCGGGCCTACACCGGAAACACATACTCTCTCGTTCATCGTCCTGTTACCTCCGCAACCTAACTGCCAGAATAATGAACCATTTGGGATTGCACCACTAACAATGTTAAATCTTATAGCTTCAGCATTCGGATGAAGTGTTACAATAAATCTGATGCAATTATTGTCACCACAACAATTGGTACCGTCTCTCGAAACTACAGGAGTCGGGCCGGTCCATGTCATATCCGGACTACTGCTCAAGTCAACATTATATGTAGGAACATTGGTACACTGTCCGAATAATTGCTGAGTCTGAAGTAGAGAAACAAGGAAAAAACAAAGAAGTAAGATTCTCTTCATTCTAAAAACTGGTAACACGAAATTGTACAATTCAAATGGTTTTAAGCTTGTAGTTGCATACGTTTTTTCTAAGGCAGGGTTGAATATTTGTATTGAAATTTTACAAATATTTGAATGGAAAATATAACATCTTCATTCTCTGGATGTGAATACAGATAGGTATAAATTGAAAAAATACAATTAATTGAGAGGGCCGATCGTTAGCGTCGTGGGCAGAGTTTAATATTTTTCTCGATTTCTTCGAATTCTTCTAATTTGGTGACATCCAAATGGTCTGAACAAACATTATAGTTCTGGCTGGTTATTGTAAATTTGTAATCCTTGCCTTCAGGTAATATAACAATATACTTTCCTGTTGAGCTATTAGAATGGAAAATACCAACTAATTCCTCAGATTTATTATCTGTAACCTTAATAGTCGCCTCTACCGGATATAAAGAAAGAGAATCCATAATCATTCCTTTTAAAACCACTAACTTAGCAGATTCTTTATATACCTCTGTGAAGTAAATATCTTTATCTCCAAATCCTCCCGGTCTTACACTTGAAAAGAAAACTTTTCTTCCATCGGCAGTCCAGCTAAAATGCATGTCATCGTGAGCAGTACTGATAGGGTAACCAACATTTTCAGGTACTGACCACTGTTGGGTTTTTTCATCAAATCTGGTTACGAATATATCCATGCCTCCCATACTTTTGTGTCCGTTTGAACTAAAGTATAAAGTTTTTCCATCGGGATGGAGGAAAGGTGAGTCCTCATCATAATGCGTGTTTATTCTTGCACCCATATTCATCGGCAGAGCCCATTCACCATTAGGTAATTTTTTTACCATGTAAAGATCCAATCCTCCGTGACCATCTTCTCTGTCGCTGGAGAAAATCAAAAGCTTTTCATCAGAAGATAAACAGGCACTGGGTTCCCAACCTTTGCTGTTAATATGAGAAGGTAATTTTTCTGGGGATGACCATTGGGTACCGGTAAGATTACTGATATACAGATCTCCGGAAGCCTGGCCATTAATTTCTTTTCCGAATTTGTATAATAATAATTTTTGTCCATCGGCGGACAATGAAATGCTGGCATCATGCCCGTTTGTATTTATATTCTGGCTGATACTCTTTGGTGTAGACCAGGTATTGTCTTCATTCTTATAGCTGATGTATATGTCTTCATAATAATTTCCGTCAGCATCATCAATCATTCCTCCGGTAGTATTAGGTCTGCTTGAGGTGAAAATCATTACTGATTCGTCTGCATTTAATACAGGACCATGATCAGGGTACTTAGAATTAATTGTAGGTCCAAGGTTCACTATTTTGATTTTTAAAGAATCAGTCATCATCTGTTTCCCGTTTTTACACATTTCAATTTCCCGGGTAACCTGAATAATAATGTCTTTATTCTTTTTATTTTTCTTCTTTCTCAAAGCTTCTTTGTATTCTTCATAATATTTCATTGCTTCTTCAAACCTGTGAAGTAAATGGTTGGCTTTGGCAGTATAGTAATATAGCTTTTCGGGATATTTTTTTGCTTCAGTAAGACAACGGTTGAAATACATCAGTGACTTTTCTTCCTCCACAGCGTGTAAGTAACAAATTCCAATTGGATATAAATATTTAGGATTGTCAGGCGACAAACTGTCCAGTTCAAGATAAATAGGTAATGCAAGGTAAAACTGGCTGTTTTGCATATAATTTCTCGCCTGTGATTCCATCGTTGAAACAGACTGAGCAGAGGAGAAACTTGAAATAATAAGAAAACAAAAAATTAATGGCAGGAATAAATATGTTTTTGGAATTAGTAATGAAGCTTTCATATATGCAATTCTGTACTAGTCAAACTGGTTCTGTATAACAGGATTAATTTATAAACATTCTTTAAAGATACGCATTTATTATGATTTTATTTAGGTTGTAAAAGAATGTTTTTTTCTTCTTCTCTAAACTCCCTCAATTCTTTTAAATTGTATGATTCAGAAACACTTGCAAAGTTATCAGCTTCCACGTTTACCAGATATTCTTTACCTCCATTTAACACAAACATGTAGCTGCCATCATTACCATCAGCTTTGAAAATTCCTATTACCTGATTGGTGTTTTTCTCAGTTACTTTTATCGTGGCTTCTACCGGTTTTTTATTTACCGCATTAAGCACTTCTCCTTTAAAAATCACCATCTCGGTGGCCTTTTTATTAATCACGGCATAATAGATATCTTTATCACCATAGCCTTCAGGTCTGACACTGGAAAAATACACCCGTTGTCCGTCGGCTGACCATTGAAAATAAAGGTCATCATGGGCTGTGCTGATAGGATATCCTACATTCAGAGGAATAGACCACTGTTTCTTTTCTTCATTGTATTCAGATTTGAATATGTCATAACCTCCCATGGTTTTATGACCATTCGAGCTGAAATATAAAGTTTTGCCATCCGGAGAGATAAAGGGGGAGTCTTCATCATCCGGGGTATTGATGGTAGGGCCCAGATTCATTGGTTCTGCCCACTCTCCGGTAGGTAGTTTTTTAATACTGTAAATATCTGTTCCTCCCTGACCACCTGATCTTGAACTGACAAAATATATTATTTTTTCGTCATCACCTATACTTGCACTTGGTTCCCAACCGGGAGAATTGATTTTATCCGGAAGTCTTTCTGCTTTTGACCAGGTATTGTTTTTAAATTCACTCATATACAAATCACCGGAAGCCTGGGACAGCATTTTGTCCTTACCATATCTGTAAATAATCATTTTTTCACCATTAGGACTAATACATTTACTTGCATCGTGGCCGATCGTATTAATTCCTTCATTCATCTTTACAGGATGACTCCAGCCTGTATCTGATCTGTAAGAAATATACACATCTTCGTAGTAAATACCATCTTCAGTTTTCTGCCCTCCTGTCGTATTCGGTCTGTTGGAAGTAAAAATAAGCTGTTTTTCATCTACTGTAATTACAGGTCCATATTCAGGAAATGGAGAATTAACTATAGGGCCTAGATTGTAAACCTGAATCGGAAGCGGATCTGCAATTAATTCCTTTCCGTTTTTGCACATTTTAATCTGCCTGTCCACATTAGAAATTAATGCATCTTTTTTCTTACTATCACTCTTCTTCAAAAAAGCTTTATATTTTTCGTAGTATCTGATGGCTTCATCAAACCGGAGAGAAAGATGGTAGGCTCTGGCTGTAAAATAACTCAGTGAAGCAGGATAGGCAGAGCTTTTTTTAATGCATAATTCAAATTTGGACAAAGCGTTTTCATTATCACCCAGCTGGACCAGACAAACACCAAGTGGAAAAAGATAAGAAGGAGTGTTAGGTTTTATACTATCCAGATATTGATAAAGAGGTCTTGCTAACCTATATTTCTCAGCTTCAAAGTAGGCCTTCGCCTGGGCCTCCGTTTTCAGAAATTCTTTATCGGGAGGAGGGGGTGGTGTTTTTTTTACTTGTGCAAAAGTAGGAGCAGCAGTAAATATTAACAGAATGAATATCCTGCAGTAAAATTTCATGTGTGTATTATTTGTTTTCACAATAAATATACGAGAATTTAGCCTAATTCAAAGGTCAAAGCTTTAAGTATAAAGCAAAAAGCTATAAGCTTTAAAGCAAAATTTTAAATTACAAATAACAAAATACAAAATTCGGGCAAATCAATGTCACTAACAATAATGATATATTAGTATCATTGAGATTTCTATTTTGGAAAATGCAATTTTATCAAAAACTAGGACAAGGCATACGTCTCATAGGTTTTCTCTTTTTGGCCCTTGGAGGCTGGAAGACGTATGTCAGATTAATTTCATGGGCTCCTCCGGTTCTGGCGACTGCCAGTTTGGAAGTAACAAAATCATAGGTATATCCAAATTTGAATCCGTTGGCTGAAAATCCTAGAAGGATAATAGCAGATTCATTATTGTGAAATCTGCGTTCATACCTTTTGGTAGGAATTCCTCTGTACCATCCACCTACAACAAAGTAATTGTAGGTTACATATAATCCGAAATCCACCTGGTCGTTTTGACCCTGAAATTTATAATGGACAGTAGGTGTGATACTGAATTCTTTTTCTTCTTCGCTGTATTTACTTTTTTCCGTCAGGTCAATTTTATAACCTGCAACAAATGCTCCTTTTATAGGAAGCTTGCTTTTTGTATTGAACATCGACTGATTTGGCTGATTAAGGTGATGAAACGAAAATCCGAACCATACAGATTTTGTATACAGCATACCACCGGAACCAATATCAGTAAATGTCTTTCTCGGATTGGCCATATCAAGACTGGAATTCTTTCTGTAACCTGTCGTGTCATTAAATTCTTGTGGGAATTTTAGTTGGGAATAATTAACCGATCTTGAAATTAATCCTACTTCCAGGGCAGGACGGAAAATTAACTGTTCCGATAAATGGATTTGGTATGAATAAACTAATGATGCTTGTGAAGAACTTATGTTATTGCTTCCCTGAAAATCCTGTAAGAAATATACTCCCACACCGCTTTTGTATTCAGGAAAATAAGAGTCAATTCCAAGGTAAGATGAAATGTATTTTCCATCTACCTTCGGCCATTGCAATCGCTGATTAAATCCTACACGGGTTCCGTGAGCACTACCTGCAAATGCGGGATTCAGATATAATGGGACATTATAAAACTGACTGAATTGTATGTCTTGCGCAACAGCGTTATTATTAAATAATCCACCTACTGAGATAATAAACAATAAAGTAATTGCCTGAATCTTTAATCGCATTTTAACAAAATAACAGTTATCTGGAGAAATTAATAAAAATTAAATTTTCCGGTATTAATTTTGGAGCTCTTATATTTATTCTGCTGATTGAGATAAATAAGATACTTGGTATAAGCCATTTTTCTTTTTTGCTCCCTTCTTTTCAGTTTTTTCCCTGCATTACCATCAACATTTCTTACTGTAGGGTCATGAACCTTATCATAATTGCCGGTACTGCTGTGGTATTTGTTAGACTTATAAGTTTGCTTTCCTTTTTGTCCACTCCCGGAATTACCTTTTTCGCTTGCAAGGTAATCTGAAGAAGAAGCCTGTTTATGCGACATCTTATTGTTAGATCCTGCGCATGAAAACATTAAACCACTAATAACAATAATAAGAAATAATGGAATTTTATTCATAGCTCATGAAAGAGTTAGTTTACTATACGGAATATCCTTTAGTTTAGATGAAAAAAAATTCACTTTTTTAGATTATTGTTTACAAAATTTTTGCAGGCTAATAGCTTGATTTTCCGCATTATGGAATTACTTAGGGAATCAATGGACAAAAAATTGAAATTGGCCGCTGGGTTTTTTGGCCTTTTTGGTTTTGTTTGATGAGGTGTTAAGGTCCTTTAAATCTTCATTTAATTTTTCCTGTTCTTTTCTGGCTTTTTTATCCCGTTTGGCTCTGTTTTTTTCGTTTTTATCCAGAACACCTCTGGTGGTTGTATAATGATATCCTTTCTGTTGATCTTTCTCCTGCTGATTCAACTGGTATGCACTGGAATTATTGACCCTCTTTTGTTTAGGTTTAAAACTGGTATGATTAGTACCTTTATCCTTAATAGGTACATTATTTTCCTGTCCCTTTGATGACATCGTATTTTTATTGCTCGCGCAGGAAGCAAGAAGTAAAGTACTAAAACATAATATGAAAAACCTCATATAAATTGTTTTAGATATACTTACGGAATTAGCGGTTAAGCAGCCGTTTTTTCCTGATAATTTTTATTGAAATCTGGTTAAAGCTTTTTCTGCTAATGTCTTTCCTATAGAAAGTGAAGAAGTGGCTGCAGGAGAAGGGGCATTTAGCAGGTTTATTATAGTATTGTCTTCAAGGATAAGGAAATCATCAATCAGTCCTCCGGAATAATCACAAGCTTGTGCCCGCACACCTGCACCTCCGGGAATCAAATCGTTTTCCTGCACCTCCGGAATCAGCTTTTGAAGAGCTTTTGTAAAAGCAGCTTTGGAAAAACTCCTATAATACTCACCCAATCCTGTTTTCCAGTATTTCATTGCTACCTTACGGAAGCCTGGCCATAGTAAAGATTCACTAAGCTCTTTGAAGTTGAAATCAGACTTTTTGTATCCTTCTCTTTTAAAAGCAAATACAGCGTTCGGGCCTGCTTCAACACCACCTGAAATCATTCTTGTGAAATGTACTCCCAGAAACGGAAAATTCGGATCAGGTACAGGATATATAAGGTTTTTTACGAGATATTTTTTATCCTCTTTCAACTGATAATATTCTCCTCTGAAAGGAATGATCCTTACATTTAATTTCTTTGTATTCAATGCAGCGATTTTATCACAGAATAATCCTGCACAATTAATTACCAGCTTGCTAGTGATAGTTTCTGAAGGTGTGATAATTTCGGCAGAGGAATTCTTTACTTGAATGTTGGTGACTTTTGTCCCCAGCATTATTTTTCCTCCAGCCTTCTCAAAAAGTTCAGCATATTTTTGAGTTACAACTGAGTAATCGATGATTCCGGTCTGTGGTACATATATTCCCTTTATTCCGGTACAAAATGGTTCTATTTCTTTTATTTCTTCCGGTGATAATAAACGTATATTTTTCAAACCATTTTCAATTCCTCGTTGGTAAACATTGTCCATGGCCTGCAATTCTTTATCAGAAGTTGCTACAATGACTTTACCACACAATTCATATTGAATATCATGTTTATTGCAAAAGTCCAGCAGCATATAGTACCCTCTTAAACAATTGGTTGCTTTTAAGCTTCCGGGTTTATAATAAATTCCCGAATGAATAACGCCACTATTATTCCCTGTCTGGTGAACTGCAGGTTTTTTCTCCTTTTCCAGGATGGCAATTTTAAGGTGAGGGTGAGACTCCTTTATTGTATATGCAGTGGCAAATCCTACTATTCCTCCACCTATTACAGTAATGTCAAACATGGTTTCTGATTGGGAAATAAGGGTATAAACGAAACGAATAAATTTTTAGCACTTTTATATGCCAGGGAATATTGAACATCAAAAATAATACAGACATTTCAATAAGTTATTACCGGCTTGATAAAATTATCCATTATTAAGCCCCGGAATTTTTCTTGTTGGTTACTTTGTTGAGTAATAAAGGAGGAAATATTATGTTGATTGTAATTCCGTCATTGGTGTTATTGTTGGTGGTATTGGTTGTGGCTTACTTTATTAACATTACCAAACAGGAAGAACCGGAAGTAAAAGAAAAAGAAACAGTAAAAACTATTAACCTTTATAAAGAAGGTGTTGGTTACAATCTTAAAGAATTAAAAGGTATAGAGAACCGTGAACCGTTTAAAAGAGAGGAAAAGTATACCAACATAAAAGTAGATAAAGTAAAAAAAGAAACCCTTTGATCAGAATATCAAAGGGTTTCAAAAAACCTTTTACTACGAGAAAATTATAATTAAATAATAGCAATTACCTTGCCAGAAATTAGTTTTGGGTCCGGTATTTTTCCACACGTATAAATTTATTGAGAACGTATTTATCCTAAATTCGTTAATTTTAGAATGAATTTGGTAATTTTGTATACCTAAAATAACTCATTTTGAAACCTGATTTGCTTGAATTTTTATCTCAATTCATCACCGAAAATAAAAAAGAAAAAATAGAGAAGGTACTGGAAGAGAGAACCAACTTTTTAACTGTTGTAGTAGAAGACATTTATCAACCTCATAACGCAAGCGCCGTTGTCAGGACCTGTGACTGTTTCGGAATCCAGCAATTACATGTTATAGAAAATCGTAATAAATATTCCGTTAATCCTGATGTAACTTTAGGCTCTTCCAAATGGGTGGATATAGTAAAATATAATTCAGCAGAAAATAATACAAGTAATTGTATTAGTTCGTTAAAATCTCAGGGATTCACCATAATTGCGACAACACCTCATACCAATGATATTTCCCTTGAAGACTTTGAATTAAAAGGAAAAACTGCATTGCTGTTTGGAAATGAAAAAGAAGGATTATCATCGGAAGCAATTTCCAATGCTGATGGTTATGTTAGGGTACCAATGTATGGATTTACAGAAAGTCTGAACATATCTGTTACCGTGGCTATTTGTCTCCATCATCTTAGCATGAAACTGAGAAATCAGCAGGAAGTAGATTGGCGGTTGAGCGAGTCGGAGAAAAATGAATTATATCTTAAATGGATCAGAGGAATTATTAGAAATTCCCACATCCTTGAAAAAGAATTTGCCTTAGGAAAACACTAACAATGGTATTTGCAAAGGTCAGAAAAATGTTGTTACGAATTGTGGCTGTGACCATTGCTGCAGTTTTAATTTTTATAATAACATGTAATGTATGGGTGGTGTTGAGTACTTCTGATCAGGTTTATAATTCCTTATCAGAGGTTCCTCAAAAGAAAGTTGCATTGGTGTTAGGTACCAGCAAATACTCCCGTCAAGGCAGATCAAATCCTTACTTCAACCACAGAATGAATGCTGCAAAATCATTGTATTACTCAAATAAAATTGAAGATATCATTATAAGCGGTGATAATTCCTTGAGTTACTATAATGAACCAAAGGATATGAGAAAATATCTGCGTACATACGGGATACCTGATTCAGTAATTTATCCTGATTATGCCGGTTTCAGAACCTTTGATTCGGTGGTAAGATGTAAAAAAGTATTCGGTCAGGATGATGTTATTGTCGTTACCCAGAAGTTTCATGTGTACCGCGCATTGTTCATAAGCAACTTTTATAACATGAATGCCGTAGGGTATATTGCAGAAAATGAGGGATTTTCAGATTCTTATGATACTTTATTAAGAGAATACTTTGCAAGATGTAAAGCAGTAATTGATTTGTTTATTTTAAATAAGCAGCCAAAATTTCTTGGAAAAGAAATAATTTCATAATTTTTAAGACTCAACACTAACACAATTTGAAAAAGGTTTATTTCATTTTTTTACTGCTCATTTTTTTCAGAGTAGTAAACGGGCAGGATATTAGTATTAAAGGGAAAGTTACCGATAGCGAAACAGGGGAGGGTATTCCCTTTGCCAATGTTGCTGTTACCAATGTCAACCGCGGTACTGTTACTGATTTTGAAGGCTATTATACACTGAAAGTGCCTACCAATGCCGATTCTATTGTAGTAATTTACCTGGGCTATCAGAAAAAAGCTAAACCAATAAAGAAAGGTGTACTCTCTCAGGTAATTGATTTTCAACTTGCTCCTGATAAAAAGGTGCTTCAGGAAGTTTATGTGGTTGCCGGGGAAAATCCTGCTTTCAGAATTATCAGGAAAGCAGTAGAGAATAAAGATAATAATGATAAGAGAAAATTACTTGCCTACGAATATGAAGCCTATAGTAAAATAGAAATCAGCGTCGATAATATCAGCGAAAAATTCAGGAAGAGAAAGCTGATGAGTAAAATGGTGCAGATTTTTGATAGCTTGAAAATAGCCGCCGGAGAGGATGGTAAACCAATTTTACCTGTGTTCATGTCCGAAGCGGTTTCTAATTACTACCATAGACGTGAGCCTGACAAGACCAAAGAAATAATGGTAGCAACCAACATCAAAGGGGTTGGTGTGGATGACGGTAGTGTTGTATCTCAGTTAATAGGTTCGACATTCCAGGATTACAATTTTTATAAAAACTGGATAACTGTATTAAATAAGGATTTTATCAGTCCAATTGCCGATGGATGGAATGGTTATTACAATTATTTACTTACAGACAGTACCTTCATTGATTCCATGTGGTGTTATAAAATTGAATTCAAACCAAAAAGACCGCAGGATCTGGCTTTCAATGGACACATGTGGATTACGGATTCAACTTTTGCTATCAAACAAATAGATGTTACCATAGCCAAAGAAGCCAATATCAATTACATTGACAAAGTAAAAGTTCAACAGGAATTGGTTCCGACAGAAACAGGGGCTTGGATTCCTTCTAAGGTTAGAATTATTGTCGACATAGATGAAATTGGAGATAACTCTCCAGGTATGCTTGCCAAATATTATTCTTCAAATCGGAATATTAAGGTAAATGACCCCAAACCTCCAAAATTCTACGAAGTACTCCTTGAAGTGGCGGAAGATGCAAGGATGAAGGATCAATCTTATTGGGATACGGCCAGACACGATTCTTTAACCCCAACAGAAAAGCACATTTATGCAATGATTGACACTGTCAGGAATGTGCCCATGATCAAGACCTACGTTGAAGTAGTGAATGTCATTGTGAACGGATATAAAAAAATGGGCAAGATAGATGTGGGACCATATCTGTTTGCTTATGCTTTTAACAATGTTGAAGGTCATCGACTGAGAATTGGATTCCGTACTAATGCAGACTTCAGTAAAAAGTTTGTTTTTAGGGGATATGCCGGAATAGGAACGGCAGATTTACAGGACAATCTGGTTAAATATGGTATAAAGGCTGACTACATTATGTCCCGAAAGCCATGGACTGTGTTAAGCATTGAAAGAAAACGTGATATTGACCAGCTTGGAGTTCAGTCTGAAAATCTTGCTCAGAATAATTTGTTCCTTGCTTTTACCAGATGGGGAATATTAAGAGGACCATATCTGGGAACATCAAACAGCATTAATTTCCAGACTGAGTTAAGAAAAGATTTTACTCAGAAGATCGGTTTCAGAAGGAAAACTTTTGAGCCTTTGTTTCCTTTTGCTTTTTACAAAGACATGGAGCATGGTGATTTCTCCCTGGTTGAAAATCTTCATATTTCAGAAATAAATCTGGAGTCCAGAATCACCAAAGATGAAGTATTTATTCAGAATGACAACGAAAGGGTAAGCTTGGGAACATTGAAGTGGCCGGTGCTTACTATGCGCTATACTTATGGTATGAGAGGGGTGCTGGGTAGTCAGTTTCAGTACCACAAAGTAAATTTACAATTTGACCAGATGCTTAAAGTGGGAGTTTTCGGACGTATATATTATAACCTAAATGCCGGAAGAATTTTTTCAAAAGTGCCATATCCGATACTTGAAATTCATCAGGGTAATGAAACGCCATTCTACACAACAGCAGCCTTCAATCTGATGAATTACTTCGAGTTTATAAGTGATACTTATGCCTCCTTAAAATACAGGCATTACCTGGAAGGATTATTTTTTAACAGGATACCTGCAATAAAAAAGCTTAAGTGGAGGTTTTTGGTTTCTTCCAATGTATTATTCGGTGGTTTAAGCCAGCGGAACCGTGAGATTATTTCCAAAGTGGATCCTTCAGGCTTACCGACACCGAATTTCTCTTCCCTGTCTCCGGGAAAACCTTATGTTGAAGTTGGATATGGCATAGAAAACATTTTTAAAATTTTCCGTGTTGATGCATTTCACAGGGTTACCTACACTGACAGACCAGGGATAAGCAGGTTTGGTGTTAAAGTCTCAGTACAATTTATATTGTAATTAAAAAATCCTTGTTAATTTTGGCCAAATACCCGTATGAAGTTACTTCATTATAGCTTTTTATTTTCTTTTCTGATCCTTTTGGGCTGTGGAAGCAGAGTGTATGATGACAGAATCCCTGTAATCCAAACCTCTAATCCCCTGGAACCTCAGCTTATGGTGTTATCTGAGGCGATAGAAGATGACCCCAGGAATGATAAATTGTACCATAGAAGAGCTCAATTGTTGTTTGAGCATAATCAGCCTGAAAAAGCATTAACCGACATAAATCAGGCGATCTTTTTTGAAAATAATGAGGCACAGTACTATTTTTTATTGGCCAAAATTTATAATCGATTGGGTAAAACTAATCTTTCACTGAATGCAGGAGAAAAAGCTCTCGGAATGGAGAATAATAATCCTGAAATATTGATTTTCCTTTCAGAATTATATTGGGAGTTAAAGGATTTATCTAAAGCTGAGAAATTTCTCAGCCAGGCTTCTGCCATATCACCGCAAAACCAGGAGCTGAATGTAATGAAAGCGCGGCTAACGCTTTTAAAAGGAGATTCAACTGCTGCCGTATCTTCTTTAAGAACTCAGGCCTTATCCGAAAATGCTTCTCCGGAATCATATAAAGAACTGGTAAAGATTTACCACAAACGCAGGAATACTGATTCTGCCATGTATTATCTGATCCGCGGTAGATCACTTTCCCAAAATGAAGCGTTTTATCCTTTTTACGAAAGTGAAATTTTTCGGCAGATGAACCTTAAGGAAAGTTCCGAACTTGCGCTAAATAAAGCCCTTGCTGTTGATTCACTGTATTCACCGGCATTGTTCAGGCTGGGTACAGATCATTACATTGATAATAAACCTGAAAAAGCCATAGTGTATTTCGAAAAGGTAAGTCAGGATCCTGTATATGTTAAGGACGCTAATTTATATCTTGGAAGATCATATGAAAAGTTAGGCGACCTTGAACGGGCTCTTAGCTTTTACAAAAGGGTACTTACAATAGATTCTTCTAATGTACATGCAGGGGTGGCGGTGGATAATATTTACAAACAAAACCCGGGTTTCCGTCCGGAAGCTATTGCCGATAGCATTAAACAAAGTCAGATTCCTAACTTCAGAAATTTGCCTGATGCAGGTAAGGATGAAAAACAAAAAGAACCTGTTCTTAAACCAAAAGCACCGGAAGAGAAGCCTAAAGTGACAGAACAAAAGCCTAAAACACCTGTTAGTCCTGCTCCAAAGAAAATTCAAAAAGATACTACAGAGAAACCAGGTCCGGTTACTGCGGATACAGCATCGAAGAATTGATTAGTAATGATGAAGGCAGATTTATATATTTGGCAAAAAAAGCAGAATTTTTAATAAGATGATTAAGATTACATTACCGGATGGTACGGTTAGAGAATACGAAAAAGGCACATCTTCATATCAGATAGCTTTAAGCATTAGTGAGGGTTTGGCAAGAAATGTGCTGGCTGCAAAGGTCAACGGAGAAGTGAGAGATGCTCAACGACCCATTAATGAAAATGCCACATTGCAATTGCTAACCTGGGATGATAAAGACGCTAAATCTACTTTCTGGCACTCCTCTGCTCACCTGATGGCTGAGGCTCTTGAAGCTTTATACCCGGGGGTTAAGCTTGGAATTGGTCCTGCTATTGAAAATGGATTTTATTACGATGTAGACTTTGAAGGAAGAGAATTTACTCATGACGATTTTCAAAAGCTCGAAGAAAAGATGCTGGAGTTGGCAAGACAGAAAAGCGAATATCAAAGGAAAGACGTAGGAAAGAAAGACGCGATAGCCTACTTCCGTGAAAAAGGGGATCCGTACAAACTGGACCTTCTCGAGGGTTTGGAAGACGGCAGTATTACCTTTTACACGCAGGGAAACTTTACAGATCTTTGCCGTGGCCCGCATATTCCTAATACCGGATTTATAAAAGCTGTTAAAATTCTAAACGTAGCAGGTGCATACTGGCGTGGCGATGAAAAAAATAAACAGCTGACCAGAATTTACGGCATTACATTTCCAAAACAGAAAGAACTTGCCGATTACCTGCATATGCTGGAGGAAGCAAAGAAAAGAGACCACAGAAAACTTGGCAAGGAGCTAGAGCTTTTCGCTTTCTCTGAAAAAGTAGGGATGGGTTTGCCACTCTGGCTTCCTAAAGGCGCTCAGCTTAGAGAAAGGCTTGAAAACTTCCTGAAAAAAACACAGACGAAAAACGGATATCTTCCGGTGGTGACGCCGCATATCGGCCATAAAGATTTGTACATTACTTCAGGGCATTACGAGAAATACGGGAAAGATTCATTTCAACCTATACACACACCAAATGAAGGTGAAGAGTTTCTGCTGAAACCGATGAATTGTCCTCACCATTGTGAAATATATAAAACCAAACCAAGATCATACAAAGATTTGCCATTAAGATTCGCTGAGTTTGGAACCGTTTACCGCTATGAGCAAAGCGGAGAACTTCATGGATTAACCCGTGTGAGAGGATTTACTCAGGATGATGCTCATATTTTCTGTCGTCCTGACCAGGTAAAAGACGAATTTAAAAAAGTAATAGATCTGGTTTTGTATGTTTTTAATTCATTAGGTTTTGAAAATTTTACAGCTCAAATCTCATTGAGAGATCCTGAAAACAAATCCAAGTATATTGGTACAGATGAGGCCTGGGAAAAAGCAGAAAGTGCCATAGTGGAAGCGGCAGCAGAGAAGGGTTTGAAAACTGTAACCGAACTTGGAGAAGCAGCCTTTTACGGCCCAAAGCTTGATTTTATGGTTAAGGACGCTCTTGGCAGACAATGGCAGTTGGGAACAATTCAGGTTGATTACCAGTTACCTGAAAGATTCAAGCTGGAATATATCGGTTCGGATAATCAAAAACACAGGCCTGTGATGATACACAGGGCGCCATTCGGTTCCCTGGAACGCTTTGTTGCTGTTCTTATTGAACATTGTGGCGGGAATTTCCCCTTGTGGCTTTCACCTGAGCAAATCGCAATTTTACCTATCAGCGAGAAATTTGCTGATTACGCCAAAGAAGTATTTGCTTTGCTGGAAGAAAGTGACATCCGAGGTTTTATTGATAACAGAGATGAAAAAATAGGCAGGAAAATCCGTGATGCAGAGGTTAAAAAGGTGCCATATATGCTTATTGTAGGAGAAAAAGAGCAGGAGGAGAAGAGGGTTTCTTTAAGGAAACATGGGTCAGGTGATGTTGGAAGCTTCTCTGTTTCAGAGTTTATAGAATACTTCAGGAAAGAAACGGCTTCAGAACTTAACAAAAAGTCCTGATTTTATTTCTTTATAATTCAAAATATTACGAAATTCGCATTCTAATTTTTAAAACAAAGGAGGCTAAACAAAACAAATGGCTTTTTTCAGAGGAAAAGAAAAGGAAGAACCTTACAGAGTAAATGAAAAAATAAGGTCACCAAAAGTAAGAGTAGTAGGAGAAAATGTAGATTCTGGTATCTTACCCGTTCAGGAAGCAATACAACTTGCAAAAAACGTAGGTTTGGATTTAGTGGAAATATCTCCTAATGCAGATCCTCCTGTTTGTAAAATAACGGATTATTCAAAGTTTAAATACGAGCAGAAAAAGAAACAGAAAGAATTAAAGGCAAAGGCTCATAAGGTCATAGTTAAAGAAATCAGGTTTGGCCCTAACACAGACGATCATGATTTTGACTTTAAATTGAAGCATGCTCAAAACTTTCTGAAAGACGGTGCCAAAGTTAAAGCCTATGTTCATTTTGTTGGCCGTTCTATTGTATACAAAGAAAGAGGAGAGCATTTGTTGTTAAAATTTGCTACCGCTTTAGAAGATCTGGCAAAAGTTGAAGATATGCCAAAGCTTGAGGGTAAAAGGATGATCCTTATGCTTACACCTAAAGGGGTACCTGTTAAGAAATAATTTAAATTAATATAAATTAAAATGCCAAAAGTAAAAGTTAAATCTGGAGCAAAGAAAAGGTTTAAAGTTACGGGTACAGGCAAGATTAAAAGAAAACACGCTTTTAAAAGCCATATCCTAACCAAAAAAGCCACTAAAAGAAAAAGAGGACTTACTCACGCAACACTTGTCAGCGATGCTGATATGAACAACGTGAAGGCTATGTTAAAGCTGTAATTCCTGAAAAACTCATTAAGAGGTTAAAATTATGTTCAACCCGGGTTTTGGTAACTAAGATTCTATACAGAACACCAACCCCCAAAAACAATTAAAATTATGCCAAGATCAGTTCCTTCGGTAGCATCGAGAGCAAGAAGAAAAAAAGTATTAAAACAGGCTAAAGGGTACTTCGGAAGAAGAAAAAATGTCCATACCGTTGCCAAAAACGCAGTGGAAAAAGGATTAGTTTATGCCTACAGTGGCAGAAAACAGAAGAAAAGACAATTCAGAAGTCTTTGGATCACCAGAATTAACGCAGCTGCCAGAGAGCATGGGCTTTCTTACTCTCAATTTATGGGTAAACTCAGTAAATCCGATATCAATATAAACAGGAAAGTGTTAGCAGATCTTGCTCTAAACGACCCTGCAGCTTTTGAAGCAGTTCTTGCAAAAGTAAAATAATTACAAAGTATTTTTAATAGTTAAAAGCCTCTTTAAGAGGCTTTTTTTGTATCTATATTTTCCGGAAAGTCAATTTTTCAGTAATCCTGTTTTAAACAATTTATCCACAGTTCCCGTTAATATATAAGTTTATAATTTTTAAAAGTTTATAAATGAAGGACTTGAATTGCATTTTATTGGTAGATGACGATTCCATTAACAACTTTATAAACCTTCGCCTGATCAACAAATTAAATTTATCCAAAGAAGTGAAAGTGGCGATGAATGGGGAAGAAGGATTAAATTTTGTAAAAGAGAAATGCGAAGTGGAAAATGGTTGTTGCCCTGAATTGATACTTTTGGATATCAATATGCCTGTTATGGACGGTATTGAATTTTTAAAATATTTTAATAAGCTTCAAATAGATAAAGAATCTGTTAAAGTGGTAGTGCTTACAACTTCCAGCAATGCTTCAGATCTTGAAAAAGTAAAGAAACAGGGAGTGTATATGTACATGAATAAACCTCTGACAGAAGAAAAATTACTAAAGCTGGTTGAAAATGCCAAGGTAGCTGTTTAAAATCTACTCCTGATATTATTTTTTTTCCTCCAGACTGGTATTATTTTCCTCCACAACATTGTTTCCTTTTGAAAGAGCAGCTAAAAGCTTTTCCTCAGTTAACGGTTTATTGATATATCCGACATTCTTATCATCAACTATTTTGTTGATGTCTTTTTGATGGGTAGAAGTAGTCAGAATAATTATCCTTGCTTCTGCTTTGTTTTCGTAACCGGTTTTCCTGAAGGCTTCCAGAAATTCGAAGCCATCGAACACGGGCATGTTAAGGTCAAGGAGGATTACATCAGGAGCATAATTCCCGTTAGATGCAGCATAATTTTCAATAAATTTTAAGCCTTCTTTTCCGTTCACGCTGGTATGAACCTGTTCAGATATGGAAAGCTTTTTTAGTAATCTCTGATTGAGAAAATTTGTAATGCCATCGTCATCAATCAGTAATACACATTTTAATTTTTCCATGGCTATTTAAGGCTTAATATCTTTCAAGTTACGGAAATATTTGTAAAACAGAAGCACTCCTATGAAAAGTTAACAAAAATAAAATTTTTGGTGCAAATGTAATCTTAATTAAATTATATTTATTTATTCTGAAATCAAGTCTCCTATATTTTTATCTTTGTTGGATGCAAAACATTATATAAATGAACCGGATAGCGGTAATCTTTGATTTTGATGACACTCTTGCTCCGGATAGTACCTCCAGCTTCCTTGAGCATATGGGGGTTAATGTACCGGAGTTTTGGAAAAAAAAGGTCCAGCCCCTATTGGATGATGATTGGGATCCTATACCAGCCTATTTGTATATGATGATTGAGGAGTCCAACTCCGGAAAAATTCCTCCCATTACCAGAGCTGAATTAGAATCTTTCGGTTCGAAAATTTCCTTCCACAAAGGTGTCGCCGGAATGTTCAAGAGACTGGAAGACCATGTGAGACAAATCTACAGTGACACTGATATTGAATTTTATCTTATCAGCAGTGGTATAGGAGATATACTTCGCAATACAGCCATATCTAAAAACTTTAAAGATATCTGGGCTTCTGATTTCTCATATGATCAAAACGATAAGATTAAATTTCCTAAAAAAATAGTCAGCTTTACCGATAAGACTCGTTACCTTTTCCATATAGCTAAAGGACTTACCGGACCTAAATTCAGGGGTAAACCGTTTGATGTGAATAAAAAGGTTGACATTTCAAAATTGAAAGTTCCAACTGACCATATGATTTTTGTCGGAGATGGATATACCGATATACCTTGTTTCTCTCTGATAAAAAAAGGTGGCGGTTATGCCTTTGGTGTATATGACAATGAAAACAGGGACAAGTGGGGCAGAGCATGGGGGTTTATTGAGGAGGGAAGGGTGACAAGTTTGTATTCTGCTAACTTTTCTGAGAAATCTGACTTGTCTAATTCATTACTAATGGCTATTGATAGTATTGCCAACAGAATTAAACTCAAAAGCCTTACTTATTAACGGGGGTCTTAACTTAACTTAACTTAAAATATAGCAAGTTTTAATAATCTTATATATGAAAAATTTATCAATTCTTTTTTCTGCTGCAGTTATACTTTTTTCTTGTGGTGGAAACAACAACCAGACTGCAGAACAGGAAATGGGAGGAAGTAATATCTCCTACAATTCTGAAATTTTCGCTTCAGATATTGATCCTGTTTGTAATATGTCCATTAAAAACGGTGCTGCAGATACGGCAACAGTAAATGGAAAACTTTATGGTTTTTGTAACACTGGTTGTAAAGAGGAATTTTTGAAGAATACCGAAAAGTATTTAAACAAGGAATAAGGCATAAATTGTCCAGCCTGCAGCAGCAGCAAATATGGTTGTAAGCAGGTTTACCATGTCATTATTTATCCAGGCAAAGCCTTTAACCGGTCTTTCTCTGCATGGTGAATATTCTATTATTTTGCCTTCGCTGTCTTTAAAAGCTGATTGGAATAAAGCGCCTATATATGAATCAAACAACAGGCCAACTACTCCAGCAAAGGTTATTATCAGAAAGGTTTGAAGGGAGGCGATATTTTGTAAAAGCATAATTGAAAAAGCTGCGATAAATAAACTTCCGGCGACACCTCCAAAGGTTCCTATTAATGTAATGCCTCCGGAAATTCCTTTTTCTACAGGTTTTAAATTAGTAATCATAACCGGCTTCTCTTTACTTAATCCTCCGATTTCACTAGCCCAGGAGTCACCGTTTGCAGCGGCAACTGCTGAGCAAAATGCAACTAGTATAGCTTCACTATTATTCAAGTAATATATTAACCCGAGCAGGAATGCAACACCAAGATTGCATATTGCCTGTATATAATCACGTGGGCCCTTTTTCTCAACTATCTCATTAATCTCCTGCTTATGCTCTTTCTTATACATTGTGAGAAGCGATGATGATGCAAACATTAGGAAAAGAATCACCAGCTGAGGAATAAGCCAAAGCCATATAAAAATCGAACTGACAATAAGCATAGCTCCAAGGCCTGATCCTGAAACAGATTTTTTTCTGTATGAATAAATTGCTGTGAATAGGCTAAACAATTGTGCAGATATTTGCACATACAAATAATCTATCATGAATCAGTTAAGTTTGACTACGGCAATTTACTCATTTCTTTCGGATAAAAATTTTAAACGAATACCGGCTTTTTTGTTAATCCCAGCACTTGGTTGTCCTGAAAAACAGAAGCCGGAAATGCTTCTCTGCCTGTGTCCGGATCTCTGAGATTTCTCTTTAACACAAAATCAAAAAGCAGTGGATTCATTTTGTAAATTTCATTCAGAAGTTCCGCTTCTCTTGATGAAATGTAATTGAGAGTATGCATGGCTTTGGTAGAGACCACAGCATTAATTGCAGGTAGGGGATAATCACTTCCATTAATTAACCTATGGTGTATTTCTTCTTTTTGGAGCACTGCCTTTAATGGTTTGCCCATCCTGTTGATTTGTATAATAGCAGAAATGTCACCGAATAATAAACCTTCATATTTCTTTTCTTCCATCAGCCTAAAGAAGAGTTTGTAATTTTTGACGGGCTTAAATCCCTCTTCCGTATCGATACCTGTACCTAATGTAGCACAATGCGCCAAAATTACTTTTACACCTTTGTCCAGAGGTCTCCTATAATGAAGAGGATTTCCCAATAGCTTATATTTAGTAACTTCAATAGCAGTTTCCTTTCCTGCATGACCTAGTAAAACCATGTCATGTTCTTTCATTTTTTCATAAAACGGATCACATAAAGGATCGGAAGGGTCCATTCCCATAGTGTTAGGTATCCATTTTACTACTCTTACTCCCATTCTGCCGTATTTATCCAACTCCTGTAGAGCATCTTTTCTGTATGGATGTACTGATATTGCCGGAATATACTTCTCCGGATATTGCCTGCAGATATTGATAATGTATTCATTGGGTATATAAAACTTTGTATCATAAAGCCTTTCATTTCCTTCTTTATCGTATACCTTGTCCAATGCCAATAGCATAAATTTTCCATTAACCGGAAATGAAGAAGCAAGTGTTTTCAGCCTTTCAAGATATTGTTGGTCGGCTTTTTCCATATCCGTTATTCCTGAGCCGCTTTTATATATAATTATTTTCAGGTAATCCTGCGGATGTTTCCACGTAAAAATATCGGGGTTCGCCCAGCATCCTGTGTTTCCAGTTCCTTTCCCGATAATATGTACATGGTTATCAAAAAAATTTCCTTCTATATCACTAAAAGCCTCTTCGATCAGCCCTTTAGCTTCCTTGCTGATTTTAACTTTTGAAGGGTTGCCATAGTAATTTCCCCCGATTTTATCTATTAGTTTTTCTATCATAATTACATTTTTGATAGTCCAACAACCAGTCTGGAAATTTGTTCTGCATATACTCGTAATAAGTAATAATACTGATTTTTATTTATGCCTTTTTTGGTAATTTTGCCGGAAATCATCTTATCAATGAGTCAACATTTATTTATTCCCAAAAACTATAAGCCGGTATTGAATCTTACCAGGACTGAAAAAGCAATAAAACTGGTTAAAGATTATTTCGAAAATCAGCTATCAGCAGAATTGAAATTAAGAAGAGTAACTGCTCCTTTGTTCGTTTTGAAAGGCACGGGTATCAATGATGATCTTAATGGCATTGAAAGACCAGTAAGCTTTCCTATAAAATGCATGAATGAAACCAGAGCAGAAATTGTACATTCTCTTGCAAAATGGAAAAGGATGATGCTTGGTAAACTTGAGATTAAAGAAGGATATGGTTTATATACCGATATGAACGCCATCAGACCTGATGAAGAACTGGATAATATTCATTCGCTTTATGTTGATCAGTGGGACTGGGAAAGAGTTATCTCTGAGAAAGAAAGAAATATTGCATTTCTAAAGCAAATGGTAAGGCAAATTTACAACTCCATCAAAAGAACAGAATACCTTATTCATGAAGAATATCCGGAACTGGAGCCGGGATTACCTGAAGAAATTACTTTCATTCATACTGAAGAACTGTTAGCGAAATATCCAAAACTTACGCCAAAAGAAAGGGAGGATGAAGCCGCTAAAGAATTCGGTGCTATCTTTATCATAGGTATCGGTGGAGTACTTTCCAATGGTGAAAAACATGACGGAAGAGCTCCGGATTATGATGACTGGACAACAGAATCAGAAAAAGGTTATAAAGGATTAAACGGGGATATTGTTGTGTGGAATCCTGTATTGGAAAGATCTTTTGAAATTTCCTCAATGGGAATCAGAGTAAATAAAGAAGCCCTGCTTAAGCAGTTAAAACTTTCAAATTGTGAAGACAGAAAGGACCTCCACTGGCATAAATTGTTGCTGGATGGAAAACTTCCACAAACCATAGGTGGTGGGATAGGACAATCAAGACTTTGTATGTACTTACTAAGGAAAGCACATATAGGTGAAGTTCAATCCAGCATCTGGCCTGATGATATGATTGATACCTGTAAGAAAAATAATATAGTCTTAATTTAGGTTCATTACCTGAATAGTGGTCAGCTCAACCCTTCCGATTTCGGAAGGGTTTTTTTGTATCATACTTATAGGATTTGTACTAAAAGGGTTTGAGTTATACAAAAGATGGGAATAGTACAGCATATTAAAGCAAGTTTAACTTTAATTAGCTAACATGGTTTGTTAAATTTGTAATAAATCAAGAAATATATGATGAGGAAGTTTATTTATCCGGCCGTAATTGTATTTATAGCAGTTCTTTCTTTTTCTTTTTGCTTTCATGCACGACAATCAGCTTTAAAATACAAGATTATAGCTTATGTCGCAGGATGGAAAGATTGGTCTGAACTAAAAATTGAAGCGAATAAGTTAACTCACATCAACTATGCATTTGCCACTATTTCCAAAAGTGGTGTTTTGAATCCTCCTAAATCTTCTGATGTCACAAACCTGAGACATTTGGTAAGTTTAAAGAAAGTAAATCCTGATTTGAAAGTCCTGATATCGGTTGGAGGTTGGGGAGCTGAATATTTTTCTGATGTTTCTTTGACAGAACAGTCGAGAGAAAAATTCAACAAAAGTGTAATAGCTTTCATTAAAAAGTATGAGCTGGATGGCGTAGATCTTGACTGGGAATATCCTGGCCAGCCTGGTGCAGGAAATATTTTCCGAATGGAGGATAAGGAGAATTTCACCTTGCTATTAAAGCAGCTTAGAAAAAATCTTGATGAAGCATCAAGACTTGCGGCAAGAAATGGAAATGATAAATATTTATTGACAATAGCCACAGGAGGGGACAAAGAATACATGAAGCATACAGAACTTGGCAAAGCTCATCAATATCTTGATTTTATCAATATAATGACCTATGATCTTTATAATGGTTTAGACAAAGAAACCGGCCACCATTCTCCATTATATCAATCCAGGAAGGGAAAGCAGTTAAGAAATTCATCAGAGGATGCGGTAAACGGCCATATAGAAGCAGGTGTGCCGGCATCTAAAATCGTTTTAGGACTTCCATTTTACGGAAGAGGTTGGAAGCATGTAAAAGCAGAGGATAACGGGCTTTATCAGTCAGCAGAAGGGGAACATATAAGTTTGGGATATGATAGCCTCAAAATTTCTTATATTAATAAGAATGGATATGTCCGATATTGGGATGAAGAGGCCCGAGCGCCATACCTGTGGAATGCAGCGTCAAGAACTTTCATTTCATATGCAGATGAGGAATCCTTTGTATTTAAAGCAGACTATGTAAAGAAAAAAGGATTAGGAGGGGTAATGTTCTGGGAGTACAGCCACGATCTGCATGAAGGTGGATTGCTTAAGGTACTTTATGAGCATCTGAAGTAATTCAGGTTTCAGCAAACAGCTGCAACCATTTTCGGATCTGAACAAAGATCAGAAAATTTTCTATTACTCTTTTCTGAGCATTGTAAGACCATACCTCTCTGTCTTTGGGTTGAGATAAGGCTTTATTTAAGGTTATAGCTATTTCAATGGGATCCTTTGGGTCGTGGACAATCAAACCATCCATTTCATCTCTTATCTGAAGCTTAATACCACCCGCACTGCTACCGATGACAGGTTTTGTTTTCCACATTGCTTCAGTTACTGTCAATCCAAACCCTTCTTTCAATGAATTTTGAATCACAATACTTGCCACTCTTTGAAGGCAATTAACAATGAGTTCATTATGTTTTCTCGAACTCATAGGCAATTTCAAAAGTACTATCTGTTTTTGAAGGGCAGGGTGGAGTTTCATGTATCTCGAAGTTAGTTGATTTAATATTTCCTTCCCCTCAGGGTCATCGGCAACAAAATCAGGGTCAGGACCGGCAAGTACAAGTTCCATCAATTGTAACTGTCTTAAATTTCTTTCATTTACTGCATATTTTTCCTGATTGGTTTTTAACTGAATAAAGCCGTCCATCAATTCTTCAAATCCTTTTAGTTTATCCCAACGCGAGACCTGCACTATATTGGTGTTATATAGCAAGCCGGATTCAGAAGGCATCAGCGGTGATTGAAAGCTTCCATCCGGTTGCAGACGCTTGGCGGTCTCTGTAAAAGCAGGCGTGAGTACAGGATGGTATTCTTCAACCAGGTTCGAATTACAAAGAATGCCCACTATTTTATGAATAGGTAAATCTCTGTTTTTATGATCTAATGGATCTATCGTAGGATGCATTATTGATGCTCTGCCTGAAAGATAACCAGGTATATATTCTGCAGCGGAAAAAACAGATTTATCAATATAGTTTGTGTATTGGTGTAAAAATGACCAGGCACACTTTGTTTGTTCCAGATGTGTGTCCAGGCCAATGTGGCATCTCCAAATAATTTTTACATTCAGTTTTTCCTTAATAAATCTGGCCATCGGAAGAGGCTGAGGATCGTGAATGACGACTATGTCATTCTCTTTAAGGTATGGTAAAAACTGTAAAGAGTTTTTTTTATTCTCTGATTCATACACTTCTTTTTCCTCCCGATTAATTTCCGGACTACCTTCGCCATGAATCAGGTTATGTATTTTTTTGGTAAACGAAAAGAAGCTGGCATTGTCACTACCTGCCACGACCCAATCACATTCAATGTTGAGTTGCCTTAAGAAATTAACTATTGCCGGCATCATTTCAGCAACTCCTCCACCTCTTGAGGTAGAATTTACCATCCATATTTTTCTGGTGCTTAATTTAGGCGTGAGAAAAGAAGCTTCGGAAAGTAATTCTCTTAAAGGAAGCGCAAGAGTTGGATACAGATTATAATCTTTAAGCTCGATACCTTTTTTTACCTCTTCTACCTGAATCATAATCAATTAACCTGATAGTGTTACAAAAGTTAATTGGCAGATTCTTAGAATTTTAAATAGTTATCCACCGCAGGTATCTTTTTTATTGAATTTTCGTAGTACAAATGGGGTAAAATTGAATTTTTACTCGACTTTATAGAAAAATTTCATAAAATTTGTCAATCATTTAATTGAAAAAGAATTTTTTGAAAATGGAGCTTTGTGTAGATGAAGATGATTTATCTTTTATTTTTTGCGAGTACCCTACCGCTACCAAAATTCAATATTATCCTATTATTCAATTTGATTTAGAATAAAATTATTAGAGTATTAATTATGAAAAAACTCTTTCTTTTTCCCCAGCTTGTAATAATTACAACCCTTTTCATGCAGTTATTTTCAGTTTCTGACTTGCACGGTCAGGCATGCAATGACAAATTGCCTCTGGGCCAGAACCTGGTTGTGAACGGCGATTTCTCCATGGGGGATACTCAGTTCTCAACTCCTTATGCGAGCTGGAACGATCCTAATAACGGTGTACCATGTTCCAATAACCCTTACAATCCTATGAACTGCCCAAGGTTCTGGTCTTCTCCGGGAGAATATTGGGTGCATCCCAGGGCAGATGATTTCAATCCTGGAGCCTTTTCATCTGTACCTTCTCCTCGTTCCGGAGGTAATATGATGCTTGTGGATGCACAATGTGTTCCGGGAGGAATAATCTGGGAGCAAACTGTAGAAGTGATTGCTAATACCAACTATTATTTTTCACTTTATATTGCCTCCATTCACCCATTAAATCCGGCAAAATTATCTTTTGAAGTAAACGGGGTTATACTAGGTACTCAGGTTAATGCTCCGGCAGGCGTAAACCAATGGCTTTTTTACGAAGATGTATGGCACTCCGGATCATTGGATGGAATGGTACAACTTCGTATTCGTGAGCAAAGCGGTGTAGGTTGTACAAATGGAGACGATTTTGCAATAGATGATATTTCATTTATCCCCGGTTGCGTTTTCGGAGCCCCCGGTCCAATACCTAACCTTGGTCCTGACAGATCTCTTTGTCTTGATGGATCTCCTTTAACCCTTAGCACGGGGTTAACTCCAACCTCTACCATGCAGATAAACTGGAGCACCGGGGCTTCCGGAACAGGTTTAGATGCTCCATATACCATTAATGTAAATACCCCAGGAACATATTCTGTTTGTGTTTCTGACAATGGTTCATGTGTTAAATCTGACATTATCGTAATCAATAATGAATTTTCTGTAAATATCGGTCCCGATGTAAACCTTTGTAATCCGACTACAGCTACATTCGATGCCGGCATTAATACTCCCGGTTCTTCCTATGTCTGGTACAGAAATGGTACTGAGTTGCCCGGACAGACCAACAGAACCTATACAGCCAATTCTCCCGGAACCTACAGAGTAGAAGTTACTATTCCCGGTTGCGGTATGCGATCTGACGAAGCTGTGGTAACAACGCAGGCTGCAGTGCCTAACGATGCTACCTTCTGTCCTCCGGCCGCAGTTAACTTATCTGTAACCGGTACCGGTGTATATGAATGGTATGATGCTCCAACAGGAGGAAACCTGTTGCATTCCGGAGCTAATTATACTACTCCGGTTTTAAATTCAGGAGCAACATATTATGTGAAAGATGCCTCTGTCTTTAATTATAATGTAGGTCCTTTGAATAATAGTGGTTTTTCCGGTGTCAACAACGTTGGTCCCGGTGGTAGTGATCATTTGGTGTTTAATGCCCTGAATGCTTTCAGGCTTGACAGTATTACTGTATATCCATACAATTATTATTGTCCTGGTAATGGTCAGGGAAATGCAAATATAATTAACATTGTAATTTATGATGCCAGCAATAATGTTGTCGGTACTTCGAATTTTACTGCACAATGTACAGGCGAAGGCCAACCTGCCGGACCTGTAAGGGTTCCTGTAGGTATTAATATCCCTCAAGGGAATGGATATACCATGAGGTTAGGTGCAGGATCAACACAGATTGCTTTATATTTAACTAATTCTGCCGGGTTTACCTATCCACGGACATATTTTTCAACTGTTGAGTTTGTAAGAAATTCACCAAGCTTTAATCAATGGCATGGCGAGCATGCATTTCCGGGATTTTTTAACTGGAAAATTTCTTCCGGTGCCAACTGTGCAAGAGTACCTGTAAGGGCTCTGGATTACTGTCCTTGCCCTGTGACGGATCCTACTTCTGCAAGCTCCGACGTTACTACCTTTTGCTCTGCAACAACAAGCCAGGTCACTCTTTCTGTAACAGGTGGAAGCGGCGCTGAGCTAGTATGGTATAGTGGTGCATGCGGTAGTGAAGGAGTAGAAGTGGCAAGGAATGCTAACGGCAATCCTGTTACTATCACAGCGCCAACAGTACAGACCACTTATTTTGCAAGATGGGTTTCCGGAAATTGTGGTTCTAAATGTGTAAGTGTAACTGTTTATCCGGTAGCAGCGCCGACAGTTGCCGATGCGGGAACCGTAGCTCCTTTCTGCAACAATAATTCTATTGAAGCCTTAAATGCCAATACTGCTACAACCGGAATAGGAACATGGTCGGTAGTAAGCGGTACAGGAACTATCACTTCACCAAATTTACCTAATTCATCTGTTACTAATATCGGTCCGGGTGAACTGGTATTGAAATGGACGATAACTAATGATCCATGTCCGGCTTCGGAAAGTAATGTTACTATCAGACGTGATACCCTTACTCAGCCTGTGGTATCTGGACAGACAGGTCCATGTGGTCCTGCAACCGGATTGGTATTTTCAACAAGTCACGATAGATCAGCAAATACCAATTATGATTGGTCTGCGACAGGAAATGTGACTATTACTGCAACGGGAAATAACAGCGCTACAGTTGATGTAGCAGCAGGTGGGGGAGTGCTGACCCTTATCGAAACTTTTGGTGTATGTTCATTTACCGTAAATACAGACATTGTTCCTGTAAATCCTCCGGATGTATCTGATGCCGGGGCTGATTCTTCATTCTGTAATTTAACTTCTTTACAACTTTATGCCAATAACCCTTCCTCAGGAACCGGAACATGGAGTATTATATCAGGGACAGCTCAAATTGCTGATCCTAACTTGCATAATTCTCAAATCACAAATATAGGGGAGGGCAATTTAGTTTTAGAATGGACTATCCAAAGCGGTTCCTGCCCTGAATCAAAAAGTCAGGTTACAATTACCAGAGATACTTTGTCTGTTCCGGTAATCATTGGAACTCTGGCTCCATGTGAACTGAGTACAGGATTGTCATATAGTACTTCTGTTAATAATTTTTCTAAATCCGCAATTTACAGCTGGACTCCAAACGGCAGTTTATCTATAACAGGACAAAATGAGAATGGTGTAACTGTAGATGTAGGCGCTGACGGTGGAACTCTAACCGTGACTGAAGAATTCAGGACATGTAAACTTTCTGCAAATGTAAAAATAGATCCGGTCAGAAATCCTGATGTTGCAGCAGCAGGAACAGATAGTAGTTTCTGCAATAATTCTTCCATTACCTTATATGCGAATAACCCATCAATCGGGAAGGGAGAATGGAAAATTGAATCCGGTTCCGGTTCAATCAGTGATCCTACTTTACATAATGCAGTTTTATCAGGCTTATTACCGGGAGAGGTTAAGCTGGTATGGACAATTTCCCACAATCCTTGTCCTGCAAGTACTGATACCATAACAATCACAAGAGATACCTTATCGGTACCTCAGATTGTTGGAGATAATATTTCACCATGTGAAGGGACTGCAGATCTTGAATTTGAAACTTTACATGACAATTCCGGTAAGAATGCAATTTATACATGGTCTGTTTCAGGAAATATTACCCAGACAAATGCTTCCGGAAATAAACTTACAGTTACTGTAGGAGCGGGAGGCGGTACTATTGAAGTGACAGAAACAGCAGGTGCATGCAGGTTGAGTAATACAAGAACAATCACTCCTGTAATACCTCCGGATGCTGCCAATGCAGGAAAGGACAGCAGTATATGTAATATTACATCCATCAATCTGTATGCTTCTAATCCCCAAAACGGAGCGGGTTCATGGAGTATATACAGTGGTGGAGGTACTTTAACAAATCCTTCCAGCCCGAATGCAATATTATCAGGAATCGGTAATGAAGATGTAGTGCTGGTTTGGACGGTGACAAACAATCCTTGCCAGCCGACAACTGATACTGTCGTAATACACAGAGATGTACTTACAGCTCCGGCGATATCCGGATTGTCTCTGGATACATGTGCCATGCTTGAAAATGTTGTCTATACTTCGACTGTGGACAGATCTGCAACTTCTACTTATACTTGGGCTGTAACTGGGTCATTAACCATCACTTCGAACAGCGCAAATTCAGTAAATGTAAACATTGGAGCCACTGGTGGTACATTAAGCCTGACTGAAGAGTCAGGGGCCTGCAGACTTTCGACTTCGCGTCCGGTAGGAATATTAGAAAATGTTTCAGGAGCTTATGCAGGTACAGATCGTGCGATATGCTTAGGAACAACAGTATTAAATGCTACACCTCCGTTAGTGGGACTTGGTCAATGGTCTGTAAAATCAGGTACTGCAGACTTTTCAGATATTTACAGTCATAATGCCGCAGTTAGTGGTTTGACAGCAGGAACTAACATTCTGACCTGGACAGTTTCAGGTTGTGGCGGTCCGCTTTCAGATGATGTGGTAATTGAATTTGGTCCTTCTGATATGCATCTTGCCTTGGCAGGTCCTAATGACACTGCATGTGTAAATACACCCCGATTGTTGAACCTTGGAATTGCAGGTGGATCCGGAAACTACCAGTTCTATTGGGGAAGTTCTGATAGCTCTTATAAGCATGTAGGAAATGAGATTGAGGTTTATGTCAGTCCATCAGCAGAAATTACCAAATATTATGTAATAGCTCTGGATCTTGATAATCCTGGTTGTTATTCTAATCCTGACAGTGTAATTCTTTATTCTGTCTCCAAGGAAAATCTATGGTTCAACAACCTGATCACGGCAAACGGAGATGGGAAAAACGACCGCTTTATTGCAAGAGATGAAGTTACAATGCTGGGTGTACTACCTGGAAGTAAACTTGAGGTGTTCAACAGGTGGGGGACCAGAGTTTACAGAGCAGATAGCTATGACAACACATGGAGTCCGGATTCTAACATTGCTCCTGGAATATATTATTATACTTTGACATCAGGTTGCGGCGGGCATTCTTATAAGGGCTGGGTACAGATACTTAAATAAATTATAAAGCTCTAAGTACAAAATTCGAAACTCGACAATTATCCTGACAAAAGGCTGTTCAATCTGAATTGGACAGCCTTTTATATTATCATTCATTATATTGATAATAGTCATGTTTTTATATCAGTATTCATACTACATTTGATTAATAAAAATGTGCAGCAGTTCGTAAACATTTTGCCGGATTTGAAATTTTGGTAATATCCCGAATCTGAACTATATTGGCACCATAATTAATATGAAAAGAATAATACTGTTTCTGATGATTTTTGTAATGCTTGTTCAAAGCGGCAGAAATCTTATTCTTTTCACTCAGTACCAAATAAATAAGGAGACAATTGCTTCTTCGTTTTGTGAAAACAAAGCAAAACCTGTAATGCAATGTGAAGGAAAGTGTTATCTGGCTAAAAAGATACAAGCCCAGGAAGAAAAGGAAAAACAGTTTCCCGGTATTTTTAAAGGAATGGAAGACATCCTATTGTTCTTTTCATTTGAACTGGTTTCATTGGAATTATTACCTGGTTCTGCCACCGATAACCATTTTGCTTCAATTTTTCAACCTGTTTTCAGTGCTCCTTTAAAAGGGATTTTCCAACCCCCCAGATAAAATTGGATTTGAGAAAAGCCAAAGCTATGCCTAGGTTTAGATCTTATTCAAATTTTATTTACCTAATCATATGAATATCTTTAAAAGGATAAGTCTGCTTTTTGCAGCCTTATTGATATCTGTTTTATCATGGTGTCAGACAGAAATGTCACCTGAAACCTGCGGAGAGTTTTGCTGCTGTGTAGTAGATCCTTCACCTGCAGGGGTCATGATCAGTCATGTCCATCCACCTAAAGAAATAATGATTTCTTATAGATTTATGTCGATGGAAATGGCAGATATTATTTCAGGTTCAAGAACGGTCAACTCAAATGAAATTTTCCAGAAACAATATTTGATGGCCCCAGAAGGGATGAGGATGGATATGCACATGCTCATGTTGATGTATGGACTTTCAAGAAAGTTAACATTGATGGGAATGCTGCATTACAACATCAACAGAATGCAAATGGGAATGCCTGATAACAATTCACATCAGCATCATAGCCTTGGCACTGAAAATGAAAAAATGGCGATGCATAGTTCAGGATTTGGTGATTTGAAATTTTCAGTATTGTATAGTCTTTTGAATAAGACCAGAGATAAGATCGTCGCGTCCGTGGGATTAAGTCTTCCTACAGGGAATATTGGTTTAATGGGATCAGAAGCCAATATGTACCAAAACCAAAGACTTCCATATAATATGCAGCTCGGGTCCGGCACATTTGATATTCAACCGGGCATCACTTACGGATATACAAAAAATGATTTTACATTCAGTGCTCAGGCATTATATACTATTCGTACAGGTATGTCCACTTATGGTTACAGACATGGAAATGAAATGCTGGTTAACACCTGGGCCGCATATTTTTGGCATGAAAACTTTAGCTCATCTCTAAGAGCAGAGGCAGTTTCTATAGGCAAAATGAAAGGTAGCGATCCTATTCTGTATCCGCTTATGGAACCATCTGCCAATGCTTTAAACTATGGTGCAAACAGGTTAATGCTTCATCTAGGTACATCGGTACATTTTAAAACAGGAGTTTTGAAAAACAGTAAGATTGGTGTAGAGTACGGACTGCCGATATATCAATATGTAACAGGTTATCAAATGAGATTTAAATCAAATATCAATGCTCAACTTTCAATTGTCTTTTAAAACTATGAAAACCAAAATAAATATTTTATCCTTATTGTTTATCCAGATTATCATTATAGCAGGTTTTACTTCATGCAATAAGAAAAAGGATGAACCGGTGCCAACCAATACCACTACCAATGAACCAAAGGGCAGGTTAAGATTTCACCTTCATGATTACCTGGAAGAAACTGAAATTGATTTATATAATCACAACTATACCCTTGAGAATGGTGATAAGATTTCTATCAGCACTGTCTCATTATACTTGTCAGAAATTGAACTCATCCGTCTTGATGGCTCAGCTTATCTGATCAAAGATTCTATTGTCTACAAAGAACCGGAGAAGTTTACCTATAATGTTGCCGATGTTCCGGTCGGAAATTATAAATCCATAAGATTTAAAGTAGGAGTGGCGCCATTTGCTACCAACAGCTCGGCTTCTGTGCATCCATTGTTAAATAAACCGGAAATGTGGTTTGGGCCGACACAGGGTTCAGGTATTGTTTATTTCAATATAAAAGGTAAGAAAAATGATAAGGATTTTCATTATAAGATCGGCACAGAATCAAACCTGAAACAGGTATCTATGCCAGAAAAGAATTACTCAGTTACACCCAATGGTACGAGTTATGTTCATATGATTATTGATTATGCAAAAGTGCTTTCAGAAATTGATGTGGAAACAGAAAGTAACAGAGAAATTCTTACCCATCATTGCAATGGTAAGGAACTTGCAAAACAGATCAGTAACAGAATTCCTTCTATGTTTATTTATGAAGATTAATCATGTATTCATAATTCTTTTTCTAATACTGATGATTTGTTCTTGCAGGTACGAAAATCTGGAAACAGAAAGTCCCTGCAACCGGCCTTTGCCTGATACGGTATCATTCAGTGCACATGTGGTCCCGATATTTATCAGCAAATGCAACGATGCCGGATGCCATTCGGGAAACAATCCTAAGGGCAAACTTAATCTGGAGCCGGGTAAGGCTTATGAACAGTTGACAAAAAAAGAATATGTGGATATAGATGAACCTTCAAGGAGTATAATATATACGGTATTGATATCTGATCATGAACAGATGCCTCCGCCACCGCAGACGAAATTAGACGATTGTAGCAGAAAGTTAATTTTGAAGTGGATAGAACAAAAAGCAAAGAACAATTAATATGAAGATTTAAAAACAATCAACCATGAAAAATAATTACAGACTCTTATTTATAATTACATCGATTTTAATTCTGAATTTGAAGAACTCTCATGCGCATTGGAATCCAAGAGGGCCCTTTGGCGGTTCAGTCTCCTCAATGACAGCTACCGATACATTGATTTACGTCGGAACATACCAGGGCGGGATTTACAGAACAACCAATAAGAATGCAACTGCCTGGAGAGCGGTTAATATGGGTCTCACCAGTCCAAATATTTATGCTCTGACTTCCATCGGCAGGATTGTTATAGCATCGACACAGGATGGAATATTCCTTACAAATAATGTTGGAACATCATGGACAAAACAAAATGCTGGCCTGGAAAATAAAACTGTAAATGCGTTAATCCGATCAGGCAATAAAATCTATGCTGGTACTAACAATGGTTTATTTGTAAGCGCAGATTCAGGATACACCTGGTCATCCTCAGGCCTATTGAAACGGGTTATTTCTTTTGCAGTTAGCGCAAATACAATTTATGCTGGTACTGATGAAGGAGTATTTTTCAGTAACAATGGAACAACATGGGATGAAATCAATACCGGGCTTGGAGATTTAGGTATTGCATCATTGATCGTTGCAGGAAACAAAATATTTGCAGGAACTAATTCTGCAGTGTATTCATCTTCAATAGACGATATCAACTGGACATTGGCAAATACCGGTTTATCTGGTATGGTAAATGCTTTTGCAATAAATAATGATAAGATATTTGCTGCCTCAAATGCGGGAATATTCTCTGCGGAAATAAATGATTTAACCTGGAGTAGTATTGGTCCTGTAAATGATGATTTTAGAACCGTAGGTATTTATGGAGAAAAAATTTTTACAGGTTCAAATAACAATAGCATTTATTTTTCTCCATTAAACAATGTTACATGGACTGGTCTAAATACAGGCTTTAGTAACCTTAAGGTTTCTTCACTTTTAGCATCGGGTAATACTGTTATTGTTGGAAACAATAAAGGACTTTTTGTAAGTAAGGATGTAGCTGCAAGTTTTGTCAGGGCAAATAACGGATTAAAAGATAGCTTAAATGTTTTGTCCCTTGCATTTGCGGGAACAAAACTTTATGCAGGAACACTCAATGAAGGGATATTTGAAAGTCTTGATACAGGAAAGGTGTGGATTCAGGTAAATTCAGGATTATCTACAATGACAATCCATAAGCTTGTAACCAATTCTTCTTTTATTTTTGCCGTTAATGAAGATGGAAAAGTTTTTAGAAGTGCTTTGAATAATATTCAATGGACTGAAATCTCTGCAGGGTTACCTTCACAGAAAATTACCGCTATTGTAGCAAATAATTCTGATGTTTTTGTTTCTACAAGAAATACGGGTGTATTTAAACTAAATGGTAATGCGTGGTCTGCAGTTAATAACAATCTTTCATTCCTTGATGTGACTTCTCTTGCAATTAAAGGAAATTATATTTTTGCCGGTACCAACGGAGACGGAGTATCCAGAACTGAAATATCTAATATCAATTGGGTAACAGTAAATGAAAATATCCCATCTTTATACATCCAGTCTTTGGGAGTGGATGGTGAATATTTATTGGTTGGATATAAAGGTGGAATAATTGCAAGTTCAAACATTGGAAACACCTGGCAAAGTTTTCAGCATCTTGATTACATACCATCTTTCGTAGATGTGAGGGGAATTTCCTTTACTTCAGACAGAATATTCTTTTATACTGACAACAATAACATCTTTACCAATAGAAAAGCAGAACTACCAACTGCCTTAGGCGTATTTGAATCCGCAATACAGGAACAAATGATACTGATTTATCCTAACCCAAATTCAGGAGCTTTCACATTAGACCTGGATAAGATAAACAGCAAAATTCTTTCGGTGAGTATTCTTGATATTACAGGTAAACCCATACAGAATCTCCAAAACCGCCCTGAACATACCACTACCGGACTTATTCAGGGAATATATATGATAAAAATCGATACAGAAAAAGGTACCTTGATTCAGAAGATGGTTATTGATTAAGACATTAACATTGAATTTTTATTAAGTCGAATGGAGGTCGCACGGACAGTTAATGATTGTCACTGCGACCTCTTTCTATTGAAAGACAGTATTTTAACTAATCGGCTTTTGCCCTTCAAATTAAAGGTTTAAAAATCTAAGGCAAAGTTGGCAATACACCATTTTTTGTTGTAGTTTCAATGCCAAATTAACGTTTCCCTAATTTTATAGCTTTTTGTTTATTATGGATTTTTCTACCAATACCACTGTACAGGAATTTAAGAATCTGGTAGGTATTAAGTATGAAATGTACAACAGCCTTTTTACATCATTGCCTTTCAATAAAGTAGAAAGGACAGGTGTTCTGTTGTCTTTATTTCTTTTGCATTGTGAGGAAGGATTTAAAAAGGAGAAAAGTCCTACGGAAATAATTGAAGCGTTTTTAAAGCAATTTACAGCTTACAGAACTGAACAGGAGCAGACAGACCTGCTGTTTCGTTTTGTTCAATACTCAGAAAGACAGGTGGTGTTGTTCGATGCTCTGGAAGATGCTGCCTTTCCTAAAATTCATGATTTATCTGGTCCCGGAACCTTAAAGCATATACAGGGGGCACTGCAGAAAGCTTCAGCGCAGTCAAAGCTGTGTGAAAAACTAAAAGATTTTAATGTTCGGTTAGTTCTTACAGCACATCCTACACAATTTTATCCAAGTGAAGTATTAGGAATCATTCATGACCTTGCCAAGGCTCTTTCAAATGACGATACTTCCCAGGTAAACAGTTACCTGCAGCAGTTGGGTAAAACTCCTTTTTTCAAAAAACAAAAGCCGACTCCTTACGATGAAGCAGTAAGTCTTATATGGTTCCTTGAAAATATTTTATACAATGCAGCAAGTCAGATTCTGCTGTTTTTGAAAAATCAGTTTCCGGGCGCCTTATGTGAGGATAACCCGCTTATCCGGTTGGGATTCTGGCCGGGTGGTGACAGAGACGGAAATCCGTTTGTGACTGCCGAAATCACGGCTAAAGTAGCTGAAGCGTTGAGGGGAAGTATTATAAAATCTTATTACATTGATGTAAGAAGGTTGAAACGCAGACTTACCTTCAAAGGAATTGATAACAAACTTACAGACCTGGAACAAAAGCTTTACAACAATCTTTTCATCCCAGGTCATATTGCAGACCTTACCAAGGAAGAAATTTTATCTACTCTTACGGAGATAAAAGTGGTTTTACAGGAACAACATAATGGCTTGTTCCAAAACCATGTCGAAAGCCTGATCAGTAAAGTTCAGATTTTCGGTTTATTTTTTGCATCGCTTGATGTTCGTCAGGATAGTTCTATTCATGAGCAATTACTTGAATTCATTGCTGACAAGCTGTATGTTCTTCCCAAAAATTACAATCAACTTTCAGAAAATGAAAAGATAGATGCACTACTGAAAGCAAAAGGTCCTCTTGATCCTTCTGTAATGGAGAATGATGTTTTCAAAGATACTTTGGAGACTATCAAAACCATTAAAACCATTCAACGAATTAATGGTGAAGAGGGCTGCCACAGATATATCATAAGCCATAGCACAAGCGCTTTGAACATCATGGAAGTGTATGGTCTCTTCCTGATGTCAGGTTGGGTGCCGGAAGAAATGTCGATTGATATAGTTCCACTTTTTGAAACCATCGACGATTTGCGTAATGCACCTTCTGTGATGAAGGCCCTATATGAAAATTCTGCATACCGTAATCACCTTAACAGAAGAAATAATGCTCAGACCATCATGCTTGGATTTTCTGATGGTACAAAAGATGGTGGTTATCTGATGGCCAACTGGAGTATTTACAAAGCTAAGGAAGAACTTACCATGATGTCTAAACAATATGGAATCGAAGTTATATTCTTTGATGGCAGAGGAGGGCCTCCTGCAAGAGGAGGCGGAAAGACGCATCAGTTTTATGCATCTATGGGCAAAAATATTTCCAATAAAGAAATACAATTAACCATACAGGGACAGACTGTCAGTTCTAACTTCGGAACCATACATTCTGCTCAATTCAATATGGAGCAGCTGATGCATGCCGGAATCAGCAATGCTTTATTTTCTAAAAAGGAAACTACACTTAATCCTGAAGAAGAAGCACTCCTTAAAAAGTTGGCAGATGAAAGTTATACAGCCTATAATACACTAAAAAACCATCCGGATTTTTTGGAGTATCTGAATTATACCAGTCCTTTGAGATATTACGCTGAAACCAATATCGGTAGCAGACCTTCCAAGAGAAAATCCGGTAATTTGAATCTTAATGATCTGAGAGCTGTGCCATATGTGGGTTCATGGAGTCAGCTAAAGCAAAATCTTCCCGGTTATTATGGTGTTGGTACTGCATTTGAAAAACTCATTGCTGAAGGTCGGTGGGAAGAGCTGAAACAGCTTTATGAAAACTCACTATTTTTCAAAACTTTGATGGATAACTGTGAGATGGCTATGAACAAATGTTTCTTCCCTCTGACAGCTTACCTTACAAAGCATCCTAAATATGGTCCGCTTTGGAATATCATTCATGATGAATTTCAGAGAACCAAAGCTATCATTCTGAAATTATCCGGAGCACAGGAATTAATGGCCAGCAGACCGGTTGATCAATTATCTATTCAGATGCGTCAGAGAATTGAGCTGCCTCTTATAACAATGCAGCAGTATGCACTTACAAAAATCAGAGAGATGGAAGAAAAAGGTGAGCATCCGGAAAGCAAGAGTATGTATGAAAAACTTGTTATGCGTTGCTCATTTGGAATCATTAACGCAGAGAGAAATTCAGCTTAATAACTGAATTTCTTTTACCACCATGTTTAAAAAATTATTAGATCAGTTTACAGGCAATAAATTATCCCTCCCAGGAGATATTCCTTATTATTTCACCTTTACCTTTACCTCCAATGCATCCAATTTCCAAAATGGAGTCAATATCATTAAAACTTTAGAGTTAAATAAAGAAAAAGTTATTTATAAGGAAATAGTGAAGGAAGCATCACTTAATACTGCTTCAAAGGATTGGAAAATTTTGAAAAACCATACTTTAGAAAGAGAACTTACAGAGGAACAATTAGTGCATTTTTATAAATTTCTCAAAGAAATTAATTACACCCGGATAGGAAGTCCTGTAGTTCATAATGAATATGAAGGAAAGCCTGTTTTTTCATGGAGCTTCTCAAGTGACCTGTCTTTTCAGAAAAAGAAAGATTCCGAGATGGTTTATTTTCAAACAATGGATACCTCAGATTACGAGTTGGAAGGTAAGAATAAATTCAATCACGACCGGCTGGTCCATTATATGGAAAATATAGCAGGGGGAATGAAACAGAATTAAGAATATTAACTCTCTGCGTTCTTTCCGCCCATTAATCTTTGGAACAGATTTTCACCATTACAGATGTTTTGCCACACCTTTTGAAGTTTGTTATTGGTCAAAGGTTTATTCAAAAATTGATAACCTTTGGATGCCAGTCCTAATAATTCATGTGGAGCTGAAAAGGAAGTTACAATAGTGATAGGAATTTTCTTTACTCCAAGTAATTCCAGTTCATTAATTTCCCTAAGGAAATCAGATCCTCCGGTGCCCGGCATATACCAGTCCAGGAAAATTGCAGATGGAAGGCTTTGATTATTATAATATCTTTCTTTTATAAAATCTATAGCACTTTGTCCGTCAGTCTGAACGAAAATCTCCCTGGCAATATTTAACCTTTTGGCAATACTGACATTGTAATAATTTACAACAGGATCATCATCAACAAAAAGAATAGAGTCTAGCATCTCCATAAGATTAAAATTTAAATTTTCAGGAATTTTTTCAGGTAGTAATATTATAACTTCGCAAAAGAAAAATAGTTATCGAAAAAATTCTATTTTAGAGCAAAATTTTCCAATTACTTGATAAAGAACAATCAAATTCCTTTATTGACAGTTTTAATGTTTCGTCCAGATAATTTTTAAAGATTTGTAATATGAAGAATCCTTTGTTGTCAAAGTTTGAGACACCGTTTGAAACAGCGCCTTTTAATGAAATAAAGAATGAGCATTATCTGCCTGCAATCAAGGAGGCTATTAAAATCGGTAAGGAAGATATAAATGCAATAAAAGAAAACAGAGAGGAGGCGAATTTCGAAAATACTGTAGAAGCTCTTGAAAGAAGCGGAGAATTAGTCGGACTTATTTCAGGAATATTTTTTAACCTGAATTCTGCAGAAACCAATGATGAGCTACAGGCCTTAGCAAGAGAAATATCTCCTTTGTTATCTGAATATTCAAATGATATAATGCTTGATGGAGACCTTTTTGAAAGAATAAAAACGGTTTATGAAAACAAGGATCATTTGATACTTTCTCCTGAAGAGCAAACCCTGCTTGATAAAACATATAAAAGTTTTAGAAGAAACGGAGCTAACCTGGATGAAACTGGAAAACAAAGATTAAGAGAAATAGATAAAGAATTATCTCAACTTTCATTGATGTTCGGAGAAAATGTACTAAAGGAGACCAATGAATATTTTTTTGAGATTAAAGACAGTAAAGATCTTTCTGGACTTCCGGAAGATGTTATTGAAGCTGCTGCCATCACCGCCAAACAAAAAGGCAAGGAGGGGAGCTGGGTTTTTACTTTGCAGTTTCCAAGCTACCTTCCATTTCTTACTTATGCGGACAACAGAGTTTTGAGAAAAACAATGTTTATGGCTTACGGGTCGAAAGCGTTTAAAGGTGATGAAAAAGACAACCAGGAGATAATTAAAAAAATAGTTTCATTGAGGCATGAAAGAGCGAACCTGCTCGGATATAAATCGCATGCTGAATTTGTATTGGAAGAAAGAATGGCTGAAAACCCGGAAAAGGTAAATGACTTTCTTTCCAACCTTCTGAAATATGCAAAACCTGTTGCAGAAAAGGAAGTACAGGAGCTGACTGAATATGCAAAAAGTATAGGAGGGCCGGATAAACTGGAGAAGTGGGATATAGCTTATTATTCTGAAAAACTGAAAAAGGAGAAGTATACGATAGATGATGAGGTGTTGAGACCCTATTTTCAATTGGAAAAGGTGATAGAAGGAGTGTTTAAGGTTTCTGAGAAGTTGTATGGCCTGCGGTTCATTGAGGTTGATTACATTCAGGTATATCATCCTGATGTGAAAGTGTATGAGGTTAGAGATGAATTAAACAGACATACAGCCATATTATATGCAGATTTCTTTCCTCGCGAGGGTAAGAGAGGTGGAGCATGGATGACCTCTTTCCGAGGTCAGAAAAAGGTTACCGGTAAGGATGTGCGTCCTCATATTTCCATTGTATGTAATTTTACTAAACCAACAGAGAGCAAACCATCTTTGCTAACCTTCAATGAAGTAACAACTTTGTTCCATGAATTCGGTCATGCACTTCATGGTATTCTTGCAGATGGAAAATACGAGAGTTTGTCCGGAACCAGTGTATACTGGGATTTTGTCGAACTACCATCACAGGTGCTTGAAAACTGGGTGTATGAAAAAGAATGCCTTGATCTTTTTGCCAGACATTACCAGTCAGGAGAAGCGATACCGGTAGAGCTTGTGAAGAAGATCAAAGAGAGTTCCACCTTTATGGAAGCATACCAGACCGTGCGTCAGATAGGTCTTGCAAGACTTGATATGGGCTGGCATAAAGGCGAAGTGAAGCAATCTTTGAAAGTAGGAGAATATGAAAAAGAGTTATTGAAAGAAACCGAGCTGCTTACTCCTGTAGAAGGCACCAATACCAGTTGTTCGTTTTCACATATCTTCCAGGGTGGATACTCTTCGGGGTACTATAGTTATAAATGGGCAGAAGTGCTGGATGCAGATGCATTCGAATTTTTTCAGGAAAGAGGAATATTCAATAAAGACACTGCAGACCTGTTTAAGAAACACATTCTAAGTGCGGGCGGGAGCGAACATCCTATGGAGTTGTATAAGCGATTCAGAGGAAAAGAACCTTCGCCTGAAGCATTATTAAGAAGAAGCGGAATATTAAAGTAAATACCAAAGATATGATTAACATGTATTTGAGATTTGGTTATTGTAACTAAATTCTTAAATTCTTAATTCTTAATTCTTAATTCTTAATTCTTAATTCTTAATTATATTGTGTCCTTTCTGTAACAAACAATCTTCAGAAGCCTTCCTTTCTTCAGAAAACTTTCTGGTGATATATAACATAGCTCCGGTGTTGCCGGGGCATTCGCTTGTAATACCGAAAAGGCATGTTGAAAGTCTGTTTCAGTTAACAGATGAGGAAACCGGAGAGCTGATGGTGTTGGCGAAAAAAACTGCAAAGTTGTTATCCGTCGTTTTGGATACAGATGCTTTTGACTGGGCACTACAGGAAAAAGAAGCAGCAGGTCAATCAGTTTCTCATGTACACATGCACGTGGTTCCCAGAAAGATTGGTGATTTGCCTAATCCAGGAGACTGGTACCAGGAAATAGAAAAAAGCGAGGAGCATATCGATAGCGCCAATCGTAAAAGGCTTAGTCCGCAGGAGATGAATGAAATCGTAGGAATGTTAAAAAAAAGGGCTACAGAAATTTTTGGTACAACGGAATTATAGCTAATTTCATATCCAATTCTTATTGAGATATGTTTTCCGTATTTGAATGGATAGTTTTAATAAGTTTCTCTTCCATAGTATTTTTCTTCCTTAATAAAATCGTAAGGCTTTGCCGGTACAAAGGCTTAAATCCTTTAAAATGGTCGGCATACGCCCTGATAGCCTGGTTTTCAGGAGAATTTTTTGGTATATATCTCGTTATTAAATACATTGGTGAAAACTACCGGCTCTTCGCTATTATATTCGGACCGGGCGTAGGTTATCTGTTTTACCTTCTGGTAAGACAGGCTTTAGACAGCAGACCTGATATTGAACAATGACAACGATCTTTAACCAGTACATCATGAAACCTTCAGGAGCTATTCATACCGCTCTGTTTTTCTTATTTCTTTTCATAACTTATGTTAGTCATGCACAGGTAAATTCTGCCTTACAGACTTTAGGAAGTCCTATTAATACCCTGGAACATTCAGAATTTGCTCCCACCATCAGCGCTGACGGCAATACACTTATATTTGAATCAGACAGAAGCGGAAGGTGGAGGCTTTACATGAGTGTACAAACAAAACCAGGGGTCTGGTCGAAACCTGTGGATATTGAGGCAATCAATAATGCAGTAGAACCTGGAGATTTCCTCGGAGGACCTTGTCTTAGTTATGATGGTAAAATGTTGTTCTTTACTTCCAATATGAAAGGTGGTGTAGGAGGAATCGACATCTGGTATAGTATTAGAACAGGAGATACCTGGGGCAAGCCAAAGAACCTTGGCAAGCCTGTAAATACAGCAGGATATGATGGCTTTCCTTCCCTTTCAGCTGACGGAAAGTACATTTACTTCATGAGAGCCGGAGATAAAAACTCTCCAAGCGGACAAAGATGCTGTAAGCTTTTCAGAGCAGAGAAAAGAGGAGGCTTTTATATCAATCCGCAACCTTTACCTTATCCGATCAATACCGGATGCGAAGGTTATCCCAGAATTATGGCTGATGGAAAAACGCTTATTTTTTCATCCTACAGAAATGAAGGAAAGGGTGGGTATGATCTTTATGAATCAAAGTTTACCAATGGTAAATGGTCAAAACCGGTTCCTCTGGATTTTATTAATACACCAAAAGATGATGAATTGATTTCCGTACCTGCCTCAGGGGACATCATCTATCTTTCAAGTACCATGAGCAACAATAAGGATGATATTTATAAAGTAGAAATACCAAAGGAATTCAGGCCGGATAAGGTAGTAAGTGTGGAAGGCTCTATCAAAAATGAAGAAACGAAAAAACCGATAAAAGCTTCAATAGAAGTTACGAAGTTCAGTTCAAAAGAAAAAATCATTGAAGTTACCAATGACTCACTTACAGGGAAGTTTCAGGTATTTCTCGAAGAAGGAAAGAAGTATGATTTTTCTGTAAAAGCAAAAGGACATACTTTCCATTCACAGGTCATCAGTCTGGACTCTGTGAAGCGTTATGAAAAAATTGAATCCAAAATAGAGTTAAAGCCTTTGAAACAAAATACCAGCTTTGTTCTGAATAATATTTTCTTTGAGTTTGATTCATCCTCCTTATCACCTTCCTCAGTTAATGAACTGGAGCGTGTTGTTGATTTGTTAAAAGCCAACCCGGGCATGCAGGTGGAAATATCTGCACATACGGATGATAAAGGTTCTGATGAGTACAACGACAAACTATCTCAGGCCAGAGCTGAATCTGTGGTGAATTATCTTAAAGAAAAAGGAATCGAAACTTCACGGCTTGTAGCAAAAGGATATGGAAAAAATTCTCCTAATGTACCTAATGATTCTGATGAAAACAGGGCAAAGAACAGGAGAGTGGAATTTAAAATTTTAAAAATGAATTAGGAAATTATGAGTGGTAAAATCAGGGTTGGTTTGGTAGGATTCGGTGTAGCAGGAGAGGTATTTCATGCGCCTTTCATTACTAATGTTCCGGATTTGGAATTGACAAAAGTAGTGGAGCGTCACAATGAAAAATCCAAAAGTATATATCCATGGGTGGAAATTGTCAGAGATTATCGTAATCTTTTAACAGATCCAGAAATTGATTTGATTGTAATAGCCACTCCAAATGATGTGCATTATAGCATAGCCAAAGAAGCCTTGTTTGCAGGTAAACATGTATTGGTAGATAAACCTTTTACACTTACCTGGGAAGAAGCTAAAGACCTTGTGCAGGTGCAGAAGTCAACAGGAAAAGTACTTACCGTTTATCAGAACAGAAGACTTGATGCTGGTTACCAAAGTCTGAGAAAACTTTTAATTGAAAACAAGCTTGGTAAAATTCAAAACTATTATTCTTGTTTTGACAGATATAGACCAGAAATCAAGAACAGGTGGAGGGAGCAGGATTTCCCTGGTGCCGGTTTATTATATGATCTCGGTGTTCATTTGATTGATCAGGTAGTTTATTTGTTTGGCATGCCTGAAGCCATTCAGGCTGATATAAGGAATGAAAGACCTATGTCAGTAGTGGATGATTTTTTCGATATCGAATTGGATTACGGAGATTTTAAAGCCAGAGTAAGTGCAGGAATGCTGGTAAGCAAACCGGGACCATCTTTCATTGTAGAGGGAGAAAAAGGAATCTATTACAGAAAGGATCTGGATCCACAGGAAAAAGTGCTGAAAGAAGGTTTACATCCCGGAGATTCACGCTGGGAGGAAAACACCAAAGCAGAAGATGGCTGGATAGAATTTAAGGATGGAAGAAAAGAAATGGTACCGGCTCCAACTATCGGTTATATTAACTTCTATAAAAACTTAGCAAATGTAATTGCCGGAAATGAAAGCTTGCTTGTGAGTCCTGAAGTGGCCTGCAATGTAATAAAGCTTATAAATCTTGCGCAGAAGTCCTCTAAGGAAAATAAAAAATTAAATGTAGCAGATGGACTTAAGTAAATTACCGGAGAAAGCAAAGAAGGCAGAGGCGGAGAATAAGAAGTTTTTTCAGAAGGTAAAAAAGCTTTCTGATGAAAAGGTGGATAAGATTGCGCATGAATTGCACGATGAAGTATTTGAAGAGATTGATTGTCTCAGTTGCGCCAACTGTTGCAAAACCACCAGCCCCGCCATGTATGAAAGAGATGTGGAGAGGCTTGCAAAATTTTTGAAAATCCGTCCATCAGAATTAATAGAAAAATATCTGGAGCTGGATGATGACAAAGAATACGTTTTTAAGTCTGCTCCATGTCCGTTTTTAGCAGAGGACAATTACTGCCATGTTTATGAAGCTAGGCCAACAGCCTGCAGAGAATATCCGCACACCAACCGCAAAAGATTCCGCCAGATCCTGGACCTGACATTGAAAAATACATTTATTTGTCCGGCAGCGTATGAGGTGGTTGAAAAAATGAAGAGACTTACGAAGTACGATTTTTGATTTACGATTATTATTGCTGGCCGGTCAGAGACACTGCCAGGGATAAAGGAGAGCTTAATATTTTACACAAAAAAAGGCTGCACCAATTATTGGTACAGCCTTAAACTTAAAAGGTGTGGATTAAAGTATGGGATTATTGTTTCACAAACTTTCTGGTGAATTTGTAACCTTCTTTGGATACGATTATGGTATACAAACCTGATTTAAGATCTGCAATGTTCAGATCATCTGCCTTCAACTCTTCATTCATTACTTCATAGCCCATCGCATCCATAATTTTTACATTCGCTCCGTACAGACTGAAGTCATTTCTGAAAGTAAGGAAATTCTCAGCCGGGTTAGGATACAGGTTAAAGTTAAATGTTTGCGAAGCATCAGCCTCTGTCATATCAGATGCTTTGGCTACAGTATACACTGGCTCGGATGCACCGGGACTGCTAATTCTGAACCAGTTGATATTCCATCCTCCGGTAAGGGCAAATATACCTACATTGTACGTGCCTGCATTTACATGGACATCGTGAGAGACGGTTGTCCAGTTTTGCCATCCTCCTGTGTTTGGTATATCTCTTTGTCCAAGTACTACAGATCCTGCGTTAAGGTCAATAGAAAGTCTGCCTCCGTTGTTTGGACTAGCCACCCTGTAAGAGATTGTATAAGTTCCGGTATAAGGGAAGTTTATGCTATTGTAGACCATCCAGTCGTTTGCATCAATCCATCCGACATTAAGTCCGCCGCCGGCATCAGAAGTGGGCTCAGTCTGGATTCCGTTCATGTTGCTGAAGTTCTCTGCTTGGATCACATTAGCGTAAGGAGTAGATACCGGTACCAGTCTCCAGTGACTGCTTGCCTGGTTAGTATTATCCCACTGTTGTATATTACCATTAGGCTGGGTGCTGAACCCTGCCACTTCAATTACTTTACCGCTGTGTACTGCTACGAATCTGTAGAAGCCATTTCCGGCATCCTGAACAACAAACTGCTGATTTCCGCCGCCAACATAAGTCCACTGGTGAACGTTGGCTCCATTGGCTGTGCTAACACCTGCAACATCAAGACACTTGTTGCTTACTTTAGGAGTGATACGGTAAGTGCCATTTCCGAGGTGTACAAATTCAAACTGCTGATTGTTGTTTCCTGTATAGTTCCATTGTAAAATGTTAGTACCATCAGCAGTGCCGAAGTTTGCTACATCCATATACAGACCACTGTGACGGTTTTGCAGGTAATAAGTCCCTGCGATGTTTGTTACACCGGAAAGTCTTATCCTTACAGAAGTTGCTCTGTCATTCCAGTTGTGTGCCACAAGACATGATACATCTCCTGTTAAGGTTATAGAAGGGCCGGAGAAATTGTCATTATCAAATAGGATGGCCTCATAGCCTGCTCTTACCCTTAGGGAAGAAATATCATTGTCAAGAATACCTGCGGCTCTCAGCTGGCTAAGGTTGTAGTCACCAGTGTTAAGTCCTACGGCATAACCGCCATAGCTGCAGTCTTTATACATAATCGCGATACCATTTACCTGAGCAGGAGGGATAGTTCCTGAGATGAAATAACTTCCCAGTGAAGCGTAATCAGAATAACCATCGGTTGCAGGGTTTCCTGCTCCTGTTCCGTCAACAGATACAAAATATCTTCCTGCAGCTAGGTTTACATTCATGCTGGCATTAAGCCCTGCAGGATTATATGATCCTATTTGTGATCCTGACTGGTTGTATAGTCTTACCAGGATGTCAAGGTTTCCATGACGTGAGACAGTGTTAAAGTTCAGTACCACATTTCCGCCTCCGGTAGTAAATGCGAAGAAGTCAAGGTCTGTAGTTCTTTCAATGATACCTCTGTTTTCATTGGAAGATACCTGTCCGGTAGAATTATATCTAATTTCAGTAGCATTAGATACAGCGTTTCCGTGATCATCGGCTCTGTATCCTACTCCATAATTGGTTCCTGATATTTTTGCAAGGTCATCTTCAAGGTTGTTGGCATTGGCATATTCACCTCTGCTCCATTGAGAGATACTTCTGTAATAACCTACACCCATTATCGGTGCCCAGTTACCATGTCCCTGGAAATAACCTTCGGAAGGACTGGTTCTTCCGTCGTGACCTAGTCCGAAGGTATGTCCTACTTCATGAGAAGAAGCTTCGCCACCTGATTTTCCTGAAAGGATAAATGTCCAGCAAGGGGTGTCATCATTCCATGCAAAAGATCCAATGTAAGCAACACCACCTGCGCCTGGAGCAGCGGTATTGGTTGGAGTGATGATCACTCTCATTCTTCTGTTTTTAGGATAGGTGTTAAAAACAGATTCATTAGTTGTTACATTAAGATTAAAAGGACGGAAATCTTCTGCAACTACTTCCCAATGTTCGGTAATATCTGCATCGCTCATACCTGAAGGAGCAGCATTTATAGGATTTCCCCCATTCCAAGGTGTTCCGGATACATAGTGTCCATCAAAATCAAGTAATATACAACCGGCTGCACCTGGCAGGCTTTGCAGGTTTGCAACTGCCGCGCTTATTTGTTCTGTTCTTTTTCTGGGTCCGGGAGCAGAAGTTGTCCTGTCATAATCGATACAAAGAAGGTCATTGATGTCCACTTCCTGTATATAAGCATTACCGCTTTCGTCAGAAGAATATTTATAAGCTATTCTTTTGTCTTTAACAATTATGTTACCTTCAACCTTGTCATTTTCTACTCTTAAATAGAAGCTTGATGAAGGCATGTCTGCAATTTCACCTGTAACATATTCGGTTTGGGATTCAGACTTTTTATAATTGATATGGGCTCTGAATTTTTTTCCTTCACCCACTTGCAGGTCCATAACTGGTTTTCCTGTTCTCTGGTTGGATTTGGAAGTCTGGGACTTTATCTGATTTACTAAACTTTGAGCAGTACCTATTTTTAATACGGGCCCGTCTTCATCACCGTGATGGTGGTCGTGCTGTGCTATTGCATTTAAATTAATAAATAAGCATAGCAACAAGACGCTAAACATGTAGTACAGTTTTTTCATAATCTTGAATGGTTTGTGTGTTGTGTTGTTTTTTCTGTATTTACTATGATTTATCTAATTAAATCTTACATAAAATTTAAAATAAATTTATAGCAAATGCATAAAAACGGATCGGACAATAACCGGACAGGGTACAAATTCTAGAAGCTTTAAACGCAATCAGTTTTTAAAAAAAATATAGTATATGTGTTGATTTATAGTAATTTGAAATTGTGCTTTACACGTAAAGTTTTATTGATTGATTTTCTTTAAATTTTTTAAGTGCAATTTCGTGAAAGATGAACAATATTTATTCATCCTAATTTTGATGTTGTATTATTATACAAGGGGTCATTTGAAAAGTACAATTATTAAAAGTGGGATTTTAAAACGGAAAGCTTATTCTAAAATTTCTCGTTAACCAGGTATTCGGTAAGCTGCAGATCTGCGCTCAACTGCAATTTCTCTTTCAATCTGCTTCGTTTTTTCTCAACGCCACTGACAGAAATATTAAGCACCTCTGCGATTTCTTTGTTGCTTTTATTCATTTTTATTTGAGCGCATAGCAACAGATCTCCAGGTTTTAAATGCGGATATTTTTCTTTCAGTTTACTCAAGAACCTATTGTGTAAAAGATCGAAGTTCATTTGGAATTGCTCCCAGTCATCTTCAAGGTCAGAGTTTTTATAAATACTTTTAAGTAGTTTACTGATACCTGAGAGATCATTTTCTTTAGATATCCGCTCAAGCTCATTTTTTAATTTGCTAAGGAATTCAGCTTTCCTTATAAGCATATTTGCGGTTGTTGCCAGTTCATTGGTTTTGTAATATACTTCCGACTCAAGTGACCTGTTCTTATCTTGCATAATGAGGTTTTCCGCTTCAAGTCTTTCTTTCGCTTTTTTATTTTCTTCAGCCCTTTGTTTTTCTTTTCTCAGGTAAGAAAGTATTTCACTATTGGCTATGCTCATTAAAATACCATCAGCAATAACAGAATAATTAAGAATGTACTCAATTAACCATGTCCAGCCAATTATGCCTTCGTAACAAAGTTTTATAGTCACCAGCGAAGCCAAAATTAAGGTTAAACAACAGCACAAAAATATGGCAGGATAAAACCCTTTAAATGCAGATTTTACCGATAGAAATAATATCATTAAAAAACCCGGTAAATAAATTATCGGGAAGGGATCGAAGTATGCAGGATCCGAAATCCTGTAAGCCATATAAACGGTATTAACAGCAATGCAGGTTAAAATTAGCTTATAATAAACAGGGAATTTGTTTTTAAGTCCTAAAAAGACCGAAGAGTAAAACAATAGGCTGTTAAATACCAATAGCAGGGCGATACTGTGATGATATAAATTCAATGAAGGTAGATCGGGGAAGAGAAATTGAAATCCTGATCCGTCTTTCCAGGATAAAAGAAATATGCAGCAAACAATATAGAATATATAATATAAAAAGATAGGCTCTCTAACTCTGGCATAGATGATGAGATTATAAATGACAAGAAGGAAAAGCATACCGTAAATTATTCCAAGGAACAGGTAAGCTTTTGTATGAACTTCCAGATAAGTAGAAGCTTCAGACATAATTACAGAAATGTCAAGATGCTTTTTACATTTTAGTTTTATGAATATAACAACCGGCTCGTTTTTTATGGGAGGAAAGTTGAATGCCAGTGTTCTTAGCTGCAGATTTCTGTTTTTAAATGGTAAAGCCTGACCTACGGAATAATTATGAATGCTTTGGTCAGGATAGAGGAAATATATTTCCGCATATTCTGAATGTAAGGGCAGCTGCAGTATCCAGTTGGTATTTTCCGTCGAAACATCCGATAGAGTAAGTTTAAGCCAATAACTGACATTCACATCTCTTTTACTTTGATTAAGCTGATCGGCAGTGTTTTTAAAATTGTAATTCAGGATGGATTGTATGCTTAGCGTGTCTGATACATCCTGCATGATATAAACAGAAGAGGCCGGTACGGCAAAATCCGGATTTTCATTGGTTAAGTAAAAGGTGTGATCTGAGGCGGTGGAAAGTCCCGAAATCAACATGCCTGATAGCCAGATAATAAACAACAGGAAACTTTCAGACCATAATTTTTTCATACGCAAAAGATAAATTACTAAAATTTAAGGATAATAGCCAAATACGCAAACAATATTGATCCTCCCTGAATTATTGTAATACCATTCAATAGTAGCAGGGATGTCGGATAAGCAAATTACACCTCTTTCGGAAAAAGAAAGATTACATATTTTGGATGCTCTCAGAGGTTTTGCTCTGCTTGGTATTTATTTCGTGAACCTTAACTATTTCTCGGGTTACAAATATTTTTCCGGTGATGCTGTTAAGGCTTATTCCTATACAGCAAACTCTGATGAATATTTCAATTTTTTGATACAAATTTTTGCCGAAGGAAAATTTTATTCCCTTTTCTCATTTTTGTTCGGTTTAGGTTTTGCAGTACAAATGCACCGGACAATTGAGAAAGGAAAACCATTTCTGAAATTGTATTTCAGGAGACTACTGATACTTTTATTCATAGGATTAATTCACACTTACCTTATTTGGCCTGGTGATATTCTTACCATATATGCTATTGCAGCAGTCTTACTAATACCATTCAGGAATGCATCCGATAAATCCATTATTACTGCGGCGGTGTTACTGATAGTGTCTCCGGTTCTGTTTTATGCATTCATGATGTTTACCGGTATTATATTGGGGGAGCCTTTCGTATTATGGGCAAATGAACTTATGCATCAATGGGGCATACCTTCGCAAGCAGAAATATTCAGATCAGGAGATTTCAGGACATTTATTCTTTCAAAACTTCCTGTGGCTTTGCTTCGATACTCTGATTTATTCTTCAGCAGCAGATTTCCTAAACTATGGGGAATGTTTTTGCTGGGTTTTTATTTCGGTAGAAACAAGATTTTTTCTAATCCTGAAATGCATAAAGGGTTATTTAAAAAGATTTTGGTTTATGCAGGTATTTTTGGTTTGGTCTTTAGTGTAATTACCGGTTTTTATAATAAATTTTTTGTTACCTTTCCTGTAACCATTACTGGTTTATACAGCACCATTTTACAGGTATTTGCAGTACATCCGTTGGCCATGGCATATATGGCAGGTTTTACTTTGCTCTACCTCAAAATTAAAAATCAAAATTTTTTAAATCTTTTAGCTCCGGCTGGAAGAATGGCCTTGACCAATTACATGCTTCAAAGTATTATAGGTATCCTGTTCTTTTATCATATTGGATTAGGACTAGGACCTGTTGGACCTACAATTTATGTTCCATTCGCTTTAATTGTCTTTACTCTGCAGGTTTTGTTCAGTCACTGGTGGCTAAGCAAATATAAATTCGGCCCCCTGGAGTGGCTCTGGAGGAGCGGGATTTACGGGAAATTTCAGGAAATCAGAAAGACCTAAATTGTTCAATTGTGAATTATGTAAGTTTTTGTCGGAAGAACATTTGATTTAAAGGTTCGTATACGCTTTTGACCTTAAATTTATTTCTTCATGAAAGCCCAATATCGTATTTTTTCTTTTCTTTTATTCTTTAATTTAATTCAATTTCAGGGGTTCAGTCAAAATGAACTTTTAGTTTTTTCCTTAGACGTCCACGGAGATAAAATTTTCTTGGGAGGGATGTCGGTTGTTTATACCATTACTGAGGAAGGTCAGTTATTATCAGTTATTCCAATTGAAAAGTATTTTTATTCTGTAGATGATTACAAAGAGTTGACAGTTATATCTGTTTCAGGAGATGTGATGTTGACAGGGAAAAAGTATGATGAAATTTGGTCTTGCTCAGGGGATTCGATAAAATTCAAGATGACCAGAAATAGCAAAGGTCAGGTTTTGCAAAGATTAATAAAAAGCTATACTGTAAATGGGAGGATTTTTTTATTGAGAGATTGTTGGGATAAAGATTATGGATTGTATTATTCAGATGATAAGGGAGAAACATGGTTGGAACCCAAAATTAATATTAATGAGCAAATTAAATTTATCACTAATACCTATAATGGTTTATTAGCTTTTTCCGCCAAGAATGTATATTCCAGTATGGATAATGGTGATACCTGGCAAATTAAAGATTTGGGAACACAATTTAATTGGTTTGTTCATGGAGAGTCTGAAGGTAATGATGTTTACTTTACTTCTGCACAAGGAAAGAAAAAATCCTTTATTAGTGGCATGTACCATTATAATGGACTTAATGTTCCTGTGCTCATAAATAATACCAGGCTTTCCGGCTTCAAAATTGATAGTACAAGAATCATCGGCCATATTGTAGATGACCTTTATTTTTCTCCTGATATGGGTAATACAATGACAAAGTTGAATTTGCCAATGGATCTTCCCAAAAATTATTTTATATCTGATTATGCAATAAATGATAAGTATTTGTTTCTGGTGTCTAATGGTTTTCTATATAGATCCGGAAACAACGGAGAAACCTGGGAAAAAATCAATGGATGGTATAAAGATGCAAAAAAATCAATGGATAATCTTCATATTCAAAGGCAGTTGTTGGCAGATCAAGAAAAAAAGGCATGGGAGGAGGCTTGGGCAAAAAAATATAAATTTGAATCTGGTGTAAAGGACGGAATATTAAAATTCTTTGAAGGAGAGGGTGAGGTTTTTTACGGAAATCAGGCGAATGCACTTACCTATTACAATGAGGCAATAAATTTATGTCCATACTTAATCTGTACCTATCAGGCAAGAGCGAAATATTTTAATTCTAAACAGTTATTTGATAAGGAAAAGGAAGACCTGAAAATGATTGATAAAATTAAAGCAACAGATAGTTTAGTATCCAAACTTGAATTTATTAATAAACAATATGATGAGATCGGGTTGAAAGTTAAGGATAAAAATTCTATTGAGTATGCACGTTGTTATTATAAAGACGAAGAAACCTTTAAAAGACTCTATCAAAGTGGTCCACCTGAATCTCGCATCTTTTACCTTACTAAACTTATTAATCTCAATCCCAATAATGATAGATATTATTATGAGCGTGCTCACAATTACAATGTGTTGAAAAAATTTGGTAATGCTATTGCAGATTATGATAAGGCACACCAACTGAATCCTAAAAATCAACGGTACCAAATTGGAAAAATTCCTAGAAAAGTATTGGTGCCATGTCCAAGATGTAAAGGAAGAGGAAGTTATTATGCTAAGAAAACAGTAATCACTACATATTATACAGCAGATGCAATTGGGCAGAATAGGATAGAACGTGGTTCTAAACAAGAAGAGGTGGAAGGAAGCTGGTCGTGTGATTATGACGGTTGCATTAAGACATTTCCTGATTTTGGAAAAATAGAAAAGATCGTTTATGATGAAGGATTAGTTCCTGTATATTGATTTAAAATTCCTATTAAGTTATTAGATTATGATTGCCTACACCTTTTTAATTGGTTAGTTGTTATAAAAAAAAAGAATTCATTCTATGGAAGATTCATCCTATTTACCTGTTCCGTGGGAGTATAGAGAGGTTATCGAGGAAGAGATCATCAAAGCAAAGTCCGGGAAAATTTTTTATTTCTGTAAAGAAGAAAACATCTGCGAAGCTTATGGAAAGATATTGAAGTTGGAGGAAATTCAAAATCAGGGTATGTTCCTTGAGCTTGATACCGGGCAAATAATCAGAATTGATAGAGTTATTACCCTTTTTGGTATTCCCGGCGCTGCCTATGATGAATATGATGCCTTTGCTAATGCTTGTCTAGATTGCATGGGTGGTTATGAGAAGGAGGATTTATAAAAATCAATTAAGGTATATTTTAAAAGATCCTAAATCCGGGTTTTCAGTTAAGATTATTTCGGTTCCTGATGAGGATTCCGGTGAAATTAATTTAGCCTCCACAAAATTCCTGTTGTGTTTAACCCAATAAGGCATAATAGAAACTGCAGATTTTTCCTTTGCACTCCGAGTTGAAGATTCATCCACCATAAAAACCAGCGACTCCTTTTCTTTTTTAAACAGGTCTTCCAAAGCAGCAGAAATCCCTCTTCCAACCCGGTAAGAAAAAGCAATTATTAAAACCAATGCGTTTATCATAGAAATTCTTTCATCGGTATCAAAAATTTTTAGATTCTCTTTAATTTAAAATATTTATATAAAATATAAATTAAATACAGGAAACTCAAATCTTTAACAATAATTTATCGTATAATAATTCAATTTCTTGTATATAACAAAAACCAGAAAACATTAAACAAAAACATTTTTTTTAAGTTAAATGATCTAAATTATTGTCTTTATCAAAGAAATTACATAATTTTATTGGCATATAAACAAACTGAACTAAACTAATGAATAAAACTCCCTTTTTAGTTATAGTATTACTGTTTGTTGGATTTTTTGAATCTACGTTTGCACAAACATTTACTCTTAACGATTACCGCAAAGCTTTGTGGATGACCACAAGGTTTTACGGAGCACAAAGATCAGGTGAACACAATTGGACGCTTCACAACCACCTTCATACAGGTGGCAATGAAGCCATCCGGGGTTTGGCATTCAGGGCAGATAGAAATACAACAGATAATGTGGATTTATCAGGCGGATGGCATGACTGTGGTGACCATGTAAAATTCGGACAGACACAATTTTATTCCGCATATGTACTTTTAAAAGGATATTCTGAATTTCCTGCCGGATATGGTGATTGGTATACTTATCAATATACCGGTTATAAAAATAGCGGTCAGTACAATTATGAAGGAACTGGTCATGACCCCAACTGTATTCCGGATGTTTTGGAGGAAGTTAAGCATGCCACTGATTTTTTTATTAAATGTACGCCTAACGGAACCACTTTCTGGTATCAGGTAGGTAACGGAGGTTGTCCTGGGGATCACTGTCGTTGGGAAACTGCGGTAAAAATGCAGACAAACGATGTAAATAATGGTGGAAACAATGACAATGGGACTCCCGGTGCCCGCAGACCTTCCTGTAAAAATCCCAATGACGGATCGATGGCTGCGCATGCAGGGGCCACTCTTGCTTTGATGGCCAGACTTTATGAACCATATGATGCGGCTTATGCTGCGCTTTGCTTAACCCATGCTGTTAATGCATATAACTATGCCAGAACAAGAACCGGAAATGTAGCAGGTACATGCTTTGGTGGTTTTTATCCTGCAGCCAGAGATGCAAGAGATGCATTTGTCAGCTGTTGTGCAGAATTATATTGGACTACCAATAATGCAGCTTACAGAACAGAGGCATTCACACATGAAGCGGGGGTTAGTCATAATGTAGGCTGGTCTTTTGACTATGCAAATCACGGTGAGCTTGGCCTGTATAATCTTGCCAAATTAGGTAATGCATCAGCATTAACAAGGTTCAACAACAGAATTACCGGACATTACCTCGCTGCAGGAAGCAGAAACGGGGCAGGAGTTTATACTGCATATGGAACATGGGGACGACTCAGATACAATGGTAACGCTGCCTTCTTGATTGCGCTATATTCTAAATTAAATAACAATACCACTGCCGCTGTTCTCAATGCTATTTACAATGATGTTGATTATATCATGGGTAAGAATGGACCTAAAAGATCATACATTGTCGGATTTGAACCAGCCGCAGGCGGTCCTTATATTACTCCTCAATATCCTCACCATAGAAATGCATACTTGCGAGATGATAATCCCGGCAACGCAACTGTAATTACCATACCGGCAAAGAACAGGCAGCTTGGCGCCCTGGTAGGTGGACAAAGAGACGGAACTTACAATGACGACAGAAATGATTATGTAAATTCTGAAGTATGTGTTGATTACAACGCAGGTCTGGTCGGAGCTCTTGCTTTTATTAATGAAAGGCTTTCTCCGTTTAATATCAGCTGTGCAACTTGCCGACAGCCCAATTTAGGACCAGACCTTTCAACCTGCTCCGGAACGACATTGCCTGTTACATTAAATGCCAATGCAGGTGCTGCCGGTGGATCAATCAGCTACAGATGGTATACCTGGAATGGTGCTACCAAAACTTTGATTGCCGGAGCAACAAGTCAGACTTACAATGCTAACTCTCTTGGTGGTTACATTGTAGAAAGAGATTCTTCATATGCAGGTGGACCTTGTACAAAGAGAGATACAATATGGATAAGAAATGTAATTTCAAAGCCAAATCTCGGCCCTGATCCTGCAGCATTATGCAGCCCGGCTTTTGTAAATCTGGCTCCATCCAATACATCTTCATTCCCTGCAGGAACAACATGGCAATGGCAATTTTCAACAAGCCTTGCAGGACCTTATAGTAATCTGTATGGAGCTACATCTTCTACTTATAACATGGCAAGAGTACCCGGATTTTACAGACTTGTGGCTACTGCAGGCTCATGCACCAACTCAGATACAATAAGAATTACCAGCAATAATCCTACTCCTGTCGATGCTTGTATTAATAGCTCAGGTGTAGCTAATTTGTCTATAACCAACGCCAGCGGAACTAACTACAACTGGTATAGTACGGCAACTGGTGGTTCACCATTGGCAGGAGGTACAGGTACATTGACATTTTCAACCTCTGTTTCAACCACTACCACCTTCTATGTTCAGAATATGAATGCAGCGGCAGGTAATGTAGGTCCTGCAACAACATTAGGGGCCGGCACCAACTGGGGAATAAGCGCAGGAAATCAGCTTCATTTTACAGCTCATTCCAATTTTACTATAAACTCTTTTAAAATTCCATGGAACATTTATTCGGATGGGTCCGGACAAATTACAGTTGAAGTCCTGGATGGTTCAGGAAATCCTTTAGTTCCCGCCAGGACATTTACATCCAACGCCACTACAGTTACAACAGGTAATGGACAATTGATACAGTTTAACTTTACCGGATTTAATATTGAATCTGCCTGGGGGCCTAACCTGAGAATGAGATTAACAAGCAAAGGCTCAATCAACGGCGATCCATTATGGAGTGCCGGACCTGCTTCTTATAATTATTGTTATCCTAGCTGCGCAAGCCCGATTGTTTCAATCACCGGTGAGTCTGGTGGTAGCGGGGCAAATGAATATATGTATTTCTACGACTGGAATATCCAGACCGGTAGTCCTTGTGACCGCTTACCGGTAATCGCAAGGGTAGGAGGCTGTGAAACTCCGACTCCTGTAATTCTATTCAGTTTCGGAGGTGAATTAGTTAACGGCAGTGCAATATTAAACTGGAGCACTGCATCTGAAAGCAACAGCAAATTTTTTGAAATTCAGAAGTCATCTAATCCTGAATCAGGATTCAGCACAATTGGATCAGTACCTGCTGCCGGTAACAGCAGCAAAGTTTTAACCTATAATTTTATGGATGAGAATCCTGCAATTGGAGTTAATTATTACCGATTGAAGCAAGTTGATAAGGATGGTTCCGAAGAATTTAGCAATGTAATTTCTGTCGTGTGGGATGAGCCGACCATCCATCTTGCGCCTAATCCTTTCACCAAAACAACCAGGCTTAAGGTTTCTATGCCTTCTTATGCTGAGGTGGAAATAAGGGTTCTGGATCTTTCTGGAAAACCTCTTGCATTTCTCAACGGGTCAAGCAGCAAGGAATTTGAACTTGGAGAGGAACTTGCTGAAGGCATGTATCTTGTTCAGATTAGAATCAAGGATAAAATTTACTTCACCAAAATGATCAAAGGTTAATTTGATCATTTTGGATTTTTTCATTTAACCACCTAAAAATTTTCTATGAAATCAATCTCATTTTTTTTGCTATTTTTTTTTTCATCTCATTGCTATTTCGCACAAACTGTAAACTTATCAGTTGATCCTTCTTTGGAAAGGAAGCCTATATCACCTTGGATTTACGGAAGAAATAATAATCTATCCGGGAATCCTTCTCAACCTACTACCTTAACTAACCTTACCAGATACAGAGATGCAGGATTAAGAATGTTCAGAGAAGGCAATGGAAATAACAGTACCAAATACAACTGGAAAAGAAAGCTTACAAGCCATCCTGACTGGTATAATAATGTTTACTCTCAGGATTGGGATTATAAGGCTTCCGTATTACTAAATCAAACCGGTAATACGATGGGATTATTTTCTTTCCAATTATTAGGTAAAGTAGCTTCCTCCAATCAATACAATTTCAATGATTGGGCTTATAACAATTCTCAATATTGGTCAGGCGTCACAAACAACTGGGCAGGAGGAGGCGGACCTGATGCCGGTAACGGAAACCCTGATCTTTATCTGATGAACTGGCCTGCGGACTCTACCACGGCAATTATTCCTTATTGGAAAAATACTTTAGGATATAATATGGAGAGGTTAAAGTATTGGAGTATGGATAATGAGCCGGAGATCTGGCAGTACACTCATGATGATGCCATTGGTGCAATAACCGCAGATCAATATCTGGAAAAGTATATTACTGTCGCTAAAAAAGCCCGGGAGTTATATCCGGATATAAAACTTATAGGTCCTATTTCACCTAACGAATGGCAATGGTATGCCTGGAATAATACAAAGGTTACAGATCCGGACGATGGTAACCAATATTGCTGGATGGAATATTTTATAAAGAAAATTGCAAAAGAACAGAATGCTTCCGGTATTAAACTATTGGATGTTCTGGCTGTTCATTTTTATCCAAATACACAATCGAATATTGATCTTACTTTACAATTACACCGGGTATGGTTCGACCGGGATTATATCTATCCTCAGGCAAACGGTGTAAAGTTATCAGGCACTTCAGGCTGGGATAATAATATTAACAAAGAATACTTTTTCGGAAGATGTGAAGATTGGCTAACTAAATATATGGGAACTGATCATAAGGTATCTTTCGGAGTTACAGAATGCGGAGCTATTAATACAAATCCAAATGTTGTATCATGCTGGTATGCTTCACATCTTGGAACTTTTGCTAACAACGGGGTAGAGATTTTTACTCCATGGGACTGGTATACCGGACAATGGGAAATACTTAACTTGTTTAGTAATTATTTCGGAAAGATTGCCGTTAAAACAACTTCTGATAATGAAACTTTTGTCTCAGGTTATTCATCTGTGTCTGCCGACGGTGATTCTTTAATGATTGCAATTGTAAACAGAGATAAAAGTAATTCCAGACCAGTAAGAATCAATCTTAATAATTATATTCCATCGGCTTCTGTTGTAAATGGCTTTAGAATTTCAGGTTTGCCCTCCACAGAAACTTTTAACTCTAAAACTTCAAATGCTCTGCAAAATTTGACTTTTAATATAACAGAAGCTTCTATTGAATTTACCGCACCAAGCTTATCTGTTACCATGATACAGATACCAACTGATTCCCCGGTTACCGGTGCTTGGAGTGAAAAGTTTTTTGATCTTAAATTATACCCAAATCCCGGTTCAGATAAATTGTTCCTGCATTCTGGAGAACAAGGTGAATATAAACTTACTATAAGAGATGCCTTAGGCAAAACCATATTGGAAAAGCGGATGAAATCCGGAGATGGTTTGGACATAAGTTCTGTTATTAAAGGGGTTTATTTTATTGAAATCGGTAAACAGGATGAATCCAAAGTAATTAAATTTATTAAAGAGTAGATCGGGAATTTTTAAATGCTCTGTTTTGTCTTAAGGTATAGATTTTATACCTTGCGACAAAATGAGAGCTGTCCTTCATATTGCCAATACGCCGCTTTAACGCCGTTATCATCTTCCCCGCAATTTGCGAAGGTCTCATGATTATCCATTAATTCAATTCCCTTTATCATCAATGAGTTATTTATCAGAAATCAATAAACGTAAAACTTTTGCCATTATCAGCCACCCCGATGCCGGAAAGACAACACTTACTGAAAAATTCCTGTTATTTGGTGGTGCCATCCAGACAGCAGGTGCTGTAAAGTCCAACAAAATAGGGAAAACTGCAACTTCAGACTTTATGGAAATTGAAAAGCAGAGAGGTATTTCGGTGGCAACTTCCGTAATGGGTTTTGAATACAACGGAGTAAAAATTAACCTTCTGGACACTCCCGGTCACAAAGACTTTGCTGAAGATACTTACAGGACTTTGACAGCTGTTGACAGCGTTATCCTGGTTATTGACTGTGTAAAAGGGGTGGAAGCACAAACTGAGAGGCTGATGGAGGTCTGCAGAATGAGAAATACTCCGGTTATTGTTTTCATCAATAAACTGGACAGGGAAGGAAAAGACCCTTTCGATCTGCTGGATGAGCTGGAGGAAAAGCTAAATATTAAAGTACAGCCATTAAGCTGGCCTATCAGTATGGGAAGCACTTTCCAGGGTGTTTATAACGTCTATAACCAAAGCTTGTATCTTTTCCGTCCCAATAAAACCAGCATCGAAAAAGATGTAATGGAAATTAAGGACCTGAATGACCCCATGCTCGATCAGCAAATAGGAAAATATGCTGCCAAACTCAGAGAGGATGTTGAACTAATTCAGGGCGTTTATGAACCTTTCAACAGAGAGGAATACATAAAAGGAAATTTGGCTCCAGTGTTTTTTGGTAGTGCCTACAATAATTTCGGTGTGAAAGAGTTGCTGGAGACCTTTATTGAAATCGCTCCAACTCCTGTAGGCCGGCCTACCAACAAAAGAGAAGTAGATCCTGCAGAAAAGAACTTTACAGGTTTTGTATTTAAAATCCATGCTAACCTTGATCCGAGACACCGGGATAGAATTGCATTTGTCAGAATCTGCTCAGGAAAGTTTGAAAGAAATAAATTCTTTCACCATGTGCGCCTGAACAAGAAAATTAAATTCAGTTCGCCGGTGACCTTTATGGCACAGGATAAAAGCATTCTGGAAGAAGCATATCCGGGAGATGTGGTAGGATTATATGATACAGGAAACTTTAAGATTGGCGATACATTGACTGAAGGTGAAGAACTGATGTTTAAAGGTATTCCAAGCTTTTCTCCCGAGATTTTCCGAGAGGTGGTAAATGCTGATCCGATGAAATCAAAACAACTTGATAAAGGTATAAGACAGTTGTCAGATGAAGGCGTTGCTCAGTTGTTTATTCAGCAACCCGGAAACAGAAAGATTATCGGAACGGTAGGTGAACTTCAGTTTGACGTAATTCAATACCGACTGTTGCATGAATATGGCGCATCCTGCAATTTCTATCCATTGAATATTTATAAAGCCTGCTGGGTAGAATCTGATGATAAGAAAGCTTTAGCAGATTTTATTTCAATGAAAGCGCATAGCATTGCTTATGATAAAGATGACAGACTGGTATTTCTTGCAGATTCATCCTGGAGCCTTAATGTTCAGATCGAGAACCGTCCTAAGCTGAAGTTTTCGTTCTTCTCAGAACATAACAGCTCGGCTTTTGCAAAGGAAACGGTTTAGTCTACTTTGTAGACATCTTCTACTACTCCAAGTTTATTTCTGGAGTACAGCGTTACCGGGAATCCCCAGAGGAAGTTAATATGCTTTATGGTTTCTTCTGCTTCATCTTCATGCAGGCGTTTACCGTTTACCATATTATGGGTGAGGTATAATCTGTTGGTGGTGTGAATGTCAACTTTATCTATCTGCACTTCCGGTACATAATTGCTTCTTGAATACTGTTCACTCATTATTTCACGGATTTGCTGATAGCCGTTTTCATTGTGTATGGCCTTTACAATGAAATCCTTTTCTTTTTCTAGATCTGCAACAGCAAATAATTTCATATCCCTGATTACTTTCGGAGATAGATATTGCAGTAAGAAACTGTCATCACGGAAATTCTCCATTGCATAATGCACCTGTTCCAACCAGTTTTTACCGATCAGACCGGGCATCCATTGCCTGTCTTCTTTCGTCGGATTCTGGCAAATCCTCTTTATGTCCATGAAAATATTAAAACCCAATGTGTAAGGGTTTAGTCCTGAAAAGTATGGACTGTTATAAGCAGGTTGAAAGAGCACCGAACTATGGCTATGCATAAATTCCAGCATAAAACCGTCGGTCAGATAACCTTCTTCAAACATCTTGTTTATGATATGATAATGGACAAAAGTTGCAAAGCCTTCGTTCATCACTTTTGTCATACCCTGCGGATAGAAATATTGTGCCACTTTCCTTACAATTCTAATGATCTCTCTTTTCCAGGCTGGAAGCGTAGGAGCATTTTTCTCAATAAAATAAAGGATATTTTCTTCTGGCTCCTGAGGGAAATTACCACCGGAAGATTTCAGTGCCTTACTTTCTTTAGGAAGCGTTTTCCAAAGTTCGTTATAGCTTTCCCTTTTTGCTTCCGACAACTTCTTTAATCTTTGTATTTCTTCCTGTGCAGAAAGCTTCAAAGGTTTTTTATATTTATCTACACCATGGTTCATTAGAGAATGACAGGCATCCAAAACCATTTCAACCTCTTCATGTCCGTATTCATCTTCACATCTTAGAATGAAATTTCTGGCGAATACCATATAATCAATAATGGAGTCTGCTGAAGTCCATTCTCTGAAGAAATAATTGTTGGCAAAAAATGCATTGTGTCCCTGGCAGGCATGGGCGATAACAAGCACCATCATGGCTGTGGTGTTGTTTTCCATATTGTAACTTATGCATGGGTTTGAATTAATTACCATTTCATAGGAGAGGCCGGTTCTTCCTTTACTGTAATTCTGCTGATTGACCACAAAATCTTTACCGAATTTCCAATGTGGATAAGAGGTAGGTAGCCCTATGAGTGAATATGCATCAAGCATTTGCTCCGAAGTAACAATTTCGATCTGATTAGGATAGATTTTAAGTTTCAGATCTTCTTTACCAATCCGTTCAGTAACTTCATCTGCAGCAAGCAAAGTTTCGTAATTCCAGGTAGGAAGACAGAATAAATTGCGATATGTTTCTTTAGTATTCAAATCTTCTTTCGTTAAACTTTTATTTCTCTTTTTCTGAACAAACCCTGAAATACCGGCCATATCTGGTTGGCTTCATAAATATTTCTCATGCTGAACTTCTGATCATCTTCCAGACTTCTGTAAGCTCTCCATAAGCTGCTGTTACTTTTATTCTGATTGATTTCAAGATATGCCATGTATTGAATCGATGGGAGTATTTGTTCCCTTAAAATAGCATTACATTCTTTTGAGTCATTATCAGACCAGGAATCGCCATCGCTTGCCTGACAGCAGTAAATATTCCAATCTCTTTCATTGTACCGCTCATTGATGATCTTTTTCATAAGCAGAAGGGAAGGAGCTACAATTGTACCACCTGTTTCGGATGAATTAAAAAACTCCTCTTCACCAACTTCTTTTGCTTCTGTATGATGACGGATAAAAACCAGCTCTACATTTTCATATTGTCTTGTTAGAAATAAATATAAAAGGGTGAAAAACCTTTTGGCAATATCTTTCTCGTGGTAGCCCATAGAGCCAGAAACGTCCATGATACAGAACATCACTGCTGATGTTGCAGGAAAAGGCACCTTTTCGAAATTATTATATCTTAAATCCAGATCCTCAAAATAGGGGATGGTTTCGATTTGTTTTTTGGTTAATTCAATTTCCTCTTTGATCTGTTTGATTTTCTCAGGATCTGTTTCTTTTTGCAACTGCTCCTGCAGGTCTTTAAGTTTTTGCTCGAATACTCCCTGCAATGCAATCTTTCTTGCAAGCGCTTGCTGATAGGTGGTTTTTACATTCAATCTTGACGGTACTCCATCTTTTATATATCCGGCTCTGCGGTTTTTAAGATTATCTGTACTTTCAAGAAATTCTTTTACAAGATTAGGCAATTCAAGGTCATCGAAAAAATACTTGAGAAACTCTTCGCGGCTTAGAACAATGGTAAACTCATCCTGGCTGCTGCCGGACTGGTTAGATCCTTTTCCATTTCCGGAGCCTCCTCCGCCACCTTCCGGTTTTGGAACTCTGTCACCCTCAGTAAAACGGTCATTACCCGGCCGTACAATAGTTTTATTTCCCGTAGCAGGATCATGCTGGAAAGAAGGCTCCTTTATTCCTTTCACCGGAATTTTAACTGCCCCACCATTTGTGCTGTCTTTGATACCTTCACCACTCATCACATCAGGTATAGCTTTTTTTATCTGCCCCTCTATTCTTTTCAGAAAGCGCTGACGGTTGTTGATTGATTTCCCTGAAGGATTCTTCCTCCTGTCTATAATATTACTCAAGCTGATTGAATTTTATAAGGAATTCTTAATCTTAAACTATTTACTTTTGCTGCTACTACTTTTATCTTTGAGCTTTAAGCGCTAAGCTTTAAGTTAAGCCATCGACTTTCTCACTCTCATAAACCAGTCTACCAGTATTCTGATCTGTTTAAAGGTATATCCTCTTTCCTGCATGCGATTTACAAAATCATTGTGCTTTTTCTCATTTTCAGAGTTAGACTTAGCAGTGAAAGAAATCACAGGAAGAAGATCTTCAGTATTACTGAATATTTTCTTTTCGATTACATTCTTAATTTTTGAATAGGAATCCCAGCGAGGATTTTCGCCATTATTATTGGCTTTATATCTCAGGAAGAAATTGCTTACTTCAGATCTGAAATCTTTAGGATTTGCAATGCCTGCAGGCTTTTCAATTTTTTCCAGTTCTTCATTGAGTACGGCTCTGCTCAGCATTTCTCCTGAATCAGGGTCCCTGTAGTCATTTTGCTGCAGCCAATGATCGGCATACACAACATATTTTTCAAATATATTTTGTCCGTAAGTACTGTAAGATTCAATATATGCTTTTTGTATCTCATCAGAAATATAGGAGGCATACCTTGAGGCAAGCACTGATTTAATGATGTTCAGATATTTCTCTTCTGTGTCTTTATCCAGCATCATCCTCACCACTTCTTCCTCCAAAACATAAAGTAAATGGACAGGATTTGCAGCGATTTCTTCGCTGTCGAAATTGAAAACTTTACTTAATACTTTAAAAGCAAATCTCGTTGATATTCCTGACATGCCTTCGTTGATGCCTGCTTCTTCTTTATATTCCTGATATGATTTGGCATTAGGATCAGTTTCTTTTAAAGTCTCGCCATTGTAGACTCTCATTTTACTGTATAAAGAAGAGTTTTCAGGTTCCTTCAATCGGGTCATTACGGCGAATTGTGCCAGTATATCCAGCGTTTTGGGAGCACAAATTGCATTTTTCAGAGAGCTTTCTCTGATCAATTTTTCATAAATCTTCACTTCCTCATCCACTCTCAGACAATATGGAACCTGCACTTTATAAATACGGTCAAGAAATGCTTCATTCTTTTTATCATTCATGAACTTTGCCCATTCAGATTCATTGGAGTGAGCAAGGATAATACCGTCAAAAGGAATTGCACCTATAGGTTCAGTACCTTTATAGTTGCCTTCCTGAGTTGCAGTAAGCAATGGATTAAGCACCTTTATCGGAGCTTTAAACATCTCTACAAATTCCATTACTCCTTGATTTCCCAAACAAAGGCCACCGGTGTAACTATACGCATCCGGATCACTTTGCTGAAATTGTGCAAGCTTTCTTATATCCACTTTTCCTACCAGGGATGAAATATCCTGATTGTTCTCATCACCAGGTTCAGTTTTAGCCATGGCTATCTGATCCTGGATGGAAGGATACATTTTTACTACCTTAAACTGATTGATGTCTCCTTTAAATTCTTTTAGTCTCTTAGCAGCCCATGGACTCATGCAGAAAGGAATGTATCTGCTAGCTATGCCATACTCTTCTTCGATTTCTTTTTTATAATCTGCAAACAAACCTAACGGACTTTCAAATACCGAACTGATTTTATCACCAGCCTTAAGTACATATATGGGATTAACCTGCATCAGATGTTTGATCTTTTCTGCAAGTGAACTTTTACCTCCACCAACAGGTCCCATCAGATACAGAATTTGTTTTTTCTCCTCCAGTCCCTGAGCGGAGTGACGAAAATATGATACTATCTGCTCAATAGTATTTTCCATTCCGTAGAATTCCTTGAAGGCAGGATATATTTTTATCTTTTTATTCGAAAACAAACGGCTAAGCACAGGATCTTCTCTGGTGTCAAGCAGCTCAGGTTCTCCAATAGCATCCAATAGTCTTTCTGCCGGTCTTGCATACACTTTAGGATCTTTTCTGCATAGACTCAGATATTCTCCCACAGACATTTCATGTTCTGTGCTGTTGTAGTTGGTTTGTATTTTTTCAAAAATGCCCATAGTTGTACTGGTTAAGACTTATTAACGATGAATCCGATATTTTTATATTTCTTTTCCTTATTTCTTAAAATTTTAATGTTGTTTTAAGAAAAGAAACTTATTATTACTTAACCTTTTAATTAAGCCCTTAGAATAAAAATACGGATACTGCAAAATGCTGGTTCTGATTGTGGAAGCTAAATGGGGATAATGGATTTTTTTTTGATATACTTAGGTGTTAACTTTCTGATAAATGAAGATTGTGTTTAAAGAAACTAATCATTATTAAATATTAGATATCAGGATCTTTTAGCCTTAGTTTTATAAACTTGCAAGATGTTTGTTGTTAAAATATTTATTTTCCCTTTTTGTAATAATAATTTGATTTAGTCCCATGAAATTTTCCTCTGGTTATTTCGTTCTATGGCAAACTTAAGCTGGGAAAAAAATAGCTTTAAGCAAATGATCTAAATGAGTTGGTAAGAATTTTAAAAAGATTCAGTTTATTTAGATCATTTTTAGTTTTCACTGTTGTCAGGTGAGGTAGCAACCATTCATGGTTTGTTGCTAATAGGGCAGGAGTACTCACATCAGGTATTCCCTCCTGAGGATTCTTTCTCCGTGCTTTTAACATTTTTTCCTGCCAATCTTTTATTTCCTCTGTAAACGTTAATAGTTTGCTTCCTTCTTTACGAATGTAGTCAGATATAGCCAGGCTTCTTTTGGATTCATCAGGTGCTGCTAAAGAAGTGGACTTTAAAATTATACTGCCAATGCAAAGATTAAGTGCTGCAGATAATTCTCCTGTATCAGGATCCCATTCAATCACTTCTTTTTCTTTCAATAACGGTTTTAGATCTTTAGGATTTAAAGGAGATGCAAGGAAAATCTTTCCGGTTCCTTCGCGTGCGTCCAGATGAGCGACAGATAACCAGGGTTCATTTGCCAGATCATCTTTATGTGAAAAAGAAGCAAGTTGTCCGTTTGCTAATTGAAATAAAGCATTATTACCTGGCCTGGCCGATGCGATTCTTTCCGGAAAAGCATATGCAAGCAGCACGCCGGTAAGCTGTGGATCGACATAGCTGTTATCTTCTGATACTTCGAAAAGTTTTCGATAAGACTTAGATACTTTTTCAATTTTATCAAGCTTTCTGTTTTCCGCTTTCTCCATTCTGAAAGTCCTCAATGCATCAATTCTGGTATTGATGTCAACTCCTGCTTCTCTTCCGAGAGGATCTTTTTCTTCCAATACCGCCGCCAGGTCACATGCAAGTGAAAGTGCTTTTCCTGATTTGGCCATTAACAGCATATGTGCGATCCTGGGATGACATGGCAGATCATGCATCTGTCTTCCGTGATGCGTGATTTTACCGTTTTCCAAGGCTCCCAGCTGATGAAGTAATTCAGATGCAGCATTCAGTGCTGCAGAAGGGGGTGGATTAAGCCAGGTTAGTCCTCTTATATCCGCTATTCCACGATGAGACATTTCAAGAACAAGTGAGGCAAGATCTGCTTCAAGTATTTCTGGAGTGCGGTGCTCTGATAGTTCGATATGATCAGCCTCTGACCACATACGGTAACAAACGCCCGGAGTTAATCTACCGGCTCGTCCGGCACGTTGGTCAGCTGAATCTTTAGATACTTTTATGGTAATCAGCTTTGACATACCTGTACGAGCATCAAACTTAGACACTCTTGAAAAGCCACAATCCACTACTATTTTTATCCCTTCTATAGTTAAACTGGTTTCAGCAATAGAAGTGGCAAGTACAATTTTTCTTTTACCATTTTTGTCAGGCATAATGGCTGCATATTGCCTGCCTGGGGGTAACTCGCCATATAATGGATGAATTGAAAAACTCTTAGCTTGCCCTTTAAGTATCCCTTCACATTTTTTTATTTCTGCCTTGCCCGGTAAGAATACCAGACAATCGCCTGTATTTTCTTTTATTGCTTGCATAACTGCCCTGGCTGTAAGTTCCGGAAGCAGCATATCATCAGCTTTACCTGAGTACTTAATTGATACAGGGTATTGTCTACCGCGGCTTTCAACAACAGGTGCATTTAATGTTTTAGTAAGATGCGGAATGTTCAGGGTCGCGGACATTACAAGAATTTTTAAATCAGGTCGCAGTATTTGCTGCGTCTCTCTGCATAAAGCCATTGCTACATCAGCATGAATACTTCTCTCATGAAATTCATCAAATATTACCAGGCCGGCCTCAGAAAGATAGGGATCCTTTTGTAGAAGACGCGAAAGGATGCCTTCTGTTACTACTTCAATTTTTGTTTTGTCACTGATTGCCTGTTCAAAACGGATACGGTATCCGACAGTTTCTCCTTTTTTTTCACTTAGTAAGGAAGCCATATATTCTGCTATTGTCCTTGCAGCAAGCCTGCGAGGCTCTAACATGTAAATCTTCTTTTCATGAAGCCAAGGTTCATTTAGTAGAGCCAATGGAACAATGGTGCTTTTCCCAGCGCCAGGAGGAGCTGAAAGTATTAATGTGTTGTTTTTCTCCAATGAGGATTTCAAATCAGGGATAATTTCCCTAACCGGAAGATCTGTGCTGTTAATATTAAAATTCAAGATAGATCATGCTTTTAATTTAACGGAATATTAAATTTCTATCCGTTCAGAATGTTTAGGTATGAAAGCATTAATATTCATTTGTGCCAATTTATCTTTTAATACCTCCATTGCCTGTATTTCCCCATGGACTAAGAATATTTTTTGAGGCTTCTTCTTAAAACCCTTTACCCAATCCAATAATTCCTGCTGGTCAGCATGAGCAGAGAGGGATTCCATCTGAACTATATTGATGTTTACAGGATAATATTTTCCGAAGAATTTAATTTCTTGGGCACCATCAATTAAGGCCCTGCCTCTTGTACCTTCACCCTGATAACCCACAAGAAGAAGAGTATGTCTTTTGTCCTGTATATATTCTTTCAGGTAATGTAATATTCTTCCTCCGGTGACCATCCCGCTGCCGGCAATAATTATTTTCTGATTAACTCTGTGAATAATATCATAGGTTTCATCCAGACCTTTTACATAAAAGACATCATTATTCAGTTCGACAAAATGTTCAGGATCCAGCTTTTGCCATTCAGGAAATTCAAACAGAGCAGCTGTAGCCTCTGTTCCCATAGGACTGTCAAATACTATAGGTAGTTTTGGTATTTTATTGGATTTTCTTAATCGGTTTATTAAAAGGAGAAGCTCCTGAGCTCGGCCTATTGAGAAACTTGCAATAAGCAGATTTCCTTTTTTTCGGTCGGCTTCAGCAATAATAGATGCAAGCTCGGTTTCCGGATCAATTTCCGGATGGTTTTTATTTCCGTATGTTGATTCTAAAATCAGATAATCTGCATCATCAGGTACAGTAGGAGGATCAAGGTATAGAGAATGATTCCTGCCTATATCACCTGAGAAAATAATTTTCTTTCCTTCTGCCTGTATTTCTACATAGCTGCTGCCAAGTATATGTCCATTGAATCTGAATTTAAAATTGATATCACCAATTGAATATACCTGATTTTCCTGATGGATTTCAAACATAGAGATGGCTGCTTCTGCATCTTCTAAAGTGTAAAGTGGCGTGGCAGGTAAATGTTTGGAATATCCTTCTTTGTTTGCATTTTCGGCTTCCTCTTCCTGTATTTTAGCGCTGTCTTTCAGAACGAGTGCAGCAAGAGTTGCTGTAGGACCGGTGAGGTGAATTTTCCCTTTAAAACCGGCTTTCACCATTGCAGGTAGGTAGCCGGTATGGTCAAGGTGGGCATGCGTGATGATGATATTCTTCAGTTTGTTGAAATCAACATCAGGAATTTCCCTGTTGCGTAACCTGAGTTCTTTCAGTCCCTGGAATAAACCACAGTCAATCATAACTGTTTCATTCTTCGTTTCCAGTAAAAAATTAGATCCGGTAACGGTTTCTGCAGCTCCTAAAAATGTAATAAACATATTGTTATTTTTCCCCGCTTTTTATTAATACATTTTCTTTCTTTAAAATATGATTATCAGGAACAGTTCCTCTGACTGACAACAATGGATATACAATAGAATTTCTGCCGATTATTGTTCCAGGATTAAGTACTGCATTGCATCCTATCTCTGCATAATCTCCAAGTATAGCACCGAATTTATTAAGACCGGTTTTTATTTTAATTCCTTCTGTTGTGACCACATGGATCTCATCTTTTGTAGATTTAAAGTTTGACAGGATAGAACCTGCACCCATGTGAGCTTTAAATCCTAACACTGAATCACCCACATAGTTATAGTGAGGTACTTCTACATTATCGAATAATATGGCATTTTTAACTTCCGTGGAATTACCGACAGTTACTTGGTTGCCAATAATAACATTGTTTCTTACAAAAGCACAATGTCTGATATCGGTTTCATATCCGATTATAACAGGACCGATCAAAGAAGCACTTTGGGCAATTTTAGCGTTTTTTGCTACCCATACATTTTCCTGAATCTGCTCAAAATCCGAAGGTAAATCTTTTGCAGACTGGATAATAAAGGATTCTATATGCGGAAGCACTTCCCAACTGTTTGGATATCGCTTGAATAACTCTCCGGCAATAGTTTTTGAAATATCAAGTAGGTAACTGAAGTTCAAAGGAGTTTAAAGTTTAAAGTTCAAAGTTAAAAGCATAAAGCTGAAAGATTCAAATTAGAGATTCTAATGAAGGTTAAAGATAGATAATAAATTAAAAGATTTAAAAAGTTATTTCTTAAACGAAAAAGTCATTCCTCCCTTTCGTTCAGAATGACTTTCTTGTAATTACTTTATTTAATCTGTTATTAATTAACTTTAAGCTTTATTCTTTAGGCTTTCAGCTTTTAGCTTTAAGCTCACTCTTTCACAAACCTTGAAATCATGGTACCGTTTTGCGTTTCTGCTTTCAGGAGATAAATTCCTTTTTGTAAGTCAGAAACATCAAGGTTTATAAGCTCATTTTCGGTGATTGATCTTACAGCTTTGCCGGTTAAATCGGCAATTTCGGCAGATTTAATTCCTGAGTTGATTTCTCCGAAATACAAAATGTCTTTTACCGGATTCGGGTAAATGATTAGTTTCTGAGCGTTGACATCAGAAGTTGTAGAGGTAACCAATGCAGCATCTATATAATTGATATTAAAATTACCGGTAGCAGCTGTAAACCTCATGATGGATGTTCCTGCATTTAAAAATACCAGATCAGATTGTACAGTTTGCCAGGTTTGCCATCCTCCTGTGTAAGGAACAGTAGTGGTATTGATAATGATGTTTCCGCCCATTTGCAGGTTAAATGAACCGTTGGTACCACCAACATTTTGTGAGGCAATTCTGAAGCCAAATCTGTACCAACCCGAAGAAACAATGTTCACACTGTATTCCAACCATTCTCCATTCGTGATATAACCAACATTGTAACCTCCTTCAGTGCAATTTTCAATATCTACAGGTTCAGAACGGTAACTTGTATTTCCCTGGTTAGTACCTGTAGACTCGTTATAGGTTATTCCCTGTCCACCTGCATCAAAATTTTCAGATTGAATTCTTCCCGGGATAACGTTATTTGCAAATGGAGTGCGGGTGTGAACAGTTACAACGGCATTGTTGGAGGTAGCAGTGTTTACACCGTTACTTACAACAACATGATAAGTTCCTGCATGACTGGAGTTTGTATTGTTGACCGTGTATGTCGCTGAGGTTGCACCGGTTATTATAGTTCCGCCCTTATACCATTGATAACTCAGGTTTCCGGTACCTTGTGCAGTCACAGAAAGAGTAAGCGTTGCTCCGGAATTAATGGTAGTGTTCTGCGGATGTGAGACGATACAAACTGGACATGTTTGCGGACTTAAAACCACCGGCCCGAGGTGAGGAAATACATTTACATAAAGCCTGTTATTCTTTACAAATCTATCCTGGATTACATTGGCGTTTTGTGTAACAGTGTAGTTTCCAGGATAAGAACTGATGTCCACTTCCAGCGTAATTGGTGATTTGAAATGCAGGGGTTGCAGGTAATTGGCTACATTTATGGATCCTGTAGAATTCCAGTTTACAGTGATGGTACCATTATTGACTGAGGCCACAGGGGTATAAACCATTCTCTGAATTCTGTAGGTTAAAATTTCGCTGATGGTACCTACCCATAATTCCCCTGAATCCATTTTGGATTTTACATAATTCAAATGGGTTCTGTAATTATCTACCGTCACATGGCCCCATCCGGAATTGCCAACATTGTGCAACTCTCTGTTGACCCATCCTCCGGTGTTTATAGCTTCATCAACCCTGGAGTTAAGATTTACAGCAACGTTATTAACCACATCTACCACCAAGTGTGACCTGAAGAAGCCTTCTGCATCGGGAGTGAAATTGGCTGGCGCAGCCTGATTGTATGGCCCCGTTCTTGAACCTATATATCCTTTGGTTTTCAAATATTCATTGGCAGTTTCATTAAACTGATCATAAGGGTAAATGTAATATCGTGGTGTATAACCGGTATTGGTAGCAATAGAGGTGGTGCTCCTGTCAATTTCCTGATCAAGCTTTAATGTAGAACCAGGAACAGCCCAACCGTGATTTGGACCAATGCCACCACAGTTCTCATTTGTTACCGCACATGAATGAGTGTGTGAGTGATTGATGATTTCATGTCCCCTTTGTTCAATCATCTGCTTAGCTCTTGGGTAAGCGTTATTTGCTTCACAAGAGCCGGAAATTGCTCCAAAGGTAATTTTGATACCTCTGTTATGAGCCATAGTGTCAGCATAATTAATAATTCCAATTACTCCATAGTCACCGAAATCATCGTGAATGATGTTATAACATCCGGTAGCATTGTTTTTCCATGTACAGATTTTCACAGGTGGTTGAGCCTGGCCTGCCATGGAAATGAAAATAGTAAAGGCTAAAAGTAGTTTGTTTTTCATACTCAATTTGTGATTTTCCGAGATGGTAAAAATAAGAAAAAATGGGATTAATTCAAGATAATTTGCGACTAAAACCAAATTATATCTTTAACTACCTGTTTTGTATTTGTTTAAATGGTGGTTGGCGTACTTATTATATCAGCGGTATTATCAAGTTTCTAATAATATTTCTCGTAGTAATTGTATTAATTTTATATTAGTGCAAAGGTAAATGGTAATTATATAAGTTATTAAAAAATTACTCTTTGAAGATTTTATATAAAAAGATCGGATCTTTTCAAACAATCGAAGCCTGTAAAAGTTATGAATTGAACTTCCTAAAATGGAAGCCAACATTAACTATTTATTACAATTTAATTTAATGAAAAAAGGTAAAGTAAAATTTTTTAATAACTCAAAAGGATTTGGGTTTATTAAAGTATCAGATTCAACCGAAGAGATTTTTGTACATCAGAGTGGACTTATTGATGAAATAAGAGAAAACGATGATGTGAAATTTGATGTGCAGCAGGGAAGAAAAGGACTGAATGCAGTAAATGTAAAAGTGATCAGCTAATCGAACAGGATTAAGATATTTATATTTATTGTAAAAAACATGTTCTTCCGGACATGTTTTTTTATTTTTATTAAATGAGTTTTTACAGAATTCTTGTTAATACTATATTTTTAATCTGTATGGCATATTCAGGGGCGGCACAGGAAAATAAAAAATCCGGTTACAGTTCGCCCAATTTTCGTGACGGAAAATTTCATAACTTATCTCCAACTCCTGTAAGTATTGAAGGTGTAGGAATGGGTAAAATGATTTATGATTTTACATTTAACAAGGACAAGAATAGCAAGCCTAAAACCAAACTGCCTTTCATAAAAAAGGATATAAGTAAAATAGACTTTGATGTGCCGGTCATAACTTGGTTCGGACATTCTACATATCTGATCAGATTTGCCGGTAAAACATTCTTGGTAGACCCTGTATTCAGCAATACCGTTTCTCCTGTACCTGTTGCAGGACCCAGGAAATTTGCCACTACTGATGAATATTCTACAGATGATCTTCCGGGAATCGATTTTCTGATTATATCTCATGATCATTATGATCATCTTGATAAAAGCACCATTAAAACCATAAAAGCTAAAGTGAAAAAGGTAATTGTGCCTTTGGGTGTTTCAGAATATTTTATTAAATGGGGATACAACAAAGATGTTATTATTGAACTCGATTGGTGGCAATCTCAGGTATTAAATGATTCAGATTCGATTACCTCTGCGCCGGCTAGACATTTTTCCGGAAGAGGATTGACTAGAAATACAACATTGTGGAGTTCATATGCATTAAAAATTGGTAATTATAAAATATTTATCGGCGGTGATTCAGGTTACGATTTTCATTTTAAGGAGATTGGAGAAAGGTTAGGTCCTTTTCAAATGGCAATTCTGGAATGCGGGCAGTATAATAAAAACTGGCCGTTTATCCATATGATGCCTGAAGAGACAGCCTTAGCCTCATTAGATCTGAAAGCAGAAGTACTTTTTCCTGTCCATTGGGCTAAATTTTCTCTGGCCTTACATGGATGGACGGATCCTATTGAGAAGTTGTTGCAGGCGGCAGACAAAAATAATGTAAAGGTTTTGACTCCTATGATGGGAGAGAGTTTTAAAATCACAGAGGAAAGGGTTTCTAAATTCTGGTGGAGAAATATTAAATAAATAATTTCTCTGCTTTATCTATTGCTTCAGGTTTTCCGACATCTATGAGTGTATCTGATGAATGGTCGTAACCGGCAATGGTATATTTGCTACACAATTCCAGGTAAACATCTACAATAGAAAATTTTCCTTCCTGCTTCATTAACTCAAAAATTTCCGGTTCTATAACATGAATACCACTGAAGGCCTTAGCTGAAAGTTCTTGCAATGGTTTAATTATTTTCTCTTCACCGGTTTTTTCGTTTTTCCATCCACATAGCTCGCTATTGGAGTTAAATAAAAAATACCTTGAAGATACTCTGTCTGTAACCGCAAGTGTGGCAAGAGCATTGTTGCTTTTATGATAATCAATAAGTTTGGTGATGTTAAGGTTGGTAAGTATGTCAACATTCATAACCAGAAAAGGGGAGTCGCCCTTTAAAAAGTTTGAAGCCTTTTTTAATCCGCCTCCTGTTTCAAGTAAAAAATCGCTTTCGTCGGAAATCTGAATATTACAACCGAAATTATTTTTTGATTTTAAAAACTCCAGTATCTGTTCTGGGAAGTGGTGTACATTTATGACAAACTGATTAAAGCCGAAACTTTTCAGGTATTCAATATTTCTTTCTAAAAGTGATTTTCCATTTACGACAGCAAGAGCTTTCGGATGGTTCTCTGTAAATGGTTTTAACCGGGTGCCTAATCCGGCTGCAAATATCATTGCTTTCATCAGGGAGTTAAAAGTTTAAAGTTAAAAGTTTAAAGAATAAGTTGAAAGGACCCACTTTGAACTTTCAACTATAAACTTTAAACTTCTCATTAATTTATCCAGTTTTTGGCATCCTGCACACAATGCTTTACCACCACTTTTACACCAAATTTTTGTTTAAGGTGTTTAGCCAGCGAATCTGCAGCATATACACTGCGGTGTTGCCCACCTGTACAGCCAAAACTTACCATCAGACTTTCGAAATTTCTTTTCAGATAATCTGTCACGCTTATGTCTACCATACTATAAACATGCTGCAGGAAGACCGGCATTTCCGTTCTGTAAAGTAAAAAGTCCTGCACCTCTTTATCTCTGCCGGTAAGTTTTTTGTACTCATCATATCTTCCGGGATTAAGAATACCTCTGCAATCAAAAACGAAGCCTCCGCCATTCCCGCTGAGGTCTTCCGGTATCCCCTGTTTATAGGAAAAACTATTGATCTTTACAGTGAGCTTGCTGTTGCTGTCGGCTTTTATATTTTCAAACCTTTTGATTATTTCATCATCTACCATTTCGTTTAATACCTTCTGTAATTCAGGCAAACGAATTGGGATGGTTTTATTTTCCAGAAACCATTTAAGATTTCTTAATGCAAAAGGAATACTACTGATGAAATGTGGCTTTCTCTCAAATAATCCTCTGTAACCGTAAGCACCGAGAGTCTGCAACATTCTGATGAGAACAAAACCATGGTAGTTGTCCAGAAAATCTTTCCTGTTTAGCTGATTGCCTAACAAGTCATTTACTTTGTCAAAGTAATAATTGACAAGTTCATCTCTCCAGTCGTAGGGTAGTGATGCTTTGGCCTGCCATAACATTGAAGCAACATCATATTGCAGAGCCCCTTTCATACCTCCCTGGTAATCGATAAAGTAAACCTTATCATCCTTTACCATTACATTTCTGCTTTGGCAGTCTCTATGCATGAAATACCTGTTTTTTTCCTGCATCAGAAAATAACACAGCATTTCAAAATCATTCAAAAGAAGATTTTTATCATAAGGAAGTTTGAGTGCCCGCAAAAAGTAATATTTGAAGTATAGCAGATCTGAATAGATTGCCTGATGGTCAAATGCCTTAGTTGCTATGCAATAATCATAATCCAGACCTGTTCCACCTTCAATCTGTAGTTTAGCCAGTTGTGAAAAGGTCTTTTTATACAACTCAAAGGTATGATCGGTGTATCCTTCATTTTGTATAATATCAAAAAGAGAAATATCTCCAAGGTCTGTTTGAACATACATGCTTTTATCAGAACTGAAATGGTAAATTTCAGGTACAGATGATTGTTTGCTGAAAAAATGCCTGGAGAATTCTATGAAAGCATTGTTTTCAGGTATGTTGGTGTTGTATGTTACAATAAATGATCTTTGTGAAGTACGTACCCTGAAGTATTGTCTGTCACTTCCGGCTTGGGCCAGCTGATTAATTTCTTCAATGCAGACATCCTGCTTCCAGCTTTCGAAAAAAGATTTTACTCTTTCTGGGATGGTTTCCATATGTAATGGTTTATAAATCCGACGGAAAAGATAAAAACAAATAAATTAATAATAAAATTCAATTAGTTTTGGAGATTGCGCATTAATTGTGTAACCCTTTAACAAGAATTTAGTACTAATTATGTATATGAAAAAGTACCTTATAATTTTGATTATTATTGGAATATGTGCCAGTCAAAACCTTATGAGTCAGTCGAAAGATCAATTTAAAAAGGAAGTTTTCAGTTCCGGGGAAAAAAGTATGCCTTACCGGATTCTTTACCCGGTCAACTTCAAAAAAGGAAATAAATATCCGGTTGTTTTTGTGCTTCATGGCGCCGGTGAGCGGGGAAATGACAATGAACTGCAACTAGTCCATGGTTCTGATTTATTCTTAAAAAATAGTGCCACATTTCCAGCTATTGTGGTATTTCCCCAATGTCCTCTGAATAATTACTGGGCTAATGTTTTAAAAGATATAAAAAACGGAGAAGTTACCTTTAATTTTCAACCTGCAGGAGAACCAACACCGCCTATGCAGACCCTTATAAAACTTATCAATGAAATCCTCAACAAGGAGGAAGTAGATAAAGATAGGGTGTATGTAGGAGGTTTATCAATGGGAGCTATGGGTACATTTGAATTGTTGAGACGAATGCCCGGAACTTTTGCGGCCGCATTTGCCATATGTGGTGGAGATAATCCTGAAAACTCAATTCATTACAATAAAATACCTATACGTATTTTTCACGGTGAAAAAGATGATGTAGTGCCTGTAAAATTTTCTGTAGATATTTATAATAAGCTGAAAGATGTTAACCCTGAAGTAAGCCTGACATTGTATCCTGAAGTGAAACATGATAGTTGGCTCAATGCTTTTTCAGAGCCGGACTTCCTTTCATGGATTTTTTCAAAAAATAAAATTAAGTAACTGACAATCGAAATTCTACTCTAAATGTATTTAAAATCTTATGTAGTTTTATTTGCAGCAATTTTATTGATTTTTAGCTCCTGCAATGATCAAAAGGATAATTCCAATGTTCCTGCCGAAATAAGGGTCATACCTGCACCTTTGGAAATCAAATCCGGTACGGAATATTTTTTCATTACCAGACAAACCAGAATTACAGCTCAGCAGGATAATGATGAAGCTATCAGGATTGCAAATATGTTTGCCAATAAATTTAATTCTGCATCAGGATACATAATAAAAGTTGAAGAATCACAAAGTCCCAACACTAACGCTGTTTATTTTTCTCTTCAAGGCTTAGAAAATCTAGGCGATGAAGGATATGAAATTACTATCAATAAAGGAGAGGTAATCGTGAGCGCATTTCAACCGGCAGGACTATTTTACGGCATGCAAAGTTTGCTTCAACTCCTTCCTCCTGAAATTGAAAGTAAAGAAGTTAAAGGTGCAGACTGGTCTCTACCGGTTGTTAGCATTAAAGATAAACCCAGATTTCAATGGCGTGGGCTGCATCTGGACGTCGCCAGGCATTTTATGCCGGTGGATTTTATTAAAAGGTATATCGATAATATGGCAATGCATAAACTCAATACCTTTCACTGGCACCTTACAGAAGATCAGGGATGGAGAATCGAAATAAAAAAATATCCTAAACTGACCGAAATCGGTAGTAAGAGAAAAGAAACATTGATAGGTCATAATTATCATCAGCCACATAAATTTGATGGTCTGCCATATGGTGGTTATTATACTCAGGAAGAAATCAAGGAGATAGTACAGTATGCGCGGGAAAGATTTATTACTGTTGTACCGGAAATTGAGCTTCCAGGACATGCAAGTGCAGCTATAGCTGCTTATCCTGAATTAGGGGTCACCGGAAAACAAATTGAAGTCGTAAGCCACTGGGGCATATTCCCTGATATTTTTAATGTGGAAGAAAATACTTTCAGGTTTTTGGAGGATGTGCTCACAGAAGTAATGGAATTATTTCCTTCTGAATACATCCATATTGGAGGAGATGAAGCGATAAAGGACCAATGGAAGGCTTCTGCAAGAGTTCAACAGCAGATTAAAGATCTTGGTCTGAAAGATGAAAATGAACTTCAGAGTTATTTTATTAAGAGGATAGAGAAATTTATAAACTCTAAAGGAAGGAAAATGGTGGGATGGGAAGAAATACTTGAAGGCGGATTGGCTCCCAATGCAGCTGTAATGTCATGGAAAGGAGAGCAGGCCGGTATTGAAACTGCCATGATGAAACATCCTGTAATAATGAGTCCTGGTCAATATTTATATTTTGACCATTATCAAGGCAATCCATCCAATGAGCCATTAGCCATAGGAGGGTTCACCAGTTTAAAAAAAGTATATAGCTACAATCCTGTACCGGACAGTCTTCCTGCAGAAGTTAAAAAATTTATTCTAGGCACTCAGGCCAATGTATGGACTGAATATATGAAGACTCCTGAACATGTAGAATACATGGTCTTCCCGAGAGCAGCTGCATTAGCAGAAGTTGCATGGTCTGAAAATCAAAATAAAAACTGGGAAAGCTTTATCTCCAGGCTGGATCAGTTGCTTCAAAGATATGAATACAGAAATATTAATTATTCCAAAAGCATGTACGATGTTACCATTACTTCCCAGCCTGATACTTCTGCTGGCACAATGGTAATTGTATTGGAAAATGAATTGAATGAAGCCGAAATAAGATATACATTGGAAGGTACTGAACCAGGCCCTGATTCTCCTGTATATAAACAGCCAATTTTGCTTAGCGAAGATAAAGATATAAAAGCAGTATTATTTAAAAACGGAAATAAGGCAGGAAGAATTTCGGAACAATCATTTAAAGTACATAAAGCATTCGGAAAAAAAGTAAGTTACAAATATCCTTACAATACTGATAAATTTCTTACTACTGACTACACATTGACAAATGGAATATCAGGTACCTCCAAATCCATGTTCAGTAATTTATGGCAACGCTTTAATGGAGTGGATATCGATGCTATAATTGATCTCGGAAGTCTGCAACCCGTAAGCCAGATTACTTTAAGCTTCGCCAATCTTCCTGATTACAGGATCTTACCATCAAAATCTCTGGAAATATTTTTATCTGAAGACGGCAGTACTTATACCAAAGCCGTAGATAAAAGTAATGTAAAGAGCGATTCTTTAAATCCTGTAGTTGTAAAACATTTCCTTCAGCTTAAAGGTGGACCAACGAGATATGTTAAAGTAGTAGCAAGGCACAACGGACTTGTGCCAACCAAGACGGGTCAACTACAACCCTCTGTTCTAATGATTGATGAGATAGTTGTTGAATAATTTGATATTTGTAATTTTACTTTTAGCTTTCGACTTTAAATTTTCACTTTAAATTCTTAAACTAAAATGTACAAATTAATTTCATTATCAGTTTTATTCACTCTGCTTTACAGCAGCAGTTTCTCACAAATAAACATTCCAAGGCCTAGTCCGTTATCAACAGTAACTCAGAAAGTTGGTTTGGCCGATGTAAGTGTAACTTATTCCAGGCCTTCTGCTAAAGGCAGGAAAGTTTTCGGTGACTTAGTGCCATTTGATAAAACATGGAGAACAGGAGCTAATGAACCCACTAAACTTACTTTTTCTGATAGCGTAACGGTGGCAGGAAATAAACTACCGGCAGGAGAGTATGGTTTATATACCGTTCCCGGAGCCAATGAATGGAAGATAATTCTGGGCAACAATCCTAAAATTTCTGCAGGAGAATTAAAAGATGATCAGATAGCAGCAAGTTTTACTGTGAAACCTGAAAAGCTATGTGCATCTGTTGAAACATTTACAATCGACTTCACGGACCTTACTACCAGTTCAGCTTTCATTACACTGTCCTGGGAAACAACCTCAGTGAAATTCAAAATTGAAAATGAATTTGACAGAAAAGTAATGGCTGAGATTCAGCAGAAAATGGACAACAGCTTCGTATATTATCAGGCAGCAAGTTATTACCTTGAGACTAACAGGGACTTAAAACAGGCCTTGGAGTGGGTAAATAAAGCTACCGAAAAAGATCCGAAATTCTGGCAGCTGCATACTAAAGCTAAGATCCAATCTAAACTTGGAGATTGCAAAGGAGCCGCAGAAACTGCACAAAAATCAATTGAACTTGCAAAGGCAGCTAAGAATGATGAATATGTGAAGATGAATGAAAAGCTGATTGCGGAATGTAAGAAAAAATAGTTTTTAGTCTACCATCAATAGTCAGAAGTCTAAAGTCAAGGACTCCTGACTATTGAGTGTAGAGTTCGGACTTACATCCTAACCAAAGCACTTGCCCAAACAAACCCGCTTCCGAATGCTGCAAAGCAGATCAAGCCTCCTTCTTTAACTTTTCCTTCTTCCCATGCTTCTGAAAACGCCAACGGGATGGAAGCTGCAGTGGTATTACCGTATTTCTGAATATTGTTATAAACCTTGTCATAAGGTAGGCAGAGTTGTTGTTGAACGTATTCTGCAATCCTTAAATTTGCCTGATGTGGGATAAGCAGGTCTATATCAGTCGGACTAAGTTTATTAAACTCTAATGCTTCTTTAATGACCTCAGGAAATCTTTGCACGGCATGCTTGAACACGTGCTGTCCATTCATATGCGGAAGGAATTTTCCTTCACGAATCAATTCTTCAGGAAATCTGTTTTTTAGTCTGCTTCCGGGATGTTCAAGCATCAGGTCTTCTGCAAATTCTCCGTCACTGTGCAGATGAGTAGATAATATTCCGGGTGAGTCAGAAGCTTTAAGTACCACAGCACCGGCTCCGTCACCAAACAATACAGCCATATTTCTTCCTCTGTTGCTCAATTCCATTACATTTGACTGAATCTCGCTTCCAACCACAAGCACGGTTTTGCACGTGCCTGTTTTGATATACTGATCAGCAACCGACAAAGCATAGATGAAACCACCACATTGCATTCGAATGTCCAGTGCAGGAATATTTTTTAAACCTAGTTCTCTCTGCATTAAAACACCTGATCCGGGAAAATTATAGTCAGGACTTAAAGTGGCAAATACTATCATTTCCACTTCTGAAACCTTAATTCCTGCTTTATCAACTGCCATCAGAGAAGCTTTTGCACCCATGTTTGAAACAGTGTCGAAGCCTTCTTTAAAGAATCTTCTTTCTCTAATGCCGCTTCTTTCGGTTATCCAGGCATCTGATGTTTCCATATATGCCATCAGATCTGTATTGGTTACTACCTGTTCAGGCACATAATGACCGGCACCGGCAATTCTGGAATATTTCATTGGTGAAGGTTAAGCAGTTTTTGTGAATTTGATAATTCCCAGTAATGAGAACAATTTTAGAACAGGATAGGTGGGGTCGAACTCAAACCATTTTACTGCAAACTTAGGTCTTTGTCCGTATTTGTGATGATTGTTCTGAAACAACTCTCCCAACATTATAAAGTCGAACACCAGTGTGTTTTTTGAATGATCGTTATTGTCAAAATTTTCGTAACCTAGCTTATGCCCGAACCAATTAACAATGGCCCCATGTACCGCACCCATAAGAAAGTGGATTGGCAGGAGAAGGAACATCCACCAGGCCGTAGCAAATTTTACATAAATGAAAATGTAGAATATTCCCCACGCAACTCTTGAAAAATGCTTTTCCCCTAACGTGTCGATAAATTTCCACTCAGGTAAATCCTTGGAGAACCTATCTTCAGGTATCATTTGATTATAAACAAGTTTGTTATATATAAGTCTTGTATCCCACATCATAGTAAAAATATTACTGTAGTTGTGTGGAGAATGAGGATCCTTATCTGTATCGCTGAACGCATGATGCATCCTGTGTAGAACTCCGTAAGCTCTTGGAGTAAGAAAAGAGGATCCCTGAAGGATGTAAACAAGCAGATAGAAAAATCTTTCCCAGAACTTGTTCATAGTAAACATCTTATGGGATGCATATCTGTGATGAAAAAAGGTTTGGATAAATAAGGATGCGTACCAGTGAAAGATAAAGAAATAAATTACAAACATATTGATGTTAACGATTTGAAATATAGTCTTTTAAGTTAAATATAAATTACTTTAAAGATTTACAAATATAATTAATAAAAGCGGTAAATTAACATGTATTGTAATTCTTAGTTTGATAACAGAATAAGAAAAATGCCCTTTATAAGTTATATTTACTGTTTCTCTTTAAAAATTCATGGATAAATCGGTCATAATCAAAGCTGCAGAAGGGGATGTTAAGTCCTTCAGACAGATATTTGATTTTTACCTTCCCAAAATGCGGCCGGTTTGCATGAGGTATTGCAGGACAACTCATGAGGCAGACGATATACTCCAGGAAGCCTTTGTAAAAATCTTTCACAATCTTAAGTATTTTAAATTCGAAGGATCTTTTGAAGGCTGGATCAGGAAAATTGTTGTTAATTCAGCATTAAATGCTCATAAAAAAAATATAAAGTTAGAGATTTTCGAGCCGATAGACCAATTGGAAGATGAGGGGCCGGATGAAGAAATATTACCTGTGCTGGATGATTCTGAACCGGATGTACTTTTGAAACTTCTTGATCAGCTGCCTGTTGGTTATAAAACTGTCTTTAATTTGTATGTTTTGGAAGATTTTTCCCATAAAGAAATAGGGGAAATGTTGGGAATTTCAGAGAGTAGTTCACGATCTCAATATTCTAAAGCAAAAAAATTTGTAAAAAAATTGATTGCCGGGCAACGAAATGAAGAAAAAAGCTCTCTTATAGGTAGAAGGGATCAAATAGATTGATTATGGAAAAGGATATTTTTAAAGAAATTTTTAGGGAAAAGACCAAAGCCAGGCCTGTTCTTACCAACAGGGATGAGGATCTATGGAATAGGATAGAAGCAGAAATTAATCCTGCCGAAAAATCATTTAAGCTTAGTCCTTACTGGTATGCTGCAGCAGCTTCGGTTATCCTGTGTATGTCAACTTTCCTTGCTGTATATTTTCTGGATAACAAGCATAACCAAATTTCCGGGAATGATTCTGTTATAACAACCGATAATCAAACAGCAGGCTCCTACGAAAAGAATATTCAAGACGAGCTAAACAATAGTGAAACTGTCATTAATATTGAGAAAATCCCTTCCGAAAATTTGGAAAAAGATAGCTGGAATCATTTTACTGCAGGTAATTCTATAACTGAAAAAACTTTGCAGGATGGCTCTGTAATAACTTTAAATAAAGAAGCAGAAGTACAGGTGGCAGAAAGCTTTAAAAAGGATAGAAGAGTGAAACTTTCAGGTGAAGCTTATTTTGAAATTCAACCTGATAAAACACGTCCGTTTATTGTATATTTTTCAGATTATAAATTGGAGGTATTAGGTACCAAATTTAATATTTGTCCTACCGGTGATCAGTCTATGGAGATTATTGTCAGTGAAGGTTTGGTAAGGGTATATGACAATGTAGCAAAATACGGAATAGAGCTAACGAAGGGAAATAAACTAGAACTGATAAAAGGGAAAAAATCTATTCTTTCTGAAGTAGATGCAGATAATTATATAGCCTGGAAAACAGGGAAGCTGTTTTTCCGTGGAAATGATTTAAATGAAGTGGTTAAAATACTGTCCAGGAATTATAATACGGAGATTTTACTTCCATCTCAACTTAATTCTTGTAAATTTACAGGAGATTTGTCAGAACTAAACCTTGAGGAAGCACTACAGGTTATTAGTCTTACAAATTCTGTAAAAGTAGAAAAATCAAAAGGTAAAATATATTTACAAGGTCCAGGTTGTGATTAAATGGTTAACAGCTTTATTTTTTATATCACTTCATTCAATTCACATTTTATTTGCCCAGACTCCGGACCAGGAATCTGAATTAGTTAAAACCACCTCTCAAACTATACTGGTCAAAGTAGTTAGTTTTGTTCAACCGGAGGGTTCTCTTGAAGCTGCTCTTAACAAACTTTCTGACGAGCAAAAAATCAGTATTTCATTTTCTCCGGAAAAGATCTCTTCTGTAAAATTAAAGGCAAAAAAGTACTCCAATGAAAAAATGGCTCTGATACTTGCAGAAATGCTTCAGAACAGCGGTTTTACATTTTTAATGGTCGGAAGGGTAATTGTTATTTTTGAAGATTCAGATACTAATAAATCTTTAGAAGAAAAAAAGGATTCTATAACCACACAAAAACCCTCAGCGGCAAAACCTAAGCCGGACAATGCTGGCATTATTAAAAAATACTCATACAGTTCTGAAATGAACCTTTCGAAGTTGCCATCATCCGAAAGAAAAAAGATCCACAATTTGTACAAGAGGGAGATGGAATGGGCAGCTACACATTTGAGGCCTGGCCAAAAAAGTTTATCAGATACGACCGGAGCGTCCAAATCTAATTTCAGAAATCGAATCAGAAAGGATTTTTACGTAAAAGCCGGCATTGCTTTGCTGAAATATATTCCTTCTGTAAAATCTTCAGGAGATGAAACCTGGAGACGAGAGTTGAATTTCAATACCAAAGTACCTCTTTCAGGTAAGCCTATGATATCTGCCGGAATAATTTACAACCAGATGATGATAGGCGCAGGGTTCAGTTATGAAAAATTGGTGGTCACAGGAAGAGGAAGAGCTATATTCCCTAAAGGGAACTCCGGAAAGGCAGATACTGCAAATGTATATTTCAGAGATGAATACTCGATATATTCTATACCAGTACAGTTAACCATATTCCGTCAATACAATAATTTTATATACGGGATTAATCCGGGAATTGAATTTTGTTACAACCGTTCCGGTTTTGTTCAGAATTCAAAATTTGCAGAATATACCAAATTGAAATCACAGACTTTTTCAGAAAAAACCAACACATTCGGATTAAGGACATCAATTAATCTTATCGGGGGATATTTGTTTCTTCCAAATATGGCAGTTATGCTTTCAGGTGGTTATTCTTACTATGCCACTGCATTAGTTAAAAATTCATTTTATACATTAAGGCCCCACAGTTTAAACTTCGAACTTTCCTACGTTTATCTGATGGATAAATCTGACTTCAGGTCTATCTTTCGAAGATAAATTCATTTTAAATTTCCCTTCCTACATAAGCTAAAAATCTCATTAGAATTAAATTTGTCGGTTTTATTCAATAAGCAAAAAAGCCGGAACTGTCTCCAGCCCGGCTTTTTGTTCAACCATAAAATTTAACAGACCCTTAATTCTCGGATATTAAGGTTTAGGTTATCAACCTTCTATTAAACTACTAAAGAAAAATCCTGTATTAAAATGTTTCCAGAGTTACTCTTAGTTACCACCTGTTCCGCCACCGCCTAGATCTTCAGGATCTGTGCTTCCGCCATTTCCGCTACCTGAACCTGATCCGCTGCCAGACCCATCTGTACCGCTACCGGATCCGGAACCAGATCCGCTGCCAGATCCGTCTGTTCCGCTACCAGATCCGCTTCCGCTTCCTGAACCGCTTCCGCTTCCGGTGTTACCACCTTCACAAACGCAGTAAGTGAAATAGCTTGCCCAGCTTCCGCTTTCATTGATTTGAGGTCCTGCGCCCCATGCAGTTTGACCATTTGATCCGTTACCAGCTGCGTCATATTCTCCAACTGCAGCGTGAGCAGCAATAATAATACATCTTTCAGAACCAAGACTGCTTAGAGGAATAGAATATGTGTATTCGGAAGCAACAGGATTGTGATCAGTTTTGTAAGGGAAATTTCCGATTTTCGGATTGCCACCTTTACCTGTTGGTAGTCCTGAGGCTGGACCTGCATATACATGAGATTCTCTCATTTTCCAATTACCTAACATATTGATGCTTACATACACATTGTTTGCATCATTAGTAACAGTTATGTTACCTGCATGATAGTGCTTTCCTGCCATGAAGTTTGTAACTACCGGCTGGCAGTTGTCCTGACTAACGTCAGCAACAACTTTTTTCTGTGTTTTGCTACCTGAAGGTTCTACATTGTCTTTGTCATTGTTGCAAGAAGCAAACAAAGTAAGTAGACCGAACAGTGAAGAAAAGATAATGTTCTTTTTCATATTCTATTGGTTTTATTGGTTTATAAAAATTTTAATTTATTGATACTGTTTTATTCAAATTTTAAAATCCTAAGAAATTCTTCTTGTACTTCATACTCTTCTTAAAATCCGGACAAGGAAGCTTTCTAACATGCTTAGGCGGCCTCTTATTTTTCGGCCAGTCCAGACAAAAAAGATAGATCAGTGAAATTTCATGACTACCATGAGTATTTACTATACTCAATTTTGAAATCGTAAAATCATAACTATAGGTAAATGAAAAATCATTGTGCATAAGTCCGACCTGTATATCTATTGCATCTCTGTTATAGATATTAAAATCTCTTTTAACAGGAATACCTCTGTACCATAATCCAAACATTAGAGAAGATTGGATAAAATATATTCCCAGATCAAGCTGATCAAATTTTGCCTGAGCTTTATACATAAAAGTTGGGATAATCCGGAATGCATCATCAAGACTTTGTCCGGGAAAATCCTTTTTATAAAAATTATAACCACCGTGCAAGGAATATTTTATTGGTAATCTGCTTTCATAAAAGAAACCATGGTCAGGTCTGTTAAGATGGTGAGCCGAGAACCCCAGCCAATACCTGTCTTCACCGAATACAAGAGCACCGGCAGAAAAGTCTGCATATCTTCTGGTATTGTGGGCTGTCATAGGATCGTTGGATGTAGGACTGGTAACTGTCGTTCCTGTATATTGATCTTCAAATATCAGTCTGCAATAGTCCAGTTTTCTCCAAACGTATGTTCCTTGCAAACCCATTCTAATATTCAATTGCTTTGAAACAGGAAGCAGATAACTATACAACCCGCTTATTTCATTGGATGACATTCTTGGAGTTCCAATATTATCATGCAGAACCAGCAACCCGAATCCACTTCTGAGATCCGGGTAGTTCAGGTCTGCGAAGAGAGAGGCTGTATTGAATGCACCGCCTGGTAAACCTGTCCATTGCGTACGGGCATTCATTCCTATCCGGTAACAGTCAGTTGCACCGGCCATAGCGGGATTGAGAATAAGAGGAGCTGAGTAATACTGAGAAAACTGAGGATCCTGTCCATATGCAGATATGGAGGACAATAACATTAATATGTAAATCAGTTTTCTCATCTGACGATTGTAATATCACCTACTTTATGAAATCTGTATAAATTGCCGCTTTCATCAGGGCATGACCAGTCAAGAATGTATGGATAAACACCTACAGGTGCTCGCTCTCCTCTGTAAAACCCGTCCCACCTGTTTTCTACAGAGAATGTTCTGAATATTACTTCACCCCAACGATTGAATATTTTTAATTCTACAAAAGGCGCTTCACCCAGTAAACCAAGATCATCATTGTGTCCGTCGTCATTAGGAGAAAATACATTTGGCAGAGCAATTTTGGTACAGTTCGGATTCAGGATTCTGTATGGAGAAATCCTTTTTCTGACTTCACCAGGACAACCAAGTGAATCTGTAATTTGAAGTACTACTGTATACTCAGTATCCTGATTAAAGAAGTGTTCAGGATGGTTTTCGCTAGAGAATTTACCGTCTCCGAAATTCCATACGCTCCATGTATAAACCGGACTGATATTGGTGAATCCTACATGAGCTTTACCTGCACTGTCAGGATTTATAAGATGGTAGGTGAAATCGGCATGGAGTGTATAAACACTATCTCTGATCGTAACTGTTTGCTGTATCTGACAGGTATGGTTGTTTCTGTCCCTTACAATAAAGGAATAATCTCCTGATGATAGTCCTGAACGATTGAATGTAGAAGGGTCGCCATCGTTCCAGATAACTTCATAGTCAGGATTGCTGGTAGCGATATCTATATTTCCATTTCCGGATCCGCAGATTTCATCTTTTTTACTAACTGAAAGATCTGTAACCACCGGAGGAATAATAAATGTCGTATCAGCAACACACAGGCTTGTTGTTTCTCTTATAGATACAGAGTAGCTTCCTGCGGAAAGGTTGTTGATAGTGTTATTTGAAGCATAGGCTCCATTGTTCCAGGAATACAAGTATGAACCTGGTGCCATTATTATTTCAGCACTGCCGTTATTGGTTCTGCAATCTGCCGGCTGTACCCTCAGATCTTCAATAATCAGTTTACGATCAACATTAATAATCTGAACCGTTGTATTAAATCCGCATGAAGGATATTGAGCAGAACTTACCTGGATATTATAGGTTCCTGAACTCAGATTGTTTCTGCTTGTCTGGTTTGTCGTTACACCATTCCATGCAATGGTGAAGTCAGATATAAATGTATTGATAGTTAGTTCAATTAAGCCTTGTCCATTTCCGCATACTTCATTTTCTGACCGCACAGAGATTTCGCTGTTTTCAGTATTTATAATAAATGCTCTGCTATCAGTACAACCTGTTGCAGGGTCTCTGACGATTACATTATGATCTCCCGGTGAAAGGTTGTTTAAACTTGAATTACCTGCGAAGGCACCGCCATTCCAGGAATATTCAAAGGTTCTGGTCATATCGACCATATAAACCTGGGCGGAACCTGATGTCTGATGGCAATTGGTGTTTGTTGTGATAATAGTGTCGATTCTTATACCATCCAGTTCTACTATTGTATAAGAAGCTTCGGCTCCGCAATGAGGATATTTTACATCATAGGCTCTCAGGTTGTAAGTTCCCGGAGGCAGATCATTTAAAATTCCTGTTTTATGAGCAGGGAATTGCTGCCAGAAAAATTCTTTATTCGGAGGCCCTGTAAGCATTTCCACTTCTATGCTTCCGGTACTGCTGTTGCATGGAGGGTTTATAACATTTCCACGTAAAGTAACAGGATCAACTACAAGAATATTCAATGTGTCTGAAGAAATACAACCCAATGCTCTGTCAGTGGCCTTAACAATTACCTGTGAAGGATTCATTATTTGTTGCCTTTGTGCCCTGATGTCTGATGGCAGGGGACTATTATTGAAAGTCCATTCATAAGTATAAAGGGAATTGTTAAAGTGAGTGGATTCATTGTACACATAGAAGTTAAGGCTATCTCCTCTGCATACTGTCGTGTCACCTTTGACCAACAACTCAGGGTGGAAGCTTAATTGTACCTCATGGTGAACAGGTATATTGGCTATAAATGTGGTATTAAGTATTGTACTATACCACCAGGTATTAATGGTTTCCTGTTTTTCCAGAGCTGCTGCATCGTTCAGAGAGCCTCTTTCTCTCCAGCGGTGGCATCCGAATTCTGCTGCAGATGATTGACAACCGAAAAGATTAATCTTGGAGTCTAATACCACCCCGTCTGTTATTTCAGTATCATCCCAGAATATAACCGGATGAGTTGACTCCGAAGGTCTGACAATATTGATTTTATATCCCCTTTCATTATGCTCGACATCATACAAAGGAAGATGGGTCATTCCGAATTTCAATGAGGCACTAACCTGAAAGTTTCCGGTAACAATATTTCCAAAAGCATCACGTCCGTTCCATGGAACACATAATGTTCCCGGAGCAGTGAATCTGTCTTCAAAATATATTTCACCTAAAGCAGGTTCGTAAACGTTGTTACTATTGAAATCAATGAAACCATGTAAATCCCCTTCAGAATTTGCAGTGAAGTCAAGACAAAAATCCGATCCTACACAATCTTTTCGGATTACATTTCCTGTCAGAGATAATGTTTTTTTCCTGGTAGGATATAAAGTTTCATCAGGTGGATTCAGAAAAACTTCAAATTCGCCAAGCCCGTCATCAATATCTGCTTTTCCCACAATGGATCTTCGGTCCATTCGGAAATCACCTGTTTTTCTTGTTCCGAATGTGTTGAAGTTGATCACAAACACCCATGGTTGCATACCATTGAAGTCCACTTCATAAACAGCACTACCTCCATCGTAAGGATAAACTTTTCCCATGAAAGGATTGCTGTAAGAGCGTGTTGAAATTTGCCATCCCTGGCTATGAAGACGTCCTAATATGGGTTGGTTGTTACTTCCTGCTACGGTAATATCAAACAGGTGTAGAATTAGTCTTACAACATCACTTGGCAGGGTGAATGAGATTACATAATCACCTGTATCAATTGGTGTAGCTACAACTGCATCGTAGCCTGTCGGATTTCCAAGTTGCTGCGGTCCCGCTACAGCTGCTGCCCACGATCCAATGGATCCCGGTCCGGATGCCGGTATTTCTGATTCGAAAACAACGACGCCTGAAGGTGAGGTTATTTTGTAGTTTACTCCGGGAACAAAAATCCCATAATCGTTGTGATTGCCAAGCAAGTCTACACCGTTTCTGTTATTGAATCCCAGATATATTCTTTCGGTGGTGGATACGATTTTGATTTTTAGCTGGTTTTTGGGCTCTGCACCTTCAATTGCAAACATTGAGTAAGAGGGCATTAGAAGCAGGCCTCCATGGTGAGCAGATTGAGGACGCAATTCCTTAGTCCCTTCTGCAAACAGAAGTGTTGGGAGAAAAATTGTACAGATAATTACAATTAACCTGTTTTTCATTTAAGCAGTTGCAAGGGTTTGCAGTGAATTAATTGCTTGATAATTAAATACCTATGTGTATAGTGCTTACAAGACACATAGCTCTGCAATGAATAGACAACCGGACTGCCTTAAACGATGCCTGATTCCCTTGAAAATTTCAAATATTTTCTAAGTATTTAAAAAGGTTGATTTCCAAAGGCATTAAAGATAGCTATAGGAAGATAACAGAAATGTGGATAAGTATATCAAATCAGGAGGAAATCCTTTGGAAAGACATCGGATTTCCAAAGGATTAGAGGATTCATTTTATGCCAAGGAGGCTGAAAGAGTAATTTCAATAGCAGCAAGTGCCTGACTTACAGGGCAACCCTTTTTGGCGTTTTCCGCCAATTCAGCAAATTTTTCTTTACTTATACCTTCCACTTTTCCCAGGAGGTCCAGGTGAATGGATTGGATTTTGAATCCGCTACCGGTTTTTTCAAGTTTCAGACTTGCTTCTACTGCAAGTTCTTTAGGAGGGAACCCTGCCGCTGTTAATTGGACACTTAAAGCCATGGCAAAACATCCTGCATGAGCTGCTGCAATTAATTCTTCCGGATTGGTACCAAGTTTTCCGTCTTCACTTTCAAATCTGGCTTTGAAGGAATATGGTGTATTATTTAGAACACCGCTAGTGGAATACAACTTGCCGGAACCTTCTTTACCTGTTCCATTCCACACTGCTTTTGATTTACGTAACATGATTTCTGTATTTAATTTAGTTTGATGATAAAAATTTATATAAAAATTGTGATTAATAATTACTCCCGATAATATTTTTTGTTCAGGGCTAAATTATTTATAGCTTTTGCCATTTTTTCCACTTTGGCTTCTTCCGATTTCACAGAATATATCCAATCTAAATATTTTTTTTTCTCAGTATCCGAAAGACAATTATAAAAATTAAATGCTTTTTTATCTTCCTTCAAACAAATTAAAAATTCTTGAGGTGTTTCTAAAGGGGAATTGTCTTCATAAATGACAACATGTACAATTTCACCTGCTTCTTTTTTTATTTTTTTTCTGATTTCTGCTTTTACCGGTAGAAAGAGTTCTCCATTTCCAAATGGCATCAAATGATATTGTTTTATCTCGTATGAGTCAATGAATCCCTTTACTTTTCTCCAGCCAAAAGGAGTATTTTTTTCTGTTTTAACTCCCGGAAGTCTTGCAAAAGTCCAACCACCCTTTCCCGAAAATTTCTCCAATACGATATCAATATCTGCAATTAACTTTCTTTTTTTACCCTTCATATTGATTTTAAAGAAGGAAAATACAAAGATCTCCGAATGAATTTACAATAATTGTAAATTTTTTAAATTTTTTCCTCTGATAATTTTATCGATTCCTTATTATATATTATTTTTAATAAACAATGCGATTTTATGTTAAGACTGAAACTGTTAAGTCTTATATTTTTTCTGTTTGCAATAACAGGCCAAAGTTTTCAATGCTATTCGCAAACACATACTGTGGCGAGGAAATGGAATGAAGCAGCTTTGTTTGCTATCAGAAAAGATTTTGCCAGGCCAACAATACATGCAAGAAATCTTTATCATTTATCTATAGCCATGTATGATGCCTGGGCTGTATATGATGATAAAGCATCTACTTTCTTTCTAAATCATTCATTTCGGTCCTTTTATTGTCCCTTTAATGGTGTTAATAAAGATATTGATAAAAGCACAGCCAGAAATGAAGCTATAAGTTATGCAGCATTCAGGTTGTTAAGCCATAGGTTTAAAACGTCTCCCGGCGCAGCAGTTAGTCTTCCGCATTTTGAAGCTTTAATGTTGGAATTGGGCTATGACCCATCTTTTAAATCAAGTGACTATAGTAGCAATTCTCCGGCAGCACTGGGAAATTATATTGCTGAAATGTTAATTGAATATGGATTCAGAGATGGTTCCAATGAGATCAATTCATATAAAAACAGATTTTATAAGCCGGGGAATCCGGCACTTAACCCAAATATCTCCGGTAACAGTATCATAAAAAATTCAGATGCCTGGCAGCCCTTATCATTGGAACTTTTTATAGATCAGAATGGAATACCTATAGCAGGTGGAGCTCCTCCTTTTCTTTCACCGGAATGGGGAAGAGTTATACCTTTTGCTTTAAAAGATGAAGATCTTAATGTCTACAATAAAGATGGTAATGATTATTGGGTATACCATGATCCTGGTGATCCTCCGAAGATAAATTCAATTTCAGGAGTTGGGGAGTATCTATGGACATTTTCATTGGTTTCTATCTGGGCATCGCACCTTGATCCTGCTGACGGAGTAATGATTGACATTTCTCCTGCTTCGCAAGGAAATGTCACAGAGTTACCTTCCACATTTGAGGAGATGAAGAAATTTTATAATCTTCTCGAAGGCGGAGATGCAGGGAAGGGTTATGAACTAAATCCAAAAACAGGTCAACCTTATGCAAAACAGATGGTGCCAAGAGGTGATTATACCAGAGCACTTGCAGAATACTGGGCTGATGGCCCCAGTTCTGAAACTCCTCCCGGACATTGGTTCAGCATTGTAAATTACGTAAGTGATCATCCTTTGATCGAAAAGAAAATAGGAGGGACCGGAGAAGTATTAGATAATCTCGAATGGGATGTAAAATCATATCTAACACTTGGTGGAGCTGTACATGATGCAGCTATATGTGCATGGGGAATTAAGGGATATTACGATTATGTAAGACCCATCTCCGCTATTAGAGCGATGTGCGAAAGAGGTCAATGTACAAGTTCTGAGTTGCCAAGGTACAATAAAACAGGCATACCATTGATTGAGGGCTATATTGAATTGGTAAAAAAAGGCGATCCTTTGCAAGGAAACAGAGGACAGAACATAGATAAAATAAAGTTATATACATGGAGAGGTCCGGGATATGTTCAGGATCCAACAAAAGATGTTGCCGGTGTAGGATGGATATTGGCAGAGAACTGGTGGCCATATCAAAGGCCTACATTTGTGACGCCTCCATTCGCGGGATATATTTCAGGACATTCCACATTTTCCGCAGCCGCTGCACAGATTCTAACGCTTCTAACAGGGGACGAATATTTCCCCGGAGGTATGTCGGAATTTAAAATTAAAAAAGACCAATACCTGGTTTTCGAGAAAGGGCCTTCAACGGATATTACTTTGCAATGGGCAAAATACAAAGATGCAGCAGACCAGTGTAGTCTTTCAAGGATATGGGGTGGCATTCATCCTCCGGCAGATGATATTCCGGGTAGAAAAATCGGAAAGAAAGTGGGTATTGCATCATACAATCATGCCATAAAATATTTTTCAGGTGAAGTTAATCCTGAACCATCTCCTTTAACTTTCCATGATTTGAGTATTTTTCCTAATCCTATATCAGAGAATGACTATTTGTATCTGAAACCTTCTGTATTTCTTAAATCAGGTACAATCACCTTTAAAAATCTGTATGGCCAGGAGGTATATAAAATGGATTTTGATAATAATTCGGATGATGTATTGGAAATAGAAACAAGATCCCTTAAAAATGGATTGTATATGCTTACATTATCAGGAGCCCAATTTTCATATACAAAAAAACTTCTTATAGAATAAATTATTTCAACCAATTAATTAAATTAGCAATGTTATAAACAAAAATTTTTATGAAAAAAAGCATCTTAATTAGTTTTTTAATCTTAGGATTGGTCTTTGCATGTAAAAAAAATAAAGACCCTAAGCCTAACAATAGTAATAACACTGGTACTAATGTAAGTACAAGTGATCCGAATGCCGTTTCTTCTTCTTTAACAATTAAGAATGCAGAGCGTTTATCCGGAAATCCTCCTGCTCCAACAGCAACTGTCGGTTCTCCTAAATTAGCAACTCCCACTCCTGAACCAATCAGGGCTACTGCAGGTCGAATTACTGCGTTAAAGGTGGAAGCTGAAGAAGGTGAAACAAAGGGGGTATATATAAAAGTAGCTGGGTCCAATGATTACTTCAAATATACTGTTCCGGAAGCCCCAAGAAAATCAGCTCGTACTTCAAAAGTGCTAAGGGCAATGACGGATCAGGAATCTGTTTTTGTGCCTATTACTTTGCCTTCAAATATTACCACAGGTACTTTTTGCTTCCAATACTGCATTTTTGATAGTGAAGGAAGAATTAGTAATATTGTTAACAAATGTGTGGAAGTTGTTTCGCTTGGAGGTGAAAATGCTCAATTTCTGACATCTTCCACCTGGGAGCTTTACAAATACAGATTTAGAAATGACGCTGGAGAATATGAAGAAGAGCAATCTTTAGGCTCTCACACTTATACTAATACTGCCTGGGTAGAATGCCCATCAGACCCAATGGGATATAAAGAAGTAGAAATCACCGAAACAGACAATACAACTAAAAGCGATTTTATTTTCCAAAATGGTGGAGCAGGTAAATATCTGTATAGCTTCAGCAATTCACATTTAGATTATATGAATTCTACTTGTGATAACTTGGTATTTAAACAAGATTCATATGACTGGGATCTGATTTTCGGTTGGTCTTATAATGAGTTAACTAAGAAAATTATCGTAATATTTGACTTTAATGAAGAAGAAGAAGGAGATCCTGAAGCTTTAGAAATGGAAGTAATCCTTCAGAACAATGAAATGATCTGGTATGACGAAGTAACAGACGAATATTATCATTTCAGAAAGAAATAATTGTGAATTAAACAAATAAAGGGGGCTGTTCTGCAGCCCCTTTTTTTTCTTATCAGAAAAATGTTGATATATTTCATTTTTATATATAATGAAGCACCAATATAGAAAGAATATTAAGCCTGGTATGGAAGTGGAAGTTATCCTTAAAAAGGATCAGGCAACCGGCATAGTCACCTCCGGGATAGTTAAGGCAATTCTTACTAGTTCCCTCTTTCATTCAAGGGGAATAAAAGTAAAATTGGACGATGGACAGGTTGGCAGGGTTCAGAAAATTCTCACTGACGAAATCGGAAATCCACTGGATTGATGGGTTTTTAAATGCCAATCGTTTTCTTTAATTTTAACATATCATTTTTTAATCCGAATTATTATGAAATCATTTTTACGTTTAATATATCTTTCTATTTTATCCTTTTCAATTGCGGCAGTTTTAGTATCGTTTTCTGCAAAGGCCCAGGTCTATTATACACCATTAAACGGTCAGTCCTATACCAACGCAGCTATTAACCTCGATATGGATATGGATGGGAACACTGATATAACTATAAACCAAATTGCCATGATCGATATGGTGAATAATACAACAATAACCAATGTAAGTGTTACAACCGGAGCTTCTACTCAACTTGCAGGAAGCGCTTCAATGCCATCGGCTCTTGATATTGATGATGACATCAAGTCAAAGCAGTTTTACAGTCACAATAATACCAGCATTGCCTCTTATCAAACATATACTGAATGGAGAAATACGAATGATAAGTATCTTGGTTTTTCCATTTCTATACAATCACAGATATATTATGGTTGGATACAGCTTCAGGTTTCTGAAATGGCAGCGAGTTTTTCCATAACAGGTTTTGCTTATCAGAAAACATCAGGACAAACCATCAAAGCAGGGGAGCCGGAATTGCTCTTACCAGTGCAAAACCTGAGTGTAACCTCTTCAGCTAGCATTATCAACGATATTAATGTAGCCTTCGATAAAATTTCAGAGGAGAATAAAATTTTGGATTATAGAATTTTTATTGTACCTGCTGAAATTTATGACTCTCAGTCAATGGGTATTACATTTTTCCAGTCAAATTCCAATTGTAAAAGCATATCTCCAACAGGAACAAACAAATCTTTTAATCTTTCATCCGGCGATAAAGATATAAATGGTAACAATTTAGAGTCAGCCAAAGATTATTTAATCATAGTACTTGCAAATAGAAAAAACATGTGGGTGGTGAGCAGTTTAACGGTTTCTCCTAATCCTTTTATGATTGATGGTGTTACTGGTTTCAAATCCAAAGTATCTGAGGTGGTGATTTATTCAAATAATAACAGCATATTTATTCAAAACCTACAGTCAGAAGGATATTTACAAATAGTTTCTCTTACCGGGCAGATCCTGTATAATAATTCTGTTTCAGTGGGTAGTTCAATTTTGGAGGCTCCTGAAAGTTGCTTTGGAAAGGTATATGTTAAAATAATATCAGGTGATAAGGTTATTGCTAAATCAGTATTTTTATCAGGAAGATAATATTGAATTATGATAGCGCTTAATAAGTCAGGGGCAGGAATCATTAACAGACTAAATGTTGTTTTAAATCAAATAGAATCAAGGACAGGATTGGTCTTTGCTTCGGTAATTGTTGGACTTATTCTGCTCATCATTGCAGTAATATATGTTACCCCTGCGTTGGAGCCTATGCAGTTAGGCCGACAGTTCGCTAAACTTTCAATAGATCCTTTTGACTTTTCAAAAGATCTAAGTATAAGATATCGGGTTCTAACACCTTTGCTTGCTTATCTTTTAGGATTGCGAGGACCACTTTATATAATATTTCCAACCATCATCGCCGTGGTTTTTATGGCATTTATTTATTTTCAGTTAAGAAAAAAAAACTCACCAGCTTCCAGTTTTCTAATTACCTCCTTAATTTGTTTTTCCACGCCTGTTTTATTTTTATTGCATTTTCAGGGGTATGTTGATATTACTTCTTATTTGTTAATCGGTTTGGCCTTTGTTTTCAGAAGAAATTTTATCCTGTTTGCTATTCTCCTTTCTTTATTGCTTTTGAATCATGATAGCAATATTTTTATTCTGCCTGCCTTACTTTATTGGTTTTATATTCAATTTGAAAACAAAGGGAAAGGCTTTGCGCTATCTGTTAGCATATTTCTTTTTACGCTGATACCATTTTTTTTGTACAGAAATTTTGTCTCTGAGCAAACATCAGTTACCTATTCGGCCAAGTATTACCTTGATGGCATAAAAGCGAATATTCTTAGTATTTATCAGTTTTTTCCTGTAGGTTTTTTTTATGCCTTTAAGTTGTTCTGGATTTTTCCGATCCTTGGTTTTTACTATTTAGTTAAAGAAAGGAAAAATGAGTATGTTTTGTTGTTTTTGCTTGTGTTAGCAGCTGCTTTAGGACAACTTATTCTCGCATCAGATACATCAAGATTAATAGGGTTGGCATTTCCTCTTGTAATTGCAGGAGCGGTAATAGTTAAGCAGAAATGGGGAGAACAGGTATTTCTATCCAGAACAGCCTGGCTGATTTTAATCAATTTCCTGGTACCACAATTTTATGTAGGACAATCAGTTATGATTCTATTTTATCCATTACCGGTTTCGTGGTTTCTTAAGCAATTTTTAGGAATAGAAACCTGGATAGGCTGATTATATATCATTCTCTTTGGGAAAATATAAAGTAAAGCTTGTTCCTTTATCAGGTTCACTTTCCACTTCTATTTTTCCATTACAGTTGTCAATGATCTTTTTAACAATGTATAAACCTACTCCGGTACCTTCTACGTGGGTGTGCAGCCTCTTGAACATTCCGAATATTTTTTCTTTATGTTCCTGACCAAAACCAAGTCCATTGTCCTTAACAGATATTCTGATAAATTGATCATCATCCTTTACTGCTATGTTCACCATTGGGGATCTTTCGGGTGACCGGTATTTAATGGCATTCGATACAAGGTTATGAAGTATGCTTCTTAAATTGTTCACTGAAAAATTTAAAGATAACTTTTCAGGAATATCCAAATTAACAGCAGCTTCAGTTTCCCTCACCATTTTATTTAGATTGCCTAAAACTTCATTTATAATTTCGGCGATTCTTATGGTTGTTATATCGTCGTTGGTATTTCTTTGGATCTTCGAAATCTCTGTGAGGTCTCGTATGGTATTCTGAAATCTTATGACACTTTGTTTAATGAAGTTTATGACTTGAGAAATTTCACTATCTATAAATTGCTTCTCCTGTAAGGATTCTTCTAAAGTATGAATGAGCCCTTCAATATTGGAAACCGGAGCTTTAAGATCGTGTGACGCAGTGTAGATAAAGTTATCCAGGTCATTGTTTGTTTTTACCAGTTCTTTATTTTTTACCAGCAATTCTTTATTGACTTTTTGAAGTTCCAGGGCTGTATCCTGAATTGCTTTGTCTTTTATTTTTTTATCTGTAATGTCTTCCTGAACGCAAACGAAATGTGTTTTACCATTGAGCAATATGGTGGTGATTCTTGCAAAAGTAACAAAGGGTGTGCCGTCTTTACGTTTGTTTTGCCATTCTCCAAGCCATTCTCCTTTCTCATTCAATTCCCTGATTACTTCATTTATTATTCTTACATTTTCTTCTTCAGGGTAGTTGTTTTGAATTGATACATGACAACCTATCAATTCACCTTTTGTATAACCAAAAATTTTATCCTCCGCAGGATTTGTATAAACTATAATACCATTCTCGTCTGTTACCGAAACCCCTTCACTCATGCTGTCCAATACTATACCATACATTTTCAGAGACCGCTCTGTTTCTTTTTGCTGATGAATTTCTGTCGCGGTACCTATCCAACTGTCAATATTCCCTGATTCATCTTTAAGTGGTTTTCCAACTGATAAAAACCATCTGTACTCGCCGTCGTACCTTCTCATCCTGAACTCATATCTGAATTCAGTACCATGCTGGACAGCATTTCTCCATTCTCTTACTGCCAGTTCTACATCTTCCGGATGTACCAATTGCATCCAGTCCTGTATGTTATTGACTGTTTGCCCGGAGAATGTATTCCATTGCTGATTAAAATAGGTTGGCCTTTTGTTGAAGGAAGTATACCATACCAATTGAGGTATAGTCTCTGTAAGCATTTTAAATTTTTCAACTTCCTGATTTAGATCAGCAGTACGTTCTTTAATAATATCTTCAAGTTCTGCATTCAGTTTTATCAGTTTTTCCTCAATCAGTTTTTTTTCTGTTACATCCTGAGCATATCCAATTATTTCATAAGGCTGGGCGTGAGAATCAAAAATACTAACAACTGTTCCGGATATGTAACCGGTACTACCATCTTTTTTCAGGATCTTATGCTCATAAGAATATTGCCCCTCTTTTGATACCAGCTGATTCATCAGCTGAGTTCTGTACTCTATGCTATCGGGATGAACATATTGTTCAATTTTTTCAGGAAGCAGTTCCAGTTCTCCAGGTTCAAATCCGTATATTCTAAACATCTCATCTGACCAGAAAATAATATTTTCTTCCTTTGTCCATTTATAATTACCAACATGAGACAATGCCTGTATTTCCTTATAAGATCGCTTAGATTGTAATAATTTGCTTTCAATTTCTTTTTTGTCAGTTATATCATTAATTATACCTATTATCTGCAAAGACTTTCCCTCATCGTCAGTGGTAAACACCCTTGATTTCCTTGATACCCATTTGACTTTGCCGGATTTATGGATAACACGGTATTCTAATTCATATATTTCATCTTTTTTATAATTTTTGTATTCCATTAATCCCTGAATTACAAGGTTAACATCTTCCGGATGGATGATGGTTTTAATAACATCAGTCCCCATAGCTTCAAGTTCCTGAATGCTATAACCTATAATCGGTTCAAGTCCGTTGTTTGAATAAATGGATTTATAAGTTGTGGCATCGACAAGAAAAATATATCCTGGTACCAGATCTGGTATAGAATTTTGCAGTGCATCATTAGATTGTAAATGCATAATCTCTGGCTGTTGTATGGTAAAGATAATATTTTTATTGGTGGTAATTTTATGATTTTTAGCAAAATGAAAGATGTGAAAAATTCAGAATTGATGCCAATAGCAACAATTGTTACAAATTTTAGGCAAATGCTGCCTGGTGTAAAGCATATTTTAATCAGGATTTAATAGTTATTCTTCCGAATTTTAGTATTTCTCCATAAAAACTAATAAATTAGAATTCCTTTCTTTCAATTTTCTGATAAAAGCATGTTAAAAGCTTATTCAATTTTATTTGTTTTATTGAATGGTTTACTGTTTTTGGGTAGTTGCAAAAGTACTGACTCGGTTAGTTCAACCAACGGTATTGTTAACAATAGCAGCTATAAAAAACCTGTAAATGGAAGTGCGGATAATGAGAAGAAAACAAATCCAAGGATAGCAAAAAATACTGCCAATCCCGGAAATTTCAGAACAAAAAAAGAAAGCAAAGAAGCTATGCTTGATCCTAATGCGACCAATGCTGGATCTGAAAAGCAAACTAAGAAGAAAAGTGCCAAGTCAGGAAAGACTACCGGTATGCCTGACTATTCGAAACCGGGAAATACAAAGCCCGGCAATTCCAGACCTGTCAATAACAAAAAGAGATCTGCTCCCAAAAAGAAAAGCAATAAGAGGTTTATGTCATAAAATTTTAGCAGAAACCACCGGGAAAAAATAACCAAAGGTTGTAGCTTTGCAGCTTAAGTACTTTATTGATGAAGATTATTTACTCGCTGCTGGCAGTATTGCATTTTACATTTAACTCCGAAGCACAAACCGTCACCAAACATGTACATACCAGGGAGCAATTATGGCTCGGATATTTAAATCAATCCAGATTTAGTAATAAGGTTGGTTCGTGGGTTGAAGTTCAACACCGCATGTCTGACAATTTCACGGACCGTAATTTCCTGAGCATGTTTCGTGGAGCAATTACCTACTATTTCAGAGATAATCTTAGATTACATATAGGTTATGCTTATGTGCATCATTATCCTGCTACAGGATTATCTACAGCAAGGCCGGAACACAGACCCTGGCAGCAGATATTTTTCACCAATAAATACAACGGATACACTACTCTGCAATGGTTAAGACTGGAACAGCGTTTTGTAAGAAAAGTGGCTGCTGATGTTTTACAAGATGACTATCGCTTTAACTTCCGTCTAAGATATAATTTTTCCTTATTCATTCCACTGAAAGGGAAAGAAATGAAAGAGAAAACACCCTTTTTTGCTATAATAGACGAGGTGTTCATCAATTTCGGCAAAGAAATAACCTACAATTATTTTGATCAGAACAGATTCTTTATAGGATTCGGTTATCAATTCTCTTCACAACTGAATGCTCAATTAGGTTATATGAATGTTTATCAGCAGGAGGCTGCAGGGAACAGGTTTGTTGACAATCATTGCATCAGATTGTTTGTATTCCATAATTTTGACCTGAGGAAAAAGGAATAAAATTAAGCTTTGTTTTGAGAACTAGCTAATTATAATAAAAAAACGTACCTTGTGAATTATAGTTTATTAATTCAATGGGAGAAGAGTTTATAGATAAAGCAATTCAACGGGCAAATCAAATGATTGAATCGGGTTTGTCTAAAGAACAAATATTGTCCTTTTTAGCAATAACCGCTGAGAGATTTGCCGGCGGTCAGTCTGTAGCTTCTGTACTATTACTTGATGATGAAGGGTTATTACGAAATGGGGCTTCACCAGGACTTCCGGAAGATTATTTAGCAGCTATTGACGGAATTAAACCTGATCCGAATGTTGGTACTTGTGCTGCTGTTGCAGCCACCGGTACCATGGTGATTACAGAAGATTTTTGTGCTGATGATAAATGGGCTGAACTTCGTCATTTGCCAATGGCATTAGGTTTTACTGGCGCCTGGAGCCTTCCTATCATCAACGCAGAAGGTAAAATATTAGGAACCTTTGGTACATATTACCGTACTAAGCGTAGACCAACTCCTGCTGAAATATCCCTGCATTTACAACTAATTGAAGTAATGGTTAAGGTTCTTCAGGCGGAGGAAGTTAATAAGGATAAAGGATACCTGAACAATTAACCAATAGAAGTTCAAGTATCCTTTGTTAATTTTTTTATTGAATCTGAATCTTATTTATCACTTCAGTTCCTTCCTTGTTTATTTTAATAAAGTATAACCCGGGGGCTATATTCATATTTTGAATAGGCAATTCAATAATTCCTGCAGGATAATTTTTTTCTGATTCAGTATATAATTCTTTTCCATATTGATCAAGCAGGGCAATTGATAACTTAGCAGGAATCTTTAATTCTAATTTTGCAGGGGTATTTCTTGTTACAGGATTGGGGAAAATGCTTATTCCGATTTCTGAAGCATCTGCCAGACCTGCTACTCCCTGATATTTTAGAATAGTACCATTAGCTCCGACAATCCAACCATTGTTTGCATCGGTAAAAACTATAGCATTTAAATCCTCCGTTGTATTGCTGGTAACTATTGTCCATGACGTACCTCCGTTATTGGTAGTAAGAATCAGTCCGCCATTACCTACTGCCCAACCTTTCGTACTGCTTACAAAATAGACTCCATTCAAAGGAGTGGTAACTCCACTAGTCTGCGCGGTCCAGAAATAAGCACCATTGTTGGTTTTGTATATTATTCCGTCGTTACCAACCAGCCAACCATTATTTGCATCAATAAAACTGACAGCCTTTATTGATGATGAAGTAGTACCAAGGGTTGTTACAGACCATGAAGATCCGCCATTTGATGTTTTAAGAATTCCACCAAAATTTCCTAATGCTATTCCGTTTTCATTGTCAAATTGGTGCACGGCATGAAGTACATCTGCACTGGAATGAGAGGCTTTTTCCCATGTTATTCCGCCGTTTCCGGTTACAAGTATATATGCAAGCTGAAAATTATTATCATTACCAACTGCATAGCCTTTGGTTGCATCAATAAAATCTACCGCCCTTAAAGTAACTATATCCGGACTCGTCTGATCTGTCCAGTTAATTCCTCCATTCATGGTAGTTTTAATAATACCACCATGACCTACAATCCAACCCTGGTTGACTGAAATAAAATCAACTCCGTTTAATGATTGTGTGGTGTTAGAGGTTTGGGCAGTCCAGGTGGTACCTCCGTTTGAAGTATTTAAAATAGTGCCATTCTCTCCAACAGCCCATCCGATAAAGCTGGAGATAAATTTTACGGATTTTAAGGTTACTGTAGTACCGCTCGTTTGAGGGTTCCATTGTGCATAACTTTGCAACGTATGAAAAGCAAAAATCAAAAATAATAGGGTGGTTTTTATTGGAAGTAGAGTTTTATTCATAATTTTTAAGAGTTTGTTTATTACAATTTATTGATTGTAGAATGAAATCAAAAATTTAATTACTTAAATTGTATGTCATATTTACATTAAATGATAAACATCAATTTTATACCTGTTATTTGGAATAATTAAATGGTTTGATGCATTTACAATGCTAAAATTATGAATAAGTTTATTTTTATTTTCGTGTGTTTATTTTCGGTTTTTAACGGATTCACACAGGTTTTAACTCCATCCAACGTGGTTGATATACCGATGCGTGATGGGAAAACATTAAAGGCAGATGTTTATGTACCTTCTTCCTGTAGTTCATGTCCCACAATATTAATTCAAACACCATACAATAGATTATTATTTAGAGGAGGGTTACCTCTGGGTTTCGGAACAAATCTGAATTCAAGTCCATATGCCTGGGTCATTGTTGACTGGCGGGGATTTTATGGATCTTTAGGTGCTACTGTGACGAATCCGAAAAGGGGAGAAGACGGATATGATGTCATTGAATGGATAAAAAATCAAACTTGGTCAAATGGAAAGATTGGAACCTGGGGACCTTCAGCGCTAGGTGTGATTCAGTACCAGACAGCTAAAGAAAAACATCCTAACCATACCTGTGCAGTACCACTGGTTGCTCACCCTCAAACATCATATGAAAATTATTATTATGGTGGTGTGTTGGAAAAATCAAGATTAGAACAACTGGATAACCTCGGTTACGGTTTATCCGGCACCGTCCTTGCAAATCCATATTATAATTTGTTTTGGCAAACAGCAGAAAATTTATCATGGTATCCATCCGAAATTCAAATACCTACTTTACAAATAGGAGGATGGTACGACCATAATATCGATAAAATGATCAGCTGGCATTCTGCCTGTGTCAGTTCTGCAGCAAACAATGTTAGAAACAAACAGTGGCTGCTGGTAGGTCCTTGGGTTCATGGTGGAACAGGTACTGCAACCGTTGGTTCACCAAATCAGGGTGAACTCACTTATAGTAATGCAGCAAACCAAAGCAATACTAAGGCATTGAATTTCTTCGAATATTATTTACTAGGAATTGATAATGGATGGGAATCAACTTCAAAAATCACATATTATGAGTTAGGAAAGAATCAGTGGAATTATTCTATTGAAAATTCCATCGAAATAAATGCATATACAGACTTAATTTTAAATAAAGACGGAGTTTTAAATAAAACTCCAAGTATGGATTATACAGGTTTTATTTCTGACCCCCGGAATCCTTCTCCCACTATTGGTGGACCTACACTACATACTTCATTGAATCAGGGTCCATATGACCAGCAAAGTCTTCTGGGTCGATCCGATATAATAGCATTCACCACATCTGCTTTGGAATCTGATTTTAATATTTCAGGACGGGTAAAGGTGAGTTTATACGTTCAGTCTGATCAACCGGATGCGGATATTTCAATCAGACTTACAGATGTATATCCTGACGGAAGATATATGTTAATTAATGATGCTATTAGAAGAATGAGATTCAGAAATGGTTTTAAAGCTTCCGATGTAAGTTTTATGGCGAGCGGACAGGTATATAATGTGGAAGTAATATTGCCCTTTACAAACTACACCTGGAAGGAAGGTCATAAAATTAATATAATTATTGGAGCTAATAACTCCATCCGGTGGGATGTAAATTTGCAAAATGGAGGAACAATGTACGCAGCAGGGGATACTAATACTGCTAATATTATAATACATCATTCTTCGGAATTTCCAAGCAAGATTCTGCTTCCGGGAAATACTTTGGTTTTATCAGAAAATGAAATTCAATCAGATAAGGCTTTTAAAATTTTTCCTAATCCCGTATCGGATTACCTGTGTGTACATACAGATATTCTTGTTAATTCATCATACTACATTTATAACAGCACCGGTCATCAAGTGGCTTTTGGAAAGGTGGAAAATAACAGTTTTAAGATATCAGTGAGCAGTCTGCAGGATGGGTTTTACTTTGTAAGGTTAATTAATGGTAAAGAGACTTATACCGGAAGCTTTGTAAAACAATAGACCTGTATTTTATATTCGGATTTATAAGATATTTACATTGCTAAATCATCCCTTTTACAATAGCCTTAGATAACAATTCTCCGGTGCTTTTAACCGCCATTTTTTTAAGCATATTTTTTCTATGATTAAAAACTGTATATATACTGATACAAAGGAACTCTGCAATTTGCCTGCTGGATTTGCCCTGACTAATCAGATTCAAAATTTCCAGTTCTCTTTCAGTTAAAGCCTTTTCTGAATTATTACTATTGAAACTCTGACAATATAAAGTTTGATACAGTCCATTTATTTCTTTTCCTGAAATGACTAAGGTTATTCCATCGTCTTTCCGGAACTCTGTGATTTCAGTTACCAGATATAATACCACCATAGGCTTGTTTTGCTCATCAATATGAATGATATTCATTTGTTGTAACATAGAAGCAACTTTACCATCTCTCCGGGTGATGTTATAATTAAAGCTACATCGAAGGTTTCTTATATCTTTGGATTTAGAATATTTTTGGATAAACTCAAAGATGCATGGATATACCATATCATGAATGATCAATTTATGTTCTTCCGTGAATATGGATATGATCAGTTCAAGACCTCTTTGATAATATTCTTCAGAGGAATATGAAGTGAAGTCTTTTATATTATCACTGATGTAAATGTAACTTTGAGAAGTAAGGTCTAAGATACCTATGAATCCTGGAAAGACCGACATCAAGGCCTTGAACTGAGGATTATTTTTTAATGTTTCAAACTGCTCTCTATCCAGAACGTTTTCAGGCGTATATTTTTTTATGATTTTCAGGGCAGTTTTGTAGTAATGCAAAGAGGATTTAATCACAGCAGGGCTCAATTACTTTAAGCAACAAATTTTCATTCAAACGATAATAATATATGAAATTATCAAACAACCACATAGCAAGCATTTATTTGAGCGGCACATTTATTTTGAAGTGATCTATTTGTGCTGATAATTAGTAGATTACAAATTATTGTAGAGATTAAAACAAAATTAAAATTAAATGGTTAACAACAGTTGAACATTTGCTTATGCATTTTCTTTCAGCATTATTGAATTATAAAAACCAATGAGCATCCGCTTTTCACTTTTAAGAAATTATGCTGAATTCCTTCTAACATACCATCTGGATGAATTAATAAATGATTTTATTTCCAAAGCAAGGGAATTTAAACTTCCCATTTTAAATCAATTCACTCATTTGTCAGACAATCAAATTTTTGATTTGGCAAAGAAAGGCTTTGCAGAGGATATTCTTATACCTTTATCACAAGGGTTATTGTATGAAAAAATTGCGGAAAAAATCGATGCATGGAAAAGAGATGCGGTTTTAATTCCGAGAGATAAGATAAGCGGTTCTGATATTACAGATATATATCATATAAGAAAACTTGCCTTAATCGAAATGCTTAGGCATTACGATTACAACAAGGAGCAGGGCATTGCCTTATTAAAAGAAATTGAAACATACTTCCTGGGTTGTATTAATATTGGTTACAAAGCTTATCAGGAAATTCAAAACGAAGCAAGATTGAAGGCTGAAGATAAACTTCAGCAACAATTGCGGATTTTCGATACTGCATTATCCAATACAGTTGATTTTAACTACATTTTTGATACCCGAGGTAGATTTATATATGCCAACAAACCTCTTCTGAATTTATGGAAAAAAAGTCTTCAGGAGGTTATTGGTAAAACTTTCAAAGACCTGGAATACCCTGAAAATCTCGTAAAGCTGCATAATCGGCAAATAAATGAAGTTTTACAAACCAGACAAAATATTAAGGGAGAAAACAGCTATACGGATCCCGAGGGAAATACCGGGTATTACCAATATGTTTTTGTTCCTGTATTTAATAACGACGGTGAAGTGGAAGCAATTACGGGCACTACCCATGATATAACAGAACTAAAGGAAGCTGCAGAAGAACAATATAAAAGGATATTTGAATCTACCAATGATGCCATTATTATATTTGATGAAAAAGGATGTGTGGTAGAAGTAAATCCTTCAGGATATAAAATGCATGGTTTTACCTATGAAGAAATGATAGGAATGGACGGGCGTGCTTTCGTTGCACCCGAAGACCTTCCCGTATTTTATAAATTTATAGAAGAAGTTAAATTGGGTAAACCCTTCTTTGCCAAATGCACACATATCAAAAAAGACGGGAAGTTGATATATGTTGAGAAAACAGGGGCAAGTTTTTTCTTCAGAGGGAAGCAGCATCTTATGGCCATTTTGCATGATGTAACAGAAACCAGGAAAGCTGAAGATGCTTTAAAGGAAAGTGAAGACAGGTTCAGAACCATGGCAGATAACATTCCTAATCTTGCCTGGATAGCAAATCCTGATGGTTATATTTTCTGGTATAATAAAAGATGGTATGAATATACAGGTACCGGTCCGCATCAAATGGAAGGATGGGGATGGCAATCTGTTCACCATCCGGATGTATTGCCACATGTGATGCAAGAATGGAAAAAATCACTTTCTTCCGGAAATAAATTTGAAATGATATTTCCTATTAAAGGTGCTGATAATATTTATAGGCCGTTTCTTACCAGAGTTTATCCAGTGAAAGATAATTTTGGGAATATTATACGGTGGTTTGGCACCAATACTGATGTTTCTGAAGTTGAAAATAAAAATAAAGAGCTGCGCAAAATTAATGCAGACCTGGATAACTTTATCTATACTGCATCACATGATCTGAAAGCTCCTGTGGCTAACATTGAAGGGTTATTGTATACCCTTAAGGAAGTAGTAGATTCTGATACAAAAAATAATGCAGAGTTCAGGGAAGTGCTCAATATGATTGAAAGTTCAATTTCCAGATTTAAAAATACCATTCTTGATCTGACAGAAATCAGTAAAATACAGAAGCAGAAGCCTGAGGATATTTCCCAAATAGATTGTTCAGAAATTATCGAAGATGTCAAATTTGTTCTTAATGATCAGATAAAAGATTCAGGAGCGGAAATAAGTATAAATGTTGAAGACTGCAAGCTGATTAACTTTTCAAGAAAAAACTTTCAAAGTATAATTTATAACCTGTTAAGCAACGCAATCAAGTACAGACATCCTGACAGAAAGCCCATCATTGAAATTTCAGCGATGAGAAATAACGGTTATGTTGTTCTGACAGTAAAAGATAACGGGTTAGGAATAAGCCGGCAACATTTGCCGAAGCTTTTTACCATGTTCAAAAGGTTTCATTCTCATGTTGAAGGTACCGGCATAGGATTGTACATAATCAAAAGGATTGTAGATAATGCAGGAGGGAAGATAGAGGTGGAAAGTAAGGAGGCTGAGGGTTCCGAGTTTAGAGTATTTTTTCCACATATTTAAATATAAAGGGGCTGCTTGTGGTTGCAGCCCCTTTAATTATAAAAACCTAATCTAGTTTATATATTTTCTTTGTGTAATTTCCATATTCGGTTATCACGTATAGTATATACATTCCGGATTTTAAATTTTTTCCGATCTCCAGTTCATATCCATGGTTTGGATTTTGATATTCACAAATTTCGGTTCCTTTCAAATCTAATAATCGTACAGATATAATTTTTTCCGGTAATTCCATGGAAATAGTTGTTGACTCTCTGAATGGATGAGGAGCAGCAGTAACTTCATTGGAAGCAATTCTTGCAGCAGGTCCGCAATTACCAACTGTGATAGTTTTCTTGTATTCTCTATACCAAGGGGAGGAAGAGTAGCTGACACCACAGCTGATAGTGATTGTTCCCGAAGCATTAGAAGAATATGTAATATAAACTTTTTTGTTGTCTGATGGATCTTTTGTAATTGTGGCTTCTCCCTGTGTCCACCATGTGGCAGATGAAAATCCCGGCTCCGGATTAATTGTAAATGCCGTGGAAACATTTTGAGAAACACAGGAAGGGCCATTGATACCAACAGTATTGTTCTGACTATTTACAACCACCGATACGGAAGCTGATGTGGTTTGGGCCCCCGCATTATCAATTGCTATGGCGCTAAGAGTATATGTACCTACAGTTGCAGACTGGATTATGTAGGAATAAGGAGCTATAGTTGCAGAACCTAACAGGAGATTTCCGTTGTAAAAATTAACCCTGGAAATATTTCCATCCGGATCAGATGCTGAAGCTGTTACAGTTATATTAGTTCCTGCATTGAAACTTGCTCCGTTGGAAGGTGAAGTAATGCTTACAACAGGAGCACGATTTTGAATTGTGCCGTTTACGGTAATATTTACTGAAGCAGATGCCTGTGCACCTGCATTGTCAGATGCTCTCACGTTGATGGTATAAGTTCCTGATGAAACATTATTCCAGTTAAATGAATATGGGGCAGACAGGACTTCACCTAATTTTATTGATCCGTTAAAGAACTCTACTTTTGAAATTGAACCGTCAGCATCTGATGCATTTGCAGAAATGGTAACAGATGCAGGAGCAGTGAATACAGCTCCGTTGGAAGGAGAGGTTATTTGCACATTAGGTAATTGATTGGTGTTATTGGATCTTAATACTTGTATGTTAGAATTAGTAATTGCAGAAGCTCCTGCGTTATCATAGGCTTTCACAACAATTGAATATGAGCCGGGGGCGACATTTCTCCAGATAAATTCATATGGCGCCGTTAAATCTTCACCCAGATATATGGAACCATTGTAAAACTCTACTTTGGTAACTGATCCGTCAGAATCTGATGCATTAACATAAACCGGAATATCTCCCTGATTGATAAATGCACCATTTGCAGGGGAAGTAATAGTGACTGTTGGTAATTGATTCGGGCCGCTTGTTGATGTCCTGACCTGGATAGCTACGGAAGATGTCGCTGTAGCTCCTGAGTTGTCTGTTGCCCTTGCTGATATGGTATATGTACCTGCAGGTACGTTATTCCACTGGAAAGTATATGGTGAAGTTAAATCTTCTCCTAACATGGTGCTTCCATTGAAAAATTCTACTTTTGAAATGGTTCCGTCAGGATCTGAAGCATTGACTGCTATATTTACACTGGCAGGAGCATTAAGTATTTCATTATTTGCCGGGCTTGTTATAGATACCGTAGGATTCTGATTTACGTTAGTCATTACTGTTATGGTAATTGTATTGGAAGTAGCAGGTGAACCTGAGACACAAGAAGCATTTGAGGTCATAATACAGCTGAAAGCATCATTATTTGAAATTGCTGAAGTGGAATAAGTAGCGCTTGTTGCACCGCTTATATTAACTCCATTCTTTCTCCATTGGTACGTGGGAGAGGTGCCGCCATTTACTGCAGAAGCGGTAAATGTTACAATGGTTCCAGGTGAAATAGAAGTAGCAGAAGCATTAATAGAAACAGATGCAGCGCCTCCCTGCACAGCTACAGCTAATGATGTGGAAGTACCACTTCCACAATTATTAGCAGGAGTTACTGTAACATTGCCCCCAGTTGTTCCATATCGCACCGTAACAGAAGTTGTTCCTGATCCTGCAGTGATAACAGCTCCTGACGGAACTGTCCAGTTGTATGTTGTAGCTGTAGCTACAGAGGTTGTGGTATAGGTAACTGTTTGTCCGGAACAAACAGAAGATAGGCCTGTAATTGCACCGGCAGAGGATGGAGGATTACATACCACACCTGTACAATTTGATGGATGACTGGTGTACCTTTGCAAAATAGACATCTGAGGTCTGTCTACACCATTAACAGGATGGCAACTTAACTTATATTCTCCCCAATATTCTCCACCTGCCCAATAAGTACCTCCCACACAGTTTTGATTCATGTAGTTTAATAAGTTATTAAGAAGTGTATTCCAGTTAGCCACATCACCACCTGTATTCGGAACACCGTATTCACCGATAAATCCTTTTTTGTTGTTTCTTATCAACCAATCTACGAATGGCCTTACCTTTTCTACTCCGGACATAGCATTCATGCCATTACCAGCTACTGTCATGTTAGCATAACCTCCTGAACCATTTGCATCAAAATATTGATGGGCCTGATAAACAATTTTATTTGCAGGATCAACAAGGTTTTTAAGATTATCACTATATTGATTCCAATAGACAGCATTCGCCCAATGATCACCTTCTACCATAATTATATGATTGTTGTCAACTCTTCTTATAGCATTAATACCTGCCTGGGCAATGTTAAACCATAGATTAGAAGAGGGCATATCATGTGGCTCATTCATCAGATCATAAGCATAAACTGCCGTTTCATTTGCATAGCGGGTAGCAAGTCTCTGCCATAAATCAGCAAAATGGGCAATAGTAACCGGACTACCTGATGCACCGATTATATTGTCTCTGTACCTGCAATAGTTATGAACATCAAGAATCACCGACATTCCTCTGGCTCTGCAATTGGCAATGACTCTGTCCATGTCAGCCATATAGGTGCTGGCCAAAACTCCGCCTAAAGTAGGCTGGGCACGCTCCCATAAAAACGGTAGCCTTACCAATTTCAATCCTTTGCTATTGTAATAATCAAGGGTTGCGGTAGATGGTACTCCATACCATGGGTTTGTATAATGCCCAAATTCCATTCCGGCCAGGTTTACTCCAAAGTTGGTTGCCTGTGAGTAGCTACAAGTGAAATCAATAATGGACAAAATTATGGCCATCGCAAAAATCATTGTAACTTTAGCTTTTTTGATTTGATTGTTTTTTTTCATAGTTCTTTTGTTTTGTAATATATTTTAAAGTGATAAAGAATTTAATCCAGCTAAGTATGTAGGGAGTGCGTTACATCGCTCTTTTAAAATGCTGCTTTCAGTTAGCGTCATGATAAATTGCATTATTTTGTTTTGACCAGTTTAATAGTTTCTAACAGCCCTTCATTGCTATATATTTTTAATATGTAAACACCTGAACTTACACTATTTCCAATTTGAAGAGGTTCTGTTCCGATCAAAATATGACGTTCTGTTACCTGGCCAATTGAATTTATTATTTCGACAGAATAATTTTCGTTGATATTGCTACTTAATGTGAAGGTATTTATAAAAGGATTTGGATATAGATTAAAAGAAACATTGTGGGTATTTACACTTACTATTGAGCTATATATTAGGTTGCCTTCTTCGTTGCGTTTAATAACTCTGTAGTAAACTACTCTGGCATCCGGAAATTCATAATCATAAAAATTGTAATTACCTCTCCCGATAGCCATCGAACCAATAGCTGTAAAACCCAAAGAAGGATCTAATGAACGCTCTATTATATAGTCGCTGCGATCGCTGTCTTCTATCATTTTCCAGTTTACAATGGCGCCGAATTCGGTTTTATAGGCATTGATATACAAAAAGTGAACAGGAAGAGGATCGCATGATCCGAAGTTTACCATTATAGTATCTTTTAACTGACATTGCGGATGCTGTTGATTGGTTGCTGTGATCGTATATAATACATTTCCTGATCCATGTTCTGTAATAGCTGAACTAGTTTTTCCTGAAGGAGTCCATAAATAGGAATAAGTGTAAGCAGAAGTATAAGGGCAAACAACAGGAATGTTGAACATAAGATAATCATTTCCCTGTGTGGCAGTACCGGCAGGGAACTCTCTTCTGAATACTTCAACTCCGCTTGAATTGGTTACCCATACAGTATAAGTTTCAAGTTGGCGATTTACAGCATCAGTTCTTCTGGGATCACAAGAGCCGGAAGCAGGAATAATATGTAGTTCTCCCTTAATGGAATCGCCGCTGCACAATTGAAATTTTCTTGACATGTAGCTGTTTAGTGAGAAAACATTTCCCCTGAATATTTCGAACATGCCATTGGTCGGTGTGATCTTCATAGTAATGTAGCGCTCCCACCTATTCGGAATATTGCTTACTGCATGTACAGTATAATCACACTGGCAATTTTCTCTAACAATATTTGCTTTGAGATCAACTTCACATTGCGCGCGTCTTGTGATAGCTGCCTCAAGTACATCGGTAAGGTTAAAATCATATCCAATGGTATGGGAAGTTGTAAAAAAACAGTTGGATTGAGTGTTGTCTTTTACAGTGATATTGTAAACACCATCTTTTAAATTGTTAATTACCTGCACTGGTGTTGTGCCGTTAATTGATCCGCTATTAGGACCGGAATATGTAAGCGTATAATTAGTGGAACCACTAATATTAACAGTTAATCTTCCGCCCTCTGAATTTTTGCATGGAGTATTTACATGAGTTGTACTTGCGGTTATCGAACATGTTGTACAATTTTTCACAGTTACTCTGTAAATACATGCAGGGGAGCATCCACCGGCAGCATTGCATACTATCAGCTCAAATTCATAAATTCCTGGAGTAGTGGCAGCAAAAGTATGCAGACTGTCATTAATTCCCGTATGCATTTGAATGCCGTTTCGATACCAGGTAAAATGCATATTGGGTTCTTCACCACCCACAACTCTGCCTGCGAGAATCAGAGTCTGCCCTATGCAAACAGTATCTTCGTTTAAATTTTTCGGTACAATATGTGAAGCAGGAGAGTATTTTCCCGAGCATGTGGAAGGTTCGTTACCATTGGGCCCATGTGGAAGACCGTCTGTTTGCAAAGCTGCAACAAGTGAATTCTCTTTAGGGAATGATAAAATGATTTCATCTATTACCGGCCCCAGTTGTTTGAAAGGAATAGGATTGCCAATACCTCCGGATACAGATATAAATACTTTCTGTACTCTTGCTTTAATAGGATCAAGTTTTGCAGCAGCAGCGAACTCATCGTAAAAAATGGTAATTCGGTTCAGATAGGTTTCTACATCTGACCAGTAAATATTACCATTATAATATCCAAGCTGAACATGATTCTGATAGCCCGGAAATTTGGAATTGGCAGTGTTAACAGGAATCGGATCTCCGGCGGGAATGAAACTACCATCAGGCCTTTTTTCACCAGCTGCTCCTGTGCCGGTAGATATCATGGCGCCCCAATAATCACCGGCATCATATTGATACCCTTCGTATGATGTGTTACCTTCAATTGCAGCAAGTGACCATGCAATCACTTCAGGGTAATAAGCAACTGTCCCGTCGAGGTCCCAGTTCTTGTTATTGCGGATTCCATTCCTGTTGTTGAAGAAGTTAATTGGGTTGTTTCTTGGAGCGTTTTGGGTCATTGTAGCGTAGGTTCCTGAAATGCTGCCATTCCAGCTTGCAGCTAAAAATTTTTCATAGGCATATGGGTCTGTGTTTGGGTCATTAAATATTTCCCAGGGATTCATGTTCCATGAGTACTCCATTAATAAGCTGTAAGTAAAATTTCTGTATGTCATGGCTAAAGCCTGATTTTCGAAGCCTGCTCCTGAAACAACTCTTTCAAATCTATCGCATGCAAACCTGTGGGGCATTATCTGATTCAGTTCACCCCAGGCGTTGTAGTTTTCCATTTGAAAACAGCCATCTTCATCTCTGGCACCTGATCCGCATTTGCTCGGCCAGTTTCCCATCCCCAGTCCTGTAGTAGTCCAGGGCGTATGGCCGGGAGAAAACTGTGCATTGCAATCACAAGCCATACCTGTTTCATGCCCTGTGATGGCCATATAATATCCGATTCTGGGATAATTCACCTGGCCAATCATATTCCGATGCAAATTCCAGGAGTGAGCTATAGCTATAGCCCATGTAGGGCGGTTCACAGGTATGGAGATCCACATAGGTGTTTCGTGGTTCAGTCCATCAACCCCGCCTTGTGGCAGTCTTATTTCGCCAAAAGGTTCGGCTGTTCTTATCAAGCAATTTCTTTCCCAAAAATCATATTGGGGATGTTGAGGGCAGTCAAGGATCGGCCAGGTAATATTATTCCAATAACCTCCGTAGCCCTGACTTATAACTACCGACCTGCCAAGGCCGAATAGCAGAAAAATAGTAAGTAAATGTTTTAGCATAAACCGGGTCTTTATTTATTATGTGTTCTGAGAGGAATGAACCAATTGGGTAGGAGAATGCCAATTTTTTACATAAATAATCATATAAAATTTCAGTATTCGGGCGTAATAATTATTGGTAGTCAAGTACTACAATGCCATGTTAATGGTTTATTAATCAGGTAAATATCCTGCAGGTAAATATTAATAGAACCTGAATAATGACAGGTTTGAAAAAATTGTCAAAAGTAGGTGTGGAAAGGGTGCTGTTTGGATAACGGCGCTGGATCAGATGATTATTTCTTCCCAGGAATCCAGAACTTTATTTTTGTACTTCTTTTTGTATTCTTCTATTTCTTCCTGCACTTTTTTCTTAAACTTTGATGAGGTGTTTTTTCCGATATTCAGCAGCTGTGCTATTTCTTCTGAGGAAATCATATTGCCTTTCCTGTGAACAAGGTAAGTTATGTAGAAAGCTTTATTGATGGGAAATTTTATTCCATGAAAAATTGTGTAAGCTGTTGCAGACTCCACATACCCGCAGCGGCTGCATTTCCTGGTAAAAGCATTGGAGCTATTGGAAAAGTTGCCGTACCTGCATTTTCTACATTTGTACTCATTTTTCCACTTCAACTCTTCCAGATACCTATAGCAGGTGCTTTCGTCAGGAAAAACCGCCAGGAACTGTTCATATGGTACTTCTGCATCTGCAACCCGGGCTTTAATACCTTCCCTTAAGTCTTTTTTAAGATGCCAGTTGTCCAGGTCCAGTTTCACATTCATTTCATTTACCTTTTGATTAAGAGCTTTTAGCTGGATGTTTGCAATTTCCAATTCTTTGTTTTTTTCATTAAGCTCTATCGTTCTCAGAGTCACCTTTTGTTCCAGCTCTTTATTTACTTTGTCTTTGAGAATTTCTTTTTCCTTTAGCTGTTTAATAAGTACGTCCTTGAGTGTATTATTTCTTTTCAACTCTTCTATTGATTTTTTCTGAGCGTCTTCTTTTTCCTTTTTGAATATTTTGACACGATCAGCTAGCGCATAGGAGAAAATGACAACATCTGTAAGATGTCCTAAATAAAGGATATATACGGTAAAAATATTTCCCTGAATAATATGTTCTGCTCTAAGTTGAAGTACGATAATGCTTAACAGTATCAGGGAAAAGGCAAATAGAAATAAGCGGGCGGGTTTATAGCCTTTCAGATAAATTTGCCAGCAAATAAAATATGTCGTTATAAAAGGTATTGTATATAAAATAGGATATACCGGTGCGGAAAAAGAAACCATCAATCCATAATAGAAAATGTAAGATCCGGTAACAGCCAGTAAGATTTTTGCCTGCTTTCTGAACTTATTCCACATTTGCATAAAAGACAACGCATATGTTGAAAAAGCAAGAAGATAAACCAATGGAGCATAATGGTATCCTATAAGCCGTATATATTGAGGATATCCAGCCCATAGATATTGAAATCCAAGCCCGTCATCAGTCATGGTAATGATAGCAGCAGCAGCAACGTATATTACATAGAATATGTAAACTTTTTCCCTGATGGAAAAAAACATCAATAAATTATAAACTGCCATAATTAGCAGGATGCCATAGTACAAACCGAGTATATAATATTCATTAGTAATGTAGTAGATAAAATAGTTGGCAGATTTAATTCTGAAATTGAAGCTGCTGTAGGATTTAGATACAACTCGTATATAATATGTGTAAATATTGTTTGAATCCGGAACAGGCAATGTGAAGATCAGATTTTTATTGACATATTCTCTCTCATGAAATTTGAAATTTTCTCCTCCCTGTTTCATTATATAGCCGCCTATACCATCAGGAACATATATTTGAATCAAGTCTGTATGAGGGGAGTAGGTTTCAAAAAAATATACTTTGTCCCCGGAAGAGTAATTACTGACTTTGAATTTTATCCAATATGCTGACCGAGGGTTTTTATTATAGGCATAAGTATTCTTATTCCTTTTAAACCCATTAAAGGCTGGATGAGCAATTTGTGCGATGGAAAGCTCATTAGTAGTATCTTCGAATATTTCCAGGTAATCTCCCTGTAAAGGTAAGTCAATTGTATGATTATTAAGATGTACCAGTCTTTCAGAAGTAGCGATTAAGCTTAAAATAAGGCATATCCCTAAAACCAAAATTTTCTTCATAGAGCTACGGAAGTTAAGGATTTTCAGGCAAAAAGGGAAGTTTTCAGCTTTCATTTAAAACAAAAATCAGAAGGAAGTTAGGTTTATAAACAGTTTTTTGGTACCTTGCAAGGGAAATAATTATTGCCTTTACACATTTTCTGCTCTTTTTCCAATATTTCAGATTTTGTTGTACGCCTTTAATTGAAAAGCTGAACTTATCGGCATTAACTATGTTATCCTTTCTGCAAGGGTAATGGTCGTCGGATAAAATCATCTTAAAATAATATATATGCACGTAATAACTTTTGACAACGTCCTTGAAAAAGTGGTAAACAACAGGTCTTTATCACGTAAAGAAAAACAGATCGCAGTTCAAAGATTTCTAAAAGAAAATTCAGGTAAAGGAAAACAAACTTCTCCTGAGCAAACTGAAATCATTGAATCATTGAAGGCGGTAAGAAAAAATTACCTACTTAAGGATAAAGAAGACAAGATGAAGGAATTGAACACTCAAGTTGGTTAATTCCGGTTTTAAGCGAACCAATCCTTTTGAATTTAAGTTTAGAATACAATTACAATTAATAAATAATGCAAACAGGAACAGTTAAATTTTTTAATAACTCAAAAGGATTTGGGTTTATTAAGCCAGACAATTCAGGCGAAGATATCTTTGTACACACTACAGGTCTTATTGACGAAATTCGTGAAAACGATAAAGTTAAATTTGAAGTAGAAAGAGGTAAAAAAGGTATGAATGCCGTTAGAGTTGAAGTATTAAATTAAGATATCTGAATATTTAATATATTTGAAATCATTTAATCTGCAAAAGCCACCTGAAAAAGGTGGCTTTTTGTTTTATAATGGTATTATTTTAGTTCAGAAATACTTATTGCAAAACCACCTGCAGCAACACTTAAAATCGAAAGCCTGGTTTTACTGTTAACTTTCACTTTTTTAATGCTGTAAGACTGTGGATTTTTTTTGTAATCTGCATCTTTCCCGTCCTGATAAATGATAGCTTCATAAGATTTCCCCGGTGTTAAAAAATCTAGTGTGAAAGTAGAGGTACGAGGGATTTCTCCATTGACATTACCAACAAACCAATTATTAGTTTCTTTTCCCCTTCGGGCAACTGTAATATATGCTCCGGGTTCTGCTTCTAAATACCGGCTGTCGTCCCAATCAACAGGTACATCTTTTATGAATTGAAAAGCATCAGGAAATCTTTTATAGTTTTCCGGGAGATCTGCGGCCATTTGAAGCGGGCTGTACATTGTAACATACAATGCCAGTTGATTTGCCAATGTACTGTTTACCCGTGATTTATTTTCAGGATTGATTTTGCTTATATTCATTTCAAATATGCCGGGAGTATAATCCATCGGTCCTCCAAGTAGCCTGGTAAACGGAAGAATCGTTACATGATTAGGTTTGGAGCCTCCGAAAGCCTGATATTCGGTACCCCTGGCTGATTCATTACCTATAAGATTTGGATATGTACGTGCAATACCGGTAGGTCTTACTGCCTCATGTGCATTAACCATAATTTTATATTCCGCAGCTTTCTCTATAGCATACTGGTAATGGTTGTTGGTATACTGACTGAAATGATTTTCTCCTCTTGGTAAAATAAATCCAACATAACCGCTTTTCACTGCATCATATCCATTGTCCTTCATAAATTGATAAGCCTTGTCCATATGCCGCTCGTAGTTTCGTACTGAGCCTGAAGATTCGTGATGCATGATCATTTTTATTCCTTTCGATTTTGCATATTCCCGTATTTCCTTCACATTAAAATCAGGGTAAGGTGTAACAAAGTCGAAAACATAATCCTTTGAGTTGCCAAACCAGTCTTCCCATCCTATATTCCAGCCTTCCACCAATACTCCATCGAAGCCATGCTCAGCGGCAAAGTCAATATACTTCTTGACTTTTTCATTATTCGCACCATGCCTTCCATTAGGTTTGACTTTGGTATAATCAGTAATTCCTAACTGTACAGATGATAATTCATCAGTATAATTCCAGGTGCTTTTTCCTGTTATCATTTCCCACCATACACCAATATATTTTACAGGTTTAATCCAGGAAACATCATCAATTTTACAAGGATCATTTAAGTTATATGTCATTTTGGATGCAAGAATATCGCGTGCGTCATCACTTACAATGATGGTTCTCCACGGGGTGACGGATGGTGCTTGCATATTACCTTTTTCTCCATTGACATTGGGTGTAATCCACGATTGGAAGATAAAATTTTTATCATCAAGATTCAGGTGCATACATCCGTAGTTGATTAATGCTGCTTCATGCAAATTTATATATAGGCCATCGTCTGATTTCATCATTAGGGAAGTTTGCACCCCTGTAGGTGAAAAAGATTTTTGTGAAATGTTTTCTGTTACTGCTTTTGTCATTAATCCTCTGATTTCTGACAATTTTGAGGTTGTATAATCATATTCCTGAGTATCGTAATCTCCCGGCAACCAAAAGGCAGTATGATTTCCTGCCATGGCAAACTGTGTACGCTCTTCTTTCAGGATAAAATAAACCAGATTCTTTTGTGAAGGAAATTCATAGCGGAATCCCAGACCATCGTTGAACAACCTGAACCTGATGACCAGCAATCGCTCAGTTTGCTTTTGATGTAGTGTTACCTCAAGTTCATTGTAATGGTTACGTATCGTTTTTACTTCACCCCATACCGGTGTCCAGGTTTCATCAAACGAGGAAGTTTTTGATTCAGCTATAACAAAATCATTAAGCAAAGACTTTTTATCATCTGCTAATTCAAGCCCTAAGTTACTGGGCTTGATTACCACCTTGTTCTTATAAGTTAATTTATAGGTAGGAGTACCATCTGACAATAAGGAAAAATTTAAAACGAAATTACTGTTGGGGGATTTTAATTCCTGTCCGATTACAAAAGTGAACGAATGTAAGATGATCGAAAAAACCAAAAGTTGTTTAGTCATTGGGTTCCAAGGTTATATATTGAAAGAATGTAAATTATGATTTAATTCTTATTTTTTAAATCATTTCTGAATTTAGCTCATTTTTTTTATTATTGCACACCCATTTGCAATCAGTTTAAATCTTGTTAAATCTTCTAATTTATGTTGAAAAAACTACACCTGAGTTTTTTTGTACTGATTGTATTGTCTACTGTAGTTGTTGCACAATCAGGTTCTAAAAAGTATAAAGTTAAATCTGCGACAGGGGTAAATCTGCGAGATCGTCCGAATACCAATTCAAATGTTGTTGAGAAAATCGGAAACGGAGAACGACTGAAGGTGGTGGAGAAAACTAATAACGAATGGTATAAAGTAGAATATAATGGAAAAACGGGGTATGTATATGCAGAATATCTGGATCAAGGTAATGACAGAAGCGACCGAAACCGAGATGAACGAAATTCTTCTTCCCGCAATCAGGGAAACAACAGGAGCAGATCCTCAGGAAGTTCATCTTCTAATCGTAACTCAGGTTCTTCAGTAGATTATAATTGGGGAATAGGGCTAAGGCTGGGAGACCCTACAGGACTTACCATAAAGAAATATCTTGAAAAGTCAGCATTGGAATTTTCTATCGGAAGAGGATACATGTTTTACGGGGATAGATATTACCATAGAGGATTTGACAGAAGGTATGACCATTACTACTATAATCACCCGCATTATGAGCGTTTCGAATACAGGTATTATTCTGCCAGTTTTCCTCTGGCCGTTCAATTACATTATGTATTTCAAAATAACTTTGCAGGAGTAGATAATCTATATTGGTATGCAGGGTTTGGAGGTCAGTTCAGATACCAGTCATACACCTACCATTACCGGTATAAATATTGGGGCAATCCATATTGGTATGAAGGCTCTGAAAGCTATACAGACATTGATATCGGGGTAGATGGTGTATTCGGAATGGAATTTTTTATTCCAAGATCTAATATTTCTGTTTTTGCAGATGTCACCATCTTTACCGAACTGGCAGATAGTTTTCAGTTCTGGCCGATGGGAGGTATAGGAGGCAGATTTAATTTTAAGTGATATTTTATCATGTCATTACCTGTTAATCCAATTTACCTGAGCTTCCTTAATGATGAAGATGTTCAGGTAATCTCTTCGTTGATTTCCTATAAACAGGTAAAGAAGAATACTATTCTTATTTCAAGGGACAAGCCTGTAAATGATGTATATTATGTGCAGAAGGGAATAGTCCGATTATTTATGGTAAACCAGGAGGGAGAGGAGATAAATACGCATTTTGCCTGGAATGGCATGTTCATTACATCATTTTATAGTCTGATTAATAACAAACCTTCAGATGAAGCGGTGATTGCAATAACAGATTGTGAGTTGTATCACTTCCGTTATCAAGATCTCGCTGCTTTATTTGACAAGCATCCGAAGATTGAAAGGTTGGGAAGAATACTCTCCGAAGAAGCCTTTTGTTGTCTTGCAGAAAGAAGCCGTATGCTTCAAACCCTGACGGCAGGTGAAAGATACCTTCATATGATGGAAAACACTCCCAAAGAATTTTTTCTTCAAATATCCTTACAGGATATAGCCTCTTATCTTGGCATTGCACCCGGCTCCCTTAGCAGGATAAGAAACGAATTTCTTCACAAAGGTTAATTTTACTTTAAAACTTATTGCTGATTTTTGTGTGTAACATAAAAATCACATGAAGAAGATCTTAATCATTCAGGGACATCCTGACAAGGAAAGTTATTGTTCTGCCATTGCCGAGGCATACCAAAAAGGTGCCTTACAATCAGGGGCAGAAGTAAGGCTTATCAACTTATATGAACTTGACTTCAATCTCAATTTACAGTTTGGTTACAGAAAAAGGACAGAACTGGAGCCATGTCTTGTAAAAGCACAGGAAGATATAAAGTGGTCAGAGCATATAGTGATTGTCTATCCGGTATGGTGGGGTATGGTACCGGCATTGTTAAAAGGATTTCTGGATAGAGTTTTTCTTCCTGGATTTGCATTTCAAAAAAGACCTAACTCCCTTTGGTGGGACAAATTGTTAAAAGGAAGAACCGGCAGGATTATATGCACAATGGATCAACCAGCTTGGTATTATTGGTTGGTGTATAAAAGTCCAAGTACAAATGCTATTAAAAAAACTACATTGGAGTTTTGCGGGATTAAACCTGTAGCTACTACCAGTATAGGTCCGATAAGAAATTCGACAGAAAAGTATAGGAAAAAATGGTTGGGTAAAGTCGAAAATCTTGGGCAGCGAATAAAATAGACCCTGTCAGGGTCCACCCTGACAGGGTCTATTTCAAGGCTACTTTTGTCTACTTATATATCAAGGTAGAATAAATATTTCTGTTTGTGAGAATCCGGATACCATAAATTCCCGCTGATAAACCTTCTGTACTTATTTCCTTCCCTGAATTGAGTTGGTTTGTCTGAAAGATTTTAATTAATGCCCCCTGAATATCATATATCTCTATACCGATTATAGCTTCTCCATCATTATTCAATTTGATTGAAAATTTATCTGTAACAGGATTGGGATAAATGGTAAAGTTTTGGACAATATTTGATCCGATGCTCGTGATTACATCGCCTGATTCAAATACCCCAATGTCGTAGGCTCCATCCTTAGGAATGGGGTTACCCGCAAAATCTTTCAATCCCATATTGATACCGAATAATGAATTCAGATCAAGTCCTTTGTTGCGAAGGAGAGAATTTTCGCTCAATCTGTATTTAGTCCCTTTATCAAAAGGAGAATCCTGAAAGTTTTGTGGAGTATCAGCAAATAAGGGATCAACATTTAATCCTACAACAAAACCATTTAATCTTTCTTTACCTGAACTGGATGTCCAGTTATCAAAATTTGTATTACCTCCTATATTGAAGCCCCCTTGGCGATTCCACCAGCAGTTGGCAAGAAAGATGGTACTGCCATGATTACCTCTTATTGCTGATCCTTGTGAGACAAATATATTATTATAGAAACTGAATTGTTGAAAATTCTGATCAAAGAATTCTATACAGGATTTTGAATTGTTGACAATAACATTGTTATAGAAATTCAGGTTGCTGAAATCGCCAGCCTTTCCACTGCCGTTCCATATTCCAATATTTCCGTTAGCACTGATGTTTCCGTCGTTTTCACTGATGCAATATCTGATGGTATTGTTATTCCATTTTGCAGCACCTGCAAATTGAAATATTCCATAACCTGCTCCATGGTTATTATAAGAGATACAATATTGCATAACTGAATTGGTAACACCTCCATCAAAATCAAAACCACCTCCATCTTTAGCTCCTGCTTTGGTTTTATTTTCATAAGCTGCACAATGCTGAATTAAAACATTGTCTGCATTCCATGCCCAGATACCTACAGGTCCGTTACCTCCCCAGGGCATGTCATAGCCATTGTTAAATGCTTCACAATGTTCAATGATCACATTATCAGTTTCTCCCGCTACAATTCCATTGCCACTGTGGTTGTTTGTAATGGTCGGATCACCGGGGTTATTATATACACGTGAATGACCTATGTAAACATTTTTATTTCTATGGCCATTGTATATTCCTTGCGAACTTATACCCGCAAAACCATTAGAATGTGCTTCAATATTTTTCAAATTAAAATTATTGCAGCCATGGCTTATGTTTATTCCCGAATGCTGGAATCCAGAAACTGAAACATTTTCAATTTTTATATTGCTGCAAGTGTTAAAAAATAATCCATCTTCAGTATTTCCGGTTTTTCTTCCTGCACCAATGAAGTTCAGATTTTCAATTATTATATGTGAACTATTGTTTACCTTAATTCCTGCACCTTTACCTGCGTTAATAGTTGCCCTTGATCCACCATAGGAAGTTATTTTCACAGGCTTTATTCCTGTGCCTGCATCGTTTGCGTCCAGAAGTAAATTTCCCAAAAATATTTTACCTCCCTCAAAATGTAAAACATCTCCGGGTTTAAACATGCATAAATTGGCCTTAGCTATACTTTTCCAGGCCTGTGCTATACTTGTTCCTGAGTTGTTATCATTTCCGTCCTCCTTTATATAATAATTTCCTGCTCCGCCATCAAAGCAACTTTTACATTGGCCTTTCACTGATTCAGAAGCGAATAACATAACAGAAAAACATATTAGAGCTACAACATAAATGGAATGTTGGAGAAACCCTTGAAATTGAAACATGTTGAAAAATTTTGTGGGTGGTTTTCAAACGTATAACGGTAGTATTGCTATTTATTTTGGTAAAAAAATATTGTTAGAGTTTCGAAATTTATTTTTACACATTTTTAAATTTAAACAGTTAGGTTGAAAATACTAAAATCAATAACTATGACCGGCATTATACAAAAAATTATCCCTCACCTTTGGTTTGATAAGGAGGCCAAAGAGGCAGCACGTTTTTATACTTCGGTGTTTCCCGATTCAAAAATTAATTTTGAAGTCACCTTACCGGAGACTCCCTCCGGTGATGTATATACCGTTGGTTTTGAAATTTACGGATATAAATTTATGGCCATCAGCGCAGGGCCTTTATTCCAGTTCAATCCTTCGCTTTCTTTTATGATCAATTTGGACCCTTCTAAAGATAAAGATGCGAGAAGCCGGATCGACCGGATATGGCAAAAACTCTCTGAAGGCGGACAAGTATTAATGCCATTGGAAAAATATCCATTTAGTGAAAGATATGGTTGGATTCAGGATAAATACGGCCTTTCATGGCAACTCATCCTTTCGGATCCACAGGGTGAAGATAGACCGGAGGTGATTCCTTCATTGCTTTTTGTAAAAGATCAGTATGGAAAAGCTGAGGAAGCAATGAAATATTATGTTTCGATATTTGATAATACAAAGGAGGGAAGTATATACCGGTATGGGCCCGGTCAGGCTCCCGAAAAGGAAGATGCTGTAATGTTTGCCGACGCCATGCTCGAAAATCAATGGTTTGCATTCATGGATAGTGCTGCAGAACATGAGTTCGGTTTCAATGAGGCTGTTTCTTTCATGGTGTATTGTGAATCACAAAAAGAAATAGATTACTACTGGCAAAAACTTTCTCATGAACCGGAAGCAGAACAATGCGGATGGCTGAAAGATAAGTTTGGGTTATCATGGCAGGTAGTTCCTGCAATCATGGACGAAATGATGGTTAAAGGTAATAAAGATCAGGTAAAAAGGCTTGTACAGGCATTTCTCCGAATGAAAAAGTTTGATATCCCAAAGCTGGAAGAGGCCTTTTATGGAAAGGGAGAAAAAGTAAAACGATAAAAAAATAGTCCTCGTTAAAAACAACGAGGACTATCTTTTTTATTCGATTTTCGAGTTTCGTATTTCGAATTTAACCTTTACATATATTTCAGATCATTGTTCTTCTTAAGCTTTATTATTCCCAGTGCATTGAATAATAAAATTACAGGATATGTAGGGTCCAGTTCGTGCCATTTAATTCCGAAATTGGCTCTTCCTCCGAATTTATGATGGTTGTTGTGATAGCCTTCACCCATCATAAGAAAGTCAAGATGCAGAAGATTTTTAGCAGTATCATTTACTTTAAAATTCACATAACCATATTTGTGGGCAAACCAATTGATAATAGCCCCGTGAATAGGTCCCATGAGAAAATGAATAGGCAGTAATAAAAACATCCACCATTGGGTAGCAAAGGCTACATAAAAACTGATGTAAATTAGTCCCCAAATAATTCTGGATGCCCATTTATCGCCAAGCCATTCTATTGGTCTCCATTCTGGAACATTTTTGGTGAATTTTTCTTCCACTTTAAATTTCCCCTTAAGGATATTATTGTAAATATTTTTGGTCTTCCACATCATATCCCAGAAATTCTCAGAGTATTTTGGTGAATGTGGATCAAGTTCTGTATCTGCGTAGGCATGATGAAGTCTGTGCATGATGCCATAAGCTTTTGGGCTCAGAAATGAAGAGCCCTGAAAAATGTAAGTCATGATATAGAAGATTTTCTCCCAAAAGCGATTCATTGTAAACATACCATGTGCAGCATAGCGGTGAAGGAAGAAAGTCTGGGCAAATAACGATAAATACCAGTGTGCTAAAAAGAAAATAAGGATGTACATAAGTTTTGGTTAATTATTATATACAAATTTCTCAAAAAGTCAAGCCCTGCCCAATGAGAAATGCTGTAGCCAAAAGGTGATTTATATCATTATTTGGGAGAAATCTGGAATGAGAGGGAATTACGGGTTTCATTTATTATCTTTATTTCCAGATCTATTTCCATTAGATATGAGAATTTTTTTCCTGGTTCTTCTGATTTTTTCCTTTAAAGTCTCTTTATCTCAGGATACATTAATGAACCTGAATATTCATTCTGAATATATTGCGCCGGACTTCAGTTACAATGACAATAAATGCGGATATGTATTCGGACAAAATTGCTTTGGAAGGGAAATTTACGGAGAGAAGTTTGGTATCAATGGTATTCAGTATGTTTACGGTGTACTTTGCAGGCATACAGGCGTAGTTAGTAAGCCTGAAAGAAAACTTGCCTATGAAATTTATAATGTAAATTCGGTCAATAGAAATCCTTTCCAAAAACTGCATGCAGATTCAATTGAATATAGCAGCCTACCTCTCGATGGAGAGTTGTATTATGTGAAATTCAGTAAACCTGTTTTGGTGAAAGATTCTTTCTTTGTGGCTTTGAATTTCCTCAATTATGCTCATGAACCATTTACGGATACCATTGCAATTTTATCAGGCGATAATGGGAGCAGGGTGGATGCAGATCTGGCTGTTTCCAAAAGGAATATATACAGACCTCATCATGGCACATGGCAGGATGTATATGCTACATTAAATATTAAAACACACTTTGCTCTATTTCCTGTGGTGGGCAATTCTCCCAATCAGGTAAATGACAATGCTCCTGAGCAAAGAAATATTACCTTATTCAGCACATATCCTAATCCTGCTACAGACAGAATAGTTATTTGCTATTCCTTAACCTCCACTGATTTTCTGAATCTACATTTGTTTGATGGCGGCGGAAGACTAGTGAGGAATAATGAATTAGGTAAAAGTGTAGCAGGCAATAATCAATTGGAGTTAGACCTGTCTTCTCTTAATTCCGGTAACTTTTTTATTCTTATTACCGGCAATAAAACTTTTGCTTCATTAAGTTTTATGAAAAACTAAAGGATTGTTGTGGAGTGGAAACTTCTTTAAAGCATATATCACAACCTGTACATGTGGTATCAAAAGTTTCTCCGAAGTATTCCAGTATAAATTTTCTCCTGCAGATATCCGATTCGCAAAACTCAGCCATCTTACTCAGCTTCTCGAACATTAACTTTGAATGTTCGGAATTATCATCTACCTCTACAAACCTTTTAAGACGGGTTACATCCTGGGCACTGTAAAATAATATGGCTTCACTGTCTGCGCCATCTCTTCCGGCCCTGCCGGTTTCCTGGTAATATCCTTCAAGATTTTTAGGAAGGTCCATGTGTATAACAAACCGCACATCTGGTTTGTCAATGCCCATACCAAAAGCTATAGTGGCAACAATTAATTTGATTTCCCCCTTCATGAACAGCTCCTGGTTTTCTTCTCTTATCCGCTTGTCAATTCCCGCATGATAGGGTCGGACAGAAAAACCTTCCAGTCTTAATTTTGCAGCGAGCTCTTCGCAGGACTTTCTGGAGAAAGTATAGATAACTCCTGACTCTTTCCTTTTTTTGATAAGGTAGCTGACAAGTTTGTTATAATTATCTTTTTTAGGCTGTACTTTGTAAGTGATATTTGGTCTGTTGAACCCTGCCACCAATACAACAGGATCTTTCAGGCAAAGCTGTCGGATGATGTCATCACGGGTGATTATATCAGCAGTAGCTGTCAAAGCAATGATCGGTACTGAAGGAAACTTATTTCTTATTTCACCGATTTTCAGGTATTCCGGACGGAAGTCATGCCCCCATTGAGAGATGCAATGGGCTTCATCTACAGCTATTATAGAAACTTTTGCGGATAAGAGCAGTGGCAGAAATTCTTCATTATTAAAAAATCTCTCCGGGGCGACATACAGCAATTTTAGTTTACCTGTACGTATTTTTTCTATGGTTTCCAGTTGTTCACTGATAGTGATAGTGGAATTCAGGCAGGCAGCCTGTATGCCTTTTTCTTTAAGCCTGCTCACCTGATCCTTCATGAGTGAAAGAAGCGGGGAGATAACAATGGTTAAACCTTCTGATATCAGTGCAGGGATCTGGTAGCATAATGATTTGCCACCTCCTGTTGGCATCAATACAAAGGTGTCTTTACCTTCTAAAATACTTTGGATTGCCCTTTCCTGCTCGAGTCTGAAACTTCCGTATCCAAATACTTTCTGTAAAACCTGTAGTGGTGACATTCAGTATTAAAATTGTAATTAAATATACGGGAATGTCTTTTTATATAGGATAAATAATGATGAAAGTTATTCACAACAGGCTAACCCACTACAAAAGAAAAGCCTTCGTCACCGGATCTTTGGCGCTGACGAAAGACCTGTTGTAAAAAAGAAATTTGTTCTTCTGACTTCACAATTTTTAGAGTAATATCAATCCCTCCGGGATTCATGGTAAATGGGGGGTAAGCCTGAATTAATTCTCCGGGTTGCAAGGATTTTCCTTCAGCTTCCACCTGTATAAGTGGATGTAATCCCAGGATCTTTAATGGATCCTCTGTAACCTGACTAATAAATTCAAAAAAACTAAGATTAAGTAATTCTACTTCTCCGGTTTCACAGGAAAGTTTTATTACTTTTTCATTTCTGAAGAGAAATTGATCTCCCATACAATCCTGCCCGAAAGGAATATCTATATCCAATACTTCAGGGTAATATTTCCAGAATGCATTTTTACCTTCCCATGCTTCGGCTATAGAATGCCATAAAGGTTCATTGCAACAACCGCGCAAATGCAATCCTCCTTTAAATGCAATGAGTCCGTTTGCCTGCTTCAGGAAAGTTTGATACTCGGCAGGCATTTTTTTTAGCATATCCTCATCCGGAGTCTGATCGTTTTTGTATATTATTCCTAATAATTTCATTGTAGGCTAAAATATTTGAGTTTAAATAACACCTGTAACTATTATTTATATTTTTGTCCGCTTAAATTAGCGATTTAAACCAGTATTCAACCTCATGACAGATAAAAAAATAGTATTGATAACAGGTGCTTCTTCAGGATTGGGTTTCACCATTGCAAATTACCTTCATGGAAAAGGCTATACTGTATATGGTACATCAAGAAAAATTACTTCTGAGGGTAAATCATTTAACACCATTCCAATGGATGTATGCGATCCTGTAAGTATACAAAACTGTGTTTCGCAAATTATGCAGAATGAGGGGAAGATAGATGTTTTAATTAACAATGCAGGAATAGGAATTGCAGGACCTTTAGAGCACTTTTCTATGGAGGACGTTGGGAAGGTGTTTGATACAAATGTTTTTGGCGTCCTGAAGGTCTGCAAAGCAGTATTGCCACATATGAGGAAAGCAGGAGCGGGAAAAATTATAAACATCAGTTCCATTGGTTCCGAACTCGGTTTACCCTACAGGGCAGCATACAGCGCCAGTAAAGCAGCAATGGACAGACTTTCTGAAGCAATGAGACTGGAGGTGAAGAAATATGGCATTCAGATTTGTACAGTACAGCCGGGTGGTGTAAATACTGATATCAATACCAACAGGATTCTAACTGAAGTTCCGGAAAATTCTCCATACAAATCAAGTTTTGAAAGAACCTATTCTATAATCAATGAAAGTGTAAGGAAGGGTTTGGATCCTGAAGTATTCGGACCCTTTATCGAGAAACTCATCAATGCAAAAAAAATAAAGAGGAACTATAGAGTTGGAAAAGCTACAGAAAAGCTTTCTGTATTTTTGAAGAAAATTTTGCCTCAATCTGTGTTTGATAACATTATCAGCAAGCATTATAAAATTTAAGTGATGTGTTCAGGTGTTAGAGTGTCAATGTGTTAACGTGTTAAGGTTTTCTCCGCTGCCAAGGTTCGTGTCTCGCGGCTCCGCCATGGTTCGTGTCTCCACGAACCATATATAAATGGTTTATGGAGATACAAACCATGGCGGTAAGATTTTTTCACTTTAACATTTGAACACGTTAACACTTGAACACTTTAACACTTTAAAAATCTTCATCATCTTTTTCTTCATCCTCAAAAGCCTCTTCTTCATCCTCATCCTCGTCTTCATCCTCATCATCCAGCTCATCATCATCCAGTTCTTCACCATCCTCCGATTTAGCTTTTTTCTTCACTGCCTCATCTCCTTCAACTGCCATTTCCTCATTTTCTTCAACGGCCGCAGCTACAGGTTCTGGTTCAGATAACTTAATTTTGGATTTGTCCAGCTTTTCCCATTGTTTCGATACCAATGTACTTTTTTCAATAACCACATATCCCGGATTTTCTTCACCAGGTTTGGAAGGCCAGGGTACGATTTTATAAGATGTCTTACTGTTGTGGTATGTGTCCACTCTATACATCTTGCCTTTTGAATTTCTGATAATATCAGAAGGTACAATTTCAGTTTTGTCAGTAATGGTAGAGCTTTCTTTCATGTATATAATTTTTAAAATGGTCACATGGAATTTGCATCACATTTATCTTGAAAGGGAAGATCTGTTGATGCTCATTTCATCTATTTATACTTTAATTTTTTAATTGTCGGATGTATTTTTTGTTTTTTTCAACTTCAGGGTGGTACCCATGGGATAAAAAATATAACCGGATCTTGCTAAGAAATAATAACTTTGGTTTAAATATTTCCGGCAATATGTTAAATTTTAATATCATATTCAACCGTATTTCCGGCACTTTGTTATTTTTCTTTTTATAATTTTTTTGGTTTAAAACCATCATTTAGATAAGCTCTTTGTATTTTCGGGCAAATTTAAACTGATGCCTAAATACAGATTACTCACACTGCAGGAATTAGCCGAACTGGAAAAGGAATTTATTGAATATCTGGTCTTGAATGGCATTACCGCTGATGACTGGGAAAAAATTAAAGCAAATAAACCCTCTCACGCAGATTTGATTATAGAATTATTCAGTGATGTTATATTTGAATCCATACTTCGTAAAGTAAAGTTTCTTGAATCTCATTCACCTAAAGAAATACGTACTTTCCAGTGCCTGGATGAAAAGATTATATGCGTGGGGTTAAGTGCCCCTGACCACAGCCCTTATGACCTCACAAACGCAGACTTTATTTCCAGGGCTACAAAGAATCCTCCTGAAGACCTCCATATATTTTTAAAAGAAAAATCTTATTCCCAAAGCAGGGAAACCGAGCTCTTTCAAATGATCCAAAATGGGTGTTCCATTTCCGATGGAAAGCTTTTTAAGGCCTTATCGTTGGCCTTATAATAAGATTTTTAGGCTGAATTTTTAACATTCTGCAGTTTTCCTTACACATGTTTTCTCTATCCGAGGTTTTGCATTAATCCAATTCGGTTAATGATTTACTTTATTAAACTGATCAACGTCAGTTTTATATCGATTAAATCCTTTTTAATTTATGTAAATAATTACATTGGTTCGATGAAACACATAAATCTATCGATGAAAATTTCCGTAAATGGGCTTGAAAATAAAGCTTATATACATGAGGCCATTTTTATCATTCATTTTTGTATTTGTACTTTTCCGGACTGTATTTGCTCAGTGCCCGGATCCTTACCTAATGGATCAGTCTCTGACCAGACCATCCAAAAATCCTACATATATTAATAAAATTGAAAGTTCTGCCGATCAAGACTGGTTTAATCTTCAGATTTATTCACCTTACGATGTTTTCAATTATACTATTGACTTCGGGGATGGGCATATTGAAACTGGAGGATTATGGCAAGCGGGTACACCGGTTAACCATTTATATCCCATTGGTAAATTTCAGTTAAAACTATCTGAGTCTAAAAATGGATGTACCAGAAGCATTATCGCCACTGTAATTAACGATAGAAAGCCGGGAGCGACCGCTATTCCTCCAACTGTAAATGCAAGCGGTTGTACCCCTCACTCGCTTACCTTTGTTAACCAGTCAACCAATGTATCACCATTCACCAGGTTCATCTGGGATTGGGGTGATGGAACTAAGGAGGTAAAAGATGCCAGTTCAGTCGGACAACCGATTACCCATACTTTTATAAAAGGTAAAGGAGGTTGCAATAAAAGGGTGACCTTAACCGCTGTCAGTCTTTGTGATTCCAGTTTTTCCATATTCGGTCCTTATGACTTCTGGGATGTAGACAACACTTCTGTAAAGGCATCATCTGTTTTCATTTGCGGGGGAGATATTGTAAGCTTTTATGATTCCACCAAATACAATTGTAATTCATCTCCAAGATACATACAATGGGATTTCACCAAGGCAGGTGGTGAAAAATCTGCCTGGCTACCTGCCACCCCTCAAAACAAAATTCAACGTTCATTTATCAATGGAAACATTGGAGACAAATTTTCTGTCACCCTTTCTGACTCTAATATATGTGGAGTAAAAACTTCCAGTATAGATGTTACCCTGATGAATGCCCCGAAAGCAATTATTACATCCTCCAATAATACCGTATGTGTTGCTACCACTATTAAGTTTTCAAACCTCAGTACCGGAGGTGCAAATTTATTCCACTACGATTTCGGTGATGGTAAGGGATGGAAAACTTATAATGACAAAAGAGATATTAATTACATATACAATCAGGCTGGAAGTTTTACTGTCAGGCTTGTAGCTGAGATAAAAGGAGCTCCTCAATGCGCAGATACAACCTCATTGGTGATTAATGTACTTTCATCTCCTGATCCTTCATTTGAACTAAGCAGGAGAGAAGGTTGCGGACAAATGCAAGTACACATCAATAATAAGTCTGAGTTCGCCAATGAATGGAAATGGTATCTTAATAATGCATTAATATCGGAAGCAAAATTTCCGGAGCCTCTTACTTTTGAAAATACAGGGGTATACGAAATCAGACTGAAAACCAAAAGTGTCGCAGGTTGTGAAAGGGAAAGATCTACCACAGTTTCACTGTTTCCTGAGGTAATTACCAATGGTCTGATTGACTCTGCCTGTGTAGGATTTCCGGTGAAACTTGCAGATGCTTCTTCTCTGATTAATCCTGCATCCGGTACGGGATCTTTACTCAGAGAGCAGTTTGACAGCTTAGCAATTAATTTTGCCTATACACCAATTGCAAGTTTATCCGGGGTAGCAGAAAACAGCAATATGATTTCTTTATTTGAATCCAAGAACAACGCTGGTACTAATTTTATCACAAGAATCTCCGGCTATATTCATGCTCCTGTCTCCGGAAATTATAATTTCTGGATCGCTGCAGATACTACCGCAGAACTTTGGCTGAGCACCGATGATAATCCATCCAATGTAAGAAGAATAGCATTTTTATCCGCCGGTTCCAATGAAAGGCAATGGGAGAGGTTCGCCACACAAAAATCTTCGACCATTAAACTGGAAAAAGATAAAAAGTATTTTGTTCAGGTGGTTCATTTCAAAGCAGAAGTGAAAACAGATCTTGTTTCTGTTGGATGGGTAATTCCTGGTGGGATTCACAATCGACCAATTTCCGGACAATATCTGTCGCCCTATATGGAAGGACACAAAATCAATAGCTGGGAATGGAGCATCAATGAAGGAGAACAAATTTACAAAGATAGCAACTTTACAGTTACTTTTGCCAATCCCGGCGTTCAGAAAATAGAACTAAGTTCCGGTTCTGGTAAGTGTTTAAACAGACGTGAATATACTATCACTGCTAAACCTTCACCGATTGCAAGATTTGATTTTATAGACACTGCCGGTTGTTCACCTTTAAATATCAAAGTAGTCAATTCCGGAAGTATTTTCCATAATGCAACTATTACATTTGGCGATGGTTCTTCTGCTGTGAACTTTAATCCTTCAACCGATACCATTTCACACAGGTTGGTAAATAATTCCGGCGCAATAAGAAGATTTAAAGTTAAAATCGAAGTTAGGAATACCGAAGGTTGTACAGATTCATTAATTAGGTTCATCACGGTATATCCCGGTCCTGAAGCTGATTTTAGTATATCATATCCTTCTTCATTGTGTAGTCCTTTAAATCTGATAATAAGCAATACCAGCAAAGGGGGAAATAAATTTTTATGGCAGCTAAATAGCAATCAGGCCTTCGAAAATAATTTCAATTCCTTCAGCTATAATTTTGTAAATAAATCAGGGACTGTAAAAACTGACACCTTATGGCTGAAGGCTTTTGTCAATAATAGTTGCTATACCGAGATGTATAAACTGATCACTGTATTGCCTGAAGGTGGGGTAGAGATAATTTCTGATTCAGCAGTATGTCATAATCAGACAGGTCTGTTTTCTACATCTGCTCCCGTAATTTCAGCCCAATGGACTTTTGATCAAAATACAAAATCAAATAATCTGATTGCAACAGCAACTTTCACAAACAATGAAAATGCTGCATCGATAAAAAGAATAAGACTTGACTATACTTCTGTTTTCGGATGTGTCAATACCAGTTACCGGGACATACTGGTGCACCCAAAACCTGTAAGTGACTTTATGGTTTCAGAATTTTCAGGATGTTCTCCTTTAAATGTTTCCCTGGAAGCTTTTAACAAAAAAGGTAGTGAATACATCTGGAATCTGAATTCATCACGAAGCATCAGTAAAGACCCGACTGCAAACGTCTATGTTCATAATAAAACAGACCATACTTCAGAAATACCTGTAACCTTAGTTGTTTCATCTGATAATGGATGTAAAGATTCAACAACAAAACATCTTACCATTTATCCAACAACTACATCTAAAATCAATCAATCAGCCTTTGAAGGGTGCTCTCCATTTTCTGTGAATTTTTCTACTGAAAGTAAAGCAGGAATTAAACATTTGTGGGATGTCGGCGAAGAAAAATACCATGAAGGCAGTGCTACTGAATATAAATTTCAGACAGATGAGGATAAAAATTTTCAGGTGAAATTGTTTACGGTAAACAATCATGGATGTATTGATACCATTTACACTGAAGTAAATGTGAAAGGTATGGTACGCCCTGCAATAGTAATGGATAGGGACAGGATCCAACCCGGAGAAACAGTTGTTTTTCATAACGAAACTGAAATAAAATCAGGAATGCTGTTATGGGAATTCGGAAATGGTAAAGCAGAGGTTTCAAATGAAATTGTAACCAACCAATATGAACTGTCAGGTATCTATGATGTTAAATTGACAGTAGTTAATAATACCTGTGCAGATTCAACCAAAGCAAAAGTTTATGTAGCCAATGGTTCTGCAATTGCAGAATTCTCCGGAGGTGGCTCGGGTTGTGGATCCTTAACTGTGAGATTTAAGAATAACTCTCAAAACGCCATCAGATACATCTGGGATTTCGGGGACGGAGAGACACTGGAGGTAAATTCCAGATCCGACGTTGTTCATACCTACACCAACAGAAGTGGTTCCAAACAGGAATACAATGTGACTTTAACAGCCATTGGAATTCATGGTGACGGAATTAAAACGGTTCAATCTGCTGTTATTTTACATTCTTTCCCTAAGCTTTCTTTCTATCCTGCCTCATCAGTAGTGTATGTGCCGGGAGAAATATCCTTTGTCAATCAATCCAGGAATGTTGCCATTGTCAGTTGGGATTTTGGTGACGGAAACAAATCTGATCAGATGAATCCTAAAAATTTCTACAAAGATCCGGGTTTATATACTGTAACCTTAATAGGAAAAAGCAAAGAAGGCTGCAGCGATACACTGGTGCTGAACGGAGTGCTTGAAGGAAAACAGAAAGGAAGAATAATTTTGCCTAATGCATTTACCCCAAGCTTATATCCTTCAGAAAGTTCGGAGGGGCTTAACGATTACTTTCTGCCTGCATACCATAATGGAGTAACAGGATTTCATATGATGATTTTCAATAAATGGGGTGAGCTATTATTTGAAAGCAATGACATCAATAAAGGCTGGGACGGGCATTACAAAGGTCAGCTATGTCCTGAAGATGTGTATGTATACAGGGTGAAAGTAAAATATTTTGACGGTACGGACCAAATTCTTACCGGTGATCTTACCCTGTTGAAACTATAAACGGCTAAAGGCATGAAAAAAATCTTACTTACAATTATTTATATATTCGTCCATACCTTATTGTTCGGACAGGATTTTCAGTTGAGCCAGTTCTATTCTGCTCCATCATTGTTAAACCCCGGGCTTGCTGGTGCCAGCGGAGGCACCAGAGTAGGATTAAATGCCAGGAACCAATGGTCATTGATCGGACATCCGATTAAAGTCAATGCATTATCTCTGGATCATTACTTTTCAGATTTTAATAGTGGTATCGGAATCGTAGCTATTACTGAGAAAGCCGGATCAGGAGCATTGAAAAACCAAAAGCTTGGACTTATTTATAGTTATAACCTTAGCATTTCAGATAAATGGAAGTTGCGTACCGGACTGCAATTTGCCTTCGCATCCAGAAGCCTGAACTCAGCTGACCTTTTGTTTGGCGATCAGATCCATCAGGATGCAATCACAGGAACGCAGGAGACTATATCCGGAAGAATGGTTAAAAATTATTTTGACTTTAGCGGGGGAACAGTATTGAGCAGAGAAAATTTCTGGATAGGGTTGTCTGCATTTCATTTGAACAATCCGAATGTTTCCTTTACTGAGCGTACAAGCGAATTACCTTTATTACTTTCTTTGCAGGGTGGATATAAATTTATTATTGAATCCGGATCTGTAAAAAACAGTTATGATCAATCCAATGAAAAATCGCTTACTCCAACTTTCTTGTACAAAGCTCAGGGTGCTTTCAGACAGCTGGATTTAGGGGTTTATATGGATTTTGAACCTGTTGTCTTGGGAGTATGGTACAGAGGTGTTCCGGGAAATGAAATGTTATCTTCGAAGGGGAGAGAAGCAGTGGTATTGCTGGCAGGGGCAACTTACAAAGAGTTCAGATTCGGGTATTCCTATGATATTACCGTTTCAAAACTAAGTGTTACCAATTCCGGAGGAGCTCACGAAATTTCATGCAGTTATGTTTTTAAGGAAAAACAAAGCAGGAAGCCTAAGGTGAAATACCGGAGATTGCCTTGCCCGGTATTTTAAGGTTAATCCATCGGTTTTTTACATTGGAATTATCCAGAAAACACCAGGGAAAAACGTTAAATACTAAATAAAGAGGCCGAAAAATTACAATTTATCGAGGAAAACCCAACCTTCAACTTGGTTTTACGTTCTTATTGCTAAACCATATTTTTTGTGAAATACATTGCTCAGATAAGGACAGCAGGGTTTATCATTTTATTTTTCATGAGTTTTCCCCTCATGGCACAGTTTACTTTTGGTGTAAAAGTCAATGCCGGAACCTCTTTTATCAAATCCAGAAATCTTAAGAAATTCCATAAAAGCGAAAAGGAAGATTATCCTGATTTAACCAAGATAAATGCCAGTTCCAGATTAAGGACCGGCTTTGGTTTCGGCGGATTCGCTGAATACAAATATTCTGAAAACTTATACTTCACGGTAGAACCGACAATAAATTTCTTCGGCGGTAAAATTCTTATCAATCGGATTTACGAAAACATAGATTCCACAGGAACAGGAACAATTGTGAGATCTTCTTCGGACATGACTATCAAAACTACTTTTATCAGCACTCCGATTCTGGTAAAATATATGATCAGTCCTATCAGAAAATACTATGTCATAGGAGGATTTGCTGTTAATGTTAATTTCAAACCAAGACTTATATCGAAGGAACAGACTGTAATAGCTTATCATAAAAACCATGTCCTTGACGAAAGCCATGTGGAAACATTTAACATGGATATGAAGGCTAGTAAATACAGACCTCTTACATTTAATCTGATAATCGGTGCAGGAAAAAATTTCGGTAGGTACGGAAGAGACTTCAATGTTGATATCAGATATTATTTACCGCTTTCCAAATCCGAATTATATACTTCTAACAGCAGATTTACAGAAAACTCCTTCAACAATTATGTCTTTACCAAAGAAGGTAAGGAGTATGTAAATGCAGAAGGCTACAAGCTAAATGACTTCAGGATGGGTATGCTTATGGTGTCCATAGGCTATTCCATTTTCAAAAAATAATTTGAAATGAAGAAAATATGATTTAAAAATATTATGAATAGTTGTTCCTGTTCAAATACATTTTAAATTTAAGACAATATTCATAACTCCATTTACAATTTTGTCACAATAAACCAGATTGAACTCATAAATTTCTTCATGAGAATATATTTTACTGATTCTTTCCTTTAACATTGATTTCGCCCGATTTAGTCGGACTTTAACATTACTTTCACTGATCTTTAATGCCTCTGCAGTTTCGGCAACATTCAATCCACTCAATTCACGCATGGCAAATATAATTCTATAGTCTTCTGGAAGCGTTTGTAAAGTCTGTTCTATTATCATTCTCATTTCACTGGATATTAAAATTTTATCACTTTCGAAAGAATAATTAGAAAAAGCAGGTTTAGATATTGCAATTTCAATTTCATGCGATCCTATATCATTTAGTATATAGCTTTTTTGGGTTCTTTGGTGATAGCATAAATTAAGCATAATTCTAATTATCCAGGTTTTAAAACTTGATCTCTTTTGAAAGCCTCCCAAATTTTGATAAGCATTAATAAAGACTTCCTGCATCAAGTCCTCTGTATCCTGGTGGTTATAACCATAACTCCTTCCGATTTTATATAATGACGGATTGTATCTCCTTATAAGCAATTCAAATAGAAAAACTTCTCCTTGGCAGATTTTTTCTACTAATTCAAAATCAGAGTTTAATTCATAGGATTTCAGTTTATTCATCTCCTACAGCCACTTTATTTTTGAGTATCAGACTGCCTCCAATATAATTTCCAATCATCAGGAATGAAATTAGTATTATTTTAACTATGATAATTGTATTAAAATTTTCATCTCTAAGTAGAGGGTAATTTTTATACGCTATTAATCCTAAGATTGAATACCCTGTAATGAACACGGTATTAATACCTCCGTGAATTAAAGCCCTGTTTATAGCTTCCGGATTGGTTTTTTGTACCCTAATAAGATCAAGAGAGCCTGTTATGACCGCAAGCCATCCGAATATTACACCCAAAGCTATTAAATAGAATGACAGTTCTAGCATACAATGTAATTTCATATATTTATTCAGTATGGCCAATAATAGCTCAATTGGAATTAATGCTGAAGGAAAATGAACCAACATCATGTGTACAGGATGTCCAAAAATTCTCATTGATTTATGAAAATGCAAACATTAACAACATTAAAAAACCTGCAATCGCTACCATGGCATGAATAACGGCCAATCCTAGTGGTTTCGAATTCTTTTGGATATCCATTATAAACATATAAAGGCCGGCAATCGCTGCTATGGTGAATAATATGATACTGATCATCGGAAACCTGTTTGGGTTTTGAATCGCATAAATTAGTAACGTAACAACTCCTGCAACAGCAATTATACCATGCGAATAAACAATAGACTTAGGTGCATTTTGTTTTTTTAGCCAATTAATAAGTATTAATAAACCTAAGGCAGCAGAAACAGCCAGGATTAAAATGGATGTAATTATCATAATAGAATCGATTAAATGTTTTCTGACTATTAGAGTAATTATTTTAAAAAAGGTTACAATGTAACCGAATATTTCACAAATAAATCTGATATATTTTTTAATAGTTGTCTGGTATAATTAAATTATATCTTCGAATAATACATTATTTGGGGATAAAAGAATAGAGGTGAAGACACACATACTTTTATTTTGCTGAGTAAAATATTAGTGCCGCTTCAACTTTCCCTGGCTGTGCCTCCCGGCCAGCCAGCATACAGACATCACATCAAAAGCCGGTAAAAATTAAAGCAGACCGTTTCCCTGGCCGTGTGTCTCACCGGCCAGCAAACAGAATTAGCCCTTCCCCTAAAGGAGGATTTGACCTTTTAAAAACCGATACGTAAATTCAGTTTTAATTCAACTTAAATTAATCAATATGAGTTATTACTTATGGTAGGCATTGGAGGAAGTGAAATCCTGGTTTTGTATGTTTTATTATCTATCCTGATTGCGATTTTTGCAGGAAGAAATAGAAAGTTTGGTATAATAGGATCTTTTTTTCTTTGCCTTTTATTTAGTCCGATTATAGGATTAATAATAACTTTATTTTTGCCAAGGAAGAGTGGATAAAATGCATAAGTATTTTATGAATGTAATTTTGAAATACATCACACGCTTATTTAAAAAGAAATTGCCCCCAGATTATACAGATATTTTGGAGCTGGATTGGGGTGCGATTACTCCGGATTATTATGACAAATCCACAAACACGGTTGTTCATGTGTGTAATTTCGAAATGCGTTCAGGTGATAAAAGACTACGGGCTATAAAATTTATAATAGGGCGGGTTTATTGGTTTAATAAACATCTTCCTCAAAATGTATCTCACAAAATTGTATGTGATGTAAGGGGGCAGGAATTAGAAACAGAAATTTCTTTAATAGAAAAAGCCATTTCAGTAGGGATAATTCAAACAAGCCGGGATATTAAATTTATTGTTGAATTCAAAATCTGATATATGGCATTTAGCATAGTTGCAGAAGGAAAAAATGTGGATTGGATAGACGTAAGAAATGAAATATTCAAGTCAAGGCTGGAGTATATTAATGTCTATCCCATTTTATCAGAGCAAGGCATAGTCTCTATAGCAGTATCCATTCCAATTTTCAAATTAGATGAATATTGCTGGGAGGAATTAAATTTCATTTTATTTACTTTAAGGAATAAGTTTTCACTTAAATTATTTGAGTTGTACAATGGAGAGCAGATACCTGCTGATAACACTGAGTCTTTAAAGGAATTAATCGGGTTTAAATTTTAGTCATCATCAAGTACCATCTAAGAAGTAACCAATGGCCTTTTTAACAGACCATCGTGAAAGATTTTAATATTGTAAATTACAGAAGTTTCTGGCCGGTCGGGAGAAAAGCAAAGGGTGAGAGCAATGGTAATTTTTATCGGTCAATCAATAGGACAGTTTGTGTGTGAATTTTATAAAGGGCTTCGACTCCGCTCAGCCTGACGTTATAGTGGACCTCAGCACAGAATATTCAACATTCCTAATTTCATCCATTATCCAACATCCGACATCCAACATCCAACATCCAACATCAAATATCTAACATCCACAATCCCCATTCTTAATTCTTAATTCTTAATTTCCCTTTTTATTCCTCCTGTTCTTCTTACCAAACATCTTCAATCTATCCTTGTACTTCAGGTTATAGTCCTTTGCATTTTCAGGTTTCTTTTCGTGAAAGGCGCCGCCTCCTTTGATTTCCTCTTTCTCATCATCTTTGTGACTTTTCCTGTCGCCTTCTATGATGAGTCCCATTGGCAGTTCTTCTGCCTGGATATAAAATCCTAATGCTTTCTCTATCTTTTTCAGTTGTGTCAGCTCAAGTTCTGTACTGAATACCAATCCGCGTATATCAGTTTCTTCATCTTCTTTAAGACTTACTCTTCCTATGAATAGTTCAGGATCTTCAGGAACATCGAAATGAACAATACATGGGACTTCTTCAACCTCTTTGAGAGGTTCGGCTTCATCATTGCGGCAAACAAGGATCCTCAATTCATCAGAATGTAAAAACTCTTTCAGACTTGCCACACCCGGTATTTCAAAATCTGTCGGATTCAGCATGGCTACTTCGCCCGGATTTCTTTTACTTAAGCTTTTATGGATGCTTTCGCAGGTGATTTTGGTATTTACAAAAACAAGTACCTTTGGAAATTCTTCCTGGTCTCTTAACAGGAGGTTAACAAGGTTGAGCTTGGTTTTATAATTGGGAACAGTGTACAATGATAGCGGAATGGTGTCGAGCGGTTCGCCTGTAAATTCATTTACCTCAACAATAGTCGGATTGTGCATCAGATCATCGAGCAATGTCTCCAGTTTATTATGCAGTACTTCTGTATAAACCAGATGCTGGCATTTGGGAAGCGATTCTGTGAATGTTCTTATGACAGTCTGGAAGCCTTCCTTTATCATGAGGTCTGCATCATCCAGGATAAACATCTTTAGTTTATTTACATTCAGTCCTGATTTGTAATACACTGCCTGTACTCTGTCAGGCGTGCCTATCACGATATCTGCACCTTCGGCCAGTGCATCTTTCTGTCCTTCTAAAGAATGTCCGGAAAGAAGAGTTACTATCTTCAAGCCAGTGTATTGTGCCAGGCTGATAAATCTTTCTTCCAGGGCAATGGCTGAGTCACGATGAGAAGTAAGCACTACGGCTCTCGGAGGGGCATCTTCATGGTATTTAAGGCGCATAATGACACCAAGAATCATGGCTGTAGTTTTACCACTACCTTCGGGTGCCACCACAATAAGATCCTGTCCGCCCGATATTCTCGACAAGGTTTTTTCCTGCACTTCCTTTGGTTCTGTAATACCTGCTTCTGTTAAAGCCCTTAATGCCTGCTTGTTCAGCTTACCCCAGACATTTTCAATCGGTTCTTCGCTCATCGTGATATTTGTTGAAAGGCTGTAAAATTACAAAAAAACGGGCAGCTTTTAGCCGGCGAGGATAAAATCCCTGCCTTCTCTGTAATTTCTACCCGTAAGGAAAGCCCTGATGCTTTCTCCCACACCGCGTTTCGCTATAAAGTTGATTACAAAGTGCTTTTCGGGACTGTTCAGCAAATCTGCTTCAATAAATTTTCTGTCTACAGGATTTTTTGCCTTTACATCGGTAAGGGCGGAGATTTTGATTCCTTCCCTTTCAAGGAAGCTGATTCTGCTAACGCATTCCTTACTCGTACCGCATGCAATGATTTCTTTGTCTGATGAAATATTTTCTCTGATCCATTGTACCAGATAGCGGCATTTAATCCTTAGAAAGGCTGCATCGGAATAGTTATTATGTGTTCTTGATAATCTGCCTGCACCATCATTCCAGTTCAGAAGTGTATCTTCCAGTTTGGAAAATCTGACACCTTTGCTCATCCATCTCAGCCATAATTCGTAGTCTTCAGGAATGTTATCAGTGGAATACAATCCGAATTGATCAATAAGTTTTCTTCTGAAAACTACAGTGGGATGGGCGAGGGGAGATTCTACAAATCTGTTAAGGTAATGTTCTTCCGGACTAAGGATATTGTTTTGCCAATGGACATAAGATTTATAACCTTCTGCATTATCATGTTCTGAATGAAAATGTGTTTTACATGATACCACATCGATGTCCATGTTCATTTCCAGGAAATCATATTGTTTCCTGATTCTTTCGGGATGAGACAGATCATCCGCATCCATCCTCCCTATGTATTTGCCTTTAGCTACAGCAAGTCCTGCATTCAAGGCATAGGCAATACCTTGTCTATTCTCCTGTATTAGTTTAATCCGGTTATCGGACAAACTTATTTGTTCAGCAAATCCGGTGCTGCCATCACTGCTGTTATTGTCAATCAAAATCAATTCCCAATCATGAAAACTTTGACATAGTATACTGTTTATAGCCGCTTCGAGCAGCTTTCCCGGATTATAAAAGGGTAGAATTATACTTATTGCAGGAATCAATTGCTTATGCCTGGTTTTTTATTAGGAATAGTACATATGAATGTGGAACCAACACCGGGCTGTGATTTCACTTCAACTTTTCCTTCCAGTTTTTCAAGGGCCTGTTTCACAAGGTAGAGTCCAAGTCCGGTGCCTGGTTTGTCTTTTTTTATTCTGTAGTGTAGGGTAAAGATTTTTTCAATTTCATTTTCCGGAATACCACAGCCATTATCTTCCACACTTATTACACAATCATGCTGATTAGTTTGTATATGTGTTCTGACATAAGGATGCTCCTTCTCCGGGTCATGATATCTTGCTGCATTGCTGATAAGATTTGTGAGAATGGTTTTCAGTAGCCTTACATCAGAGTGAAATTCAGTTTCCACAGATATGTTATTTCTTATTTCCACCTTGTCTTTGCCTTCCATGTACTTCAGTCCGTCAGTAATATCCTGGAGTGTTTTTCTGAAATTTATTTTTTCAAAAACAGGGTTAAGTCTGCTGTTTTCAGAAACTTCCATGATCTCCTGGATGAATTCGGAAATACCTGAAATATTTTTCTCCATCAGTTCAAGATAGGAATTAATTTCGTTCAGCTCGTCCCCGGACTTAAGAAAGTTGACCAGAAAATTTAGAGAGGTAAGTGGATTTTTTATATCATGACCTATCTGTGCAAGCAGATTTTGAAGTTCATGATTGATCCTTATCAGGCTTTGATTTTGTTGCTCCACTTTGTTCTCTGCCTTTACTCTTTCGGTTATGTTGATGTGAGAAACAAGGATATTTTCAGAGTCGTTGATGGGATTGACCCTTAATAAGAACCATCGTTCAGTTTCGGGGGAATGGCATGGGTATTCCAGTTCAAACACCCTGGATTTCTTTTCTATGACAGACATGATACCATTACAGGCATCCATTGCAGACTTTTCCTGAGCCACTACACAAAACTTCAGGTAATTTTCACCAATCCAGTTTTTCTCCTTTCCACTACAATTGTTTCTATAAAATTCATTCCAGGAATTATTGACAAACAATATAGTGCCTTTGCTATCAAGAATCGCGATAGAATCAATGTAGGAATTTACAATATTTTCAAAATTTTTGATCTGTGTTTCCATACTCATGCCCGTAATGCAAAGGAATCTATTTCGACAAATTCAACGGAAAACAAATTTATAGGTTAGAGTTTTTTTTATAATACCGTACCATTTCAGGGAAACCCATTTTCATTGATAGGGCTGTAATTGCCTGAGTGAGTCTCTTGGTTTTCGTGGTTTCGGTTTTCGCAGATTCAATCCAGTCAGAAAAATATTTCTGATGAGATTTGGGCAGAGTTTGAAAATATTTTAATGCAGAAGGTTCATCTTCAAGGCAGGAGGTAAAATCAACAGACAAAGGTTTTTCTTTCGTGTCAATTTCAATAGTCACTTTTACCTTTTCGTTGTTGTCTTTTTTTATGGCTTTTCTTATGGTGGCGTTTAACGCCATTATAAAATCACCTTCACCCATAGGAAGAAGACTTATCCCTTCAAATTGGTAATTGTCCAGTTTGCCTTTAACCCTGAATGCTTTTTTATTTCCGGGTTTCAAGGTCTGTGCCTGTTCTTCTGATATTTCAATGTATGTCCACCCGGACTTTTCGCCTTTCTCTTTAAACTTTTTGATAGTAGCGGTGAACTGTATCATGGCGGATAATGTAAATAATCATCTAATATAAATATTTCTCGCAAAGTTGCGCAAAGGAAAGCCCAAAGAACCGCAAAGATGATTTTGGTATTTTAAGCACGCCAAACCTCTAACACCTTAACACTCTAACACATTAACACCCTAACCCCTTCTTACTCCCTCGTCACCACATTCTCCTCCACACCTCCCGGCATGAAGTAATTTTCATTCTTATAGTCTATGATTCTGACTCTTTTAAGCCAGCCTTTAACAATAGAGTTATCAATGTATTTGTCTTTTCCTTCACCTCCGTACAGGTTTAAGCTTATGGCTCGTTGAACATCACCTCTCACTTCAAATTCATCATCACCACCTAGTCCGTAAAGGCTGATTTGTTTGGTGATATTGTGGTCAAAGATCCTGGAAGAAATTAATTTACCTTTGTAATAAATTTCCACCCTGGTTGTGTTATTGTTTACCCTCGTGATGATAAAACGCTCCGGCTTATCCGTACCTGAAATTTTAGGATGTGTATTGATGAGTTTGTAAAAGTCTCTGGCTATATCAGGTAGATTATCTCTTCTTGCTTTCAATGCTTCGGCCGTGAATGCTCCCACCTTTTCCCGGACTTCTGCAGGCCACTGATTGATGCTTTCATTGATAACGGAGTCGGTTATTTCTGTTTTCAGGGTTTCTGCTGCATGGATCCATTCTGATTCATCCACCATAGGCAGCAATAGTTGATCCTGTTTTCTGCTGTTATATAAATAACCTTTCAGGTTGTAAATTCTGGTATCGAAGGTCTGAAATTTTGGAATAAACAGTAATGTTATTCTGTTAAGAAACCCATCTCTGAATTTGAAGAATGCCATATCCCGGTCCCGGGGAATAGGTTGGTATATTACCTCATTTTCTTTTTCCTGCTTTCCCCATTTCCATTGTCCGGAATGCCTGTCCCAATCTCCAATGAGAATATCAAATAATCTTGCTTTTACAAACATTTTGGTATCGATATTCATCTCCGGATCATTCATTCGTTTGCCGGCAAATTTATCCTCTGAGAGTATTTTCTCCGCCTCTCCGAATTCATCAGTTTCTGTCCATGACTTATCGGGAAACTCCTCAAGTATGGCCATTTGTCCTGACAGGGAATTCAGTAATGGGTTAGGATTTTGATCAGGAATAAAAATGAGTTTGGGATTGGTATGATATAATCCTGCTGCGTGGGCTAAAGGTGGTATGGCCAGCGCTGCATATGGATTGAGTGCCGATGTCTGATCTTCCATAAAGAAGGTTAAAGGAAAAAATCTCATGTTAGGGGGAAGGGCATTTGTTTGTACTTTATCTAATCCCCGAATTACATAAGTTTTACCATCGTTAGCTTTTAGTCTTACTGTAACAGTTTGCTGATTTCCCCCTTTTTTAATTGGTGTAAAAATCTTGTTGTCAGAAGATATATTTTCACTTTGTTCTAAATTAAATACCTCCACTGTAACAGGCAATGCCCATAATTCTCTATAATGTTTTCCAAAGAAAAAATGATGAATGCCGTTTTTAAGATACTTTTCAGACGCAGCTATTGTAACACTGTCACCTGTTGTGATTATGAAAGATTCACTTTGTACTATCAGAGAATCTTGTTGTAATTGTTCTCCTGCCTGAATTCCCCTGGTGCAAAACAAGCCTCCCATAAGAAAGATCAGCACCGAGACCACTAATTTTTTTTTCATTTTCTCACCCCTCAGAAATTTAACTAATGAGGATTGGCAAATGTTAAGCATGTTACTATCAAGAAGTAACAGATGTTTTAAAACAACTGAAAAAAGTTCCGGTTATTAAATTAAACGAATGTAGAAGAGATATGAGAGTGAATAGATTGTTGTGTTTCGTTTGCTTTTTAATTATTAGCAGTTTGGCAGTGGCGGAGGCACCTCCCAGAAAGAAAGGCGAAAAACTTCCGGAATTTACATACAACACATTGGATGGAAAGCCTTTTTCTTCCAATAACCTTAAAGCAAACACAAAATTGATGATAGTGTATTTTAACCCTCTGTGCGATTTATGTCAGGAGGAGACCAAAGAAATTCTTAGCAATATTAATTACTTTGACAACATCCAGATCTTAATGATAAGTCCGAATCCGCTGGAGGAAGTAAAAAGATTTGTGAATTTATACCAATTGCAGCAATTCAAACAAATTATTGTATTACATGATAAACAGGATGAATTTTACAAAAAGTTTAATGCAATAGGTTACCCTTCATTATATCTGTATGATGAGAATAAACAGCTAATTACTGCCTTTGAATCTCAGACAAGTATGGAAGAAATTGAAACTGCGTTTAATAGTGCAAATAAAGGACTTGCTACGGGGAGAAAGAGAAAATAAATTCAATTAAGAATTAAGAATTAAGAATGGTAAAAAAAAACGGTCACCGATAAGATGACCGTTTTTTTTTATTAAAAATTAGTTTTCTTTCATTCAGCATTCAACATTCCTAGAACGTCTCAAGAATGGTATACTCCTTATCTCTGAATACAAACTTGTCGCCTTTCTTTTTCCCTGCCATAGCATGGTACAAAGGAGTCATAGTTGAAATTGCTACGAAGCTGTTTTTGTCTGCAATTTTAACTTCTCCCAGACTTACGCTGATGAAATAGTTTTGTAGTTCAGTATATACTACAGAACCGAGACCAACGCTATCCTGGGGGTTAAGGAAAATTCTCTTAAGCAGAGACAATCCGTTAATACCTTCCTGTACTTGTCTTGCATGCATATCTCTGGTGATCTGCATGGTTTCTCTGAAGCCGTCAAACTTCTCTTCAGAAGATGATCCTTCTTCTTCATTGGCACTGGCTTGTGCTTCATCCATAGCTTTTTTAGCTGTCTGGATGATCTGGCTTTGCATGTCAATGCATTTATTTAATAGTTCTCTCTTAAGTTCTATTTTTTTATCACCATCCATACCAGGATCAGGCTTTGCTCTGTTGCTGGTGTCGATAAGTGAATCATCTATATGTGATACAAAAATCTCTGGTCCTTTTGCTTCTTTTTTAGGAGGAAGGTTATGATAAGGATTCTTTTCAATTGGCCTTGGCTCCGGTTTGGATACCTTTTTTTCAGGTGTCGGGGCAGACTTTCCTGCTTGCGGTTTTGCCGCAGGCTTTTTAGTTTCCTTTTCCGGTTTTGCTGCTTTTACCGGCTTAGCTTCTTTTTGAGGAGCTTTTTCTTTAGGTGCCACCTTTGGTGCCTCTTTTTTGGCAACAGGTTTAGCAGGTTTTGGAGCCACCTTGGTTTTAGGTGCGGGAGCTGCCTTTTTTACTTCTGCTTTTTTAGCAGGAGCTGCTTTTTTTACTGCAGGCTTTTTGGCAGGAGCCGCCTTTTTACCCGAAGGTTTGGTTGCACTTTTCTTTGCTACCGGTTTTTTTGCAGCAGGCTTTTTTACAGCAGGTTTGCTAACTTTCTTACTTACGGTCTTTTTAGCAGGGGCTTTTTTCGCCGGTGCCTTTTTGGCCGGAGCTTTTTTCGCCGGTGCTTTGGCGCCTTTTTTTACAGCGGTTTTCTTTGCTGCTGCTTTACTGCTTTTACCTGCAGGTTTACTAGGTTTTTTACTTGGTTTTGATTTGGTTTTGGCCATACCGAAAAAATTTAAGTTAGTTGTAAAAAAGCTGTCCGTCTTTTTCTTTTATTAAATTAAATGGTTCGTTTTCTATTACAAAGGAGCCATCCAGGTCAACATAATCAACCTCCCCGCAAAAATGCATTCCACAACTTATCCCCAGGCTCGATTCTATCATGCACCCCACCATTGTCTTCATCCCGAATTTCTGTGCTTCCCTTATGATTTTCAATCCGTTATAATATCCTCCTGCTTTCATTAACTTCATGTTTATACCATGAAATTGCCTGCTCAATTGTTGATAATTCCCCTCATCCGTAATTGATTCATCAGCTATCAACTGAAGGTCTGCCGAATTTTTGAGGTAAATATACTCATCTTCAAAATTATATGGAAGAGGTTGCTCCAAAAATTCAATATTAAAATTCTGAATTTTTTTAGAAAATATTAACACTTCATCCACATTTTTCCAACATTCATTGGCATCGATCCTGATCGGCAGATCACTATGCCTGGCCACCTCATTTACAAGATCCAGGGCATTATCGGCATTGACTTTAATTTTAAGGCTTTTAAACCTTTGCAGATCATGCGCTTTTATGAATTTTCCAACTTCTGAAACATCCATGATAGGCAAAGTATAAGAGGTAAATATATTTTCGGGTTTTTTAAGTCCCAACACCTCGTAAATTCTTTTCCCTTGAATCTTAGCACGAAGATGAACAAAAGCAGATTCAATCCCAAATTTTAATGCATTAGAAGTAACTGTTTCATTCATCAGTTTAACCAGCTCTTCGTATGTGGATATGTTGGCTGCTCCGGTTTTTAAAAAATTATTGAATTGATTATGAATAAGTTCTGTAGAGTCGCCATACCTTACATTCGGTGCAGTCTCCCCAATGGCCCTAAATTGCCCTTCTTGAATGTGGATAAAAAAATTGGTTTTAGCGGTGCTTTCGTTCCTTGAAATCTTCCAGGTATATTTCAGGGGCAGTAACTTTTCTTCAAGATTCCAGTTTATCACAGGTGCTTATTTTAGCACAAAAGTATTCTTTTTCTGGAGGAAATTCATTAAATCTGCATATTGAAATTTTGAGTTCCGCAATTGTTAAGTAGCAATTCAATTTAATCCTGCAGATATTCTGTATTTACAGCCTGCCTTTTCCGGGCAAAACCCAAGGATAAAATTTCCAGGAAAAATTGTTTTAGGAATAAGTAAATCTTTAACCTTTAAATATTCCGGCTTGTCCGGATAAATAGTAATTATTATGAAAATTGAAAAAAACAAAGTGGTGTCTGTAAGCTATAACATGCAGGCCAAAGACCAAAACGGTGAAACTCATTTACAGGAATCAGTTGATGCTCAACAGCCGATGGTATTCATTTTTGGAATGAGCGGTTTGCCGGAAAAATTTGAAGCTGAACTTGATGGTAAAAAAACAGGTGAGAAATTCGACTTCACCATTTCATATGAAGAAGGATATGGAGATTTTGAAGAGGAAGCTGTAGTTACATTAAGTAAAGACATATTTAAGATAGATGGCAAATTTGATGATCAAAGATTCCAACCCGGTACAGTGGTTCCTATGCAGGATTCTGAAGGAAATCATTTAAGAGGCAGAATCGTAGAAGTAGGGGCTGCAGATCTTGTGGTGGATTTTAATCATCCACTGGCTGGTCTTGATCTTGAATTTAAAGGTGAAGTGGTTGAAATAAGAGAGGCTACTCCTGAAGAAATCGACCATGGCCATGTGCATGGACCCGGCGGGCACCACCATTGATAATTAAGGATTCTGAATTAAGAATTATAAAGCTGTCTTAAAACGTATGGTCGTTTTGGACAGCTTTTTAGTTTAATGGGATTTTTCTTTTCGGATTTCGAATTTCAATAATATTTGTTATTTCCCCATTCAATATTTAATCTTGCATTTCGTTTTATTTGGATAATGCCTTAATTTTTCATGCTGAGGACTGCAGTTTTTTTTCTTTGTTTCCTTACAAGTTCCTATATCGGATTTGCTCAGGATCCTCAGCTTTCACAATACTATAATTCCCCTCTGTATCTAAATCCTGCTTTTGCAGGTACGGCAGAGAATTCCAGATTGATCTTTAACTATCGAAATCAGTGGCCGGGTGTGAACTCATTTACCACTTATGCAGCTTCTTTCGATCACGATATTCAGCCTTACAGAAGTGGTGTTGGCTTATTGATTAAAAGAGATCAGCAGGGGACATCTCCTTTGGTTTCTACCGATGTCAGTTTACTTTACAGCTATATGCTTGAAGTAAATGAGAACTGGACTTTCAGACCGGGAATACAGGCTTCGTTCGTTACCAGAAATACGGACTTCTATAATTACACCTTCGGGGATCAACTTACTTCTGGCGGCCATACAGGATCAGGTACAGGTGAAAGCTTTGGCAATCAAAGAATATTTTACCCATCCTTCGCGGCAGGAGGATTGCTCTATAACAATAATTTCTGGATTGGTATTTCTGCACACCATCTGAACAGGCCCAATCAGTCATTTTCAGATAATGTCAATCAATTGCCTATAAAATCATCCGTCCACACAGGTTACCGTATTTCATTGGATCCTGCCGGTTTTACCAAACAATCTTCCGGTACGGAGAAAAGTATTACACCAACCTTGATGTATAAAAATCAGGGTAGATTTGACCAGCTGGACCTGGGAGCCTACCTTACTCTGGAACCTGTAATGTTTGGTTTATGGTACAGGGGACTTCCTTTGAAAAGGTATTCTGCAGGAATTCAAAACAATGAATCTCTGATATTGATGGCCGGACTGGCTTATGAAGGATTCACCTTTGCCTACAGCTTCGATTTACCTTTGTCGAAACTGAATGTTGGCAGATCTGCAGGGGCACATGAGATCGCAATTATTTATGAATGGAGTATTCCATACAATCCTAAACTGCTTAAGAGAGGACGACCACTTCCTTGTCCTAAATTTTACAAGAAATAATCTCTGTCTTTTTTAACCTGCTTCAATTGGATCCCATAGACGAATTAAAAAAAGTACTCACACTTCTTCAGGCAGAGCAGGACGCTGACAGGATTGAATATACTGAAAAAGTACTTAAGTCTCCTGAAAGAAGAGCCATGGGTGTTACATGGTATCCTATTGTTATAAGAGAGTCATACTACGGAATGGGAGAGCGTCTGATACTGGAAGTAGAAAGGACTTCTTTCATTGAATCACCGAATTTATTTCAGTCAGGAAAGGTGGCTGCATTATTCTCCAACGCTCCCGGAGCTGATAGGGAAAAGGATATGATCGCAGGGGTTGTAACAGCAGTAAGGCCTAACAATATAAAGCTGACTTTATTTGTAGATGAGCTTCCTGACTGGGTAGATGATGGAAAACTTGGCGTTGACATTCTCTTTGACGAAAATTCCTATAAAGAAATGCAGGCAGCCATGGAAAGAGTGATGAAAGCAAAAAATAATCGCCTGGCTGACTTAAGGGATTTATTGTTGGGTGAAAAGGTGCCATCTTTTGGAGATCAGCAAGTGGTTCCTTCTGCTTTGTTGAATGACTCACAGAACAGGGCTGTTTTGAATGTAGTATACGCAGAAGATGTGGCTGTGATCCACGGTCCGCCGGGAACAGGTAAAACCACGACTCTAATAGAGGCAATTATGCAGACTTTAAATGAAGAAGAGCAAGTATTGGTCTGTGCACCTAGTAATACAGCAGTGGATTTGCTTACCGAACGACTTGCAGAAAAAATGGTAAATGTTGTCAGACTCGGACATCCTTCGAGAGTTACCGAATCGCTTCTGATGCATACTCTGGATTATCAGATCAGCAACCATAAGGATTATAAACAGATAAAAGAGTTAAAGAAAAGATCTGTAGAGTTCAGAAACTTTGCATTAAAGTATAAGAGGAATTTTGGTAAGGAAGAAAGAGCTCAGAGGAAAATGGTGCTGGATGAAAGCAGGAAGCTGCAGCAGGAAGCACATGCAATTGAAAGTTATATCACAGAAGATATTATCAGTAAAGCTCAGGTTTTTACCTGCACTTTAGTAGGAGCAGCTTCCCACTATATCAAAGAAAGAAATTTTCGGACTGTTTTTATAGACGAAGCAGCACAGGCATTGGAACCTGCATCCTGGATACCCATTCAAAAAGCAGAAAGGGTGATTTTTGCCGGTGATCATTGTCAACTTCCTCCTACAGTTAAATCTGCTGAGGCTATGAAAGGGGGATTAGCTGAAACTTTATTTGAGAAAGTGGTTGGCAGAAAAGAAGTAGATGTGATGCTGGAAGTGCAATATCGCAGTAATGAACAGATCATGAATTTCTCTTCCGGTGTTTTTTATAAAGGAAAACTTCATGCAGATGAATCTGTAAAAAATTCTGTGATTGATAGTGAAGATATTCTTCTGGCGACACCTGTTGAGTATATTGATACAGCAGGAACAGGATATGAAGAAAAGGTAGAAAAAGAAACATTAAGTACCTACAATCCTGAAGAAGCCGACCTTCTGATAAGGCATTTAAAAACACTCAGGGGTGCATTGGAAATTAAAGGTATCGCTCCGACTTGTGGTATCATTTCCCCCTATAAGGCCCAGGTAAATCTTATTAAAGAAAAACTGGCTGAATTCATAGAGGATCCTGTTGCTTTAAAAAAGATATCGGTAAATACCGTAGATGGATTTCAGGGACAGGAAAGAGATATTATTTATATCAGTATGGTTCGGTCGAACTCTGATGGGGAAATAGGTTTTTTGAGTGATGTCAGGAGGATGAATGTAGCTTTGACAAGAGCAAGAAAGAAACTGGTGGTGATAGGAGATAGCGGGACTTTGTCAAACCACAAATTCTATCGTGATTTCTTAGACTACATTGATAAAATCGGAGCGTATAAGACAGCATGGGAGTATATCGGGTGAAAAGTTTAAAGATTAAAGTTTAAAGAGGAAGTAGGGGACAGAAGAAAGGATAGATATATAATTTTCGTAAATTATCAGTCAATATATCAGTTTAATGAATAAATTTTTTACCTTCCTAAAGAATCATTTCACCTTGAACCATACCTATTTTTTTGTAGGGACAGAGGAACAGTTTCTGGACAGGATAAATGGAATGAATAAAGTAGGGTCAGGTGTTTCAGTGGAATATTTTTCAAGGAAAGAGAAAATTTATATCATAAAATCAGACGAAGCAATAGGCACTTTGCAGGTAAAAGGTGGAGGTTCCTCTTCTATTGATATCCTGATGGAATACAAAATGGTTGACCAGAATATTTTTCTGATAAGCCTTTATACAAGATTGAGACTGGAATCCTTTTTTATCGGAGGAATGATTTTTATTATAGCGATGGTCTTTATATTTGGGACAGATGCTCTGTTTAGTGGTATATGGCAAGGCCTGGTGACCCTGGTTATTGGGATTGCAGCCATATTCTTTTTTAATTTGATTCATAAAGTACAGGAAGAAACACTCATAGAAAAAGCCGTTAAGCTTTTGAAATTAAAAGACCCTTCTGAAGGCCGTACTACTGAACTTTAAAGTACATCAATACTTATGCTGAATAAATTTTTTATCTTCCTTAAGAATCATTTCACCTTGAACCATTTCTATATTTTTGTGGGTACGGAGGAACAGTTTTTGGAGAGAATTAATGGAATGAACAAAGCAGGGTCAGGGGTTTCAGTTCAGTACATTTTAAAAAATGATGGGCCTATTATTATTAAGTCTAATGATCCTGGAAATGGAAACAGGGGAGAATCTTCAATTGACATCATTATGGATTATAAAAAAGTTGACCAGAATATCTTTTTGGTTGAAATAAAGACAAAGCTTAGATTGGAATCTTTATTTTTAGGTGGGCTGATTTTCATTATAAGTATATTATCTTCCTTCGGTATTGAAGTTTTATTTAGCATTACATCACAAATAATTATTTGTATTGTTGGTATAGCTGCAATTTTCTTTTTCAACCTGCTTCAAAAAGTACAGGAAGAAACACTCATCGAAAAAACAGTGAAGCTTTTGAAGTTAAAAGTTCCTTCTGAAGGCCGTACTACTGAACTTTAATTTAAACTATGATTCCGGGGATCTACAGACATTACAAAGGAAAATATTACGAAGTAATAGGCACAGCCCGGCACTCTGAAACATTGGAGGAATTGGTGGTTTATAAGGCCCTGTATGAAACCGAATTTGGTGCAGAAAGCCTTTGGGTAAGGCCTAAGGAAATGTTTAATGAACTCATTGAAGTAGAAGGACAACAGGTCAAAAGGTTCGAATACACAGGTAAGACCAGACAATAAGGGAACGACAGGAGTTTTTGTTCTGTTAATTTGAAAAAGGCAGTGCGTATGAACAAATTATTTGCGATTGGAAAAGCCCTTTTCAGTAAAGACTCTCAGAATTATGATCTTTACAAACGAGCATTGAACAGATTTTATGATACCGAAAACAATGCTCTTAAATTTGAAAAACTACAAAATGATTTTAGTCTGTTTTTCAGGATGCTTAAGGCTGTAGCCAAGAGAGAATATACAGGAGTTTCTTTCACTTTACCGGTAAGAATGATTTTGGCAGGAGCTTTCTTCTACTTTAATCTTGATTTTGTTCCTGATGATATACCGGTAATCGGAGTGGCGGATGATGTGGCAGTGCTGCTTTGGGTGATAGACGGTATAAGAATCGAAATGGAGAAATTTGAGGCCTGGGAAGCAGGTATGAGTGTGGAAACGGCTTGATTGAATTAAAAATTAAGAGTTAAGAATTAAGAATTAAGAATGAAAAGGCTGCAATGACGCAGCTTTTTTCGTTATACTCTAAGCACTAAAATTATAAACTCTAAATTCTAAACTTTAAACTTTAAACTTTTAACTTTAAACTTTAAACTTTTACCCATAAACTTTTAACTTTAGCCTTTCAACTAAACTTCCAATGGTTCTAAATTACATCTGGATAGGTTTCTTCCTTATTGCATTTGCGGTGGGAATTGTTAAAATCATTCTTTTTTATTCAGGGTTTCCTGAATATGGTGGAATGGAAGTTTTTCCTTTAATGGCAAAAGCAGCCTTTGATAGCGCAAAAGTTGCTGTTATCGATATTGGTCTTCCAATGGTGGGAGTAATAACTTTTTTTATGGGGATTATGAAAATAGGGGAGCTTGGAGGAATGGTAAACATCCTGGCAAAACTTATAGGACCCTTTTTTCAAAGAGTATTTCCTGAAATCCCCAAAAATCACCCGGCACAAGGGCATATAATGATGAACTTCGCTGCTAATATGCTTGGGCTGGACAATGCTGCAACACCTATGGGTTTAAAAGCCATGCAGGAAATGCAGAACCTTAACCCAAACAAAGAAACAGCAAGCAATGCGCAAATTATGTTCCTTGTACTGAATACGTCAGGGCTTACAATTATACCAATCAATATAATGGCACAAAGGGCAGCGCTTGGCGCAGCCAATCCTTCAGACATATTTATCCCATTACTTATAGCTACTTTCTGTTCATCACTCATAGGTTTAATATATGTTGGAATCAGACAGAAAATTAAATTCTTTGATCCTGTTTTTTTAGCGTATTTCGGAGGTATAATTGCTTTGATTACCGGAGTGGTTTACTATTTTACACATCTCCCAAAAGACGAAATAGAATCAGTTTCAAATTTTGCCAGTAATTTCATTTTGCTTTCTATTATTGTATCCTTTATTGCTCTGGGATTCTATAGGAGGATTAATGTATTTGAGGCATTCGTTGATGGTGCAAAAGACGGATTCGGAATAGTTATAAAGTTAATACCGTATTTGGTAGGCTTACTTGTAGCAATTGCAATTTTCCGTGCATCCGGTTCTCTTGACTTTCTCTTGGTCGGGTTAAAATTTGTTGTTGAAGCCTTTGGTTTAAACTCGGACTTTATTCCAGCAATGCCTGTAGCATTTATGAAACCTCTTAGTGGCGGCGGTGCAAGGGCCCTAATGTTGGATATTATGTCCAATAAAGCTTATGGACCCGATTCTTTTGCTGGAAGATTAGCATGTATTTTTCAAGGGGCAGCTGATACTACATTTTTTATTCTTGCTGTATATTATGGTTCGGTGGGTATTAAGAAAACCAGATATTCTGCAGTTGGCGGCCTTATCGCCGACCTTGCCGGTGTAATCGCCGCCATCTGGATTGCATACGTTTTCTTCCATTAATCCTTATGACAAAACTGCCTGTTGATTTCTACCTGCGAGAAGATGTCCTGCAGATCAGCAAAGAGCTGTTAGGAAAAGTATTATATACCAAAATCGGTGGTCAAATTACTGCAGGCATCATTGTCGAAACTGAAGCTTACAAAGCCCCTGAAGATAAAGCCTCTCATGCTTTCGGCAACCGAAGAACTCCACGCACAGAACCATTTTACAAAGCAGGCGGAATCTCCTATGTCTATCTGTGTTATGGGATTCATCATCTTTTCAATATTGTCACCAACCAGGAAAATATTCCTCATGCTGTGCTGATACGTGCAGTGGAGCCTGTTGAAGGCATGGAGGTAATGATGGCTAGACGAAAAAAATCTAAACTTGTACCCGAATTAACTGCAGGTCCCGGTGCTCTAACTATGGCTATGGGTATTAACAGTGAACACAACATGCTTAAGCTCACAGGCAATAAAATCTGGCTGGAAGATCAGGGAGTTATAGTAAAAAGCTCAGAGATAATTGCCAGCCCAAGAGTGGGAGTAGCTTATGCAATGGAATATGCGGCTAAGCCATGGAGGTTCAGGATTAAAGATAATATGTGGACGAGTAAGGCGAAGTAGGACCAGGATGATTGGGATTAGGAAGATTACCAGGATGATTGGGATGATGGGGATTGTATCGTCCTGAATAGGGTTTACAGTATTTGATTTAAATACTAAATAGAGTTTACAAATATTGTAGGAGGCCAAAGATGACCGGAATTGTTAATAAAAGATGGCTAGGAAGAGGATTTAAAAGATGAGGATTGTCCTGAGGATGTGGATTAAATTGATAATAAATTTCCTAAATTCCGTTTTTAATTATTAGTATACTAATTCCCAAAATACCTAAGCTAATGTTTATTAGAACTGTCTTATCATTTATAATCATCTTGATATCTTATTGCTCCTTCGCTCAAAAAGGCAACAGTTGTCCTGAAGACCTGTTTCCTAAAAGATCGGAAAATAAGCAATATGGATATGTAAACTTCATGGGTGAGTGGCGGATTCAGCCGATTTATACCAAAGTAAGTCCTTATGCCAACAATAAAGCTATTGTGATGAAAGGGCTTTCCTATGGAGTTATTGATTGCGAAGGAAATGTATTGATCCAATGCCAGTATGAACAAATGACCAATTTCCGCTATGGAAAAGTATGGGCTAAAAAAGCCGGTCTGTGGGGATTGCTGGATGAAAAAGGAAAAACGCTGATTGAATTCCAGTATTCTGAAATTGCTCCGATAAACACTACAGAGATGACATGGGTAAAAAAGGAAGATTTGTGGGGGCTGGTTAATGAAGAGAAAGGAAATTTCATCTGCAAACCTCAGTACAATTCTGTTCAAACTTTATCTTCGATTGCCAGCATGGTACAGGTGGGAGACAAGTTTGGTTTTATAAACAACCTGTCATGCTACTTTGTGGTACCCGCAGAAATTACTAAAGTTAAAAAATTAGCACCCAATACCATTACTTATAGACTTAATAACAAGTGGGGATTATTTAGTGAATATGGTAAAATACTTCATGAGCCTGAATACGATACCATTTTTGTAAAGCATGAAGACATTTTGCAGATGAAGAAAGAAACCGGCAATGGTTTACTTACCCTGCAAGGCAAAGAAGTCCTGTCACCGGTTTACGAAGTAATAGGCGATTACAGCGAAGGTTACCTACCTGTAAAATCAAACGGATTGTATGGGTACTGTACCAGGTCAGGTGCTGTTTATATTAAGCCTCAGTATTTAGAAGCTTATCCTTTCAAAAATAAGAAGGCAGTTGTCAAAACTTCCAATGGTTACGGTATCATTGATATCACCAATAAATTTATCATGAATGCCAATGTGCCGGTGATAGAAAGAAATCTAAAATTCGACTTTTACTCCATGAGCGAAAAAACTGATAAAGGACCTAAATACTTTTTCTATAATTCTGAATTGCAGAAAATTTCAATAGAAGGTTTTGACTCCATCATTGTGGCTGATACAGCAAGTTTTGTTAGAGTAGTCAGAGATGGGAAATGGAAATACTATGATGTAAACTCCCGACAGTTTTCTTTTTTGTCGGAATTTGACAACTGTTCTGCTTTCGCCTATGGGTATGCCATTGCGGGAGCCGGAGGAAAACTTGGCGTGGTAGATATAAAAGGAAAAGCTGTTGTGCCTGCCATATTTGATTCTGTACATTACCATTATTTCTCCAATAAAATGGTTTTTAATACCTGGTCAGGTGATAAGTCGGGAATCTATGAAACAACCGGAAAAGAATTGCTGAAATGTGAGTTCGAAGAAATTGTTGCTGCAGGTACCGGAGTACTTAAAGTTAAAAAATCAGGAAAGTGGGGCATTATGAAAACCAATGGTACATACATAACAGAACCTAAATATGACCAGCTGAGTATTGATACTCCTGAATGGCCTGCGATGGCGCAAATGAATGGCAAAATTGGAATTGTTAATGAGAAAGGGGAAGAGATCTTAGCGATTAAGTATCATTCTGTAAAATACCTTGGAGATAATTATTATGCCGTCTCTGATGGAAAAGCATTCGGATTGTATCTTTATAAAGGACCGGAACCGAAGTGTAAATATGATGAAATTCTCGCCTTTGGCGCAGGACTTGCTCCGGTCAAAAAAGGAAAAACCTGGGGATATATCAATACTAGAGGAGAGTACCAGCTGCCGGCAAACTTCGAATCTGCCGATGTTTTCATTAACAGAATGGCAGTGGTAAAACAAAATGGTTTATACGGCGTCATTGACCCCTCCGGAAAATTTATTGTTAAGCCGGAATTCTCTGATTTCATTAACAACAATGGTGAAAGAGTCTTGATTAAGGATGATATAAGATATTTACTTCGCGAGCGTGGTGTTTTGAAGAAATTGTAGGATGGATGTTAGATATTGGATAGAAAAGCAAAAGTCGGAAATCAGCTTGAACTCTGACTTCCGACTTTTTCATTCTTAATTCTTAACTCTTAATTCTTAATTCTTAATTTACCAGTCGCTTTTCTTCGCCGGGTCATTCTGAGTTTCCCTTATAACTCTTTTTAAATCCTCTATAATGAGGTTGATTTCTTTGTGGGACATATTTTTAATCTGTACCCATGTCTTTGCCTGCATTTTTTCTTTGCCACAGTCTGCCTGAGCATTTTCAAGTTTCCCTCCTGAACCGGCGCCTAACAATCCTTCATGTACCAGGTCAGTTATGATAAATCTATATTTATCAGCTTTGCAGAAAACAGAAACTGTGAATTTAACATTAGCTTTATCTTTTTTGCCTGGTTTCATTCCTTCATATTCCATCGGAACTGCTCCATTGTAGATAATAGTCATACTGCCATCATCCTTACTTTTTACTTCATACTTTTTGGTTTTTCCCCATTCTTCCACCACAGCCATAATGTCTTTATCAGTAAGGCCTTTAGCATCTACAACTTCCATAAAGGTGACTTTTCCTGTATTGGGGTCTACCGGAAGATTTTGTGCTTTAACTACAAGACAAAAGGATAAAAGAAAGAGAGTTGAAAGTAGTCTTTTCATTGGATTTAGGTTTTAAAACATTTCCAAAAAATAATTGAAAAAATACAAAAAAACAAATGATGAAACTCAAAATAAACCAGCTTTTTTTTAATAGACTATTTGTAAAATTGTGACCACAAAAGAAGCGATGAAAAGCATGGAGAATATCAAAAAGTTAATTCCCTTGGATTTGTATAGATTATCCTGCCGGCTGATCAATCCGTCAATCACAAGAGAAAAAGCATTTGATGCTTTCCATGCAAAATGCAACATAAACAATAATGACAAACCGATTCCGAAACCATAGGCATATTCTGTACCTCTGTAGGTGAGATATGCAGCCACCATGGCAAGTAATCCTGCAAATAAACTGCTCAATGCGGGTTTTTTATATTCGACGGAAAATATGAATGACAACAAGGATGTCAAAAATAAAAACAAGGTATAAGCTGCAAGTACAATAAATAACCTGTCCATATAGTATTTTTCCTCTGATAAGGAATTAGTTGCCCTTTTTTTAGGTTTTCCCTTTTATCTAAACTTAACTTACTTAATTTTGTTGAATCAAACCTAATTCAAATATTATGTTACAAGCTGAAATGCATACAGATAAAGGTGTAATGAAGATTCATTTCTATGAAAAGGATGCACCAAATACTGTGAAAAATTTTGTGAAATTATCACAAATGGGATTTTATGATGGCCTTACTTTCCACAGAGTAATACCGAATTTTGTTATTCAAGGTGGTTGTCCGAACGGAACCGGGGCAGGTGGACCGGGATATACTATTAAGTGTGAACTGGATGGAGAAAATCAGGTACATGACAAAGGAGTGCTTTCTATGGCTCATGCAGGCAGAAATACCGGGGGATCGCAGTTTTTCATTTGTCATAACAGACAAAATACCAAGCACCTTGATAGAAACCATACTTGCTTCGGAAAAGTAGTGGAAGGTCTGGATGTAATTGACAATATCAAACAAGGTGACAAAATCCAGAAGGTAGTTATCAGCGAAATTAATTAAAACTATGAATTTGTCCCGGAATCAAATTTGCTTTCGGGACATTATTCACAAAAATCATCCTGCCTCTGAATGACTTTAAGCACTATCTCGTGTTTATCTCCATCCTCATCTATTAATTTATAAACTATCAAAGGATTGTCTTCTTGCAGATGATGTTCTACTTTAATAATTGATGCCGGCTTAAGTTGTTTTTCTATTGTCGGTTGAAGGTCTTTGATAATATTGATGAGGTCAACCTCAAGTTTGCTGGGGTTATACACTAATGTTTTCATGCTTTAAAATTTCAGTCTCACATTCCTTCTCTATATATAAAAGATAATCTTTAAGTTAATAAGTTCGGAATGATAGCTTCTAATGTATGAAAGGAAATAAATCATAATTTTGGAACTCTGAGAATCAAAATCTTGTTTAATCCCACATGAAACCTCGCTTTTTTTTATTAATTCTTTTGCTTGCCGCCTTGCCTCTTTTCAATTTTATTGACAGGACGCATTCTGTTGAAACCGGGGTAGTGACCAATCCGAACAATTTAAATCCGGAAGAAGAAGGTTTGGCAGATTCCAAAACCATTTTGGTGGATTACCTTCAGGAATTGTATCATACTTCCGGTGCTGATATTCAGGGATTGAAATATGATGTTCTGAAAAAGGCAATTACCGGTTTTTATAATATAAAAAAAGAACATAAGATAAATAAGAATATCCTTACAGTAATTGATTATAGTCTTCCTTCCATTAAAGAAAGATTATGGATTATTGACCTGGATAATAAAAAGGTACTTTTTCATTCTTTAGTGGCGCATGGTAAAAACAGCGGTGAAAACCTTGCTGTTAATTTTTCTAATTCTACAAATTCGCATATGAGCAGCCTTGGTTTTTATAGAACAAAAGGCATTTATTTTGGGAAGCACGGTAAGTCCCTTATCATTGAGGGGCTAGATAAGGAGTATAATGCTAATGCCGAAGCAAGATATGTTGTTGTTCATGGAGCTGATTATGTCAGCAAAGAATTTGTTGATTGCAATGGAAGACTGGGAAGAAGCCACGGCTGTCCGGCCATTCCAAAAGATTTAACTGAAGCTATTATCTCAACAATTAAGGATGGAACAGTAATGTTTTCCTATCATCCAAAATACAAGAGTCAGCATTATATGGATGAAAACGCAGCCTCAGATGCTATAGGCAGAAAATAATCCAATTACGCATTTTGTTGTTCTGACGATCCAACAATAATTCCGCTTTCAGGTTAAAAGACAGAATTTTTATTTTAAACTGTTTTACATAACCTTAACAACCTTAACATGAAAGCAAAATTATTTTATTCATTATTACTTATTTCACTACTCTTTATCTCCTGCAGAAGAGACAAAGAAGTTCAACCATTTGACCCTAATACCCTGGTGGAAAGGCAGGGAGTTATTTCAGGTACGTTAAATGGAACAAGAAGAGATAATACCAACTTCAGTCATAATTTTACTGCAAATGTGGTAGAAGATAACCGATTCACTGAAGATGGAGGGGTTTATGATATTTTAATAGGTAGGTCTGATTATGGTTTTCCTATGTCAGATCTGGGCACTCGCTTTTATGTGGATTTACCAGAGTACACAAACCAGACTACCAGAGTACTTTCAGGTTTCGACTTTGACATTCAAATGAAACAGGACATGGGAAATAACACGATTTTTGAATTTTACATGGGAGCAGGAGAAACTTCCAACGCTACTATGTCTATGACAAATATTACCTTTGATCCACAGACAGGAAGATTTACTGCAGATTTTAGTGCTGCAATTCCTGCCAATGAAAATACTACAGGGCGAATAGCAACAATCACCAATGGAAAAATTGATGTTAATCTGAAGAGATATGTGATGAGGAAAGGGCAATAGATATTGGATGTTGGATATTGGATATTGGATATTGGATAGTATCCAACATCCAACATCCAATATCCAACATCTAATATCTAACCCCCACCTGTGGATAACTTTTTCCCTTCAAATCCCGCTTCTCAGCGTATACTTCGGACTGAACTAATTGAATTTAAATGCGGTTAACAAAAGCAAGGAAAAGCATTGTTTTTCTTTGTAATCAACACTGTTTTAAAAAATTCCGAAATTTCTATTATTTTGATTCCCGATTGATTCAGACTTTGGATTTTTTATCCATATTGACTGTTTCAGGAAGATGTTTATAAATTCGCACAAGGGTAAAATTTATTTCAAATATGGCAGGTACCAAAACAAACTATACCGAAGATAGTATCAAATCGCTTGATTGGAAGGAGCACATCCGGTTAAGACCGGGTATGTATATTGGAAAGTTGGGAGACGGATCCGCTCAGGATGATGGTATATATGTATTGGTAAAGGAGATTATAGACAACGCTATCGATGAGCACATGATGGGTAATGGAAACCAGATAGATGTGACCATTACCGATCACAAAGTAGAGGTGAGGGATTACGGTAGAGGTATTCCTTTAGGGAAAGTGATTGATTGCGTTTCTAAAATAAACACAGGAGGAAAATATGATTCCGGAGCATTTCAGAAGTCTGTAGGTCTGAATGGTGTAGGTACAAAAGCAGTAAATGCCTTGTCAAGCTATTTCCGTGTTCAATCTGTCAGGGACGGTAAAACTAAAATCGCTGAATTTGCCAAAGGAGAAATTATAAAAGAACATAAGGAAACCAAGACCGATGAGAAAAATGGAACTCATGTAGTCTTTGTTCCTGATGATTCCATATTCAAGCATTTTCATTTTATCCCTGAATACCTGGAAGAGCAATGCTGGAATTATGCATTCCTTAATTCAGGTCTTACCATTAATTTCAATGGAAAGAAATTTCATTCCAGCGATGGTTTAAAAGACCTTTTAAAAAGAAAGACCGATGAAGAAACCTTAAGGTATCCGATCATTCATATGAAGGGTCATGATATCGAGATTGCACTTACCCATGGGATTCAGTATGGTGAGGAATATTATTCGTTTGTCAATGGACAGAACACCACACAGGGAGGAACTCACCTTGCTGCTTTAAAAGAAGCTGTAGTAAAAACTGTAAGAGAGTTTTACAAAAAAGAATTTGATGCATCTGATATCAGAGCATCTATTGTTGGAGCAATTGCTGTAAGAGTGCAGGAACCAGTATTTGAATCTCAGACTAAAACCAAATTAGGTTCTGTAAACGCCGGTCCGGACGGTCCGGCTATAAGAGCCTGGGTAAATGAGTTTGTTAAAAAAGAACTTGATAATTTCCTGCACAAAAATCCGTCCACTGCAGATGCACTTTTGAAGAGGATTCTTCAGTCAGAAAGAGAAAGAAAGGATATAGCGGGCATTAAAAAGCTTGCTAATGAAAGAGCAAAAAAAGCGAATCTTCATAATAAAAAATTAAGAGACTGCAGATTCCATTTTGATGAATTAAATAATGAAAAGAGATACGACTCTACATTGTTCATCACCGAGGGAGATTCGGCAAGTGGTTCAATTACCAAATCCAGAAATGTGGAAACTCAGGCAGTGTTCAGCTTAAGAGGAAAGCCCCTAAACTGTTTTGGTTTAACCAAGAAAATCGTTTATGAAAATGAAGAGTTCAACCTGCTGCAACATGCGCTAAATATTGAGGACGGCCTGGAAAACTTAAGGTACAACCGTATTGTGATTGCCACCGATGCCGACGTGGATGGAATGCATATCAGGTTACTGATGCTTACATTCTTCCTGCAGTTCTTTCCTGACCTGGTAAGAAACGGACATTTGTATATTCTGGATACTCCTCTTTTCAGAGTAAGAAACAAGAAAGAAACCATTTACTGTTACTCCGAAGAGGAAAAGCAAAAGGCTATTCAAAAACTTGGAAGCAAGCCTGAGATCACACGATTCAAAGGACTAGGTGAGATCAGTCCTGACGAGTTTGGAACCTTTATCGGTGAAGATATTAAGCTTGAGCCTATCATCCTTCAGAAAGAGACCTCAATTCAAAAGCTGTTGAATTATTACATGGGAAAAAATACTCAGGAAAGACAACAATTCATTATCGAAAACCTAAAAGTTGAAAAAGACCCGGTTTTAATGGCAGAAGATGTCTGATTTCTTACATGGCTCTTGTCGATATTAATAATTAGTTAATCTATAAATTGCTTGTATTGGTCATATAAATGATTAATTTAGTCTGAAACTAAAGCAGGTGTATGATAGATCACTACGTTTATTATCAAAAAGAATATATCCAAGGTTTAAGCCCAAAACCTATTAAGAGAAAAAAGCAGGTACCTGTAATTATCAGACTATGGAATATCCGCCAAAGATGGGATCTGTTAAAAAGAATTTAATTTCTGAATCCTTAGGTTTGAATTTGGCCACTTAACGAAAAACGCTGTATACTTCCTTCTATGTAATCTGCATAGCTGAACAAATCTGATTAATATGATCATCGGATAAATCCGAGTCGTCATTCGCGCCACATTGCTTTAACCAAACCCACAGCATTAATCTCTACTGCAAGCATTTTGCCTTCTTTTCCTGAGACACCATCGCACTGTCCGCCGTTTTCCAGATAGTAGTAGTGGATTTTTCTGCTTCTTTTGAAATAATCACTTTTATCCGGTTTGCCCAGACTGGTAAGTAAAACATCTTCCTTTATTCCTAAAACCACAGATTCATTTTCGAGTAGGGAATCGGCTAATACAATGCGTTTCCCTCCACAACCTTTGCGATCACTAACCCATAATTTCTTTTCTTCATCAGAAATTATTCTTTCTTTTCCGCAAGAAAATAAAGTGATGCACAGAAGAAATCCAAACCAAAAACTTTTCGACATTGTTGCAGAGAACAGGAATTTGATAAACAGAGAATAAAATTACGAAAGGAAAGTACTAATCCACAAACCAATCGGGAAAATTTATTCACATTTTCCTATGTGGATTCTCAATTTGATTTTATTGTTTTTATTTAGTGAATTTATAATAACTTTGGTGGTTATTAGAATACTATAAAGATATAATCAAAGATTTTTTCCTGTAAATGAATATCATTAGTAAATAAGCATAATGAAAGATAAAAAGGATAAAGAGCCTGAAATACCAGTAACTTCTGCAGGCGGATCAGACAATGGCGGAGATATAATCCATGATGTAGTTCCTGTTTCCGGTATGTATGAAAACTGGTTTCTTGAATACGCTTCCTATGTTATTCTTGAAAGAGCGGTCCCTGCAATTGAAGACGGATTAAAACCTGTACAGCGAAGGATTCTTCACGCCATGAAGGAGATGGATGATGGAAGGTTTAATAAGGTGGCAAACATTATAGGGCAGACTATGCAATATCACCCCCATGGTGATGCTTCCATTAGCGATGCTATAGTGAATCTAGGTCAGAAAGATCTTTTGATCGAAACTCAAGGTAACTGGGGTGATATAAGGACAGGGGACAGCGCAGCTGCTGCCAGGTATATTGAGGCAAGGCTTTCTAGGTTTGCTCTTGAGGTTGTCTTCAATCCTGACACTACCGAATGGCAGGCATCATACGATGGAAGAAAAAAGGAACCCGTTACACTTCCGGTAAAATTTCCATTGTTACTTGCTCAGGGTGTAGAAGGTATTGCTGTTGGTCTTTCTACAAAAATCCTTCCGCATAATTTCTGCGAATTGATTGAAGCTTCCATCGATTATCTGAAGAAAAAGAAATTTATTCTGTATCCTGATTTCCCTACAGGCGGAATGATAGATGTAAGCAATTACAATGAAGGATTGAGAGGGGGTAAAGTCAGAGTAAGAGCGAAGATCGAAGAGCTTGACAAAAAAACACTTGTTATCCGCGATATTCCTTTCGGAACTACCACATCATCGGTAATCGATAGTATTATCAAAGCCAATGATAATGGAAAGATTAAGATCAAAAAGGTAATAGACAATACAGCTAAGGATGTTGAAATCCATATACAGCTTGTCCCGGGGGTATCACCGGATATTACCATCGATGCTTTATATGCATTTACAGAATGTGAGGTTTCCATTTCTCCCAATGCATGTGTAATCATCAATGACAAGCCGCATTTTATTGGTGTTCATGAAATGTTGAGGCTGTCAACAGATAAAACTGTTGCCTTGCTGAAACAGGAGCTTGAGATAAAAAAGAATGAGCTTCTTGAAAAAATACTTTTCTCAAGTCTTGAGAAAATTTTTATAGAGAAAAGGATTTACCGCAATATTGAAGAATGCGAAACCTGGGAAGATGTACTTGCAACCATAGATAAAGGCTTGAAGCCATATAAAAAGCAATTCTACAGAGAAATTACTCAGGATGACATCATAAGGCTTACCGAAATCAAAATCAAAAGGATTTCAAAGTATGATGGCTTTAAGGCAAATGAATTAATGAGGAATCTGCAGGAAGAGTTGAAGGAAGTAGAACATAATCTCGCTCACCTGATTGAATATGCTGTAAAGTATTTCCAGAATCTTTTGAAGAAATACGGAACAGGCAGAGAGAGGAAGACACAGATCAGACAGTTTGAAACCATTTCTGCTACAGTGGTAGCTGCGAATAATGCCAAGTTATATATCAACAGACAGGAAGGTTTTATCGGCTATAATCTGAAGAAAGACGAGTACATCTGTGATTGCTCAGACATAGATGATATAATAGTTTTCAGAAAAGACGGTAAATGTGTAGTAAAGAAAATCGGAGATAAAGTATTTGTCGGTAAGGATATACTTTATGCAGGAGTTTTCCGGAAAGGAGATGACAGGATGGTATATAATCTATGCTATCTGGATGGTGGTACCGGCACTTCTATGGTAAAAAGATTTCAGGTGTTAGGCGTTACAAGAGATAAAGAATATGATCTTACCAAAGGAACTAAAGGATCAAAAATTCTATATCTGACAGCAAACCCTAATGGAGAAGCAGAGAAAATTACTGTTACGTTAAGTCCTACTGCCAAGGCAAAAATCAAAGTTTTCGATTTTGATTTCTCAACTTTGGAAATTAAGGGAAGAGCCGTACATGGGAATATACTTACCAAGTATCCGGTGAAGAAAATTCAGTTTAAAGAGGCTGGCGGATCAACACTTGGCGGAAAAGATATCTGGTTTGACCCGACGGTTGGCAGATTGAATTACGATCAGAAAGGAAAATATCTCGGTAATTTCGATTCAGAGGATAAGATTATTGTCTTTTATAAAGAAGGAAGTTATGAGATTACTGACTTTGAATTAACCAACAGGTATGAAGCTGAAAATGTAGTTAATATCCAGAAATTTGATCCCGAGAAAACTGTTTCTGCAATCTATCAGGATGGTAAATCAAAAGATTATTTTGCCAAGAGATTCAAGATTGAAACCAATACCGTTGGTAAGAAATTTTTATTTATTTCAGAATCTTCCGGTTCGTCTCTTGTTGTGGTGTCAACTGACAGCAAACCGGTGATACAGGTTGATTATGTTAAAGGAAAATACGTAACAGCCCCTTCAGAAAAAGTAAATCTGGATGAGTTTGTAGAGTTGAAAGGATGGAAGGCTGTGGGAAATAAAGTAAGTAATAATAAGATACAAAAAATAAAACTGATAGAGGACGAATCCGGTGTCGATGTGGGAAGTACCATTGAACTGGATGTGAAGAAGAAAAACGGAAAAGGAAAAGATCAGTTAGGTTTGTTTTAATATGAGTCAATAGTCAATAGTCTTAAGTCAACAGTTCGCTTTTGACCTCCGACTATTGACTAAAGACTTTCGACTAATTTTTAGGAGTAATGTTTAATAACCTTCTCCTGGGTATTAAATGCTTCAGTAATCACATCAGGTAGCATCTCGTAATCTGCATTACATACATCCAGCTCAACTGCATTATCTTTAAAATACCTCAGGAAGATACCTAATTGCATCTCAAACGGAAGAGAGTTAAAGTTTATGTCTTTTAAAAAATTTAATGGTTTGAATGAATTATTATAAAAATTCATGAAGTCCTTATATGCATTAGGATAGCAACTTTCGATGTGATTCAGGTCAATTTGTAATTTCATTTTTCAAAGTATTTTTATTGCAGGTCTTAAATTTACAACGATATAATGTATTATAAGTCTTGAAGTTAATACATTTTTTTGACAACGATCATTTTTGCTGAATATCAATTTTCTTTATTGGAAAAAAGTTGGACAACGAAGGAGGCGGGTTTATCGTATTTATACATCGTGAAAAAATAGTAGAATATGCAAGCTATAGGAAAAATAAATCACCGATTTAATCAGATTGGTTATAGACCAAAATTCGGTAATCTGGCATTTAATGACTTGTCAAGAGCTCTGATGCCGGATGAGACCATTCTTAATGTAGTAGAAGGTTCTATAAAAAGCACTGTCGGTGTCGTAATAGCAACCGATTTAAGGGTGTTTTATGTAGGAGTTGATAAAAGAATAAATCCTGCTCTGCAGCAAATCAGTTATGATGATATTTCCGAAGTAAAAGTAAATAACGGATTATTTGTATCAGTAGAACTTACAATCAAAACCAAATCCGGAAATGAACTGATTATAAAAGGTTGTGACCAGGATAGGGCACAGGAGATGATAGAATTAATAAACCTGTTGGTAAAAGAGAAAAATTAGAATTAAGAGTTTAATAAATAAAAAAAGCAATGTCCGAATCGGCATTGCTTTTTTTATTTAAGGCAGAATTACAATAGAGAAACTTACATGATTTAAGAATGTAAGTTATACAAATAATATTCCTTCAAGCTATCTATAATAAATCGATTATCCAATACAACTTACTATGTATTAGGGGACCCTTAAAAATTCTAAATTAAAATTATCGAAAGAGGTTTATGTAATATTTGACACAGTAATTTGATAAAATTAATTCAGCTCATTATTATCCCAGGGAAATTGTATTTTATTGGTAGTTAATTTAAAAATATTTTCTATCTATTTCTCCGATTTTTCGTACCAGAAATTGCTCACCTATTTGCATCAGATTTAAAAAAAATGAATTTTTGCGCTTACATTATTGCACTATTTTGTATTAAGAAATAATTAATCATAAATAATTTATATTAATTATTTAAAAAGTTAAGTGGTGATTTTTGGATTTAGTCATGTCTGGATCCGCGTGTATCAGTATGCCAATCATTTCATTTTAATAACCTAGTTTAATCCCAGTTTAGCATGAGTAAAAGATTTTTGCTTGTTTTTTTAATGCTTGTTTTTGGAGGTCTGGCTAAAGCACAGGACCTTTTGATTTCCGGAGGTAATAATGTTTCCACGATCATTTGTTCCAATGGCTTTGTATATACCTGGGGAAATAACACCGCAGGATCAGGAGCAAGTACAGTTACGGGTACTTTAGGTAACGGATCTGCTGCTGCGTTTGTACCTTCTCCTCTGCAGGTAACATTTCCTGCGGATCCATACTTCACTTCTTTAGGAACAGGAATAACGGTGAGAGCAGTGGATGCCGGATCAGGTGCCCATTTTATTGCCGTAGATTGTCAGGGTGGTGCCTGGTCATGGGGAAATAATGGAGGTGCTACAGGAATAACAGGAACCGGAAGTACTGCTGCCGGTACAACCGCACCGGCAAGAGTATTGAGAGGAGAGACTCCCGGTGGTGCCGCCATCCATGCTTCTTTGGCAAATTTCCTTGTGAACGTCAGATATATTTCAGGTGGTAATGATAACAGTTATGCCATATTGAATAATGGTGAAGCAGTAGGCTGGGGGCGTAATAATGTCGGACAAGTAGGAGATGGGTTTACCATTGACAGGAATGCACCTCGTTATATCCGAACACCTGATGGTCAAACATTAAAAAATATAATTCAAATTGAAGCGGGTGATGTTTCTGCTTATGCACTTGTAGATGATGATGGAGATGGTTTAGGTACTGTTTATTCATGGGGATCCGGAGCAAACGGAAGACTTGGAAGACACCCAACTAATCCTACAAATAGCGGCAATGAAACAGGAAATGACTCTTGGGCCAGACCGGTAAGAAGGCTTGATGGAACAGTCTTAGATAATATAAGAATTATCTCAGCAGGAGATGTTATGTGTTTTGCTCTTGATGCCAACGGTTTTGTTTGGGCATGGGGAAATGGGGGCTGGGGAGACCTTACTGGTGTAGGTGTATCAGGACTTACTCACTCTAATCCTTTAAGAGTTGTAGCAGGTGAATGGGCTACCACTCCTGGAGGGAACGGACAAACTCACTTAATAGCGAAATCCATTTCCGGCGGACAGGGATTTGGTATGGCGGTTTCTATAGATGGTATTCCTCTGGCATGGGGTAATAATAATGGCTGCGGAAGTGATGGAGGTAAGCTTGGTGATGGCACTAATACAACCAGAGGTACTCCGGTAATAATAAGAACCGGTGCAGCAACTTATCATACCAATGTTAATTCCATTTCTGATGGTGATACCTGGGGTTTTTATACCACAGAAGAAAACCGAATCTACACTTGGGGTAACAATCACAGAGGTCAGTTAGGAATTAATAATCAGGTATGTCAGCAATATGCTACAGAATTTACATTACCTCCCTGTACTTTTCCTGCACCGAAACCTTATGCCAGCATTACCCCAAGAAACCTGAGTGTATGTGTAAATGGCTGGGCAGGTCAATCTCTTAATTCACAATTTGAAATAAGTGCAGCCCTGGCACCATCATATAGAATTACATGGTTCAGAAACGGAACACAGGTAGCTACCGGTAATGGTACAACGGCAAAAACTTATACAGCTACAACTATTGGAACATATAGAGTAAGGGTGGAATATATAGGAAGTGATGCTCCCTGCTCACCATATACGCCAGCTGAAGATCAGATTGAAATAACAGAGGCAATTGCTCCCTATACCGCTGTGGCCGGTACATATTGTGGCGCCAATGGTACATTTTCGGTAACCGGCTACACGGGTAATACCAACCAGTTTGATTGGTATACCACTCTCTCAAGCACTACAAAATTAAATGGCGCCACTCCATCAAATACCATTACCACAGCATTGACAAACGCCACCCAGGTAAATGCTACAACATACCGTTTGTGGGCAGAAGATGCTTTCGCGGTTGATGCAAGAGTTGTAAATCCTTCTCCATGTGCTGTAGGTACAGGAGCAAATCTGGATCCCGACAGAGGTTTACAAAGATTTACTGTAACGGAAAATATCACATTAAAAAGTGTAGATGTTTTCCTTTACAATACGGGAGGCACCGGTTCTAATAATTTGCAGGTATTGATTTATACAGACAATGCAGGTAATCCGACAACAACTCTTGCATTTCCTGCCGGACCAGTCCTTACGGTTGACAAACCTGCTGCAAATACATTTGCTGCAGTGACCGTGCCGGCAAATATTAATTTGACTCCTGGTACATATTGGTTGAGGGTAACTTCTGACGGTGAAGTTAAAAATTTCACCTGCTGGTCATATCCCCATAACGACAATTCCGGAAAAAATATTCTTACCCTTAATCGCGGTTACCTTGATTGGGTTGGTAATGGTACCAACTATGGGGTAGCTACAAACTGGAATATTGTAAGAGGTAATTATTATGCTTGCAGAAGGATTCCTGTGGATATTACTCAGGATTGTCCTCCTTGCCAGCCACCGACATCAGTTTCCATAACGAGTCCCTCTGATCCGACAACAATTTGTTTAGGAAGTAATTTAACTATTGTCGGTACTGCAAATGTTTCCGGTTTAACGCCTCAGCTTGGTGGATATTATTATCAATGGTTCAAAGGCACAACTCCTATCGGAACAGCTTCAACAACCTATTCAAATCTTACTATCAACAATGTAACCGCGACAGATGCTGCTACTTATAAACTAAGAGTGGAAGACGGTACTGCCGGTACTGCTGCCTGCTATCGTGAAGCATCGGTAACCATAAATGTGCAAAACCCTGCGGCAGTACCAGCGCCTACTGTTACAAATAATTGCGGAAGTACTGTTATTACCCCTGCTGCAGCTCCTGCAAACGTAACTTATTACTGGCAGAGCGCTGATGGTGGTACAGCAACTACTGATGCTGCTTCAGGCGCAAGAACTGTTACAACGGCAGGTACTTATTATATCAGAGCTCTGAATACCGTAACAAATTGCTGGTCGACAGCCACTACTGCAGTGACAGTAACCATTAACGCTGTGCCTGCTGATGTTCCTGCGCCAACTGTAACTAATAACTGTGGTAGCACAGATATTACTCCTGGTGCAGCACCTGCTGGTATTACATACTTCTGGCAGACCGCAGATGGAGGTACTTCTACAGCAAACGCTGCGTCAGGCGTAAGAAACGTCACCACTGCAGGTACCTATTTCCTAAGAGCACAGAATACAACAACCGGATGCTGGTCTGTTAATACCACAGCTGTAAATGTAACTATTAACGCTATACCTGCAGATGTTCCTACACCAACTGTAGTAAACAATTGCGGAAGTACTGATATTACCCCAGGAACTCCACCAACAGGTATAACTTATTTCTGGCAGACTGCATCAGGAGGAACTTCAACTGCTAATGCAGCAAACGGCACCCTAACTGTTACAGCTGCAGGTACATACTATCTGCGTGCACAAAACACTACCACCGGTTGCTGGTCTGTAAATACAAGAGCGGTAACTGTAACAATCAACGCAATTCCTGCTGATGTACCAGCACCTACAACTGTAAATAACTGTGGAAATACTGATATTAATCCGGGGACAGCACCTGCAGGAATCACTTACTTCTGGCAGAGCACGGATGGAGGTACATCCACTGCAACCGCAACTTCCGGAGTTAGAAATGTTACTACTGCCGGAACCTATTTTATCCGTGCTCAGAATACTGCAACTTCATGTTGGTCTGTAAATACTACATCGGTTAATGTAACCATCAATGCAGTACCGGCTGCTCCGACTGCCATCACAGGGGCAAGCCCAGCATGTCCGAGCAGTAACCTTACAATTGGTGCTGCTCCAACAGGTGTTGCTTACTTCTGGCAGGGAACAAATGCCAATGGTACAAGCACCGCTTCTCCGGCAACTACAGCTTATAATGTGACCACATCAGGAACTTACTATGTCAGGGCTCAAAGCACTGAAGGTTGCTGGTCAGCAACAAGTACCAGTATAGCTATTGTTATCAATGCCTTAAACGCAGGTACAGTAGCAGGTAACCAAACGGTTTGTGAAGGAGTAACACCTGCAACTATTACCAGTTCATCAGGAGCATCAGGTGGAAATGGCGCAGGATCCTATGTATATGAGTGGGAGGTATCCACAGATAATTCCAACTGGACAGGTACAGGAGTTTCAAGCCTTGACTTTCCTTTCTTCGGACCTATTACTCAAACCATGTACTACAGAAGAAAAGTTACTTCAGGTACCTGTGATAATTATACTACTGTAATTATTAAAACATTCTCTCCTTTACCTGCTGCTGCCGGAACGATCACCGGGCCTGTTTCAGTTTGTGTCAACCAAACAGGGGTAACATATTCCATTGCAGCAGTTGCTAATGCAAGTACTTATAATTGGACAGTTCCTTCAGGTGCAACTATTACGGCAGGTACCGGAACTACAAGTATTACAGTATCATTCGGTGCTGCTACAACAGGTGATGTGTCTGTGACCCCATCCAATTCCTGCGGAAATGGTACCAACTCACAAACCTCTGTAACTGTGAATCCTATTCTGCCTGTAAGTGTTTCCATTTCCGGTTCTAATGAAATTTGTATAGGGGAACCTGCAACATTTACTGCTGTGCCGGTAAACGGAGGTACTCCATCATACCAATGGACTGTAAACGGATCTGATGTTTCAGGAGAAACCGGTGCAACTTTCACTTCTACTGCTCTTGCAAATAATGATGTTGTCAGAGTAAGGCTTACTTCTTCTGAAGGATGTACTTCAGGGAATCCGGCAACTTCAAATGCAATAACAATGCAGGTTACCACTGCAGTAACTCCTGCGGTCAGCATTAATCCATCAGCAAATCCGATTTGTGACGGACAGTCAGTAACATTAACGGCTGCACCCTCCAACGGTGGTACTGCTCCAACATTTCAGTGGTATGTAAATAACAACCCGGTTGGAACAAACAGTACTACATATACATCTTCAACATTAGCGCAGGGCGATCAGGTAAGAGTGATGATGACTTCTAATTCATCATGCGCAATTACTCCGACTGCTAATTCCAATGTGGTTAGCATGACTGTAAATGCCAACGTACCAGTGAGTGTAAGTATAAACAATCCGGCTGCGGTTTGTTCCGGAACTTCAGTGACGTTTAATGCGACAGGAACAAATGCCGGTTCATCTGCTACTTACCAATGGTATGTAAACGGTGTACCTCAAGGTGCAGCAAGTTCAAACAGCAATTTCACCTCAAGCACTTTAAACAACGGTGATCAGGTAAATGTTGTAATGACATCTTCATTGACATGTAAGACAGGTTCTCCTGCAACTTCAAATACCCATACCATGACGGTTAATCCTATCCTTAATGTGACGGTAAATATTTCTGCTCCATCGGTGGCTATTTGTCCCGGAGTACCAATTACATATAATGCTTCTTCTAATCACCCGGGGACAACCCCTGTTTACCAATGGTCTGTAAATGGAGTAAACCAGGGAGGTAATTCTGCCAGCTTTACCAGCAGTACACTTTCTCATAATGATATTGTAAGAGTTGTTCTTACTTCATCGGAGCAGTGTAAGAATCAGCCTACTGTTTCAGCACAGGTCAACGCGAATATATTCACTATACCAACAGTAACAGTTAACCCTTCCGGCACTTCAACTATATGTCAGGGATCTTCTGTTCAGCTTACATCGAGCCATTCAGGAGTATCTTATGACTGGCTGAAGGATGGAGTGAGCACAGGTACTAACTCGATGGCATTTTCAGCTACTGAGGCAGGAAACTATCAGGTGGTAGTGAACTTCCCTGCAGGTTGTGCCGGTACATCAGCTCCGGTAACTGTTCAGGTATTGCCGGTACCGAATCCTGTAATCCTTCACAATGATACGACTATCTGTTCAGGTACTTCCATTCCATTAACTGTATTGTACGATGCTGGAAGCACTTTGCAGTGGCATAAAAACAATGCTTTAATTGCCGGTGCAACAGGAGCTGTATTGGTTGTTGGTGAAACCGGAATTTACACTGTTACTGAACACAATGGTGCTTGTCCTTATACATCTCAACAGGTTTCTGTAACAGTAGTCCCAACGCCTGTAGCGTATGCCGGAAAAGATATTACCGTGCTGGAAGGAACAACTATCCAATTGAATGCCATGGGAGGAACAAATTATCAATGGTCACCGTCAACTGGTTTAAGCAATCCCAATGTAAGTGATCCTTTAATCACACCTACCGATAACATGGTGCTTACAGTTACAGTGTCTAATGGAAATTGCCAGGATACGGATGAATTGAGAATATTTGTTGAGAAGCCGATCATTATTCCTAATTCATTTTCACCTAATGGGGACAACATAAATGATACCTGGGAAATACAGTATCTCACCAGCTTCCCTGAATGCGAGATTGAAATCTTCAATCGTTGGGGAACTCTTGTCTGGAAAGCACGTGGCCCTATTTATTGGGATGGAACAAACTTCAGAAATGATGAATTACTTCCGGTAGCAACATACTACTATGTAATTACACTCAACTCTGAAATATTCAAGAAACCATATACTGGTCACGTAACCATAATCAGATAAGATTTAAGATGTCGTATCAGGTGAAAAACAGAATAAGATTATCCATGAAAAGAATATATATAAAACTATTTCTGCTGTTAATTTCAATTTCAGGTTTTGCTCAGCAAAAGCCACAATACAGCCAGTATATGATCAACCCTTTTGTAATGAATCCTGCTGTATCCGGTACAGAAGATTACGGCGATATCAGGGTAGGTTACAGAAATCAGTGGGTAGGATTTCCGGGTGCGCCTAAAACTTTTTATCTGAGTGGTCATGTGCCATTAGGTAAAGGTCTGGTTGTAAATAACAGGACAAAGCATAAAAAGAATGGCTTTCATGGCGTGGGTGGTTTAATCACCAATGACGTCACAGGTCCTACAAGAAGGTTTACGCTCAATGCAGCATACTCTTACCATATGACTCTTGCCAAAAAACTTTATGCTTCGGTGGGGTTAATGGGAGGGATCCAGCAATTCACCTTAGATGGATCTATGCTGACCACTGCTAATCCGGGCGATCCGGCTATCAGCAGCAGTACCAGTACCTCGCTTGCGGATATAAATGCCGGGTTCTGGATTTACTCTGATAAATTTTATATAGGCGGTGCTTTGACCCAGGTAATGAGACAGACAATATATAATTACTCTGCAACCACAGGCACAACAGTTGCCAATTCAGACAGAGGAAGACTTTCACACCATTACTTTCTTACAGCAGGATACAGAATTCCTATTGATGATGATTTTACCTTTATACCTTCTTTCCTTATAAAGGCGGTTAATCCTGCACCGGTTTCTTTTGATCTAAATTGTAAAGTAAGATACAGAGATTTACTGTGGGCAGGTGTTTCTTATAGGAGACAAGATGCGGTAGCAGCTATGGCAGGTGTGGTGATCAATGAAATGTTTGACGTTAGTTATTCTTATGATTTCATTACATCAAGCATGAGAAGGTATACCAGCGGTAGTCATGAGATAGTGGTAGGATACAGATGGAAATTGAATCAGGCCATGAGATGCCCGTCGCACTATTGGTAAAATTCGAAATTCGAAACTCGAAACTCGAAACTCGAAACCCGAAATTAAAAAAACCGAAAATCAAAGTATATATGATTTTCGGTTTTTATTTTATAATCAAGTCTATTCCAGACTTAGGACTTACGACTTATGACTCAACCTACTTAACTCTCTCCAGATACTCACCTGTTCTCGTATCCACTTTTATTTTTTCTCCTATCTCAATGAAAAGAGGAACTCTTATCTCAGCACCGGTTTCAAGAGTCGCAGGTTTCAACGTTTTTGTAGCAGTATCGCCTCTGATACCAGGTTCTGTGTAAGTAACTTCCAATTCCACAGAGGTTGGAGGCTCAGCATATACAGGAGTTTCACCATCAAAAGAGATTCGCACACTCATGCCTTCTTTCATGAAAAGCAAGGAATCACCAAAAAGCTCTTTTGGAATAGGAATCTGCTCATAAGAATCATTGTCCATTACCACCAGGCTGTTACCATCATCATACAAATATTGGTAATCCTTAACTTCTACTCTTACCAGTTCAATATCCTCACCGGCTCTGAACCTGTGTTCTACCAGCTTACCTGAACGCACGTTTCTCATTTTTACCTGATAAAAAGCTCTCAGGTTTCCGGGAGTACGATGTTCGTATTCAAGAACAACCACAAGCTCGTTGTTGAATCTTAAAAAACAACCTTTTGATAAATCTGAAGTATTAGCCATATTTTTTTAGATTGAAGCGGCAAATTTAACCTAAAATACCAATAGGTAAAAAATATAAGCTATTTTTTAGGTGGATAAAGAAATAAAAAATGTATTAATTGGTAGTGTCTACCATTGCATAAACAAAAGCATATAATAAGATCATACTGGCAGTAGTAAAAACATAACCCATTGTAAATGTAGCTCCTAAAACCAGGCTAAGTATCAGACAGTCAAAAAGATGTCTTTTCATTGTGGTTGATTGTTGGTTATTTAAAGATAGTAAGAAAAGAGAATATTATAAAATTTATTGGCCCTTGATTCTTGCATTAACTTGTAAACAAACGGTGGTTAATTCTATAAATTGTATATACAAATTTACTGGCAGAATAAATCCCTAATCTTTAAATTTTTCGCTGAACTTAAATATGTCATCTGGTTTTCCCAATACGTATACATGATCTTTTTCCAGTATTAATGTATCAGGACTGATAGGAGTTAAATATTTATTATCTCTTTTTATGGCAATCACAGTGACACCGAAAAGATTTCTGATATTAGATTCAATGATAGTTTTACCGGTAATTTGAGGAACGTTTTTTTCAATTCTGATAGTCGCAATGTCTATATCAGGAATGTGAATAGGAAAGTGACGGTTCTTTTGATTTTTATCATTTAAAAAACGCAGCATTTCATAATTGTCGGATCTGATTGAATGGGTAAATCTCTCAATTTCCTGCTGAGGCACCAGATATCTGGAAAGTACCCGGGTAAATATTTCTATAGATGTTTCAAATTCTTCAGGAATAACTTCATCTGCACCCAGACGGAATAAAGACTCCATTTCCTGAACAAATCTTGTCCTGACAATTATCTGGATTTTCTTGTTTTCCATTCTGATATTGACAATTATCTGCTTAGTTGCCACCGGATCCGATACGGCAATTACTGCAACTCTTGCCTTATGAATGCTTACATGTGAAAGTATTACCGGCTGCACTGCATCTCCGAAAATGATAGGTTCACCTTTGGCTTTTTCCGCCCTTACTGTATCCGCATTCATTTCCAATATCACATAAGGAATTCCTGATGATTTTGCTGCTTTGGCTACGTTCTGACCATTTACTCCGTAGCCAATGATCACCAGGTGATCATTCAATGCATCAATTCCCTTTTGATGAGTATACTTTTTCAGGCGTTCCATTCTTTGCACCAGTTTGTCAGGAAGGAAAATTTTATTGACAAACTCGTAGATTTTAATATCATAATTGACCAGGAATGGTGTTGCCGCCATGGTAATAATGGAAACCGAAAGGAAGTATTGGTAAACCTCTTCTGTTAGAAGGTTATAATGAAGTCCTGTTTCAGAAAGAATAAAGGCAAATTCTCCAACTTGCGCTAAGGCAACACCAAGTAAAATAGAACTTCGTGCAGAAAATTTTAATACATATCCTGCAAAAGAAGCTATCAATAGTTTTATCACAATTACTGAAAGAGAAATCAGGATTACATAATGAAAATGTTTAATGAGAAAATTCAGATCCAATAACATTCCTATAGAGATAAAGAAAAAACTGGTGAAAAGCTCTCTGAAAGGTAAGATATTACCTGTTGCCTGATGACTGTATTCAGATTCGGATATTATAAGTCCTGCAAGAAAAGCTCCGAGTGCAAGTGATAATTCCATGTAAGAAGTGAGCCCTGCAACAGAAAAGCATATAACTACAATGGATAGCAGAAATAATTCTCTGCTTTTGGTTTTGGCAACCTGATATAATAGTCTTGGGACTACATACCGTGCTGCTACAATAACAAACAGAATGATCAGGATTACCTTCAGAGATAGTAATAATAGATTCCAGCCCATAGCCTGGCTTTCACCGGTCAGGTAGGGGGTAAAGAGCATCATAGGAACCACAATGATATCCTGAAAAATCAGAATACCAAGAGAGGCCTTACCGTGAGGTGAATTCATTAGATTCTTTTCCTGAATCAGCTTCATCACAATTGCAGTACTGCTTAGTGCAATTAGGAATCCGACAAATGTTGAGGTGCCCGCAGGCAGTCCTGAAAGGTATACTATTCCGGCAATGATCCCTATGGTTATGAACACTTGAATGGTACCGCCAAGCAATACAATTCTTTGCATGGAAAAGAATTTTTTAAGAGAAAATTCAATGCCTATGATAAAAAGAAGTAAAATAACTCCTATTTCTGCCAGTAATTCTACTTCATGTGATACCTTAATCAGACTTAATCCGTGTGGTCCGGCAATGGTGCCGGTAAAAAGAAAACCCAGGATGGTAGGGATATTAAGTTTTTGAAATACAAGAATTACGAGCACCGCTAAGCCTAGTACGATTATGATATCCTGTATTAGTGGGATCATTTTTTCCTTCCTTTGAATTTTTTTTCTTTAAAAAATACAATTAATTTTATAACTTCCTGTTAATCTTACGTATAATTGCATTTAACATTTTAAAAATTTCCGAAAGATATTATTTAAAAATCAATGTTCGCAATCAAAGAAAAAATTACTTTATCATTTGTATTTCTGTTCGCACTGCACTTTTGTTTCTCAACTGTTAATGCGCAAAACAAGGATAAGGAAGTAGCAAAACTAATATCCCAGGCGCAAGCTCACATGGATATTGAAGAGTTTGAAAAAGCCCTTGAACTGTTTCAACAAGCCTACAAGCTCAAGCCTAAAGACCCTGAGATTGCCTATAGGATAGGTGTAATTCAACATGAATTGAAACATGAAGTAAAGGCCTTACCTTATCTTCTTGAAGCAAAACAAGGGGGGGCAACAGAAAAAGATCTGGATTATTACCTTGGTATCTCTTATCATTTCAATCACCAGTTTGATAAGGCCATACAGGTCTTAACTGCATATAAGGCTACTTTAAAACCAAAAGAAGCTGCAAAAGCTGAAGAAGTAAGCAATATAATCAGTTATTGTAAAAACGGTATTGAACTGGTTAAAAACCCTGTAAAAGTTAAGATAAAAAACCTTGGCAAAGGAGTAAACAGCAAATATGATGATTATATGCCTGCAGTTTCTGCCGATGAAACAGTTTTAATCTTTACTTCCAGAAGGGATAATACGACCGGAGGTAAAAAGGCTGAAGATGGCAAGTTTTTCGAAGATATTTATATCTCAGTAAAAAGTGACACTGTTTGGACTACGGCGGTGCAGTTAGGAAATGGAATTAATACTCCAACTCATGATGCTGTGGCAAGTATATCACCGGACGGACAAAAACTTTTCATTTACAAAGTTGACAACGGCGGTGATTTATTTTCCAGTGATCTGAAAGGTAGTATTTGGTCAGAACCCAAAAATCTCGGCACCAACATCAATTCTCAGTATTGGGAACCAAGTGTTACTATTACCTCAGATGAAAAAGTGTTGTTTTTCACAAGTAATAAAAAAGGTGGTTACGGAGGTACGGATATCTATATGTCGAAAAGACAAAATAATGGTGAATGGGGAGCTCCGATTTTATTAGGTCCTAAGATCAATACGAGATACGATGAAGATGGCCCTTTTATCCACGCAGATGGTAAGACTTTATATTTCAGTTCTAAAGGTCATAAATCTATGGGTGGTTTCGATATTTTCTCCTGTACAATTAATACCGAAACAGGAGAGGTTCTGACTGAGCCTGTTAACATCGGATATCCTATTAATACTGCTGATGATGATGTGTTTTTTGCCTGGTCAGCTGACAACAAAAGAGCATATTTTTCCTCTGAAAGAGAAGGAGGATACGGCGAAAAAGATATTTATGTATTAGAGAGAGATGAAGCTGATGCTTCGCTGGTAGTATTTAAAGGAAAGATATCTTCCTGCAAAGATAAAAAACCGGTGGCAGCTACCATTGTTGTAACAGACCTTGAAACTCAAAAACCATTAGGAGTTTATAATTCCAACTCAAGCTCGGGTAAGTATACAGTTATTCTTCCTGCTGGTAAAAACTATGGTATTGCTGTTGAAGCACCCGGATTCCTTTTTTATTCAAAGAATATAGACGTTCCTTTCCTGAATACTTATCTCGAAATCAAGGATTCTATATGTCTTGAAGCCATTGAGGTTGGTAAAAAGATTGTCTTAAGAAACGTATTCTTTGATGTAGATAAAGCTACCCTGAGAAAAGAATCAGTGGATGAACTGGAAAGATTGTTAGAGATACTTACTAAAAATCCTACCATCAAAATTCAGATTGGCGGCCATACCGATAGCGATGGAAATGATGATCATAATATGAAGTTGTCGCACAACAGAGCAAAAGCGGTGGTTGAATATCTGGTGAAAAAGGGTATACCGGAAGCCAGATTATCATTTAAAGGTTACGGGGAAACCAAGCCAATTGCTCCGAACGATACTCCTGAAAACAAACAGTTAAACAGGCGGACTGAAATTGAAATTCTGCAATAGAAGTTAAAAGGCTGACTTGAACAAAGTCAGCCTTATTTTTTAGGGAACTTTTTCAGATCTCCGGTTTTGATATTTTTCTTCGGAACTAATCCCTCTTTTATTCCATTTACCATTTTATACAAAACTTCTATAAAAATTTAAATCCGATTACATGATTAAACTGGCTGGAATTTTATTGCTATGCACAGGAATGCTTACGGCTGTTCCTGCAATTTCATCAACCGGGGACAATTCTATTCCGGAAGTGATCAAGGTCAAAGAAAGTAACCTCATACTTAACGGTTTGGGCACAAGAAGAAAATTCTGGATTGATTTATATAATGCAGGATTGTATTTGCAGCAGAAATGTTCCGATGCAGCAACTATCATCAATGCTGATGAACCTATGGCAATTAAAATCGAAGTAATTTCAGATGTAATTACAAGCAAGAGACTTGAAGAGGGGATGAGATCTGAATTTGACAGGGTGACTAATGGAAATACTGCACCTTACAGAGACAGAATAGAAGAACTTGTTAAAATTTTTAAAGAAGATGTTAAGGTTGGTGATACTTATGATTTGATCTATCTGCCTGAGGAAGGTTTGAATATTTATAAGAATAATGAACTTAAAGCAACCATACCCGGACTTGATTTTAAAAAGGTAGCATTTACCAGCTGGGTCGGACATGATCCGGGAGATGCTAAATTGAGTAAAGCATTGCTAGGTGTGGGAAAAACGAAAAAGAAAAAAAGAGGCCTGTTTTAGGCCTTTTTTTTTACCTGTATTTTTTGATCTTTGTGAAAATATATATCAAATGCAGGTACTGAATTACAAAACAGCTTCAGGTATAATCAATACTATAATATCTGAACTCGAAAAGAGAAACAAGCAGGCCATTGTTGCTGTAACCGATGCCCATGGAGAGCTTATAGCATTTATGAGAATGGAAAATACCAAATTCCCATCTATCAATATTGCTATCAATAAGGCATACACAGCAGCCAGATCCCAAAGAGCAACATCAGAGCTGGGTAAAGCATCAAGAGATTCGGAAAAAGGATATGATTTATCATTTTATGGTGATTCCAGATTCACCGGTTTTGGCGGAGGATATCCTATCAAACAAAAGGACAAAGTAGTAGGAGGAGTGGGGGTAAGCGGTCTTTCTCAGGAAGAGGATGAGGAACTTGCTATCCTTGGTGTAAAATTTTTTATAGGAGATTAAAGAACTAATCCTGTTGATTGACCATAAAAAATGCCGTCTGGGGGAATCTGGAGAACAGTTCGTCCTTCAATTCCCTTGACAAATCAAGACTTTCAATGGCCTCATGCATACATTTTAGCCATGCTACCGCTTTGTCATTTGAAATAGGATGGGGCAGGTGTCTGGCGCGTAGTCTGGGGTGACCGAACTCCTGGCTATACAAATCAGGACCTCCTAAAAACTGAGTCAGGAACAAATACTGTTTTCTTTTAATTTCTGATTTTTCTGTTTTAAAGAGATCCTTAATTTCTTCGTTTTCAAAAACCAGATCATAGAATTTATCCACAAGTATTTTCAGGTTATCTGCACCGATATCGTCGTATATAGCCCGCATATTTAAAGATTGATTTGTATATCAGAAGGGATTAAAGTCTCTTTGGTACTTTTATTCCAGTCATAGAATCCACAGCCGGTTTTCACACCAAGATTGCCGGTTTCCACCATTTTAACCAATAAAGGACAGGGTCTGTACTTCTCATCATTAAACCCTGTATATAGTACCTTCATAATGGCAAGGCAAATATCAAGACCAATAAAATCCGCAAGTTGTAACGGGCCCATCGGATGACTCATGCCTAGTTTCATGACGGTATCTATTTCCGTAATGCCGGCAACTCCTTCATACAAAGAAAAAATTGCCTCATTGATCATAGGTATAAGAATTCTGTTTGCGACAAATCCCGGACTGTCGTTTACTTCCACAGGAACTTTATCAATCTGAACTGTCAGACCGACAATTTTTTCTGTTGTTTCGGCTGAAGTGTCTTTACCTTTTATTACTTCAACCAGTTTCATCAAAGGCACCGGATTCATAAAATGCATACCAATAACCTTGTCCGGCCTTTTGGTCTCATTAGCTATAGAGGTGATACTTATTGATGAAGTATTGGTTGCTAATATGCAGGAAGGTATTGTGAATTTGTCCAATTGCCTGAACAAATCAAGTTTTACGCGAAGATTTTCTGTGGCGGCTTCGACACAAAGTTCCGCTTGTTCAACTGCCGTTTCAACTTCTGTATGTAAAGAAATTTTTCTGACTATATCCTTTTTGTCATTTTCGGAAAGCGTACCTTTTTTTATCTGTCTATCAATATTGGTTTTAATGCTGTCCAGGCCTTTTTCTAAGGCCGCCCGGGAGTTGTCTATCAGTGCTACATCATGCCCGTACTGGGCAAAAACGTGAGCAATACCGCTACCCATTGTGCCTGAACCTATTACTGTAATTTTCATCCTGCTTAATTCAAATCGTAAATAAATACTAAGAAATTGAATTTTTAAAGCAATAATTCTCAAATATTGTGAGTTATTACTTATTAAAATATAAAATTAGAAAGGTAGACAATTGTTGAGGATATTTTGAATTAAAACAGGAAAACTTAAACGATATGAGTTTGCGAAAAAGCTATTAAACAGTATTTTGCCCTGACTTTATGCGTTTTATTAGGGAGAAATTGGAATAAGTAAATCGGTAAAATTCAGGGAAAATAAAAAAAAATAAACCATCGGGATCTAAAATTATTATATCTTGGGTTTATCAGAATGGATCCTCAGGTTGATAGAAAGTTCGGGTTGTTTTAACTTAACAATTTCTTAACTTCGGGCATCTAAGGATATTATTTAATACTTATAAATTTGCACAGAATATAATTTTTAACAGAATAAAAGGAATCATCAGAGATCATGGAAAATCAAAATCAATCTACAGGTAAGTACAATTCTTATTTTGCAGTTGGAGCCATATTGCTTGCATTGCTTATCTGCTTTATGCTTTACATTTTTGTTATGGGTAACCCTACCAATTTCCAGGGCGATAATCCTGCAAACCATCCAAAACCGGGAAACTGGCTTGGAATCGTTTATAAAGGTGGGTATGTCGTACCTGTGTTAATGTCTTTTTTATTAATGGTGCTTATATTCTCTACGGAGAGATTTTTCACCATTATGAAAGCTAAAGGTAACGGTTCAGTTGATTCCTTTGTAAGAAGAGTGAAATGGCTGTTAAGCAACAATCAGATCGATCAGGCGATCGAAGAGTGTTCCAAGCAAAGAGGTTCAGTAGGAAACGTAGTAACATCTGTTCTTCAGAAATATAAAGCTTTATCAAAGGATCAGTCACTGGCAAAAGATCAGAAGTTACTGGCTATCCAGAAGGAACTGGAAGAATCAACTTCACTGGAGCTTCCTATGTTGGAGAAAAACCTTACCATTATTGCTACTCTTGCATCAATTGCCACACTTACCGGACTATTAGGAACCGTTATTGGTATGATCAAAGCTTTCGCTGCTCTTGCTACTGCAGGCGCTCCTGATGCAGTTGCTCTTGCAAACGGTATTTCAGAAGCACTTATCAACACAGCGCTAGGTATCGGTGGATCAACCATTGCAATAGTGGCTTACAATTTCTTCACAAGTAAAATTGATGACCTTACTTATAATATTGATGAAATCGGATTCAGCATAACGCAAACCTTTTCAACCAATCATAAATAAGTAAAAAATACAGGTCGATATGCCAAAAGTAAAAGTTCCGAGGAAGAGTATTTCGCTAGACATGACTGCTATGTGCGACATGGCATTCCTGTTGCTTACCTTCTTCATGCTTACCACCAAATTTAAGCCGGATGAACCTGTTGTGGTGGATATGCCATCTTCGGTTTCGGAGATTATTTTACCGGATTCAGATGTGCTGACTATATCTGTAGATAAAGACGGAAAGGTATTTTTAAATCTTGATGGACAGAATACCAGACAACAACTTGTAGAGAAAATTGCAGCTAAATATAAAGTACAGATATCTTCTGCAGAAATTTCAAAGTTCTCTAAGATGTCTTCGTTCGGAGTACCTGTAGGTGAATTGCCAAGACTGATTGCCAATAAAGATATAAAGCAACCGGGTATTCCTATGGACTCATTGAATAACCAGCTTAAAGACTGGGTATTTTTTACCAGAAGATTAAATCCGGAAGTAAAGGTAGCTATAAAAGGAGACAAGGATACATCCTATCCTGTCATAGAAAAAGTAATAGCTACCTTGCAGGAAATAAACATCAATAAGATCAAGCTGATTACAACGATGGAGGCGAAACCGCAATAATAATGATGAATGTTGAATGATGAATGTTGATTTGAAATACAAAAGTTGAATAAGAATTAAATAATATGGCAGAAGTAAATACCGGTGACGGTGGTGGGAAGAAGAAAGGCGGGAAGGTAAGGAGTAAGAAGGTCTCGACTAAGATCGACATGACTCCCATGGTGGACCTTGCGTTCCTGCTGATAACATTTTTCATGCTTACTACCACTTTCAATAAGCCGAAAATTATGGAAGTGAAAATGCCTGTGAAGGATAAGGAGAAGAATAATACAACATTATTTCCTGAATCAGAAACGATGACAGTAATTCTCGGTGAAGAGGATAAGGTATATTATTTTATGGGTCTGAAAGATCCGAAAGTTGAGACCACTGATTATTCGGATGAGGGCATTAGAAAAATATTTCTGGAAAAAAGAAGAATGATTCCTAAATTCAAGGTGATCATAAAGGCAAAAGAAACTTCCAGATATAAAAACATGGTCGACATTCTTGACGATCTTCATATCTCAGGTGTGGAGTATTATTCCATAGGAAAAATAACTCCTAAAGAACTTGATTTAACTAAGAAAGTCTTATAAGGGGGGTAAAGGATGGAAACAATACAAATGAAAGAAACGGAAAATAATCGCATCGCCCTGGTTCCCGATGCCACACTTACGGACATAGTATTTGAGCATAGGAATAAAGCTTACGGAGCTTTTTTCCTCAGGAAAATTTATGGTTCGCATGTTACTGTAGCTGTAATGCTTTCTGTAGCACTTTTTACAATTGCTTTGGTTTCTCCTAAAATAATTGAAAAGCTTTTTCCAAACAAAATAGCTGAAGAGGTTGTAACTGAAGTAGATCTTAATCTTATTTCGCTTGACCAGCCTAAAGAAGAAGAGTTACCACCACCACCACCGCCTCCTCCAATGGAAGAGCCTCCTAAGATTGCCATGAGCGAGTTTCTTGAGCCTGAAGTTGCTCCTGATGAGCAGGTGAAAAAAGATCCTCCGAAGAATGAGGAAATGATTAATCCGGGTACTATGGATCAGGATGGGGACCCTAATCTTGAAGAACCTGTGGACTTTGGCACTGGCGATGGTAGGATAGAAGGTCCGGCGGATGAAATTTTCATGTATGTTGAGGAGTATCCTGAGCATCTTAACGGAGATGTAAATGATTTTATTAATAAAAATATCAGGTACCCGGTGAAGGCCCAAAATGCGGGTATTGAAGGAAGGGTTTATGTTGAATTTGTAATTGGTACTGATGGTACTGTAATAGACGCAAAAGCCGTAAAAGGAATTGGTTTTGGTTGTGATGAAGAGGCTGTAAGGGTGATAAAATTAACGAAATGGACTCCTGCAAAACAGAATGGTAAGCCAGTTAAGCTGAAAAGAATTGTTCATATTATTTATAAAATGCCGGAATAATTCCCGGCATTTTATTCCATTTTTCAATCTATGATTTCAGATAGTTTTCATAATATATCAATCAGCTGGAATTCCGGTAGTGCCACGCTCACTGATATGGTTTTTGAAAATAGAAATAAATCTTTCGGAGCATTTCAGCTTCGAAAAAACTATGGTAAGCATATCCTGCTTGCTTTTCTTATTTCTTTGCTGTTTTTAGTACTTGTATTTTTACCGGCATTATCCATTGCAGATTATTCTGAAGTGAATATTCCAAAGACAACAGCAATTGAGGAAACCCCTAAAGAAATCCTGGTTGACCTTTCAATCCTTGCTCCAAAGCCAATTAATACTATTCAGGAGAGTGCATTGCCTCTAAAAATATCCAATCATAAAAATAATACTTCTTCTGATCCGGAACCTGAAATAAGCACTGAAGTGTTGGTGAATGAACAGGAATTTTCATCTAGCGGAACTAATATTTTCTCTGAGGAGCTACCCAATCTGGATGAACATTTCGAAACCGGAGGAAAAGGATTTAACAATTCTGTAGGAGGAGTTACAGAAAATGACTATTTGGTTTCAGACCTAAGAATTGAGTTGCCTCAGTTTAGAGGAAATCTTAACAGTTTTTTTCAAAAGCATATAAGTTATCCTGCCTATGCAGTGAGAGATGGAATAAATCAGACTATTACAGTAGAATTTGTTGTAGGTCCGGAAGGAACTGTTTTAAATGCAAGAGTTGTAAATCCGAAAGGATTGGACATAGAAAAGGAGGCCATCAGGGTAATAATGCTTACAAGATGGACTGCTCCTAAACAAAATGGATTAGCTACTAAAGTTAAAATGTTATTACCAGTGGTATTCCGAATTGAAGATTAACAATAATTTAAACTTAAATACCTTGAAAAGCTTTTTCCTATTTTTCAAATTGTTCATGGCCTTCTTCTATTTTATGGTAGGTCTGTATTTTATTTCTTATTATCAGCAGATAAAGCTGATGGACCCGAAGTTTAATCTTATGATTGGTTGTATACTTTTGATTTACGGGGTTTTTCGTGGCTACAGAGGATTAAAGGATCATAAAAGTTCATAGGAGAATTTAATGATTAAGCAATTAGCTAAAATTATTTTATGTGCAGCATTTTTATCCGCCTGTAGCAATAATCAGGATCGTAGGCCGGAAGATACACCGGTAAGCGGTGAGCTGATACTTTATTCCGACCCTTCCTTTGAACCTTTAGTAAATGCTGAAAGACTTCTTTTCGAAGGTACCTATGCCCAGGCAGCAATTAAACCGGAATACATACCCGAAACAGATGCAATAAGAAAATTTGTGAAAGGTGAAACAGATTTTATCGTTGCCGGAAGATTGCTTACCGACGAAGAAAGGAATGTTTTCAAATCCAAAGAAATAAGTATAAGAGAACATGCAGCAGGGAGAGATGCCATAGCCTTTGCAGTTCATCCATCTTTTCCTGATTCTGCCATTGACTTTCGTGTGCTAAGAAAAATTTTCGAAGGAGAAATAACTTCCTGGAAACAGGTAAATAAATCCTATCCGGATATTGCTGTAAGAATTGTGGCAGATCAAAACAATTCAGGTAATATACGGGTAATACATGACAGCCTTGGGTTAAGCCTTGAAAAAGTGAAGGTTTATGGTGCAGGTTCAAATCCAGAAGTATTTAATTATGTAGCAGAAAATCCATGGACGATCGGGATTACCGGAGTGGGATGGATTAGTGATGCGGAAGACAGAAGAGGATCAGATTTATATAAAAAAATAAAAGTTCTGGGTATTACTAAGGATGGTAATATGTATTTACCCTTTCAGGGAAATATTGCAGACGGAACTTATCCGTTAATAAGAAATATTTATTTGATTTACAGTGCAGCCAGAACAGGTTTAGGTACAGGATTTGCATCTTTTATTCTTAATGAAAAAGGGCAGAGACTGGTACAAAAAAAAGGACTGGTACCTGTAAAGATACCCTCAAGAGATATAGAGTTTAAGTACGAATAAAATTTGTGAATTATGAGAAGATTAAAAATTGTATTCCTTGTTTCCTTAACACTTTCATTGTTTTCAGCAAAGGCACAATCTGTTCAGGAAGTGAAAAGAAATATAGAACTGGAGAGAATTCAGAAAGCTAAGTCGATTGCTAATGAACTTGTCAGGAAAGAGCCTAAGAATCCGGAATACAGATGTCTGCTTGCCAATGTACTGCTAATGACAAACTCAAAAGATTCTGCTAATCTTATTATTGAAGAAGGGATCAGGAATAATTCCAAATATGCGTTGTATTATGTGGCGGCCGGAAAAATAAATCTTGCAAGCAAACGCGATGCCGGTGCAAAAGTGAATTTTGACAAAGCTCTTGCAATGACCAAGTCAAAAGATCCTGAAATATATGCAGCGATCGGAGAGGCTTACATTGGGACTGATAATAAAAATATTGATCTGGCCATTCTGAATTTCGAGACTGCTATCTATAAAGATCCTAAAAATTCTCGTTATTTTCATTTATTAGGTGATGCTTACTATGAAAAAAACGATGGTACCAAGGCCATAGAAAATTACAAGAAGGCCCTGGCAATGGATGCGAAAAATCCTGCATTGTATCTGAAAATCGGTAATGTCTATACCAGAGCTAAAAATTTTGAAGAGGGTATAAAATTTTATAAGCAGGGAATGGAAATAGATCCTGATTATATTTTATTCTACCGCCAGATGGGTGATTTGTATTACAGAGCTAAGCAATATGATAAAGCTATTGCATCATTTAAGAAATATGTTGACAATACCGATAAAAACAATGACAATGATTTTCGATTTGCATCATTTCTTTATCTTAATCAGGATTTCGAAGGCGCACTAAAAATCTTTAACCAATTAGAATCAAAAGGATATCAGAATATCATTCTTACCAGACTTCTTGCATATACTCATTTTGATAGTGGTAATACTGAAAAAGGTCTTGAGTATATGGACAAGTACTGGAAGAGTGTTCCTGAAAAAATGATTATATCTTCCGATTATGAATACTATGGTAAGATGTTTCTGAAAAACGGTAATGATTCATTGGGTATTTTAAACATTGATAAGGCAGTAGCTTTGGACAGCAGTAGAGTAGATCTACTTTCCGAACTTGCCAATCAGTTTTTTACTTCTCAAAAATATATACAAGCGGCGAAACAATTTGAGAAGAAAATGAAATTTGTTGAGCCTTCTGCTCAGGATTACCTTAACCTCGGTAAATCATATTATTATGGTAAGGATTTTGCAAAAGCAGATTCTTCTTTTCAACTGATCACCGAAGCATTGCCGACTTCGCCTACAGGTTATATCTGGAGAGCAAGAGCGAACTATAACATGGAGGCCACACAGGAAAGAGAGAAGGCAAAACCATTTTATGAAAAAGTGATTGAACTTACTTCTTCAGAACCGGAGAAATACACCAAGGAACTTGTAGATTCGTATTCTTATTTGGGTTACTATTATGCATTGAAAAAAGATAAAGTCAAATCAGAAGATTACTGGAATAAAGTACTTGTATTGGATCCGAATAACAAGTATGCAAAACAGGTGTTGAAAAAGTAATAAACCACATTCGGTTTGTTATTTTCCTTTTCTTTTTATTATTTCATAACCTAAACCTAAGGAATAATGTCAAAAAGGAATATACACATTGCAATGGGAAGTCTTGCATATGCAATTGCCAAAGCTGACGGGGAAATACAGGAGGCGGAAAAGCAAACCATAAGAAGTTTGGCCGCAAAGGAATTTCAGCTCGAGGATACAGATACTGAATGGATTGAGCAAATGTTCAATCAACTGCAACAGCAGAATATATCTCTTGAAGATGCCTATAATTATGCATTGGACACCCTGGAGGCAAACAGATTTGATTTTGACTTTACAGAGTCTATGAAGAAAAAATGCCTGACCTTTATGGAACGTGTGGCAGAAGCATTTGATGATACTTCACACGAGGAAAGATCTGTAATATCCAGATTTAAAAAGGATATGAAGAAATTTTAAAATAATAAAAAAGTGTCTCAAATCTGACTCTACTTTTGAGACACAATTTTTTTTGTTAAAAGATGGCATCCAGAATTCCTGCAACTGCAAGGATTACCAGAATTACTCCAATGATACCAATTATTATTATTGTTCGTAACAGTGTTCCCATAAGTCTTTCTAGTTTTTAACTTTTCAAATAACCTGAGATACTTTTATATTGTTTTAACCTTATAATGGAATTACTGCAATTGAGTCCGGACGAGATACTTCAATTCGGAGGGTTGACCCTTCTGATAATCCTGGTTTTTATGGAGACAGGTTTGCTGATAGGTATTATCATACCCGGAGGGGAGTCATTGTTAATTTCAGCAGGTTTGCTTGCGGGTTCAGGAGTATTGGATCTTCATCCTGCATTATTGGTAATATCCTGTTTTCTGGCATCCCTGGCCGGAGATCTTACAGGATATACTATTGGGGCGAGGATGAAAAGGGACCTCTTCAGGAAGGAAGAAAACTGGTTTTTCAAACCCTCTTACCTGGTCAAGGCAAAGAGATTTTATAAGAAAAGAGGTATGGCTGCAATAATACTGGGAAGGTTCGTTCCGGTAGTACGTACCATGAACCCTTTTCTTGCAGGTTCTATAGAGTTAAGATATTCCAGTTTTTTTGGATTTGCGAGTGTGGGATGTTTGTTGTTTAATTCCTGCTTGCTGCTGGGTAGTTATTATTTCGGTGCTGAGTTTCCGGTCTTACGGAAGTATATGGCGATTCTGGTTCCTGCCATTGTACTGGTATTTCTTATTCCTACCTTTTTTGAGGTTTTTAAAAAGAAGAATAAAGACTAGTTCTACATTTCAGTCCAATGCCAGATTAGAATGGCTTAAAATGTATATCATGCCTTTTACCTGTGTTTGCATTATATTGAGATATTTTCATATCATTATTTTTTAGCCTTAAAATTTCCCATTTTCCGTTAATGGGCCACGTCGAAGAACTATTAAAAGAAATCAATGTTGAGTCTTTATTACTTTTATCGTGGAAAGCTATGTTCAGGTATCGTGTATTGCCTAAAGTATATGTTTCCCAGAAACCATTATATGTATAATTTTGAAATGTTTGATAAACAGGGAAAATAGTATTATCGCGCTTCCTATATGAAAATACCCACTCGCCATTTAAATGATTATTAATAATAAATTCCATCGAGTCAACACCATTAACATTATACCTATCAACCCTCCAACAACCTTCAATTCTGGTTTCAGCAGATCTTAAACTTATCAAAGGCCCTTCTTCATATTTTACACATGAACACAAAAGGAAAAAAAGTGATAAAGGGATGCTTTTAATAAGCAAATTTAATTTCATATGCATATTTTTGCGATATTATAAAAATAAAAAAAAGATATTCAATAATCCCAGCAACTTCATAAAAAAAGAGACTGCCCTTTCGGAACAGTCTCTTCACTTTTACCAAACTAATATTATTGTTTTATTACTTTCCCATTGAAAATTTCCGACCCTGATTTCACCTGCAGATAATATACACCTGCAGGAGCTTCAGTCAGATCAACTGCTTCCACTGTTCCTTCAAGTATTCTTTGTAGTATCACTCTGCCTGTCATGTCAGTTACCGTGATTTCGGACTCATCAGAAATTCCTGCAAAAGATGATACAGAAAATACTCCTGATGAAGGATTAGGATAAATGATAAGGCTATTGTTTTTATCCCTGTTTACAACCTGTATGCTGCTATAAGTTACTGAACCATCAAAATCTACTTCTCTTATTCTGTAATATGACAGGCCATCGAGAGGAGAGAGATCGGTAAAGGAATAATTCAGTAATTGTTTGCTATGTCCGGCAGCCTGGACTGTTCCGATGTTATGGAAATTGATACCATCAAATGATCTTTCAATTACAAACACATCTGAATTGATTTCACTTGTAGTTGCCCATTTAAGTACATTGGTATTTCCTTCTTTAAATACTACAAAAGAAGCAAAATCAACAGGAGTAGTACAAGGTGTTTCCAATGTTGCTGTCACAGGCATTCTGGCACATGGGTTAGAGTATTCTTTTATACTCCAGTTTGCAAAATAGTTATATCTTCCATTTGGAGTACCACCGGTGATACTTAAACCTCCTCCAGGTGAATTATAAGGACCTCCGAATGTATCATTTCTGCGTAAACCACCAATCGTCCCACCGGACACTACAATAGTATAGTTAGTTCCTATTGGAACTTTGATATTTAATGGCACAGTGACTCTTGCAGGATTCGCACCCACAGGCCATGCACTATTGTCATGTGTTATTGGAGCTGAGCTACCGATAACTACTCCGGAAGAATTCCTAATGGAAACTACCATGTTTGTCACTGAAGAATATTGTTCAATCCAAACATCAACAGATTGAATTAGTACTTGTTTTGTGGTATTAAATGTCAGTCCTCGATTAATATTATCAGCATTCCAGTCAACACCTGGTAATTCTGATCCAATATTTGCAGAAGTTACATTTCTACCTATATTATTATATGAAACATTGGTAGTATCCTCCACATAATATGTTGTAGTTCCAGCAGGACTAGGACTGTATGTGCAACCGGAAGCCAACAATGATCCGCCACTTGCAGCGCTATACCATCTGTATGGACATGTGGCATTAGGTGAAACTGAAAGGTTAGCGGGGCTTCCAGAACAGAAAGTATTATGATTTGGTGTTATGGAATTAGTAGAGGTTACCGATGCACTTGCCTGTACATTACATCCGGAGATTGGGTGTAGCAATCTGACAGTATAAGTACCTGTTTGTGTCGCAGTATAGCTGGCTGTGGTAGCTCCGGATATTACTGTTCCGTTTCTTAACCATTCATACGTAAATGCCGAACCAGTTAAACTGCTGGTAAATGTTGCTGTAGATGAATTACACAAATTTTGATTTGCACCAATTGATGTAGTCATTGTATTGGTGTTGTTCAAAGTAGCAGTGTTGCTTACATTACATGCAGGTATAGAACTATGTGTTGCGTTAACGGTATAAGTTCCTGTCTGGTTTGCATTGTATGTTGTTGCTGTGGCACCACCTATGTTTGTTCCGTTTCTCTGCCACTGATAAGTATAAAATGCACTGGCACTACCAAGGGAGCTTGTCAGCAATTGAGTAGAAGAGTTCGGATTACATAAAGAAGCAGTGGCTGGTGTCACCGAAACGGTATTGGTGTTAGTGACAACAATGGTTGCAGACTTGGAACATCCCCCAGGCTGGTAAACACAAACTCTGTACGTTCCCGGTGTGGAAACAGTGTAGGTATTTTGCGTTGTCGAATTCAGCACTAACTCTGTCTGCGGGTAGGAGGTACCACTATACCAGGTAAAGGTCCTTCCTGCTCCTGCATTGGTAGGAACGCCGGGGTCAAGTACCACACTGCCATTGGTAGAGCAAAGGTTGAAAGTAGCAGGTAAGCTTGGTGCAGGAGGTATGGTTAAACTTTGAATGGCCTGACATCCGTTGATGAATGAAATGTCATCAATACCTACGTCATTACCAATCGCAATCGGTGATTGGTTATATATACCTAACCTGGCCTTTACAGTGCCTATCGGGCTCGTCCATGTATTATAATATTGTTCCCAGCTATTTCCTCTCGATGCTTCAGCAGGAGACCAAGCGCTTGCGCCTAATTCAGTTGGTGCTCCGATCGGGTTATTTGACCCGTCCAAAGCCTGGACCACGAATCTCAATTGTGCTCTTGCACCACCGGTACTGTTAGGGGTAAAATTGATAAACCATGCAGAAAAGTAATAAAAGGTATTAGCAAAGACATCCACATCCTGCTCCCAGATTTTTACTCCGTAAGCCGTGCTTCCACCGCCTGTTTTGGTATCCACCATAAGATATTTACCATCACCTCCTATACCTTTGGTGTGGTCATATCTACCGTTGGCCTCTGTTAAGAAAGGGTGACCATCCCAATTTCCCCCATCGCATCTGAAAGTCCCATAATAGCCTGCTATATGGTATTTTCCATCGGAATTCCACGCACAAGGGCCATTAGCATTAGGATTTGCCATTACTGCATCCATTAATGCAGCATTTGCAGCATTTGCAGGGGCATAAACATACAATTGATCCGTAGCAAATGATCCTGGTCCGGAAGCAATATAACCCGATTCAAAGTCTCCATTTATAACAGCATTTACCTGAGGGTAAGGATTACATTGAGAGAATGATTTGGCTGAGAGAGACAAAATGATGACAACCAATAGGCTGCACTTAAAAAGTACGCGTTGAGTAATCATAATATTTAGTTTGGTAAAAATCAAAACACAAAATAGTACAATGAAACACCAAAAAATTCACATGTAAATACCTGTATTTTAATTTATTATTTGAGTTTTACGAATTATCTTTTATATGGGTTTAATGTTGTTGAAAATTATTTTACTCAAATTTTTTCTAAGGAAAATAATATTTTAAGAAATATCAATTAAAGAAGGATGGACCATAAAAATGTTGTGAAAGAGAGAAATTAATTGCATTAAGGCCAGAAACCGAAAATGGATACTTCCGTTAAAAGACCTGTATAAGTCATGCAAATACCATGAAAAAATCTCTCTACAGCCTTTTCCTTGTACTGATTATCCTCAGTGCCTGCGGAAGACATAATGTTTATATTAATGTATTAGCTCCTGCAGGAATTAATGTTCCTCAGAATATTAAAACCATTGCCATTATTAACAGAACTTTGCCGCAGAATAATGTGATAAATGTGATTGAGGGTGTATTAACCGGTGAAGGATTATTTCAGGATAAAAGCGGAACCGATCAAGCCTTAGGCGGTCTGAACTCCATAATGAGTAATTCACCACGTTTCAGCAGTAAAATGACCAACGTTTTAATGAAAGGATCTGGTGCCGGTGTTGTTTTCCCACCTCCGCTGGACTGGATGGAATTGGAAAATATCTGCAGGCAGTATCAGACAGATGCGGTATGTGCTCTGGAAACATACGACAGTAATACAGACATCAGAACTTCCAGCAGGATGGTGGACAGGACAGATAAGGATGGTAAGCCGGTTAAGCAGCTTGAATTTACTGCAGAACAATCAGTGAGAGTTCACCTGGGGTTCCGCTTGTATGACCCTGTTAACAGAACCATTGTCGACCAGCACCATTTTACCGAGGTGATGAACTGGAGAGCAACAGGAAATAATGAACTAGAGGCCATTGGAAGGTTGATTAATAAGAGAGCAGCAACTGATCAGGCAAGCTATGCCGCTGGTACAAAATACGGAGCACGTATTTCTCCTAACTGGATAAGAGTACATAGGGAATATTTTAAGAAAGCCGGAAAAAATGAAGAGTTTAAAACGGCATTCAGATTTTCAGCTGCGGGTAATTGGGATGCTGCCGGTCAGATCTGGTATAAACTAAGCAGAAGTTCAGACCCTAAAGTTGCTTCAAAGGCGATGTACAATTATGCGATCTCTAAAGAGGTTTATGGAGATCTCGAAGAGGCAAAGCAATGGGCAGAAAAATCTTACAGTATATATAATCTGAAAATCGGAAGAACCTACAGTCAGCAATTGATGCATAGAATTTTTGAAAATCAAAGATTGCAGCAGCAGCTGAATGAAAATAACCAATAGGCAGTATTTCAGAAGGCAGTATGCTGTAGGCAAACACTTACCGCCTACTGCATACCGCCTATTGCCTATTGATATCGAATACTATTATCTCCTTCTCTGGAATGTTGAAGATCCAATTCTCCTTCAGGTGCGGACTTCATTGCAGAATCTGCCAATAATCCTGCCGGGCCTTTACCTATCATCAGTCCGCCGTCTACGGCATAAACAGATCCTGTTACGAAACTGGCTAGTGGAGAAGCAAGGAATGTATATACTTGCGCCACTTCTTCAGGGGTACCAAATCTTCCCATTGGAATGGCACTTTTAAGAATCATTTTTTGCTTTACAGTCATAGGTCCCTGACTTACATGCATCCAAGATGTGTCTGTCGGACCGGGAGCCACAGCGTTTACTCTGACTCCATATTGTGCCTGTTCAGCGGCAAGTGCTTTGGTGAATGCAATAATAAAACCTTTTGTACCGGAGTATACTGCAAGTTGTGCATCGCCTTCAATTCCTGCTTCAGAACCTGCATTTACAATACATCCTTTGGTTTTCTGAAGTAGTGGTACAGCCAACTTTGTCATTAGATATACTGTCTGAATATTATTTTTGATCATGTAATTGAAGGCATCATTACTTGAATTCTGAATAGGAGCCATTTCCGGAAATACGCCTGCATTGTTGATGAGTATATCCAGTTTTCCGTATGTCCTTTCTGAAAAGTATACACAATCCTTTGCCTGATCCTCTACAGACATATCTCCTTTGTAGGAAATTGCCTCACCGCCGAAATATTTTATTTCGTTTACCACATTATCTACCGGATCATCATGAAATCCTACCACAATCACTTTTGCACCTTGTCTGGCAAATTCTTTACATATTGCTTCACCGATGCCTGTTCCACCACCTGTAACAATAGCCACTTTTCCTTCTAATATTCTTTCCATAAGTTAAATTTTTAAGGGTTAAACCATTAGTTTAATTGCTTTTATTAAATCAGCTTGAACAGGAATTGTTTTATTTGGTTTAAATATTAATTTTCAAAATATAAACATCTGATCATGAGAAAAATGTTTTTTTCTGTAAGGCCTTATTATCCTGACCTGGGGATATTAGTTCTGCGGATTTGTGCAGGAGGAATAATGGCTATAGCACATGGTTGGCCAAAACTTGCCAATTACGCCGAAAAATCACAAACTTTTAAAGATGTATTTGGTATAGGAAGTGAAGCTAATCTGATACTTGCTATTTTGGCGGAATTTTTCTGTGGTCTATTGATTACTATCGGACTGTTTACACGACTAGCATCTGTGCCCCTGTTTATTACTATGTTTATTGCTTTTTTTCTGGTTCATGCCGCGGATCCTTTTCAGAAGAAAGAACTGGCTTTGTTGTATATGCTGATGTACGTTATTTTGATTCTCACAGGTCCCGGAAAATATTCTGCTGATTTTTACTTTTGTAAAGACAAACCGGAATAAAAATTTATTTATGAACGGAGAAAAACCTGTCTGGTATTGGGTCTTATTAAGACTTGCTGCATTCTTCGGAACTTTAATTTTATTGTTTCTGATATTTGAAGTTATTCTAAAATTATTTTAAAGGATCCTCAGGATAAGGAACCCATATTTTCCTTCGCTTTGTTTTAATAATAAATACATTTCGATATGGAGAAAAGTAAGCAAGGTACTATGATAAAGGGTGCAGGTTCAGGTATGGACAAACCTGAAAAAACCAAATCAAGTGTAGCCGATTTTCCGGGTGGACAAGAAAATGCTGCAGGGTTTGGAGGAAAAAAGAAGGAAAACGAAGAAAACAAAATCGGAGATGGGACCAATTCCCACAGAAAATATTAACAAAGGCGACCGGTAAGGACAATGCATGCATTGTCCTAAAATCATTTTTTTATATCATGGTAATTTCTGTTACCATTTTCTTTTCCTCATGCCGCAGATCAGATCTTGCTGTTAGCGCAGGAGTGAGTACAGCACCGGGTATTAACCATCTGTACAGGCCATACCATTTTGGCTATGATCCATATTGGCAATTCGGCAGGGTAGGTCCTTATGCACCCTATTATCATAGTGGATTTCATTATTATTGGTGGTGATACTATTTAATACGCATGATTTTAACCGGAGTATATAATTTGTCTGCTTCAGTTTCTATTTCATTAATTATACCCGATTGACTTTTGAAGTTTTCAGAAGCTTTTTCCCAGCAGGAAAAAAAATAAAACGTGGTCGCAAAACTGCTGTGAGCTTTTAATCTGATGTAAAAAGAATTTCCGAAAGAATTTGTATCCGAAGGTTCGGTCAATTCTCCTGAATTTTGAAAATCAGAAACTTTAAAAAGCAGTGCCATTCCTAACATATCATTATTTTCACTTTGTCTTGAATATGTAATTAATGATTTATACACCGGGTTTGGCTTGAGCAATAGTTTCTTTTTATTAATATTTTTCAGATTAACAATTCCTGTAACTAATTCTTCTTTTCCGCTTAATCCTTCTAAAGTTACATTACTTTGATACCAATATTTTCCTGCCCAAATGATGATTTGTTCTTTTACATTGTAAGATTGGCCGTCAATAATCCATCCGAAATATTCTAATTGAATTATTGATCTTACAGGTCCGTCAGCTACCAGTTTGTATATTGCAGTATCGGTCTTCCCGAGTCTGATAAATTTTCCATCTATATGCATTCCCAAGGCTCCTGCGCCCAGAGAATTTCCGACCTTTAGAATATCCATTCCCCAATTTTGAAGTACGTGATAATCGCTCCCAGGTAATCCGATAGTATCAAGGACCAGAACATCTTCAGTTTTCCCAAATATGTCCTTTCCATTTCTTGAATCGAAATAACTCCTGAATGCAATCTTTTCATTTTCCCATCCGGGACCTTCATATTGATAAAGCATAGGTCTGCTTTGAGGTAAATGATCTGCCGGCCTGGCTTCGTAGGATAAGTGTTGAAAAATATTATTCCTTTCCCGGCTCACAGCAAGTCTTGCATGAGTTCGCGATTTAAATACCGGGATCGAATCCCTATGAATAAGATCAAGTATAAAGTCGCTGGTCTCATATTCACTCAACGTGCATACGAATGCAAGTTCGTCCCATATTCCATCTAGATTGATGTCATCGCATTGGGAAGGAATAATTTTATTCTCATTGTTCATTACCTTTACATAATGATCGGAAGGGATATTGATAAACCATTTTTGGATCAGGTCCCTGGAAATTGTTATTGGTTCATCAGGTCTTTTTAATGCAGAGGGATTATCAATACGAATTTTTATGCTTTGGGCATTCGATAGGAATGAAATCAGAACCAAAAAGAAACTTAATTTTTTTTTCATAATAAAGAGGAATCTTCAATGTATAAGCATGCTAAATACTGTTAATTTCAGATCCTTTTTCTGGAAAGTCTTATCAAGCCCTCCAGGTAATAATAATCGGCATAGGAGAGAGGTTTATCAATTTCAGAATTGGCAGGGAAATTTCCTGTACAGTGTTTCAAGATAAAGTAATTATTAGTTCCCGGTTTCGCAGTGTATTGTTCTGAAGATAGATTTTTAAGTATAGTTTCTCCAATTTTCAGATAATTTTCTTTTTTAGCCGGAACATAACCAGAAAGTTCAATCAATGCAGAAGCAATTAATGCTGCAGCAGAAGCGTCTCTCGGAGCCTTAGGTATGTCCAATGCATGAAAGTCCCAATAGAAAATATGATCTGAAGGAATATTTTTGTGGTTCAAAACATAATCAGCAATCTTTTCTGCCTGTTGTAAAAATAATTTATTACCGGTTTCTCTATAACACATAGTAAATCCATACAACCCCCAAGCTTGTCCGCGAGCCCATAAAGAAGAATCTGATATTCCCTGATGTGTTCCTTTAGATAATATTTTTCCTGTAAGTGAATCGTAATCTACAACATGGTAACTGCTGTTATCATGTCGGAAGTGGTTTTTTAAAGTAGTTAGTGCATGATTGTTTGCAACATGATAAAACGATGAATCTCCTGTTTGTTTTGTTGCCCAGAAAAGCATTTCCAGATTCATCATATTATCAATGATAACCGGATATTGCCACTTTGCGCTCCAGGGTTTTCTGTCCCATGACTTGATACATCCAACTTTAGGATTGTATCTTTTAATTAGTGTTCTGGAGCCGTCAATGATGACTTGTTTGTATTCAGGATTTCCGGTGAGCCTGTATGCATTTCCGTAGCTGCAGAAAAGCATAAAGCCGATGTCGTGAGTGGTTCTGATAGTTTTAACTGTATCAAGAAGTAAGGTCCATCTCGCTGCATCCTTTTTGATATTTTCATTTTTTGTAAATTCATATATATACCATAAAGAACCGGGGAAAAAACCGCTTGTCCAATCTGCAGGTGTTACCAGGTGAGTAGTACCATCTTCATTTACAGATCTTGGAATTTTATTTTTTTCTGCACTTCCGGAAGAAACATTTCTTAATTGTTTTTCTGCATTTGCAAATGCTTTTTGAATCCAATCTTCTGCTGACGAATTTTTCAAAATAAATGCTGAAAGCAGCGTGATGCTCAGTAGAAAACATATTATACTTTTGCGAACCATCTTAATATATATTTGATAAAGGGTAAAAGTCAGAATAAATTAATCTATCAGATCACCAAATGATGCAAGGATTCCACCATCAACATACAGTATATGACCATTGACAAAATCAGATGCCTCTGAAGCAAGGAACACAGCAGGCCCTATTAGATCTTCAGGGGTTCCCCATCTTCTTGCAGGTGTTCTGGACATTAGTAGCTTATTAAAATTTACGTTTTCTGAAAGAGGTTTGGTTATCTCTGTTAGATGATATCCCGGCCCGATTCCATTAACCTGAATATTATATTTCGCCCACTCTACAGCCATATTTTTTGTAAGCATTTTAAGACCACCTTTAGAAGCAGCGTAAGCACCTACGGTGGGTCGTCCGAGTTCACTCATCATAGAGTTAATATTGATTATCTTTCCCCTCCGGTTTTTTATCATAGATCTAACCACTCTTTTGGTTACTTTAAAAACAGAGGTAAGATTTGTATCTATTACTGCCTGCCAATCTTCATCGGAGAGCTCTTCTAAAGGCGCTTTTCTCATTATACCTGCGTTATTAACCAGGATATCGATTGGGCCAATTTCATTTTCAATAATAGTTATAGCTTCGTCAATTGCTTTACTGTCACAAACGTTAAAAGCATAACCAATTGCGTTTATTCCGGCGTCCTTAAATTTATTTATGGCTACCTTTATTTTTTCTTCCTTTGTTCCATTGAAAATTATAGTAGCACCTGCTTTCCCTAATCCGCATGCCATCGCGTAGCCAAGTCCTTGTCCGCCCCCTGTGACTAAGGCTATTTTACCTTTGAGATCAAACATCTTTATAAGATTATTTTAAATTTTTTAACTCGATCATATCCATATCGGTATAATCTTTATTTTCTCCTGCCATGGCCCAGATGAATGAATAATTACTGGTTGCTGTGCCAAAATGCACTGACCAGGGAGGAGAAAGGATTGCTTCCTGATTAGCCACTAAAATATGTCTTGTCTCTTGTGGCTCACCCATAAAATGGAATACACGTTCATTTTCTGCAAGGTCAAAATATAAGTAAGCTTCCATTCTTCTGTCATGCTTGTGACAAGGCATAGTGTTCCAGGTGCTGCCTTTCTGAAATACGGTCATGCCCATTACAAGTTGACAACTCTGAATTCCTTTTTGATGAATGAATTTATAAACTGTCCTTTTATTGCAATTGGTTTCGGTGCCAATGTCTAAAGGTTCTGCTTCCTGCAAAGTAAACTTTGTAACAGGGAATGAGGCATGGGCAGGTGCAGAACATAAATATAATTTAGCTCCTTTTGATTTGAGGAATATAACTTCTTTTTCTCCTTTCCCTATATACAGACATTCTTTGTTGTTCAGTATATATTCTTTTTCTCCTATACGGATTAAGGCAGATTCTCCAATGTTTATAATTCCTAATTCTCTTCTTTCCAGAAAATATTCTGATTTTATTTCAGAAAATGTAGTCAGGTGAAGGTCTTTAGATGTTGGTGTTACCCCGCCTACTATAAATCTGTCATAGTGAGAATATACCATTGATATTTCATCATTCTTAAAAAGATTGGAGATTAAGAAATCTTGTCTAATTCTTTCTGTGCCATAACTTTTGAAGTCTACCGGATGGCTTGAGTATCTTGATTCAACCATAATTATTCGTGTACGTTAACAAAATTAATCATTATTATCATATCAACCAAAATCGGATTAGATTTTTTTGCCTGAAACATTAATTTTAATTTTTTCTAAGTAACTATTTCTCAATGGTGTCGCCATTCCTGCTTTTTGCAAAAAAAATTTACTTGTAAATAAGTCAGATTTTGGATTAACTTAAGAAAAATTAACCACAGCAATTATAGAGTTATAAATTACTATTATGAATTCGGATAGAAGAACCTTTTTGAAAAATTTTGCTTTAATCGGAGGCTCTATTGGTTTAAGTACCCTTGTTCCATTTCCTTCCTTTTCATTCGATGAAAAGCCGGATTTAAAAATTTCTCTTGCCGAGTGGTCTTTGCATAAAGCACTTTTCTCCGGAAAAATTCAACATATAGAATTTCCTACCATAGCCAGGAGTTACGGAATTGATGCAGTGGAATATGTGAATCAGTTTTTTAAAGATAAGGCACGCGACCATTATTATCTTACCAGTTTAAAAGATAGAGCTGAAGATGCCGGTGTTAAAAGTTTGCTTATTATGGTCGATGGGGAAGGGTCCCTCGCTGATCCTGATAAAAATGTGAGACAAATTGCAGTTGAAAATCATTACAAGTGGGTGGAAGCAGCTAAATTTCTAAACTGTCATTCAGTAAGAGTAAACCTGCTTGGAAGTACGCAGCCGGAAGAGTGGCATAAGGCAGCAGTGGACAGTCTAGGAAAACTGGGAGAATACGGACAAATGTATCAGATTAACATCATTGTGGAGAATCATGGACAGTTGTCATCGAATTCAGGATTACTGGTAAACGTAATTAAAGAAGTCAACAACCCATTCTGTGGTACTTTACCGGATTTCGGAAACTTTTGTCTGCAAAGGGAAAAAGGGGATTTGTATGATTCTCCTTGTGTTCAGCATTACGATAAATACAAAGGGGTAGAAGAAATGTTACCTTATGCAAAAGGTGTAAGCGCAAAATCTTTTGATTTTGATTCTAAAGGCAATGAGACAACTATAGATTTTAAAAAGATGTTGCAGCTGGTAATAAAATCAGGTTATTCCGGATATATCGGAATTGAATACGAAGGAACCAGGATGAGTGAAGAACAGGGAATAAGGGCTACTAAAAAATTGCTGGAAGCAACTTTGAAAGAATTAAACGCTAAATAGATATAAATTTCGTTTTTACCTAAACCAAAGTAAGGCAGATCAGATGAAGTCAGGATTATTCATTATTTTATTTTCATTAATTTTTTGTTTCAATATCAGCGGACAAAATAACATTGTTGAAAAGTACGGACAGCTTTCTGTACAGGGAAATTACATAATAGGACAATATGGGGATACGGTTCAGTTAAGAGGAATGTCCTTATTCTGGAGTCAGTGGATGTCGCAGTTTTATGATAGAGACTGCATAAGACACCTGGCTGATAAATGGAAGTGTACGGTAGTAAGAGCTGCAATGGGAGTTGAGATGGGAGGATACCTGGAGAACAGAACAGGTGAAAAGGAAAAAGTGATGACAGTGGTGGATGCAGCAATTAAGCAGGGGATTTATGTGATTATTGATTACCATAGTCATGAGGCACATGAAAATCCGGAGCCCGCAAAAAAATTCTTTGCAGAGATGGCAAAGAAATACGGCCATTATCCCAATGTCATTTATGAAATCTACAACGAGCCGCTACAGCATCCTAACTGGAAAAAACATCTTAAGCCCTATAGTGAAGAAGTTATAAAATCGATACGTCAACATGACCCTGACAATATTATTGTGTGTGGTACCAGACAATGGTCGCAAATGGTATCGGAGGCCGCTGCAGATCCTATAAAAGACACAAACATAGCCTACACTTTACACTTCTATGCCGGAACGCATAAAAAGTGGTTGAGAGATGAAGCAAAGCGTGCAATGGATATGGGTATAGCTTTATTTGTTACTGAGTTTGGAACATGCCATGCAAGTGGAAACGGTTACTTTGATCCTGAAGAAACACAAATCTGGTTTGATTTTATGGACAAATATAAAATCAGCTGGTGTAACTGGTCAGTAGCCGATAAAGACGAAACAGCTTCCATTTTAAAACCCGGAGCAAATGGAAAAGGAGGATGGGCAGATGATGAACTCACCGAATCCGGTAAACTGATAAAAGAAGAATTAATTAAGAAAAACGGCCCCTTGATTCCACAGAAGAAAAAGAAGTAAATCCTGATGGTAAAACTTTAAAATTCCCATAACCTCTGTCAGGTGTGGGAATTTTTATTTATTCCAGTTTGTGAATTTCATGTATTTCATCACAGCTTATGTGAATTTCACCTTCATCTGTTTCAATGGTAAGGGCGACTACTGTTGAGACCTGAAGATCATTTAGTGAAGTATCCCCCCAGGTTCTTCCTGTTAGTTTTCCGGAAACACGACTACCATACCTGTTTAAAGCTGATGAACCGGCCTTTAATTCAATTTGTACAAAACTTCCGTATAACTCTAAAGATTGAGACTTGAAATCCTGCATTCAACTCCAATTACACCAATAAATAACTCCTGATTATAAATGCTTGTTTAAGTAAATATGAAATTTTTCATGGATTTTTTCAAGTGGGGATAGTAAAATATTGATAATGAATATTTGGAACCACACAAATAACTAAAGCACCCGAGCAGGGTGCTTTAGTTATTGTGTATTTTATAGCATTTTATTTTATTTCATTACAGCTGCCCTTTTTGTAACTTTTTACTCCTGCATGGATGGCATGGCATTCATTACTGTAGGTTTTACCATCACATCCGCACACAGGATCCATTACCGTCAGACAAATACCATCAGGATTGATTTTAGAAGGATCAATACATTCGTAGGAACATTCTCCAGGTGTATATGATGTAATACCTGCTTTTTTTGCTTCACATTCGTTGGAATAAGTTTTCCCATCCGATCCGCATACAGGATTATATTCTTTGGTGCAAACCGGATTAGGATTTTCATGTGAATTCTCCCAAAAAGTGCATGAGCCAAGACTAAAAATAATTACAAAAATTATTGGTAGTGTTTTCATAATAATATTAAAAATTACAGAATAATACTTTTCCTTTTATCCTTTTTCGCATGAAAATGTAACTGAAAAAGTAAGATTAATTTTTATAGTTGATAAATTACTGCTTTATCCATTTTACCCTTGATGTTTTTTCCCCGGCAATTATTTCAATAATATAACATCCGGGTTGTAGTCTTTCTCCTATAGTAAGTGGACCTGCTGTGCCAGCAAATAACTCTTCAATTAAATTTTTCGAATCTGGTTTAAATATCCTGACGGTTATATTGTCATTAGTTACTGAATTGATTTCAAGTACTCCGAAATTATCAGATGGATTCGGATATATATTCACATTCAGGCCTGAAAAATTGATGGTTCCTGTAACGGTGTTTACTGTTACATTTTTATTAACAGTTGTAATACCAAAAGCATTAGTTGCTTCGAGTGAAATATTTCCACCGGTATTTTTAAAATCTACAAGTATTCTATTGGTACCCTGGCCTTCAATAATTGACACATTAGCTGGTACAGTCCATTGGTAAGAGCAGGAAGTATCCGAATCTACAATATATTCCACATTTTTTTCTCCTGGCTCCACAACGGATGGACCAGCAATTGAAGCCACTAATGGGGCAGTGCAAGGAGAAATTCCTATAGGAACGACACTGATAGTTCTGGCCGAAGATATCCCTGTTCCGCATACATTGGATGGTGTAACAAAAATATTTCCTGAGGTGGCATTATTGGCAAAGGTGGCAGTAATCGAACTACTATTACCACTGAAGGTAACACCTGATCCGGAATAAGTCCAGGAATAGGTTATGCCTGCTACATTCGTAACACTATAAACCTGTATTGAACCTGCACATACTTTATTATTCCCTGTTATGGCCGAAGGTTTGGTTGGAGGAGTAGTAACGGTTATTGCTAGGATTCTGGGTGTACCGGTTCCGCAAGATGTTGCAGGGGTTACGGTTATATTACCATTGGTAGCAGAAGAAGAAAAATTTGCCGTGATACTGCTTCCAGTTCCCGAGAAAGTAACCCCGGTTCCGGTATATGACCAAGTATAAGTTTGTCCTGCAACGTTGCTCACACTGTAAGAACTACTGGTACCGCCGCACACTGTAGTGCTTCCCGTAATTGTTGAGGGCTGAGCAGGTAGAGAAGATACTGAAATTGCCAGAGTTCTGGGTGTTCCTGTACCGCAGGCTGTAGCAGGTGTGACAGTTATATTCCCTCCGGTGGCATTAGATGCAAAGGTGGCAGTAACACTGCTTCCTGAACCGGTGAATGTAACACCTGTTCCTGTATATGACCAGGTATAAGTAACACCGGATACATTGGTTACACTATAAGATCCGCTACTGCCTGCACAAACTGCACTGTTACCTGTGATAGCTGAAGGTTGAGCAGGTGCGGAGGTGGTAGAAACCGTTACGGCCAGTGACCTTGTAGTTCCGGAGCCGCATGAATTGGATGGACGTACATTGATGTTTCCGCTTGTAGCAGTGGAAGAGAAATTAGCTGTAACACTATTACCACTTCCGGTAAAAGTTACTCCGGATCCTGTGTATGACCATGTGTAGGTTACTCCGATAACATTAGTGACGCTGTAATTTATTGCCGCACCACGGCATACAGAGGTACTTCCGGTGATTATAGAAGGCTGGGAGGGAAGTGTTGAAACTGTTATCGCTAAAGCCCTGCCGGTTCCTGTACCGCAGGAATTACTTGGTCGAACTGTAATTGTGCCACTGCTGGCATTGGAAGCAAAGGTAGCGGTGACACTGCTGCCGGTACCTGAGAAAGTCACCCCTGTGCCTGAATAACTCCAACTATAGGTGACTCCACTTACATTGCTGACGCTATAAGTGACATTTGTACCTGCACATACAGAGGTGCTGCCTGAAATAACAGAAGGTTGAGACGGTACAGTGCAAGATGAACTGCAGTTTAAATTATTATTGATATCGGTCCAGTAAGATTTTGTATTAGGAACACAGTCTTGTTTATAATACCACCAGAAATATCCACCCACATAATTTGGGGTGGTTATATTCATAGAATAGTATCTGTTGATGTAACTTTGTTTTTTTGATGTTACTGTTGTGCCACACTCCCCAAGACCAATTTTAGCATTAGGAAACATTGCATGAACCTTGTCAAATACCTGTTGCCAGTCAGGCTGGTAATTATTGCAATCATCTTCATAATAACTTACCCAAACATAATCAAGGCCGTCTTTCATATATTGGGGAATGTTATTTTTGGACCATGTAAACATTTCATTAGAAGATCTGGCCCAGCAATCATGATTATAATATAAGGTAATAGCAGCCTTTTTTCCCCTTGATTTTACCAGGTCATAAGATCCCTTCATTTTGGCTACAACATCAGCATTGTTTCCAAGCCATTCACCGTTAATTTCATTTCCTATTTCCCATATATCCACTTTATTCTGAAATGCATTTAGGTATTCAGTTGTTCTGTCTAAATATTGATTGACGGTGTAATCTTTTACATAATAACTGTCGAGAAGCTCACCCATGATAAAAGATACATTGCTGATTTGATTGACAGCAGTTGAGTAATAGGTGGCAGGCATCCATTCATCAAATACAATTCTGGTAGTCATTTTTTTACAATGTGAAGAGAGAGAGGTGGTAATGGCGCTAAGGCCGCTGATATCATCGATAGTGACACCCCATACCCGATTTTGATCGACCACCTGCTGCGCAAATCCGCAGTACAGTGGGAGGAAAAAAATTATGGAAAAGATAATTTTTGTTTTCATATAGTGTTTGTGTTTGGTTAATCGATAATGTGTTATCACGTCTGAGACGTTGCAGCGTCTCACTTTATGATTGCATATAGATAAATCAATCATTGGAAAAGCCGAATCGTGTACGTACACAAAGGTAGGTTCATTTTTAAAAAATCCAATAATTTTGTGGTATTTTTTATATAATTAATTTTATTAATCGTAGGATTTCTACAAATGGGTAATATTAAATAATTGATTATCAGTATGGGCACTGTTTTCAATCGATTTAAAAATAAATAACTTGTCCGTTAACGTTAACATTTTTATATTTGGGGGTCGGCTTCTGGAATAAAATATTATCGGAGTGAAATTCTCCGGACATTATATATCATCTTTCGTATGTATTCAAAATGAAATTGATCACGCATTACATAATTATCATTCCTTTTATTTTTTCATTTGGTTTTAATGCTTCTAAACCCGCACCACCCCCGTTTTGGGAAGCAGGTTTTGAAGATGAATGGAAAATTAATTGGGCTGTCACATCTCATGCATTTTGGGGTGAAAGGAATATGGAAATCATCGATGACGATTCTCCTCTTCAACTTGGAAAAATTGCCAGGATAAAATATCCTCAAGGTTCCGCCAGTCCTGCTGTGTCAAGAGAAGCAGGAGCTCCTTTAGGAGGCGCCAATTTTTACGCTACTGCAGGCATGCCGGCCCGGGATACATTATTTCTAAGATACTATATGAGGTTTGACAAGGAGTTTGAATTTGTAAAAGGAGGTAAGTTGCCGGGATTATATGGCGGGACAGAAAACAGCGGAGGTAAAATCCCTGATGGAACTGATGGTTTCTCTACAAGATATATGTGGCGAAAAGACGGAGCAGGAGAATTGTACGCTTATCTTCCGACGAGTGATATTCACGGGACATCCATCGGCAGGGGAAATTGGACATTTGAACCTGGAAAATGGTATTGTATGGAACAGTGTGTCATTTTGAATAAGCCCGGGAAGGCAAACGGCAAAATCAAAATATGGGTGAATGAAAAATTGATCTTAAGCGTAGACAATGTTTTATTTCGAACTACTGATAAGCTTAAAATTGAAGGTATATTTTTCTCGACTTTTTTTGGAGGAGGTGATGTTTCGTTTGCAACGAAACAAACTGCATATGCCTATTTTGGAAAATTTGCCCTTAGTACAAGTTACATAGGTAAGTGACCTTGCCCGTTACCTGAAAGGTAGTAATCAAGATTCTCGGGCATTATTACTGTTATTGGAACCGGATTCCCTTTAGAAACTTTCTGATTAAGGATCAGGTGTTCGTATAAACTCATAATACCGCGGTATCCCTGCAGATATGGTTCCTGGCTTATAAGAAAATCGATATAACCTTTTTTCATATAATCCACGTTGGCCTCAACAAGGTCATAACCTAGTACAGTTAAATCATTAATTTTACTTTTTTCCAATACTTTTGCCACCCTGTAGGCTCGGGAATTCGTCACAAAAACCGCTTTTATATTTTTATTCTCTTTGATAGCATTCAGTAATTTTTCTTCAAGGTCATTATCGGATTTATCCGCAGGATTGCTGAAGTGAAATAGTTTTACATTAAAGGCTTTATTTTTTTCTGCAAACTTTTTCAGTCCTTCCTCTCTTTGAAGATAATTCACGTGATTGTCCGCCTTCTTAACAGCATTGATACTTACAGCAAGTACCACATCGTCTTTCCCCAGTATATAACTAAAAAGATTTCCTGCAAGTTGACCGCTTTGAAAAGCATCTTGCCCTATATAGGATAGAGGAGAGTATTTGTCGAGCAATAAATTGGTATCAAAAAAGATGTAGGGAATATTCTTTGATTTGCAATGGTCGAGTAGAACAAAAGATTCTTCTTTAAAAAATGGTACTGCAATTACAGCATCATAATTGCCATTGATAATTTTTTTTGCCTGCGAAAGGTAAGATTTTGGATTCCCCTGATCGTACAGAAATCTTTCAACAAATATGCCCAAAGGACTCAATTCAGCTTCAGCCTTACTGATTCCCGGTTCATGTAAGCTCCAGTAAGGATTGTCTTCGGTTGGCTCAGGAATGAGGATTGCGAATACATATTTCTTTTTCGAAACAAGCCTGCGGGCAATGATATTGGGTTTGTAATCAAGTTCCTCAATAAGTTTTAATATCTTTTTCCTGGTTTCTTCAGCCACACCAGGTCTGTTATGAAGTACCCGGTCAACGGTACCTATAGAAACCCCTGCTAACTCCGCTATTTTCTTTATTCCTGACTTTTCGATGTTGGTGGTATTTTATGTGCAAACTTATTTAAAATCCCGTTATTCTTAAAATTTTTGCCTTTCATTGAGTTAAATTATTGTATTACAGCATAATAGATTAACCCTTTAATTATTTTTCTTCAAAATTATTAAAGTTTATTGGTTTTTACCGATCCCGATATTACTTTTGTGTACGTACACGAAAATGAGGAGTTGCAAAATGTACCAAAATTTTAAAAGCAAAAAAACATTAAGCTTTATGAAAAAAAACAGTCTCCTTTCCATTATTTTTTACAGGATTTTTCTGATATGCCTGCTATTATTTATAACAATACCTGTCTTGGCTCAGCTAACTATTTTCAATGTAACTAATACAAATAGTACCGGTGCAGGTTCACTCAGACAGGCAATTTCCGATGTTAACGGATCAGCCAACTCGGGGCCGTTTGAAATCAGATTTTCTATTGGAGTGTCAGGCTCAAGTCAAACCATTAATATTTTAAGTACTAACCTTCCTGATATCTCAAGAAATAATACGACTGTAAAAGGACTTACCCAAGGTGCATCTGTATGCAATCCGATTATAACCATAAATTTTAATGGACTTGCCCGAGGGTTTCGTACAGCAGCAGGTATAAACAATATAACTATTGAAGGTCTTGTAATCCAAAACTGTAGCAGGGCAATTCATTTTCAACAAGGGTCAGGACATATAGTTAAGTCCTGTTTTATCGGTACATCTTCGAATGGAAATGCCACCGGACCCTGGTCTTTGAGTTCTACCTTACTGGATGGAATTACACTTGATGGTTCAGAAAACTGTATCATAGGTGGCAGTAACTCCTGCGACAGGAATGTCATTACCGGATATCGATATGGTATTTATATGTTAGGCACCGGAAATGCCAACGAGGTAAAAAATTGTTATGTTGGAATCGGAGCGGACGGGTCCACAATATTATCTAATAATGTGGATGGAATAAGGGTGGATAATGCTAATACCAATGTGGTAATAGGTGGTTCCGGGGCTTTTGAAAGAAATGTAATTTCAGGAAATCTCCAGCATGGGATAAACATCAATAATTCAGCCGCGACAGGTGCTGTTATACTTAACAACTACATTGGCTTTGATGCTACAGGCTTATTAGAAAGATCAAATGGCACCACTGCTACTTCAGGTTCATGGTGCGGGATAAATATAAATGCAGGATCTGCGAGGGTTGAAGGGAATGTGATTGGGGGAAATGGTGCTTTATATACTATGTATAAGTACGGTGTTCATTTTGCATCAGGAAGTAACCATCAGTTAATTAATAATATCATAGGTCTGGATAAGACAGGCCTTGCCAAGGCCGATAATTTTGGCAGTAACAACGATGGTGTACGGTTTACAGGCAGCTCGACCGGTCATTCTGTGATCGGAAATACAATTTGTAATGCAGGAAACGGATTGCCTCCTACAGCAACTGCTCCTCAGGAAGGCAGGGGGATTGCATTCATGGGTTCTGTAAGTAATACCGTCATTCAAAGTAATAAACTGGGAGTGGATATTACCGGAAACACTCCCAAAGGAAATTATGAGCATGGATTGTTTTTTAACAGTACCGGATCGGATGTACAAATAGGAGGAACAGATGCCGAAAGAAATTATGTGGGAGGTAATGGTTACAGAAACGGTTCTACAGCGCAATTAAGACATGGAATAGGTGGAAATAAACCCTCTATTAAAACCGGTTTTAACATTATTAACAATTATATCGGAATAGGTGCAGATGGAGTAACTAATGTTGGTAATGCTAACTTCGGATTAAGCTTCGAACAGTTAAATGCTTCCGTAATCCGGGAGAATATATGTCACTATAATAAAGTAGGATTGTTTTTTGCTACCTGCGGGGGAACAGCAGGAGTTTCCAGTTCAGGAAATCTTGTTACCAACAACGATTTCAGCTACAACAATGATCCTTCTGCAAGTTCTTATTGTGCAGGAATCGTGTTACAGGAAGGCTCCAATAATAATAAAATCATCAATAATACTATCAACTACAACAAACAGGGTATATGGATCAGAGCTCAGGATCCTGCATTCCCTGCCACCGGTGATAATAATTACAATATTATAAGAGGGAATACCATCAGCTATAATACAGGTACAGCAGGAGGAACAACTTTTACTGCACCAGAAGCAAGTGGCAATGGTATAGTTATTAGTACAAACAGCGATAGAAATTATATCGGAGGCCCGTTATCCTCTCATGATAATTTTATTCATCATAACAGCGGAAATGGTATTGTCATTTTCGAAGGGGCATCTACGGAAAATAAAATCAGGAGAAACAGTATTTATTGTAATGGATTGAAAGGGGTGGAATTATTCAATGCAGGAAATAACAATAAACCACATCCGGGAGCTTTTTTGAATCCTGCTTCCACTAATCCGCAGTTAATGGCCACTTCCGGTGGAAATCTTTCTTCGGATACGGTTGAAGTATTTTATGATCCTGATTGTGCTTGCCAGGGAAAAATATTTCTGGGCCTTGCAACTGTAAATGCCGCCGGAAACTGGGTCTTTAATGGCCCGATTCCTACAGTAAACAGTAATCAGCTTACAGTAAGGGGTACTGCAAATACCAACCCGGATTATGGAAACAGCTCTGAATTTTCATGCAATCAAATACTTCCTGTGCAACTTATAAAGTTTCAGGCAAGCAAGGAAAGCGGAAACACAGCCATGCTTACATGGATCACAGCAGGAGAAAAAAATAATTCTCATTTCATTGTCCAAAAGAGTAGTAATGGAGATGATTGGTTTGAGATTGCCAACGTGAAAGGGGCAGGTACAAGTATTATGCAAAGTCAATATAACTTTTATGATAAATCTGACAACATTGGAGTCGTATTTTACAGGTTAATTCAGGTGGACTTTGATAATTCTCATTATACCAGCAATATCGAAGTGTTAGATTTCGATAAAATGAATGGCTTCTCTGTTTATCCCAACCCTTTTTCAGACTTAATCCGGATTATTTCCGTACAAAGCCTGGAAGGACTATTAATTGAAGCTGTAATTTGTGACCTTACCGGTCGGGTTCTTTTTAGTGAAATTTTAAATTTTCAGGAAACTGAAATATCTAGCGGAGACTTTCCTCCCGGATTGTATTTACTGAAGATCAGAACAAATGATCATATGGAGTTTATATACAAACTAATAAAAGAAAATAATTAATTATTCATAGCATAAAATTTTTCCTTTGAAGATTTTTATTAAAATAATCCTGCAGGTTGGCTGTTTATTCTGGTATTTGTCAGCCCATTCTCAGGATACTTCTTTTGATGTTACAAATGCAGATACTTCTTTCAAAAAGAAGGAGCTGTTTCCTTCATTTTCTTTTTCCTCGGTTAACGATCTCAAAAATTCTCTATTTCCTTCAGAAGCATTATCAACAATAAGAGTAAGTGGTATTGTTCAGTTTATGGCATTTTACCGGCAGATGGATTATGCTTACGCAGATCTTGCTACTCCATTAAGAAATCTTGCTACCCTGGCATATCCTGCGGCGACACCAACCGGAAATAGTACCGGCCCGCCTTTAATGGAACTTGAAATAGAAGGAAGACCCATTCATGGTTCTGTTTTTAGGGTAGGATATTCCAACCGCCACCTGTTTACAGGTCAACTTGGCGATACAGCCAGAGGGGCATTCATAAGAGAGTTATTAAGATTTGAAGGAATAAAGTATACCGACTTCGGCACATTTAGATTGGTGGCAGGTGGTGGAGCAAACTGGCTATCGGTTTCACCAATGACTTTGAGCAACAAAAACTTCAGGGTGGATCCGTTTGAAAAACTACCTTGGGATTGGCATAACAGCTCCGTAAAAAAATATCTTAATTACCATAAGAACCCGGGAATCCGAACCGATGAAAGATTTGTAGGTGCACCCGTGCAAGGGTTTACCTTCGATGCTTCAGGTTTACCAGGGGGCTTTGGTGCATTAGTATTTTACGGAAGAAGTAATCGTACTGTGGTTGGTAACGATATAAATAATAATCCGGCCTATTTTCTTTTTGTATCCAGAATCGACAAAGGATTCAGACAGCATAAGGTTGGAATAAACTACTATGGTAGTATGGGTGATGCTGATGCAGTCCGTCATGTCAAAGATAACAGAGAAATTATTACATCAGATTTCAGACTTCGATTTGCAAGGTTCAGAATAATTACAGAATTGGGTGCAGGAAGAGTAACTAATCCTATCCATAATTCTGAATGGGATAGAGCTGTGGATTTCCGAATAGAAATTGATAAAAGTGTGACTAAGGTTCCGGTTTATTTGCAGTTTTATTCAATCGGGAGAAACGTTGTAAGTCAGGAAGCAGCATTTATGCAAAGTAACATGGAAACCCCTTCCGGAGGATATCATAGAAATCCTGCCACTGATAATAACCTTGACTTAAATGTTCTGCAGGAAATTGGAATGACTTCTAACAACAGGCAGGGAGGGGCCCTAAGGTTGGAGGAAAAATTCGGAAGAATTAAACTTGAGTTTGGCTCAGCAATGAATCAGGAATTGGAAAACACCAGCAACGTTATATCTGTGCAGTACCGTTCGTATGCTTTTACCAGGTCAAGGTTCAGGCCTTTTACCAACAATACAGGTCCATACCAGAATATCAGCAATAGAAACAGAAGAAGTTATCTCAGAATTACTGTGCAGGATAGTATTTCAAATTACCGAAAGTCATACAACAATCTGGAATTTACAGCAAAATATATGATTAAGGTTTTAAACCGCGATCTGATACTTGCAAATTATAATCATTATGGTTCTGTAGGCGAAAAGTTCAGTCCGCTTCCGGGATTTAATGAAAGTATGTTTGTTCGGACTTTTTATGAAGAATTTTCTGCCTTCTACCTTATAACAAGAAAACTCGTTATCCTGGGGAGCTTTAGTTTGGAAACCATCACTGCCAACAACAGGACTATGCTTTCTCCTGAAACAGGTAATCCCATTGATCAGCAATCAATCGGATACGGACTCGGACTTGATTATGATTTTGCCGACAGGGCAGGAATATATATAAGACATCGATGGATCAGACATGAAGATAAAAACTTCCTTTCAGACAGATTCAAAGGTCAGGAAACTCATATTGAATTAAAAGTATTTTTCTAATTATGAAAATAACACGGATTTACCGGTACATAATTTTTATTTTGTTCTTATCAGGTTTTGGTACTGATACATCAGGGCAAATCTTGTTTTTCGATGGAGCAGGAAGAGCAGTGATAACTAATGACAGGCTGGACGGCAATGTAGTGAAGAACGATTCCATTACACCCAGAAGGGCCATTAGTGGTTATACGCTTCTCGATTTCGGAATAAATGTAAAACCATCGGAGTCATTTAAAGTAAGAGCAGAATTCCGGGCGAGGAACAACTTCGGACAGTTTTTCGGAGCCGGGTCATTGGTAAATGTCCGTCAGTTTAGAATTGAAGGAAGCTTAAGAAATAAATTATTATATTCTCTTGGAGATATTGACGTTGTTATGACGCCTTATACTGTATACAATTCCAATGAAATCTTTCATCAGTACGAATCTGAAATTTTTTCTGTCAGAAGGAGAATTGCAGAGTATGAAAACTTTATAAGTGGCAATAATTGGAGAGTACAGGGTATTCAGGCAAAATCATTTTTGCCTGTTGACAGTACCAGCGGACTAGAGTTATATGGATTTTTTTCCCGTACCAGACAATCCACCAACTCAGGCATTCCTGACCGATTCCTTTCCGGTGCTTCTGCGAACTTTATTAAAAATGAATTGCTGAAAATAGGGATAAATTACTCCGGATTTTTCGATAATGCTCCGCCGACCACTACTGTGAATTACCGCAATCATGTGTTTTCAGGAAATTATCTGGCAAAACTTTCCGTTGAAAATCTCAGATTAAGCCTGAAAGGAGAATCAGGGATTTCAACTTACAACTTTGAACATGTAAAACAGGATACTGTGGTTGCATACAAAGATTTTTTTACAAATGTTAGGTTATCGGCAGAGGATAAAAGCAAGGGAGTAATATTAACTGTCGGTTATATCAATGTAGGTCCGCAATTTAGTAGCCCTGCGGCTCAGACGCAAAGGATTAACCCGGGCACTGCACCGGACTTTTTTCCTCAGGTCAATAACAACATGAGAGGTCAAAACCTGTTTGATCGTCTTAGTCAGGAAAGGATGTATAATCAGGCTATTTCTCCCATACTTTTCACGGTATTACCACAATATAATTTGGTTCTGCCTTATGGAATTGCCACACCCAACAGAAAAGGATTGATAACAGAGCTTTCAAAAACAGATGCAAAGAAAATATATGAATTGAATGTAAGCGCATATTTTTTATCTGACATTATAGGAGAGGGTACATCTAAATTAAGAAAATATCGATTAATAAGAGGAGGAGGGATATTAAACATTCATACCTTAACAGGATTGGGCAGAAAAGTAATTATAAGTGGTGGAATTAAATCAGAAAATTCAAAAAGAGATGGATTTGCCCCTGTAGATTTCAATTCTGTTTTATTAGATGCAGGTATAAGCATCGAAACCATAAAGGATCTTGATGTTCTTGCAGGTTATAAATGGCTTCATGCCTCCGGTAGTGAATATCTGATGATAAGAGACCAGTATAATAATGCCGTGGGCTATAACTGGGTAAATATGGACTTATCCCAAAATATTATGGCATTAGGACTGAGGTACAGATTTACGGATAAGTCCTTTGTAACTGTTCATGGAAATTTAATAAGGATTAATGACCATCTGTCAGATTCCAATAATTATGATATCGGGCAAGTTTTTATTAATTACAGCATGTGGTTTTAATATAATATCAAAATCGTGAATAAGATTTGTTTTTACATTTTATGCATAATATTGATTTCAGGTTGTCGTACTTTGAAAGATGAAGAGTATATCGGCCCGGAAGTAATAGCAGCTCCTGAAAATTTTTCCGTTACAGGAGATCAATTTCAAGCATCTTCAGAACAAGTTGACTTTACTTCTGCACCCGTATATTTCAAATCTCATTTCAGTCATCGGGTTTCCTGGAATTTGCTTATCACCGGACTGGAGTCGCAGGCAGTAAAAATGTTTAAAGGAACCTCAGAGCATCTTGATAGTATAAATACTCTTTGGCCAGGAAATTCGGATAATATATATCTGTTCCGTAAAAATGAAAAGGTACTTGCTCAATTAACTTTTTACGGAAGCAATTCTATTCTGACTGATACATTTGAAATTGTAAAGACTAAATTGTATGAAGGTTTATTGATATCAGATTTTGAGGGCGGGGGTATTGTACCTGTGTGGTCAACATTTTGGACCGCAGGAAAGATGATATCAAGGGGAGTTCAATCGGAATTACATACTCCGCAAGGTTCATCTTATTTTCATATGAAAGGAAATGATTATAACGGAGGAACAGGGGTGGGAGGAATGACACATACACAGTTGCCATATGGACTTTCAGGAAAACCGGATAATCTTTATCTTAATTTATACATCAACGGATTACCCAACACCAGGTTAGATATAAGAATATTTGAAAATGATGGAGATGCATATACCTATGAACAATTTATTACCTGGACAGGATGGAAACTTGTGAGTTTGCTTTATACAGCCTTTCAATTGACTTCTTCAGCTCAGACAAATGGACAAAATTCAGAAAATATAAGCGGGATGAGCATGCTTTTAAAATCATCTCCCGCTGGTAATGTTGTAGAAGCAAATGTGGATTATATTATTTTCACCAATGACGGTCCTTTTGAACCGTGAAAGTTAAAAGTTTAAAGTTAAAAGTTTAAAGTTCAAAGTTTAAATACACCTTAACACATTAACACATTAACACCTTAACACTTTTATCCATGCAAAAATACATTTTCATATTAATCTGTTTAGCGTTGTTTTCCTGTAAGCATAATAATATGGAAACTATCGGGCCGGATATCTGTGGTGTATCAGAACAATTTGCTATTATCAGCCCTCTGGAGTCAACACATACAGAAGCAGACCTTGCCATCGGACAAAGATTTACCGCTACTTTTTCAGAAGAAGCACCATGGAAAATTATTTTAAAAGGAAAAACTTCCGGTGCAGTGAAAACCATATCAGGAACGGGAAGAGAATTAGATGTGGTGTGGAATGGGTCAACCGACACAGTATATTTTTTCAGAAAAGAACCGGTAACTACATATTTGCAAATACCTTGCAGAACGCCAATTTCAGGACCTGAATTTAAAATTACTGCCTTGGGTATTCCAGTCAAGTCAGGCGACCTTTTAATATCTGATTTCGAAGATTCAAATTATTGGACCTATTCCTTCAATGCAGACGCACCGGAACATTATTATGCAGATACTAACAAAATCTTTCCTCCGGAAGGATTGCAGTCTTATCATTGGTATGGAACAGATAAGGATAATAATTATCTGATGGGACAGATTACAAGCAAAGATCTGACCTCACCGCTACCATCTCTTCCTGCTGATAAAGTCTATCTTAACATATACATAAAAGGGGGTCCGGGTTCAAGGTTGGATATTCGCTTATTTGAAGGTACAGGTACATCAGGTCCCAATTGGACAGCCGTAGTTAATGTTGATTGGTCAGGATGGAAACTTGTTAGCGTTAAACTTTCAGACTTTGATCCATCAGGTAATACGACTACCTCTCTGATTCCTGACAAAATCGGAAAAGTGAGGTTAATGCTTAAGGCATCTAAACCCGGAGGGCATTCTGATATATATATGGATTATCTGGTTATTACCGGGAATTATCCTTTTCAACCATAAAAGCATGACCTTTGGTTTTCTTATTTTAGGCTTTTCCTAAGCACAAATAGTCCGGCTTTTTTACTTAATCTGTCGATTTTAAAAAATTCTTTTTGAAAAACACTTTGATTTTAAATCTGCGAGGATTACCTTTGTTAACGTACACGAAAAGGTTTGGATCAACAATCTCTCTTGTACGTAAAATAATTGTACTTACATAAATCTGTTTGTTATGAAACACCAAATCATTTTTAAGATAATATTCGGTATGGTTCTGATCAATATGCTTGCCTTGACAAACACCTGGGCACAGATATATGTTGATCAGTTTACTTTGACACCAACTCCGGTAAACTTTTCAGGAAGCAATGCATCTAAAATTTCTGCCACCAGAATAGGTGATTTCGGATCATGCGGTGAATTGAAAATCAGTCAGACAGATAGTTTTTCCAATGGATTCCAGTCGGTCAATTATACTTTTCCGCAGCCATTGCAAATAGATGATAAACAAAATGCAATTATAAAAATCAGGCTACGTACAACCGCAGGAAATATGAATTTTCGTGCAGCTTTCAGAGGTGTTCCTCCGGGTGGAACATCTGTGGTAAATCTTAGCTGTGTATGGGCAAGTAAACAAGCAACTTATAATAATTCTAACAACGACTGGCAGGAGCTTGTCTTTAACTATTCAGGAACAGATGAATTAAAATCAAACTCAGGTTCGGATTGTACAACTAACCCTGCCGTTGGATTTCCCGGAGCAATGCTCGATGGAATAGCTTTTAGTTTCAATACAGGATCTGCCACCTCTAATCGGTTTACTCCTCATCCTATATACATTGACTATATAAGTATAGGATCAGTATCTCCTTCATCAGGAAATGCATCTTGCAAAACAGATCAAAGTTCAGGCAGCAATCCTCAAGCAATTCTTGTGGAAAGTTTCAGTCCCACTGCCTCCGATATCAAAGCAGTAACCGGAACTGAAATAAGTTCAGGCCAAATAACTGCTGTACGTGCAGGCGGATCAGAAGGGGCAAACTGTGGTCAGCTGGATGTACAAAACAGCTCAGGAGACCTGGTAAGCAATTATTCGACCATTAACTACGATTCATCATTCATTTTAAATAATTCTTCAGATGCCGTAATCAGAATCAGGGCGAAAGTTAACAACAATGGAGTGTCGGTACCTGTAAGGGCAATATTCAGAGGCAAGGTGGGCAATGGAACTGTTAACCTGAGCAATAACTGGCAACGAGAAGCGAAATCATTGCCAGGTGACGGCAAATGGCATACTCTCACTTTTTACTATGGTTTTGATGGTGATCTTAACAGTGCAGGTGCTACAGGTACCGCACTTGGATTTCCTGCAGATATAGATGGAATCGGTCTTGCATTTTACACAGGTAACACGGCAGTATCTTCTACCATTTCGGTTGACTATATTGCTGTTGGTAACAAGCCAACCATTTCATGTGTACCTGCATCAGCCAACAAAGCTCAAGGGATATCGCTCGTTAATATATTCCCTGTGCCAGCTAAAGAATATGTTCAGCTTTCCATGAAAGATAATTCAACTAATGTACAGGTAAAGCTTATGAACAGCACAGGTGCATTGATGGGCGAATATGAAATCAATAACGGAAATCTTACTATAAATACTTCTTCACTTCAACAAGGCCTTTATCTGATCGGAATTTATAATGAAGGAGCCCTTGTTTCACTGGAAAAAATTATCATAAGATAATCTTTTGCTGATTACTTTGTTTTATACTCAGTTTGTAAAAGCGCAGGATTTAATGCCTGCGCTTAATCCTGATCCTTTTACTAATCCCGAAAATTAATTTTGAAAATGATATAAACTTTTCCGCATTATTATGCAAAAAACAAAATATCACTTAACCGAGATTAATTTTACTATTTATTATATTTTCATAGCAGGATTTCTGTCATCCGGATTATCTGCTCAGAATATTCCGGCAACAAGAAGGGTGGAATGGAATATAGCGGGAATTCAGGGAGGCATTCCTTGCAGAGGGGATATTTATAATTTCATTACTGTTTTCGGTGGAGATAATACAGGTGTGACAGACAATTCTGTTAAATTAAATAATGCCCTGACCAATACTCCGGCCGGTGCAGTTATTTTCTTTCCCAACGGAACCTACAGGTTCACCAATACAATCAATGTTCCTTCTGATAGAGTAATACGTGGACAATCTGTATCCGGCACCACCTTCAACTTTATCCTATCCGGAGGTAAAAAATGTTTCAACATTAAAGGCAGCCGGCTTAACATTTCAGCTTCTGTAACCACTGCACTGGCCAAAGGTGGAAATACTTTGATCCTCAATAATGCATCGGCCTTTAATGTCGGAGATGATATACTTATGGAACAGGAAAACGGTGCCATCGCCAATGATCCTGCTACATGGGCAGACAATCTGAGAGGTCAGTTATTTGTTATCACAGCAAAAAGCGGTAATACAGTAACCTTAGACAGAACTTTCACGCTTGATTATAATCCTTCTCCTGATGTAATCACTGTACATAAGCTCAACCTTGTAAAACATGCAGGCTTCGAATCTTTTACTATTGACAGACAGGATGCGGCTTCAGGTACCAATAATGAGACTTTTCTATTTGAATATACAGCCAATTGCTGGATGAAATGTATACGCAGTTTAAGAACAGGCAGATATCATGTTTACCTTGATAACACCAGAAATGCTGAAATCAGAGGTTGTTATTTTTATGAGGAGAAAGATTATGGCGGGGGAGGAAACGGGTATGGGGTTTTATGTCAGGATCATGTCGGAGAATGTCTGATTGAAAACAATGTTTTCCGTAAACTCAGACATGCCTTAATTGCCAAAGAAGGTGCAGGCAGAAATGTATATGGATATAACTATTCTCTGGAGGCAACATGGACATTGGCAGGCATCCCTGCTGATCTTTCCCTTCATGGACATTATGCCTATTATAACTTATTTGAAAGCAATATTGTCCAACGTGTTACCATAACAGATGCATGGGGAAGAGCAGGCCCGGGAAATACTTTATTCCGAAACAGGATAGAAGGTCCGACCAATGTTCGATTGCAAAATGATTCCGACAATCAAAACCTGGAGGGCAATGAACTTATCGGTACTACTATAATTGATTTTAATTATGATGGTACAATAAACGGAACTATAAGGGCTGCAAACAGAAATGCCAATGGGAATCTTGAAGCAGGTACTCCTGCATCGGTTCCTAATTCATATTATCATAGCTTCAAACCATCCTTTTTCGGTGCATTGCCCTGGCCGGCTATCGGACCCGGTACTACATTTAACAATTTTACCATACCGGCAAAAAAACGGTTTGAGAACTATACAGTATCCGGCAACATTCAGGATGTGATGGACCATTGTGCCACCTGCTCGGTACTTCCGGTTAGAATACTTAATTTTTATTTATACCCGGAAGAAAATACAGTAAGGCTGCACTGGCAGGCGCAAAATGATTTTAATGTTGCAAATTATGAGATTGAAAAATCTTATGATGGTCTTTCATTTCAAACCATTGCTGTTGTAACAGCAAATAAAAATTCCGGTGTAATCAATTATTCCTATGACGATTACTTAACCGGTGAATCTTCCTCTGTATGTTACAGAATTGTCCAATCCGATGTTAACGGTGAAAAGCATTATAGTAAAATTCTATGGGCACAGGAATGCGGATCTGCTATTAAAGTTCATCCTAATCCATTTCAACAGGAATGCTCGGTATTTCTGACTGAACCACTTAAGTCAGATGCTGTGGCATACATAAATGATATTTCAGGCAGAACAGTCAGAATCACGACACTTGATGAGGGAATCAGCTCTTTCAAAATTGATCCTTTACCAAATCCGGGAATATATATACTTCAGATAAAAGGAAAACACATCAATCACTCACTAAAACTTATACAATACTGATATGAAAAAACAAATTACACTTATCCGAAAAATCATTTTTGGTTTATTTCTGCCTTTGACTATGTATGGTCAGGCAGATAAGCAGCTTGATAATTTTTCTTCTGCAGGTTCTTATTATACGTCCGCCTCCGGTGGTACTGTATCTTTATCCATAGCAAACATTGCCGGGCAGGAAGGGGCCAGCTGTCTGAAAGTAAATTATAATCTTAATACCAGCTCAGGTAATTATCTGGAAATATTCAGGAGTTACCATACCAGTACCAGAGATTTATCATTTTCTCCTTCCGGTATTTCTTTATTGATCAGAGGAGGTTCAAGAGATGTTTTCAAATTTATGCTTTATGAAGACATCAATATGAACGGTAATGTTTTTGATTCAGGAGACGAGGTTTACCAATTTAGCTCCTCTTCAGCATTAAACAACACTTCCTGGTATCGCCTTACAATTCCGTTCAGCTCATTTGTCAGAATAGCGGGTAGCGGTGACGGAAAGTTAAATCTTAACAAAATCGGAGCCTGGAGAATTGTGATTAACAATGGTTCAGGAAGTACAACAGCAAGAGAAATTTACTTTGATGATTTAAGACAACATACCACTTATATCCCTGCCACTTCAGGTACTCAGAAACTGTCAGGTTCTTTTATCCAGTTATGGAACGATGCTGGTTGCAAGTGTGGTAACTGGACACAGGCACAATGGGAGTCCCACATGCAGCAAATGAAAAATGCCTGTCTGGATAAAATCATTGTGCAATACGGAGTATACGGAGGACATTCCTGGTATTCCCCATCTTCACTATCTTTCGTTACCAGCAGAAGTCAGACACTGAACCGCATGTTTGCAGCAGCTCAAAAAATCGGAATTGATATTTATCTGGGTTTATATTTCGATGAAACATGGAATCATTCTGCAAAAAATCAGGCATCTACTTATAGCAATATTCTGACCAAACATCAGCAGGTGATTAATGAAATGCATGCACTTTTTGGAAGTCATTCAAGATTTAAAGGCTGGTATATTCCTCAGGAGATAAATGATCTGGAGTGGCAGACTACAACTAACAGAAATTTGCTTGCAAACTGGCTGAGAGATGTGGCTGCCTATGCAAAGGGAAAAAATGCTGCAAAGAAAGTAATCATTGCTCCGTTTTTCGGTCCTCATCGACCTGCAGATAATTTGAAAGCATGGTGGGACTATGTTCTGAGTGTTGCCTCAGGCGTTGATCTAATCATTCCGCAGGATGGAGTAGGTACTACTACCAAAGATGTGGATGTAGATATCCCACATTATTTTAATGCCATTAAAAGCGCTTGCGTGGCAAGAGGCAGGCAGTTTGGTGCTACCATAGAGACTTTTCAGCAGACCTCAGGATGGCCAATAAATAACGGGACTTTTGCTGCAGTACCTGCTTCCATTACGAGGCTAAGAACACAATTATGGGAGGCCGGAAGGTTTGCACCTACAGAAAATCTGTTTCAGTTTGAATACCCTTATATGCAACCCGGATTAAGCACAGCTTCACAAAAACTTTATGACGATTACAGATTGTCATTTTGCAATTCAACTACCATCAGCAATGCAAGAGAACATGAAGAGTCGGTTGAAACACCTGCTGCATTTTTCACTGTTACACCCAATCCATTTTCTGAAAGTCTACAGATTCATTTGAATAATCCTGAAATAAGAATAACTTCTGTTACTATTACTGATTTGAGAGGTAAAATATTATTCCAGGGATTGCCTGAAAAAGGAAACACCATAGAAGCGATCAATCATTTAACTGCCGGTTCATATCTGCTGTTTATTCAGGCTGACGACATAAATCAGACTATACCCATTATAAAGTATTAATAAAAATTAAGTTAATGCAATTATGTTAAGACGAAGTTTGATACTTAAGGTACTAAGTAAGTTTAACGTCAGGTTGAGCGCCTACCGGGCAGGCAGGTGTTCAACCTGACATTCAAACAAACCTGCCTTCTTAACTTATGCCTTAAATATTAGTGTTAATTAATTTAAAACGACTTATATGAAAACATTTAAACAGATAAAATGGAAAATCATTTTTTGCTTGTTATATATTTTGCCAAACTTATTGGTGGCGCAGGCAGATAAGCAAATTGATAATTTCTCAGCTACGGGCTCTTATTATACTTCTGCTTCCGGGGGCACTGTTTCCTTATCGGTGGCAAATATTACAGGACAGGAGGGCAGCAGCTGTTTAAGAGTGAATTATAATATAAATAACACTACAGGAAATTACCTCGAAATCTTCCGGGGATTTCATACAAGTACAAAAGATCTTTCATTTTCACCATCATCCATCACTTTTATGGTGAGAGGTGCTACCAATGATGTATTAAGATTTATGTTGTACGAAGATATTAATATGAACGGAAATGCATTCGATCCCGGAGATGAAGTTTATCAATATTCTCAAACCATTCAGTTAAATGATGCAGGTTGGAGAAGAATAACAATGCCCTACAATATGTTTACAGGAATAGTAGGAGGAGGCGACAATCAATTAAACCTAAACAGAATAGGGGCATGGAGAATTCTAATCAATAATGCATCCGGAAGTTCAGCATCCAGAGACATTTATATTGATGATCTGCGTCAGCATACTACATATGTTCCTGCAACATCCGGAGGAGAAAAATTATCAGGCTCATTTATTCAGCTATGGAATGATTCGGGATGTAAATGTGGTAACTGGACCCAAGCCGACTGGGAAACACAAATGCAGCATATGAAAAATGCGTGTTTGGATAAAATCATAATTCAATATGGAGTATATGATACGCATTCTTGGTATTCTCAGTCTACCTTGCCTTATGTAAATACCAAAAGTTCTGCCATGAACAGGATGTTTCCTGCTGCCCTGAATAAAGGTATAGATATTTATATCGGATTATATTTTGATGAAACCTGGAATCATTCAGCAAAGGATCAGTCTGCAACATATACGAATATATTAAATAAACATAAGCAGGTTATCGACGAGCTGACACCAATATTTGGTTCACACGCACGGTTCAAAGGATGGTACATTCCTCAGGAAATTAATGACCTTGAATGGCAATCGACAACCAACAGAAATCTGCTTGCGAACTGGCTCCGTGACGTTGCTGCGTATGCGAAGTCTAAAACACCGACCAAAGAAGTGGTGATTGCTCCTTTTTTCGGTCCTCACAGACCGGCAGATGATTTACAGGCCTGGTGGGATTATGTGTTAGGTGTCGCTACCGGAATTGACCTGGTTATTCCACAGGATGGAGTGGGTACCACTACCAAAGATGTGGATGTGGATATACCACATTATTTTAATGCTATAAAAAATGCCTGCACCGCAAGAGGAAGGAGATTCGGGGCCACTATTGAAACCTTTCAACAGACATCAGGCTGGCCGATAAATAATGGAAATTTTGCAGCGGTACCGGCTACTATGGATAGGCTCAAAACCCAATTATGGGAAGCCGGGAGATTTGTTTCTACAAGTGATATGTTCCAGTTTGAATGGCCATACATGCAACCAGGATTATCTGCTGCAACTCAAACGCTCTATAATGATTACCGCTCACTTTATTGCAGTCCTTTGTCCAATAAATTCATAAGTAACGATGCAGAAGGAAATTTTGACAAGAAGGCATTTATGTTTAATGTGTCTCCGAATCCCTTTAATGACCAACTGAACATTTCAGTAAATAAACCGGACATACGTCTTACATCCGTTGTTCTTACAGATCTTTCCGGAAGAGTAGTTTATGAAAATATTTCCGGATCCGGTGATGTGATTAATGTTGATGCAAAATTGAATCCGGGCACCTATATGTTGATTTTACAAACAGAAGAAGGTAGTCAGGTGATGACGTTGGTTAAGTATTAAGCTTATGACTTAAAGTATAGCTATTAGATTTAAGCCATAAACAAAAGGTCTTTAATTAATGGGTTGTAATTTAGGGAATTGAATATGGTGTTGCAGAGGCTGCTTTGCTATATGAATAAGAAAATAATTTGTGTTAACTGTGCTTGCTTTGTGTGGATTTTTGCTTAAATTTGTGTACGTACACGAATAAAAGTTTATGGTAGCGTCATTCGGAGAAATTTTGTTAAGGCTGTCAACCCCTGCAAATGAAAGGATTTTGCAGGCTAATAGCATGGAAGTGCATTACGGAGGAAGTGAATCTAATGTAGTAGCATCCTTGTCTATCCTGGGCCATAACACAAAGTTTATTAGCAGGGTACCGGCAAATGAAATCGGTAATGCTGCTATAAACAGTCTTCGCACTCATGGTGTTGATGTTTCACATATTAGCAAAGGAGGAGACAGGCTGGGAATATATTTTCTCGAGACGGGTACCGCATTAAGGCAAAGTAATGTACTTTATGATAGAAAACACTCTGCTTTTTCATACATCAGGCCTGATTCCATTGACTGGAATCAGGCTTTGAACAATGTTACCTGGTTCCACTGGTCAGGTATTACTCCTGCTGTTTCTCAAGCAGCAGCCGAAACATTAAAGCATGTCCTTAAGGTGGCTTCCGATAAAGGAATTTTTATTTCTGCGGACCTTAATTACAGAAAGAAGCTCTGGGATTACGGTATGAAGCCTTACGAAGTAATGCCTGAATTGATTGAATATTGTGATATGATTTCAGGAGGAAATGAAGACTCAGAGCCTATGTTTGGAATTAAAGTGCCGCTTGCAAATGATGATTTTTCTGTTGAATCAGAAATTTCTCTTATCGAACAAAGGTGTTTTATATGGAAGAATGCCTTTCCGAAACTGAAATACATTGCCTCCACTATACGGAGGTCAAGAACTGCTACTCATAATTTTTTCAGTGGCGCTTTGTGGGATGGAAAAGAAATTAAAATTGCGGAAGGATTTGAAATAAATCCTATTACTGATCGGGTAGGAGGAGGTGATGCTTTTATGGCAGGCATTATTCATGGACTTATCTGCTATCCTGAAAATACTCAAAAAGCAATTGACTTTGCCGTAGCGGCAGGTGCTCTTAAACATACAATAAAGGGAGATGTCAATCTTTCTACTATAAGCGAGATTGAAAGAATGATGACAACCGGAAATAAGTCTTTAAGGATAATTAGATAATTTAAAAGCCATGTCAAGAATAGAAACAATTTTAAAACTTAAGGAATCCAAAATTATTCCGTTGTTTTATCATGATGACGAGGACGTTTGCCTGGCAATAGTGGATGCTTGTTACACTGCAGGCCTACGTGCATTTGAATTTACCAACAGGGGGAAATATTCTTATGACAACTTCAGGAAAATAAAACATGCTGTCGAAAATCAGTATAAAGACATGGCATTAGGAATAGGTTCTATCACCGATTCAGCTACAGCCGCTCTATATATGCAGGCTGGTGCTGATTTTATAGTTAGTCCTGTTTTGAATGAAGATATTATCAAAGCATGCAATAGAAGAAAAATACTTTGTCTGCCTGGTTGTGCAACATTGTCTGAAATATCGAAAGCAGAGGAACTAGGGGCAGAGATAGTAAAATTATTTCCTGCAGAACTTACCGGACCTGCTTTTTTGACTGCAATAAAAGCTCCTATGCCCTGGACATCAATTATGCCCTCCGGTGGAGTTGACCTGACAGAAGAAAGCCTCACTCAATGGTTTAAAGCAGGTGCTTACTGTGTAGGTATGGGATCAAAATTGATCACTAAAGAAATAATTCAAAACAAAGATTATAAAAAACTTGTCGATGCTATTAGGTGGGGAAGGCAAATCATTGAAGATATTCCGGAAGCCAACGATCTCCGGAAGAAAAAACAGATTTAACAACATTCAACATTCAACATTTAGCATTCATCATTCAACATTCAAAATAATGTTTCCATTCAACTTACACAACAGACTGGCTTTAATCACCGGAGGAGGAACAGGTCTTGGTTTAGGTATGGCCAAATGTATTATACAGGCAGGAGGAAAGGTGGTTATTACAGGAAGAAGAGAAGATGTTTTGAAAAATGCATGTGATGAATTGGGAAGCAATGCCAGATATATCTGCAGCGATATCACTGATAAAAATAGTTTGACCTCATTGGTAAGTAACATAGAAGATAATATAGGTCCGATTGATATTCTTGTGAACAATGCAGGTATCAACCTTAAGAAATCTTCATTAGAAACAACAGATGAGGAATTTGAAAATATCATTGATATTAATGTAAAGAGTGCTTTTGCTTTAACACGAGAGGTGGCCAAAAACATGTTGGAAAGGAAATCCGGATCGATTATCATGATATCTTCTATGTCAGCGCTTTACGGTTTGGCCAACGTGGCAGCATATGGAGCTTCAAAATCTGCAGTTACAGGAATGGTGAGAATTCTTGCTTCAGAATATTCCCCAAAAGGAGTAAGAGTTAACTCCATTGCTCCCGGATTCATAGAAACTCCCATGCTTCTTAAAGCCATCAACAACGATCCGGAAAGAAAGAATAAAATTCTGGGCCGTACTCCTATGAATACCTTCGGAAAGCCTGAAGATATCGGATATGCGGCTGTTTTCCTGGCCTCTGATGCTTCCAAATATATTACCGGAATAAACCTGGTGGTGGATGGCGGTAATTCAATCGGATTCTGATAATGATGAATGTTGAATGATGAATGATGAATGATGAATGATGAATGTTGAATTGATGAATGAAGATTCATAAACTTCCAACTTTAAACTTTAAACTTTAAACTCTAAACTTTAAACTTTAAACTAAATATGCTTCAATCGTGGCGATGGTTCGGACCTCAGGATCCTGTGAGTTTAAGGGATATTATGCAGGCAGGTGCAACCGGAATTGTTACAGCACTGCATCATATTCCGAATGGTAAGGTGTGGAGTATTGATGAAATAGTTAAAAGGAAAAGTCTTATTGAGTTTGATTCAGAAAAAAATAAACCCTCAAATTTAAAATGGGTAGTTACAGAAAGTATTCCTGTCCATGAAGACATCAAAACACGATCAGGGAATTATAAACAATATATTGAAAATTATAAAGAATCTATTTCCAATCTTGCTCAATGCGGTATACCGGTTATCTGTTATAACTTTATGCCGGTTCTGGATTGGACCCGAACAGATCTTTCCTATGAAATTGAAGACGGATGCAGAGCCCTTCGGTTTGACATGACGGCTTTTGCAGCTTTTGATTTATTTATTCTTTCCAGGAAAGGAGCCATAAGAGATTACACAAAGGAGACTGTAGTAGCCGCTAAGCGTTTTATGCAAAATAGCGATGCTGATCAGCTCAATACTCTTCAAAAGAATATCATTGCCGGTTTGCCGGGGGCCGAAGAAACATACACTTTAGATCAGTTCAAAGAAGTATTAAATTCCTATAGATTAATAGACAGAGCAACTTTAAAATCAAATCTTGCATATTTCCTGAATGAAATTATACCAGTTGCTGAAAGGTCAGGAGTTAAGATGGCTATTCATCCTGATGACCCTCCGTTTCCTATCCTTGGTCTGCCGAGAATTGTAAGTACGGTTGACGATTTAACTGATATATTTTCTATGGTGGATTCACAGGCCAATGGCTTTACGCTGTGTTCAGGTTCATATGGTGTGCTAGAGTCTAATAATCTGGTTGAGATGGTGCAGGTTTTCGGACATAAAATGCATTTTATTCATCTAAGAAATATAAAACGTGAATCGGATGGAAGTTTTTTTGAATCAAAGCATCTTGAAGGTGATGTAAATATGTTTGCTTTGGTGAAAGCAATTCATCAGGAAGAAATAAAAAGGAAGTTATCCGGAAAAAATGATTTTCTGATACCTATGCGTCCTGACCATGGTCATCAGATGTTGGATGATCTTTATAAAAAAAACAACCCTGGCTATTCCGCTATAGGAAGGCTGAGAGGTCTGGCGGAACTACGAGGACTAGAAATGGGAATACAACAATTAACTAAAGATTCGATTAAGGAATATGAGAAAGCAGGGACAGACCATTTTTAAAAATTCTTTTATAGGGGAAGATTTCCTATTGAATTCCGTCAAAGCGGGAATATTATATAACGAATTTGCCAAAGATCTTCCCATCATAGACTTTCATTGCCATTTATCTCCTGAAGACATTGCAAATGATCGTCAATTTAACAATATAACTGAACTATGGCTGCAAGGTGATCATTACAAATGGAGGGTAATGAGAGGCTTCGGAATCGATGAAAAATATATAACCGGTAAGGCAGGTGACCGTGAAAAATTTGTTAAATGGGCAGAGACAGTTCCTCATACACTTCGCAATCCGCTTTTTCATTGGACACATCTTGAATTGAAAAGATATTTCGGGATCAATGAATTACTAAATAAAGATAATGCTTCCTACATTTATGATCAGTGCAATGAAATGCTTCAAAGCTCTGAATTTTCAGTTCAGAATTTATTGAGAAGGTTAAAGGTGGAGCTTATCTGTACCACAGATGATCCTTCTGATGATCTGAAATATCATCATCTTTTACACGGTCAAGGTGATACAGTGGTATTGCCCGGTTTTCGACCGGATAAGGCAATTAATTTTACATCTTCTGCTGAGTTCAACAGCTGGGTGGAAGCACTGGAAAATTTGTCCGGCTTAAGAGCAAATTATTATGAAGAGTTTTTGGATATTCTTCAAAACAGAATCAGCTATTTTTCCCTATCAGGCTGCAGATTATCAGATCATGGTTTAGAAAAAATACCGCTATCTGACTGGACAGAGGAGGAGATCAGGAAAATATTTTTACAAATACGGGCGGGTCTGGAAATTACGCAGGAAGATAAATTAAAATTTTCCGTTTCTAATTTACATCATCTGTGCCAAATGTATTACAAAGAAGGTTGGGTACAACAATTTCATTTAGGTGCTATCCGGAATAACCGAAGTAAATATTATAAAGCCTACGGTGCTGACATTGGATGTGATTCTATAGGAGATTTTGATCAGGCTTCCGGGCTAGCTGTATTTTTGAATAGGCTTGATGAGGACAATGCTCTTGGAAAAACAATCCTTTACAATCTGAATCCTTCTCAAAATGAAGTTTTCGCAACAATGCTTGCCAATTTTAATGATGGTAATACCAAGGGTAAAATGCAATACGGAGCAGCATGGTGGTTTTTAGATAATAAAGAAGGCATAATCTCTCATTTGAATACCATCTCCAATTTCGGATTACTTTCTACCTTTCCCGGGATGGTAACAGACTCAAGAAGTTTTATGTCTTACCCACGACATGAATATTTCCGTAGAATACTTTGTGATGTACTGGGTAATGAAATGGAAAAAGGCGAATTACCTGATGATATTGAGCTTATAGGAAAGCTGGTACAAAATGTCTGTTATTTCAATGCTAAGGAGTATGTGTTGATGTGTTAATATATTAACCTTGTTAAGGTGTTAAAGTAGAAAACTGAAAGTTTTAAAATTAGCACCCTGACTCATGAGCACATAAACCCATTAACACACCAATGCATTAATACATTAAAACACTAACACATTAACACATTTTCTGCATGAACACTCTGTCACCTGCAATAGAAGAAAAGCAAACCATCCACTCCACTGTTAAAAAATTCAGGTGGAGAATATGTGCACTTTTGTTTTTTGCAACCACCATAAATTACATAGATAGGAACATATTATCTTTTGTCATGCTTGATGAAGGCTTTAAGAGAAGTATGCTTGGTCTTGAAGCAGGAGCTTTGTTAAGTCAAAATAATCATGCTGAATTTAAAGAACTAATGGGATATGTTGATTCTGTTTTTAAAGGTGCATATGCCCTTGGTTTTTTGTTGATGGGCTGGTTTATTGATAAAGTCGGAACATTTAAAGGTTATTCGTATGCTATCCTTATCTGGGTAGGTTCAGCCTTTTCACATGCTTTTGTTTCATCTATGAGGGGATTAGGGCTGACGAGATTTTTCCTGGGTGTGGGAGAGGCAGGAAATTTTCCCTCAGCAATAAAAACCGTAGCAGAATGGTTTCCTAAAAAAGAAAGATCACTTGCAACAGGTATATTTAATGCAGGAGCAAATGTAGGCATAATTGCCACTGCTTTTTCTGTACCCTGGATTGCTGCTAATTATGGCTGGAGAACTACTTTTATTGCGAGCAGTATTTTAGGCTTTACTCTTTTTATTCTGTGGAGAATTACATATAAAAAACCTGCAGAACATCCTTCTCTTTCAAAAGAAGAATTAGATTACATAAATTCAGATTCAGAAGAAGTGGCTACAAGTGAAAAAGTTTCCTGGAAAAAGCTGTTTCCGTTCAGACAAACATGGGCATTTGCCCTGGGGAAATTCTTTACAGATTGTGTCTGGTGGTTTTATATTTTCTGGCTGCCAAGTTTCTTTACTGAAAATGCAAGTTTCAGTTTAAACCTGAAACCTAATTTCTCTTCTTTAGCTGATGTTTTGGTGACAGGTATTCCTTTTCTTGTAATTTATATTATTTCTGACCTCGGTAGTATTTTATTCGGGTGGTTATCTTCCTATCTTTTAAAAATAGGCTGGTCTGCAAACAATGCCAGGAAAACCACCATGCTTATTTGTGCATTGTGTGTGGTGCCGATTATGTTAGCTCCTTTTACCACGAGTGTGGTTATTGCAGTAACAATTATTTCCCTTGCAGCCGCAGCGCATCAGGGCTGGTCTGCCAATCTTTTTACAACCGTCTCTGATATGTTTCCTCAAAAAGCTGTGGGCTCGGTTGTAGGTATAGGTGGAATGTGTGGAGCAATTGGCGGTATGATTTTTTCAGCTATGTCCGGCATCATTATTAAAAATTTCGGTTACATGCCATTGTTCCTTATTGCTTCAGTAAATTATCTGATTGCACTTTTGATTATTCAACTACTGGTTCCGAAATTGGGTGCTAAAGTAATTAACTGTTAATGTGTTAAAGTGTAGAGTTAGTACACCATTTTTATAAGCACATTAACACATTAACACATAAAAATGTGAACACATGAGATTCACAAATTCACTCTGAATTTTTTCAGGATTTCGGTATCTGTTTCTCTTGATTCATATTCATAAATACTGAAAGAGTTACCGGCCTGCATTATTGGGGAGAGTTGTTTCAGAGATAGTACATTGAAAAAATAGTGGGGAGCATGTTTTTTCTTTAAAGTTTGAAGACCTTTCTCGTTAAGTACAACCACGACAAACTTTTCTTTCTTAAATACTGCAATTTCTTTTACATATTCTTTCTCTAAAAACTCCTTAAATTGTACAAGGGTGATTTCTTCAGTTTTACTTTTTTGCCACCAGTCGATGGTTTTTGCTAAGACTATAAAAGTTAGAATAACAGCAATGATGTAGTAGTTTTTCTGTTTCATAAGCATAAAAATATTTTGTATATACGGAGGAGAGCTTATAAATGATTTAAAAAATACAATTAAACCTTATTTCAAAAAAAGGGAGATGGAGGGAAGGAGATTTATTGATGGGTGAAAATCAGGTTTTCAGTATTAAACCCTTCATTTTTAGCTATACTCATTAATTCTCCTAAAACAGATAAGTCAAGTTCAGGAGTCCGGCTTAAAAACCATAAATGTTTACGATTTTCAGTTCCGACCATGGCATATTCGTATTCAGGTCCTACTGCAAGTATCTGATAATCTGATTTAAATGGCCATAAATAATGCAGATTTAGTCTTGCATTACTGTCGTCAGCTGCTTCAGCTTTTAATTTGATATGCTTTAATTTATTATCTTTTGTCCGGCAGGTATTATGGACTTCTAAAACACCGTTTTTATTTACTGAATACTGGGCTTTTACTTTGGTGCAGTCTTTTTCAAATCTTGCAGGCAATTTGGCTATTTCAAACCACTCACCCGAATATTTTTCAAGATCAATATGAGGTACTACATTTAAAGCAGGGTATTTTTTCCTGTTACTCAGGTAGTAACCAATTGCTGCTAATGTAAGCCCGGTCAGGAGACCGGCACCAATCAATAAACTTTTATCTCCTCTGGTCATAACTTCACAATTCTTTATTTAAGAACCCTAAATAAAGAAAGGAAGTTTGTTTTATTTCAAACCGGCTTTATGACCTTTAAATCCGAAAAATGAAATATACAGGTAGCAAATAATTGGAATAATAAGGGCAATCTTAAGGTTTCCGTCTGTAAGATCTGCTACTGTTCCAAAGAGTAAAGGAAGTACCGCTCCGCCTACAATAGCAGTACATAGCAGACCAGAAGCCTGGTCAGTATACTTACCTAGTCCTTTGATGGATAAGGTAAATATGGTAGGGAACATTAGTGAATTACAAAATCCTACAAGCAGCAGACTCCACATGGAGATGGTGCCTTGAGTAATTATTGAAATTGTTATAAGCGAAATTGCCATAGTTCCGTATATTCCCAAAACTTTACCGGGATTGTATTTTGCCAGTATTAAGGTTCCCAAAAATCTTCCTACCATAGCACCACCCCAGTAATAAGAAACATAGTTACCGGCTTCTGCAGCAGACATACCTACCACCTCTTTCATTTCAAGGTAATTGATAATGTGGCTACCAATAGCAACTTCTGCTCCCACATAAGTAAAAATGCCAAGCATACCAAGTATCAGGTGTTTGTAATCCCAAATGCTGCTTTTCTCTTCAACGCCTTCGGTGCTGATTTCACCTTCTCCGTGCCCGATCGCAGGGAGTTTCATCATAAATAGAACAACACCAATTACAAGTAATACAGTAGCAATACTCAGGTATGTGCCTTGCAGGTATATAAGCTTTGTCTTTTCAAGAATAGAAAGCATTAAAGAATTTAACTCCGGTGATAAATCTGAATATGATTTTAATCCTTTAAGCTGGTCAGGAAGTGCCGGCAGATTTGCAAGAATTACCGAAGTACCCAAAATAGGTGCAATAGTCGTCCCCAAAGAATTTAACGCTTGAGTAAGTGTAAGTCGGGCAGAGGAAGTTTCAGGGCTGCCAAGTACGGCCACATAAGGATTTCCTGCTACCTGAAGTAAAGTAATACCTGTAGCAAGGATAAATAAAGCACCGAGAAACAATCCATACATTCTAAATGAAGCAGCAGGATAAAACAACACACAACCAAATGCAGCAATAATGAATCCTGTAATCATGATGGCTTTGTATCCGAATTTCTGAACCAGTTTTCCTCCGGGGATAGACATAAAGAAATAGGCGCCGAAAAAGCATAGATTGATAAGGTTAACCTGCGTGTAATTCAACTGAAAGATAACTTTCAGGTAGGGGATCAGGATGTCATTCAGACAGGTGATGAAACCCATCATAAAAAACAAAACCATCAATGAATAAAGTGCAGTGCTGTAACTTTGTGTTGTTCCGGTTGCCGGTGCTGAAAATTTACCGGAAGGTGCGCCTAATGCCATGAAGATAGAGTGTTAAAGTGTTATAGTGTTAGTGTTTTATAGTGTAAAGGTGTTAACGTATTTATACGTTAAGAGTTTCTGATTATTATGTCAGAGCGATAAAAATAACAACTTTATCACTCTGACACAAATGCCGCTTCTTTAATAAATCACCAGCTTTTTGGCAAATGATTTTCCATCAAGGTGTACCTGAAGCATGTATACACCTTCAGGTATATCGTTAAGCTGTATGGTATCAGGTAAATTATCTCCATGATCGGAGTATACTACCTTTCCATTGATATCAGTAACCGAAAGCGTAAAGGCTTGCGCGGGGGCTTGCAAACTCAATACAAAGCTACCATTATTAGGATTCGGGAATATTTGAAGTTCTGCCTTTTCATCCAAAGAGGAGATGGTAATGATGTTGCTGTATTTATACTCCCCATTGAAATCAACTTGTTTAAGTCTGTAATAATTGTTGTTGCTGCTTAAGTCGTAATCAAAAAACATATAGTTTTCAACATTTCTGCTGTTGCCTTTTCCGTAGACTTTACCTATAGGACTGAATTCTTTTCCTGTGCTTTTTTCTATTATGAAGTAATCGTTGTTTCTTTCATTAGAGGTACTCCACAATAATTTATTGGCATTAGCATCTTTTTTACCTGTGAAATACAACAGATCTACCGGAAGAGGACAACTAATTACTGCTTCAATTGCAGGGGATACAGAATAGTTTTTACATGGATCGTTGATGTTGGCGTAATTTGGCGCAGTGAAATTGTTATTCGCTGTATAAATTACATTAGAAGCAGCGATTACTCTGAAATAAACTTTCTGCCCGTCAGTCAAACCGGTGAATGCCGCATGCGCTGCAGGGTTGGCAATGGTATATGATTCACCTGCCTGAGGGGTTCCAAGATTTTGCCATGAAGTTACATCATTTGGGGTTCTCGTCCACTGGAATAAATACCTCGGACTATTACCATAATATGATTTTAAAAGATTTGAAGCCTGTGTAAACAGATCAAGCGGAGTATTAGTGCAAACAGCTTTTAGTTTTGAGTAAGTGGTAAGGTCAAAGAATGATTCAATGGCAGGAGGGGCACAGGCCATTATTTTAATGTCGTCAAGAACCAGGTCATTACCATTTTCTGATACGTTCTGGTTGTTGATGATATCCATGATCATGTGATTTCCCACCAAGTTTATCTGAGCTCCGATTCTCACCCAAACTCCGCCACCATCAGCCTGCCTGGTGGCAGTTGCTGTGGTCTCTACTACGTTGGCAGCATTTCCTCCATCGGTCAATCTTACCTTTATGTTAACAGGATTATAAGGTCCGGATGCACTGTTGGTAAAAACTGCAATCCAGCACTCAAAAAACAATTGCTTTCCGAAGCAAAGGTTATTGATGGTTCTGGAATACAATACCTGCCCTCCGGTATTCGCAGGACAGTTCAGAAACAGAGCTGCTCCGTCTCTTTGTCCGGAATGATCATAGGTAAGGTCAGGATTAGGAATTGTAGTTTGACCTGTCACCCTGTTAGCCCATTCCAACCTTGCACCATCATAACCATCTATCGGATAATTATATCCTGTTAAAAACGCCGCTACCGTGTATTGTCCGTCGTTAGGAGGTCCTGTAGCTCTGAAGGTAGCGCCGAGTGGAGCAGGGGTAATTTGCCATCTGAACGGAGTGGTGGTTGTTTTCTGAACAGCTACAGGATTTAATACATTGGTATAATCCCACTCATAATAAGTCCTTCCGGTTTTATCATTCATATCAAGCCAGCCGAAATTATCATAATAAACAGTCTGACGGGAAGCAGGAGCTCCATTGATCTCACAGCAGGTTATAGCATTTACAGTTATGCCATCTGAATATACAGTGCTTCCGCCGCCTGAAGGTGTTAATGCCAGTCTGAACTGGTAGGATCCGTTGGTAGCAAGTTCTACCATCTGTGCCGGATTAGTTGCACCTGCTATGTTAGTCCAGGATCCCCCTGAAAACCTTTGCCACTGGTAGGTACCATTGTACTTTATTGTAGACTGTAATGTGATCTGCTCTCCGGCACAAACTTCTGAGCCTTGAGCAGAAAGAATTTTTGGCTTTGGTGTTCCGTAGATTTCCACACTTCTTATAGAAAATGCCCGGCAAGGATCATTCTGCATAGTATTTATACTGAATACTGCCTCACCATTGGCATCAGCATGTCTTAACGGACCGTTGGTAGCATGATTGGACAAATATGTAAAAGTACCGCAGTTTCCTCTGTTCTGCTGCGTCGTTTCGGTTCCTTCGTGAGGTCCTGAATTTTGAGGATTAATATTAGATCTTACTGATACTACATCCCAGGTATTACAACCGCTTGTTGCACTCTGCACATTGCAGTATGATATTCTTACTTCCACTACAGAACCCGGATTAAGACCTGTTACCCGGTATTCAAATACTTTTGTTGCTGTGTTGGTAGGAGAGATGACAAGCTGATAATCCGGAGTGGCATTATTCATGTATCTGGTATTATCCAGCTTCCATGGATTATCAGTGATGGCATAATAATGAGTAGCATTAAACACCCCGGCATTTACATTAGGTGCAAGAGGAGGAAAAACAGTTATTGTTCCGGTTTGTAATCCATACTGAACTATGTCATTAATTCCAATATAATGCCTTCCTTCATTACCCGGGGAAGGATCAAAACTGGTACCAGCTATTAATACCTGAGCCTTACAGGTATTTGCACTGAAAGGACTAAATGAAAAGCTAAATGTAAACAGGATAATAAAAATTAATAAAACAGGAGAGTCAGGTTTTTTAGAGTAGGTTAAATTCATATTCTTGGCCCCTTAAATAAATTAGATTTTTTAAAGATTGATATTAAAATAGTCTGTAAAAACCGTTTTAAAGACGTTTTGTTAATATAAAATCATGTAAAAATATAATTTTTATCCGGAATTACCAATCAATTAGGTATTAAAGTGATTATTTGAACAAATTCATTCACTGTGGGTTATATAATTCTTTAACGTATAACCGGCTAAAAATCAATGAGCAGCTATCACGACTATGTAATCAAGGAAGGTAAATTCATCGGAAAATTTGATGAAATGTATGAGAAATTTGAAGACCCATGGATTCAATCTTTACAGGTAAACAAATATTCCCGAATGGCGGGCATTTATCATATCCTGAATTTCAATATTAAAAGTGTTTTGGAGTGTGGTTGCGGGCTTGGTTATTATGCTGACTGGATTCGAAGAGAAACCGGGATAGTCCCGAAGAGTGTCGACATTTCCTCTGTGGCAATAGAACGTGCAAGGCAGTTATTCCCTGATCTGGATTTTGAAGTTGCGGATATAAGTAAAGAGCTTAAAAATTATAAGAATCTGGACTGTGTAATGTTTACTGAAATACTATGGTATATCCTTGCTGATTTGAACGGTATTTATGAAGTCTTACATAAGGAATTTAAAGGAAAATATTTGATCATAAATCAGGTATTTTATAAGGGTACACAAAAATACGGAACGGAATATTTTACTAACATGAAAGAATTAATTGATCATGTTCCTTTTCATTTGGTTGGTCAATGTGAGGCTACAACAGCTAATGATTCCACCATTGAAACGTCCACCATTTACAGGATCTGATACAGAAGAAATCAGTTGCCGTATTTTAAAAGCTCTTCTTCTACCTGATCTCCTTTTCTTCCCGGGGCATCTTCCATTTCGGTATGAACCGGAGCTTTGAGATGAACAGATTCCCTTTCCACTTCAATTATCCGGCCATCAGAAAGAGTAATTTTTACCAATGTGCCGGCAAGTCCATCCAGCATGGAGTTTATCTGCTGTACCGTTTTGCCTTCGGTACTTATTCCGTCTATGGCTGTTATATATTGCCCCTGCTTAAGTCCGGCTTTCTCTGCTTTTCTGTTTCTAAAAACTCTGGTAATAAACGGAAGCTTTTTCTTAGGATCAATATTTACTGCTATACCAATATTGCCTTTTTCCTTTTTCTCTGTTTCTGCATTGACACTTTCTTTTCCTGCATCCGTAGCGATTTGGTTCCTTTCCGGTTTCGCTACCATTTCAGAAGTGGCAACCTTTTCTGTACTTGTCTTACTGATCTTTTTTATTTCGGCCTGACTTTCAGATTTATAATTGATTTTTTGGGCTTCTTCCGTTGCAGGGAGGGATTCTGATCTTGGTTCATTAAATGATTCTGTTGAAAGATCTGTATTTTTTATATCAGCCAGTTCTTCCTTTTGGATATTGAGACTATCATTTGATACCGTTATTTCAGCTTTATTCAAACTGATACTGCTAATTTGTTCTTTGGGGCTGTTGGTAATTGCTGTTACTGTCAAAACTCCTGCACCAGCTGCAACCACTGCAACTGAACCAATTTTTACACCGACACCTGCTGCAGCAGATTGGGTCACTGCGGAGCTAAATAAACTGCCTGCCACCAAGGCCGCGGCAAAACTAATAATGTGAAAAGAAAATCTTGTAATGAGTCCTGAAGCAGTGGTCTTGTCTCCGTTGTCAAACAGCACTAAAGGCAAAATTAATAGCAGTATACCAACGGCAGCCAGAGCAATATAAAGCAGGTTCTCCCGGTTTAGTTTGTTCATAATCAGAAGGAGGTATAAGTTAAAACCACAAATAATGAGACAAAGCCCATGAAAAGAGGAATGATTAAACCTTTTACCAGCCCAGGTTTACCCTCTTTGGTGTAAGACAACCTCCTAAGAAAAACAATCAAAAAAACGAGGATCAGCATGTGGACTATCACTGTTTTCAAAATAGTCAGCTGAGTAATATCGGCTCCTGATTCGTACAGCTGAGCATATCTGCTAACTGCAAAGGAAATCGCAATAAATACTAATTCAGGACCAAAATCATATGCTTCATCTTTAAAGACATTCAGAACAGATTCTGATTTATTAGAAAGACCTTTAATGGACACACTCAAAAATGTGACAAGGAAAGTAAATGAGTATTCATTGATCAGAAGGCTGTCTGGTATTAGATCAAGCATACGATTTTCGGATTTGGAGATTAATTTTTACACCATCTTTTCAGACTGCTTCTGGTGGTTTTCAGGCTTTCATAAAAAGTATTTGCCCAATAATTTTTGAAGCCGATTCCTCTTGCCTGAGAGATGGTTCTTTCTGCAAGAATAACTTTTTTAGTGTCCATATCAATAAACACAACCCATATAGCCGCCTGCTCTCTGCCTTTGCTCATTGTTTCAGCAACAAACATCAGTCCTATGCCTTTATTTCCTTTGAAATCGTAATTTTTAATCATCTGCTCTATGAATTCTTTATTCAGCCTTGTAAAATCATTGGGATTGGAGGAGAATAAATCGCCTTTGATTTCATTGTTAGCTGATTCAGTAACTTCCATAGCATATCTTACATCAGTCCTGTTGGTGGCACCTGCTACATTAAATTTGTTCTGCTCGTTAACAAAAAGCTGATTCCAACCAGGGAAATACCTGTTTTTTAAAGTACTGGTGGTGATGTCACCTGCATCTTTAAACTGCGACGCATTCCCGATAAACCTTAATTGGGTAAAATCGATACCCAACCAGGTAATTTCATTGTTTACATTCAGAATATCTGATTTGCTTTTTTGCGCAAATGCCCCCACGGTAACTAATGCCGTCAGTAATAAGATTAAAGCTTTTTTCATGATCAAAAATTTGTTTTCAATTATTATTCAAAATTACTCATTCCATTCAAAAAACAGGAATATTTAAAAAAAATTAATCCTCAATAAGCTGCAAAACCATATATTTTTCGTTTAATTTATAGTTCCTGAATAGAGCTATTATGAGATTTTTTCTATTTGCCCTGCTTTTTCTTCCGGTTATATCCAATGGCCAAAACAACATTGACCAACAATGCGCCAGAGACCTTAAAAAGCAGGAATTTGCGAGGGAAATTCAGCGGGAGCTTGATAAAACCAGGCTGGCTTGTAATTCAAGCAACCTTGTTCTTTATGACGAGGAATCCATTGATCACATAATGAATTTTTTATTTGATTTTATCTGTATTGAAAATCCCGAAATAGTTCCGCACCAGGATTATAAATTTCCTCCGGATATTGTCATCCGCTTTAATTTAAAAACCAGACCAAAACAGGAGTTCCAGTATGTGGTGATTGATCCATGCAGGAGAGAGGTGACCAGTTATTTTGAGAGGTACGGTAACTAAAATAACACTTTTTATTGCTGCTATTTGTTAATTTTTAGCGATTCGCTATAAATGAACCATAGATGCTTGTATTTGACCAAAACGGAATAAACTGTAAACCGGCTGGTGTTTATATAGACCCTTGGAAACCCGTAACCAAGGCTATTATCACACATGCTCATTCCGATCATGCTTATCCCGGCTCCGGAAATTATCTATGCCATCCGTTATCCGCACCTGTTTTAACATACAGACTAGGTGAAATTTCTTTAGAAACTGTAGAATACAATTCTCCGGTATTTATCAATGGGGTTAAGATTAGCTTACATCCGGCAGGTCATATTCCAGGTTCATCGCAGGTTCGTTTGGAATACAGGGGTGAGGTATGGGTGGTTTCCGGTGATTATAAAATTTATAATGACGGGCTTTCCACGCCCTTCGAAATAATTCCCTGCCATCATTTTATCACCGAATCTACATTCGGTTTGCCTATTTATAACTTCAGAAAGCCCGTTGAGGTGTATCAGGAGATAAACCTATGGTGTAAAACTAACACAGAACTAGGTATTACAAGTGTATTACTTGCTTATCCATTAGGAAAGTCTCAACAGATATTATATCATCTTGCTGCAGAAAACAGGGTATATTCTCATGGTGCCGTTTATAACATCAATCAGATCCTTCGAAGTGCCGGCCTCAGTCTACCGGAAAGCGAAAAAGTAGAACAGGGTAAAATCTTCCCTCACAAAGGGAGTGTGGTCATTGCTCCTCCATCTGCTATCGGTTCTCCATGGCTTAGAAAGTTTGAACCATATTCAGTTGCTATTTGCAGCGGATGGATGCAGTTACGTGGGACGAGGAGAAGGAAAGGAGTAGATAAAGGCTTTGCTTTATCCGATCATGCAGATTGGATTTCACTAAATCAAACAGTGAAAGAAACAGGCGCAGAGAATGTATATGTTACCCATGGTTATAAATCTCAGTTTTCTCAATGGCTCAGAGAAAAATATTCCCTGAATGCATTGGAGGTTGACACATTATATGAAGGAGAATCTATAGAAAAGCCAAGTGCAGAAGAAATGATTTTTGAAAATGCCGGAGGTGTGTTGTGAAGTTATTTGCCGAATTATTCAATAAGCTGGATAAAACTTCAAGTACCAAAAAAAAGGTGCAGGCTTTGGTAGATTATTTTTCCTCCGCCGAAAAAACTGATGCCTTATGGGCAATAGCCATGTTAACAGGAAAACGACCTAAACGCCCTGTTAATACAAATTACCTGCGAATGTGGGCATCTGAAGTAGCTGGACTGCCATTATGGTTGTTTGAAGAATCATATCATGTAACAGGTGATCTTGCAGAAGCAATCAATCTCATGCTTCCAAAACCGTCGATGGATTATGAAGGAACGTTGACCGATGTCATGAGTTTGCTGAAAAATATCTCAGCTGAAGATGAAGCAACCAAAAGGTCTGCTGTACTGGATATGTGGCAAAAATTAGGCGGCATGGAACGTTACCTGTTTAACAAGTTAATTGCAGGTAGCTTCCGTGTAGGTGTATCGCAAAAACTGGTGATTAATGCACTTTCCAAATATACAGATAAACCTGCAAGCCAGATTGCTCATCGTCTTTCCGGTAACTGGGAACCGGATTTAACTAAATGGGAGGAATTAATCGAGTCTGAAAATATTACAGAGGTTGAATCCAAACCTTATCCCTTTTATCTGGCGTACCAACTAGATATGAATCCATCAGACTTAGGAGATATTAATGATTGGCTGATAGAAAGAAAATATGACGGTATCAGAGGACAAATTATCATAAGAAATAAAAATATGTACATCTGGTCAAGAGGAGAAGGGTTATTGTCGGTTAAATTTCCGGAATTTAATAAGCTGCCTCAGTTCATACCTGATGGTACTGTTATTGACGGTGAAATATTACCATATAAAGACGGCAAGCCTTTGCTATTTAATTTTCTTCAGACAAGGATCGGAAGGAAAAACATAAGCAAAAAAAATCTGGAAGAAGCACCTGTGGTAATGATTGCTTATGATCTTCTGGAGTTTGAAGGAAAAGATATAAGAAATCTTCCTTTATCAGAAAGGAGAAAAATGTTAAAGGACATTTTAACTGAAGAAAATAAAGCCATAATTCTTTCACCGGAACTAAACTGTAATACATGGGAAGATGCGGCCATCCAAAGAGAAGAGGCAAGAGCTTTGGGATGTGAAGGTTTGATGTTAAAATTAAAGTCAGCTGAGTATGAAACAGGCAGGAAGAAGGGGAAATGGTGGAAATGGAAGGTTGATCCTATGACTGTTGATGCAGTATTGATTTATGCGCAAAGAGGGAGCGGACGTAGGGCTACATTATATACAGATTATACCTTTGCTATATGGAAAAACGGTGAACTTGTACCGTTTGCAAAAGCATATTCTGGCTTGTCCGATAAAGAAATATTGGAAATAGATTCCTGGATAAAGAGAAATACCATAGAAAAATTCGGTCCGGTACGACGACTGAAACCCCATTTTGTATTTGAACTGGCATTTGAAGCCATTAATCCTTCGTCAAGACATAAGTCAGGGGTTGCGGTCAGGTTTCCAAGGATTTACAGGATCAGACATGATAAGTCCATAGATCAGGCAAATAGCTATGAAGATTTAATGAATTTATACCAGAGTTTATACAGTTTTGAAAAAGCAGAAGCAAAAAGCATTTAAGGCAGAAGACTGGTTTTCCGAAAAAGGACTGCAACCATTTCCGTTTCAGGTAGAGACCTGGAAGGCGGTCCAATCCGGATATTCAGGATTGCTCAATGCCCCAACAGGAGCAGGAAAGACTTTTGCCATGTGGTTTGGTATGCTTGAAGAAATGATCAACAATCCTTCTAAGGGATTAAAGCTGATATGGATTACGCCACTGCGTGCTTTAGCCAGAGAAATTCATAAGGCGCTGGGAACTGTTTGCAATGATATCAATGCAGATATTACCATTGGGTTCAGAACCGGAGATACCACTGCAAAAGAAAGAGAAAAGCAGAAGAAGGCCGTTCCTGATGTATTGATAACAACACCGGAAAGCCTCCACATCATGTTTTCTCAAAAGGGTTATGACAAAGTATTTAAAAATCTAAGATACTTTGTTGCTGATGAATGGCATGAATTGATGGGAAGCAAAAGAGGAGTGCTTACTGAATTAGCACTATCAAGACTAAAATCATTGAATCCGGATGTTTGTGTCTGGGGTATTTCTGCCACTATAGGAAATCTGACCGAGGCAAGACAGATACTCCTGGGTAGTTCGGATAAGAGAAGTAAAACCATAAAGGCTAAGCTCGAAAAAAAGATTGAGGTAGAAACCCTAATTCCGGAGGAGATTGATAAATATCCCTGGGCAGGACATTTAGGAATTAAGATGCTACCTTATGTGCTTGATGTTATTTACAAAAACAACTCCACACTGATATTTACCAATACCAGATCACAGGCAGAGATATGGTATCAGAGGATTATAACAGAAGATCCTTCTCTTTCCGGTGCCATTGCCATGCATCATGGTTCGGTAAGTCAAAACATCCGGAATTGGGTGGAAGATGCATTGCATACGGAAAAACTGAAGGCTGTTATCTGTACCAGTAGTCTTGATCTTGGTGTAGATTTCAGGCCAGTAGATGCAGTAATTCAAATTGGTAGCGCAAAAGGCATTGCAAGATTTGTACAAAGAGCGGGTCGTTCAGGTCATCATCCGGGGGCTACCAGTAAGATATTTTTTATACCTACCAATTCTTTAGAAATTCTGGAAGGTGCCGCATTAAGACAGGCAGTAAAAGAGATGGCCATAGAACCCCGAATTCCATATGTCAGATCTTTTGATGTACTGATCCAGTATCTGGTAACGCTTGCAGTATCGGACGGCTTTCGCCCTGCAGAGATTTTTGATGAAATAAAATCCACCCATTGTTTCTCATCCATTACAATGGACGAATGGAATTGGGTACTTACTTTCATCACACGTGGTGGAGAAAGCCTTAACAGCTACGATGAGTTTCACAAAGTTGTGGTTGATAATGGCATCTATAAAGTTGAAAATCGCCGGATTGCTATGAGGCATAGATTGTCCATTGGTACCATAGTTAGCGATACCATGATGCAAGTGAAAATGTTGTCAGGTAAAAGACTGGGAGCAATTGAAGAATGGTTTATTTCTTCACTCAGTCCGGGAGATACTTTCTGGTTTGTAGGAAAAAATCTGGAAATGGTAAAAGTAAAGGATATGGATGTTTATGTACGAAACAGCAAATCCGGAAAGGGCAGAATCCCAAGCTGGCAGGGTGGAAGAATGCCTTTATCATCCCAGCTGTCAGATATGATAAGAGCCAAGTTACAGGAGTTTCTTGATGGTGACATTCATGAGAAAGAGATGATGGCCATAAAACCATTGCTGGAATTGCAGCACGCTGTATCTTCATTACCTGCCGCTAATGAATTTCTTATTGAAAAAACAGAATCCAAAGAAGGATTTCATTTGTTCTTCTTTCCTTTTGAAGGCAGAATGGTACATGAAGGTATGGCTGCAGTTTTGTCATCCAGGATTGGAAAACATCAGCCTGTTTCTTTTTCCATAGCCATGAATGATTATGGATTTGAGTTGTTGTCGGATACCGAAATTGATATAGAATCAGAAGTGGGATCACGATTATTTGATATGGAAAACCTTGGATCAGAAGCCATGAATTGCATCAATGCTACAGAAATGGCAGTAAGAAAATTCAGAGACATTGCTTCTATTGCAGGTTTGGTATTTCAGGGTTATCCGGGCAAAATGATCAAGTCGCGACACCTGCAGGCTTCAAGTCATTTGTTTTTCAGAGTATTTTCAGAGTATGAGCCCGGTAATTTGTTGTTAAGGCAGGCTTATGATGAAGTAGCGGATTTTCAATTGTCGATCGCAAGGCTTATTAAAACCTTTAAAAGGATTAACTCCCAAAAAATAATTATAAACAATACTGAGAAGTTTTCTCCTCTTTGTTTTCCTATTATGGCTGAACGATTCAGAGAAAAGTATTCCAATGAAGATCTTGAGACAAGAATAAAAAAACTGAAAGCACAACTAAAACTGGAAGCATAATTTGAAATCTAAAAAGGTAAAATTTCAAGATCAGCATTTGTTGCTACTGCCCTGTAAAGCTGTTATCTGGGAAGAGCAGAATATACTTATTCTTGCGGATGTTCATTTAGGAAAAGCTGCACATTTCAGGAAAGAAGGTATCAACTTATTGTCTGATGCAGCGCTTAAAGACATAGGTTTGCTTAAAGAATTGCTGGATAGTATTTGTCCGGATAAACTTCTTATTCTGGGAGATCTTTTTCACAGCAAAGAAAATAGTGAATGGAAACTTTTTGAAAAGCTGGTGAATAGCTGCAATACCGAAATAATTTTGGTTTCCGGAAATCATGATATACTTCCTGATGAAAAGTATCAGAAGGCAGGAGTTTCGGTAATGGATAAGTTAAGCATCGCACCTTTTGTTTTTACACATGAACCTGTGGAAATCAAAGGGTCTTATATGAATATTGCCGGCCATATTCATCCGGGAACACATATAAAAACCGGGCCCGGCCATAGTCTCAAGCTACCTTGTTTTTTCATAACTGAAAAAAATCTTATTTTGCCTGCCTTCGGCAGTCTTACCGGATTGTGTATGATGAAAAAACAAAAAGGCGATAGATTATTTATTATTACAGGGACCGAGGTGTTAGAAATAAACCAGAAAGAATGAGGATCATTAAAAAAATAATTTTTTGGCTCCTGGCCATTTTCGCTTCATTAGCTACCCTGGTATACCTGGTGGCCTTCTTTCTCGCCCCGGACCTTCCTGAAGGTGCAAAACCGGTTATAGAAAAGGTAATATCTCAACCTTTACCCGATCTGATTTTAGGTGATACCGGATTCGTATCATCTAATGGCGTAAATATCTGGTATGAATCCATAAATCCAGCTGGAAAATCAAAAGGTACGATACTTCTTGTAATGGGAATAGGGGTAGACGGATTGGAATGGTCTCCGTATTTCATCAAGCCACTTGTAGATTCAGGTTATCATGTGATCAGGTATGATCATAGAGCTACCGGCTTATCTGACCGGATGAGCAACTGGAGTAAAAGCAATGCCTACACAATGGAAGATATGGCAGAAGATACAAAGGTAATCATTGATACACTTGGAATTGATAAGGTTCATATCGTTGGCTTATCTATGGGAGGTATGATAGCTCAGACTTTTGCGATCAGATATCCTGACAGAACCATTAGCCTTACTTCAATTATGTCTTCTCCCTACATAGAAGATACAACCCTGGTTCCTATACCTCGAATAATGGTCGCCAGACTGGCAGCTTCTACCATCAGGTACAAATTTCCTGATAATGAAAAGAACAAAATAAGCAGAAAAATTGCTGCAAGAGAAGTATTGTATGGAAAACCTTTAAGTCTGGAAAGAGTCAAAGCATTATCAGAAGATGCTTTGTTCAATATCAGACATAGAAAAGATCAGAATTATTTTGCCTTTGCACAACATGGTACAGCCATTCATTTGTCAGGATCGAGGATAGATGCTTTAAAAAATCTTAAAATACCAACCATGGTGATACACGGAACTACAGATCCTTTAATTAACATCATCCATGGTAAAAAGACTGCAGAAATAATCCCCAATGCCGAAACATTATGGATAGAAGGCATGGGACATGACTTTCCTCCGGAACACACTGAAGAGATTCATAGGGGGATTTTCAGGATCATCGATAAAGCCAGTAGGCAATAGGCAGTATGCAGTAGGCAGTAGGCAGGGAGATGTTTACCTTGTGTAGTCAAATGCACCGTCAGGCTGAGGCTTAACTTAAACCATAAGAAGCAATATTCGATGACGGTTTAAAATTATTTCACGCAAAGAGGCGCAAAGGAAGGCGCAAAGAACGCAAAGATGTAGGTTGGAATTTTAAGAAGGCAAAGGAAGCCTTCGGCTAAAGAAGAAAAAAATATCTCCCTGCATCGTTTTTAAAAAGCCTATAACAAATACGTCAATGGTAGCGCCTGCCTGCCGGAAGGCAGTGAGTCGAAGTCTGGTATTAAATACAACTTAGAAGTTTTTTTCTCACAAAAGAATTGAAGTCTGCACTTAACAGGTTTTGTCTGTTCGAAACAGTAAATTTGGATTCTTTAATTTATCCTACTGTTAACTGCTAACGGCATACTATTGCCTACTGAATACTGCCTACCGCCTACTGCTTACTGCCAACCGCCTACCGAAATCCCATCGCTAAAACTCGATAGATCAAAACCTCGTAATTCTTACATAATTGATGTTTTTGAGTTTTAATCCTGGTTATTATAAGTTTTTTTATAAGTCTTATTAATAATTCAGGTTACTTTTCTTTTAGAACTAGAATATAATTCAACTATGCATATATAAAATCATATTTTGAAATCCGGTTTGTTATGAAAAAATTTTTATTCAGCATTTTTATTTCCTTTTTTTATTTAGGTGGTGTTAAAGCACAAATATGTCCCGCTACTCCAGGTACAGAAAAAATAGTTAACGGTGATTTTGAATCTGGCGTAACAGGATTTACTAACGACTTTACCAATTGCATAGGTGCATGTAATCCATTACCCGGAGACCAGTTTGTTGTTACCACCAATCCGAACAATCATAATACAGGATATTTTGCAAATATGACTGACCATACCCCTGGTGCGGGCAACAGGATGCTGGTGTTTGACTTTAACAATAACTCTACTAACCAGGCTATTTACAGAACTACTGTTGCAGTTGAAAACGGAAAAACTTATTTCTTTTCTGCCTGGTTTGCCAATATAGCTATAAACAATACCACCCCTTGCGGTACTTGTCCAGGTGGGTTTTATATTCCGAATTCACCTATATTAAAATTTAACATAGCAGGGGTGGATATGGGTACAGTTAGAGTAGATAGCTTAACGAATAACTGGAATCAGTATTTTACGACCTATACCGCTACGGCCAATACCAACATTACAATTGAAATTATTAATCTCAGAGGAGGTAATGCCAGTAATGACCTTGCTCTGGATGATATTTCTTTTACCGATGGTTGTGAAAAGATCACAAACCTGGCTACCCTAGGTCAGGCAAGCGACCTACCGGATCAGGTATTAAATTGCAATGTTGCATTTCCTTATGCATTGAATCCCGGATTACCCGGTTCATATGGTCATACCTGGAAGAGTTCAGGAGGAGCAGTATTAGGTACAGGTACTACTTACAGTGTACCTCCGACACCTGCAGATGGTACAAAAATATTTCTATGTTACGAGTATATTCCCGGTTGTCCGCGTACCGATTCGGTTGTATTCAGAGTTCAGCCCATAGCAGTTAACCTGGGATCGGATGTAATACTTTGTGCACCTGTAAATCATACGATTAATTCAGGAATATCGACTCCTCCGGCAACTGTTCAATGGTTTCGCAACGGAACATCCATTGCCGGGGCAACCGGTAGTTCCTACACTGCGACGCAAGCAGGAACGTACAGGGTAGATGTTTCCAGAGCAGGTTGCGGCTCAGCAAGTGATGAAATGGTAATATCAAATCCGGTTTCCAGTTTTTCAGGAAGCGGCACCTACTGTGCAGCTGAAAATACCTCAAGTTTTTCAGTAGTGGGAGCTTCTCAGGTGAAATGGTATACTGTTGCTTCAGTTGGTACAGCATTGAACCCGGGAAATACTAATCCAAGTATTTCCCCTGCTTATTCGGCCACTAATACCACAACACCCGGATGTGCTTCAGGCCTGTATGCAGAAGATGTTTCCAGTTACCCCGGCACTTTAATTCCCGGAACTACTACAGCATCAACTCCATGTCCGGCAAACATTGTAAACTACAATGGTAATTCATTGTTGCTGGTAGAGGTAAATCAGACTATGACATTGAATTCAGTAAGCTTCGTTCAGCAGACAGGCTGGGGGAATACCGGCACCTTTACTTTCAGCATTTTCAACAACGGTCCCAATGCAGGTCCATGGTGCGGAGGTTGTACCCCTCCCGGTAATTATGACGGTCCTACCGGAGGAGCTATATATACAGCTTCTTCAGGATCTTTGACTATCGCAGCTCAAACGGTGCAAACGATTGCCACCAATCACACATTGGCTCCGGGAAGATATTGGTTCCAGCTTTCAGCATCAGGTGGAGCTTATGGTATCTTTGATTGTAACAGAACCCTTGCTGCAGGAAGTAATTTGTGGCAAACTCCCTTGGTTGATAACACTGGCAACAATGTGATCAGAGCGATTTCCGCTATAAAAGATGGTAACATACAAAGCTCAGGTTCATTATTCAATATGAACTTCCAGGTTGGTTCAAATAATGCCTGCAGCAGGTTGTTTATTTGTGCTACAGAAAATTGTCCTGCCCCTGTAGAATGGCTTGATTTTAACGTGCAGAAAATTGGCAACAATGCAACATTGGTTTGGCTTACTGCTTCAGAGAAAAACAATTCACATTTCATTGTAGAAAAAAGCTATGACGGAATTTCTTTTGATGCAATAGCTGAGGTTAAAGGTGCAGCCAACAAATCATCTGTAAGCTCATATTCTTTTGAGGACAAACTGAATGGTTCAGAAACTTTAATTTATTACAGAATAAAGCAAGTTGACCTGGATGGCACCTCTGATTATTCAGTGATCCGGGCAGTTTCCAATGCAGTAACATTGGATATATATCCCATTCCTGTCAAAAAAGGAGAGGATCTTTCCATTAAAATTTCAGCCGGTGGTGAAGGGGATATCTATCTTAGTATCTATGATCCGTTAGGGAAACAGGTTTTCAGTAGCCCGGTTAATTCAGATACATTCAATTTAGAGCTACCAACAACCGAACTACCTTCAGGAACTTATTTTGTTAAGTTGACAGGCAGTGAGAATAAAGTGCAGAAGATCGTGGTAGAGTAAGGGCACTTGAAAATATTAATTCTTAATTCTTAATTCTTAATTCTTAATTACATCAAACATTTCCCCTTCCTTTCAGTTAAAATCTTTTGGTAATTACTGAAAGGAGATTTTCATGTCTGATTTTTCCCAAGACAGAGCCTGGCATGCCTTGAAAAAAGAGGAAGTTTGCAGCTTATTAAATACTAGTACCACAGGATTAAATAAACAAGAAGCCCAAAAAAGACTTGAGGAAGTCGGCCACAATATTTTCAGAAAATATAAGCAGGAAAGCATTTTCCGGATTTTCTTCCGGCAGGTACGAAATCCATTGATATATGTTCTACTTGCTGCGACTATATTAGCTATAGTGATGGGCAAGGTGACAGATGGTATGGTGATACTTGCTGTAGTGGTTATCAATTCTATTATAGGATTCATTCAGGAATACCAGGCCGGGAAGGCAATACAGGATCTGATGAAAATGATTCCTGAATATGCTACCGTTGTGAGGGATGGTGAACAGACCAGTATACCTGCGCAGGAACTGGTTCCGGGTGATTATGTTTTATTACAGCCGGGAGACAGTATCTCCGCAGATATAAGGCTAACATTTGTTAAAAACCTGCAATGTAATGAAGCAGCTCTGACGGGAGAATCTGTTCCTGTATATAAGACTACCGATCCGGTGGAAGAGAATGCTATTTCAGGAGACAGGAAAAATATAGGTTTCAGCGGTACGCTTGTGACAGCAGGTACCGGTGCCGGCGTAGTTGTTGCTACCGGTGTTAAAACAGAAATAGGGAAAATTTCAGAATTACTGCAGACTACTCAATCACTCAAAACACCTCTTACCCGTTCACTTGAAAAAATTGCCAGAGATATAGCCATAGCTATCCTGTTTGTAGGCATTGCTGTATTCGTGATAGGCATGTTCAGGGAATACACCTTCATAGATTCAATGCTTTCAGCCATTACTTTGGCCGTTGCGGCCATTCCTGAAGGATTGCCCGCAATCATTACCATCACCTCCGCCATAGGTGTGCAGAGAATGGCTGGTAAAAAAGCAATCATTCGACATCTTACAGCAGTGGAGACTCTTGGCAGCACTACAGTGATCTGCTCCGACAAAACAGGTACATTGACAAAAAATGAAATGACTGTTCAGGCTATGTGGACAGGAAAAGTTTTTTATGAGGTTACCGGAACAGGCATTGCACCTGAAGGAGAAATTGTAAAAGCTCAGGGACAGAATGGACAGCCATCTGATTATATATCATTGTTAAGAGCAGGGATGTTATGCAATGACGCCAGCCTGGAGCAGGAAGAAGGGGAATGGAAAGGTGTAGGAGATCCTACTGAAACAGCGCTTGTGACATCTGCCAGGAAAGCAGGTATGACAGAAAAACAACTTCGCAATGAATGGAAAAGAATAGATGAGATTCCCTTTGACTCGGAGAGAAAAATTATGGCCACTTTGCATTTGTCACCAGAGGGAAAAAAAGTTTTGATGATCAAAGGAGCTCCTGAAGTGGTTACTCCATTGATCAATGACCGGACAGATAAAAATTCGATTTATAAAGCAGCCGGAAATTATGCCAATGAAGGTAAAAGAGTTTTAGCATTTGCAGAGAAGATTTTACCCGAAGGAAAAAACAATATTGAAGAAACGGATCTTGAATCGGGTTTTACCTTTCTCGGACTACAGGCCATGATCGATCCCCCCAGAATAGAAGTGAAAGAAGCCATAAAAACCTGTCATAATGCAGGCATCAATGTAAAGATGATTACCGGTGACCATCCGGGCACTGCGGCTGCAATAGGAAGAGAACTGGGAATATTGAATGGTAATAACAAGGTGATCACGGGCCGGGAACTGCAGGAAATGGATGACGAAACACTTCAGGAAGAAGTGGTGCATACCAATGTTTTTGCAAGAGTAGCTCCGGAGCATAAGCTAAGATTAGTAAAACTACTTCAGCACAACAATCAGGTAGTGGCTATGACAGGTGATGGAGTAAATGATTCACCTGCACTTAAAAGAGCTGATATTGGTGTGGCTATGGGCATTACCGGAACAGCGGTGGCAAAAGACGCTTCTGACATGATCCTTACTGATGATAATTTTGAAAGTATAGAAGCAGCGGTAGAGGAAGGAAGAAGAGTGTATGACAATCTCCTTAAATCTATTGCTTTTGTATTGCCGACAAGTTTAGCTCAGGCGCTGGTAATTTTGATAGCAGTAGTATTTTTCCCTATTATAAACGGAATGCTTTTACGTCCAATGCAACCGGTACAGGTACTATGGGTAAATCTGATTACTGCTGTAGCGTTAGCTTTACCATTGTCAATGGAAGCCATGGAGCCGGATGTGATGGACAGGCCTCCGAGAGAACCAGGTGCAGCGATATTGAACAAGCTTATTATCTTCAGAACATTGCTGGTTGGCTTGATCATGGCAGGAGGGGCAGTGGGATTATTCCTTTGGGAATATGATCTTGAGATGGCTGCAGGAGTGGAGGCTGATATAGCATTGGCAGAAGGACAAACCATGGCCGTAACAGCACTGGTATTTTTTCAGGTGTTTTACCTGATCAACTGCAGATCACTAAACTATTCAGTTTTCAAGATCGGCCTGTTTTCAAATCTGTGGGTATACCTTGGAATCCTTGTCGTATTGTTAAGTCAGGCAGCCTTTATATATTTTCCAACGATGAATTTTTTATTTCACTCAGCACCACTTAACCCTGAAGCTTTGCTGATGTCTTTTGCAGTAGGATTTACTATACTTCCGATTATTGGGGTGGAGAAGTGGATAAGACGGAAGGTAATTAAGAATTAAGAATTAAGAATTAAGAATTAAGAATTAAGAATGATAAATGTTGAATGATGAATGATGAATGATAAATGCTGAGTGTTGAATGTCAAAATTACCGCGTCATTGCGAAGCATGGGAAAATGGTAATTTAACCTATCTTACTAAAATCATTTCATAAGTTGTATAAAGTAATGCTGAAGCAATCTGGTGAAATTTACGTTGATATTTGATGTTGGATGTTTGATACGTCATCGCAACGCACCGAAAATTTTTATTATGAAAACTGGTCGTAGAATTATAAAAGAAAGTTTAATAAAATAATGCCGAAGCGATCTGGTTGATTTAACCAAATTGCTAATTGGGGCATTCTGGCCAGCGATAACCTGTCATCCCGACGCAGGAGGGATCAGTTAAATTTCGATAACCTACTTGTTAAATATATATCCTTTCCACTTAAGGCTTACGGCTTAAAGCTTTTAGCTTTTTTTACTGTAAAAAACTTTTATTATCTTTATTTTTTCCCCTGGTTATTTCGTATATAAGGGTTGGTAAAACTATTTTTATTAAAGTTATGCGGATTTTTAAAAGATTTACTTTTCAACTTGCTTTCGTTTTAATTGTATTGCTTCAACATTGGGGCTTTGCACAGCATCCGGGCATGCCTGATGGAATATTTGGAATTGGTACATTTAATAATACAATTAACGATTTGAAAGTTCAACCTGATGGAAAAGTTGTAGTGGTCGGAAGTTTTACGAACTATAAGACAAAAATTGCTAATCGAATTGCAAGATTGAATCAAGATGGGACATTTGATGAAACATTTAATATTGGTACAGGAGCGGATGATGAAATTCAAACTATATGTTTAGGGGATAATGGCAAAATTCTTATAGGTGGAAATTTTACCAGTTTTAACGGTGTTAATTGCAACAGACTTGTTCAATTGAATTCAGATGGGTCCATTGATGGTAATTTTAACATTGGAACCGGCGCAAGTAGTGGAATATATTCAATTAAAAGAACAATTGACAATAAATTTATAGTTGCCGGAGGATTTACTGTTTTTAACGGACAAAACAGAAAAGGAATTTTACGAATCAATCAAGATGGTAGTATTGATGATTCATTCAGACTTACGAATGATTTTTTGTCATCACCTATTATTTGGCAGTTTGACTTTCAAAATGACCAAATTATTGCGTGTGGTCAATTCATGGCGACCTTTAATGGAGGATATTACGAGTACATATTTCGAATTAATAATGATGGATCCTTTGATGATTCATTTAATCCACAAGGCCCTAACAATAGTATAAATTGTATTGCCGTGCAAAACGATGGTAAAATTGTAGTTTCCGGTAATTTTACTTACATAAGTGGATATAATAGAAATAGATTAGCTAGACTTAATTCTGATGGAACTTTAGACCAAACATTTAATGTAGGAACAGGATTAAATGATATCGCACGTTCAATTGTAATTACTAATAATAATAAAATATTAGTTGCAGGTCAATACACTACATATAACAGCGGGAATAGACCATATCTGAATTTACTTAATCAGGATGGAAGTCCAGATAATACATTCGGAAATCTTAGAGGAGCAGATGGAGTCATTAGAAAAATTGAATTTCAACAAGATGGCAAAGTCCTTTTAGGAGGTGCATTTGTGACATATGGTGGTTATTCTAAAAATAAATTAGTTCGATTAAATTCAAATGGACTAATAGATGAAAGTTTTTTAAATAATTCAGAATCTAATGGAGCAGTAGGGGCTTTAGCAATACAAAAGGATGGTAAAGTAGTAGTATTCGAAAGTTTAAATAATTTAATGCTGGACAAAAGACTTATAAGATATAAACCTAATGGGCAATTGGATGAGGGATTTAAAATTGGGATAATTAAGGAAAGTATAAATTATATTAAGATACTTGAGGATGATAAAATAATGATTGCTGGAAGAATCTATCAATATAATACAACATCCACAAAACACTTGATTAAGCTTCATTCAAATGGAAGTATTGATGACTCATTTATCCCTGACATAAACCAACATTCAACTTTATATACTATTGCCATCCAGCAAGACAAAAAAATTATAGTTGGAGGAAATTTCCAACTAAATGGGATGGTTCGATTAAATCAAAATGGATCTTTGGATAATACTTTTTCAATAGGAAGCGGCTTTAATGGCTCTGTTTTTTCAATTGTTGTTCAGCCAGATAAAAAAATAATTGCAGGAGGTGATTTTACTACATTCAATGGAAGTTTTAAAAATAGAATAATCCGGTTAAATCCTGATGGTACAATAGATGATACTTTTAATGTAGGATCAGGTGCTAATAATAATGTTAAATCCATCCAAATCAAATCTGATGGAAAAATTTTAATTTCTGGAGACTTTACAAGTTTTAATGGAATTATTAAAAACAGAATAGTTCAATTAAATCAGGATGGAAGTGTTGATAATTATTTTGATTCAGGAACTGGAGCTAACAATGGTATTCAAGATATGATTATTACACCTGATCAAAAAATATATATATGCGGTTCTTTTACTACTTACAATGGTACAATTAGAAATTACATTGCACGAATAAATGTTGATGGTTCAATAGATAATAGTTTTAATATTGGTTCTGGAGCAAATGCTACAATCTTAAGAATGGCATTACAAGAAAATGGGAAAATAATTGCTGGAGCATTCACCTTTTCATTATTTAACAAAATTGCTTACAATAAATTGGTAAGGTTGAATACTGATCCTATTGGTTATAATAATATTTATGGGAAAGTTTCTATTTTGCCATCAGAAAATTGTGACTTTAAGGAAGCATATCCCTTATCTTCTATTATAATAAAAACTAATCCTGGACCATTTTATGGAGGATCTGATAATTTTGGAAGTTACAAAGTACAAGTAGATTCCGGAAATGTCACCTATACCTTAACCCCCCAATTCAACTCCATCAACTCCAAACTTCTCACCCCTCAATGCTCACCATCCCACACCGTCGCATTAAAAGGCTCCTCCAAAGACACCTGCTGCTTCAACTTTGCCAATGAGATCAAACAATGTGCTCTGCTTAACGTCAACGTCCAAAGCACCAGAATGCGCCGCTGCTTTAAGAGTACAAGCTATGTCACCTACTGCAATTATGGCAATGCTTCGGCATCCGGAGCTCAAATAAAAGTTGAATATCCTGAATATGTAGTACCTCTTTCTTCTGTTCCTATGTGGAGTTCCAAGCAGGGGAATGTACTTACTTACAATCTAGGCGACATAGCCGCTAATGCATGCGGCAAAATCACCATCACCGACTCTGTGATCTGCGGCAACGAAGCCATACGAGGACTTACACAATGCATCAAAGCTACCATAAGTCCTGCCTCCAATTGTGTGGCTGAAAATCAGTCATGGGATAAATCTTTTGTTAAAGTTACAGGCTCTTGTGTGAATGGCTCTGCTACTTTTACTATAACCAACGGCGGTTCAGGTAGCATGGCCGGCAATAATGAATACAGGGTATTTGTAAATGATACTTTGGTGTACACAGGTAGCTTTAAACTTGTAAGCGGACAATCACTTACAGTTAATTATCCTGCAATGGGACAAACTGTTCGACTTGAAGCAGATCAGCATCCGCTGCATCCGGGAAGAAGCAGACCAAGAGCAACGGTGGAAGATTGCGGTAACAGTTCAAACAAAACCAAAAGAATGGTTACCACTGCTCCTTTAGATGATCTTGATGAAGAAACAGCCATCACTTGCAATCCTATTATCGACAGCTATGACCCGAATGATAAACTTACAAGGCCTGAGGGAATAGGAGCAAACAGGAAAATTGTACCAGGACAGGAACTGGAATACATCATCCGCTTCCAGAATACCGGGACAGATACAGCCTATACTGTAAGAATAGTAGATACACTCGATATAGCCCTTGATCCGGGATCATTTATTCAGGGTGGTAGTTCGCATAACTACAAACTGGACATCAGTGGAAAAGGAAAAGCAGTACTTACTTTCAACCACTACAACATTAACCTGCCTGACAGTGCAAGAAATCAGATAGGTAGCAACGGTTTTGTATCGTTCAGAATCACCGTTCCTGAATCAACACCATTAGGAACAATCATCAGCAATAAAGCATACATCTACTTCGATTACAACAGTCCGATCATTACCAATGAGACCATGCACACGGTTGACAATACAGTAGAGACAGATTTTATTAGAGGCTTACTGGTGCAGGAGGGAGTGGTTACTTCTACATTGAATACTTATGCAAAATCCGTAAGGCTATATCCAAATCCTGCTAAGAGCAGGATTACAGTAGAGCTTCCTGAAACAGGAGATCCTACAGAATTCAGACTGATCACAATAGCAGGAAGGTTGGTAAAAACAGTACAGCTTACTTCAGAAAGACAGGAGGTGAATCTTGAAGGATTGGAAGAAGGGATGTATATGTATGAAGTTTGGGAGAGTGGTGAGAGGAAAGCGGGAGGGAAGATAATTAAGAATTAAGAATTAAGAATTAAGAATGATGAATGATGAATGATGAATGATGAATCAGGTGAGGGGCGTGGGATTAAGCCTGAAGTTATAAGTCAAAAGTCAAAAGCCGAAAGTTCGAACTGCGGTGGAGAATGAAGGTCATCGCTAGGCAATGGAAAATTAATTTAAAAAATCAAAAAGCAGGGTGCTTACGGGTTCTGTTTAAATAACTGTGTCATTATTAAAATTATTATCTCTGTTGGAATGTGGTAAAGTTTGAAAAACTTTTCCATATTTCAACAGATCTTTAATCTTTCAGGATATTTAATTGCT
>JBKBUF010000067.1:0-2014 GCA_046290815.1 Cytophagaceae bacterium | reverse complement strand
GACTTTCCTTGATCAGGAAAATTAATCAAATATATTTGCTCACCTGGTGCATTCTTGTTGCCGAAATTGGTGCATTCCTATTTACCGAAAATGGTGCATTGTTATTTTCCGATTACAATAAAATGTTAATTAGTCAATAATTTTAGGATTTGAGGTTACTAATTTCGATATATTTATTTCGTTATGTTTATATTGAACAATATTTCTAATTATATATTTTTCTTAAATTTATGAAGGTTTATCTTTCTATAGATTTTCAAGTAAATGCAGAAAAGAGGTTATAGCAGATTTTTAAAACTGATAAATTTTATTGGTGATTCCTCTTTAACCAACTGTAGCTTTTTGTTTGCTTACATTATTGTAAATGATCTTAGCCGGTATCTCGGTTTTAATGATCATTTCGTGTTCTTACTTATTTTGTTTAATCTGGCCTGGGTTGTTTCTATGGTTGTAATACCTGTTTATTACATAGACAGAACCACAAGCATTAATAACGTCTTATGGAATTCTATCAAAGCCTTAAGTCTACATGCTTTGATTATTTTTTCATTTATAGCTATGATAAAAGGCTATTATTATTCCCGCTCTCATCTGATGACAACTTATGCATTTATGACAGTAGGTATATTAATATGGCGTGTGGTTTTTTATTATTCTTTAAAAGCTTACAGAAAGCGGGGGGCGAACTATAGAAATGTGATTGTTTTAGGGGCAGGATCGGCGGGAAATGAAATCTTTAAATATTTTATTTCAGATCAGGGACATGGATTTCGCTTCCTGGGTTTTTTTGATGACAACCCGGACAAGTGCCTGCACCAGGACCTTATTATTGGTAAAGTGAAAGATGTTTATTCTTATGCTTTCAGAATGAAAATTGATGAAATCTATTGTGCCCTTCCTCTGAAATCCAGCAAACTTATAAGAGAGCTTAGCAATTTTGCGGACAATAACCTTATTCGATTTAAAATAGTGCCTGACTTCAGAGGGTTTTTAAATAAGAAGGTGGATCTGGATTTTTACAATATGGTTCCGGTACTTACCATCAGAAAGGAACCATTGGAGAGTTTGTGGAACAGGTTTGTAAAAAGGGCTTTCGATATACTATTTTCGCTATTAGTCATTATATTTATTTTTCCATGGCTCTTTCCGATTTTTATATTGCTTATTAAACTATCATCCAAAGGTCCGGTGTTTTTTGTTCAAAAGAGGTCAGGCCGGAAAAATCAGGTTTTTTCTTGCTACAAATTCCGGTCGATGCGGGTCAATCAGGAATCAGATGAAAGACAAGCCAGGGTAGGAGACCCCCGGATCACAGCAATCGGAAAGTTTATGAGAAAGACCAATCTGGATGAATTACCACAATTTTTTAATGTCTTGATCGGTAATATGTCTGTGGTCGGTCCCAGGCCTCATATGTTGAAGCATACCCAGGAATATTCGAGAATTGTTGATAGGTTTATGGTTCGGCATCTCGTGAAGCCGGGAATTACAGGCTGGGCACAGGTAAATGGTTTAAGAGGCCAAACGGAAGATCCCAGGAAAATGATAAGAAGAGTTCGTTACGACACCTGGTACATTGAAAACTGGAGCTTTTTGCTGGATATTCAGATAATCTTTTTAACTGTATTCAATATGATCAGAGGAGAAAAAAATGCAGGTTAGAAATCTTTTTTTTCTTTTTTTAACTTTACTTATCCTTCAAGCTAAAGATACGTTCAGCCAAAAGATTTACTATCTCATGCAGAGGGAAATGATGTTACCTGCAGAGCAGTTATTGCATATCAAAAACCTTCAGCATCATCCTTCCATCCGGCCCTTTTTCCATGTGGACACAGATACCATTATTAATTCTGATAATGTTTACAAAGTAAGGCTATTTCCGATTCAAAGACGCGGAATATTACGTCGTGCTGCAGATAATATTATTAATAGCCGCACCTATGTGAAGGATACCAATTACACGCTTTACGCTGATCCTTTATTTCACTTTGAAACTGGTCAGGATAGAAGTGCT
>JBKBUF010000025.1:0-73364 GCA_046290815.1 Cytophagaceae bacterium | reverse complement strand
TAGCAATTAAATATCCTGAAAGATTAAAGATCTGTTGAAATATGGAAAAGTTTTTCAAACTTTACCACATTCCAACAGAGATAATAATTTTAATAATGACACAGTTATTTAAACAGAACCATTGGCTGCCTACTGCCTACTGTCTACTGGCTTCCCCTTTCCTCACCAGTACTTTCAGTTGATCAGGAATAATTTTAATAATTAATTCCTTCCCCATCTCAAGAGGTTCTCCATCAAAATGAACAGGCCCGGGACTCTTTCTGATAACTTTAACTTCTTTCGCTTTAAAAATATCTAAATATCTTGAAGAAGCTATTTTCTTTGAAAACAACCTGTAGCCTATTAACGGAGAAATATAAAGAGGAAATGGATGCAATATACAAACATCAATTAACCCATCCTGAAGGTCTGCCTGCGGAGCAATAAATGCGTTGTTTCCATATTGACTGGCATTGGCAAAAGTGACAAGAAAAGCCTGAGCACTAAATCTCTTTCCGTCTATCTCCAACATATATTCGGAGCATTTATAACTACCATATTCTGCGACAACTGTTTTGATGTAAGTGGTGAACCCTCTTTTAGGTTGTTTTGCAAAACGCATACCTACTGAGGCATCGAAACCCACCCCTGCAGTACAGAAGTAAGGATATTCATTGATCAGGCAATGATCAATGCTTACGGGAACAGAATTAGCAAGGAATTTTACAGCTTTATCTGCAGCCATAGGTATATTCAGATGCCTGGCAAGTCCATTTCCCGAACCTGCAGGAATTATACCCAATGCAGTATCTGTACCTATTAAACTCCTGCCAATTTCATTGATGGTTCCGTCTCCGCCAACCGCCACCACAGCATAATACTTTTCCAAAGCAGCCTTCTTAGCAAGTTCTGTTGCATGTCCGGCATATTCAGTAAATACGATCTCAAAAGATTTACCGGCCAAATCAAATTCTTTTCTGATGAGCTCCGGCAGCAATGCCTTTTTACCTATTCCAGAAATAGGATTTATAATAAATAAATATTTTGCATTGTCCGATTTATGCATTGCTCTTCAATTTAACTAAATATAATTTATTATAAAATGAGGCTATATTTTTCAATATTTAACAAACAGATAATTGTACTTTTCCAATACTAATGCCGAATGCACAATAATTGTATTTTTTTAAAGATTTCCCGGTTATTTATTTTTAAATGTAAAGGACAAACAATATTATTGCAATTAAAAGAAATTTTGTAACGAAATTATCCTATTATCGTTACAATGCTTATTGTTTCACTATTGAATCCAATTTCAAAAACAGGTATAAATTATGAAAATTAAATCTTTACTATTTGTGGCCTTCGTTATATTAATGGCTTCTTGTGCTCCTCAGCATTTATGCCCTACATACTCCAATGCAGGCCCTAAGCCACACCATCATGCTAAACACCATCCGCACCATAAACCTCATCATTAATAGGTTTGTCTGACGGTATTTAAAGTTATGCATAAACGGCTATGTGCCGTTTTATTTTTTTATGCAGGGTAGTAAAAAAAATCAACTCCATAAAACACTTTATTTCTATGTACTCCTGGCAATTTTGGCAGGAGTCTTAATGGGAGCATTTTTCCCAAAAGCCGGAGAGGCGATGAAACCACTTGGAGATTTATTTATCAATCTCATCAAGATGGTGGTCACCCCTGTAATTTTCACTACAGTGGTGTTGGGAATTACAAGCATAAAAGAAATAAAAAAAATCGGCCGGATCGGTATAAAAGCTTTTATCTATTTTGAGCTGATCACCACTTTAGCTCTTGTAACCGGTCTTCTGGTAGTTAAAATTATTGAACCGGGCAAAGGCCTGAATATTGACCCGGCATCCCTCGATACTTCACAAATTTCAGTTTATACAAGCCAGACAGACAGCTTCAGTACCATAAACTTCATTCTTAATATTATTCCCAAAACTTTTATTTCGGCTTTTGCCGAAGGCCATATTCTTCAGGTTCTCTTTATTGCAATACTAACAGCCTTTGCCATTATTGGCATTGGAGAAAAAGGAAAACTTGTTGTTTCGGCTATTGAATCTGCTAATGTTCTTTTCTTCAAAATCATTCACTACATTTTGAGATTAGCTCCTGTCGGAGCCTTTGGTGCAATAGCTTTTACCGTAGGAAAATACGGACTGGAACTACTCTCCTCTTTGGGATTGCTTATGCTTTGTGTTTACATCACCTGTTTATTATTCATCGTTTTTGTTCTGGGAAGCATATGTTTGTTTGCAGGCTTCAACATTTTTAAAATGCTTGCCCATATTAAAGAAGAGATTCTGCTTGTATTAGGTACCAGTTCTTCAGAATCAGCTTTACCGGGACTTATGGAAAAGATGGAGAAAGCCGGTTGTTCCAAAACAATTACCGGTCTTGTTATCCCAACAGGGTATTCATTTAACCTGGACGGAACTTCAATTTATTTGACAATGGCAACCATCTTTATTGCCCAGGCCACTAACACAGCCTTGACATTGTATGATGAATTACTCCTGTTAGGTGTTTTAATGCTTACCTCAAAAGGTGCAGCTGCGGTGACAGGAGGAGGATATATTGTTTTAGCAGCAACCCTTGCCTCAATGCATACTTTGCCGGTAGCCGGCATTGTTCTCCTGCTGGGCGTAGATCGCTTCATGTCCGAAGCTAGAGCTATTACCAACCTTATAGGAAATGCAGTAGCAACGGTAATTCTTGCAAAATGGGAACGAGAATTAATGCCTGAACAATTTAAAAAGCTAAAATAACTTTTCCTCAAGGGTAAAAATCCCATTATTTAACTCTAAGCTTTTCAGCCGGTTCCACTCAACTAACTTTTCTTTCAAAACAATCCTGAATTTTCCTGACTTATTCTGATAGAGAAGATGGAATAATATCATGATTAAAGGATGGTTATTTTTACTGGGAGCAATTCTGTTTTCATTTATCAATGTTTTTGGACAACTGCGCGAACCGGGAAATACTTATGTAGACTGGGATAAAATCAAAATTGACAGTAGTTATGTTCCTGCCAAGGAAGATACCAGCATCATCATCATTACCAATAGAAAATTTGAAAATACAAAACATATTAAATTCAGCCATGATCTACAGCAGGAAGAAAAAATTCATTATCTGGTAGCATACTGGAAAAACAACGAATGGATAATCACGTGTAAAAATGACTTTGAACAAACCACACATAGTCTGACTTTTCATGACGATGTACTGCTATATGTCCATGGAGATGGCAAAAGATTCACTGACGTACTTGAAGCAGGAATAAGAATGAAAAAGCTATACAGCGTTAGTTACATCGCTTTCGACTGGCCTACGAGAGTGGATGGATTATCATCTATGGAAAACTTTTATACTTCAAAGAAAAAGTTAAAACGGTCAAAAAAATGCTTTGAAAAATTTATGCTGGACTTCCAAAGCTATAGGAGAAACTATGAGATTGATGACAGAAATTACACTTTACTCCTTCATAGTTTAGGAAACGAATTCATGAGACAGTACATCCTTTCAGATGCAGAAAAGCCATCAGATATTCTTTTTGACAATATTATCATGAACGCTCCGGCAGTCAAACAAAGAAAACATGCCAAATGGGTTCAAAAGATAAACTTTCAGAAATCCATATATATTACTTCCAACAAAAGGGATTTTGTTCTTACCGGAGCAAAACTTATAACACTCCAAAATCAATTGGGTGAAAAATACAGGAAACCCCTTGCCAAAAATGCGGAATACATCAAATTTGACATTATTGCCGGGAGAAAGCATAATTACTTCCTGGACATGGAGTTATTAAACACACATTCCAATATCTATCAATTCTACAATACTCTGTTTCACAGCAATGAAATTGAACCTGCCAATCATTGTATTTTAAATAACAATAACCCAAAACGGAAAGAACTGGTATTTCATCCTGATTCCAGTTGCAGGAGAAACTGATTTTTAAAATAAAATTTATCCTGTGGTTTCCCCGAGGAAAACTTATGGTTAACTTACAGCTTCAAAGCTTATTAGAGACACGAGTCTTAATTTAGCCATATGTGAACTTTTATGGATAACAGTAAAAAGAGAAAACTGTATTTTTATTTAACACTGCTATTTCTCTTCATATGTGTACTAACTTTTATCTTTCTTAACCAGGGAAACATTACTCCTGCTGAACCTAAAACAAGTGAAGGATCTATTATAGATTCATTCCTTAAGCAGCTCGCGGACAATTCCCACCATAAACTTAGTTTACTAATATTACAGATTGGTGTAATAGTCATCTTTGCCAGAGGCTTCGGATACCTTTTTAAGAAATTCAATCAACCGGCTGTCATTGGGGAAATAACTGCAGGAATTGTATTAGGACCAAGTATCCTGGGCATGTTTTTTCCAGGCGTATTTTCGTATATATTCCCTGATGAATCTCTGGTTTACCTTCAATTGCTGAGTCAGATCGGTTTAATAGTATACATGTTTGTAATAGGTATGGACCTGGACATTCATCTGATAAGAAAGGATATGTCATCAGCCGTTCTTATCAGTCATGCAAGTATTATAATACCTTACCTGCTTGGAATAATATTATCTTACTATATATATAAAGATTTTAGTCCTCCGGGAATATCCTTCCTTTCGTTTGCTTTGTTTATGGGTATTGCCATGAGCATTACTGCATTTCCGGTATTGGTCCGAATAATAAAAGAAAGGAAAATGGAAAATACCCATATCGGCGTTCTCACTATTACATGTGCGGCATCTGACGATGTTACTGCCTGGTGTATTTTGGCGGTAGTGGTTGCGATAGTGAAGGCAGGAGGAATAACCGGTGCTATCTTTACCATAGTGCTTGCATTGGCTTATGTAGTTTTTATGCTTCTTTTTATAAAACCTTTCTTAAAAAAGCTGGATGAAAAATACTTTTCAAAAAAGAATCCTAATACAGGTATCATTGCCCTTACAATGTTACTTATGCTTTTCTCTGCATTCCTATCTGAAGTAATTGGTATTCATGCCATATTCGGAGCCTTTCTTGCGGGGATTGTAATGCCGCAAAACAAACCATTTAAAAAACTTATCGCTCAAAAAATTGAGACTATTAGCCTTGTACTCCTTATACCGGTTTTCTTTGTGGTAACCGGATTAAAAACCGAAATAGGTCTGTTAAACTCAGGATACCTCTGGTTTGTATGTATAGCTATTCTTCTGGTTGCTGTTGCTGGAAAATTAGGAGGCAGCGCTTTAACTGCAAAGTTTATCGGATTATCGTGGAAAAATGCTCTTACAATCGGGATTTTAATGAACACCAGAGGGCTAATGGAACTGATAGTACTGAATGTAGGATACGATGAAGGCATTCTTACCAAAGAAATTTTTTCAATGATGGTTATTATGGCTCTGGTAACGACTTTTATGGCAGGGCCGGCTTTGGGATTAATCAGAAACAGTGCGGAGTAACAGTGTGAAGGAATTCTTATCTCTCTTCCTCCGCACTGTTACTTCGCACTTCACACTGTTATTGTGCTTTTTTAATTTCGTTTATCAGGTAATCTATTCCTAAAAACTCAGCACAGGTGGTTACTGCACTGATCGTTACCCCTAATACACCATGAAGATTTATATTTTGCCCAGTGAAGTACAAATTAGGTATTTTGGTCTTGGGTGGAATAAATGTTTTGATAGGATCTTTATGATCTTTAAGAACACCATAAATGGACCCGTCTTTTATACCTATGTAATCTCTGTTGGTTAATGGCGAACTTGCGGTGAAAGACTTAATTGAACTCCTGAAGTTCGGAAATCTCTCATTTACCACATCTATAATTTCCTGACATTTCCTTTCCTTAAATTCTTCGTAACTCTCAGACCTGTTTGTCCTGTGTTTGGGTATAGTATGAAAAGTGTCCTCCCATGGCTTTACATCATCATACTTCATAAAGGCCATGACAGTTGCACAGTCTGCATACTTCTCAGATTTTGAAGAAGCCGGAATAAACATAGCGTAAGAAGGTGGCCATGAAACGTTTTTATTTTCCAACGGATCCCACACTACATCCTGATTTTTATGATAGTAATAATTGTAGTCTAAATATTTGAATGTATCAGGTTTAAAAACAGCATACAGAATAAAAACCCCACAGGTATTTTCAAGACTGGTTAGTCTGTTATAATAAGCTTTCCTTATATTTCCCTGTCCAACCATTTCCATAGTATTTGCAGGATGGATGTTGGAAATAAAAGTTTTTCCTTCAAACGTTTCACCTGACTTAAGCTCAACTGATTTTATTTCATCGCCGCTGAAATTAAACTTACTTGCCTCTGCATAATTTTTAATCTCCCCTCCGAACCTTTTAATCTCCTTAGACAAATGTGTTGCGATTTGAGCTCCACCATCAATACATTTATAAGAGCTTTCAATGTAACTATTAACAATCAAGGCATGTACATAAAGGGGACTTTTATCGCCGATACCTGCATACAATGAATTAGTACCTGCCAGTACTCCATGCAGCTTAGTATTAGAACTCAATGATGCTATATAATCCCTTGCGTTCATGGTAAGATACTCTGTTCTGAAAAAGTCACCACCTGAAGGGGCCTGAACATTATACAATGGTGAACTTGCGCCTATCTCCTGTAGTTTTGCACAGTACTTCGAAATTGCTTCTTTTTCCTTTGGAAATTTCTCCAACAACCTTTCCTGAAACCTTTCATATCCCATGGCATATGGATATTCAACCGGATCATCACCAAATGCGACCACATCGAATCCTTCAGGATCCATTCTACGCAGCTTCAGGTTATCCATTAAACCGAAATACTTAAAATACTGGTAAAGATTTTGGCCTTTATCTAATCCTCCTATGTAATGAATACCTGTGTCGAAGATCGCTTTATCTCGCACAAAAATCTGCAGATTGCCTCCCAGCTGCCTGTTCTTCTCAAGAATACAAACAGATCGCCCCTCCTTGGCCAGCATATATCCGCAAAGAAGACCTCCTAATCCACTACCTATTATCACAAAATCATATTTGGCCATTGGTTTCCGGTATTAATATTTCAGTTTTAGGTTTCCTTAATATATAAAATTTATTGGATGTAAATTTAGTATTATCTATAACTTCTGCATCAAGTCCAAGCTTTTTCCCTGCAGAAATAATTTGCTCTCCTGACATAAAGTATAGAGGATTCTGAGTTTTATTAAACTTAAGGAATTTTGTTGAAAAGAATTCAGTAAGTTTAGTTCCTTCGTGTTTTTTCCCGCTATCCTTATCCCCGTCTCTGATGATTACCATACCTCCTTCGTTTACATTTTCAGCGGCATTCTTAATTACCAAATCCTGTTGAGCGGGCGTAAGATAATGTAAGACATCACTAATTACAAACACATCGCTTTTTTCTAAATTTATACAGGTAATATCACCACAATCAAATTTGACATTACCGGTTCTGGAAAAACAATTCTGAGCCACCTGGATTTTTTCATCATCATAATCTATTCCGGTTATTTTTCTATTTTCACCCAGGAAGGATAGCATATACGGAAGGAAACCATAGCCGCATCCAAGATCAGTCACACTGGCAGTTTTCGGGATCACCTGATCAAACCACCTGTAATTATCCTCCAACCGTAATTTTATCCTCATATACCATTCCAATACCGGGCCTTTGTAAAGGTAATTTTTATATAATCTGTCAAGGAAAAACTCAGGTGTTTCAAGTTCATTTCTTAATGCAGCATACTCTGCTTTAAAATACTTTGAGATCTGCTTGGTTCTTTCTGAATAAGAACTGCCAAACCTTGTATCCTCAGGCTTTATCCTAGGAAGGATTTTCATTGAGATTGTTGTATTCTTCAATTGCAGATCACCTTTGCTTATAGCTTCTCCTGCACCATGAATAAGAATAGGAAGAATATCTATATTTAATTTCTCAGCCATTAAAAATGCCCCTTTATGGAACCTGCCGATCTTTCCATCAACAGATCTTGTTCCCTCAGGGAATATAATTATGGAATAACCGTCTTTCACTGCCTCTTCCAATTCCTTTAACCTTTCTTCCGGCGGTGCTTCTCCCCCTGCCCTTATAAACCCTGCCATCTGCACTACTCTTCCGAAAAAAGGAGAATTCCAAACCCAGTCATTAGTTACTATCAAAAGCTTTGGATAAAGCATCAATGTTAAAAGTATATCCAGAAAAGAACTATGATTGGCAATTATTACAGCCGGTTTTTTGAAATCTTCCTTCTCCTTATTAATGATTACCTTTTTTACATTAGCCATGATATAAATCATAGACCTGGTAAAGCACATAATCATAAAATTCAATACATATTTCTTGCGCCTTTTATTAAGTGGTACCAGATAAAGAAGTACCGGGAAAAATAAATTGAGAATGATACACCCTAACAGGAAATATGAATAAGCAAATATGGTAAAGAATAAAGTGGCGGCGGTATATGGATACTTACCTTTTTTGATTCTGTTTGTAATAAGTCCACGGAACAACAACGGTTGAACAGTATATGAAATCAGAATTACTGAAAACATTCCTATGATCGAAAGAAAGGCAATTGATTTAAGTGCAGGATGCTCGGCCAGAATCAATACGCCAATTCCAACTATTGAAGTAAAAGCAGATAAGAATATGGATGTTTTATATGAATTCAGGTGTTCTGCATTGGTTTTATACTCCTCCAGCAAACCGCTCATAATAAAAATGCTATAGTCAATGCCAAGGCCGAGTATGAATGTCGAAATAATGATATTTATGATATTAAACTTTATCCCGAATATGCCCATTAACCCCAAAGTCCAAAGCCAGCTAAGACACATAGGGAGAAATGATATCAATCCCAATTCAATGCGTCCATAAGAAATTATAAGTATAACAAGGACCAATAGCAGAGACATTACTTCCAACATATTGAAATCTTCATTCAGAATGCTGATAAATTTATCCGTAAGGTATTTTTTGTCCAGAATTGTAAGGTTGGCGGATTCGGTGAAAGAACTGTACACCTGAGGTTTATCCTCCTCCTCTACTTTCAAAAGAGTAACTATGGTACTCATTTCCTTATTCTCAGTAACAAAATCATTAAGGAATAATTTTTTGAGATTTTCCATTGCCTCCAGGGATACCACCTCATAATTCTTTGTCAAAAAAGTGTAAAAGCTTCCGAAAGCTTCAGTCCTGAATTTATACTTTGGTGCTATATCATTAATATCTGCTTTTAGCTTTGAAATTTTTTCAGGAGTCCAGAATGCATTCCACCGGTCAATTCGTCTTTTCTGTTCAGCTTTGGTAAGGAGTAATGGTGTCGCAGTAGAAAAACTTTTAACCACACCTTTTTCTTTTAAAGCATTGATCTGTGGCATTAAAGCTTCATTCTTTGCAAGAGCGTCTTCCAGATTATCTGAACTGGATATCAGATATACTGACTTAAGTGAAATCGTACTGATTTTATCCAGATTCTTTTGTGCGTTATATAGCTTTTCCGAAACATAATTCATCTTGAGCATGTCTGTTTCGAAAGTCACATTTTTGTAGGTATAAGAACATACAAAGGTAATAATCACTATTGCTGCTATCAGGTATTTATTTTTGTCAAATCTGTACGAAGTGTATTTGTAAATAAAAGAGAGACCACCTGCATGAGGTACATGGCCGGTATTTTGTTCATTGGCTTTCCTTTTAAGCAAATGCGGAAGCACAATTAATCCGATAAGTACTGCATTGACTACACTTATACCTGCAAACAAACCCAGATCCTGTAATGCCTCAGATTTCACAAACATAAGACAGCCAAAAGAGGATGCAGTTATCAGACTGCTCAACAATAATGGTGTTGTAAGATCTTTAATCACCGACTTTGCCGAACCGGTACTTTTAAAATGTGTAAAAATGTGTAGTGAATAATCTATTGTTATACCAAGTAGAACCGAACCCATTCCTAATGCAATCGCAGACACATCAGGTTTTATAAAATAAACTATGGCAAGGGAAATAAGTCCGCCAATAATAACAGGGAGAAATATCAAAAATACAATTTCTGCTCTTCTGAAAAACATACTGATAAATACTACCAGTATTAGTATGGCTATGGTAACTGTAAGAGCCAGATCGCTTTTAATTCTTTTAGCATTGGCCGCGGACATAGCCACAGCGCCAAAATAATCTGCGTTAACCTCACCTTTGTGTAGAGTGGACAGGCTATCGATCAGCCCTTCCATTTTATCTATCATCACACCATTCGCTGCTGTCTCGTTATTTGAGTGGGCAGGCGATATAAAAAACAAAAGATTGCGATGATCTTTGGTCATTACATAACCATTATATAATTCATAGTTATCTTCCACCTGCAGATCCTGAAGTTTTTTCAAACCCAGAAAACTTATTCCTACCGGATCCTTCACTATAAATTGCTTTAGGACCACGCTTGCGGGGGACATTAAAGTCTTGTAATTTCTTGCAAAGGCCGAATCAAGATTTTCTCTCTGAATATTTTCTTCAATCTTTTTGTAATCATTTTCATCAAGGAAAAAAGGGATATTTTCATAGAAAGTATTATACACCTCTCCCATCATTTCATCCGATACCTTATGATTGATTTCACTTATGTAATCAGGCTGAAGTGAAGAAAGACCTTCTACCATTTCTTCACAGAAATCAACCAGTTTATCCGGATCCGCAGCAATAGTGCTATCAGAAAGATAAATGTTGAATACCATCTTGTCGGCAAATTTTGAATTGCGGAAAACAAGATTCATCTTATTTATCTTTTCATCACTAGGCATGACCTTACTCAGATCTTCCTGTACATCAAGTCTTGAAGCGAAAAATCCTGCTATAGCAACAACAGCAAGAATAAACAAGCCAAGCAGCCACCTTCTTGATTGAAAGAAATTATATAAGAGAAGAAATATTGAAGACATGCAATATTAAATTTCAATTGAGGGTGACAAATCAGAATTTTTTCTTGGAAACATTTTAAGCAATCCGTAGGTGATTATACCAAAGATTGCTGCAGCGATAAAGGAAAACAAAACAGCACCGGCAACATATTGGTACATATCTTCTCTTACTGTTTCTACAGTGATGGATCCGGAATACGGAATTTCTCTTCCTGTCCCTAATATTATTCCACCGGTATAGTAACTAAGGAAGATGATCACAGGGATCATCGGGGGAATACTTATATGGGCCGCCATAATAAATATGGCTTTGTTAAGTCTGAAAAAATGGGATAATGGAATACCAACAAGCAGTTGGAAACCCCAGATTGGAAATATTCCCATAAACACACCGAACATGACTGACAGAGTCTTTTTCAGATCTGATTCTTCTCTGCTAAAGATGTTTTTTTTTACGAACCCTGCAATCGATTTCGGATGCAGAGACTTCAAAACTTTCAAGGGTTTGTGGTAAAGAATTGCTAAAGTAACAAGCACTGTATTCAAAACTCCTACTCTGCTGAAATCTTTAAAGGGTCTGAAATGGGATACTCTCTCCTCTTTAGGAGCATAATAAACCTTAACAGGAACAGATAAAACCTTAATACCCTTCCATGCTGCCCTAACTATTACTTCTATTTCAAACTCATACTTCACAGTGAACCATTTAAAATCTTTCAATTCCCTCAAAGGATACAAACGATATCCGCTTTGGGTATCAGGAAGTGTAATTCCTGTTTCAAACCAAAACCAGAAATTGGAAAACTTATTTCCGAAATTGCTTTTACCGGGAACAGTGGCCTGGTCCATGTTTCTGGCTCCTATGATAATAGATCCCGGTTCCAATTCAAGTTTGTCAATAAAAACCGGAAGATCCTCTGCCATATGCTGCCCGTCGGAATCAATGGTAATTGCATAATGGTAACCTTTCTCCAATGCTACTTTAAATCCGGTACGCAATGCCATTCCCTTGCCCATATTTTTGGGTTGGTGATGTACAGTAATATCAGGAAAGGACTGAAGAATCTCCCTGGTATTATCTGTCGAACCATCGTTTATTATGACGATATTAGAAGTATATTCAAGTACATCATTAATGACTCCTGCAAGAGCGTGAGCATTATTATAGGTAGGAATTAATATACAGCAGTTAAACTCTGTAAATTTTTTGCGGTATGTGGATTTTGTCAAATCAGCCATTATTGAACCTTGTGCCAAGGGTTCTTTATTCCGGTCAAACAAATCTAAAGATGAATTAATTCAGTAACCCGAAAAAAAACCGGGATTTAAATTATTGATTAGAACAGAAACTCCCTGAAAATTTGAAGAACACTTTATCTTCAAAGACAACGACAGCAGTAGTTTTGATATTCTGTTCGTCAGTAAGTTTATACATAATATCCAAAGTCACATATTTATTAACCCTTGGATCCACTATATTCATAAACTTAAGGTTATCTCCCTTGGTAAGCATAAGTTTTTTATTCACTGCGCTTTCCAGAGATTCTTTAATCATCTGAACCATGCAAACTCCCGGGACCACAGGGGTGCCGGGAAAATGGCCATTAAAAATATTATGAGCAGGATTGATCTCAACATGTGTTTTTACCTGCCCTTCTGCAATTTCGGAGTTTACTACTTTATAAAAATTATCTTTCAGCATTTTTCCCTGCTATCTTTTTAAATAATTCATCGAAATGGAAAGCTGAATATTTTCATGCTTCAGGAAAATATTACCGGGAATCCCATTGGAATAATCACCAAAGATAATATTTAACTTGGTTTTAGCTTTAGTCTTTCCGTAAATATTCTTAAACTCCTTAATATCAGAAGTTTTCCCATCAATAATATAATGATATTCTGTAGCGTCTGCCTTTAACTTCACTCGTTTATTTCCGTCAGCATTACTTACCATAGCGGTATTAGAAAGATAAGGGGGAATAACAAGCATCTGCCTGAAGTCAGCCTGAAGCAAATCCAGCACCACTTTTCTGTCCATCTGTTCAATACAATAATAAACGTTGAATAATTTATCCGGTCCGATCTCCATATCAAAAAGTTTGACTCCTACTTCTGTGGTAAAAACCAGCCTGTAATGATTATTATCCAGATTTTTAATAAACAACAGACCGCTTAAATACTTTCCATAAGTATCTACAGCAGTTTTATACAAAAAGGTCGAATCTTTCTTATTAAAAGGAGAAACAAGTATTTCTTCAGGTTTGACCATCTGCTCCGTAGAGATGGTTGCAGCAGGCTTACGACAGGCAAAAACTATAAATAGTAAAAGGAGACTACTTAATATTGAATTTCTCATCAGCAATTTCTCCGTTAAACTTCTTAGCTGAAAAAGTAATATTTGTATAATCACCCGATGGTTCGGCCATGATGATTTTTGTCACTGACAAATCTTTTTTATCAAAGTACAGATCTATTGACTGAAGAAATCCTTTCAGATTTTTATTCTGAGGAAACAGCTGCACTAAAAAGTAATTGTCATTGTAAAAAAAGGCTGGCTTATAGTCTTTATTATTGAGAATATTACCTTGCACACTGTTTATCATCAGGCTATTGATTTCCTGAAACAGTTTATTGGATTTCATATCGTATTTATTCTCCTTATTCTCATCCTTAATCAGAACTTTGTTGTTATTCATTACGATAAGGTATTTGAAAGGATGATTGTACTCCCAGCGCAATTTATTTTCCTTTTTAAAAATAAAATGTCCTTTACTGATAATCTTCTCAGACAATACACTTAAATTCTTTTCCTGAACAAAATCACTTTCAATTGTTTTAATTTCCTTTGCTGCAGCAGCAAGACTGGATCTGAAACCGGCAGTGTCGGTTAGCACTTTAAATCCGGGAGGCTGAGCAAACAGTGGACCAGACAAAAGGATGAAAAACAAAACAATTCTGAACTTAGGCATATGCTTGTAAATTTGTCAATTCATTCAATGGTGAAATTTCATACCCCTGGCGTTTTGATTCCATTATGACGGTTTCAAGAACCTTATCAAGTTCCGGCCGGGTGTCATGAAACAAGATAATACTTCCGGGCTTCAGTTGGGAGATGACTTTTTCACAAAGGTTAAGATTATCTTTTTCAACAGTATCCATGGAGCGTATGTTCCAGCCAATAACTGCATATTTCATGCCAGATAAAGCTTTTGCGATCATTGGATTTGTAACTCCGTAAGGAGGCCTGAAATATCTGATTTTTTTATTGATAACGTTTTCTATTTCTTTTTCTGTACTTAAAAGCTCCTCTCTTATTCTTGAAGAAGGATTGAAATCTATCCAAAAGCTATGGCTATAGGTGTGATTTCCTACAATATGTCCTTCATTGTAAATACGCTCTACCAAGCCTTCATTGCCTTTTATTTTTTTTCCAATTAAAAAGAAAGTAGCTTTAATGTTATTTTTCTTCAAAACATCCAGTATTCGCGGGGTATGCAATGGGTCAGGCCCGTCGTCAAATGTTAGGGCTATTTGTTTTTTATCTTCATTTCCCGAACAAATAGCTTTGACAAAAAAACCAGAATTTATGAAATAGGAAGCGTAGAAAATTATTGCCAAATAAATTACAAAAGGAAGAACATAAAAATATCCGGGCACTTCTGAAAATAAGTCTGCTAAAATAATACCTGTCAGAAGCACAAAAAATAAGACCTGGGTAAGCCTGTACCTTAACATGCTTTCAATAGCATAAAGCTGTTGTTTATGCGTCTATAATGATTATAAATAAGAATATTTTTAATTTTTGCCGGAGCATTTCCAATTACCAAAGCAGGGCCAGGCACCCTTTGTTTATCTGCGATCTGAGCTCCCATCCACATTGCAAAAGCTGATGCAGATGTATGCTCTCCACATAAATGTTTAAAAGCCGCTATCGCTTTTCCTGTCAGCTGAGAGTCCATGAGTCTCCTGTAAATGGAATCACTTTCTTCATCCCCGCTAAGACCTAAAACAGCAACATCTATATCATTAAGGCTAAGCTGATTTTTCCTAAGAAAAGCCACAAGATTTTCGGTCACTTCATTATCTGAGCCTTTATGAAATGTATGGACATCTAAAAATTCTGCATAATTTTTTCCGGCATTCTTATTATCAGAAATAAAAAAGAATGCAGCCCCTTCTCCGGCCGCGGAACCTGATCCTTTTGCATTAAGAAGATCAAGGGTATTATCAACATTTTTCAGCCTACCCATCTTTCTTAATATCTCCACGTAGTAATCTGTAAGTTCATCTACACCACCTACAAGAGCATTAGCAGCTTCCTTTTCATTTATTAGCATCACTGCATCCTGCAAAGCATTTTCGAAAGACATTCCACGATGAACATAGGTAAAGTTGTAATTTTTACAACCAAGCAGCAGAGCGATCTGAGCCCCTACAGTATTGTGGGTGGACTGGATAAAAGAGGTAGGTGTCAAGAACTGTTCTTTGTTGTCGTGAATGGCACTTAAAAAAACTTCAGTATCTAATATACATCCCAGTCCCGTACCTGTTATAATAGCATCTGGCATATTTACTCCTGCTTCCTTTAGACAAAGATTTGCAGAGGCCACGCCCATTTTAATTACTTTACCCATCCTTCTGGCAGCAGCCGGAGAGATAAACTCTTTATAATTGGGCTCAACGGATTTACAATAAGCCTTGTCGTATCCTCTTACATTTTCAAGAAATACTGAACTATCCAGAGTTTCCTGCGGCGATACGTTTCCTAATGCTTTTATATAGATACTCATAGTAATTATATCTTTGAAAATACCAGAGCAGTGTTATTTCCTCCAAAACCAAAGGAATTGGAAACAACATTTCTCACATCCACATTTCTGATAATTTCTGTAGCAGGTGTACATGAAATTTCCTGCATTTGATTTCTAAAATTCATGTTAGGAAAAATAATTTTCCTACTTATTGTAAGCATGGAAATTACAGCTTCAATCCCTCCCGCTGCACCAAGTGTATGACCTGTATAGGCTTTAGTTGAAGTAAACACCGGCATATCAGATCCAAAGAGTTTTTCCATCGCTCTGCCTTCAGATAAATCATTATTCGGAGTACCTGTACCATGTACGTTGACATAATCTATATCTGATGGCTTAAGACCTGCAACCTGTAATGCTTTTGACATGGCAGCATAGGCCCCGTCTCCTTCCGGAGAGGAAGCTGTCTGATGATAAGCATCGTTAGTATTGGCATAACCTTTAACTTCTCCGAATACCGGCCGGTTTCCCTCACTGGCTGCTTTCTCTGATTCGATTACAATAAATCCTGCCCCTTCTCCAAGGTTCAAACCTTTTCTCTGATCATCAAATGGCTTACAATGCTCACGATCCAATATCATAAGTGTATTGAAACCATTAATGGTAAACCTGGTGAGGGAATCAGTACCTCCTACTATGACTCTGTCAAGCTTTCCCTGCCTGATCATTCTTGCGCCCAACATGATTGCATTAGCGCTGGATGAGCAGGCAGTGCTTATTGTAGTCATAAAATCTTTAACCCCTAAGTATTCGGCAATCCTTTCTGTACTTTGACCGCAATCGTGCGTATCCATATAGTTAAGAAAATCACCTACCACCCCTGGGGCTATAAGCTTATCATAATACACTTCGGTTTTCCCCATTCCTCCAACAGATGTAGCAGAAATAAGGCCCGTCCGGAAACCTGACCTCCCTTCAATTCCTGCATTTACCATTGCTTCTCTTGCCGCAATCATGCCAAGCAAAGAGGTACGGGTAATGAACTTTTCATTCTGAGCGCCTACCATTTCAGCCAGCTCCTCATTAGAAAACTTCACTTCTGATACAGGAATCTCGTCTTTAAATACAGTATCCACGTAGGAAATTTTTCCTACTCCGGATTTACCATTACAAAGGGCACTATAATTCTCCTCAAGGTTCTTTCCAATCCCTGAAATAATGCCTGCTCCTGTTATCAGAACTTTACCACCCATTGATTAAGCTTTTTTATTTTCTGTAATGTATTCAGCCATTGACTTCACTGAAGAGAAAATTTTTCTTGCTGCAGTAGGGCTTTCTACTCTTAAGCCATATTCTTTTTCTAAAAGAACTATAAGCTCAAGTGCGTCGATTGAATCTAAGCCAAGTCCCTCTCCGAACAAAGGTGCGGAAGGATCGATATCCTCCGGTTTTACATCTTCGAGCTTTAAGGATTTAATTATTTGTCCTTTCAATTGATTAATTAATTGGTCCATGATATTAAATTTTATTATATAATTGTTTTAAATTATTAACTGTGAATTTTAGTTCATCTTTATTGGTCTGACCTTTTTCCACCACTACCAGCAAGCACTCGTAATTTTCCTTATACAATTCCACCCATCCTGCTATGCAACATCCTGCACTTTCAACTTCTATCAGATTACTTACATAATTTACCATCAATTCAGGGTCAAATTGTTCAGAAATAAAAAAAGCCGTTTCGCCTTTTATTTTATTTCGTATACAAATTTCTCCCATAACTATATTGGGCAATGTATATACAAATACAGCAGGACTAGGGAAATAATTTCTCTTATCCTTAATGGTCTCGAAGTAATTATTATCAGTATCAAGACTGGAACTTCTATTGGAAAACACCATAGAAACTTCTTCCAAAGGATATTTCTCCGGTATTTTAGATTTTCCAATAACGAGCTCAGCAGCCATAAAACCTAATTTACTCATATTGTCCATTTTATAAAATGGAGAATATGTAATTCCTGAGTTTTTATATACTGCCTTAATAAATTCTTCAAATGAAATATTCTTTTCAGCGCTGTAATACAAAGATTCATTCAGATATACCTTATGATCTTTTATTATTGAATATGCTGAAATATTATACTCCATATTATTTACTAAATACTACTGCAACATTACAACCTCCGAATCCGGAAGCGGTTTTCAGGCAACTATCATAGGTAACCGATGATGACTCCCTGATAATATTTAATGGCACCGAAGTACCACAGTTATTGTATCCGATACTTGGAATCAAAGTATTATTAATCATAGACCAAACTGCCATGATAGACTCAATGACACCTGCAGCACCAAGTGTATGTCCGAAATATCCTTTTAAACTGTTCAACGGCACAGCATCCAGACCTGACGAAGCGAAAGCTTTAGCCTCCATCTCATCATTATAAAGTGTGGCTGTCCCATGAGCTGATACATACCCTATATCTTCTTTTTTTACTGAAACAGCAGCTTTCAATGCTTTGGTTATTGCAATATTCAAACCTTCTCCCGTACGGCTAGGCCCTGAAATATGATTTGCATCATTGCTTACGGCCCCGGATACTACCTTTGCCTTACTTTCTAAATCAGAATCCCGGGAAGAAAGTATTACTGTTCCACATCCTTCACCAAGAGAAATCCCATCCCGACTTTCATCATATGGCTTACATGCAGAAGTACCTAATGCTTTAAATGAGTAAAAACCTGAAACGGTAAACTCTGATACAAGATCTCCTCCACTTACAATTACAGAGTCATAGGCTCCACTTTCAATAAACCTTTTCCCAACTAATATTGCCATAGCCCCGGAAATACAGGCATTCGACAATACAACAGGCTCATTCGGATTACCGAAAAATCCAGAAATTTTAGAAGCCATAACAGCAAGCTTCAATCTTTCCGGACCAAATTTTGGTGATTGCGGATGAAGAAGATCAATATTCCCTTTAGTAGTTGATATCAAAAACAAAACTTTGGGGGACCTGGGATCAACTTCAGATTTATCCACTGCCGATGCTATTGAAGTAATAAACATCTTCTCCAGCCTGGTATAAGCTTCGCTGTCAGAAACTGTAGCAAAAGCTGTATTTAATTTTTCGTCCGAAACTCTTGAAGCATAAAAAGGAACTGAAAGAATCTCCGGATCATTTACACATGCAACACCCGAAACACCATTTTTCAGATGGTTAAAATTCTCCAGAGAGGTAAACCCCAGAGAAGAAATAATATTATCAGATGTTAAGTAAACACTCCTCATGTTATTTCAGCCATTTCTTTTTCCATTCATCATAAAAAGGAGGTACAGTAATTGACAACTCATTATCTTTAGTAAGAAAGACCTGTGTGGTCTCAGCAGTTGTTGTCAGCTGTCCGTCACTTTTTCGGAAAATTCTATATTTAAAGATCACCTTTGCCGCCGGAGTTTTAACAAATGTGGTTTCTATAACGGCCACATCTCCAAGTTTTAAAGGCCTTTTATAATCAACTTTTACCTGAACCACCGGAGAAAGAAATCCTTCTTTGTAATAAACGCCGAGAAAATCCAGATCAAATTTTTTACCGAAGGCATCCCTGCCATCTTCAAGATACTGCACATAATTACCATGCCATACCACTGTCATTGCATCTACCTCTGAAAATCTCACAGGCACTTCAACAATAGATATCAAACTACTTTCTTCTGTTCTGTTTATCATGCAACACTGTGATTTTTCTCATACCAGGAAGCAAGCAGCAAACTGCCGCCAGCAAAAACGATAAGACTAATTACTTCAGGTAAAATCAAACTAATATCTCCACCTCTTAAAATAAGGTCATTAAAAGCATTCATACTCCAAGCCAGCGGAGAAAGCAGGCTTAACATTCTAAGTATTTCTGGCATAACAAATACAGGAACCCAAATACCGCCTATGGCTCCCAATATTACAATTGCAACAGCTCCAAAAGTACTTGACTGATGGTGGTTTTTAAATATTGTACCTATCAGCACGCCAAACCCTGTTGCAGCAAGGGCAATAGATAACACAACCAAAAAAAGCAGATGATAATTCTCGCCGATATCCAATTTATCTAATCCTAAAACAGGCATAAGAAAAATGCCGGCAAGTATCATTACAGAAAATTGCAATACCGCAACAATTAGATAACCTGCTATTTTTCCTCCTAATACTGTAAACATAGAAACCGGAAGGGTTTTAAGCCTCATTATACTACCTTCTTCCCTTTCTTTTATGATACTGCCAGCCAGAGGAAGTACAATAAAAAATATACCGAACACAGACCAGGCCGGCACATTATGCTGAACGGAATTCAAGGTGAATTCAGGCATGCGTCTTAATGTAGCATCTGTCTCCTGAATCTTTACTACAAGTCCGGGTTTGAAATCCACCTTACCACCTCCAGGATTTATTGAAGAAATTGCTCCTGATAATTCAGAAATAATTACTGAAGCCTGAACACCTGAAACAATTTTTTCAAGTGCAACACCTAATGATTGCTTTACAGGAAGTTTTATTTCCGGATCCCAAAATAGCTGAATGGAATTATCAAATTGAAATTGCCCTTCAGCATCAACCGGAGAGAATACCCTTTCTACATCTTCTCTGGCTTTAGATCTTAAAGCCTGACTTGCACCGAAAGGTATAAGTATAGCCATTTTATATTTTCCCCCAGCCACTTCACGTTTAACTTCTTCTTCTCCCGGGAACTTTTTTATCTTATTCACTTTAAACATCTTCCCGGAAACAAGACTTTTTTCCACTGCAGCACTTAAAGTATCTTGATCTTCATCTATAAGCAAAACAGAAAGTTCTGCCTGTTGATAATCTTTGAAAGGAGCATCCTGTATTAGCGCCATTAGAATAATAAGAGAAAGCGGCATAATAAAAAGAATAGCCAACCCTGCCTTATCTCTAAGGAGGAGAAGCATTTCTTTTTTCATACAATAATAAAACTTCATATCTGCTTACCTGAATTAATCCCTTAATGTTCTTCCGGTCAAAGTAATAAATAACTCTTCCAGATTTTTACCACAGTGATATTTATTGAAAAGATCCTGAGGTGTACCACTGCATAATACTGTCCCTTTATCTACAATTACCAGAGAAGTACATAAATTCTCTGCTTCTTCCAGATAATGTGATGTATATATGATGGTAGTTCCGGATTTATTAATTTCCTTTAGTTGCTCCAGTATTACAATTCTTGATTGTACATCTACACCAACAGTAGGTTCATCAAGAATTAATAATTCAGGTTCATGTAAAAGGCCTGCAATAAGATTTATTCTCCTTTTCATTCCACCCGAATATCCGTCAACTTTCCTGTCAGCACTCTTGCTGAGACCCATTATCTCAAGCCACTTATCAACCCTCTCATAAATTTCTTTATTTCCCAGCCCTGACATCCGGCCGAAAAACTTAAGATTTTCCCTACCGGTCAACGAAGGATATAAAGCAATGGACTGTGGCACTAAGCCAATCCTTTTTTTCACCAGGTCATATTCTTCTACAACATCATGACCGAAGATCAGGACATTTCCCGAAGAAGGCTTTACCAAACCTGTAATGGCGGAGATCATAGTTGTTTTACCTGCGCCATTAGGACCAAGTAGACCAAACAGCTCTCCTTTTTTTATTTCAAAAGAAACATCAGAGACAGCTTTTACGCTTTCTTTACCATAATACTTGGTAAGGTTTTTTATTACCACTGCTGCTTCCTGCATTGAACCTTAGTTTAAAGAGATCTTTTTTAACTTTCTGAATATTTCTTTCTCTCTTTCTGCACACTCCAGAATTATATCAGCCAAAGTATTAAAAGAAACCTCATTGGCAGATCTGCCTTTACAAATCCTGCCTGCTTCGAAAGCAAAATCACGCCATCTGTCACCTACAGCAGTAACTTCTTTAGAGACATCTCTAAGCCATTCCTGTTTAAGTTCAGTGGCTGCTTCCTGCAGGAAAGCAGCAAATATAAATCTGAATCCTGCACCACCGGTTCCTATCTCTTCCTGCATTCTTATAACTTGTCCTAAATAAAGAATGGCTTTTCTGTCACCAAGCTTTTGTGGCCAGTTTCTCATTTTCTTTGCAAGGTATTTAGCACCTTTCAATCCGAAGAATGGAACTGGTATTGTAAGCATATCCGTTGCTGTCTGCTTAATACCTTTTACAATAGCCGGTCTAAGATCCACCTTAGATGGAACACTTGTAGGATAGTACATTCTTCCTTTAGGAGGCATTGTACCTTTGGCAAACCTGGCACGAACAAGATCTTCATATTCTATTTCATGAATTCCTTCAAGTACCGGATCACTTACGAGATATTTGTTCCCTGCTTTTCCGATTACAACAATATTATGAGCATTGAAGTGAAATCTTAATGCCGGAGGAAGATAGGGAAGATAAAATACGCTTGTCAACATCCCTACGGGCAACCCTTTAGCTAAAACTTTATCCAGCTCTTCCATTGCTTTTTTTTCACTGCTGAATTTGCGGCTTTCCATTTTTATTCCTAGCCTCTTTGTGACTCTGGAAAATATCCAGCCAGGCAGAATTCTGTAAGAAACCACAGGAAGACCATTTAGCTTTACGAAAGGCATGTATGAAAAAAACAGGCCTGAACCTATACCAAAAACCATAGGTTCACTTATTACCAATTTATGAAATCTCAGGAGGTTTGAAACGGCGCCATTCTCACAATGGGCTGATTGGTGGTGTTCAAAATTAACTTTTATTGTCTCAGACATTAATCTGTTTTTATCAATTGTTCTATAGTTATCTTAAAGACACGCGCATAAGCCTTTAGTGTATCCTCAGAAAGTTTATTAAACTCTTTAGGGTCGAGGTGCTTCACCACCTTCCTCTTGCTTATTCCCATATAGTCGGAAACAAGAGATTCGTCCATCATATTTTTTTCCATATGGTAGGCAATAGGACTAACTTTTCCTTCCTGCACTTTCTTTCTGGCTTCCTCTACCTTTTCATTAATAACTTCCCATGCCTGATTTAGGGCTACATTTTCAGGTTCCCATCCGCAGGTATGAGCTTTAGTATAGTTACCATCTTTATCGGTGGCATATACAACCTTCTTCACCCATTCCAATCCACCTTTATCCTGTGGTACATTATCTTTGTCCATATTTGTGAGATTTAATCTTTTTTAACAAAAATTTTCATTTCACATTCTGCAATAAGCTCACCTTGACAATGAACTTTTCCTCTTATGAGCGAAACATCCATCACTTCCTTTTCAAAAACTATTTCAGTTTTTATCTCCTGATTTATTTTAGGCAGAGAATATATCTTAAGATCTTTTATTCCGCCTATAAACCCTATTGGTGCATTACCTTCCAACGCTTCCCCCCGTTGAGTTTTCTCATAGATAACATATCCGATTCTTAAGGCAGCAGTCTGGGCTATATTTTCAACTATGCCAGGCTCGGTAAAAACCCCGTTGATACAAAATATATTTTTATCTGTTATGGAAAGTCCGGAAACAGTTTTAACCTCCTCTGAAGAAAGAAGTTTATCCACCATAACAAACGGTTCTTTCTGCGGAATTAGTTGTACAAGTATCTCCTGATCAACAATAGGCTCGAATTGGGTCATATCTTTTTCTAAACAACAGTTAAAAGCGCACATGCATAAGAGAACCTAGCGCTTTCCGGAACTCCCAAAAGTATTTTTTGTCCTTTTCTCAATTTACCTGAAGCTTTTAGTTCTTCAAGCATAACAAAAATTGAAGCAGATCCAATATTCCCCACAGTGGTCAGGTTCGTAAACCATTTCTCTTGCGGAATATTAATATTTAATTCGTTTAAAGTTTTTTGAAATCTTCCTCTGAAAAATTCAGAAGAAATATGAGGAAGAAAATAATCTATCTCAGAAACATCATAATTTTTCTTCTGAAGAATTCTCTGCAGACCTCTGATACCCACCTCAACAATTACCTTATCAAGGAGCCTTACATCCTGCTTCATTGCAAATACAGAGTCTGTAAGCCACTCTTTGCTATCGATAAGTTTATAACTCTTAAATTCTCCGTTAGGACCTTTCACACCTCCTGCATACATACATACCTCATATTCGTTAGCGAAGGAGAAAGTTTCAATCCAATCAATCTTAAAGGAAATTCCGTTTTTAGCAGGTTTATTTTGAAGCAATGCTGCGCCTGAGCCATCAGATAGCATCCATCTCAAAAAGTCTTTCTCGAAAGCAAGTATTGGCTTCTCTTCAAGCTCTTCTACTTTTCTGCTTTCATATCTGAAATGTTTAGACATTAGAATCGGTGAAAGCAACTCTGAACCTGTCACCACGGCATTGGAAGAGTTACCTGTCATTACAGAAAGATATGCGATTTTAAGCCCATGCATACTTGAGCAGCAATTACCTGCAGGGGAAAACACTTCAATCTGGCTGGCATTTATCAAACCATGAACCATCATGCCATGTGAAGGCATAATCTGATCCGGTACTGAAGTACCTGAACATAGCATTTCAATTTCCTGTACTTTGAAATCATCAGTGCAAAGTCTTTTGATTGCTTCTGCTGCAAGCTCAGCATTTGTATGTGTAATATTTCCTTCTTTGTCTATCGCATAATATCTTGTTTTGATACCATTATTCCTCAAAACAAGCCTGCGGGCTTTTGAAGGCTTATTATCTATCATTCCCAATATTCCTTCCATTTCATCCACTGAAACAGGGTCGTTTGGCAGGAACTTAGAAAGATTTGTTATGAAAACTTCCTTAAACATCACCGATTTTTTTTCAAAAAATTCTCTTAGTTATTTAAAACAGTTTTCCTTTAAAAAAATTCCTTTTGCGGGGTTTTATTAAAACAAATAAACTATTTTAAACGAGGCGTAAACTTACATGATTTACAACACAAAGTCCATTAATAATTAAGTGAATTTATTACATATTATCCAAGAGACTAACAGCGGAAGGGCTACAGGATGAATAGAGGGAAAAAACAGACGAATATAGAAGCTTATATAGCTAAGCCGGAGGGGTTATACTCCTGAGAAGTACTCGACCTGTGCTTTTACAGATTTTCTGAAGAAGAGCGACCTGACTACTGAAACTACTGAAAACAGCGTATTTCCTATAAAAATGGCGAAAATCAGGTAATACATAAACACTTGGAGAAGAATATTCCTCATAGTGCTTCCGGGCTTGCCGCTGGCTCTTATTAGAGTAGCCCACAACCTGAACATACGGTTACCTACCAGTTCAAGCAGCATAAGGGTAGTATTTACCTTTACTGCACCTAATGATTTAAGTTTATTTTGAAGTGAATCCCATTCTCCGGTGATCAGAGCATGCATGATTTCCGGCCCGAATCTTCCTGATGATTGTATATCGGATTCCGAAACACCCGATGGAGGTAAAAATCCCCAATATTTTTCTTTAATACCCTTTACCTGCCAACCAATTACAGTAAATAAACTTATCAGATTATGATGATTATCCTGCAAAACAATATTTCCTTTAAGTCTTCCTCCGCAATCTGAGATCATTTTTTTAACCTTTTCCTGACCATTAATCCACATGTTCCTGCACCCTACTACCGTAATCACAGGCTTATCCTTAAGCAATTGTTTTCCCTGCTCAGATTGTAAAAAAGATGAAACAGGAATACTTGGAGACAAAAACCACGGCTGGTATCCGATAACTATGAGATCATAACTGATATTCCCTTCTTCTATATGTTCAACTTCTGACGGTACACAAAAATATGACTCAGGAAAAACATCCATGAATTGTGTTCCACCCCATGGGAATTTAAATTTATTAACAGGAGTAATTTGTTTCCAGTGCAATTCGACCTTCTCACTGTGAAAAACTGATTCTGCAAAAATGGATTGCAGGATATTCTTCATTTGCCCGCTCTGGCTATAATACAAAATCAATACCTTCTTCATTCCAATATACTTCCTAATCATTATGGTTTTGCTTGCCAGAAATCGTAAAAATTAAACCACTGCTCCGGATATTTTAATACCATCTTTTCAAGATTTTCTGCATATTCCTTTACCATATCTTCAGGAGTTGATTCACTCACCTTTGAAGGAGTTGCATAAAAGTGATAGTGGTTTTCTGTCTCTTTTAAAGCGAAAACATAAGAATAAGGAATTCTTAATTTATTGGCAATGATAAAAGGCCCCAAGGGAAAAAAAGCTTCTTTACCCAGGAATTGACATTTTACCACCTTACTTCCCGGCACAAAACGGTCGCCGTGAATGCATACAATCTCGCTTCTTTTAATGGCATTATTAATTTCAAAAATATGAGACAGATCATCTTTCACCGGGATAATATTCACAGGTCTTTCTCCATAAATTTGAGAATAGTAAGACTTGATCTTTTGGTGCTCCGCATCATACATTACAATGTTTATTTTGGGAGCGTTGATTTGCTTCAGAAGATGGCCTGCAATTTCATAATTACCAATATGGGCACTAATAAATAATCCACCTGTTCCTTTGGAAACTACTTCTCGGAGGTATACCTGCCCATCATGGTCAACAGAAAATTTTTCTCCGAGACCACCTATGACTGCAACTTTATCGATTAAGGTCTGACCGAAGATGTAATAATTTTTATAAACTTTCAACCAACTGGTAAAAGCCTTATAATTTAATACATCGCGGAAAAATGAGTATGCGGTTTTTGTAGACTTTCTGGAAAATAGCAGATAGTAAAGCGCTACAAATCTTAAAACAAAATAAGCTATTTTCAAGCCCAGGTACCGAAGGATAAAAATAAATATTTTATGTCCTATCAGGCCTCCCCGGGTTTGACCACGCCAATTTGCCATTTGTTACTGAGCCTGCTTTTCTGCTACTTTACCAAGAATATAATTGTAAAAATCCTGGAAGGTATGAATATTAACGAAATCTTCTCCGGTAACTTTGAATCCGAAATTGCTTTCAATAACTACTACCAGGTCAACATAATCTAATGAATCCAAAGCAAGTGTTTCCCTTAAATTAGCTTCCGGACTGATTTTATCTGCATCAACTTCAAATTCCTCTACTAAAAATCCGTTAATTTTCTCAATTATTTCCTGATTGTTCATAATAAATAAGTTTTTCTTAATAGGTCAGTATTTTGTGTTATCAATTAACACCTGGTAATTTTATATTAGTTCAATTTTATTGTTTTTTATATTTCTTCAATATCAATGAAGAGTTTGTTCCGCCAAAACCAAATGAATTTGACAACAACATATCTATATTGGTCTCTACGGTTTTGGTAGCAATATTAAGTTTAGCCGAATCTTCATCCGGAGTCTCCATATTAATATTCGGAGCAACGAAAGAATTATTCATCATGAGTACTGAATACACAATTTCACTTGCACCGGCCATCCAACATTCGTGACCTGTCATAGACTTAGTAGAACTTACCAATGGCTTGGATGCTGAAAATACATTATCCAATGCTCTGGCTTCATACATATCACCTACCGGAGTGGATGTAGCATGTGCATTTACATATTGAATTTCCTTCGACTGAATACCTGCATCTTTTAAAGACATATGCAATGCTCTTGACGGGCCTTCCACATTAGGCTGAGAAATATGTCCTCCGTTGGATGAAAAACCATATCCGATAATTTCTGCCAATATAGGTGCGCCTCTTTCGATTGCAGACTCATAACTTTCCAGAATAACAGTGGCCGCTCCACCACTTGGAACAAGACCATCTCTTCCTTTGTCGAAAGGTCTTGAGGCTGCAGTCGGATCATTTTCACGAATGGAGAAAGTGCTTAGGGCATCAAAATTGCCCATGGAATATGGATTTATTTCCTGGGCCCCACCACAGACAATTCCTTTTTGCAATCCGTGCTTAATAAGAAAATATCCGATACCAATTGCGTGAGAACCGCTGGCACAAGCACCACTTACTGTGAAATTAACTCCTTTTAATTTAAATATAGTCGCAAGATTCATGGTTACAGTTGAGTTCATAGATTGAAATACTGAACCAGAACCAACAAGAGTGGTATCTTTCTTTTCTCTGATAGTATCTGTAGCTTCAATTACAGCTTTAGCAGAACTATCGTTTCCAAACAATATCCCGAATTCGTTTCTCTCAAGAATGTCTTCAGTAATATTGCCGTTTTTAAATGCTTCAAGTGTGGATAGATATGCGTACTCCCCCTGCTCGGCCATTCCTATTCTTTGCCTTCTGTCAAGAAGTCCTTTAAGATTAGGCTTTTCAACAAAACCGGTTAAGGCCGAACGGAACCCCATATTCTTTCTTTCGGGATCAAAAACGATTCCTGATTTTCCTTTAAATAAAGAATCACGAACTTCATCAAGATTCTTTCCCAGGCAGGAGTAAATTCCAATTCCGGTAATTACGACTCTATGCATTGTTTTTATTTAATGTTGATGATGATGGTTTATAACACCATTCACCTATAATTATTACAAGTAAATTTTACGTATAAAGACCTCCATTTACATTAATTACCTCACCGGTAATATAGGATGCTTTGGGAGATGCCAGAAATCCGACTGCTTCGGCAACTTCTTCTGCTGTTCCAAAACGGGCTACCGGAATTAGAGCTTTATATTGTTTTTCATCAATATCCTTGGTCATATCGGTAGCAATAAAACCCGGAGCAACAGCATTTGCAGTTACCCCTCTTCTTCCAACTTCCTGAGCAAGGGCCTTAGTAGCTCCTATTACAGCTGCTTTAGATGCTGAATAGTTTGTCTGACCTGGTAATCCTTTAATTCCTGAAAGAGAAACAACGTTCACTACTCTACCATATTTATTTACCAACATCCCTTTTATCACCAACCTTGTAATATAGAAGAAACCATTCAAACTAATATCCAAAACCTCTTTCCATTCCTCATCTTTCATCCACATAAGCAGATTGTCTTTACGGATACCTGCATTATTTACCAAAACCTCTATGGTCTTATCTGTATTTTTTTCTATCCAGCTTCCCAATACGGTTTCTACCTCCTGTTGGTTGGAAACATTGAATTTCATTAATTCTCCGTTTACACCTTTGGCTCTTATCAATTCAAGGGTTTTTTCTGCCTCTGTCTGATTTGATTGATAATTAATCAGGATATTATAACCCATTTCGGCAAGCTTAATACATATGGCTCTGCCAATACCTCTTGATCCGCCTGTTACTAAAGCAAATTTCATTTAAATAGATTTTTTATAAACGTTTTAATTATCATCCACTTATCCGCCTCAATATTTTTAAACATTAATCTGAAATTGAGGTTATTATAAGGGGTATTTTTTTTAAGAGTGCAAATATAGTGAAAATATCTGCTTATAGCTCTTATTGTGCATAACAATTACAATCCCTTAAAATATATTTGCTTTATTATCAATCAGATACGTTTTTACAGCTCTAACTTCTTTATATTTTGGAGAGTCACTTTCAAATTTTGGAACAATCCGACGCAATTCTGAATAAATCTTTCTTGTGGCCGGAGCGAGGCGTTCGGCAAAACCTAAATAATCTACAGCCTGAATAAGGGTGATAAACTCAATAGAAAGTACTTCAAAAGTATTTTCAACCACCTTTTTAGTAAGAAGAGCCGAATTGGTACCCATACTTACAATATCCTGGTTGTCATTATTATTTGGTATACTATGTACATACATTGGGAATGAAAGCGTCTGATTTTCAGCGACAGTTGAAGTAGCAGTAAATTGTACGCCCTGCATACCGAAGTTCAACCCCAATTTTCCGAGATTAACAAACGGAGGAAGCTTATCGTTCAGTTTGGTATTTAATAGATAGTTTAATTGCCTTTCGGCCAACATAGAAAGCTTAACCACGGCAATTTTCAACTTATCCATCTCCAGGGAAACGTAATCTCCATGGAAATTACCTCCGTGAAATATATTTTTATTTTCTGCGTCGATTATAGGATTATCATTGGCAGAGTTTAATTCATTTATAAGTACATTTTCACAACCGGCAACTGTGTCATAAATAGCACCTAAAATCTGAGGCACGCATCTTAAACTATAATATTCCTGCACCTTATCAACAAGTACTGTATCTTCGATTTTTCTATTATAAAGATGTTGCTCTCTTTTCCTTACCAGGGCGCTTCCTTTCACCATCTCATTCATATGCATGGCTATTTTCAACTGACCTGCATGCATTTTAACCTGGTTAAGCTCTTTAGAAAAGTGATCATCAAAAGATTCCACTATTTCGTTGATCATGGAGGAGGCAACAATACACCACTCCACCAGTCGATATGCATATAAGAGATTCAACAATCCGATACCGGTCATGGCAGAAGTACCATTCATGATACCCAAACCTTCTCTTATATAAATTTTAAGAGGTTGTAATTTTTGGGAGGCGTACAATTCAGAAGTATTATGCCATTTCCCATCAAAATAAGCCTCTCCTTCACCTATCAGAACCAGAGCGAGGTGTGCCAGCTGTACAAGATCACCACTTGCTCCAACACCACCGTGTTCAAAGATCAGCGGGCTTATATTCCTATTGATCAATTCCTGAAGCAGTTTTACCGCATCCGGATGGATACCACTGAAACCCTTTATCAGGGAATTCAATCTGGCAAGCATAACTGCTTTTGTATAGTGAGGAGATAAATGATTGTTAGTGCCGGAGCAATGACTTCTTATCAGATTATACTGAAGTTGAGTTTGATTTTCTTCATCAATCCGATATTGAGCCATAGGGCCGAAACCGGTATTAATACCATAAATCAATTTGTCTTTACTGAAATCTTTCAGGAAATTATAACTTCTTCCAACCCTTTCAATTGCCTGTTCATGCAACTGAATTGCCTCTTTATCTAAAAGTACTTTAGATACATCTTTTAAACTGAGGTGCTTATCACCGATTATTATCATCTGGGTATTTGGTATATTTTGAGTACCGGTTAGCCTGTCTAAGGAAAAAATCTTTCTTTTGGTTCCCCGGCGTATTACTTTTTCTAATTTTTAAGCAGTTAAAAGTATTTCATATAAAAATTACTTGATCGTAATCCTTTTCTTAAAAAGATCGTAAAAATATAAATAATTTGAGAAATCCGTATAAAAATTCATTTCCTTATGAAATAAAAAATTTCACCGGCATTTATGACAGTTATTATTTTGCAGTTCTCCCAAATTATCTAATTTTATGTTGGCCTTTAGACTTTAAGCCGTAAAATCACCTACAGGTGATAATGTAAACATACCCTTAACGTTTTATCCTTACTAACACATAACCCAATACTACCATTATATTTATGAGAAGAGAGATAGTAGATGTACTTGTGATTGGCGCAGGCCCTTCAGGGACAGTTGCAGCCGGAATAGTACATAAAAACGGTCTTAAAGTAAAAATCGTCGAGAAAATGAAATTCCCCAGATTTGTTATCGGGGAAAGTCTGCTTCCGAGATGTATGGAGGCGCTGGAAGAAGCGGAGCTCCTGGATGCCGTAAAGAAAAAAGGTTTTCAAGAAAAGTTCGGAGCTAAATTCGTTAAAAACGGAAACATTTGCGATTTCAACTTTGCCAATAGCTTTACCAAAGGCTGGGGGTGGACCTGGCAGGTTCCCAGAGCCGAATTTGATTTAACTCTTGCAGAAGAATTACAATCTAAGGGGGTAGTTGTTGATTTTGAAACTGAAGTAACTAATATTGTTTTCAATGGCTCTGATTCTGTCACTACAGTTCAGGATACTGATGGCAACAAAAGTGAAATAGAAGCAAAATTCATCATAGATGCCAGCGGGTATGGGAGAGTAATACCTAAACTGTTTAACCTCGACCGACCATCCAATCTTCCGCCAAGAAAAACATTGTTCACTCATGTGAAGGATGTAAACCGAAATATTGACAACGAGCCAAACAGGATAACTGTAGTCGCACATGCACCTGAGGTATGGATATGGATAATTCCGTTTTCCAATGGCCTCACCTCCTTAGGCTTTGTAGGGAACCCTGAATTCTTCGAAAAATTTGAAGGAAGCCCTGAAGAAAAACTAAGGGCTATGATAGAAACAGAACCACAAATTGTGAAAAGATTTAGCGGCACTGAGTTTGCTTTTGAACCACGAACAATTGAAGGCTGGTCAGTTACTACTGACAAATTTTATGGCGATGGCTTCGTACTTGTAGGCAATGTTACAGAGTTCCTGGATCCTATATTTTCTTCAGGAGTAACACTGGCGACCGTTTCCGGTGCAACCGCAGCAAGATTAGTATCTAAGCAATTAAAAGGCGCTTCAGTTGACTGGGAAAAAGAATTTATGGAACCAACAATGCAAGGGGTAAATACCTTCAGAAGCTATGTCATGGGCTGGTATAAAGGGACACTTCAGGATATATTCTTCGCTCCTAACCCAAATCCTGAAATAAAAAAGCAAATTTGTTCAGTACTTGCAGGATATGTCTGGGACCTTAACAATCCGTTTGTTAAAAAACATGACAGAGTACTTGAATCACTTGCCCATGTCATTAAAATGGAGGCGAGTGCTAATAAGTGATATTAACTAATAAATATTCAACATTTAAATTCAAAATGCAGCCTTGCTTAAGGGCTGCATTTTGCTTTTTATTATTGATCTGTGCCTATCAGGATATCCTTGCCCAAAAAACCAAAATAACAGGGAAGATAATAGATGCCGATACCAAGGAAGAAATTCCTTTTGCCAATATTTTTTTTAAAGACAGAAGTTGCGGAACAGTAGCTGATCTTGACGGAAATTTTTCCATAGAAGGTAAAACTAACTGCGATACTTTGGTATTCGAATCTCTGGGGTATACCATATTTTACATAAACATCAAATTATATCAGTCTCAAAACCTGCTGATACAACTGCAAGCAAATGTGCAGAAGCTTGCAGAGATTGTGGTAACTGCAGGGGAAAATCCTGCTTACCGAATCATAAGAAGTGCACAAAAAAATAAAGACAAAAACAGAAAGCAAAACTTACCGGATTACCATTATCAGACTTATAGCAAGCTAAAATTCGGAATTAAAAATATAACCGATAAACTGAAAAACCGAAAGCTGCTTCAGCCATTCAATTTTTTCTTTGATAACATAGATTCCACGGAAGGTCAACCTTTTCTTCCGGTGTTGTTGTCAGAAACAGTTTCTGAAGTTTATTATTCTAAAGAGGCAGGTGAAAAAGAACTTGTTACTGCAGCGAAAGTCTCAGGGATAAAAAATGAAAGCATTTCTGCCATTTTCACTGATCTTGCTATACAAAGAGACATCCATGTCAACCTGATGAGGATATTCAACAAAAACTTTATTACACCAATTTCGGATAACGCATTTAAACATTATGATTATGAATTAACAGATAGCAGCCTGATTGACAATCACTGGTGTTACAAAATCAAATTCTATCCGAAAAGAAAACAGGAACTCACTTTCACAGGAAACATGTGGATTGCCGATTCTTCTTTTGCAGTGAAGGAAATTGAAGCCATTATATCTTCTGATGCCAATATCAATCTGATTACTGATGTAAAATTCAGACAGGTTTACAACCAATATAACAACTGCTGGTTTTTACTGGAAGACCAGATGGTTATCCATGGTGAGGTTTTAGTGCCACATGCTGTTAAAACCGAAAAGTTCTTTGCTAAAAAACATACCTCCTACAAGAATTTCACCTTCTCTGATCCTAATCCTATAGCAAAAAACAAAGAGAGCTCGACCTTTGCCGAAAATGCTTATGAATACAATGATGAGTATTGGAATAAAATCAGACATGATACATTAAGCAAAAATGAAATTGCAGTTTACCATTTGGTAGATTCGCTCAGGAGATTACCTTTATTTAAAAATTACCTGTCAGTATTTACAGGATATAAAAATTTCAGGTATTTCGAATTAGGACCTTACTATACATTGTACAATTACAATCCTGTAGAAGGGAGCAGATTAAAATTAAATCTCAGAACCACACCTGAGCTTCATAAAAATATATTGATAACAGGGCATGTTGCGTACGGCTTAATGGATGAAAGGTGGAAATACGGAGCCGGCATTCAGTATTTTTTTAAGCACAGGCCAAGAACACTGGTAGGCACTCACTATAGACATGATGTTGAACAACTAGGTTTAAGTCATGCAGTATTCAGAAAAAGCGACAATCTGCTGGCTACTATATTCAGGATATTTCCACAAAACAGACTGAACTTTAACACAGAATACAGATTGTTTTTGGAGCATGAATGGTTTCAGGGATTTAGCAACAGAATTCAATTCAAACATAACAAACTGAGTCCATTGGGAAAATTATCATTTGAGCGAGCTGAAAATGGCTTCCGATGGAATATTCCTGACCTAACTACCAGTGAAGTTACTTTATTTACACACTTCGGATATAAAGAAAAATTCCTACGAGGCGACTATAATTTATTAAGCCTGGGAAGCAACTATCCGATATTCGATCTTGGTCTGGTCTGGGGCTTTAAAAATATTTTTGGTGCAGATTATGATTACCAAAAAGCTATTCTTAACATAAGGCACAGAATGAAGACAGGAAGTATTGGGGAATTCAGATATAGAATAGAAGGAGGAAAAATATGGGGAAATGTACCCTATCCTATTCTTGAAATGCATCCGGGCAATCAGACCTTTTTCCTGGATGAAAACATATTCAATACAATGAACTTTTTTGAATTTGTCAGCGACCAATATGCTTCTCTCAATGTGAGCCAGCACCTGGAAGGTTATCTGCTTAACAGAATTCCCGGCATCAGAAAATTAAAGTGGAGAGAGGTCATATCAGGAAGAATGGTGTATGGAAGCCTTAGAAACAGAAACGCAAGAGAGTTTGAGTTGCCTTCTATCACTTCGGATTTATCTCAAGGTCCGTTTGCCGAAGCCGGAATAGGTATAGAAAATATTTTCAGGGTGTTCAGGATAGATTATATCCAGAGGTTAAGTTATCTGGACAAGCCGGGCGCAAACAGGTTCTTCATAAAGGGAACTGTACATCTGGATTTCTGACCAGAATTACCAGAATTATCAGGATAAATAAAAAAAGGAGGTTGTATTTGATACAACCTCCTTTAATTTGAAAATCAGGAATAACTATTTAAATACTGTACCTGCTAAATGTTTTCCTAGCATTTTACCTGCTTTAGCATATGATTCCTGAATTCTGCTACCTGCATCAAAATCAAATCCCATAGCCTGTGCTCCCATTACAGATTTCAAAGACATTTTTGAAAGTTCTTTAGAAAGATTCTCTGTTTCCACGAAGATAAATTCAAAATCTGCAAGTGCAGGCTGGCTAGCTACAGGAGTTTTAAAGCCTGGCTCTGTCATAGTAGTTTTTACAATCAAAGTGTATTTTGCTTTGCTGTTTTGAGAAAACTTCACATTCTTTTTGCTTAATACATCATTGATAAGCTCTTCGAATTTAGGCTCATATCTTTGAGTTCTTGCGCCTTTCCAATTCTCAAGCCACTTATCACCTTTTCCAGGTTCTTTTTTATTGTGATCAGCTACTTTTTCTGCTGTATACTCAGATTCAGGTTTACCTTTTCTTCCGATTTTCATTCCGTCATAAACATATACAATATTAATTTCAGACTGTCCCTTCAAAAAATCCTGGTTACCAGATTCCTGTTTAATTTTTTGCGCATTCACAGTGGTTGCAAATACCATAAGAAGCATAACCACTAACAAATTTTTCATTTTTTTCATAAATGTATCTCGGTTTAAATTTAATTAGGTTTAAGATTAAAATTTGATTAAAAATAACGAAAAATTATTCAAATAGTACGTTAAAATTAAAACAACTGCCATTATTTTTTTTGCAAAAAATAATATTGACAAAATTACCTCCTGTCGAAAAACTTTATTGGCTTTCGGCTCGTATCAGGCATTTGAATTTTTTGAATAAGTTCTACAGGCTCAAATTTGATCATAGGTGCAACCCTTAGTTTTGCCCTGAAATGGTCTTTTATTTCTTTCTCAAGGGCGTCGGAAGCATGGTTTGTCCCTACCCTAATCAAAATCTCATCTGTTCCGATCGAATTGGTAAACACTTCCACCACATAATTTTCTACGTACTGTATATCATTTAACAAATCATATAATGCAGGTGGATATAGAGTGGTACCCTTATATTTGAGCATTTGATTTTTTCTTCCAACTATCGGGCCCAGCCTAAGACTTGTTCTTCCACAAGAACACTTTTCATAATTTGCCCTGCAAATATCCCCTGTTTTAAACCTTATTAATGGCATACCTTCCACACCCAGAGTGGTGATCACTACCTCTCCCTCCTCTCCTTCTTTTACAGGCAACTCATCGTCATCCAGAAATTCCACAATAATAAGCTCAGGATGATGGTGCCCTCCCTGACCAGCCTGACACTCTGTGAATGCTGTAACCATTTCTGTCGAAGCATAAGTGGAAAATAGCCGTAGATTCCATTTTTCGGTAATCTTTTGACCCAGCGTGTTATAAGAAAAATCTTCATTTCTTATAGGTTCCCCTATACAAATAGCTTTTTTTATACTAGTAGCATTATAGTCAATTCCATTGGCTTCTGCATATTCAATAAGCTTTAACAGAAAAGAAGGAACAGCGATCAACGCAGTAGGGTTTAATCTTTTGATAGTATCCCATTGCAGTTCAGGAATTCCGGATCCCACCCTTACAATTCCCGCTCCTAGCTTACGGGCACCAAGGAAATAAGCCAGCCCTGCCATAAATCTCCTGTCAATGGTTGTCATGAGCTGAAGAACGTCATTTTCATTGCACCCTGTACACAAAAAGGAAATTGCTTCATTGTATGCAAGTCTGTCAAGATCCTTATCTGTCAAAGCAAAAGTGACAGGGTCTCCCAATGTACCGGAGGTAGTAACATAATCGATTATCCTGACAGGATTTACACAGATAAAATCATTGTTCCTCTGATTAAGATCATATTTGGAGGTTGTAGGAATTTTTGCAAGATCTTCTAGGCTATTTATTGCCTGAGGATTAATTTTATGTTTAGCAAAAAGTTCTTTATAAAAAACAGAATTCTGATTAACATACTGGATAAGCTTTTTTAGTTCTGCCTCCTGAAAAGCCTTTATTTCTTCTCTGCTCTTAAACTCAATTGCGGGTGCCTGCATATAAAAAATTATTTGGATTGATTGCACAAAGCAAGTCCTTCTTCCATTTTTTTCCTCTCATGCATTGTAGCAATTTCTTTTTTTAAACCTTCAGTATAAAAACCCCTGGCTTTGTCCATCTGCTGGTGTATCCGGTAATAATCACCGGCAATCCAGTAGGTTTCATAATATTCGGGGTTTAATTTAAGAAAATTCTCCATAACTGACTCGTCCAGCATTATTTTATCCTTAGTAGCTTTCTTAATTTCAATCCTCATTTTTCTGAAAGTTTTAAAATCTTTAAAAGAGTCTGAAAACAGGAATGAATCAGGGGCTATGGTGAGATCTTTTTCATAAACCATTTGAGGAATTGAATCACGAAGATTAAACACCTTATTTAAATCATAAGCAACATAAGCGCCCAATTGCATAGGATTAGAAGAGACCCAAACCAGGAGTTTATCCGGATTAAAAATAATACTATGATGGGCTATTAATTGATTTAACGCCTTTTCATTACCCATTCCTATCTCCGCTCCGTTCACTCCTTTTCTGTCTCGTAAAATCGCTGCAAAATCAGAATGATTATAACTTGATTTTTCTTTTAATAACTGGTCAGTTCTCAGGTGTCGGTAATAAGATGCAGATTCTCTTATATTTTTCACATTCAAAGAATCATTTTCAAACTCTTTACTTTGATAATGATTTGAACAGACTATATAGTTTTCATCTGATTTTACCAATGAAATTTTACCTGGAGATTTTTCAATTATAGCAGTCATTCCATCGGCTTGTGAACCTATCAGAATAGATTCGGAGACAAAGGTTTTTCTGGAAGCAGCCAGTCGGTATGCCTCATCAATATTTGAAGCGTATTGCAATATTTCTCTTGCGACAATAGAAATCGGAGTAGCAGATGACAAAGGAGGATCAGACTTTGCGGCATTAATTGTTACGGTCAAACCTTTTTCGTTCATTCCTGAAAGTGTACCAATCATTCCTCCCCAGGTTACCATCATAAACTTATGTCCTGAGTCCGGATTGATAAACGCAATAATTTTATCTTCAGCAAACCCATCGCCCACATAAAAGTCAAAATTTCTTCCGACCAGAAGATCTTTATTTTCAGACTTGTCACCCCATACTGAAAACGATGTACAACCAACAAGACTTTTATCCTGCAAAGCATGACCTATATCATGCGCTGCATGATAATTAAGCATCCGCTGATACTTTGAACCGACATAGTTATATTCATCGGAAGCCGACTCAGACACACCGTAAATTTCATACTGATATTCCAAGGGAACATATTCATCCAGATCACGATTAAACCAGGCTACAAAATATTTCAAAAACCTTAGGTAATTTTTGGAAGGAATAAGCTCATGTATCTGTGCTATAAAAAAATCTTCCTGTTTTCTAACCAGCTCTTTAGTCAACTTGCCTTTTATCACTCCTCTTTCAAAAGGCTTTCCTTCGACATACAACTCATACAAACCAAATTCATTTTTCTTAACCCAGTTTGGTCCGATTTTATAATGGTGTGCAGATATGGAATCTCTTTCTAATGCAAGTGAATCGAGACTTTCCGGTTCAGGAGGAAAAATAAGAGCAGTAACTATAAAGAAAATAACTCCAATAATGAGCATTACCAGGAAAGACAATCCTGAAATCTTTAAAAATTTCTTCATTTGCAAATTGGTAAACAGAGAAGCCGAGGCTTATTTCCTGAAACAAAAATCAAAACAATTTAATTCATTTACCAAACAAAATCACCAATTCGGGTCCGTTTTTCTCTTTCATACTTTCTCCGGCAAATATTTACCTAATACAGATTGCATTTTTTCAACAGTAAATGGCTTTATTAAAAAATCGCTTACATTCGAATCCTGCAACCTTTTTCTATAATCTTCAGGCAGTTCTGTGCTACTTAAGACAATAACCAGGCTTTGCATTCTCTTATTTTCAATTTTATTATAAAGCTCCATAAATTCCACTCCATTTAACAGCGGCATATTTACATCTAATAAAATGAGATCCGGGCAACCGTCCATTTCCTGGGTACATTCATTTTTGATGTATTCCAGAGCTTTTTTTCCATCATTTACAGTAATAATCATGGAACTTATCCCCATTCCTCTGATCACTTTTTCTGTAAGAAAATTGCTCACTCTGTCATCATCCACTAAAAGGATGCAATTGAATCTCATATGCTTTATTTATTAATTACTCTATTTTATAAACCATTAAATCAAAGCTTCCGGTTCCAGCAGCTATTACTCCCCTAGCTTTTTTATTACAAATTTTCTCCTTTTGTATCCAGGCTCAAGATGCTTTCCTGAAACTTTTATACGGTCTTTTCCTATATTATAAGTAAGCACAGGAATTGTTGACTTTTGTGCAACTTCTTCAGCGATACTTCCTTTAAAAAAGTGTTCTATTCCTGTTCTACCATGTGTACAGATAGCTATCAGATCCGCATTGACTTCACGGGCAAAATTCACAATACCATCTTCTTCATTTTTATCTTCATAAATGGTAATAGAGCCAGGTGAAAGATCCAATGCCTCAGTCAAGGTTAATAGTTTCTGTTCTAGTTCCTTGTCTGAAGAGAATTCACCTGGGGTAACAACCCGTACCAGATATAACTTTGCCATAAATATTTCTGCAAGTCTGGTTACTCTTTCGAGAATTTTATTGATGTTTTTTTCTTGGAAATCGGAGGCAAATACGATCGAATTTATATTATACTCCTGTGTTGATTTTTCAACAGTAAGTACGGGGACAGCGGAATGTCTGATAACCCTTTCGGCGGTTGCACCAAGGAATATATGTTCAATAGGACTACTACCTCTTGCTCCTAAAATTATCAGATCAGCTTTATCAAATTCTGCAGTTTTAATGATTGAATTGAAAGCTTTACCTGATTTTATTTCATATGACATCCTCAATTTATGATGACCTAATTCGGCAATTACCTTATCAAGTTCTTCCGCAACTCTTACCCTAAGATTGTTCTCATATTCATGGAGAGCTTTATCCTCCATCATGTTTACTCCAAGCATATTATAATAAGAGGCAAATGGATATTCAATTACATGGAGTAGTTTGACATCCATGTCTTTCACCCTGGCGAAATAAACTGCGGTATTCAGAGCATTTCTGGAATACTCTGAAAAATCAAAAGGAACTAAAATCTGTTTCATAATCCAATCATTTTCATCATCCGGCACTTCCCTTTAGCTTTTAACTAGAACAATAAAAAGCGGGCTTTGATCCGATAAATCAGAGGTAAAATTTGTTATTCATTAAAAGGAGATAAATATGTTATTATTGGAAATTACTTTTTCTGTTTTACTGGCTTTAGTATTTACAGGATTAGCAACGATATTTTCCGGAAAACGACTCATGAAAAAGTTCTGGGCTTTTTTTCTTCTTATCTTTTTTATGATTTTAGCTGCAGTGGAGTGGACGAGCCCGGTTGGTTCTCTTAATTGGGGCAATTATTGGGTACCTGCCATTATAGCCGGGATAATCGGAACCTTATTTATACTAATTTACATCACCCGTATTCCTGATGAAACAGAAAAGGACAAGTCGGGAAAAAGAATTCCAAAATCATTTTCCGGGCCAGTGTATAATACAGATGAATCTACTTCCGGAATTTATACAGGAGCGACATTTTGGATACTGCTACTTATTCTTTCCATATTTTCCATTGCCGGGGTAATCCTGCGATAAGCTAAGTCAAAAAAAAAGCCGGCAACCGCCGGCTTTACATTTATAAATTTTCTTTCAATTATGATTCAATTAAAAATGCAGCAATCACCATTGCAACAATTGAAACAAGTTTAATCAGGATATTAAGAGATGGTCCTGAAGTATCTTTGAAAGGATCACCCACTGTATCACCTACAACAGCAGCCTTATGAGGTTCAGACCCTTTATAATACATCTGACCTTTAATATCAACTCCTGACTCAAACATTTTCTTAGCATTATCCCATGCACCACCGGCATTTGACTGGAAGAATGCCATCATAACACCTGATACCAACACCCCTGCAAGGAATCCACCAAGAGCCTGAGCACCCATTAGGAAACCTACGACAATAGGACCAACAATTGCAAGTGAACCCGGAAGAATCATGTGTCTGATAGCAGCCTGAGTAGAAATACTAACACATTTTTCATATTCTGCTTCAGCCTTTCCTTCCATAATACCTTTAATTTCTCTGAACTGTCTTCTTACTTCCTCAACCATTGCATTAGCTGATTGTCCTACAGCCTGGATACAGAAACCTGAAAACAGGAATGGCAACATACCACCGATCAATAAACCACCCAATACTTTTGCATTAGCAATATCTATTGACTCTAGTCTTGAAGTTTCCATAAAAGCAGAGAACATTGCCAAAGCAGTAAGAGCTGCAGAAGCAATAGCAAATCCTTTACCGATAGCAGCTGTTGTATTTCCAACAGAATCCAATATATCTGTTCTTTGTCTGACTTCTTTAGGAAGACCACTCATTTCTGCGATACCACCTGCGTTATCGGCAATGGGACCAAATGCATCAATAGCAAGCTGAATACCTGTGGTTGCCATCATACCTGTAGCAGCGATAGCCACACCATAAAGACCGGCGGTCAGGAATGCTGCAATAATACCACCTGCCAGAATAATTACAGGAATAGCAGTTGAGAACATACCAACACTAAGACCAGCGATAATATTTGTAGCAGAACCTGTTATTGATTGTCTTGCGATAAATTTAACAGGAGGGGTACTTTTACCTGTGTAATATTCAATTACAAGACTTATAAGTGTACCTACCACTAAACCGATTACAATGGTAAAGAATATGTTTATTGAATTGTAAGTGAAAATTTTACCATCTGAAGCTCTTATGGAAATCTGATCGTCAAGGAAATAATTGATAAGGAAATAAGATGCAATTGCAGTCATTATAACTGCACCGAAATTTCCGATATTAAGAGCTCTCTGAGGATTTCCGTTTTCTCCGATTTTAACAAAAAATGAACCAACGATAGAGAAAACAAGTCCGAGACCTGCTATGAAAACAGGAAGAAGAATTGCAGGGTTAACACCGGCAATATCTTTAGTCATATCTGAAACTGTCAAACCAAGTACCATTGTGGCAAGGATTGTACTTACATAAGATCCGAAAAGATCGGCCCCCATACCTGCAACATCACCAACGTTGTCACCCACGTTATCCGCAATAACAGCAGGGTTTCTTGGATCGTCTTCCGGAATTCCTGCCTCTACTTTACCAACAAGGTCAGCTCCTACGTCAGCAGCTTTGGTATATATACCACCACCCACACGAGCAAACAATGCAATACTTTCAGCTCCCAGAGAGAATCCGATCATTACCTCCAGAATTCTTCTCATTGACCAAGGTTCCATTCCGAATATTGAATCTACATTGCTGAAAACAAGGAATAGAATGGCAATACCTAAAATCCCAATACAAACAACATTGATACCCATAACCACTCCGCCAGAAAAAGAAATGTCAAGAGCTTTTGAAAGACTTGTTTTAGCAGCTTCAGTAGTTCTAACATTTGATTTTGTTGCGATTCTCATTCCCAGAAAACCTGCAAGTGCTGAGGAGCAGGCACCAATTACAAAGGCTACTGCTATTAGCCAGTGTGAATTTTCAGTTCCTCTCGCAAGGATACCAAGAATAACTGCGATACCAATTACGAAAAATGATAAAGCTTTGTACTCCGCTTTAAGGAAGGCAAGAGCGCCTTCAGAAATGTGTTTTGCAATAACGGTCATTCTGCCATCTCCGGCACTTTGTTTGGTAATCCAAACTGACCTGAACAGGGTATAAACTAGTCCTAAAAGAGCAACCCCGATTAATAAGTAAATCTCAGTCATTTTTTGTTATTATTTATTCTATAAAAATATACATGTTATAAGGGCGGCAAATATAAGTATAATTATCCTACCCTCAATGTTATAATGGTTTACAATTACAAAAAGTAATACAATGCTTTCCGGGAAAACCCATAATCTTTTGCTTTACAACAGATTATAACTCCTGAAATTTAAAAATCTGAATATCTTTTTAGGAATTATAAAATTTTGCACAAAAATAAAAGAATTCTGGAAGAATCAAAGAATATCGAATTTAGGATTGGATTATTCCAAGAGGAAATAGTAAATGAGGGGTTAAAACATAAGAGGCTGCTATAATAAGTTTCATTCCCGGCATGAGTGTAATCAGAAATATAGCCTATGGAAATACAACTTAATCAACAGCCTCTTTGAACCCAACTATATAAACACTATTGAATGAAAAACTTTTTAATTACAGATTTATCGTCCTGATCTATGCGAATAAAATAAAACCCCTCTCTCAAACCGGAAACATCCAGATCCAACCTGTTATCTGAAAGGATAGCATCCAAAGATTTAACCGGTAAACCTGAGCTATTCAAAAGCTGTATATTGACCTTTCCCTCCATTGCAGGTACGTACACAGCTACATTCCCTCCGGTTACCGGATTAGGATAGAGATTCACCTCCGTTGACGTGTCAGCATTATTCACAGAGGCTATTCTTGCTGCAGATGCTCCTACAGAAGAAATTTCAATCCAGTTTAAATTAATTCCACCATTGTAAGTTGTCAATCCGATTGGATATTGGCCGGCAGGCAGATAAACATCATGAGACACTGTTGTCCAGGTTTGCCAGGCACCTGTGTTAGGTACATTTATGGTTCCTATAAGTATAGCACCTGATTCTCTTTCCAGTCTAATACTTCTGTTGGAATTCGGGCTGGCCACCCTATATGATACTCTATAGGTACCAGAAGCCGGGATATTAACATTATAGGACATCCAGTCATATGCATCAAATGAAGATACATTTAATCCTCCCTCGGAACAGGCTTGTGTAGAAACTCCTGACATGTGCATATAATTTTCCGCCTCTATTCTCAACGTGAAACCAGGTGTAGTTGATGGTGTACCATAAACTTCCAATTCATAAATTGAATACCCCCATTGTGTACCTCTTGCAGTCCCATATATTCTTATATATCTGCCTGTACCGGAAAGTCCTGTGAGGTCATTAGTAAGAGATGTATTGCTTGTAACAGTTCTGATAGTTGTCCATGTACTGGCATTGCTTGAAACCTGTATCTGATAATCTCTTCCTAATGCTGTTTCCCAAAAAATTCTAACTCCGGAAATATTAAAGGAAGCACCAAGATCAATATACAACCATTGGGGATCACTGTATGCACTAGCCCAACGTGTACTCATGCTTCCATCCACAGCTAAACCTGAAATTAACGCGGAGGTTTCATTTGAAGAAGAGTATGCGGGTTTTCCGGTAGCCAGGTTATTTGAATTTTGAATTACATTAACATTTAATAATCTTTCAGTACTACTGCCACATGAATTATTTGCAGTCACCCTAATGGTGCCTCCGGCTGTACCTGCTGTAGCAACAATAGAAGTTCCGGTTGAATTACCAGACCAGCCTGAAGGCAAAATCCAGGTATATGATGTTGCACCATTTACTGCAGCTATAGAATAGGTATTAGTGCTTCCGGCATTGACATTGGTATTTCCGGATATTGCACCTGGCTGTGCAGGAGAATTACATGTTACGTTGACCATCAAAGATCTTGCTGCTCCTGTCCCGCAGCTATTATTTGCTCTGACGGATATAGTACCTCCTGCAGAACCCACAGTGGTGGTAATAGATGTACCGGTAGAATTACCTGACCAGCCTGAAGGCAAAGTCCAGGTATATGAAGTGGCTCCTGCAACAGCAGCAACACTATAGGTTTGGGAACTTCCCGCTGCAACAGTGGTATTACCTGTGATATTTCCCGGCTGAGAAGGAACATTACAGGATGTGATAAATGTTTGCCCTGCAAGATTTCTTCTCTGCAGTCCTTGTGAACGATAAGAAGCCACGAGGTTATCAACCTGAGTCGGACTTAATTCCTGATTCCTTTGAAACAATACCCAGTCCACCTGCATAATCGTAGTTCTGTTATCAGTACTGTTTCCAACAACATTGTTCCAAATCCAATTAGCGAATGAAATATTCATAGGATTTCTGGGATACACAGAAGTACCGTCGTTATCGGTCCTTGACATTGCGCCATAATATACTCCATCTATCCAGAATTTAACATTTACCCCATCAGTACATGAAAACACACATGTATGCCATCCTGCCCATGATCTCTGAGAATAAAAATATCTCTTCCATGCCTGCCATGGGTTAGCAATATATCTGTTCCATGAAGTCATGTACATTACAGGACGATCAGGAGCAATTCCCCACTTATCTGCAGCAAGATATTCAAAATCTATTTCACTGTACCTGGAACCGTCTCCTGCCAGAGATGAACTTACAATAGTGTAAAATGTCTGTACATTCCCGTCCTTATAAGTAAACGGTACATCAGAAAAGAAAACCCTCGCAGCGTAAGTACCTTCAAAATAATCATAGCCAGCTGTTTCTATTCGGGAATGGGTTGTGGCTTTCGTACTTCCATTAACAGTTGTACTTAGAGTCATCAATCTGTTGGAAGGGTTTGAAGGATCGTTAATAAAAGTGATATTGCTTCTGTTATACTGTGCACCTTCCGGAGGACCGCTTCTTCCGTTTACTATGCTCCACCTGTTGAAAGACGACAACTGTGGATCATCTACACTGCTGTAGGTAAAATCATCAAACATGATAGTTTGTGCGTTTGAATTCATTGCCATCAGCAATAAAAAAAGGCAATAAAGTGTCATTATGTTCCTAAAGGAACATGGAGTATGTTGTGTTTTCATAAAATTCTTTTTTGTTAAACCATTTGTTTACCGATAATCATGTATCCGCGGCAACAATCATATCGGAAGAGAGAATAGTATTAATTAATACCTGAAAAACTTTATCCGTTTAGGAATTTGATTTTCATTATAAATCTCCAGAAAATAAATTCCGCTTAGGGTTTCAGGGGAAAGAGTAATAAGACCTTCTTTCGCGAACGACTCATTAATTATTTCCCCCTGAAGATTAAATATTTTATAATGCACATTTTTCAAATTCTCCGACAGTATATTTATTTCATTATTCATAACCGGATTAGGAAATATAACCAACTCCGTATCTTCATTCTTTTCAATACCTGTAGGATTTTCCAATTGATAATAAATCAAATAATCATATTCTGTAATTACCGGCAATACCGATGGATTGAATGTACCTACCCATCCAGGTGAATTGGATATCCAGTTGTTCATCTGGATATATTGCTCATGCTCCTGTTCTTTAACCAGCACAGGATCATCAAAAGTATAAAGCCAGTTATCATCTACATAAAACTTAATAAAGGATGGTGTCCACTCAATTATCCAGTCATGAAATCCATGAGCAGCATCAAAGCCGAGATTCACGGTATGAGACTGCATCTGCTGACCGGTATTGTCCATCCAATGAAGCGTAAACTGAACCCTGTCGGTTCTTCCCGCAAATTCAATGTCGATCTCATACCATTCCAGGGCCTGAGTGTAATTTGCATTCCATTCGATAAAGCTCAGAAAAAATGATGTAACCACCCCTGCCGGAGTCTGAGGTTTCATATTAACTATATATCTTCCATATTTATATTTCTCTGCAGAAACATACTCTGCACCGAAATATGGTTTAGAAGGAAATTTTCCGGGAGTTCCGGCAGGCTTTTCATCTATTTTGAGCTGAAGCTTTCCGTTTTCAAATGTTGCCATTGAAGGAGTAAACTCGCAAAGATTGGTTTCGAAAGTCCAATCTGCGAAATACCAACCTGCTCTCTTGGTATTCATATGTTCAGTCCATTTCTTTTTAAAAATATATTGACCGCTATTCACCAATTCCGGATGATCCTGCGCAATCAGGCTGAAAGAATTCATCATTAATACCAAACAGAATATAATTTGTAATATCAGCTTCATTTTTATCATGTGTTTCGTTTAAAAAATTTATTTTACTTTTTCTGTTGGTCGTTTTATTTTCTGACGCTTTCGGTTGGTTTTAAAAACTTCATTGACGGTATCAATCAGCGGAGTCTTACCGACAATTGCAGACCCTGGCGATGTTTCTAGATAATCTCCGGTGATTTCCCATATTATCACACCCGCCAGATTATTCTGCATGATATGTTCTGCTTTAAGCCTGATAGATTTCTCGTCGTCATAAGAAAGGAAACATGTTTTGTCTTTCTTGATCAAATATGGAACCTGAGCAGCATCATCCCAGTATTTGTCGAACTTATTCATGTCTGCCAGAATGCTGTAATACTGCGGCGTCCCTTCGAACAATGGCCAGGTTATGGTATCGACCAGCTTGGTATTCTCCTTATAAATTTCAGCATCTTTTTTAGGAAACAATACTGATCTTCCATAGAATGCCATACCCATAGTCAGTTTCTCCAATGGGACATTATGTTTTTCTGTCATCCTTTTAAAAACCCAGTCAACGCTGTTGGGCAGTCCGCTTTTTGGCGGAAACAATGGACTGTTGTGATTTGCATCTGAAGACCATGGACCATTAAAGTCATAAGTCATCATATGTATGAAATCCATTATAGGTACAACTTTATCCCACTCTATCATATTCATTACGTCATCATAGGTTCCGAACGCACCGGTTAAAAGAAAACGATAATTAATTTTCCTTCCATAAGCATCTATAGAGTCTCTTATGGCTTGCATCAGCAATGTAAAATTTTGTTTATCCTGCGGTGTACCATTGTGTCCTTCATAACCAGGATGCTCCCAGTCAATATCTATACCATCCAGATTATACTGCCTCAAAAGCCTAACACACTCTTGTCCGAACTTTGCTCTTTTCACCGGATCGGCAGCGATACCAGGGAACTGATCGGAGAATGTCCAACCTCCTACAGAAACCACTACCTTAGTTCCTTTGATGTGCGCCAATTCTACTATAGTGGGACTTTGTTCTAATAATACCTTATCTGTTATTGGATCACTGCTTAATATCTCTCCTTTTTCATTGGGCTTAAAGAATGAGTAATTTATGATGGTGTATTTAGAAAAATCTATATTTTCAGGCTTCACCATACCTTGCCTGTTATACAAACGCCAATTGGGATAGTACCCTACAATTTCTTTTTGTTTTGCAACCACCTGCACCGGTTTTAGTGTATCTGTTTTCATTTCTTTTCCCGGTTGTGCAATAACAATAGCAAGATGGAAAGTGAATAAAATCGTCAGTATAGAGGCGGTTATTCTGAAAAAGTGCTTTAGTATCATAGTCATTATGTTTGTATTAATATTAAATTTTCTTCGTTAATTTGCTTCAATAAAAATTTTCTCTTTATGTACTCCATACTCGGATTCCATAATTAAAAAATATACACCGGCAGGTAAATCACCGAAATCAATCCGATAAGGTCCGGCACCTGATTCTGAAATTCCGGACCATACTAACGAGGTATGGTTAAATAAAAACAATCTCACCTTACCGGGGATTTTATCTGAACATTCAAGTGAAATGACTCCCCTGGCAGGATTAGGATAAATAATATAGTTGATCCCGCTTACTGTTATACTTCTGGTATCTGAGTAAACTATTCCCCCATCCTGGCTCACCTGTTTAATTCGATAGTATACGACTCCTGCAAAAGGACTATAATCGGTAAATACATATTCGGATTTTTTATCTGCAGAATATTTTCCCTGCACCGAACCGATGATTTGAAAATTATTGCCATCGTAACTTCTTTCAACTTTATAACTTGACTTATCAGAGTCACCGGTTACTGACCATTTTAACCTTAGTCCATTTTCAATATTCTGAAGTGTAAAATCAGTAAAATTGACAGGGAGAGTACAAGGGTTACCCGGTTGACCGCTTAGTCCATAAACAGAATTAAACCTTTGATAAATTGCATCGAGTAGCGAATAGGTTTGTCCTGCACGATCCTGACCAAGTTCCCATATAGCGATACCTAAGGTTTTCTGACTAGCTCTCATTGACAGATCTACTTTTGCCCTCAATGTTGCTGCAGCATTATAATACTGACCGTTGTAAACATCAGTAGTTGAATTAAAAACAGTTGCCGGAGCAGGGTTGGCGATTGTAGAATAAACCTGGGCTACACTTCTGTCAATATTCCAACCATAGAAGGGAACCGCCAGTAACATTTTATTATAAGGGACACCCCATGCATTCCATCCATTGATTGCATTTTCTGCTAGTACAAAAGGGGAATGATTTGCATAAGAAGGGCTATCATAAGCCATAATAATTATATAATCTACCGAATTTATACTTGCAAGATTAATCAATGTAGAAGCCCAAGGTAAATCTCCCGAAACTGCAATTGATATATCCAGCTTTTTGCACATTGCTGCCTGTTTTGCATTAATGGCTACACGCATTTCCTGCAGCAATTGCTGGTGCCTGTCTTTTTCTGTATTTGTGGAGGGATGCTCCCAATCCAGGTCCCAACCATCCAGGTTACGGGTTTGAATATAATTGGCTATATTATTTACAAAGTTGGCTCTAGCTGTATTATTGGACGTTAGTGTGTTAAAACCTGCAATTCCAAAAGCACCCCCTCCGGTAGAAATATGAATCCGGATAGAAGGGTTAACAGCTTTGGCCCTTGTAATCAAATTATTAAGCTGCGCTTCGTTTGATAAATCCAAAGCTCCGGTATTGGGATTAAAGTTTAAAAAGGCAAAAATCACATCCGTCATTTTATTAAACTCTACATTATTCACCAGATAATCCCTGTAAGAAGGAAAATACCCCACTATTTTCTGCGAATTCCCGTCCACATTGAAAAGCAGAACAATCAAAATTAGTATACAGCTCTTTTTCATAATCCTTGGATTTTAGTTTCGCCCGACCTAAAGAATTATAAAAGAAAAAAAGCAGGAAGTGGATTTATTTTATAAAAAAGATGACAAAACCTTTAAAAATCGGAGAAATATTGAGATTATTTATATCACATTTATAACTACAAAATTTAAGGATCAGAGGGCATATCAGGCTTGTTTGTGTTGAAATTTATCGGAATCATAACTATCACCCCCACCCTGTCAGGGTGGACCCTGACAGGGTGTTCAGGACTCAAGGATAATGGACTCCCAATTAGGATTTTCCTGTGATTTGGTTCTGTTTTTAACAGATTCTATCACATCTTCCACTCTTTTCTTAAATTTCCAGCAGGTGTTGGTTCTCAACGCCATTTCTTTGGATAGATCTGTTACTGAAACTGAAGTGGAGCGTGAAGTAACATAGGCTATATAAAAGGCCTTATTCATCTCAAATTTAACCCTATGAAAAAGAGTATTAGCTGTAACGGTTTCTATATAATTGCATTTTGTGCATTTCTTGGCAAACTTCATGGTCTTCAGCTCCTGGTATTTATGATTTCCACACCTTTTACATTCATAGTTCGCACCTTCTTCTCCCCATTTCTTATTGTATATGAATTTCATGCATGAAAATTCATCCGGAAATATCTCAATAAATTTATTATATGAAACCAGGTCGGATGTAATCCTTTCCTGCCTTTCTTCTTTAATTTTATTTTTCAAATCCCAATTGTCAAGATCCAGTTTGACACTCATCTTTCCCAGTTCTTCGTAAGCAATTGCCAGTTTTTCTTTGGCTACACTTAACTCTTCCATATTTCTCTGAAGCTCCAAAGTCCTCTCCCTAACTTTCTGTTCCAGTTCCTTATTTACTTTGTCCTTTAACTTTTCATTTTCTTTTAATTGCGCAATCATTACTTCTTGCGCATGTTCTTTTTCTTTCTGTGCCTTTTCCTTTTCTTCTCTTAAGTGTACAATTTTATCTCTGATAGCAAGAGACATAGAAACTGCTTCTACCACCACTGCATAATTCAAAACATATTCCACAAACCAGTTCCATTCCATCAGCTCCATATATCTTAGCTTTATAATAATTAAAGCCATTAACAAAAATGAAAAACCAAGTATCAGATATCTGGAAGGCTTATAACCTTTAGTCAAATAATAGATTACCATGCCGTAGTAAAAAAGGAAATTCAGCAAATAAGGAATCGGCAAGGGATCAAAATGGCTTTCATCAAAACTTATAAAAAGAAAATACAGAACATTAACAGATGAAAGCGCGATACCAACCTTATGTAATCTCTGATGCTTCTTCTTTAAATCAAGAAACTGATGAGCATACAGAGTAAATGCCATCAACAGCAAAAACAAGCCGGTCTTGTGATGGTATAGATTTAAAACTGGAGTTTCAGGCCAAAATATCTGAAAGCCGAATCCGTCTTTCCATGAAATAAAAAAAGCTGAGCATAAAGTGTAAATAACATAGTATATATACATTCTATCTCTTATAGAAAGGTATAAAATGAAATTATACAATGCCATAAGAAATAGCACTCCATAGATGATTCCTAAGAAATAATTTGTTTTCCCAAGTACTTCAGTGTACCTGGATTGATCTGCAATTAAAAAGAAAAAATGAAGGTGAGTTTTAGAGTAAAATTTTAAATATACTTCATACTCCTGATTTTTTATCGGAGGAAGATCAAAGGCAAGAGCTCTGATCTTATAAGGTCTTACCGGGAAAGGAACACTTTGACCTGCGGTACTTTTAATAATTTTACCATCGCCTGTAGGAATATATATTTCCATATATTCACTATGCAGAGGAGCCTGCAAAACCCATTTCTTATACAAAGAAGTCAGGTCTTTAATTTTAAACTTCAGCCAAAAAACTGAATTTCTTTCATTAAAAAAGCTGATTTCATGAGAGAATTCTGTTGCGGAAAACTTGGTAAAGTTATGACGAAATGCGGTATCCGAAATCTCCGCATATGAATATTGCTTGTTTATATCTTCAAAAATTTCAACGGATTCTTTAGGAACCTGAACCTCCTCGGTTTCTCCGGTAATAATTATTATATCTCTTCCATAAGAAACATGGATGACTAAAAGGAATAAAACCAGAAACTTCCAACTATAACCGGAAATCTGCATGAGAAAATAAATATCACAATTAATATAGCTAAAATAAATTAAATACTATCAGGCATTAAGGAATTTTTAAAAGAAACAGGCCCGGTTCCGTGGGGGAAAATCACAAATAAAACTACATATTAAACCAAATTACATATGAAGTGGAACCGGAACCTGTTTCTTTTATTTATTGAAGACTTATTTTTCTGGTTACCGCACCATTATCTGTGATCACAGTAACCAGGTACATACCTGCAGGGAAGGTAGCGGTTTCAAAAGAAACTGTGCCACTACCATAACTTTTAGTCTCTCTCACCAATACCTTTCCGGAAAGATCGGAGAATATTACCTCTGTTTGCGATGATGCATTATAATCCACAAAAACATTTCCATTAGCAGGATTCGGATATACATTCAGTGATGACTCAACCAGTTGTTTTTCAACAGAAGCAATAGTGGTAAAATCTCCTATTTTGATATAATCAACATCAAATGTCCCCACAACAGAAGGAGATGCTCCACCATCATTATCATCCCAAGACTTACGGAAATATAATCCTAACAAAATTATTTTGGTTGAATCAATTTTATCCGTGGAGTTCCATTTACCGAAGTTTAGATCCGTCACGTTTAAAATATTTTCTCCAACCTGTAATTCCATTACAGGAGGATTTGCATCAGCAGGCTGTTCATTCTGATCAAAAAGCATTACCATAAATTGAGGTACAGCAACACTTGATGTCAATTTTACCTGCAGACTCTGATGATCTTTCAGATTAATTGAAATAGGATTACAATTAGCATCTGACAACCTTAGGTTTATTCTGTGCCATCCTAACTGAGTTCCATTTGTAGAAACCTGCAATTTCCCACCACCCATGCTGTTGACCGTATAAGCATTGGAGATATACCACTGGTCATATGGAATAAGATTAGGACAATTATCCTGATCATTTCCGTTGAATTGAAATTGGAATGCTGTCTTTGCTGCATTAGGCTTGTTACCGCTACGGTCACTATTGGTTTGAGCAAAAGTAACAGCAGCAATTGAAACAGAAGCGATGAAAGTAAAAATTAATCTTTTCATAATTTATTAGTTTTAGTTTGACATACATTATTCATAAAATGGTGTGTTCTCTGTAATAATCAGGAAGTCAAAATTTATTTCTCCTGACGTACCTTTATCCGGAGCACTACCCAATCCTATATCTACTTGCTTTACATCATTAACAGAGGTAACACCTGCATCCGACAGTTTGAAGGAATGCATTTTCCATCCTTCCCAATCGACTATTACATTATAATTTTTTTGTGCACCGGACTCCACGAAGGTAAAGGACATGATAGAGTTCTTCTTACCGTTACTATTGAGAAATACATTAAAGTAAACCTTTGAAGGATCTTTGACCGACAATGATGAAAAATTTAGATTGCACCATGTCCCACCAAAAAACCATACAGCTGAATCGGCTTGTCCTACAATTCTGTAATAATTCCCTCCTTGCGGAGATGATGCTACCGGGGCATTTTTTATTCCCGATTGACTTGCATCACGATATAAACCATAAGGTGGAGTGGAAAAAGTCACAGTTCCGGATCCGTCAAAATCTGAAAGTAGTCTGCCTACATTCATGAAATTATTAGGAGCAACCTTTACACTTGTGGTAACCGGGTTAAGACAAGCGAGTGTTAACTTTACTTCACAATATTCATTTTGAAAAAAAGGAGAATATTCGTCAGATTTACCTTTCCACTCTACTAAAACATCCGAAGACCTGCCATTATATCTTTTTACAGCTCCGGAAGTCAAACCTTGAATTTCCATCTCCCAACTGACCACTTCATTAAAAGATGCAGTGATAATAGCTACTTCACCGACAGCGAAATTCACTTCTGATTGATTCACCTCAAATGGTTTAGTATATGTAAACTTACCTGAAGGACAAATTGCAGGTCCCACATGATCATCTAATCTGTAGCGATCGCAGCCTGCAAAGCAAATTGCTATTACAAGGGAAATAACCGGATGAATTAAAAATCTTATTTTCATACAACAATCTTTTTGGATTAAGGAACAAAAACTCCACCTTCAGTAAGGATTACATAATCAATGATCACTTCAGTATCTGAACCGGGATCAGGAAGTGATAGCAAGGATATACCCATACCTGTGATCCTGTTTGGCTGCTTGATTTTATTGCCATTCCCTCCCAGAGCAGGATCTCTGGCAACAGTAAACTGACTGTATTTTTTACTCACCAGCTTCCAACCCTTCCAGGTAACAGGAATATCCATTATCCAGGCATCATTCACATCTTGTCTGTAGGTATAGGATGGTACTTTATTAAAATCATCATCACTATCTACTTCATAAAGTTTTATTTGAATTGCGCTATTAGGTTTTCCTGATCCATACACATAAAGGTTTACATATAAGTTATCCGGGTCAGAAGTTTCCGGAACCCTCGCTGTCGTTTTCATTTCCAGCAGGGTATTATGTGTAATGCCTCCACTCCAGCTATTTTTATTCAGATCAAAACCGGCCATGCGATATCCTTTCAGCCCTTGCATTGAAAAGGTATCCATTGTCATTGTCACATTTCTGTCATAAGCATCTTTTGAGGCAGCTGCTATAGGCACACCGTTACCTTCAAAATCATCAATCAGATTATGCTTAACACCATTGATTTCCTTTCTGTCATATAGTATGGGATGAGAAATAACTACAGTATCTCTTAAAATCAATTCCGAGCCCATGAATCTTAGTTCCGCTATACAGATTTCATCTTTACGAAAGAAAAATATACCCGAGGAATTCCCATTCCAGGTGCTGTTATAGGCATTAAGTCCGGAGGATGTTCCTTTTATTTCTTTAACAGCACCGGATTTCAAACCCTTAATTAATATTGTCCAGCTTACCTCATGAGAAAAGGAAGATGAAAAAATCAGATTGGAAGAAGTAAAATCAGCTACATCCTTATCAGCTTTAAATATATTATCCTGCACAAAAAATCCATCAGGTGCTGGTCTTACTACCGGCCCCATGTAGCTGTCTTCAGAATATCTTTTGCATCCGAACACAATCAATAATACGAAGGCAATAACAAACAGTTGTATATATGAAATATTCTTGCTCATACCTCAAAATTTAAGTGTGAAATTGACAAACAACTGATTGATGCCGTAATTCAAATCAGAAGGGGATTTTCTATTGTAGCTGCTGAAATTGTACATTGTATAAAAGGCAGCTTTAGAAGACATTCTTAATCTGAATCCGGCAGAATAAATGGTTTCCGAAAGATTTACATTCACAGCATCTATGTTTGTAATCTGGTTGAACTCATTTCTTGTAGAAATAAATTCGTTACCTGAGGCAAGGAGTATTTTTGTACCGGCAAGCAAATCGAAATTACTCAGTAGTTCATAAGTAACTCCTAAATCAAATAAGGTACTGGAAAAATTAATCGGAGCAAGACCTTGTCTTCCGGTAGACTCATATCTTGCACCCGCCGAAAGGAAAAGAAGCTTATTCATTCCCAACACCTGATTTATTTTAAATATTGCTCCTCCTCTTATTCCTAAAAATTTTCTTTTATCCTTTACCCCTTCTCCTATAATTTCTGAAAGAATATCTGCTTCCAAATCTGCCTGGATTACTTTCAGAGAAGTATCAGAAGCTATACCTATGGAAAAACCTCTTCTGTTAGGTGTGGCAATACCATATGGAGAAATATTATTATACCATGGAAGGAAAGGCATAAGGACAGGAGAAATGGATCTTCTGTATAAATTTTCTCCCGTAAATCTATCATACAGTGTTTGATTTCTGTCAAGTGAATTATTTCCAAAAGCAGGGAATAACATTGGAGTGCGAGTCACATCTATTCTTCTGGTTTGCGCAGCAGGACTGGTGAAATTAGGACCTACATCTCTGAAAGCTCCCGATATAATCATTTTCAAAGGAGCAAATCCTAGGTTTGCATCCAGATTGTAAAAATAATCGTTGAATGAAGCACCTGCAGAAGCTGAATCTGTAGAGTAATTAAAATCAGAATAACCACCTTCACCTTTAAGTTTTAAGCTGTAACTACCTTTGTTTAAATTATAGGAAGCAATACCTGTAAAGACATTATTTTTGTAATTGACTGCAGCCTGTTGAATAGGTACATCAACTAAACCTGCATAATTAGCACCTACCTGAATCTGATCATTAACTTCTGCTGTAATATTTCCCCCTGCAAGAATTCTATCTGGAACATCTACTTCATTGGTAGCATTTGTTCTTGTGGCAAATGCATAGATCCCTAATTTATTTAAAGGAAGATTTTCAAATGTGAATCCTCCACGTGTGTGGAAACCTTGCAGACGCCACATATTGGAAAAAATAAAGTTCTCATACTCTAATATTTCTCTCCTTGACCTGAATACTTCGGATTCATATTTATGGTATTCAGTCGCAAAATTATTTACAGTAAACAGAGACATTCCCTGGCCAACGTTTATATCGCCTAACTGGAATTCTATATTCCTGCGGATTTTGCCTGATATCTGAAACTGACGTATCTGAAACTCCGTACCTACGCCCCAAAAAGCACCATATGGTGACCTTAACCTCAAGATGGCATTGGCCTTGAAATCATTGGAAACATCCAAATTGTTCCCCAGATCAAAAAGCAAATAACCTCCTACTCCTCTCCTGGGAGTACTGTTATCTCCTTCCAGAACCGGACCGCTTAAATTATCTCTGGTTATTATGGTTCTTCCAAGACCGTTTATATAGTAGTTGTTCTGAGCGTGAGAGGCAGTAACAACCAATAGGAAGAGTAGCAGTGAAAAATAAATGTGCTTATTCATATTTATATTTTTTATTTCAAAAATCGTATCAAGGATTATTAAAAGAATATTTTTAATTCCACCGTAGATTCCTGTCCTTTGAATCTGTCAGCTTTAAAGTTTTTATCTTCATGAGTCATCCAGCGATGTCTTAAATGAATACCGGCAGTTCTGTGAAAATCGTAGGACAATCCAAGTCCGACTCCATACCCGGTCTGATCAGAAGGCAACCCTGTTTCAGGTGAAAGATTTGTTCTGTTATTGGCAAGCAATCTTTCGATTCCGACGCTACCATATACCATATAGCTTCTTCCTATGGCATATGCGATAGTAAGTTCATTGTAGAATGTTCTTACAATAGGTTTGTCATTCAATTTCGGAATCAGAGAAAAATGATCCTGAATGGAATTATAGTTAGTGAGATTTAAAAAGATAAGATCTCTGGCAAACAGACTGGCTTTATATTTAAGCAATAACTCAACAACATTAAAACCTTTTTTATAGTCTACAGGGATTCCGTTGGCCCTATCAGTGATAGTAAATGTTTCAAAGGTTCTCATCCATCCGCTCTTTATTCTCCCGTAAGGACCACCTGCCTGAAACCATGGACGAAATCTGCTTCTTGAGAATGCATTTACTCTATGCTGGACGGTTACAGTGTCAAAGAAATTTTCTCTTTCCTGACTTAATGCATAAGACAATTCAGCTTTAAAATTTCCTATACTTTTTTTGGTCTTCAGAATAAATCCTCTTCTGTTATTAGCAATCTGGTCAGCCTCCTGAGCAATATTTATAAACAACATGTTATCCCATATCAGCTCATTGGAAAATCCACCATCCCTTACAGCTTTATTGGAGTTTAGAATACTACCATCAAGTGTAACTGCATTAATATCTATATCATAATACTCCAGGGAAACAGGTATGGGAAGAATATTGTCATGTATATCTGCTCTTACATCTATTGCAAGGCCAGTATTTCGATTACTTTCCGGAGTATTAATTCTTCCTAACCCAATCTCAGACATAATCAGAAACCCTCTTCTCTTCAGATCAAAATCAAGGGACAACATCTGAATCTGATCTTTGATTCCTCTTATTCTGTCAGTGTCAGCATTTCTATCATAATAATTTAATCCCAACCTCCCGGTAAATGATCTGGTGAGTAATCCCTTCTGGAGTCTTAACACATAAGTAAGAGAAGGGAAGTGTTCTGCTGCCTGCGATTGAATAAGACTTCTGTTTGTTCTTCCAAATACACCTGTAACACTTAACTTTGCAGGTTTAATATCTGTATACATTATCACTCCTTGCACCGGCGATCTTCCAAAACCTTCCGGCCCGACATTTCCTGTGTAATCATAGTAATCAACAAATCTGTTAAAAGAGGATCTGTACCAATCCCAGGGCATCCTGTCGAAATAATTATCACGATAGATAGGTTGCCCCATAGTAAACTTACTGACACGTGCCCACAATATTTGTCCTGCTTCAATTCTTGTGGAAAAATTTCTAAATGCAAGATCACCTGCAAGCCACATACTTGACCTTGAGGACAAAGTACCTACATTTGTTCCGGGAGCTGCAGGATTGCCAAGGAAATTATGTGCATATGAATATCCCATACCGAAAGAAGCATTGGAAGTAACATTGGATTCCATGGTAAGCTCAAGCATTGGAACACCACCCATATTGTTGGTGCCGACATTTACTATAGGATAGTCATTGAATGAAAAATTTCTTTCGCTGGTTAACATATCAGGATATGCTTCCTTCATGTTCCTATATATAGTGATCACTCTCATATTACCCCACACTCTAACCTTGTCCATGGAAATACCGGGCTCATTGAAAAAGAATTTCCAACCGGCGGAAGCGCTGTCGCTTTTTGCTGAAGGCTCCTTACTTAAGAGGACATTCGTGGACGGAATAGTATCAGAATAACTGCGGTTGATTTCAGTTTCAGAACCGGCAGCTCCTTTATAAACTAATCCAGTGGCCAGAAAAAATGTAACAATTAGTTTTTGCATGTGCTTTACTTTTCCAGATTCTTGATTCTTTCCAACTCGCCTTTTTATGTAGTCTGCCGAAAAAATTTTCAACCTGACTGACGGGCGATTTTTTGTTTGGCTTTGATCAAAAGAATGAAGAAAAATGACCTGAAAGCAAGTTTGGATAAGGAAATAGTCCATTTTCAGGCCCTTTTGTTGTCTATATGAACAGGTGTATTTATCGCTTTTTTAACTACAAATTGAGGGAAAACGAGGTATTTAAGCGTAACAAACAAAATGTGGCACTTACGGATAAATAACTATTCAATAATTTTTTCTGATTTTTTATTCATTAGAGGCCGAGAAACCTTCCTTCAGCGGAAATTTCAAGTTTTAATCAATTACCCTACAATTCCGAGGATTCTTAACCGGGCAAATTCCTCCAAAAAAGCAAGATTTTTTAAAGCATAGTTAAAAAAGCGAATTTTTAGCCTTTGCGCTTTTTAAAATGGCTTAAAAGAAAAGAATCATATTAGTTATTCAAAAGATAAAAAGAGGACAAAACAGGCCCCATCCAAAGCTGGAAAATATTATACTTTTTAAACTCTTCTCTTTTCAATCCACTCACCAGGCTTAAATTATTCGGAGTGGCGGAATAATCTACACCGTCCATTCATAAAACTCAATACGCTTATATATATGATAAAGAAAATAGCGATTACAGGCCTTTCAGGGTTGATATTTCTACTTATTAGTCTTGAATTAATTTTTGCTCCTAATGAATTTGAGCATCCTGCAGCAGATCAGATTTTTCTTGAATGGAGGCTTGATGGAAACAACCATTTAGGTCATAATATTTACAAATCAGCATTAATATTAAAAAACCAAAGCAATAAAAAGCTAAACCGTAACTGGCAATTGTTTTTCAACAATTCTATTTGCAGAAAAATTATTACAGATAGTCTGCCGGAAGGCATCGAGATTACCAGGATAAACGGAGACTTTTATAAAATATCCCCTACCAGCAAGTTCCCAACTCTAAAACCTGGGGAAAGTTATTCCATTCCATTATTCGGATCAGATCACGTCATTAAATATTCAGATGCTCCTTCAGGTTTCTATTTTGTATTCTTTAACAAAGAAGGGATAGCAGCAAAACCGGAAGCAGTAAGAAATTATGCAATTACCCCTTTCGAGAAAAAGGAACAGATAACCAGAGGACCTGAAGACAAATATGCTTTTCCCGATGCATTATCTAGGTATAAATCAAATGAAAGCCTAATCAAGTTAGGTAAAAGTCAGTTATTACCCATAATCCCAACACCACTAAACTTTCAATATACAAATGGTGATGCACTCATTCTGACAGAAACATTTCAAATTCGTCATGATAAAGAATTCCATCAGGAAGCACAATTGTTAAAAGAATACTTAATTACACATTTCAATTTATCATTACCATGTATTGAAGGCCCTTCAGATAGCAAACAACAAATATCACTGGAAAAAGGAAATATTAATTTCAGCAAATCAGATGAGGCCTATACCTTATTGATAAATACCAATGGAGTTAAGATTACCGGAAACACTGCACATGGGATTTTCAACGGAATTCAAAGTTTCAAATCACTTATACCGGCAGATTATTATATACAAAAACTAAAACTATTATCCCTGCCGGCTATTTCTATCGAAGATGCACCGTCATTTGAATACCGTGGACTTTTAATCGATGTCGCAAGACATTTTCAATCTAAGAAATCGATTTTAAAATCAATTGACCTGATTTCTTTATACAAGATAAACAAACTTCATCTCCACCTGACAGACGATGAAGGTTGGAGAATCGAAATAAATGATCTTCCGGAATTAACAGACATTGCATCTAAAAGAGGGCATTCCAAAGACGAATCTCAACATCTTATTCCTGCATACGGAAGCGGGCCTTATGGTGAGTTATCGCCTTCCAATGGGTACTACTCAAAAGAAGACTTTATTGAAATATTAAAATATGCTAAAAGCAGACACATAGAAATAATTCCGGAAATAGATCTTCCGGGACATGCTAGAGCCGCAATTGTAGCTATGAAGGCAAGAAGTAAAAAGTTTACTGAGAAAGGTGATAATACCAATGCGTTGAAATACTTACTGCACGACCCTGAAGACAAATCAGAATACCTTTCAGTTCAACAATACAATGACAATGTAATATGCCCTTGCAATGAAGGCATCTATAACTTTATCAATAAAGTTGTTTTTGAAATTAAAGTATTATACAATGAAGCCGGGGTAACATTCACTACTATCCATATAGGAGGAGATGAAGTTCCACACGGGGCGTGGGAAAAATCACCTTCATGCTTATCACTTAAGAAAGAAAACAGACAGATAAAGAATGCTGACGATATCAGAAATAATTTTCTTAAAAGGACAACAGCAATTCTTCAACAACATGATCTTACTGTATCTGTCTACGAAGACGCCTTATTATATAATGCAGGGGGTAAGCTGGAAATAAGAGAAGAATATTTAAAAAAGAAGTATCAGGCCTATGCTTGGAACAATGTATGGGGTTGGGGTACAGAAGATATTGCATATCGCCTTGCTAACAAAGGTTATCCTGTAGTACTGACTCACGTAACCAATCTTTATTTCGATCATGCATACTCAAATGATCCTGCAGATGCAGGACTTTATTGGGGAGGATTTAATGACACCCGGAAAGCTTATGAATACATTCCATTCCATTTATATAAGAGTGCTTATAAAGACAGAATGGGAAATAAAATTTCGGAATCAATTTTTTCAGGAAAAGAAAAATTAAATACCGAGGCAAGAAAAAATATTAAAGGCATGATGGGAATGCTTTTTTCCGAAACAATAAAATCAGAGCAGATGCTTGAAGAGTATATTTTCCCAAAAATTATAGGCCTTGCCGAAAGGGCCTGGGCAAAGGAACCCGATTGGGCATATATAAATAACAGTGAAGAGAGAACAAAAATACTAAATGCTCAATGGAATGTATTTGCTAATACCATTGGCCAAAAAGAACTTCCAAAACTGGATTATATAAGCGGAGGCAGCCACTATCACCTGCCTGCACCGGGATTAATCATGGAGGATGGACAAATTAAAGCCAACTCTCCATTCCCCGGATTAGCTATCAGATATACTACTGATGGAAAAGAACCTAATCAAACTTCTAAACTTTATTATGGGCCATTCAAAGCATCAGGCATGTTAAAATTTGCCTTGGTGACAAATACAGGTAGGACAGGCAGGGTATCCGTGATAAACACCGAAGTACCATAAAGCGCAATTTTTGGCACATAGTTATTGAAAAGTTTAAGTATTAAAAAATAGCCCGGGAATCAAAAAATCCTACATAAATGAAAGTTAGAAATGTGTCAAAAATATGCATAAAAACAAGATACATTCGGAATACCAAAGTCAAAGTTGAGCATTAAAAACATCAAAAAGAATTCTTTTACACCTATTATTAATTCAAATCTTTCTGAAAGCAGAAGTAATATTTAAAATTCTACGGATATGATCAGTTACATTAAAAATACAGGCTTGGCTAAAGCAGCAAAATCCTGCATATATAAAAAAGGATCATTCAGAATATCAGATTCAATCGGATTCCGGATTCAAAATGCTATTATATATATAATGCTGATCATATTACTAATGATCAAAATTTCACAGACCAACGCACAGCAGGCAAATATTTGGTATTTCGGCACTAAAGCCGGACTGAATTTCAATACAACTCCTCCAACAGTATTAACCAATGGCGCCATTATTACACCGACTGTTTCCCCCGGAATGGAAGGAGAAGGCGTAGCAAGTATTTCGGACAACTCAGGCAATCTGTTGTTTTATACAGATGGTGTTACTGTGTACAACAGGAATCATGTCGCCATGCCAAACGGAAGCGGATTATCAGGACATGCATCATCTGCACAAAGTGCCATTATTATACCAAAGCCAGGATCTTCAACCAACTATTTTATTATTACTGCTCCACTTACCAACACAACAACTGGTATACGATACAATGAAGTCAACATGACTTTAAACGGAGGACTTGGTGATATAATTGCAGGTCAGAAAAATCTGGCCCTTGCACCCGGGGCAGTAAGAATGATGGAAGCAATAGCAGCAGTACCTCATTCAAATGGCACAGACTTTTGGATTATTGCACATGACGGAGCAGGAAGCAATACATTCAGAGTTTACAGAGCGACATCAGCAGGAATCAGTCTTTCTTCTTCGGTTAATGTGGGATATACAATACCTGCAGGCGGAAGTGATATAGGTATGTTAAAAGCTAATTCATGTTATACCAAATTAGCAATCGCTTACCATTCAAGCGAAGTTGTAGACATACTTAACTTCAATAATACTACAGGAAATATTTCTGCACCGGTCTCCGTTACGAATTTCGGCGCAGGAGACGGGGTATATGGACTTGAATTTTCTCCTAACGGAAACTATCTTTATGTAACAGGTTTATATAACAAAATACTTTACCAGTATAATATTACATCGGGTGTTGCGGCAACCATCAATGCTTCAAGAGTAGTATTAGGTTACGGTCATGCAGATGCTAACAGACTTGCAGCATTACAACTAGGACCTGATGGAAAAATCTATGCAGCCAACCATAGTTGGGGTCCATATAATGCTAATCCTTCAAGCGTTACTTATGTAGGTGTTATAAATAATCCCAATAATGCAGGGGCTGCAGCAGGCTGGACCAACAATGCTATTGCTGTACCTTCAATCGAAGGCCCATCAAATGTCTTCAGCGGCGTGAAGCATGGACTTCCAACACTACTCAAATCATTTGTTTCATCTTCACTGGTAATAAACAATTCAGCAGTTTGTCTTGGTCAGCCAATTACATTCAGTTATTCGTTTTCAGGCGAACAATCAGGATCGGTAACCTGGAATTTCGGAGATGGAAGTCCGATATCTAACACTGCAAGTCCTACTAAAACTTATGCCACAGCGGGAAGCTATACAGTGCAATTAAGCCTTACTGACATTTGCGGCAATACCATTACTACTACAAAAATCATTAATGTCGCTGATACAAGACCTACCGTGTCTTATACATGCGGGTCAAACAGTATCACATTAACCGGTACTTCTCCAGGAGCAGGAAACTCGGGGTATCTTATCTATGGTGGTAGCGGATTCACACAATTTTTATCAAATACCAATACTTACGTAATGAACCCTGCCACACTACCTGTTTCGTTTTTAGTATATGGAACAGGTGCAGATCAAAATACCTCTTATGCGAATATTGGAACAGGATATCCACAGGCAAATAATTATGTTGACTTCAATGCCAATACCCCTTTTTCTTTAAAATCCATAAGAGTAAGACCAGACGCAGGAGCAGCAGGATGTAGCGGAACAGCAACTGCCACATTTACATTAAGACAAGGCGCTACTGTTATTGCCACGAGAAATGTAGCAATTAATTGTTCAGGTGGAATTCAAACCATTAATCTGAATATCGGAATAGCAGCAGGAACCGGTTACCGACTGGAATCTAACATTGGATTTTACTATGTGGCAGGTTGGGAAGCAGGAAGCTACCCCTGGAGAAATGTAAGCGCCGTTACTTACACAGGTGCAAGCCATGGGATGTACGGACCATTTTCTGATTGGGTAATAAGTACCCCGGCTAATAATTGTTCATTCCGTCAAATAGATCTTAACACATCAAATTGTGTACTACCTGTTGAATTAATTGCCTTTACAGCGGAAAGAAAAGAAAGCAGTAATATACTAACCTGGACCACCGCCTCAGAAAAAAACAATAATCATTTCATTATAGAAAAGTCTACAGATGGAATACATTTTTATTCAATAGGAATTATAGAAGGCAAAGGAACCACAAAAAATATTAGCTTTTACAACTTTACTGACTACTCTCCTGCTGATGGAACAAATTATTACAGGTTAAAGCAAGTTGATACAGACGGAAGTTTCAACTATTCAGAAACTATTTCCCTTCAATTTGAAAGAGAACATATAGTTCTTCTTCCAAATCCAGCTACTGATAAAATAAAAATTTCCAGTCCACTTTCCATGATTAAAGAAATTATCATCGTGAATTCAATCGGACAGGAGATAGTATATATAAATAATATTGAAGAAACTGAAACAGAAATAAATTTACAGGACCTTACCAAAGGAATATACTTTGCAAGGGTGATTTCATTAAACGGTGTCCATAACCTTAAATTCAAAAAGGAATGATGGAATAAGTTATTGTTTATAACCAATACAAACCGTTACAACTATGAAATTTTCAACGCTGATAAATGTCAGCAGGAATTATACTTTCCTGTTGATATTGTTTACAGGTATGCATTTAGCATCCTGGTCTAATGCCCAAATATCACCATACTCCTTATCTCCGGACTGGGCTTTTGGTGATGGGGGAAGAGCTATTTTCCCCAGTGGTAGCTTTCCTTCTTCAGGAGCCCCAACCTATGGTAGTCGGGTAACCAATACTGTCCCTTCTCCTGAGGCATCTACCAGCGTCTGCTTTAGCAACGGAGATGTTGCTCTTTATACTAATACTACATTTGCATATAATGGTGCTTCGGCAGGTTCATGGTCAAATTTTATCCGAAACTTTAACAATACGGGAGATAACACATGTGCATCTTCATCTACAGGTGGTGGGATTGCCTTTCCTGATCCGGCAAGTCCTTCCAATGCATTCTATCTGGTTTTAGCGAACGATGAAACAGGGGGTAACTGTACAGGCAGAGGAGTGAACCTTTATCGATTTACCGGAACCGGTACTAATGTTGTATATAATGCAGGACCAACACAACTTGCTCCGGGAAGCTTTCCCGGAGAGGCAATCACCGGTGGAACAGACGGACAAGGAGGTTACTGGGTTATTATACATGATAAAACGGCAACCAATACATTCAGAGTATGGAGATTCACATCCACAGGCATGACGGGCCCTACCAATTATACTGTGGGTGCAAATGTAACCAATACCACCAGTACCCAATCTTATCTGAAGTTAAGTCCCTGCCAGGACAAAATTGCATATCATTCAGGTGGCATTGTAGTTGTTCACAGTTTCAACCGATCGACTGGAGCAGTAGGCGGAGAACTCAGGAGATTCAACACTACTGAAGGTGGTGTAGGACTTGAATTTTCACCGGATGGAAACAGAATTTATTATAACGGCGCAGGAGCATTATGGACCGGTGGTTTGGTTAGATATGTAGATATTGCAACAGGGACAGTAGGTACAGTAGCAGGTTCAGCGTCATGGAGTCTCCAAATGGGACCGGATGGCAAAATATATACTTCTCCTACCGGAACAAATATCGGAATTATTTCTAATCCTAACGGTGCTGCAACCTATAGTACTGCGGCACTTCCATCAGGAGCTTCTATATTCAGAGGCTTAAGTAATATGGTATGGCTTTCTCCTAATACACCTTCGATCAATGCCTCCGTGACCGGATGCAATGCAAACTTCAACCATATCTTCAGGAATTATTTTCTGGATAATGTAACAGCAAACCCTGGCACTTTTACCTGGAACTTCGGTGATGGCAATACCTCAAATGCCGTTGCACCTTCTCACAATTATACAGCGCCCGGGAATTATAATGTAACTGTCAGCTTTAATGATGCCGTTTGCGGACATACATGGACAGCTTCTACAACTGTAAATACAGGATGCATAACACCTGTCACATGGTTAAATATTTCAGCACAAAAGGTGAATGGAAATATCGAACTCACCTGGACTACTTCATCAGAAATAAACAATGACTATTTTGAAGTTCAGGTTTCTGAAGACGGAATTAACTTTCAAACTATAGGTTATGTTAAAAGTAAAGGAGACAGTAAAGAATTGCAATTTTACAAATTTACTGATACCCATTCTTATGCAGAAAACCTATACTATCGTTTGATTCAACATGATTTCAATGGTGAAAAAGAAATCAGTCCGCAAGCACACATCAGGCTTATAAACTCCTCAGTAAAAATTCATCCCAATCCTTCTTCTGATCAATTTGAAATAAACATTTCCGGAACTGATTTCGCAGAAATTATACTGACAGATGTTTTAGGAAGGATACTCTATAATGAAAAGTATTATGGAGAAAATTTAATCAAAACCTCACTGGGGCAAGATTTTGCCAAAGGAACCTATTTGATCAAAGTATTTACCGGGGACCAAACTTTTGTAGATAAGCTGGTGAAGAAATAAAAGGAGTGTTAGAGTGTTAATGTGTTAAGGTGTTAGCGTGTTTTGGTTATTACAACTTTATCACCAGAACAGTTGAACATTTTAACACCCGAACACTTTAACATTGCGAATTACACGTAAAATTTGTCAGTCACGAGCCTTTACAAATCAAATCCATTTATCCGATCCTGTCTGATAATCATTTAATTGACAAAAATTAAATTGTCAAATAGGCATCCATCATGATGAATGTTTATCCTATTAAAATATAGCTTGCCTTAACTTTATTTAAGAAAATAATTGCTATTGCGGGAAGCATTGAACATAATCTTTCAGACAAAAGAATTATTCAATTGTTTCAACAAACCAATTAAGGAATATGAAAACAAAAGCAATTATTTTCTTTCAATGCTTATTTATAGCATTTCAAAGTTACAGCCAGGCTGTAAGAGTAGAAATCCGGTCAGGCACTTCTGGCTACCAATTATTAAGGGGTGGTCAGCCTTATTATGTCAAAGGTGCCGGAGGTACAGACTACATGAGTAGTATAAGATCCTACGGTGGAAACTGTGTAAGAACATGGGGAACAGGAAACGCACAGGCCATATTGGATGAGGCACAAAGAAATGGCCTTACCGTATTACTTGGCCTGCACATAGTCCACCCGCGGAACAATCCGACCTTTTATGATGATCCAGCAAGAGTGGCTGCTCAGTATGAAAGATGCAAACAAGATATTATCAAATACAGAAACCATCCGGCCTTACTCATGTGGGGCGTAGGAAATGAGGTTCACTTAGGTACCAGCAATACCAAAGTATGGACCGCTGTGAATGATATTGCCAAACTGATTAAGGAACTTGATCCTAACCACCCTAGCATGACAGTAACAGCAGGGTTTGGCACTTCATTAAGCAGCACACTTAAATCTATGGTTCCGGATATTCATGTTGTTGGGATTAACTATTATGGATCTTTATCAGGAGTACCACAAATGGTGAGAAATGCGGGGTGGACTAAACCATACATGGTAACAGAGTATGGACCTATCGGACATTGGGCTGTTCCTACTACTGCTTGGGGAGCACCGATAGAACAAACCAGTACCGAGAAAGCAACCATGTACCAAAACAACAACAATGTGATATCAGGCGACAGAGCAATGTGCCTTGGTTCATTTGCTTTCAAATGGGGGCATAAACAGGAAAGAACTATTACCTGGTATAGCATGCACCTGAAATCAGGTGAAGAAACTCCTACTGTAGATGCTATGGAATATTTTTGGTCAGGAAGATGGCCCGCAAACAGAGGGCCTGTTGTTCAAAGCATCACATTTGATGGTAAAATCGCTAATCAAAGTATCAGTCTTGGCGCAGGATATAGCTTTACAGCCACAGCACCTGCAACAGACAGAGAAGGTGACCGCCTGACTTATGAATGGGTGGTAATGCCCGAAAGTCAGGCAAACACCAGTGGTGGTGATTTTGAGCAGGAACTACAACCAATAGCAGGCTCTGTAGTAACTGCTTCCGGAAGTTCAGCAACAATACGCATTCCTTCTACTTTAGGTAACTACAGACTTTACGTATATATAAGAGATGGTGCGGGAAATGTTGCAACAGCTAACTGTCCCTTCAGATCGGTAAATGCACCTCCTCCACCTCCGGTAAGATCTCCATACGGTGGAACCCCAGCTTCCATCCCGGGCAGAATTGAAGCAGAGCACTATGACAACGGCGGTCAGGGAATAGCATATAACGACCTTACTACCGGCAATACCGGCGGAGTATTCAGGACGAACGATGTTGACATACAAGCTTGCTCTGATGCAGGAGGTGGATTTAATGTTGGATGGATATCTACAGGAGAATGGCTTGAATACACTGTTGATGTTAAAGAAACGGGTACATATAATCTGGACTTAAGAGTTGCAACTATGAATAGCGGAAGAAGTTTCCAATTGGAAATAGACAGAATAAATGTATCAGGGACCATTAGCGTTCCAAACACAGGCGGATGGCAAAACTGGCAAACCGTTACAATAAGAAACATATCCTTAACCCAAGGAATAAGGGTTGTGAGACTGGCTATGAACAGTGGTGATTTTAACATCAATTACTTTTCATTTTCAAGAGCAACCATTACCAATTCAAGCTGTTCCGGCACTGCTGCCAATAATGACTATACCTATAATGCCTATTCATCCGGAAATACAGTTAAGATAAGATTTAATCCGGGAACAGCGATTGCAGGCACTAATATGGTAATTCTTACTTACAGAGTGAATAGCGGTGGAAACATAGGTATCTATATGGACCCGGTATCAGGCAGCTTTACCAAAGAAATTTCGGTACCGGCAGGTGCTACAGTCACTTTCTATTTTACTTACAGAGTAGGTACAACCACTACAGAGAGAAACTCATCTGCAAATCCTCATACTTATGTTTCGGGCACCTCATGTCCGGCCTTCAGACAAGGAGACATAAATCAAACAGAGGATAACCAATTATACAGTTTCAACTTTTACCCTAATCCTGCAAATGATTGGATAAACATTAATTTACCTGATAAAAATCAGGAATTTGAAGTCAGCATTACAACGCTTGACCTAGACCCGGTTATGCCTGCGCAAAAGATGGTTTCCGGTAGCAACATGTTAGACTTAAAAAATATTTCATCCGGAATGTATATTATCACGATAAAAAATTCACAGCATACGTATATATCAAAACTGGTTATCACCAGGTAGTTTGGTTTCAGGTCCGGGAAGGCTTTTTCCGGGCCTGTTTTTATGTATAAAAAAATCTTACCGGAGACCGGTAAGATTCCAAATGTAACCAAATATAAACTATTACTAATATGACTTTGCACCTACTAAGTTCTCGTATTTCTCTGTAGTGGCTTTAAGTTCGGTAATGTGATTAAGCAACTCAGGGAAAAACTCAAAGAAATCCTCTTTAAAATAAGCGTACTTTTCTATCAAATCTTCAATGATGTACATTACAGGAAAACTTAGGCTTGATCTTCTGTCCATATCTTTTAATGCCTGGTGAAGTCCTGCTACTGTCTGGAAATTTAAAAGCCAGTTACTGCTCACCAGGTATGGTAAAAGATATTTTGCTTTGTATGGCAATATCGAATGATACTCAAGCAATGTATTATAACACTCAGTTGTAAATTCTTCCAACGGAACCTCTGAATATTGAGACCAGTTTGCAGCAAGAAAATGGTCGAAATAAATATCAATAATGGTTTTACCATATTTATAATATTTATTATTCAACCTTTGTCTGCTTTTTAAAACAACAGGATGATTGTGTGTAAAATGATCAACAGCATTATGAAAAAATATCCCTTCTTTAATGGGTTCTGCATATTTGTCAAAATCTTTGACTGTAACCATTTCACCAACATAATTTCCTACAAGAGAGGAAGGTGATTCTTTAGAGAGCAAGAAGTGTGCAAGGTAATTCATAGTTCCGAGATTTTTGAGGTTTGTAATATTCAGGAGTCTCAAAGAGACTCCTGATCTTATAGTTTTGTATTTAGATTAATAGTGATATCTCACAAATGCTTCCATCGCCTCATATTCAGCAAGTCCAAGCTTATTGTATAAATCAGCAGTGGTCCTGTTTCTTTCTTCTGCTCTTTGCCAGAACTCCCTGCTATCTGATCCCTGGAATACTACACCATCTTTTTGTGATTGATGTTTAAATATTCCGTATCTCTTCTTCAACACCTGATCCGGGCTCATAGGTACTGCCATTTCTATCTGATCAACATCCCACTCCTGCCATGCACCTCTGTACAACCACAACCAGCAATCTTTTATCCAATCAGGATTTTTCTCTTTTAATCTTTTCAGAGCTGCAAATACAGCATCTAGACATACTTTGTGTGTCCCATGCGGATCGGCAAGGTCTCCCGCTGCATAAATCTGGTGAGGCTTAATTCTTTCAATCAATTCCATAGTAAGAACTATATCTTCCTCACCTATTGGCTTCTTCTGAATCTGACCTGTTTCATAAAAAGGCATGTTCATGAAGTGAGCATTTTCATCAGGAATACCTACAAATCTGCAGGTCGCCTTTGCTTCACCTTGTCTGATCAAACCTTTCACATATCTTACCTCCGGTATATCTTTCTCACTTTGCTTTTTATTCTTCAAAGCTTTATATGCTTTTTCATAAAGAGAAGCAATGTCAGAGTTATTGATATTGAATTTTTTATTGAAGTCGAAAACGAACTCTGTAAATCTTAAAGCTTCATCATCAGCAACCGCAATATTTCCGGAGGTCTGGTAAGCTACATGTACATCGTGTCCCTGATCATGTAATCTCATGAAAGTACCTCCCATGGAAATAATATCATCATCAGGGTGAGGGCTGAAGATTATAACTCTTTTCTTAGCAGGGTTGGCTCTTTCCGGGCGTTTTGAGTCGTCTGCATTCGGCTTTCCTCCCGGCCATCCTGTAATGGTATTTTGTAATTGGTTAAATACTTCAAGATTGATAAGATATGCAGGACCGTGCTGAGCAAGCAGGTCTCCCATACCATTATCATTATAATCTTTGTCTGTCAGTTTAAGTACAGGCTTCTTTAAAGAGATTGCCAGACCTGTTACCGCTTTTCTTATTAATTTCTTATCCCAGATGCAGGTATCAACCAACCATGGAGTTTTAACTCTTGTAAGATCATTCGCTGAAGCTTCATCCAGCATGAATGTTGCATTAGGATGCTGCTGTAAATATGATGCTGGTACCTGTTCTGTCAGAGGACCCTCAATTGCCGATTTAGCAATTTTAGCTTTTCTTTCGCCAAGTGCCATGATAATTACTCTCTTGGCATTCATGATGGCGCTAACTCCTAAGGTTATTGCTTTTCTTGGTACATTATTAAGTCCGTTAAACTCCTCACTTGCTGCTGCTCTTGTTGAATGATCCAGAGCGACAAGCCTTGTTTTACTATTCATCAAAGCACCAGGTTCATTAAAACCTATATGCCCATTACCACCTATACCTAAAAGCTGAAGATCAATCCCTCCATACATTTCAATTTTTCTTTCATATTCTTTACAGTAAGCTGAAATTTTATCCATTGAAAGCGTACCGTCAGGTATATGGCAATTTTCAGGGTTGATATCTACATGATTAAATAACTGCTCCTTCATAAATCTCACATAACTATGAAGGGAGTCTGGCTCCATTGGATAATATTCGTCCAGATTAAAGGTGATTACATTGCTGAAGCTCAATCCCTCCTCTTTGTGCATTCTGATCAGTTCATTGTAAACTCCTTTAGGGGTAGATCCTGTCGCCAATCCTAAAACACATGGTTTGCCTAAAATCTGCTTGCTTTTAATGAATTGAGCAATTTCTGCTGCAACTGCTTTAGATGCATCTTTAGCTGCCGGAAATATTTGAGTTGGTACTTTTTCAAATCTTCTGGCCAGATCCGAATCAGGAATTGGCGTGGACTTTAAAGCTGATGATCCATTGCCTGGCCCATTAACAGGGATTAGTTCTGGTGCGCCATTTACCTTTTTTGAAGGTTCAGCTTCTTTTACTGGAGAATTTTTTGCCATATGATTTTTTAATTTATGATTTTGATTCTATGCTCTTTTTTCCCTTCTTCCTTAAATCCTCTTTATTTCTGGGATTACGTGCATCTCTTAGGATAAGTTAAAGCACTGCCTGCCGCTAATGCAAAATTTTTAAGGAAATTCATCAATAATTAAGTAGAAATAACACAATAGAAACCCAAAAAAATCCTCGATTAATTACTAAAAAATGTGTTTAATTTAAAAATTGAGGGGTTTTAGGGGATGCGTATTGCGTTTTAATACCGAAATGATTTTTTTTAAGAATTTTATTTTAAAAAGGACTAACAAACAAAATCGTAAACCTTGATCATATCTTATAAAACCTGTTATTTCCAGAAAAAACAGGTTTTATTGTAAATTTTTCTTATGATAATTAGCCGTAATACCTTTCCTTAAATGAAGGTTGAATCATTCAAAAATACATAGCTTTATATATCACATTTATACCCGCAACGTATCGTGCTGATTCTGTTGCGAATACCAATTGCAATTCAAAAACCCAAAAGAAACAGATAACAATAATTAATTAATAAGTAATCTGACTATTAAACGGTTATAAAGATATTAAAATGAAAAGTGGTTATTATTAAATTGGGGCGATTAAAAATAATACAGTTCAACTTTCCAGAATCCGGGGGCTTATACAGTATATCAAAAAAAGAAGACTGCCCCTTTGCAGCGACAGCCTTCAAACATATTAAGGAAAAATAGAGCCAGAATTGTTAATTATTCTCATTTCCAAGGATATGCAACCATCCCTTGTATTCATCATTGCCGCAACCGGTCTTCAGGAAGTAGTAGTACATACCATCAGCTATATTATCAGCTTTCCAGCTGTTGTCG
>JBKBUF010000057.1:0-10689 GCA_046290815.1 Cytophagaceae bacterium | reverse complement strand
TCCACTCCTTTTCCAGTTTTGGATATGCTTATACATCTTTTTTTCCATATAAAATTTTTGCAGCAAAATTAATTCTGCTTAAATTCAGATGGAATATGTAGTTGGTCGTAGGGATACGTCCCCACGGACCTAAACCTGCCGGCTTGGTATTTTCCCATAAATACCAATTACGCTTGTCTGAACTGCTATTCATGGACTGCTGAAACCAGGGATGCTGTGAGGAGGTGTGATTCATCACAAGATCGATGATAACTTTGATACCTCTCTTATGTGCTTCACTGATGAGGGTTTTAAAATCTTCATTAGTTCCGTAATCCTGTTCTACCTTGCGGTAATCTGTTACATCATAACCGTGATAACTTGGTGACTCCTGAATAGGCATTAGCCATAATCCTTTTACACCCAGATCATGATGTGTGGCAGGATCACCGTCGTTGAGGTAATCAAGTTTTTCTATCAGACCTTTAATGTCGCCCTTGCCATCTCCGTCGCTGTCTTTGAAGCTTCTTACAAAGACTTCATAGAATACGATGTCGTTCCACCAGTAGGTTTGTTTGGTCTGGGAGAAAGCATTGAAGGCAATGGTGGTGAAGAGCAGAATTGCCAGGAGATGGTGCAGGTGCTTTTTCATAATATTGTTTTTAAGTAGGAGACTTTTACACAAATTCTACGGCTTCTATTTTAACATTTGTCAAATGTTATGATGTTTGGTAACGGTATCGTCAGGCAGGCGCTCAGCCTGATTGTTATTGTTAGCTTTCGAGCTTCATTATTTACCAGGGCTTCGACTCCGCTCAGCCTGACGGTTAGTTTTAGCTTACAAACTTCATTATTTAACAATTTATAAGAGGTTTCCTAAATATGGAAACTGTGGAGTATTATCTTTCTTTAGCCGAAGGCTTTCTTTGCCTTCTTAAAAATACCAAAATAAATCTTTGCGGTTCTTTGCGTTTTACTTTGCGATACTTTGGTGAAATATTTTTAAACCGTCATTGAATATTGCTTTTTAAAAAGGCTCAGCCTGACAATTAGTTTTAGCTTCCGAACTTCATCATTTACCAGGGCTTCGACTCCGCTCAGCCTGACGGTTAGTTTTAGCTTACAAACTTCATTATTTAACAATTTATAAGAGGTTTCCTAAATATGGAAACTGTGGAGTATTATCCTTCTTTAGCCGAAGGCTTCCTTTGCCTTCTTAAAAATACCAAAATAAATCTTTGCGGTTCTTTGCGTTTTACTTTGCGATACTTTGCGTGAAATATTTTTAAACCGTCATTGAATATTGCTTTTTAAAAAGGCTCAGCCTGACAATTAGTTTTAGCTTCCGAACTTCATCATTTACCAGGGCTTCGACTCGGCTCAGTCTGACGGTATTTTTGGCTTTCGAGCTTTATTATTTACCAGGACTTCGACTCCTCTCAGCATGAAGGTTTGTTATTACTTCTCAATCTCGGAAGCCGGTACAATCTGAATAGCCTCGATGTAAATCATCCCTGAAAATCCATCCTGGCCGGGATTGACAAAAAACTTAATACCATTAATCATTGCACCATTTACCTTTGCCTTCTTAGGAACTTCTTGCTGCCAGATTCCTTTCAAACTGAAGTAATAATCTTTGAATTCTTCGGAATTTTCGATTTTCACTGACGGACGCTGTGCATTAGTCTGATTACCGCTTGCATCATCCATTTGCAAATGAAGTTCCGGCTCGCTTCCATCTTTACCCTGTGCTCTTGCCGAAATTTTAATCACCACATCTTCAATGATAAAATCCATAGGAGGAAAAGTAGCACCGAAAGGAGCAGCATCACCTCCAACATTTTCTGCTTCTATTTCAAATACATCGCCTTTCTCCAGAAACAAATCTGCTCCGCCAAACCACAATCCGCCTCGCTTCAGATCTCCTCCGTAAAAATTTTTGGCAATCATACCTGCAAGTCCGGCATTGGAATCTTCCTCCTGCCCTCCTCCTTTTTCTTCAGAGTATCCTTCTTCGTAATGAAGACTGCTGGCATATTCCTTTGCAAGGTTATAGGAATGAAACTGCGGTGAACAGGCAACAAGTGTACCTATGAATGCAGAGAAAATAATATTTCTGAAATTTAAAATCATAGATCCTTTATTTACATGGTTTAAATGGACCACCCACAGTAATAATTGGAAAGTCAAAATACACTTCCACAGGCTTGTCAGGGTTATTGGCCTTCAGCAATGCAACCACTATATGTTGCAAATTATGTGGTTCATGTTTCTTGTTTCCGCTACCACCGAATGCAGCAGACTGACTTGGCAGCAAAGTGCTGTATTTAAAACTGAACAACTTCCACCCGGTATGGTTCAGGTTGACAGTTGCAACAAATCCATCATCTTCTTCTCCCTGGTACCCTGCTGTAGCTCCTGTTCCATCTGCTTCCTGTAACTCCAGGTTGACAGAAGCATTAGGATCTCCTGTGCCGTACAGATAAATATTGAACCAGACCTTCGTTGCATCTTCAGGTATTCCTGCAGGCATGCCACCGATGTACTGAATACCATCGACAAATATCCTGTCATTACCCAATCCTCTCATGTAGTAATAACTATTACCCTGAACTGAGGGAACAGGCTTGCCATTGAAATCTACAGCATTGGATGATACACCCTGATCGGTTACATTAAACCTGTTCCAGTAAGGAGGATTCGCCCTGATATTACTTTCAAAATCGCCGAATCTTGGAAAAAATCCACAGGTGGTAAAATCCTGCAAACCAGTAAGGGTTACTTCATTACTTTCTGCAGTCAGGTTGGTACCAAAGAATGACAGCACACCAACTGCTACTTCATTTCTTCTGAAAAAAGCAACACCGTCATGAGTTCCTGTCCATTTAACATTCTCCAGTTTATCGGACGTGCCTTGAATAATCCTTACCGCACCTGAAGTTTTTCCGGTGATGGTAAGTGTCCAGGTAACTGCATGTGTAAAGGTAGCATTAAACATAACATTACCGGTAGCGAAGTTTACACTTCCTGGTGAAGCAGTAAAATTACTTACAGCAAAGCCTTCAGGCGCCGAAATATAGGCAGGACCAATAAAATCTGTCTTCTCTCTTTTGCAGGATATAAGCCCTGACAAAAGGAAGGCAAGAATGGTATATATTTTAATGTACCTCATAATACCTGCGTTTTTAGTTTAGAACTTCAGACCGAATACAAAAAACATCTGATTCATATTCATATTCTGATTTGGCACCAGTCCGTTTTTGAAATCTACCAGATGATAATGCATACTGAAATATCCTGACTTGTCATAATCATAACGCAGACCTGCTGCGATGATATTCTGACTTTCATTAAAATTAGCTGCCGGACCAAATGATACTATCTGATTCAGCTCATCTCTTCCGTTTTGTATCTCTTCTCCCTTAACGTTAAACAATTTTACACCACCCAGAAGCTGAAGATTTTTAACTACCTCTACAGACATTCCAAGGTCCATTAAAGAATTGGACAGATTCACCGGATTGGTTCCGTCTCTTCTTGAACTTTCAGCTCTGTATCCTGCATGCAGCGCGATTTTCTTCTCCATTTTCAAAAGCTTGTTTACATTGAATACCATCCCTCCTCTGATCATGGTAAACTTTCTTTTTGCCTGTGTTACAGAATCACCTTCGGAAACAATTTCTGACAATAGACTTACATCCAAACCTGCATTAAACAATTCATCCGGCTTTGACATATCAGCGCTGAAAGTAAATCCTTTTCTGTTGGGAGTAGCTTTACCATAAGGCTCCACCATATCATACTGTACCAGGTAATTCATCAATGTTGTTGAGATGGACTGGTTATAAAAATTTGTTTCCTGCACATAAGGATCAAACAAGGTAAACGGACGAGTGGTAAGGCCATTGTTCATCATAGGGAAAGTGGTAAGACCTATGTCACCCGGCTGAGCAATTCTTCTGGTCTGAGCCATCGGACTATTGAAGTTGAAACCTACGTTTCTGTAAGAAACCCCGACAGTAAGATTCATTGGCTTGTGTGTTGCTTTCAATCCAAGATCATAAAAATAATCGTTGAATTCATTTCTAAGAGAATCAGATTCTCTCTTCAATTGAAACTTTGAAGCTCCGGCTTCTCCTGTAAATGATAATTTAAATTTATCATTGATTTCTCCTGTCAATGCAAAATCAGCAGTATATACAAGGTTTTCATAATTCACACTGGCATTTTTTACTGTGCCTGCAATGTCACTTATACCAGCAAGGTTTCCGGCTATTCTAAAGTATTTGCTCTGCACAACATCCACACGTCCTCCGTAAAAATATCTGTCAGGAATGGAGAGAAAATTAGTAGGCATGGTACGGCCACCATAAGCTCTTATCTCCGCGCTCTCCGCACCTTTGGTGAAATTCACTTTCGACTTGGCATTGAAACCCTGCATACGCCATGCATTGCCGATGAAGAAATTTTCATAATTCACGATATCTCTTCTTATGGTAAACAATGGCGACTCATATTTATTGAAGCTATAAATATTCTCAGAGTTCCAAAGCGTGTAAGGAGTATGAGTAAGATAAATATCACCCAGTTCATATTTTACTTTCTTTGCGATAATACCTTCCATCTGCAACTGTCTGAACTCAAAACCTGCTCCTTGTCCGAAGAATCCTCCGAATTCATTTCTTGCTCTCAGGATTACTCCACCTCTCAGCACTTCGTTAGGGCTTGCATATATACCAAGGTCGAAGATGGTATATCCACCTGTAGCCTTCAGCTTTGAGGCAGGGTCGGTATCGTCTTTAAGTGTCTCGTTAGTAACGAGAGCACGGCCTACTCCTGAAAAGTAAACATTTTGTGCAGATGCGTCTGAAAAATTTCCAATGGAAATTACAGAAACTGCAAGGGCGAATATTTTATTAATCTTTCTCATTAAAAGAAAATGTTAAATTCTGCTGATACCTCATTACCTTTGAATCTATCTCTGGTAAAGTTTTTGTCCTTATGTGTGAACCAACGGCTTCTTAAATGAAGGCTGGCACGGGCATGAAAGTTATAGTCCAGTCCAAGACCATATCCATACCCGATCTGATGAATAGGCTTTCCGTTCGGATCTGCTATCGGTCTTCCCTGATCATTGGTGATCAGATTTCCGTTTTCATCAGCAAGCTCAGTCCTGTGATTACCCAATACTCTCTCTGTGCCAAAAAATCCGACAAGTGTGATCTTATTATGAAATGCATAGAAAGCCATAAACTCTTCATAGAACAATCTTAAGAATGCTTTATCTGTGAATACTGGTATGGGTGACCAGTTTTCCTGTACAGAGTTGAAGCTGGTGAAATTAGTAAGTATCAACTCTCTGCCAAACAGCTTTATTTTATATTTCAAATCAAGGTCGAAAGTGCTGAAGGATTTTTTATAGTTTATCTCTTCATCGGTGATAGCTAAATTTTCAAAAGATCTTCTGAATATTCCATGTTGTCTGCCATAAGGCCCGGTAAACCTTTTATAGAAAGCAAACCTGGATCTGGTGAGACCATTGAGTCTGTGTTCATAGGTAATGCTATTGGTAAAAGGAACTCTGGTAACACTGTCTGCTTTCGATCCGGCAATCACATTGGCTCTTGCTCCGTTCCTCATATCTCCTGCCAGATTTTGTATTTCCTGAGCTATTCCCACAGAAAACTTAGCGATAAGCTTTCTGTAATTTTTCACAGCAAAAAGATTTATCCCTTGTCTGTTGTTAGCCAGCTGTCCCACCTCCGTCACCATTCCGTCATAGTACAAGGTATTGTATTCGTCAGGCGTATCTAGTCCCGGCTTGGCTTCTTCCACAGAAGTGTTCACTATGGCATTGGAGTTATTCACCACCATAGCACCTATTCTGTAAAGATTAACTCTCAGAGGAATTCTGGTAAGCTCTTTCTTGGTAGTGATTTCAAAGAAAAGAGACTCGCTCCACTTTCTTTTATATCTGCTTACATTACCTACTCCCGGTTTTGCATTGTCTCTTAAGCCTGCATGATAACTGTTGCTGAAATAAGATCCTGCACCCACCTCAGCAAAGAAGTTAAAGTGTTTGAACTCAAATCGACCATCTACAGTTGTTACGAGCTGACTGATTCTGTTGTCCTCCACATAGAGTGTATCTCCGTTGCGAGGGATCTTTTTATAGTCTACTTTATTGCCGTTGTATCCATACTGGTTGAAGTAGGAGAATCCCAATTTATGATCACCAAGCATCTTACCGATTCTCGTACCGAACATATTTTTCGGATCCCTGCTTGCAAATCCCTGAAATCCGCCGCTGGTATTGGTTTTACCATAAAGCAGTGCCGCATCGAATCCAGCCGGCATATTAGTACCTTCGAGTATAAATCCCTGAGTAGCCTGTCTTCCGAAACGCATATCTCTTGGCATGTCTCCCAGGTAATAGTAAGAATTATATCTGTCGAAATCATGACCTTCAGGTTCCCATGGTAGTCTTTCAAAAAGATCGTCACGGTACTGATAACCCCACAAGGTGAAAGGACTTAGTCTGTACCAGTTGGCTCCACCACCTGCTATCATTTTATAGGTACCAAAGCTTGTATTTACTGAACCCTGAAGGTTAAATATCACGAACAGGTTTGCATATCTTCCATGCTTATCGGTAAGCGGAGTTGTTCTGAGAAATCTATGGTCAAACTGATACTCCATCTGAAAAGCAGTTTTTGCAGAAGGGTTACCTTCGAGTCTGAAAAGCATTAAAGGCATCTGGTATCCATCTCCGATGGTTAAATTCACAGGCAGGGTAAGACCTTCGGCAGGAGGCATATCATAAATCTCTTTCATGTTTCTGTAGAAACCGAATACTCTGGTAAAACCGGAGTAACGCATGCCGTCGAACCACCTCCTTGGAGAGTTCTCTTTATTGGCTGTCAGTCCGATAATATTCATCGGTGCTGATCTGACCACCGGCGCTTTGGCGCCAAGTGTGTCAGCATCGTTACAGGCAAATACCGGGTAACAAAACAGACCAAACAATAACAATGTGAAATACCTTTTCAAAGCTTTTATCTTTAGAATTCCGAATAATGTTATTCCTTCACAACTTTAGTCACTACTGTTTCCTGCTCTGTGCTTATTTGCAAATAATATATCCCTGTTGCTAGAGCAGAAATATCTATTGTTTTAAAAGTATCTGCCATCCTGTCTGCCAAAACCAGTTGACCTATCGAATTGAAGATATTGATAAAAATATCAGCCTCACCTTGTTTATCCAGCATCACAGAAAAAATTCCGCTGTTAGGATTTGGAACCACCAGTACAGTGCTGATACCATCTTTGTGAACTGCTTTTATGGTACTGAAATTTACCGAACCATCCAGATCGTATTGTGCAAGTTGATAATAAGTTACACCTGCTGAGACGGAAGGATCAATGAAGGCATACGAAAGGGGCGCAGAACTGTTGCCGGCAGCCTTTACGGTTCCGATTGGTTCGAAAGAAATTCCATCCACAGATTTCATCACCACAAAATGTGAGGCGTTCTTTTCCTGCGATGTTCCCCAGGTAAGTAAGGCTCCAGCACCTTGCTTTTCAGCATTAAAATAAAGGTATTCAACAGGTAAAACACAGTTTACAGTTACCTTTACCGAAGTGGTAACAACACAAGGTGATAGGAATTCTATATTATCAAGAAAGAAATCATTTCCATTGGTATGTCCCGGTGCCAGCAAATTGGTAAGGCTGATAGTCATCGTTGCTGCAGTTGCATTGATGTTATAAACAGCCTGAGTCCATGCAGTGGTGTTGGAAGTGGTCAGGTCTCCGCTTCCGGAAACAATGTTACCTCCAACCACAGTAGTACGTAGCTGAGACTTCACAGGATCATTGCTACCTGATGCATACCAGAAAGAATAACGGTATATAGTGCCGGGAGTAAGTCCGCCTATTGTGATATTGTATACATTAGTACTGTTAATATTTCCGTCAGCGATGAAGAAATTGCTGCCATGCTGAGGGAAAAATGAATTAAAGTTAGTGCAAAGAACAGTACCGGAATTACTGATGATGTAGTAACCACCATTGCCGGGAGTACTGAAATATCCTGTAGAAGGAGGAGCTGTGTAACCTGCGGTCATGCCTGAAGGAAGTCCTGACTCAAAGCTGCCACCGCTTATAAGATTATTGGCATATATAGTACTGGTAACAGTATAGGTTGTAGGAACGGTGGGAGACACCGTGATGCTTGCAGTAGTTTGCCCGCCGGGTGACCATGAATAGGTAGCGGAAGTATTCTGAAGATTAGTAGCAGTAAGTGTTGTAGACTCTCCAACACAAATGTCCACATCCTGATCATTGCCATTGATTTGTAATGGACCTAAAACTTTTAACACTGATGTTTTGGTAGCATTGGTGTTATCTCTTACAGTAACATTGTAGCTTCCTTTGGCAAGATTGGTAAATGTATTGGATGCCTGGTATGGACCACCGTTCAAACTGAATTGATAAGGAGGGGTTCCACCTACACCGCCAACCACAAGAGTACCTGTAGCAGTAGGAGTACATGCAGCATTGACACCACCGTTTACTCCACCTATTCTTACCACATTCAGAAATGCATTTACAAGATTAATAAAAATCGGACTGTTGTTTCCTATACCACCGCCGCTTACTGTATTACCGGAAGCAGATCCGCCTATAGCAGTATACACACCATTGGCAGCAGCAGCACTGCCAAGAGAATTGAAAGGAGAAACAGGTGTAGGTCTTGATACATTGATCTGAGCACCTCCTGTAAGCGGATTTGTTGTAGCGATTGACCAGTATTCGGTAGAACTTTTAGAACTGATAGTCGCATCGTGCGTACCACCTGAGTTGGTATTTACTGCTGTTACAGTTACTGTAGTTCCCGAGGTTGAGTTTGCACCGGTCATGGTAAGCGGTAGATAAGCGCCCCCATTGTTGCTTCTGTCGCCAACAGGAAATACATAGTTACCGGCAGGCGTTGCAGGCAATGTCCATCTTAAAGGACCATCCACATAAGCAGTAGAGCTTCCCCCTGTAATAGCAGCGCTGGATGTATTGGTAACAGTAAGAGAATTCGTTGTGCTTGTTCCTATATAACCTGATGTCAGGTTGAGAGTATTGGTAATGTTTACCGGCTTTTGCAACTGCACATAGGTTCCATTGCTAACCGTCATAGAGGGGAATGTAAGTGATGCACCGTTGGTGTTTATTATCTGCGGACTGGCAATAGTGCCTGAACCTGCAAAATTGATAGTGGCACCATAATTATGGTAAGTTCCTGTTGTTGCTCCCTGAAGAATAAAGTTCCCTCTGTTGATATAAGTAGCCCCTGATGCAGGACTTACCAGTACGGAATTATGATCTACAATTATTCCTCCGCTGTTGAAGTTGGTCACGTTGTGCAAGCTTACTGCTGCACTGTTGGTACCGTCACCGATTCTTAATGTTCCGTTAAGACCAACCGTACCTGCTGGAGCCCAACCTACATTGACATTCGGAGGTACGTTGATACTACCGTTAGAGGTTCCGATGTTAACTACAGTTACGTTGTTAGGATAACCTTCGGTAACACCGATAGTACCTGTCTGTTGTGACCATGCCCTGTCTAAAGGTGAAGAACCTGAGTTAAGCCCCTGGCCTGTTCTGTTGATGTATAATGTTGAAGCCGGACCATATATAGGAGATCTTGATGCACCGTTCCATCCCCAGTTGTTATTAGGAATGGTAAAGGTACCATTGATCCTTAAACTTACCCCTGCAGTATTGCTTATATTAAATGTAGCATTCTGAACAAAGGTCAGGTTGTTTACTACCGTAGCTGAATTACCTCCGACTGTAAAACTTCCACCGCAACAGGTGTTTATCCTGATGGTTCCGCCGTCAGCGCCATTGGTTCCCGTGCTGGCGATGGTACCTCCATTGTTGGTGATACCTGTACCCTGCGTGGTGGTAAACTCTAATGTATTGGTAGAACCGATAAACAGATTTGATCCGGAGCCTAATGTTAAGCCGGCAGCTGATGTTGAATTATTAGTGATGGCCATGGTGATGCCGGTACCGGTCATGTTTAGTGTGCCATTGACTGTTAACAGTCTGCAGTTAGCATTTGCAGGAACAGTTACAGTATGTCCTGCGGCGATAATTACGTCGTCATTAGCACCGGGAACTCCGGCTGGAGTCCAGGTAGCGGCATTATTCCATGCTCCGTTACCCGTTGAGGTTTTTTGAGCAAAGCCAACCGAGCTGGCTGCCATGACAAAAAGTACTATCAGAAAATTCTTTAAGGTTTGCATTTTTTTGTTTGAATTTTTGATTGATCCAAACTTAGCGCAAGCCCCAGGCAAAGACTATTTATCCATAAAAAATATCAACAAATATTGTATAAATACAATTATAACTAGCTGATTTACTAGGGATTTATTTAGTAACAGGGTATAGAAAATATCGAAATAATATGCGGGATTTTTGGGTAAAAATCGGGTGATTTTCGGGGAGAAATTTGGGCATTGGACTTTTCCACAGAAAAGATTTTGAGTGTGGATAAGTGAAGATGGATTTGGGATGGGGGTTTGGGGGTATCCCTACGACCAACTACATATTGTTTTAAATAAAAAAAAACATCACGGGGTACGTGATGTTAAAAATTCCTTCATAGCTGGATTTTTTTTGCTGGTTGAAAGGATTGGCAATATAAAT
>JBKBUF010000056.1:0-11063 GCA_046290815.1 Cytophagaceae bacterium | reverse complement strand
AGGAAGTAAAACGGTTTATACAGAATTTTATCAGAGAGTTAAAACCCTTTGAGGTGCTGAATCCTTATGCCAATAAAATCCATCTTCCGGAAGAAGCCCACAAGATCAGGAGACTGAATGACCTTTTTCAAAGCTTTGTAAAGATGATTACAGTTTTAAATCAGTATCAAAGAAGGAAAGATGATAGGGGGAGACTGGTAACAGAAATCAGCGACATAGAAACAGCAGTAGAAATTATGTTTGAAAGCATCGTGCTGAAAGTCGATGAACTGGACGGCTCACTAAGACAATTTTATGAGAAACTGAAAGGGTATTTAAAGAAAACCTACAACCTGCCTACCGGACAGGCAGGCGGTTCACATGATAAAATAGAGTTTACCCAACGGGAAATCAGACAGTACTTTAATCTGAGTAAAGCCCAATGCAGCCGTTATTTTACACAGCTAACCGAGTTTGAATACATCACCACTAAACAAGGCCACAACCTTAGAAAAGTAACTTATAAAGTAGATTACTGGGATAATTATGCAGCATTGAGGGAACGAATAAAAACCAATCTTATGAGACAATTAGAAATACTAAAAAATGAAGGTATGGAACAATGAGGAACAATCCTGGAACAATCAGAAAGACTTTAACTAAAAGAAAATCAATAGTTAAAGTCTTTTTTATTAATGATTGTTCCATGTTCCAAAAATATGCTTGAGGGGGGTATTTAGAAAAACATCATAGCCATAGTAAGTATGACAGAACAATTACAAAATCAAATCAAAGACTTTAGAAAATATCTATATCAATTAGGGTACAGCAAAAGCAGTTGCAATATGCTTCCTGACTGCGTGAAAGACTTTTTGGAGTACAACAACACCCATGACACAAAAGAATTAAATACAAGCCATATACAGCAGTTTTATGAGTGGTTGCACCTGCGGCCACATAAGCACAAAGAAGGAGGCTTAAGCGAGCAATATATCAATCATCATGTTTATGCCCTGAGAGTATTTTTTAACTGGCTTGAAAGCATAGGAGAAATAAAATACAATCCTATCAGTGTGATGAAGTTTAAAACTCCGAAAGCAAATTCCAGACAGCCATTAAGTCAGCAGCTAATACAAATACTTTTTGAAGCAGCCATTACACTAAAAGAAAAAGCCATCCTTCATATATTTTATTCTTGTGGACTTCGGAGAAGTGAAGGAGAAGCATTGAATATAAAGGATGTTCACTTTAAAAAACAAATCCTTTATGTAAGAGAGGGAAAAGGAGCCAAAAGGCGAGCTGTACCGATGACAGAAAAAGTTACAAAAGAACTTGAAAGCTATTATCTGGAATACAGAACACAAGCCAAGGTAAAAGATACAGAAGCCTTTATGCTAAACAGAGTAGGCAAGCGAATGAGCGGAGATAGTTACAACAAAGTATTAAAAGACATCATTAAAAGAACAGAAATTAATCCTGAAACAAGCCTACACCATTTAAGACATTCTATTGCTACTCATTTACTGGAAAGCGGATTATCAGTTGAATATGTGAGAGACTTTCTAGGCCATAGTTTTTTAGAAAGTACTCAGATTTATACAAAGGTTAATCAGCAACAATTAAACAGCTTATGACTTTACAGGATTATTTACATCAGCGATATACAGCCAGGACAGCAGAAGCATACCTGAGAGAAATAGAAAACTTTAGAAGTAATTTTAAAAGAGCAGACAAGGCAGTACATCAGGAAATAGTAGAACACCTTGGAGCTTTGAGGAAACGGTATTCGAACGGAAAAACCATCCGGAGAATACTTGCCAGTCTGAAAGCCTACTATGATTTTTTAAGCCACACAGGAAAGCGGAAAGATAATCCGGCAAGGTCAATCATACTCAGAGACAACACAAACAGAGATATACAACTCCAGGACCTGTTTACAGAAAAAGAACTGGAAAGCCTTTTAGAAAGAAAAGAAAGGTTTAATCTTCTCACTTACAGGAATAGAGTTTTAATCAGTCTGTTAATCTATCAGGCATTAGTACCCACAGAACTTGAAAACCTTACAGTTAATGACATCAATCTGGAAGCAGCCAGCATTTACATCAAAGGCACCAGTAAAACCAATGCAAGAGAAATCCCACTAAAGCCAATGCAAATAATGCTACTGCACCAGTACATTACTGAAGTCCGCCCAAAACTCAATAAAGCCCCATTAGAGCAATCTTTATTGATCGGAGCAAGAGGAGAAAGGGCAAAGGCAGAAGATATTACCAAACACGTTAAAAGAAGCTTTAAGGATAAGTTTGAAGGAAGGAATGTAAACGTTACCACCATCCGACAAAGTGTAATCACTAATCTTTTAAAAGCAGGAAACGACCTTAGAATCGTTCAGGTTTTTGCAGGGCATAAATATCCGAGCAGTACAGAAAAGTATAAGCAAACCAATCTGGAAGCTCTGCAGACGGCCATACAAAATCATCATCCGGTCAGGTAGCCATTATGAAAAACAAGGAAATGCTATTAAATAAAAAATTGGAGATCACAAATTGTGACCTCCAATTTTTATCTTTGAAATCTAAACCCATTATTTTATGATGAAGCATATTGAGGAAAGCGCATATAAGGACTTTATTCAGGAGATAAAAGAAAAGATATACAAAGCGCAGTATGAAGCCTTAAAGAAGGTAAATAAAGAGTTAATACAACTCTATTGGGAGATAGGAAGATCCATTGTTGATCGTCAGGAAAAATATGGATGGGGAAAATCAATAGTGGAAACCCTGGCCAAAGATTTACAGAATGAGTTTCCCGGACAGCAGGGGTTTTCTAGTAGGAACTTATGGTATATGAGGAATTTTTATGTTGATTATCAAGGGAAAACAAAACTGCAACCAATGGTTGCAGAAATTGGATGGTCTCATAACCTAATTATTATGGAAAAATGCAAAGATGATCTGGAGCGGGAATTTTATATGAAAATGACTAAGAAATACGGCTGGACAAAAAATGTATTAATACATCAGGTGGAGGGAAAATCTTATGAGAAATTTTTATTGAACCAGACCAATTTTGATAAGTCATTGGAGGAGAAATACAGGCATCAGGCAAAGTTATCGGTAAAAGACGAATACGTTTTTGACTTTCTTGAAATACCAGAAGAACATAGCGAAAAAGAATTAGAACTTGCTTTGATGAAAAACATCCGGAAATTTTTATCTGAAATGGGAGGTGATTTTTCTTTCATCGGAAATCAGTACAGGTTGCAGGTAGGGGATGAAGATTTTTATATTGATTTGCTTTTGTATCACAGGAAGCTAAAATCACTCATAGCCATTGAACTGAAAGCCGGAAAGTTTAAGCCGGAGTATGCAGGGAAGATGAATTTTTATTTAGCAGTTTTGGACGATACTGTAAAGCAGGAAGATGAAAATCCTTCCATCGGAATTATCATCTGCAAGAGCAAGAATAAAACGATAGTAGAATATGCTTTAAAAAATGCTACAAGCCCGATAGGTATTGCCAGTTATACCCTTACTGAAACACTTCCTAAAGAGTACAAAGATCTTCTTCCTTCTCCAAAAGAAATAGAAGAAAAGCTGTCCGGCTTTATAGATACGCTGGAATCAGAGGACGAATAATCCCGAATCAAAAAGATAACCATCCCTGACCCACCCAGGCCGTGCCCTGCGTGGCTCTTGCTTGTGGTAAAGGAAACAGCAGAACAATAAACAGACAGGCCCACCCAATGCAAGGCACATCCCAAAGGCCCCACGAAAAACCGCCCCTGCAATCCAAAGCCTTTGGGAAGAGCCTTGCCCCATCGCACGGAGGAAGAGGAAACAGCAGACCGTTGAAGAAACAGCAAGAGCCACACCAAAGCTATATTTACATAATAAGAGTTATATAAGCACGCGCGTTTTTATAGGTGTGCGCCGGAACCTGTCAGGTATAAACAAACATCAGCAGGAAAGTATAATGCAGAGCAAGAAATGAACAGCAGAGAGGCGCACTTTTTTTATGCGCTTAGTTATATAACTTTATTATGTAAAATAGCCGCACGATGGCCACCCGAACCAACCGCACCCCGGCAAAGCCGATTATATAGCGGCCTTTTTTTATGTGCTACTCGCTCCGCTCAGACAAGGCACAAGCCACAGGCGTAAGGCATTTTTTTTTATTACGGCAAATAAGTAAAGCAAAAGAAACTACAGCAGAAAGCCGACTTGCTTTTTGTGCATTACCATACAAAAGCGGTGTTCGTTCCTCACATGAATGCGCTACTCCCTCCGGTCGAACAAGGCGCAAAGCCACAGGCGTATGGTGCTTCGCATTTTATTTGATTGGGAGGTCTTCCACCCCCAAACCCCCGGATCATTTTTTTGAATGATGTAAGCCCCACAAAGACCAACCGCACGGCCAAAGCTCACATCATCCAAAAAAACGTTAATCTTCTTTTTTTCATCTGAAAGAAAAAGTCCTATCTTAGTGGAAACGTTCTTTGTAAAAGTTGCATGTGATCGCAAAAAAGCGATTGTAAAAGTTGTGTAAGCAGTTTTAAAACTGAAGGAAAAAGCAGGTGCAGGAGTATACAGGTATGGCTTTAACGGCAAAGAGAAAGACGATGAAATTAGTGGTAGTGGAAACTCTTATACAGCTGAATATTGGCAATATGATAGTAGGCTTGGTAGAAGATGGAATAGGGATCCCGTCGTAAAGGATCATGAAAGTCCTTATGCTTGCTTCGCTAATAACCCTATCTGGTTTATAGATCCTTTAGGTAGTGATACTATGAAATGGGGGAATGAAACAATGTATAAGATTGATAGAGGAGATAATTTGTGGAATATTGAAAAGAAGCTTGGAATTGAGCATGGTAAACTATATGAACTAAATAAAGATAGATTTAACTGGGACAAAAAGGAGGATGCAGACAAAGTTTGGGAAGGGCAGGTCCTTTCTTTACCGGAAGGATTTCAGGTTCCAGATGGATATGGTAAGGAGAAAAATAATTCAGATAATGGGGGCCAAAATACTAACGGTCAAACAAACGAATTTTCTTTATTAAAACCAACTGATTTAATAGGTCCAGGTTTAGTATTAACTGGACAACCATTTATTCCTAAAAATAGTAGTTTTGCTAAAGCCCTTTATCCAAGGAGTGCCAAAGTTTTAGGAGCAAGATCTAATACTTCTCTTGCCTCTTTGGTAACAAGAAGAATTGGCCTTGGAGGTTTGGCTGGCCGTGCTGTTCCAATTATAGGTTGGGTATGGACTGCTAAAGACATACTGGAAATGAGAGTTGAGTATGAAATTGAAACTCAGTTTGGAGGTGATAGAGAAGCATATAGACAAAATTTGGAAAGGGTTTTGAAAGAAGACAGAAAATATCCTTATGGCTGTTTTCTTGCTGGGACTGAAGTTTTCACCGGTAAAGGAATGAAGAATATTGAAAATATTTCTAAAGGTGATAGTGTTTATTCATATAATTTAACAAAAGGAGAGGTTGAACTTCAGTTAGTTGTAAAAGTTATGAAAAGAAATGTGGAAGGAATATATGAGATCAATGTGGGAGGAGAAATTATCTTTGCAACAGCTGAACATCCGTTTTATGTTCAAGGAAAAGAATGGGTTAAAGTGAAGGATTTGCAAATAGGAGATAATTTAATAACAACCAATGGTGCCATTTTGTCTCTCACAGGAATTAAAAGGTTAGATGGGGTAAATACAGTTTATAATATGACTGTCGATGGGAACCACAATTACTTCGTTGGTAAAGCAAAAATTTTGGTGCATAACAAATAACACCGTCATGAGTTCACGTCAAAAGTATTCTTACGGAGAGATATTTCAAATTATTAAGGATTTTCATTTCTTTCAACAGAATTTTGATCCTAATGTAGACAAAGGAATTCTTCTTTCCGAAGATACTACAGTCGAGGAATGGAGGATGATTTGCGACTTAGAAAAGGCTGATAACTTAGTCAGGATATATGCTAATCTCTTTGATATTGATACTGAAAATGTTGATGAATTATTAATCATCCTAAGAAGTAGCAATTCTACTCTAAGACAATTGTGTAATTGGTTAGCTGAAAAAGGAAAAAGAAAATATGAATTTTTAAGTTCTTCAAATGATTATTTTGCTGTTTTAGGAAAGGAATTGAAGAAAAATGGAAGTGATATAACCGAAATAGATTTTAAAACAAGTCTAACAAGTTTGATGAAAAAAGATGCAGCTGTTATTGCTCAAACATTAAGCCTTATTCAGCCTGGATCCATTAGATCTTATACATTTCAATCACCTCGATATTCGAAGTTGTATACTACCATATCAGTTTTGCTAATACTACTTTCAATTTGTCTTGTGCTGACTTATACAAAGGACGTTCTTTTTGGACTTTTTGGGGTAATAGGTTTATTCTTGTTATTGATTAAGGAAAACCTTTTGCCGAAAAGTTATCAAATAAATGGTCATGAAACTATTGGGGGAGTAATAAATGAAATGATACAAAATCAAACATCAAATGGAGGCTGATCATCAACTTTTATGAAGGTGTTCTTAGGATGAGTAAATTTTTGAAGGGGAGATTTGTTCTTCTTTTGGTTTCTTCTATGGTTCTCCCGATCCTATAGTTCCCTCTTTAATGGATGAAGGAACTCAAATGTCAATGAATCCCGAGGTGGATGCATGGAAATGGAGTACTACCATGCCTGATGAAGAGAGAGCTGTGTATAATACTAAATATGAGCAAGGGAAACCTGAAGATAACTTAAGTAAAAGGACAAGTAATGGGAAATAATGTAATTATCTTAATTTTATCTTTGTTATATTTATTCTGTGGGTGTGCCATTAATGCTGTTAAAGTTAAGGATAGCTTAAATGAAGGTAGATGTATTGGTGATACATGTACTTATAGTACAGCTGATAGTATAACATTATTTATTTCTGCGTTAGAAATTGCCTACAGGAATAAAGATTTTATAGATCCTAATGAAAAAATTTTTTATCGTGATACAGTTATCGTTGATGCATTATATCCCAAAAAGTTTGAAGCTTTTAACTTAGTTAACATTAAAGGATACCTTATTTTAAATTTTAATAAACGAGAGCTTATTAACTACTATAAAAAATCGAAAGTAACTGACAGAAGATATTTTGAAATAGCGATAAAAGAATTGAATTGCAATACAAGCCAGGTTTTGGTTATGAATAGGAGATTTTATCGGAAGGGTGATTTAGCTTTACTAATAGATTTACAAAAAGAAGGTAAGGGATGGGGATTAGTTAATGTTAAAAAAATAGAGTTTTGGTAGTATAAGTTCTGCTAATCCTTGGTCGGTAGAATTAAAGTAGCCTGTATTCGTGTTTGTGTCTCCTGACCAAACACTTTCGAAGAAATAGTTTACATATTTTTAAAGGTTGGCAGAACTACATAAACCTTAAATAATAATAAAGAATCATGAAAGTATATCATTTTTTTTTATTGTTATCATTTTTGAGTCTTTCGAACAACGCAATTGGAAGAAGCGAAGATTCTTTATTTGTTAAAGGTGATAGTATTTCAATACTATTTATAAATATTGATTCTCTTTTATTAGAAAAGGGTCTTGATATAAATAAATATAAGTCTAAATATTTCAATGGACTGACTAGCCAACCATATTATGCTGTTAAGTGGTTAATTGAAAATGGCAGCTTATTTATTGAAGATATTAAATTTTATGTAAAGAAAGCTGATCGAGATTCATTAAGAGAATTGCTTTTCAAAAGTACACCTAGCATTAACGGGAATGATGTTGTAAGGAGGAGGATTGTAAAACAATAAAAATTTGAATATTTGCTATGATAAAATTTTACTGCCATTTTTTATTCATCTTCTTATGTTCAGCTTTGCCTTCCTATTCCCAAAGCTGGGGGCTTGATGAAAGTTTTGGAACCAATGGAATAAAAGTAATCAATTCTGATTTTAATGATGAAGCGCATTGTGTAGCAGTAGATGCCAATAATAAAATATTGGTTGGAGGATTTTTTGCAGGGCCGTTTATGGCAACTCCGGAAGACTTTACAATCATAAGGCTTAATGATAACGGAAGTTTTGACAACACTTTTGGTAATAACGGAAAAGTTATCGTTTCGGTATTTACACATGGAGGAAAAGCCCAAAAGATGAAAGTATTGGAGGATGGAAAAATTTTGGTAGCAGGAATTGCTAATGGAGCATCCAATTGTCGGACTTTATGTGTAGTAAAATTAAACAGTAATGGAAGTCTTGATGAGAGTTTTAATAATACTGGTATAGCCAGATATTCCACATGTCTGGGAAACCTGGATTACAAATTACATTTAACCCATCTGGATATAGAATCCTCAGGAAAAATAGTAGTGTTTGCATGGCGAGAGTATGGCCCCAGTGCATTAGGATTAATTATGAAGCTAAATCATGATGGTACTTTTGATACTACATTTGATGAGGATGGTTTGCTTGGAATTGATGGTTTGGCGATTTTTCAGGCTCAGTTATCTTCAAATTCCAAATATTTAATTAATAGATTCAGCCGGTTTGTAAGGATATTATCAAATGGAGAATTAGATACATCGTTTGGTACAAATGGGGAAGGAGATATTTCGGGATTTCGGCCCTTTACTTTTTTTGAAGATAATTTAGGTAAAATTCACCTTTTAGGCTATGGTTTTAACTCCCAGTCATTATTAGGATCTATGGGATTGTCTCTCGCCGAATTAAATCATAACGGTTTGAAAAATTCTGCATTTGGCCAGAATGGGATAAAAGGACATGGGGTTTATTGTGATAATGGCACCTTAAGATTTAAACGATATTTTAATTTACAAAATCAATTTGTCGGATTGGGGTCTACACAGGCCTGTAGTGGATGTACACCGGTTTGTAGTTTTTCTGATGCGCCTAATCCTTGCATTAATATTACTAGTACAAACACATACGATTTTATTGCATATTTCTTTAAATCCGATGGTTCCCTTGAAGATTTTGGTCAATACGGAAGTATTATCATACCAGTCAGTACTACCAGAAATGATGAAGCATATGATGGGGTAATAGATAATAATGGTAGAATTATTATGGTGGGATATGTTAGCACCGATGTAAGTCAATACTATAGGGATTTTGCAATTGTAAGATTAAAGAAAGATGTAGGAACCGGTGTGGAAGAAAAAATGAAGGAGTCTTTCAGCTTGTATCCTAACCCTGGCTCAGGAATATTTCATGTTGATTTAAACAGTCATGTAAACCAAGTTGATGTTAAAGTGACGGATATGACAGGTAAAATAGTATTTAGCGGTACAGAAAACTCTTCATTTAAATTGAATATTGAGAATGCACCGGAAGGGGTTTATCTGCTGGAGCTTATTAACGGGAATGATGTTGTGAGGAGGAGGATTGTAAAACAATAATTATCCATTTTATGATAAGGTTCATTTTTCTGTATTTCCTTTTATTTTTTATTTCGTCTCCTGGAGTTACCCAAAAAGTGGATGTTTCCTATAGCATTCCTAAACCGGAAAAGTTAAGTAAAACATGTGAGGACGGGTTTGTTGGAAAACTTAATGGTGAATATCTCATGATGATGACCGGTAGTTCATATTACTTCGAAAAAATTGATAACAATCTTTCTTCCAAAGGTTCCTTACCTATTAAATTTATTGATGGAAAAGGACCTGATACACATACTAGTCCTATTATATTTAATGATAAATTAATTCAATTGGGAGCCAAGCAAGAAAAAAAGAGTATAAAGTATTCAATTTTCTTTGCACAGGTTAAAAACTCATACAATGAATTATCCTGGACAAAATTTTATGATCTGGAAGTGACTGAGCTTGACAGAGTGTATTATACTCTTTCCCCAGGGCGTAATTTTTTACTTGTTACTGTTGTATCCAAAAATAAGACTGAAAGCCCTTCCAAAGTATCCTATTTTATTTTTGATAGGGACTTTAAACTTCATACTAAATTAAATCTTAATGACAAGGTTGATATTGAAGGCCATCCTTTTTATGTAGAACAACTAGATGATACCGGGAAATTATTTGTATTTATTACAGTAGAGGAAAAAGATTATTGGTCTTTGACAAACTTTAAATATAAAATCATTTCATGGGATGGAAATAGGCTTCAGATTTATCAATTGCCACTTGAATCAACCTTTATAAGTTCATTTAAGTGTAAAATCATGAATGGCCAATTCATCGGTGCAGGTAATTTTTGTTATCAAAAGCCTTTTAATCAAGAAATAGGAATTTATTTTTTTAGACTTGATATAGCAAATGAAAATCTGTTTTTTGATTTGGCAAAATTCCCTGAAAAAATACTTCTAAATTATATTTCCCAATCAAAAATTGATAAGGGATTTGGTGTTAATGGATTCAGGCCGGAATTTATTGCCCTTACCGAAGATAATAGTTTATTTTTCGTTTATGAGTTTCAAGCTCCTAAGGTGGCGTATGATAATCCTGGTTATACTTATTATTGGGAATACGATGATATTTTGGTTACAAGAATAAGTCCGGATAATAAAATCGAATGGATAAATTTGATTCCAAAGACTCAGTATTCTTCCAAATCTGCTTCTACAGCTTTATACTCTTGCGAAAAATACCAGCATTATGCTCATTTTGGAATATCATGTATGGTTAAAGGTAATTCATTGCATATTGTTTATAACGAAGATCCTGAAAACCTAAGCCCCAACAGGGCATACAAAGACTGGAAGAAGCTGGGCAAAAATGAAAAATGTGTTCAGGTGGTTACCTCTGTAAATTCAGATGGAAGCCATACTACTCAAGTACTCGACCTTAAGAATTTCAAACCGGGTGAAATAGCATTAAGACCACAAAATCATTTTTGGGATAATGATGATGGTTCACTTATCCTTTTATATGAAAAGGGGAATAGCTACGGTTTTATGAAAGTATCAATCAATGATTAAGTAGTTAATCATTTAAACAATAAATAACATTTATTTTTTAAAATTAATAACCAACGTATAGATGTTAAGGCTTATAAAATTTTTAATACTGGTAACTTTTCTGATGCTTCCGTCGG
>JBKBUF010000024.1:0-80022 GCA_046290815.1 Cytophagaceae bacterium | reverse complement strand
GCCTCCGCCTCTGCCCTTTTCCTGGTTTCCTCTATCAATTCATTGGTTCTGTCCGGAGCAGTTACTGCCGGCTCTGGCTTTGGGCCGGGAGCGGGAGCCTGTCTCATATAGCTTTTTCGGGGTAGCCTTGCCGGAGGTGCCATTGCCGGCCTTTCGTCCGGAAAAAGGCTTGCTTGCTGCTGAGCAGGACCGGATGGGGCCTGGACAGGAGCCGGAGTATCGGAAGGGTTCCGATTGGACTCAGCAGTTTGTTTCTTTAGCCAGTGCAGGTATTCGGTATGGGTCATGCCCATACTATCAGCTTCGGCCTGCATTCCTTTTGTTAACCTTACAATTCCTTTATGACTCATATTACTCTTGAAGTATTACCTGTAAAAACTCTATGTTCCTGGTCTCGTCGGTACTGTTTTTTACCACTATTTCTCCTCTGTGCTCTTCTATGTTTTCATCCAGCAGCTGACAGGTTTTGTTTTTGTCGTATTCCGCACAGTCTGACGAAACAGCGATACCAGGATCTGCTGAGAGTATATAATAAATCTGATTATATGCCTTTATCTCCAGAGAAGAGTTTGGCTTTACAACATGTGATCTTACCTTAAGATTGTAGTATACATATCCCAGCTGTTCGGCTTTCTGCTTTGCAATTTTCATTATGAAGTCCTGGTCTCTCATTGTTCTTCATTTGGGATTATTTCAATTTCTGTTTCGATAAGCATGTGGTTTTCACATATGAAATAAATGTTTACTTCATATTCCTTATCAGCTATGCCTGCATCTTTAAACCTTCCGAATATATGCCCTGCTGCTCCGTCTATCTCAAATGCAACCTCATCGTTGGAAGGTGGTACGCCCTGCAGTTCCTGTTCAGCAGCGCCTGCACCTGCAAAGCCTGTAATGTGCCCAGCGCTTGTCAGTGAATTTACATTATAAGCATCGTTGACCATTGCACTGTCATTGTTTGAAACATCGACGTTCGTTAAAACATCGAATATTCCATCGGCCAGGAGTATGAGGTTTCCTAATTTCATTATTCAGCAATGGTTATGGTACAACTTCCAAGGTTTTCATCAAAGGTTTCAAATAGAAGATAGTCTTCAATAAATCCGGTACCGGCATCGGTAACTGAGACTACTTTCGGATTCATAAACCCTCCGTTTACTTTTATCATATTGGCCTTAGTGATGGTAATGGCCGGTATGCCCAACCTTTTAGGATGAGCGTAGTAAATTTTTTCTCCTACACCGGCATTTACAGTGTAAACACCGTAAACATTCTGTATTTCCTTTTTTTCTGAAAGGCTTTGAATATTGGCATTAGAGTTAAACCCTGCTGCTCCTTTGCCAAAATAAGCTTTGGTGGTACCAAGGCTTTCTCCGGAAATGCTACTGGTAATAAACACTCCGATAACTTTATTGACATTGGGAGGGATAGGAAAATTGAATGTTTTAAACTCTCCACGTTTTGTAACCCGGACAGTTACTTTGTACATTTTTCTCCTGGTCTCAATGCCGGAAGTATATTTAAAATCCTTGGACATACAGGTGTTTTAAAGGCCTAAACAATACATTTGAAAATGTAAGTAACAGAGTAAGCTCCGAATGCTGCAGAAGCATGGGCTGTATCTTTGTAATTTATTTTTAGCTGGTAGTTACCTGGGTCTACATCTCCTATGCAAGTGAATCTTTGCTCCGGAGCTACGCCCTGGTTAGACATCATAAGCTTTGTTTCATGCCCTTCAGCAAAAAACTCTTCTCCTGAAATCTCAATTCTATTGGAGCCCCTGAAATAGGCTTTGTCCGGGTGGCTGGAGGTTACCTGTACCGATACAATCTTTTTTACCTTTCTGTTGAACTCAAAGGTTTTTTCTGAAGAAGCACCTTCAGCTGCATTGATTGTAAATCTTTGGTATATGAATCTGGACATGGTTTTTAAGATTTAAAACTCTTCCCCCGATTAGGGGGAGGAGTTTATTGTTTCTGATTTGAGTTGTGAATAATTACAGTCTTTTACAGGCTATCCAATTATGATCTTGGATAAGTAGAAGTACCGTAAATAACAAATTTAGCTGCAGTGTCGGCAGGCATTGCCACGCCAGATTTCAGGATAAGCTCATTTCTAAGCTCAGGCTTGATCACAGCAGTATTGCTAAGGATGTGAAGACCGGTATTTTTGTCTCCATTTCCGTCGGTCACAAAATTTGCTGCAGCGAACTCTCTCAACAAGTAAGTAGAGTCATTGATTTTGAAATCAACCTCTGCATTGTTGATTGCGTCTAATGAAAGAATAGAACCGTACTCTCCATTGATCAGATGTGTGTCGGTAACACCAGCAAGGGTTTTACCAAGTAGCTGAATACCTACAGGAACAAAGAACCTATCTTTTTCCAACTTAGCATTGGCGATATTTCTAAGGCCAGTTGCTTTGTTTTCGTCGGTTCTTAAAAATTCTACTTGCTGAGCACCGGCTACACTTTTGATCGTGTAAATAGCGTGATCAATCAGTTTCAGCTTTTTCTGCTTCCACTTGTTAAGAAGCTGTAATAGCTCCGGATCTTTGTCCATTTCGTACTCTCTCTCGACAGTCTCGATGAATATCAAATGTGATGGTTTGATTAATTCCATTTTATTCTTAATTAAAGGTTAACAATTGATTTAATTTTTTTCGCTTGTTAACACCTCTTTGCTTTGTTCACTTTAATTGATCCTTCATAAGATTTTACCAGTTTACACCGATAGCCTCCAGAGTTCCGCTTAGCCCATACGCCTCGCTTAAAACGCCTTTCAATCCATAATCAGAGCTCATAGGGCCATTCAGATTGTAAGCGTCGGAGAGAGGGCCATTCATGGCATTCTTTTCCAATACTTCTCTTATGATCCTGTCTGCTTCTGCCTGAGAAACTTCCTCTGGGGCTGTCTCTGTGTAGTAGGTTACTGGCTCTCTGAGGTTGCCCAGGGCGCCCAGCCCGGAGAGGTCCAGCTTATCGCTTACTGCAGGGATTTTATCCAAGTAAGCTTTTCTACCCAAAGATTTTCCAAACTCTTTTATCCTGGCTTTTGCATCTTCTGCAAAGCCTTCCAGGCCATCTATGCCTTGTACTTCAGAAGGGGCAGGACCTGAAGCCACGTGAGACACCATCATACCGGCGCCGGCCAGTATTATAGCATGTCCCAGCCTGGGTTTGTGCTGTGCCAGGTAATAACCGCCAGCAAGTGCGATTACTCCAAGGCCTAAAGAAGGCCTCCCCACTGCTGCCCCTATAGCGCCTCCTGCAATTGCAGAAGGGATAGCTATACCAGCATTGATAAGCGCCTCTTTATGATTTAAATTTACTTTTGCCATGTTTATGAAGAATTAAAGTGATACAACTTTTAGCTTTTTGCCTTTACCGGCTTTTTTTTTTGAAGATTTTCTCTTCCTAGGAGGCCCAGATACAGGCTTATCTGCCGGATTCTTTTTGTCATCCTTTTTCATTACAGCGTACCCGACACCTAACGCTGCAAGTATGCCTCCGCCAATTGCCCAAGGTTTCCAGTTGAATTTCTTATCATCTTCTTTCTTGGTCTCTGTCGTGGTCTGAGTGGTACTGGTAGTTTCTGTCTGAGCCACCAAGGTATTTACTACACTGGAAGGTGCTTCTGTAGCCAGTCTTTGGGCCACTTGCTTTGTTTCCGGGTTGAACAACTTGTTTGTCTCCTCCAAGGCAATGGTGGCCTGGCCTGTGTTGTATGCGGCAAGTTGTGCCTGGTACATTTGCTCATTAAGCTTATCCGTCTGTTCATTGCCTGTCTTCACAGGAGGCGTTGGCTGTACAGCATTTTTAGGAGCCTTAATTGAATTTATCATTAAAGCAATTGCAGTAACCGCTCCAGTTGCTGCAGTAATAGAAGCTGCGGTAGCGGTGCTCGATAGCTCACCAAGTCCATAACAATATCCAAGGCCGTTTACTTGTACCTGGGCAGAAAGCTGTTCATTAGATAGAGGATCCTCTACATATGTAAGCCTTGCTTCTTCCGGATCGTTGAATGTTTTTTCCTCAGGGCTGTCGATATTGATCATTACACCTGAAGGGTTGTTTGGATCTACCGCTTTATTTTTGTTTCCTTTTCCTCCAAGAATAGCTTTTCTCAAATTGGTTTTGATACCCCCGCTTTGCTCGTATATCTCTTCCAGCTTGGTAAGAATGCCTCTCAGCTTATTCCACTCTCCTTCATTCCACCCCTCAGCAAGAGCCTTCTCTTTGCTCCAGTATGCAAATCTTAGTCTGGATGCGACCTGGAAGCCGTTTAGCTTCATAAGGATCAATATTCCGTTTCTGATCAGCAGGGCTGCAGGGTTGAAGAAACGGTTTAGAAACTTAAACTCTGCAGTGTTTGCCACTTTCTTTATGTCTGCCAATATAGACTTAGTGGGAGCTGAAATTGCCTCTTTTATGCTTCCAGTTTTGATAAGTGTCTGGGTAGCTTGTATAGGAGCGGTGATAGGTACTACTGCAATTTTTGTAGCTACCTGGGTAACGTTTGCTACTGCATTGCCTATGCTTTTTAATGAAATCTTACCAAGCCCATCCATGCCATCGTCTATGATCTCATACACGCTTTTGTCATCGGCTATTGCATAAGCCTTGCCGTCGGCAGTCCACATTACGTGACTGATTATCGGGTCTCCCACATTGCCCAAGCCCTGGCAGGTGCATTGGTTGTGACGAGCTGCTGCACGCACTACATTTTGCTGTGTTGCCTTAGATGGTGCCTCGGTGCGTGGAGTAGCCGGGGCAATGGCTGGTTTTTTCTTAAAAATGCCGAAGAAGCCTAGCTCTCCTACGGGTGCATGGCCTATGTTTCCTAAGCCGTCGAGTCTATTAAGTTCCATATTGAAGTCTTTTTTTTCAGTATAAGGATGTTCAAAATTGTATGCATTGGTGACGCAGTCCAGGACAATGTATTTGTCTCTGTTGCTTTTAATATCCAGCTCTTGATGTACATTGCCATCTTTTGGCACGATGACATAGATGTGCTGGAAGTTTTTGCGGTAATAGTACTTGGTCATTCTTAGCTTGTGCGGAATGCCCAGGTTGGTAAGAATCGAGCTTTTGAATACGGTATAACAATCGCAATCAACGCCGTCTTTTCTGTCTGCCCAGGTCCTGCTGGGCCTTCTTACCTGTTCTACTCCCTTTTTGTCCTGTTTATACTGAATGTGCTTATAGATAAATTCCCATATGTTTCGGCAGGTTTCCTCCAACGAGTTGCCCTGCAGATATTCGGCAAGCTGCCTGGTGTCTTCCAGTGTATCCGCTACCATTGACTGAACCAGGTTAACAGTGTCAAACACCGAAGCATTGCGTATTACAGTTTTTTCTGTCTTTCTGCTGGCCGGAAAGAGTGGGTTGTATTCCTGGCCTGATCTAAGCTTTCTTTTAGCGCTTGCCTGCATGGTTTACAATCCTATTTCTTTAAAGTCCGGTTTTTCTACCCTGATATTGCCATTTACAAATGTGATGGTCTTGGAATATATGCCCAGCTTTTTTGTCTTCTGAGCATTGGCTATTACCTGGCCTGCCTTCTGCATTAGCTGCATAAGACTAATTGGAATTACGATCGGATCAAGCGTCACCTGACCAAAAGCTGGTATTATGTGCTTCTTTGGCACGGCTGCAGAACTTGCAAAGGGCCCTTGCGGATCGTCTTTGATCAGGAATAGCTGCACAAACGGCTGATTGACGCTTACCTGTACTTTGGATGGATTTTTAAGTGTGGGAATAACAGTGAGTGTCCACTCTGTAGGTATGCCCAGGATATTCGTTTTTGTAGTCTTAGCGTCTATGCTCTGGGTAACCACAAGGTTTTTGCTTAGATTGTTCAATCTCCAGAGGTAGGTGCCCAGCCCAAGTACGCCGGCTCCGATAAGTGCTTTTTTCCACATATCTCAAACATAAGGGTATGCCGATAGGCCCTGGAGCCAAATGCCACTATTTGCCCATATGGGGGTATCAAATCAGGATTAAAACCGTATATTTGTATATACAATGTGTTTACACCTGTATAAACCTGTTAACACCCTTATTAACCCTGTAATAACCTCATAATTTTTTGACAATGAGCTACAAAGGAAAGGCGCTAAGCCGTAAAGAACTTGCCAAAAAGTATAATGTAAGCCTGGATATGTTCAATAAATGGCTGAAAGAGATAAATTCTAAAATAAGCCTGGGCAAGCGTAGGATACTATCTCCAAAAGAAATATCGAAAGTAATAGAGGAGTGGGGTTCCTGGGAGTAACATCTTAACCAATGTGTTTACAAAGCAAAATCATACATCGATGATAAAACTAATTACCGCTCAAGAGTCGCAGGAAAAGGCTAAGGCCCATTATACAGATAATAAGTATTTAATTGAATGGATGCCAAAAATAGAAGAGGCTGCAGCCAACGGGTTATTCCATATTGATGTACCTGAAACCTGGCACTGGCATAACATTAAAGAAAGTAATCCTGAGTTAATGGTTGCTTTTGATATTCTTTTTGGTCTAGGCTATGAGTTGGATAGTAAAGAAGATTTTAAAAGTACAGAGAGCGGAAGGCATCGCTTCAGTCGTGTTTTAAAAATATCCTGGCATTTAAAGCCACCTTTAAAATAATCTTATATTTACAAAGCTAATTTAATCATCTATGAGAAATATAAAGTTCAGAGCAAAGGCCATAGACACAAATAATTGGGTTTATGGATACTACGTCCAAAGAAATGAATTTGATGACAAAGGCATAATTATGCCATTGCTTATAAGCGGATCTAACAATGTTAACCATAGTGTATATTCAAAAACGGTGAGCGAATTGGTCTTTGAAATTAATGGAGAAGAAATATACAGGGGAGATATTTTCAAAGGTAAACATACCTTTGAAAATTCAAACGAATACCCATTGTATTATCTGGATTGGGATGAAAAAGAAATATCTTATGTGCTTCGTTCAATAAATGGGTCCATTACTCTGCCACTGTCCTCATTGATCACAATAAGGAATGGCTTGTTTTCTGAATTTTTCTTTGTAGACATAATAATAAATTACAAAGCCCGGATGTGTCTACAAAGTCATACCGAGGCATGAATTGGTCGGAGCCATTGCTGGTACTCCCATCCGGGCAGATTTTAAATGATTTTACGAATTTGAGCATTGGTATAACTTTATAGACAACACAAATATAACAAAATGAGTGCCAGAAGGTGTTAACCAGGGAACTATTTTTGGTAAAATGCAATCAAAAAGGGCGCAGCGCTCCGGAGGCCTGGCACTCATAAGTGAAAGTGTGGCCTTGGTTTTCATTATAAAAATAACAAAAAAAGTGTATTAAATGATTTAAAAATTGTCTTTTTTGACAATTGCCTGTTTTATAGCATTTTTGTAAATATCCCTTCTGGTACAGATATTGTATCAAATTTTTTTATCAAACATAAAATACACATGAAAAAAGCTTCACTTTTAATGCTGATCGTAGCGGGAGTGCTATTTGTTTCAGCCAGCTTATTTGCTTTCAAATCACCTTCAGAAACAGCTTCTGATACCAACACAAAAGGCTATGAATACATGACTGTAGTTGCTTTAACAACAGGTTCAGGAAAAGGCCTTAACTTAAGTATTGGAGGAAGGGATTTTAAGCAAATCGAACTTCCAAAGGACAACAAGGGCTGGTACGACTTCAATTTCTTTTTAACATTTATTCAGGAATATGAAGGATATGGATGGGTATTGGAGCCAGGCTCTATGAGCTATTCAGTCTCTCCTAATGGAAATGCGACAGCATTTGCAGTAATGAAAAAATCTAAGTAACAAAAGGCCCTCATTGGGGCCTTTTTATTTCTGGAAATTTAGCCAGTCCGAAGGCTGCAGTTTTACAACTTCCTTTATAAAGCTCATGCTTCTGGCATAGTCTGAAAAAATCTCTTCTCCCGGATAAATATCTCTTATCGCTCTCCTGGACAAATAAATACCCTTAACATAATCATACGTTGTATTTGCCTTGGAATTATGGTTTATATATCCATTGGGGTATAGCTGAGTAAAATGTATTTCAAACAAATCAGTACCTATCTGGTCAGAGTATGAGTGCCTGGCAAAAGCAATAAACATCGCTTTATCTTTTGGGATAAATTCAGAGGTAAACAGCCCGATGCCAGCTCCCGGTATGGAGGAAGGTGCAATGTAATATCCTGGAATGATCGCTTTCATACCTAAAAATAAGTTTACAGCGGTATATACAAGGGAGGTTTACAAAAAATAAAACCCTCCGGAGAGGGTTTTTATAGGGGTTTTTCGAGCCTGGTCTTTCGATTTACATCAAAGTTAACAGTTTCTTTATTTCGTCCAGCTTTAGCTCTTCGTAGTAATAGTCCAGCGTAGGGTTCTCCAGGTTGTGTTTCAGGCAGAGCTCTCTTGTGGTCTCCTGGTACCGGAGATAGTCTTTTAGGCCTTCCCGGAGCACTATTACGTCGAGACCCATCTGCAGCATTACCGGCCAGAGCTGAGTAGTCTTTACCGGTACCGGTTTCTTATCCCTAGCCATTGATAAGCCTCCTTTCCTTTTTCTGATAAAGTGCCTCCTCATAAGCCTCGATGTACAAGGTAAGATAGCTGTATTGCTCCTGTAGCTCTAAATGATCCGTTTCCTCTGTCGTGTTCCGGACGAGGTCGTCTTTGGTAGCCTTGAGCACCGATAGCAGGTAATCGGGGTCAAACGATTGGAATAGGTTGATAATGGGGTTTAGATCCATTACCCGGCCACTTTCCTGATTGATCACAATTAGGAAGGGCTTGTTTTCGGAATTTTCTGTCTTTGTTCGCATAACAGTAAAACAAAAGCCCGGATGTGCGAACAAAGAACACCCAAAGGTGAGTTGTTTGGAGGCCTTACGGTAACTCCCATCCGGACAGGTTTTAAATGATTTAACTTAATGAGCATTGGTATTCTTTATTCGCAACACAAATATAACAAAAGTGGTGCCAGAAAAATGTTAACAGGGGGAATTTTTTAGAAAATGCAATCATTTAGTAAATGATCATCCGGAGATATCCGGTAAAATTGATTGCAGAAATGGTGCAGCGCTCCAGGATCCGGAGATATGATTGATTGCAAAAAAGGAGAATGTCCGGAACTATATAAATTCAACCAGCTAGTTTTTGGAGGCCTTGCGGTAACGTCTCCCGTCCGGACATTATGAGGCAAATATATATAAATGCAATCAAAATACAAGATGATCATTCGGTACCTGGTAAAGTATTGATTGCATTTTTGGAAAAACTGCAGCAGCTGGAGAATAGTAAATGATTGCAGATTATTTCTTTTTTGCTTTGGGCTTGTACAGCTTCAGCCCTTTGATAATTTGAAAATGCTTAACGTTTAGTGTATATACCTCCAGGCTGTTAACCAAAGCAGTAGCAGCAATAAGACAATCCGGGAGTCCAATCTTGTTTACAGAAGGGTCAGAAATTAATTCAATGAATTTTTTTGATATATCTTTAGTAAGAGGATATCGACCAAACTGCTTTATTAATTCCTTTGTCTTTGCTTCCTCTCTTTTTCTCATACCATAATATATTTCTCCTATAGTAATATCGGACAATGCAGTATTGCTTGTTCCAATAATCTTTAGCTCATTAATTATGTCGTCATTGCCTTTGTAAACCTCAATAAAAATATTTGTATCGCAAAGTATCATACTCCCCTTCCTTTCCAGGCTGCCTGTCTCAATTTTTTCAAATCAATATCCCTGTCTTTCCAAAGACCAGATACGGCATCTAAGGCTTTTTCAAAATCCTCCTGGGAGGTTGATTCAGCAGGAATGAATTGTACCTCATTTGGAGATCTTCTTTTCAATGAAGATATTCTCTTGATCACAGTTTCAGACTTTAAATCCTTAATATGTTGCTGTATTTTTTCCCATTCAGATGCTTCCATCTGTACCTTGCCATTTTTGAGAGGCTGAAATTCTACAGTAATAGTTCCTACTACTTTCTTTTTAGCTATAAAGACTCTGCCTCTCCTGACTCCGGGAGATCCTGTTAACGCCCTTGCTGTTTTTTTAGCTGGAGAGCCTCTTTTTATTCCGGGTTTCTTTTTAGATGTCATAATTCAAATTTAATAATTAAACGTGTTAGTTGCTTCGTGTGTTCTATTTATCACTTATTGGATGAATGGCTTTGGATTGATTTTTTATTATTGTCATGTAATCGATCCCGTTCCTTAAATCCCTATTACCCATCTTATGATAATTATACTTATACCCTTTTAGGTCGCACCAAAGCTTTATGCCCTTTGTAAACTTATTCACGGTATGTTTACTTTTAGGATACTTCTCTTTAAATATCTGAAATAGGACCTTTTTTCTATATTCAAAATTCAATTCAATAATCTTATCGGCAAATTCTAAAATATCTTCACCTATAGTTGCTTCCTGAACAAACTGATCGAAATTTTCAAAAGAAGCCTCTAAAACTTCTCTTCTTACTACATAGTCCTTAACTACATTGGTAAGCTTGATAATTACTTTTTCAGGAAAGGAATAAGTATCAATGATATGCTGAACCTCCTTTTCTCCTTTTCTTCTGTCAGGAAACAAAGAAGTTAATACTGCTTTGCCTGATGATTTTGCTGTGATTGTTAACAAATAACTCATGTGTAGACCTACTTTTGCCCCCCTTGTTTTTTTGAACTTTTGCACTGATTAAATATAAATACCTGTATTTAAGAGTTTTTAATTATTCAATTCAGTGCATTTACTACTATTTATAAGTGCATAATTACAAACATAGTGCCAAATTCGTTTAAATTATGTACTAATTCACTGATTCTAAAATATAATATATTTGATTTTCAGGTATCTAATTTTTTAAAACCCGTGCAAAAGTACATAAGGTATTCAATTAAACATGATCTTTGTACTAAAAAATGTATTTGCACTTTTGCATTTTTGTACTATACCAATTCCGCAAAATTTGCTTAAGAATAGAATTGTTAACAATTTTATTGCACTTTACTAATTTAGTGCAAAAGTGCAAAAGTTTGTTAACATTATAGTTTCACTAATAAAAAAGAAAATAAATAATATAATATAAAAGGTATAATGATGTGCTTTCCTGTTTTTAATCAGGGCCTTTCCGGAACGGGTTTTGCTTTAATTCGTATATTTGTACTATAAGCTGTTATCATGGATATTAAATACCACGAAATCACCAAGGCAAAGGGAACAGAAGATTTTGTACTTGTAAATAAAAAAAAGTATGCAATCCGGTTTACTCCAAAACATGCTGAGCATATCTGGGATAACTATCCGGACGTTTTGCATAATATCAAACACCGGGAGATCCTAACTATGTTAGTTAAAAAGGCCATTATAGTTGAAAAGAATACCAATCCGCTGGTATGCCTGGCCAAATTTAAGAACAAGGTGTACGAGACTTATGTTAACATAGCGGAGGACCGAATGGAAGTAATGACAAGTTTCAGAAGTAACAAGCAGAATTATATAGACCTGTATAAGAAGTATGAGCAGAACTAAAAATGAACCGTATGTAGATCCTATCCTATTCGATAAAGACGCTTTCGGATCCAAAAAGAATTATCAGAAATGGGTGAGAGAAATGGAGGAGGGTATAAAGGTTTACCTGGCCAAAAGGAAACCTGCTCACAAAACGGCTAAAAGCAGCCTTAAAGGAGCTCCTAAGCATGTGACCAGGGGAAGAGCCTCCAGGAAGAAGAAATAATCCAGGATCCTGTAAATACATTTGCAATCATAAAATACTCCTGGCCATGGGCCCGGAGTATTTTTTTGCAATCAAATCTAAAGGACCTGCCGGCAGATATCCGGTAAAATTGATTTCATTTTAATCCTGCAGCAGCTGAGGCCCGGGAAGAAATTGCCATCAATAGTTATTAATTAAATCAAAATCACAAAGCGTTAGTAAATCAGGATAGTCAGATAAATATTTAACGAATTTCCCTGTAGAATGAGCATACTCTATCTCATGCTTTGTACTATCACCAATATATCCGTTTACGTCAATAACAAAAATACCATCAGAGTTTTCAATTTTCATTTTATGGACATTGTCCAATAGCTGCTTTTGCTGTAAAGTGAGAGATATATTATCTGCATGAACATAGAATGCAACAGAATAAATAACATGTCCCTCCAATGATAATTGCTTGTTGATAATCTCAAACTCTCTTTTAAATCTTGTAGAACCACAAAGGGTAATTTTTTTTGATTTTTTCATTATGATAAAATTTTGCCATCATATTAAACTTTACAGCTGCTCTGCAGCAGGATATTTTGCCATCAAAAATGAAGCGGCGCCGGCGGATCCGGAACCAGTACTGCAATCAATTTGGTGTATTAATCTACCTGGCACCAAAGCAGACCTCACAGCCCATTTCCTTGTGAGGCTCACAGACAGTATCTGCTACGCAAATATCGTCCCACCCATTACACCTACCACAACACCGTGATCGCTTCTCTGGAGCCACTTCTATACATTTTGCCTGATCATTTGCCGGGCACGGCTCACAAGACATACGATAATGCGGTTTAGCAGCTCCACAACCATTACACAGATGAGTGGATCCAATGCTGTTACATATTACTTTCGACATTTTGTACCTCCTTTCTTATTGAAATAATTCGTCTGTAGTGTAGGTAATAAGACATCCTATTACCTTTAAAATGTAAGTGCGTTGGGGAAACAGAAATGATGGTACCAGAGACCGTGATTGCAACTTTTGCAACTTTCAGGTACCTAACATCTATCTTATATCCTGTAGATAGCAGCACAGTGGTAGTAAGAAAATCTCTATACCTCATTTTCGTATTGTTTGATGTGAAATATACTTAAGCTCTCTCATAGCCCCAATAAATCCTGCAGGCCCTCGCTTCCGTTTTCTCTTAAATCTTTCCTGAGTCGTTCTTTATCCTCCTCATCGGGCCTGTCATCAAAATCACCACTTACAACCATATCGATAATATCCTCCAGCTCGGGAAATTGAGAAAGCTCGTCGATCAGCTCCATTTTCGGACAGAGGGCCTCTGTCTCCGGATACACCAGATCAAACTTGTAATCGTGGTATCCTCCTTTTTTGGCTTTCTGGATAATATGATCATACTTGCCGTTTGTATTTCTAAGCTCCAGTATCCTGGGCAGCGTTACCATGGATGGGTTTAGTATATTCATAGAATTTAGGGTTTGCTATTTTTTTTAATACCTCTAATAATGGAATAAATTATTCTGTGAACAGAGGCTAATATTAACTGGGCTGTAATACCTACCGCCAAAATGATCATTACAAGGAACAAGGTAATTCCCCAGAAGTGGATAGAGTCCTGCAGAAGATAGTCGAAAAAGCTTTTCATTTCAATGGATCGTGTTTAAAGGTTTTTCCTGTAAGACATCCGTGCAGCCACATTACTTCATAGTATGGAATAATGGCATATTCAAAGCACTCATGCCCTTTCTTTTTAAAATGAGTTAACACAAACCATGCAGCCATAAAGGAAAATATAGTGGCTCGCTGCGGATCATCGATTGGCCGAAGGCCGTCTTTGGTAAATGCGATATACTTTACATCGATCACCTCATTGTTCTCAATAAGCTTTCTGGTGACAAAGTATTTATCAGTTATGATCCTCCAGATTATTCTGAGTTTTTTAAATGGGTTTTTCATATATAAAAATTAAAATTTGAGTCTGATTTTGGTCAATCTTGGTAAGCCATATTTGACTCTTACCTTTTCTTTAGCAATTAATTTTAACCTGGCCTGGCTACGAACCTCTTTAGGAATTTTGGGACTCAGGTTATGTCCCTTTTTAAACCAGGTCTTTTCCGATCCAGGTATCTTTAGCCCCTTCATGCCTTTGTTCCATGGCTCAGGTCTCTTTTCCTGCCCTAAAGTTTTAAAGTCAATATTATCTCTGAATGTGGGAGACTTTTCAAGGTTCAGCTCTCTGGCTTTTCTTACTACCGTTCTCCAGCCTATATTTAAATCTTTAGCTATGTCCTTGTTAAATCTATCCGGAAACTCCTTAACAAGCTTCTCAAGCATTTCAGGAGTCCATTTCGTTGGCCTTCCTTTCATAGGTTAATATTTAAAATCTGTCCAATGAATTATCTGACCGTCCAGGTGGTCATTTCCAAACCAGACCCAGAAGTCTTCTAGAGAATCAAATCCGTCATTTTTGGCAAGTAATTCTATTGTTTTCTTGTCAATCACTTTTCCCTCTATCAGTATGGTATGATCAGTATACATTTCATATCCCCCCAGCTTTGGAGCTTTGCCAGCAGGAATTATTTCAATATTCTGAGTAGAAATACACTCTTGAAGATCCGGCCTATCTTTATTGAACTGATAGTAATATTTTGTCCTGGCACCGGTGGCCATCTGGATGGACATGCCTGCCCTCCATCTGTAGCCGTAGCGTATAGAATTGATCTTTATTCCAGCAAGGATCTTATCCGGAAATTCAGTTGGCTGCTTTGTGATTGGGTTGTTTTTTGAAAAGGGTAGTATCATTTTGAGGCCAGTTTAGTTTTATCTATTGCTTTCTCTGTTTCTATCCAGTTGAATACATCTAATCCATTTGCAATAAGGTATTGAGTGACCTTATACTGATTTGGAGTATAATAATCTTTTATTGCTCCGCATTTTTCAGAAGAAAAACATACTCCATCTTTAGTAATTTCAATTATACTGCTTGCATAGCCAATAGAATTATTATATGAAACCTCTACTTTATTGGTATTTCCTCTTAAAAATTTATAATGCAAAGGCTCCAGCCCTCTCTGCAATCTATAGCAAACCATTTTCGCCACTTCAATTGCTTCCTCATCTGTTATATCGCTTAATCGACGAAGGATAGGCTTTACATCAACATCAAAATCCTTCATAACAACAAACAAAGATCCATCAATCGTAGTCTCGTATTTGTAACCATGCCTATTAATGCATTGACAAGGTTGCAGATAATACATTGCTAATTCTTGTATTGATAGGCTCATATTTTATATTCTATCTTTTGGTAACACATATGATTTCCCGATCAGCCGAAACAGCGTCTCTTCGTCTGGTACCGACACTGGCCTGCCATCGGTGCCCATCAGGTACCCATCCAGTCCCTTATATCCCTTGCTCACCCAGCCTTTGGCCAATACTTCTTTTGAAAAATTGGCACTGCCGGTACGTATGGCCAGTATATATCCCCAGTTTCTATGGTTGGCGGTAAACAGGTCCAGCTTTATTGTAGCCCCTGTACGCCCTTTTAAGAGCCTCTGGGTATACTTCCCCTCAGCCTTGCCCTTTATGGCCTCCCATTCGTTTACAGTCGCCAGGAAGCCAGGATCTCTTTTCTCTTCCACCTCAGAAATGCCTCCAAACAAATCTTTTTTCACTTCCTTTACAGTTTTAGGAATGCATACTATCTCAATGTCTCCTACCTCCGGTTTTTGCCGGCGTATGCTTCCGGCTATTTCAATTTTTTCACAGTAGGGAGCCAATTTTGACTTCACCATTTCTGCTACCATTTTGGCCATCTCGAGTTTCATAATTGCAATCATTTTTATTTTAAAGCTGCTGCCAGGTAAGTTTAATTTGCTATCAATTTCTAATGATCATTCCGGAGATCCGGATTGTTATTGCCATCATTTTTCTTAATGAATACCTTTATCCCGATATATTCTCTTGTTTCCGGGTCCTTGCTTATTTTGTTCAGAGGCGAGGTAGTGATCATCCAATATTTACCGGCAAACTCTACAGTTTTAAAAGCTGCAATTTCGTCTGCAGCTGACACGGTTATTTCCTCTTTTATGCTCTGATCAAATACATTTTCATAGGAAAATGAAATGATGTATTCATTTAATTTCATATCTGGCTTTTATGGTTTGATAGTTTCCGGTACCCGGTACCAGCTTTTTAAAAAATACATTTGTCTCCTGATCATTTGAGACTCTTAGCCCGGTGGTAAACACATCAAACCAGAGCTCAGCCTCCTGCAGAGAGTCGGTACACTCTTTTGCAAGGCCACTATTTTCCATTTCTACTATGTATTGCTCGTACATTGCTTTGTAGTATTAATTGGTTAGTCCCAGTCTTCGTTTTTGTAAGATTCCTTCAAAAGCTCTTTAAGTCCTCCTTTAGTTTTTTTCCCGGGCTTCCCCTTCTTTGGGGCCTTTGTGGTTTCCTTAGGGAATAATATCTCCTGCAGCTCTGCATTGGCAGACAGAATTTGCTTCACCAGGTCCATTACCCGTTCGGAAGCCTCTTCGGCTTCCTCAGCCCTGACCCTTTGATTTTCCAGGTCATACAGAATCGAGTGATAACTCATGATCATTTCTTTGATAGCTCTGGAGGCCGTTTTCTTTCCCAGAGATTTCATAATTTTATCAAGCTCCTTTAACTCAGTTTTGTCTAATCTTAATGTAAGTGCCATAGGTATCGTAGGTTTATTTTCGTTTTACTATAGTGACATAATCGACTCCGTTGGAGCTGTCCCGGCCATTTTTTGAATTAGGATTGATCAGGTAGCCTTTATAGTTTGCCCAGGACTGGAGATACTTGGAAAATGTATTCAGCTTAAGGTTATCAAAGTCCGGAGCATAGGAGTCTTTGAACTGCTGGAATAATACTTTCTTCTCGTACCGGTGATCAAGCTGAACGTTGTTTTCCATGTAGTAATAGAAGTCCTCTGAAATGATATTGAGAAGAGAGCGCAACCGGTAATTGCTATTGTCAATTTCTACCAGCCCTGAGCTTAAAAATGCCGATACACAATCGAACATGAATGAATAAAATCTATTCCACTCCTCACGATTCCAATCGATAAAAAGAAGGTGGCCAAACTCTTTTTCGGGCGTATGCTTGTCGTTGAAATAGTCTGAAAACTCTATTACAAATTGTCTCCTTTGAAATGAAGACCCTTCACCCTTTATGGTATGGTTTGTTGAAATGTAAATTTTCGGGCTAACATCGAAGGGGATTGTAAACATACCGATGTGCTTTTTGTTGACCGTAAAGTCATCGGTGATCAGAGAAAACAATCTTTGGAACTCAAACCTTGCATTGGCATCGTTGAAGTTAACAAACTTGCTATCCAGGTTAACCATTTCAAAAGCGAAGGGATTGTCGAACCGGAAATTCTGAGCCTCGATGAATGCTTCTTTGATCAGGTATTTCAGCGCTTTGGCAAATAAGCTTTTTCCTGATCCTCCGTTCATATCTCCATTTTTGCCCAGCTTAGCATCTACAGAAACCACGGCCTTTGTCATTGAAGGATCTTTGTACCCGTGGAGCATATACCCAATGGCTGTACAGGCGCTTAATATTCTTTTATGGCTTAGAGTTCTTACATCCTCCGGAACGTCTTCATAGAGCAAAACACCCGCTTCATCTTTTTTAGGTTCTCCAGCTTCATCCAGGACCGGCTTATACAATATATTGCCGGCAAGAGAAAGACATAAAAATCTTTTAAATTCTGCCTCTGAATCACCCTCCGGGATGTACTGGATTTCAGTATCTATAATTTGAGATTTCCAAATCTGGCCGTCCAGGTCCTTGTACTCCTTAAGCTTTGAGCCTTCCTTTGTTATTTCAACCCATCCATTTTTAAAGTACATGAAACAGGCCTCTTTTGTATCTCTTTTAATAGTTACATGCTTGTAGTCCAAAGACTCCAGGATAGATTTTGAAAAGTAGTTTTTAGCACCTCTGATAATTGCTTCTTCAATGTTTTCCTTAAAATCTTCATCCTCCAGGTTTCGGATGTATTGCATCACAAAATCTTTCATGCACAGTTCATCTACAATATCAATTACATTGTCCTGGATTTGCACGAACTGATATTTCTTATCTCCCATGCTGATCCGGTAGTAACCATGCTCTTGAAGAAACTCCAGCATTTTTTTGTATCTGAGCTTACATAGTGGTACCCCTTTTTCGAAAACAATTACCCAGAATGTACCCCATATAGGTTTACTGGTATCAATTTCTTTTTTCTTCTTAGGCTTGTCTGATTTTACTGCAGGTTCTTTCTTGTCTTCTTTTTCCTTCCGTTCTACTATAAGGATTTTATTACTCTCCTGTAGCAGCATATCTTCCTTCACACCTAGTATCCTGGCACAATTCTTAAACAAAAGGTCCCTGGTAATAGGATCAGGAATAACAGTAATAAGAGAGGCAATTTCCTTAGCTAACTCAGCTTTCTTGATAGGGTCCTTAGAAGCTTCTTTATATCTGATCTCAGCAAAGAATGAAACTATGTCTTTACGGTTGTCCCCCACATATTTTTTAAAATCCGGAGTGCCCACCTTTTTAATGTATGAGTCTGGATCCTGCTTTGTTGGAAGAACTACAACCCTAACATTTAAACCAGCCTCTAAGCATGGTCTTATAGCTCTTACTGCAGCATCTATGCCGGCCTTGTCACCATCGAAAAAGATGGTAAGATTTTTAGTGTATTTAGATATCAGGTAAATCTGATCATCTGTAAGAGACGTTCCGGAGCTGGAGACAACATTATCAATACCATGCTGGAAAAGAGAAATTACGTCCGTATATCCTTCAACTAATAAGCATTCATCATGTGTACGGATGGAAGCTTTTGAGAAATAGAGACCATAGAGAATTTTTCCTTTGCTATAAGCAGCCGTTTCCGGACTGTTCATATATTTTGGCTGCTTCGGATCTTCTGCAATTAACCTTCCTCCAAATCCAACAACCTTACCTGTAGGATCATGGATAGGAAACATAACCCTGGAGCGAAAGCGATCGAACTCCTTTTTCTTGTCTTCTTTTACAATGATCAGACCGGCCTGATTGAGCGCTTCAATTGTAAACTTTTTCTCCAGTCCAGCTTTTACAAGTCCGTCCCAATCAGGAGTAGAATATCCTAGCTCAAACTTATGGATAATATCAAGCGAAAAGCCTCTGTTTTTTAAGTATTGGTACCCTTCGTTTTTCCCAGCAGGTGTATTATGCAAAATGTTACAAAAATACTTTCCTGCAAATTTGTTAACAGAGATAACGGCTTCCCTCTCCAGGCCCTTTTGTTTTTCTTCCTTGGTTTGCTTTTTATCTTCTGTAATTTCAATATTATATTTCTCTGCCAGGTATTTAATGGCCTCGTAAAAATCCATTCCCTGATGGTCTACAAGGAACTGAATAGCATCCCCGGACTTTCCACATCCGAAGCACTTGTATACACCTTCAGTTGGAGTAACAGTAAAGGAAGCAGTATTTTCATTATGCCCTGGTAAAGGACAATTTGCCTTTAAGTATTTACCCGCTTTTTTAAGGTTAACATTAAAGCCTCGGATAACATCCTCTATGATAACAACACTTTTAATCTTGTCAATTATATCCTGCGGAATAGACATTTTTGGGTTAAAAAATTAAGGGTTTGGTAATTGATTAAGCGCTTTGTAAAAATTGGGAGCTAATTTTTTAGTTAGCATCACACTCTATTCCTTTTAAATCTGGAAAAACAAATAGGCTGGTTGTTTTTTCTAAGCAGACCCCATTTTTTACAACCCTTTCATAATCTTTAGACTTCCTCATAGTGTACTCGTTTTCATTGATCATATATGCCCTCCATTTTCCTGTATTTGAAAACCGAACTGCCACATAAGTAATCACCCTATCATCAACATAAGATATATGAACCTTTTCTACCTTATAAGCTGGCTTCATCTTTTCCCCATGGCACTCTATGAGGTTATACCTATAGGAAAATTTCGGAAAACCTTCAATAATTGAAGTCAGGGGAATACTGCTTATTAAGATAAATTCCGGACACAGGAAAAAGGAATCCCGGCCAAAAGCATGGACATTTATTCCGTCTTGAATAACATTGCGCCAATAAATTAACTCTTGTATTGTTCTTACTTCTTGAATTATTATAAGCTTAGTATTCTGTTTGCATTCACAAAACAGAAAAGGACTTTCTGAGTAAGCAGGTATCTTTTCTACATTAGCCCATTCATAAGCCACCGCCAGTTTATCAGCTAAAGCTTGCTTTTGATCGTCATTGTTTCCAATTATTAGTATTGCTTTTTTCATAAGGTTAATGCTTTAATATTTTTTGGGTTTTCTGAACATTTATTCATGTGAGCGTTCTTAGCCTCTTTTGAAAGAAAGTCTTTGCGGTTGCAGTATGGGCATGTAACCTCAGCAGCTTGCTTTGATTTAAGCTCTTTAAGTTCTTTCTCGGTAGCAGCTAATTGTATCTCCAATAACTGCTTTGTATTGCCAGCCTTAAAAGCTTCAGCTGCTTCCATTTCAAGCTTAGCAGCCACCATTTCTTTTTGAGCAGCTAATGACTTTAATTCAGCAGCTGCCTTTTCTAATTCAGCAGCTAGGCCTATATTTTGAGCTGCTAAATCAGCTTCTTTTTGCTGTCCTTTTAATAAGCCTGAAAATATTTTAGCGTAAGAAATCACCCCGTATCCGAATTGGAAGGCAAATATCAATTGAGCAATCCTGAGGTAAACAATCGGCTCAAAATATCCGGGCCAATCGTTATACAGCAATTGAACAACTCCTGCCAGCACTTCATATATAGCAGCTTCAATTATTCTGTTGAAGTAAACAAAACCCAGAATTGCTAAATCAATTACAAGGACAACAGCTACTGCATGGTACCAGTCCATATTAGGGACTCCAAAGATCCTTTCTAATTGCTTTTGAGAAGAGTTGTAATAAACGTATACACTGTGCTCTACATTCTGAAGCATCATTAGGAACACAACAATGAATACAAAAAACTTAGGCCAGAATAATGATTTCTTTTCCATACTAACCTATTGTTTTAAATGGATTTGAAACAAGTGCCTTCAAACGGGCTGCAATCCTGGAGCATTGGGTAGCTTTCATATGCAGCTCAGTAACCATTGAGCTTAATTCCTGAATCAATGGAGGAATACAGGCCTGGTGAATTCCCTTATCAGGCTGAATCTGATTAAGGTTGCTCTTTAGCTCTTCGTAGTTCTTGCTTAAGTCTTCGTCTGATATACCGGATATTTTAGAGTCTATTTTTTCAAGGAACCTGGTTACTGCTTCAACTAAAATCAGGTAATCATTATCCTGCAGGTTATTGATAACTATGTTAGTTCCTACAATACCTTTCTTTAAAACCTTACCCAGAAAAATAACCAGGTACATTTCTTTGCTAAAAGAGTCTAACTTCTGAGCAACCATTTCTCTTACAGTGGCAATTAAAAAATACCTGTTACCCTCGTTTTCAGTATAGAACTCTATAGATTCCGGAGCTTCATTTATTAGTTTCTCCAGCTCAGAATCGTAGGGCTGCAGGTATGACTTTTTAAGACCTGCATGAATGGCCAGAAAGTCATTGTATGGTATTGATATCTGGATTGCTTGTTTTTCCATTGTTAGCTAGTTGTTAAAAATTATCGGAGTAAACTTTCTGATTGAGGTAACCGCTTCCATCATTATAGCCTGGTCTTTAAAGCAGCGATTTGGAAAAAGAAAAGCCCAGTATTCATAGGGGGGGAGCAGTCTGCTGCATTGTATATGAAGCAAAGCCCCCTTTAAATTTTTCAGGGCATTTTCAAGGTTTATCAATTCCTTGTGCTGCTCCGGAAGCTGGAGCTTAGCCAGCTCAATTAAATGGGAGAGGGCTTTTCCATATATGATTTTAACAAAGAAACCAGCAGCCTCGAGCTTAAGTACAGCCTCGTATTGACTTATCAGATTCCTCTTTAGTTTAATTCGCTCCTGAAGCTCTTTAATGGCCTTCTCAGGATCTATTCTATACATTTCCATAAAAAATTATTGAGGTTTAACTAAGCCGTGTTTGTTGCCTATATCAGAAAGGTCAGATATATCCTTTGGAATGTGATCAAGAGTAGGACCTTCTACATCATAGTTTAGCAACTCTTCAACAGTTACTCCTAAAAACTTTGCGTATTTCACAAGTCGATCACCAGCTATAGACTTATCCTGATCCAGAGTAATTTCTTTATCTCTGTAGAATTGCCTTTGGTTTATTTCATATTTTGATTCGAGCAAAGCAGTTACCATCCCCATAGGAATCGCAGCCTCTCGCTTACCAAGGAAATAATTGATTTTGTACTTGTACTTTTTTGCTTTTGGCATGGCTTTAGGTATATGATATAAATATTTGATTTTTAGTATTGACTTTTGACAAAAAAAGCAGTAACATAACAAAGCATGTCAAGCCTTTTGACAAATAAGGTCTTGACAAACATAAAACTAATATATATATTTGTGTCAAGTCTTTTGACAATACTTTTTTAAAACATTTGCTAACTGGCTGATTTTTAAAGCAAAAAATTTAAAACAATTTATGCACATTCATCAAGGAGAGTTACTAAAAGCTATGATCAAGCGAAAAATGGACTTAAATAAATTTGCTCCATTATTCGGAATGACAAGGCAAAATCTTTACACAAAACTTAAAAATGTTACCCTCTCCGAAGAGGACATCAATAAGGCTTGTGAAATTTTAAAAATTGATTCAAGTGTTTTCTATCCAAAAAACATTGATAACAGAGGAGGAAACCTTGCTGGTAATGTCGGAAGAGACAACCTGCAGGTAAGCGATCCTAATGAGACCTATGGTACATGCATGAGTAAGCTGCAGTTAACACAGGAAAAAGTAGTAGTGCTGGAGAAGCTTGTAAGCCGTCTGGAAAATACAGTTACCGACAAAGATTTAATAATCCAACTATTGAGAAAAAACCCCGTATAAAAGTCGCTTAACAATTTGTTAATTGACCCAATATGAGTAGAACTGAATACCAGCACCCCCCTTGTAATACCGCTGGTAATGTAGGAAGAGACAACTTCCAGGTAAACCTGAATATGTGTCCGCTTGATAGGCAATATTCAGACAAGGATATGAATCGGGACCTAAAACAAATGGTTAAAACCATGGATCTGATTATATCTGTAATTTCAATCAACAATGGGTATCTGAGAGATATTAAAGAGCTTTTGGGTGCCCAGAATAGTGCCAAAACCAGCAGTGATATGCTGTTAAAACCGCCTGAATAGGCCAGTTTATCAGGCACTTCTAAATTGAGTGCCAAAATAAAAAGTGGATGCCAAATTCATTAATTAACTCATTTTTAAGCGAAAGCATACAATTTTTAGATTTTACTGCAAACTCCGGTAGTCTCCACAATCCTGACTGCTTATATAGGAATGCAAATCCTAATAAGCAGTTTTTTTATTCCCTGTTTTTCAAATAGTTGCCTGCATCCGTAGTAAGCCACTTATATTTTTACAAAATTTTTTGTGACAGTATGTCAAAAAAATGCTTTCCGGCGTTTTTTAAATAAATACACACAAGTGCTTGATTTTTATAAAAGTTCTTACTTATTTAGCTAAAGATTGGTATTACATAAATCTTACATAAATATAGCTATATCTAAAAATATTACGTAAGACAAATCAAAATACCACTTGCTAAACCAGCTTTTTCAACCAAATATTTAATTTTTGCAATAATAGATTTATGTCTAAACTCAAGAATATAATCAAACAACTTTCCTCCAAGGATTATACTGCTATATATGACTCATTAATGGAAAGCAATGCAGAAAAATCTGCTTACCTTCTAAAATTTATGAGGGAAAAACAGCTTTCTGACAATAAAATAATGGAAGAGTTGGATGTAAACACAAATGCATATTATACACTTAGATCAAGGCTTAATCAGAAGATAGAGGAATACCTGCTTCATCAGATGGAAAGCCCAAGGACTACCTTATTAAAAAAGGTAGCAACCATCAATGAAATAGTTTTCACAAAAAAGAAGGCCATTGCCTTGGCAACCTTAAGAAAGCTTGAGAAGGAGCTTTTGGACTATGACCTGTCAAATGAATTAACCATCGTATATAAAACTCTTAAAAAGCTACAGATAAACAGCCCTGATGCTTTCAATTACTCTCAGCTTTACAACAGACATGTTGCCTATATGCTTGCGGTGGATAAAGCCGAAGATTTGTTGGCAGAATATTTTAAAAAGTATGGCTACTTCTATTTAACCAATGACGAAAATGACAAGCTTGGATTAACTCTTCTTAAAAAAGAAATAGAAAACGTTGCAAACCTTTACCAATCACACAGACTATATATTTATCAAAACTGTATAGATATTTTTCACCGTTTATTCATTGATAAAAATCCTGTTGATAGCGAAAAAGAATCTATAGAACAAATATTCGAAAAGATTCAGAATATATTTGACTCTTATTACCTTGACTCTATCTATTATCATTTAAAGCTGGTGTTTGAATATTTAAAATTTGAATACTACAATCAGACAACTTCATATAGAAAAGCAGAGAAGCATTATGAAGAAATCAACGATGCTGCTGCAATTTTTCTTTCCAATTATTATTTATATACTTTCACCCCTCAATTCCTGCTTTCGAAAATTGAAAGGCATATACGTCTGGAAAACGAAAACACTTTGTATGAGGAAAACAAATCAATATTTGAGGATTTTGAAATCGACAAGAACAACACTCCTCAGTATATGATATATATAATGTATCGTTCCTTGGGGTGCTATTATGCCGGCAAATATGAAGAGGCTTCAAGGTATATTAATAATATGTTAAACGACCTGAGCCTTAAAAAATATCCTTTTGCTCAATTAGAAATAAAGCTCTTCCTGGCTTTACAATATTGTTTACTTAAAGATTATGACCTTTTTAATCAGTTAATCAACAGCATTCAAAGACAGGTAAGATTGTTGGGAAAAAATAATTGTGTCCATATACTGCTTTTTACAAAGATCCTTAAAACATCAATAAGTGACATGAAAAAAAGTAAGTCAGGGAAAATATATGGCTATCTGCAAAAAATGAAAAAGCTACAAACACCATATTTTTCTGCGATAAAGTATATAAACCTTGACGAGGATTTTATCAACCGCCTTTCAAATGATTAATTAAAAATGAAAGGTATGATAAATATAGATAATAACCTGAAATCTAAAGCTTCTTAAGGTTATCCTGAGTAAGCGGCTTGTTAATATATTTCAGTACATATTGATTTTTTTTAGCTCTGTTCATGTCCTGAGGATTCAGAGATGAAGTAAGCATAACTACTTTACAGTGGGTTTTGATTGCCTCAGAAAGCTTTTCAAATTCATCGAGAAACTGAAATCCGTCCATTAAGGGCATATCAATGTCCAGAAATATTATTTCAGGCAAATACAAACTAACCGGGCCCTTCGCCAGCTTTTCAATATTCTTCAGAAACTCAATTGCACTTTTTGCACCTGAGTGCACAAATATGTGTTCACATATGTTAGATGCTTCTATCATTTTCTGATTAATGAGATTGTCGATCTCATTATCATCAACTAACATTACTGCGTGGTACTTTTTTGTAGAGTTCATTAGAAAAATATCTTTGTGCTAAATTATATAATTTTGTATTAGAACCAAATATTTTACATTTCAAGGACCTTAAACATCAAACTTTATTCCTTGTGCCAAAGGAAGTTTACCGCTGAAGTTTATGGTATTGGTCTGCCTTCGCATATAGAACTTCCATGAATCAGAACCTGATTCTCTACCCCCTCCGGTTTCTTTTTCTCCTCCGAAGGCTCCTCCTATTTCTGCTCCTGAGGTTCCTATATTTACATTTGCAATTCCGCAATCAGATCCTGAATGCGACAAAAAAGTCTCCGCTTCAATTATATCATTGGTAAATATCGATGAAGACAATCCCTGTTTTACATCATTTTGTATTTTAATTGCATTGGTTACATCACCAGAATATTTTATCAGATATAAAATTGGCGCAAAAGTTTCTTCCTGCACCATTTTATAATCATTCTTAGCTTCAATTATAGTAGGCATTACATAGGTGCCGGACTTAAATTCCTTTCCCTTCAATACCTCCGCCCCAACAACAAGCTTTCCTCCTTCCTTCAACACATTATCAATAGCTCTTTTATAGTTTTCTACTGCCTGCACGTCAATCAACGGCCCAACCAGGATTCCTGATTTTAAAGGATTACCAATAGGCAACTGACTATATACTTTTTTAAGTCGTGACTTGACCACCCCATACACACTCTCATGTACAATTAACCTTCTGGTGGTCGTACACCTTTGTCCGCAAGTCCCGACCGCTCCAAAAACCACTGCTCTTATGGCTAGCTTCAAATCTGCCTTTTCTGTAATTATGATAGCATTGTTTCCTCCTAGCTCCAAAAGACTTTTACCCATTCGTGAAGCCACTGTTTCTCCCACTGACTTACCCATTCTTGTCGATCCTGTCGCAGAAACCAAAGAAACTCTTCTATCTTCGGATAGCCTTACACCTGCCTCAATTCCTCCCAATACATATGAAAATACCCCTTCAGGAAGACCGTTTTCTTTGAGAACTTCCTTCATAATATTATGACAAGCCACAGCTGTAAGAGGTGTTTTCTCTGAGGGCTTCCATACACAAACATTACCACAAACTGCTGCAATCATTGCGTTCCATGACCAAACAGCTACCGGGAAATTAAAAGCAGAGATAATACCAACCACACCTAACGGATGATATTGCTCATACATCCGGTGTTCCGGGCGTTCAGAGTGCATCGTTAACCCGTATAACTGACGAGATAACCCCACCGCAAAGTCACAGATATCGATCATTTCCTGAACTTCACCCAGCCCTTCCTGCAAAATTTTGCCTGTCTCATAAGACACAAGCTGTCCCAACACGTCCTTATACGTTCTTAATTTATCTCCATATTGTCTGACTATTTCTCCACGTTTTGGGGCAGGAATTTTTCTCCATTCCGGAAAAGCCTTTTGTGCGGCATCCATCACCACATCATAATCTTCATCTTCAGCCATAGACACCTTGCCGATCAGGCAAGCGTCAACAGGGGAATATATTTCTTTAATTTTTCTTCTGAATCTAACACCATCTTTCACACCTGTGCTATAAGAAGGACAAACTCCGGAAATTTTTAATGTTAATAAAATTTCCTCTAGCTTAATATTAGCACCTTTCAATACTTTAGTTTTCATAAAAATTCACACAAATATTATTTAACTGAAAAATCAGAAAATTGTTTACTTGAAATAATTCTATTACCACATGTAAATAAAGAAAAAAGCGCCTTGGTATCAAAGCGCTTTTTTATACATGCCTTGTATTAACTACCAGGCTATAGCATAATAGGCTTTTTTGCCATCCGGATAAACTCCTCCGATAAGGGTGCCTTCTGATTTATTTTTCTCCAGATATTTTAACAGTTGATCGGTATTGTTAACAGGATGTTTATCTACAGATGTTATTACAAAACCTTCTTTAATCCCCGCTTCTTTAAACTTTCCTGTGTTAACTTTTTCCACCAACACACCGGCATCTACCTTATATTTTTTAATTTCTTCTCGTCCTATATCTCTCAGTCCTGCACCTACAAGAAGTGATACATTAGAAACTTCTTTTTTCACGAGCTCAGTATCGCCCATTTTATTTTTAAGTACGGCTTCAGCCTCATGAGTTTTACCATTTCTTAAATAACTGACTTTTACCTTATCGCCAGGCCTGAATCTTGCAACATTTTCCTGCAACGAAGAAGCTGAATTTACGGCCACCCCGTTAATGTGGGTAATAATATCCCCCTCTTTCAGTCCGGCCTTATCAGCTGCACTACCACTGTTAACAGCTGCGATATAAACACCTGTATATTCACTGATACCTTTTTCTTTCGCAAGCGTAGAGCTAATATCCTGTATACTCACCCCCAATAATGCCCTTTGAACAGTACCATACTCTACAATATCTCCAACTACTTTTTTAACCAGAGCAGAAGGAACAGCGAATGAATATCCGGTATAAGATCCGGTAGGAGATGCAATCGCTGTGTTAATTCCGATCAGCTCTCCCTTAAGATTCACAAGAGCGCCTCCGCTATTACCGGGATTGACCACGGCATCAGTCTGAATAAAGGATTCAATTGCAAGATTATCTTTATCTCTTAATATATTAATATTCCTCGCCTTTGCGCTGACAATACCGGCTGTTACAGTAGAAGTAAGATTAAAGGGATTCCCCACTGCAAGAACCCACTCTCCTATTTTTACTTTATCTGAATTGCCGAAATTTACTGTAGGCAGATTACTTTCTTCAATCTTTATAACTGCCAAATCGGTTGTTGGATCTGACCCAATAAGTTTGGCTGAGTAGCTTCTCTTATCATTTAAAACAACTTCTATTTTATCAGATCCTTCAATTACATGGTTATTGGTGACTATATAGCCATCCCTGGTCAAAATAACACCGGAACCGGAGGCTTCTCTAGGACCGCCGCCATGGAAATTTCTATCAGGCAATCTATCACCGAAAAACTCCTTCAGCATGTCATCAAAAGGAGAAACAGGATAATTTCCTTTGTTGCTCGCTACCTCAACAAACGTTTTGATATGCACAACTGCCGGCCTGGATAACTCAGCGGCATAAATAAAATTTAAACCTTCAGGAACAACATAATTGGTATCCGCAGCATAGGCAGAAAGTTTTACAGGCACCGACTCTTCCATACCCCTGAACATTTTTAATTCAGGTTGAAAAAAATAGGTGTAACCAAACAGAGATAACAGCCCCCCGAAAACAGAGGCAAATACGACCAAAAACAAAACTTTTCTTGTACTCATATCTTTATAGTTTTAAAAGTATCGATGAAAAAACAACGTACCGGACCAGGCAAAATTATTATGTGATTATCAAAAGTTTAGCAAGTTAAATCACATATATATATTCAATATTTGAAAAAATTGTGCCAATTCATATGAGGTGACAATTTGTCGCTGAAAAAAGTTTAATAATGGAAAATTAATTCATTACTATTTGTTGCAAAATTTAAACTGATATTCTAATATTGCACTCCGTTTAGCAATTAATACTCCTCCTTAGCTCAGCTGGTTAGAGCATCTGACTGTTAATCAGAGGGTCGCTGGTTCAAGTCCAGCAGGGGGAGCAAAAAAACCCACCTGAAATCAGGTGGTTTTTTTATGCCCAAATAATTTCCCAGTCAAACCCAGGAGTCTTTTTTCCGAACTCCCGCAATTGAAGTTTAAAAATCTCCTGAACCATAAGCTCCGCCTCCAAAGAGAGCTGAAGTTTTAGCAAGCCGGAATCACCTTCTTCCTCTATTTCCATGATCAATGAATTCCGAAAAATCTTTTTCACCTGCCCATTTTGTACCTCGGGCAAAACGTTATACACTCTTCCCAGAAATTCCTTGGTGAGATCTTCAGATGCTATCTCACCCGAAGCTAATTGCTTTTTATATTCCTCTTTATATTCAGCTATCAACTTCAAATCAAAATACAGCTTTCGTAGCTGAGCATTAAGAGAATCTGATTTAAACTGTCTTTCCAATTTCTGAATCTGCCTCTGATTTTTATCAGCTATAATGCTGGTTGCCCGCTGCAGGTCCCTTTTCAGCATCACTTCACGGCTATTATTTTCTGTTTTGTTGCAATGGGCAAAAAAAAGAAGTACCAAAACCCAAAGGCAAACTTTATCAATATTTTTTTTCATTAAAAACCCCTATCTATATCATTAATTATAAAAACAAACAAACCTTAAGTTCAAGCTTTAACTTCAAAATACATCATTTTTCAGATTTTAACGTATAACCAGCAAAAAATGACTTTTCAGGGAAATTAGTCGTAAAACAACTTTTAGACCTGCTTTGGAAATAAATAAGATATCATGAAAGAAGATTCTAAAATCAAAATTACAATTATTGAAGACAATGACTTGTATTCCATGTTTCTGGACCACAAGCTCAAAGAGGAGGTAAATTGCACCATAACAAAATATGAAAGCAGCGAAGAATTCCTGAAAAATATGGAATTTGAAAAGGGAACAGATATTTTTATTCTGGACTATAAACTTCCCGGTCAGAACGGGCAGACTCTTCTTGAAATACTAAAGAAAAAGCTACCTGAAGCAGAAATAATAATTATCTCCAGTCAATCAGATTTACAAGTTGCTCTGGATTTGATCAAGGGTGGAGCTTTTGACTACATCATTAAAAACAACGAAGCTGTAAATCGATTGATATCTGCGATAAACAGAGCTTACGAAGTGCGTTTTTTAAGATCAGAGAACTTTACACTTAAAGTTAAAATCAATAAATACAAAATATTCACAGGTATAATCTTTATAATCTTTGCAATATTTCTAACCACAGTCTTATTTCTTTAATTTGTATGCAAAGATTAAGTTTGACGGGCAGGGCCCTGAATATTCTATTTGCAGAAGACAACGAACTTAACAGATTTTTATTCACAAGACAGTTAACACCTTTTGAAGACAAAATAATATTCGCAGAAAACGGGCAGCAGGCAGTAGAGATTATTAAATCCCAACCTGTAGATATTGTCTTTATGGACATAAGAATGCCGGTAATGAACGGCTATGATGCCACCATAGCAATTCGCGCACTGGAAGTCCCTCTATGTTCAATACCTATTATTGCAATTACCGCTGCTGATTCTGAAGAGGACTTTGGAAAGTGCATCGAAGCAGGCATGAATGATCTTATCAGCAAACCTTTCGAAACAGAAGAACTGATAAAAAAAATAAACAAATGGCTGTTAGAAGAAAAAACAACACATGAATCAAAAAGAAATAATGCGCAAGTTCTTCCGCCAACTGACCCCGACTATAAAAAGAAAATGCTAAATATTTTCTTAAGGCAAAAAGAGGAGTTCGTTAGTCAAATTAAACTTGCCATATCAGAGAAAAATCATGATTCACTTAGCTTTATCCTACATAAAATGAAATCATCTTTCAATGTATTAAGCATTGAATCCTTAAATGAAAAATTAAATGCCCTTGAAGTGGCAGCACAAGGAAACAATTACCCCCTTATGTCTGAAAAAGCTGATGCTCTATTTGCCGCACTTGATGATACAGAGAACTCCCTGAGAAAAAATAACTCTTAGTTAATACTTCTTTGGCATCGTTCCGAAGACGTAATCCCACAATGGTGAGGACACCCCGAACACCGTATTATTATCTTTATAGTGATGAATAGCATGATTCACCCATAGTGCTTTGGTAAAATTTTTCGGAGGAGGATATGCATGAACAATAAAATGTACAAATAAATAAAAAGCATACCCGCTTAGCATTCCCGGTAAAAAAGCAAAAACTTTTGTATTCATCAACAAATAAAAGATAACGAAAAATATTGCTGCAAGTAGAATACTTATAACCGGCGGCATAGCCAGCCTGCCCTGATCTTTGGGAAACTCATGATGTATGCCATGCATGCTATACTGCAACTTTCTTTTTAAATCTGTGTCAGGCTTCATATGAAATACATAACGGTGGACCAGATATTCCAATAAAGTAAAAAACAAAAATCCGCTTATGAATAAGAATGGAATATAATATACGGCAAGAGTAGTATACCGGATACCATAAATTAAAAGCCCGGAACTGATAAGTAAAAATATACAGATAGGAACAGATATATGTGTTCTTGTAAGTTTTTCCAGGAACGGATTTTCAAATAACTGTTTACTTCCGGTATGTTTTGGTCTTAACTTCGAACTGCTTTGCTCTTCCATAGATCCTGCATTTGAATACTCCTCATTCAAAAAGTGGGATCTTATTTCAAATTAAGAACTTTATTATAATACGAAATATACATAGGCAAAATCCTGGTTATATCGTATTCTTGTGCTCGTTCCAAAGCATTTTTTCTAAAAACGGGCAGATTCTGATCCTTTAATATTTCCAGGGCATTCTGCACCATATCATCAATGTCACCCACTTTACTGATAAACCCTGTTTTACCATGAATGTTTAACTCAGGCAAACCTCCTGCATCTGTAGAAATCAAAGGTACTTCACAGGCCATTGCTTCCAATGCTGCAAGACCAAAAGACTCCTTTTCAGAAGTCATCAAAAACAAATCACTTACTGAAAGCACTTCTTCCACAGCATCCAGCTTCCCAAGAAATCTGATATCCTTACAAACATTTAACTCCCTGCACATATTTTCAATCTTGATTCTTTCCGGACCATCGCCCACCAATAAAAGCTTTGCTGGAATTTTCTGTCGTACCTTTTGGAATACTCTAACCACATCTTCCACCCTTTTCACTGGCCTGAAGTTGGACGTATGAACAAGCAACTTTTCATTATTAGGACAAATAGCCATTTTGAAATGCTCTTTCTTCTGCTTCTTAAACCGGTCCAGATCTATAAAATTTGGAATAACCTCAATCTCTCTGCGAATATCAAAATGATTGTATGTATCCTTCTTTAGGTCGGAAGATACTGCGGTAACGCCATCTGATTCATTTATACTAAAAGTAACCACCGGCTCAAAGGAAGCATCTTTACCTACAAGCGTAATGTCGGTTCCGTGTAATGTTGTGACCACCGGAATTGAAATGCCCTTAGTTTTCAGAATTTGCTTTGCCATATAGGCTGCAGATGCATGAGGAATGGCATAATGAACATGCAAAAGATCAAGCTTTTCATATAATGCCACATTCACCATTTTACTAGCCAATGCAAGCTCATACGGCACAAAATCAAATAAGGGATAACTCGCAACGGTAACCTCATGATAAAAAAGATTCTCGTTAAAAAAATCGAATCGTTGAGGTTGAGTATATGTGATAAAATGTATCTGGTGTCCTTCTTTTGCCAAAGCAATACCTAACTCCGTAGCTACCACTCCGCTCCCCCCATATGTTGGATAACAAACAATACCTATCTTCATGACAAAAATCTAATGAAGGAGCAAAATACGAATTACTGATTAGATATAAAATTCCTTTGCTTACAACTATTACTGGGCTGTATAGTTTAAAATAGATTTATATAGCACATCCTGGATAGCCGTCCTGACACCCATTTTAATGAGTTTTTGATTATTGGCATCCGGACAAACTCTGTTCGACAAAAAGATGTATACCAGCTGTTGGTCAGGATCTATCCAGGCGGCAGTTCCTGTAAATCCTGTATGACCATAGGTTTTTGGAGAAGCATAATCAGATGTAGGGCCATTACCATCGGGCTCAGGTTTATCCCACCCTAAGCCTCTGCGATTTCCCTCAATGTGTTTTTTACTAAAAAAAGAAACCGTTCCAGGGAGGAAATATCTGGTTCCACCATAAAATCCGTTTTGCAAATTCATCTGCATTATCTTTGCAAGATCATTGGCATTGCTAAACATACCGGCATGACCACCTACTCCTCCAAGTAAAGCAGCACCCTGGTCATGAACAGTTCCTCTTACCAATACCTTCCTGAAGAAACGATCCTCTTCTGTAGGTGCTATTCTTTCCTGACTGAATCTGCACAACGGATTATAGCTGACGGTGCTCAGTCCTAAAGGATCAAAGAAGTTTTGCTGCATAAACTCCTCCAAGGGCTGATTAATAATTCTCTCAACCATTTTATGCATAATATAAAATCCAAGATCACTGTAAACGTAATTATACTTTTCGCTTTTCTTAACAATAGTCTTTTTCCCCTTCTTTACAGTGGTTGTAGGCTTCTTTAATAAGTCTGATTCGATGGTCCACTTCCAGAGAGAATCAGAAATAGAGGAAATACAATAAAGTCCCGGGATTACCTCTTTACAAAATACTTCATCTTTTTGCGGGCTGTAATAACATTTGCTGAAGCCCGATGTATCTATAGTTCTTTTCCAATGCGGAATAAAAGGCACCAATCCTGCCTGGTGTGTCAGAATATCTTTTATAACCATATCTTCCTTGTTCGTGCCTTTTAATTCAGGCAAATAAAAGGAGGCTTTTTTATTTATATCAATAAGATCTCTTTCCTGCAAAAACATTACAGCCTGCAGGGTTCCTGCTACCTTAGAAACAGACGCTATATCGTAAATGGTATTATGATCGACCTCCTGATCTTTATTATACGTAAGATGACCATAGGCCTTTTTGAAAACTACTGTTCCGTTTTTTACCGCCAATACCTGGCAGCCGGGCGTAGCTTTTTCAGCTATTGCCTTATAAGCAATTGAATCTATCCATTTCAATGTGGCACTATTCATCCCCGCATTTTCAGGATAAGCATATCTCAAGCGTTGAATATTGGTATTACTTGAGATACCAGTGCCAATAGTTAAATCCTGATGAACAGTTACCGGAAGCTTGGCTGTAGTATGAATTCCGCCAAATATTACCTGAGGAACCACTTTATTGGCAACTTCATTATCTTCATACCCACAAATCAACACAGGAGCATCTGCAAAAAACTTCAAACTATATGGTGTTCCAAAAACACATAACACTACATTTGTTGATTCCTGAAGCTTCTTTATAAATCTTTTACTTTGTTCAGTAATACCATAATCTTTGTTATTATAACTATTCACTCCATGCAGTCCTACAAATACCATATCATACTGCTTCAAATCAGCAAAAACTTTTTCATACTCTCCATCTTCGGCTGCTTTATTCGATACAGAGAAGTGTTTCACCAAAGCATAGTTGTCCAGCATTTTCTGAAATTCATTTCCTGTTCCGGAGCCTATTGAAACTGACGCAAACGAGGTATTGTCCAACACTCTTACCGGAACAACATTTCTTTCATTCTTCACAAGGGTAACCGATTTTTCAAAAAGTTCTTGTTGCACAGCTTTTGCTGAAGAAGAATTAAGGTCGTTGTAAAGATTTTTTACCTCCACAGGTTTATAATTATATAAACCTGCCCAATACTTGGCTCTTAAAATTTTTCTTACCCTTGCATCTACTTCTTCCTGACTTATGTCTTTATCCTTTATAGCTTTCTGGATTTTCTTTATGGCCAGAGGTACATTTTCAGCATATAACAATACATCATTACCCGCAAGTAATGCAAGAACATCTACTTCTCCGGGTTTGTAAAAGCTGCTCACTCCTTTCATATTCAAAGCGTCTGTAAATACCAGTCCCTGAAAATTCAATTCGGTTTTCAAAAGATCTGTAACAACATACTTGGAAAGGGTAGTAGCTTTATTCTTTTCACTATCATATGCAGGCACATGGATATGGGCCACCATAATACTCATAAGACTATCCTTAATGAGTTTTCTAAATGGAAATAATTCTGTTTCGCTTAGCCTTTCTTTTGAATGATTTATTACCGGGAGAGTAAGATGAGAATCTGAACCTGTATCCCCATGACCAGGAAAGTGTTTTGCATTAGCCATAACTTTGTTGTCCTGCATTCCCTTCATGTAGGCAATACCTTTTCGAGCAACATTTTCCTTGCTTTCGCCAAAGGATCTCATTCCAATTACAGGGTTATTCGGATTGCTGTTTATATCTACTACAGGAGCAAAGTTTATATGTACTCCTAACCTCCTGCACTGCCTGGCAACCTGCACACCCATCTTGTAAATATATTTATCGTCATCTATCGCCCCTAAGGTCATTTGTTTAGGGAAGCTCATGGTACTGTCAAGCCTCATTCCCAAACCCCATTCCGCATCCATTGCAATAAAAAGCGGAACTTTCGATTGTGACTGATATCTGTTTGTAAGTATAGCTTGTCTGACAGGACCTCCCTGAAAAAAAATCAAGCCCCCGATATTGTATTTGGAGACCAGCTCTTCAATTTCCTGAACATGCTTTTCATTTTTATTGGAATAAGCAGCTACCATAAACAACTGCCCCAGTCTCTGTTCAGGAGTCAGACTTGTCATCACACTATCTACCCAAGCATCCTGACCGAGAAATTTTGCAGGTTCTTTTTTCTTTGGCCCTTTCCAACCCGCAAATATCAACACAAGCACAAATCCCAATAAAACTACCGAAGCTTTTCTCTGCATTATTTAATATTTCTTCAGATTAAAAATTTATTATATCACCTTAACCTTCTGACAGTAGCAATAATTATGCTCAAAGCAGAAAAATACTGTACCTTAAAATATTTTAATTTTGTATTCTTAATTATGAATAATTGGCCTATTTTGTAAATAATTCCAAATATAAGCCAGTTGTTTGTTATTATTGGCAATTATCAGCTATAAATGGTTACAAAAATTACTTATTCTCAGACTAATTTACTGCGATAGACCTGAAAGGATAACTTTTTCCTTAGAAAATCATTTTAGTGTTGAACAATATATTTTTAGTTTTCATTCATTTTAGTTAATGTCAGACATAATTCGATTGTTACCCGACTATTTAGCCAATCAGATTGCTGCAGGAGAAGTAGTTCAGAGGCCTGCGTCAGTTGTAAAAGAGTTGTTGGAAAATTCGGTAGACGCAAATAGCAAATCCATACAACTAATTGTTAAAGAGGCTGGTAAAACACTGATCCAGGTAATAGATGACGGCAAAGGCATGTCTCCGACTGATGCCCGCATGTCCTTTGAAAGGCATGCAACATCTAAAATTTCTAACCCTGAAGATCTTTTTGCCATACGCACCTTCGGATTTCGCGGAGAAGCGCTCGCTTCCATTGCAGCTGTAGCCCAGGTTGAACTTAAAACCAAAAGATCTGAAGATGAACTTGGCACCCTCATCAAAATTGAAGGTTCTGAAATTAAAACTCAGGAGTTCACCGCTAGTCCTGACGGCACTTCCATCAGTGTTAAAAATTTATTTTATAATGTTCCGGCCAGAAGAAATTTCCTTAAGTCTAATCCTGTTGAATTAAGGCATATTCTGGACGAATTCCTGAGAGTAGCTCTTGCATATCCCGGGATCGCCTTATCACTTTATCAAAATGACCTGGAAACATACAATCTTCCGTCAGAAAAGCTCAGTCGTCGGATTGTTTCTTTATTCGGGGCTGCCTACAAAGAGCAACTCATTCCTTGTAATGAAGAAACAGATCAGATAAAAATTTCCGGCTATATCGGCAAACCGGAGTTCAGCAAGAAAACCAGAGGAGAGCAGTTTTTCTTTGTAAACAAAAGGTACATAAGGAACAACTATCTTCACCATGCAGTGATGAATGCATTTGAGCAGCTGATATCTGAAGAATCATATCCTTTCTATGTATTGTTTATAGAAATAGACCCTAAGCATATTGATATCAATGTGCATCCGACTAAAACGGAGATAAAGTTTGATGACGAAAAAACCATGTATGCAATTATCAGGGCCGCTGTAAAGAAAGCATTGGGAACACATAATATAACTCCTTCGCTTGACTTTGATCTTAATGTAAATTTTGCAGGAATCGGAAACCCTGAAAAGCCTTCATGGAAAGCCGAGAATTATCCTTCGCAAAGTTTTACCAAAAAAGATGAGGGAGACAAAGATTGGATGAGTCTTTACCAGAATTTTGAAAAAAACATTGATGCAGACAGATCCGTTCAAGCTTCAGGAATGGAGACAATCAGACTGGAAAGTGCTGTGAATTTTCAAAATAAATCGGAAAACCTTAATCTAAAAAAAGACTTGCTATACAACGAAAGCCAAAGCACGTTTCAACTGCATCAAAAGTATATTGTTACTCAGGTAAAATCAGGCATGCTTATTGTTGATCAGCATGCTGCTCATGAAAGAATACTTTATGAGAAATACCTGCAACTGCTGAACAACAAATTCGGAGCTTCACAGCAGTTTCTTTTTCCGCAAAGTATAGAATTAAACCCGGCTGACTTTGCACTGGTAATGGAGTTGGAAGACGAAATAAAAGCCTTAGGTTTTGTCTTTAATCTGTTTGGAAAAAACACAATAGTCGTAAATGGTATTCCTGCCGATGTACAAGGCGGAAGTGAAAAGGCACTTTTTGAAGGATTAATTGAGCAATACAAAGTAAACATGTCGGAGCTGAAATTGGACAAAAAAGAAAATCTTGCCCGATCACTCGCCAGAAAAGCATCCATAAAGCCAGGGACCAAATTATCACTTATGGAAATGAACACTTTAATTGACCAGCTGTTTGCCTGCAAGACACCAAACTATGCGCCCAATGGCAACCTGACTATTGTTATCGTTGATATGGCCAGAGTAGAGAAATTTTTTAATAAACCCTGAAAGGAATGAGATTTCAGATTACACCTGTTGTTAAATATCTTATCATAATCAATGCTGCTGTATTGTTTATTCAGACTTTTCTGAACCTTGACCTTAGCATGTTTGCATTGAGAAATTTTTATGCGCCTACATTCATGCCATGGCAGCTGCTTACACACATGTTCATGCATGCAGATTTTATGCATTTATTTTTTAATATGTTTGTCCTTTTTATGTTTGGACCAATGCTGGAGAGGGTGTGGGGGCCTAACAGGTTTCTTGCTTTCTATCTGATTTGCGGTTTTGGCGCAGCGTTGATCTACATGGGAGTAAATTATTATGAAATAAGACAGCTTGAAGAAGCTAAACTGATGTTTTTGAATGATCCATCTCCTTCAACCTATATAAATTTTGTAAGACAATTTTCACCTGAGCCTTACCTTTATGGTGTTCCACAACAATTGGAATATCAATTTGAATCCCAACCTGACAATCCAAACTTGATTGATGCAGCAGAAAATGTTGTGATTCAAATCTATAATGCGGTTTTGAATGGACCAATGGTAGGTGCTTCCGGAGCTATTTACGGAGTATTAATGGGTTTCGGAATGTTATTTCCAAATACGGTACTCATGCTCATTTTTCCACCTATTCCGATAAAAGCAAAATACATGGTGGCCATTTTGGCAATTGTTGCATTGTTTGCCGGAGTAAGGAAGGTGCCGGGAGATAATATTGCACACTTTGCACATTTGGGTGGTATGGTTTGTGCTTTCCTGGTAATAAAATATTGGCGGACTAAAAACGATCGTTTTTATTAATATGAATCTTGTAGAAGACTTTAAAAACGAATTCAGAAAACCCGAAAACGGGCTCATCAAAATTATTCTGATCAATGTCGCAGTATACCTTGCGGATATAATTATCTGGGTTTTCTCTAAAGGTGTGCTACAGAATGAATCTTATTTTAATTTAATTTACGTTCAGCAAGCCATACCTGCTGTTTTCATGGACTTCCTGAGAAAGCCATGGACAATGTTCACCTATTTCTTCACACATGAAATTCCTTTGCCTTTTCATATTTTGTTTAATATGCTTGGGCTTTACTGGTTTGGCAGACTTATAACTGAATATTTAGGAAACAGAAGATTGGTGAACCTCTACATTCTTGGAGGGCTTGCAGGAGCCATTATTTATTTGCTTTTGTTTAACCTGGTACCTTTCTTCGTTCAAAGAGCACCTGCAACCATTATGGTAGGGGCTTCTGCCAGTGTTTATGCAGTAGTCGTGGCCGCAGCAACCTTACTTCCTCATTATTCATTCTATTTGGTGTTTCTTGGGCCTGTAAGAATTGTTTACATTGCGGCATTCTTCATTCTTCTTTCATTTATTGGTTCTGTAGGATCCAATGCAGGAGGAAATGTTGCACATCTCGGTGGTGCTTTACTAGGTTACATTTTTATCAAACAACTTAAATCAGGAACAGATCTTGGAAAACCAATCAGCAAAACTAACAATTTCTTTTCAAAGCTTTTTTCAAGAAGAAAACTTAAAGTCTCCTATAGGAATGAAGACCAGATAAAAAATTTTTCTGAGGAAGAGCCTGACCAGAAAGTTATTGATGCCATACTTGACAAAATCTCCAGATCCGGATATCAAAGCCTGAGTAAAAGGGAAAAAGAAATACTTTTTAAAGCCAGCAAAAAATAACTTCATAGTACAAAAAATATAATAAGCTTGAGCTAATAAGCCCTTTTAGTCTATTTAATAACAATTTGAAGTTTTTTTTAGTAATATTGTTTTGAGCATACAACTATTATATGACTGATTACAATAATCTTGCCTTGTCTGTCAACGATAATATCTTACTGATAACTATCAACAGGCTGGAAAAACTGAATGCATTAAACCAAGAGACACTTCTGGAAATAAAAGATGCTGTTCAGCAGGTCTACGACAATGACGAAATCAAAGGTCTTATCATTACGGGGGCAGGAGAAAAAGCATTTGTGGCAGGTGCAGACATAAAAGAAATCTCTGAACTATCAGATGTAAATGCCAGGAAATTTGCTGAACAGGGTCAGGAAATATTCGACATGATTGAAAAATGTCCAAAACCTGTTATAGCAGCTGTAAACGGTTTTGCTCTTGGTGGCGGCTGTGAACTTGCATTGGCATGTCATATCAGAATAGCAAGTGACAATGCAAAATTCGGTTTACCGGAAGTTTCTCTTGGAATATTGCCTGGCTATGGAGGCACCCAAAGACTCCCATTGTTGGTTGGAAAAGGAAGGGCTTTTGAAATGATCATGACCGGGGAAATGATAACTGCCGAGGAAGCTCACCGTATAGGATTGGTAAATCATGTAACCGACAAAGATGGCTTGATGCCAAGATGTCTTGAACTTTTAAATAAAATAAAACAGAAAGCTCCGATTGCTATAGCACAGGTGGTGGAATGTGTAAATGCTGCTTTCGCCAAGGAAGAAAACGGATTTCAAACTGAAGCAAATTCTTTTGGAATTTGTTGCAAGACTGATGACTTCAAAGAAGGAACCACTGCCTTCCTTGAAAAAAGAAAACCCGAATTTAATGCTTCGTAATTTTTAACACCAGATTTCCGCATGTCAATGCTAAAAAAGCTTGCCGGACAAACTGCCTTATATGGTTTAAGCAGTATCATTGGCAGGACATTAAATTTTTTATTAGTACCTTTTTATACTTCCGTTTTATTTGCAGAAGAGTTCGGAGCAATGACGGAGCTATACGCCATTGTGGCTTTTTTGAATGTTATCTATTTATTCGGACTGGAGACAGCGTATTTCCGTTTTTCAAACAAAGAAGGAATTCATAAAGAAGTAACGTTTAACAATACCCTTAGTTCCATCCTGATCACCTCATTTCTTTTCTCGGGAATCATTATACTATTTTCAAAACCAATTGCAGACATTCTTAAATATAGAGGAAATGAAAATTACATCATATGGCTTGCACTTATACTTGCACTTGATGCAATTGCCAATATCCCCTTTGCAAGGTTACGTCTGGAAAATAAAGCCGGGAAATTTGCCTTTGCAAAACTATTCAACATCTCGGTAAACATTGGCTTCAACCTGTTTTTTCTTATCTTTTGCAGAAAAGTCTATCTGGGAAAGATTTTTCCGGAATTCACAGACATTGTTTCATACATATATAATCCGGAGAGAAATGTCGAGTATATTCTAATCTCCAACTTTATTGCAAGCCTGGTAACACTACCTTTTTTATTTAGCTCTTTCAGAGGGTTTAAGTTTTCATTTACAGACGAAATAAAACGGATGATACCTTATTCTATTCCCATGATGTTCATAGGATTGGCTGGCATGATTGATGAAATGTTAAGCCGGGTAATGTTAAAACACTGGCTGCCCGAAGGATATTATACAGACAGGAGCAACCTGGAAGCTCTAGGTATTTTTGGAGCATGCTATAAATTATCCATGTTTATGTCCTTAGGAGTCCAGGCATTCAGATACGCCGCAGACCCTTTCTTTTTTTCTCGTGCATCAGACAAAAAAGCTCCGGAGCTTTTTGCAAGGGTTATGAAATGGTTTGTCATCGCCTGTTGCTTTATATATCTGGGTGTAAGTGCTAACCTCTCCATTTTTAAATTAATACTAAGAAAGGAAATTTTCAGGGAAGCAATTCTTGTTGTACCTGTCTTACTAATGGCCAACCTTTTCCTCGGGATATACTACAACCTATCCATGTGGTATAAATTGACTGACAAAACACATTTAGGTACAATAATTAGCATTGCAGGAGCATTTATTACCATTATTTTCAATTTACTGCTTATTCCCTATTTCGGGTACATGGGCAGCGCTGCAACCACCCTGATATGTTATTTTTTCATGTCTGCCCTCAGCTATTACTGGGGAAAAAAATATTATCCTATACCTTACAAACTGGGCTCTGCTTTCTTTTATATATCAACTGTTGTGCTATTATCTATTGCTGCCCTGCTCTATCCATTCGGAGAAGGGACACTTCTATCCTATGCATATCAATTTTGCCTCATTATTCTATTCATACTTATTGTTTTTTTAAAGGAAAAAAAAGAATTCAATTTTAAAGCATCATAATTTTTGTATTTTTACCCGGCAAACTAAAAAATGAGGGTAAAACCCTGGTAAATGCCTTATTTTGTTGGATTTATGGAAGTAAGAGTTGTAAACCAATCTAAACATCCTTTACCTGCCTACCAAACGCAAAGTTCAGCCGGAATGGATTTGCGTGCAGACCTTAAGGATCCTATTGTTCTTAAACCTTTACAAAGAACACTTGTACCTACCGGACTCTATATGGAGCTTCCTCAAGGATTCGAAGCTCAGATAAGACCCAGGAGCGGGTTGGCATTCAAAAACGGGATTACGGTATTAAACAGCCCAGGCACGATAGACGCAGATTACAGGGGAGAAATAAAGGTATTATTGATCAACCTTTCACAGGAAGAATTTATTATAAATGACGGTGAAAGAATCGCCCAGATGGTAATTGCAAAACACGAACAAATTAATTGGATTTCAGTTAAGGAATTGGCCAATTCAGAAAGGGCTGCTGGAGGCTTCGGAAGCACCGGAGTGAAATAGGCAAATTTTCTTTAAATCATTTTGATTTATAATCCGTATAAATACAACCTTTAACCTTAATTAACAGCATTTATTTATGAAGATCATTATTCCAATGGCGGGGATGGGCAAAAGAATGCGCCCACATACCTTAACTGTTCCTAAACCTCTTATTCCTATAGCAGGAAAACCGATTGTCCAAAGACTGGTAGAGGATATTGCCAAAGTGTGTAATGCCAAAGTGGATGAAGTGGCATTCATAATTGGCCATTTCGGAAAAGAGGTTGAAAAAAAACTTATGGATATTGCCGCTTCTGTGGGAGCCAAAGGTAGTATTTATTACCAGGAAGAAGCTTTAGGCACTGCGCATGCGATATTGTGCGCTAAACCTTCTTTGCAGGGTGAAATGGTGGTTGCTTTTGCAGATACTCTTTTCAAAGCAGACTTCAAGTTGGACACCTCCGCCGAAGGTATCATTTGGGTACAAAAAGTAGAAGACCCTAAGCCTTTCGGTGTTGTAACCCTTAACAACAATGGCGAAATTACTTCCTTTGTTGAAAAACCTGAAACTTTCATTTCTGACCTTGCTATTATTGGAATTTACTATTTCAAAGATGGTGCCTACCTAAGCAAGGAATTACAATACCTTATAGATAACAATATCAAAGATAAAGGTGAATTTCAGCTTACCAACGCCCTTGATAATATGAAAAACAAAGGCACTAAATTTAAAACGGGCAAGGTAACGGAATGGCTGGATTGCGGAAACAAGGATTCTACAGTTCAAACCAATGAAAGATATCTGGACTATATCAGAGATCAGGAACTTGTTGCCAAATCTGCTAAAATCACCAATTCTATTATAATACCACCGGTATATGTCGGAGAAAACGCAGAAATAAGCAATACAGTATTAGGGCCATACGTTTCAATTGGTAATGGAACCAAAGTAAGCGATTCTGTGATTAAGAAATCTATAGTACAGGAAAAGGCCGTTGTAAAAAATGCTGTCGTTTCTAATTCAATGATCGGAAACTCTGCTGTTTACGAAAGGAAGTCTGCCGACCTTAGCGTTGGAGATTTCAACGTGATTACTCAATAATTATGACATTCAGAATAAATACCTTATTTTTTTTAACCATCATTTTACTTACTTCCTGCTTTAAGATGACTTCTGCACAGAAGTTATCTAAAGCAGGAAAAAAAGAAAAAAACATCATTGCTGAAGGATATTTCACAGAAGGGATGAAATACTATATGGTGGAAAACTTCGGCGAAGCCCTCAACCATTTTCAAAAAGCTTTCGAAATTGTTCCGGACAATCCGGGAGTTAACTACATGGTGGCGAAAACCTTTGTGGATCTTGATAAACTTGAACCGGCTCAACAATACATTCAAAAAGCCCTAAAGCAAGACAATAAGAACAAGTACTATTACCTGCTGCAGGCGCTTATTTATGAAAAAAAACTGGAATATCAGGAAGCAATAAAAGTCTACAAAAAACTACTTTCAGAGGTTCCGGGCACCGAAGAGCATTATTATGATCTTGCTGCACTTTACCTTTATTCCAACAATCCTGAAGAAGCAATAAAGACTTATGCTAAAGTTGAAAATTTTTATGGAAAAAGCCCTGAAGTAACCAGACAAAAGCAGCAAATATATCTTCAGCTCAATAAACTCAATGAGGCTCTTGCTGAAGGTCAAAGCCTGATCAATTCCTTTCCTGAAGAACCTGAGTTTAAGCTGAGGCAGGCTGAGTTACTTCATGCTAACAATAAAGTAAACGATGCCATAAAGCTATTGGAGAATGTCATTAAGGAACATCCTGGATATACTCACTCTTATGCAATGCTGGCTGATATTTATAAAAACCAAGGACAATATGACAAAGCCATAACATGCCTTCATAAGGTTTTCTCGGATCCCGAAACTGACATAAATATCAAAATAAGATTGCTGAATGAGTTTAAAAAGCTTCCCGAGAACAGTATAAAAAAGGAGAGTATTGTAAAACTTGCTTCTGATCTAATAAAAATACACCCATATGAATCTAATGCATATGCAGCAAATGGAGACATCCATTATCTACATGGGCAAAAAAGAGACGCACTTACCTCTTATCTCCAATCAAAAAGATTGAATCCCGACAACTACAGTTTGTGGGCTCAGATTCTGGTAATAGAATCGGAACTCAACGAAGCTGACAGTATGATAAAACACTCTGAAGAGGCGCTTGATTTTTTCCCTAATCAATCTTCTTTATGGCTATTCAATGGTTCCGGCCATATGCTTAAGAAAAATTATAAAAGTGCTATCAACTCTTTCGAACAAGGCAAAAAACTTTCAGGCGGTAACACCGAACTAAAGATTCAATTTCTCATGTCTCTGGGTGATGCATACAATGGAGTAAAAGATTACAAAAAGAGCGATGAGGCCTACGAGGAAGTTTTGAAATTTGATTCCAGAAATGCTCATGTTCTGAACAATTACAGCTATTTCCTCTCTCTTAGAAAAGAAAGGCTTGAATATGCAAAAACTCTTTGCGAAAGGCTTATAAAAGATTACCCTACCGAGGCTACCTTCCTGGATACTTACGCGTGGGTTCTATACATGCTTAAAGACTATGAAGGTGCCAAAAAATACCTGGAACTTGCTGTTAAAAATTCAAGCAATGGCACTATAGTGGAACACTATGGTGACGTTCTTTTTCAATTAGGAGAGAAAGATCTTGCTCTTGAGCAGTGGAGAAAAGCCAAAGAACTAGGTGAAACAAGCGAGTTAATAGACAAAAAGATAAGGGACAAAAAATTGTATGAATAAGGCGGTATATTTGCTATTACTTGCTGGCATTGTTATTTCTTCCTGCAAAACAAAACCTGCTGCTGTTTCCGCTACCGATGAAGACATCCAGCAAGCGAAAATTCAGCGAATAGATTTCAATTATTTTACTGCCAAAACCAAAGTTGACTACAAAGACGAAGACAACGATTATCATTTCACTGTAAACATCAGAATGAAAAAAGACAGCATTATATGGCTGTCAGTTTTCCCTCTACTTGGAATTGAAGCTTCCCGATGCATAATTACCAATGATTCTGTCTTTATTGTGGATCGGATTAACAACCGATACTCTGCGTATGACCTTTCCTATATAAGCAAACAGTTAAGCATTCCACTTTCCTTACCCTTACTTCAGTCGGTGATAATAGGAAATATGCCTTTTGAACAAAATCTTAATGAAAAATATCAAAAGTCTGATTCTTCTTTTTTCCTGCTAAATCAATCGCGAGAAAATATTAAAGCCGGCAATTTTATTCTGATAAAAACCATGAATTTAGGCAAGCTGGAAATGAGAGATTTAAATACCAATAACAATATGATCGTAAAATATGATAACTTTGCACAACAGGATAATTATAATTTTCCGTTTAGCAATCAGATTACGATAAAATTCCGGGACGGTGACAAGTCAAAGACTACAAACATCAATATATCATTTAACAAAGCCGAATTTACTGATAAACAGGTTAATTTCCCTTTTAATGTCCCCAAAAGGTTTGAAAACCGTTAATTTCCTAATTTTCACTTTTTTAATATTCTCTTTTTCTGCATTTGCGCAAACCAACAAATCGCAATTGATAAAGCAAAAAGAGGAAAACCTGAAAAAAATTGCTGAAGCACATAAAATCCTGGAGGAAACCAGAAGTCAAAAGGATGCCACCCTGGGTCAACTCTCCGCTCTAAAGCAACAAATCAATGCAAGACATGCCCTTATTAATTCTATTTCCGGTGAGATAGAATTGCTGGATAAAGAAATTCGTGAAACAGAAGAATTTATTTTCGCCCTGGAAGCTGATATGGAATTCCTGAAAAAGGAATATGCGGAAATGATTTATGCTGCTTCAAAATTCAGTACCAGACAGGAAAAACTAACATTCATATTTGCCTCTCAAAATTTCAATCAACTGGTAAGGAGAGTAAAATACTTCCAGCAATACTCATCTGCCAGAAAAAACCAGGTAGAACAAATTGAGAAAGTAAAAATTTCCCTTGCCAGAGAAAGGGAAAGGCTCTATATGAAAAGAGAGCAAAAAACACTATTGGTGATGGCTAAATCAGAAGAGGCTAAAAACCTGCAGGACCTGAAAAAACAACAGGACGAGGTAGTAAAACAACTGACAGACAGAGAGAAAGAGCTTAAGAAAGAACTAGAAGACAGTAAAAAAGCGGTTAAAAAACTTGAAAAACTTATCACTGATCTGATAAGGGAGGAAAAAGCAAAAGCCGCGCGTGAAGCAGCAAGATTAGCCAAAGAAGCCGAGGAAAAAGCAGGCAGGAAACCCAATAAGGACAATACTGTAACAACTACGACGGTAAAAATTCCGACACTTACTCCCGAGGCTGAAAAACTATCTAATTCTTTCGCAGGAAATATGTCAAAATTGCCCTGGCCGGTCGTCCACGGAAATATTTCTCACCGATTCGGAAAACAGCCCCACCCTGTCCTAAAAGGGGTTATTGTGGAGAACCTTGGTGTAGATATTTTAACATTAAAAAATGAGCCCGTAAGATCAGTATTTGATGGAAAGGTAATAACTGTAGCTGAGGTTCCGGGAATGAATTATGTCGTAATGATACAACATGGCGAATATTTCACAGTTTATGCCAAACTTAAGACAACCTTAGTAAAAACCGGGCAGGAAGTAAAGGCAAAAGATCCGATAGGAACAGTTTATACAGACAAAAATGATGTGAGTGAATTACAGTTTCAGGTTTGGAAAAACAACGAAAAATTGGACCCTGAAAAATGGCTGTTTATTAAATAGTTAAACATTGAATTTTCTAATCAGCAAATGTGTTTAATTACTTCAGGTAGCTTGTAGCCTCCGACTTAATTGTATATCTTTACACATCGTAAAAATTCTGAAAATTTCATTTTAAAGTTATGATAAATTCAATCATGTTATTCCTGCAAGGCCTTGGCGGATGGGAAGTATTTCTTATCCTTATGGTGGTGTTATTATTATTTGGCGCAAAGAAGATACCTGAACTTGCAAGAGGTCTGGGAAGAGGTATCAGAGAATTTAAGGATGCCAGTAAAGAAATAAAAAATGAACTTGAAGAAGGAATAAAAGAGGAAAAAAAATAATCTTTGCCCCTTCTGAAGTGTAGTTTAAAATTTTAAATAAAAGCCGGACGAACCATCCGGTTTTAACATTTTTAGAACCCGTGAAAAGATATAATTCATTACTTGAAGTTAGAGAAGATCTTAAAAAAGGTGCTGTGACTTGCAGGCAGCTTACCGAGTATTACCTTCAAAATATCAGCAAGAAAAAACATCTCAATGCTTTCCTGGAAGTATACCAGGAAGAGGCTTTGAAAAAAGCTGATGAAGTGGATGAAAAACTGAAAACCGGTACAGCTGGTAAACTTGCAGGGATGGTAATAGGTCTTAAAGATGTTCTATGTCACAAAGACCATGGATTACAAGCTTCAAGTAAAATTCTTGACACTTTCAGATCACAATTCAGTGGTACTGCCATCCAGCGGATCTTAGAAGAAGATGCCATTATCATCGGCAGACAAAATTGTGATGAATTTGCAATGGGTTCTTCCAATGAAAATTCCGCCTTCGGACCGAGCCTAAACGATGCAGACAATAAAAGAGTGCCAGGTGGCTCCTCAGGAGGATCTGCAGTAGCTGTTCAAGCTGATTTATGTCTTACCTCTCTAGGATCTGACACCGGTGGCTCTGTCAGACAACCTGCGGCTTTTTGTGGTATTTATGGATTGAAACCTACATATTCCAGAATTTCAAGATATGGTCTTATTGCATACTCTTCTTCTTTTGATACAATAGGTATTATCACCAGGTCTGTTGAAGACATTGCCATACTTCTTGAAATAGTTGCAGGGCAAGACAATTTTGACAGTACAGTATCTTCTTTACCAGTTGCAGCTTATTCTCAAAAATTAAATTTCAGCGGCAAAGTAAGAATAGGTTATCTTAAAGATTCGGTGGAAAGTGAAGGAGTGAATGCAGAAATACGTGAGGCTACAAAAAAATCATTGGAAAAGCTTAAAAAAGAAGGGCATGAGGTCAAACCTGTTGAATTCCCGTTATTAGAATACATATTACCTACCTATTACATTTTAACCACTGCAGAGGCAAGCTCCAACCTTTCACGATTCGATGGCGTAAAATATGGCTATAGAAGTCCCAAAGCCACTGATCTCCAAAGCATGTACAAGCTAACCAGATCTGAAGGATTCGGAAAGGAAGTACAAAGGAGAATCATGCTCGGAACTTTTGTGCTTAGTGCAGGTTATTATGATGCATACTATACCAAAGCGCAAAAGGTAAGAAGACTTATTAAGGAAGAAACCGAAAAAATACTTTCGGAAGTGGATTTTCTGGTTATACCAACCACTCCTACAACAGCGTTTAAAATAGGAGAAAAAACTGAAGATCCTCTTTCTATGTATCTTGCGGACCTGTTTACAGTACAGGCAAATTTGTCGGGTATACCGGCAATTTCTATCCCTAATGGTCATGATAAAGAAGGGTTACCAATTGGTTTGCAGGTAATGACTAAGTCTTTTGGTGAAGAACAGCTTTTAGCGTTCTCCAAATACCTGGCAAACCTTAATTAAGGGAAATTATGCTAATGATGAATTTCAATCACAAAATCCTAACAGGATTTATTTGCATTACGGTTTGGATGATAAGCTCTGCACCTGCTCAGGAGTTAGAGATGGTGGATTCCTTGCAAGTAGAACCTGTTTCCGAAGAGATTATTCCTCAGGTGGAAGATGACGTGATAGCACAAAGATTAAAATCTCTGGAAAAATCTGTCAAGCTTACGTTTAATAAAAAAACCCGTGGTTTTATCGACTATTTCACAGTCAGAAACAGAAGATATGCTAAGGTAATGGAAAGAAGAAGGAATGTATATTTCCCGATCTTTGAAGAAGCCTTCAAAAAGCATGAAATGCCAGATGAATTGAAATACCTTGCAATAGTAGAATCCGGACTAAACCCAAAAGCCCTTTCTAAAGCAGGTGCAGCAGGCCTTTGGCAATTTATGCCCAGTACAGGCAAAATATACAAACTGAATCAGGACTCTTACATTGACGAAAGGCTGGACCCATATAAATCTACCGAAGCTGCATGCAGATATTTGAAAGACCTCTATAACATCTTCAATGATTGGGAGCTTGCTTTAGCCTCTTATAACTGCGGTCCCGGTAATGTGAGAAAAGCTATAAGAAAATCCGGATACAAAGAGACTTTCTGGCAAATTTACGATTATCTTCCTCAGGAAACCCGTGGTTATGTTCCTCAATTTGTAGCATTGACATATGTAATGAATCACCTTGAGGATCATAATATCATTGCTGATTCTCTGGAATATCCGATCAGATTTGACACGATAATGGTGGCGGATTATCTCAACATTGATATACTTTGTGAGCAACTGGATATATGTAAAGAAGATTTTATTAAATTAAATCCTGCTTTAAAAAGAAGTTATTTGCCGGACAACTACAATTATCCGGTTCGAATTCCTTATGAAAAGTCTGAATATTTTGCAGTAAACAGAATTGAAATCCTCGACAACTGCAACAGGCGATTCAGTATTGAGCCCGAACCATTATTTGCAGATAACACCAGGTTTAATTCATCTTCCAAATCGGTATCTTCTCAGAGTACCAAAACCACTTTTCATGTTGTGAAAAGCGGGGAAGTATTATCAAAAATTGCAAGCAAATACAATGTTTCCGTCAATGATATTAAGAAATGGAACAATCTTAAAACTTCTAATATTCAAAAGGGACAAAAACTGGTAATCAAAACAGGAAAGACTTCTTCTTCCAGCCAGAGCCAAGTGAATTTAGCCTCTGCTTCCAAACCGAAAGCTGAGACCACTCCCAAGGTTTATTACGTTCAGCCAGGCGATACCCTATATTCCATTGCCAGAAAATATGAGAATGTAAGCATTGAAACCATTAAAAAGCTCAACAACCTGAAAACCAATGAACTAAAGGTTGGACAGAAATTACTTATAGGTTAATTTCTGCTATTTCGTCGTAATACTTATCCAAGTACAAATCATTTATTATCTTTGTCTTTTCCTATAATTTTTTATGAGAAGACTAAAGTATTTTTCATTATCTGCAATATCTCCATTAATAATATTTTCTTCTTGCAAAAACAAGAATAAAGACCCTCAGCCAGCTAATACAAACAACAATAATGTCAATACAACCAATGCGATATAGGCAAAATTTCAGGGTTCCTGGTTTGGGTGCGACGATTTCAGTCAATGTAAATTTTTAACAACATATAATGTCTCAAAGAATAAAGATTAATAATAACCATAAATCTTAAAAAATATCAGGGAGGTTACTTACAATAACCTCTTTTTATTTGCCTTCATAATACAGTTTTAAATGGTGATATAAATAACTATTTTTGCTCTTTACATAACCAAAAACTCAGGCTCTAACAACTTAAAAGCTTCTATCCGGACAGATCAAAATATGGCGATAAATATCAGAAAAGAAGATGCCTTAAACTATCATATGCTTGGCGAGCCGGGCAAGATAGAGGTGGTGCCAACCAAAATGTTGAGCTCCCAACTGGATCTTGCTTTAGCATACTCTCCCGGAGTTGCAGAACCCTGCAAAGAAATTGCCGAAGACAAAGAAAACGTTTATAAATATACCACCAAGGGAAATCTGGTAGCTGTTATTTCCAATGGCACTGCCGTATTGGGTCTGGGAGATATAGGTCCTGATGCATCCAAACCTGTTATGGAAGGCAAGGGTGTCTTGTTCAAAAAATTTGCAGGAATAGATGTGTTCGACATAGAGATTGATAGCAAAGATCCGAAAGAACTTATAAAAATTATCAAATCGCTTGAGCCTACCTTCGGTGGAATCAACCTTGAGGACATCAAAGCTCCGGAGTGTTTTGAAATTGAAGATGAGCTTCGCAAACAGATGAACATTCCTGTAATGCATGATGACCAGCATGGGACAGCAATTATTTCGAGCGCAGCATTGTTAAATGCACTTGAAATTGTAAATAAAAAAATAGACAAAGTAAAATTTGTCATTAGTGGTGCAGGAGCAGCTGCAATAGCATGCACAAACCTGTATGTTGCACTGGGAGCACGCACAGAAAATATAGTAATGCTTGACATAAACGGGGTGTTAAGAAAAGACAGAAAAGACCTGGATACACACCGCATTGGATTCGCAACCTCTCGTGATCTCCATACTCTGGAAGATGCTATTAATGGCGCTGATGTTTTTGTCGGATTATCTGCCGGTAATATACTTTCTGCAGAGATGATAAAGAAAATGGCCAAAGAGCCTATCATTTTTGCCCTTGCCAATCCTGTCCCTGAAATAGATTACAATGTTGCATTGCAGGCCAGACCTGATGCTATTATAGCAACCGGCAGATCAGACTATCCTAACCAGGTGAACAATGTGTTGGGATTTCCCTATATTTTCAGAGGCGCTTTAGATGTTAGAGCTACGGAAATAAACGAAGCCATGAAACTTGCGGCTGTAACAGCTATAGCCGAATTGGCCCGAGAACCAGTACCGGACATAGTCAACAAGGCTTACGGAGACGAAAAAATTTCATTTGGAAAAAAATATCTTATTCCAAAACCTCTTGACCCACGATTAATTACCAGCATCTCCCCTGCTGTTGCAAAAGCAGCGATTCACTCCGGTATTGCAAAAATAAAAATCGAAGATTGGGACAAGTACCATGTTCGCTTGCTCCAGCGCGTAGGCCTGGACGAAAAACTGATGTCGAGAATTTTCAGCAGGGCAAGACAAAATCCAAAGCGAATTGTATTTGCAGAAGCCGATCATTACAAAATCTTAAAGGCCGCCCAATCGATCATAGATGAAGGAATTGGTATTCCGATTTTACTTGGCAACAAAGAAAAGATCAGAAAGCTAATTAAAGAATACAACCTTGATCTTGAAGGTTGCACTATAATAAACCCTTCGGAAGAAAAATCAAAAAAATGTACCTACGGTGACCTTTTTTATAAAAAGAGACAAAGGAAAGGTATCACTCCTGCAGAAGCTGTAAAGCTAATGCGTGATCGAAATTTTTTCGGAGCAATGATGGTAGAAACCGGAGAGGCCGATGCATTGATATCCGGCCTTACCAAGGATTATGCTACTACTATAAGACCTGCATTGCAGGTTATTGGAGTTGCAGAAGGAGTAAATAAAGTAGCCGGAATGTACATTATGATCAGTAAAAAGGGCACATACTTCCTTGCTGACACGACAGTAAATGAAAATCCAGACGCAAAAGATCTGGTTGAATTGGTTGGATTAGTTAGTCATGCGGTCAAGTTTTTTGATGTAACCCCCAGAATAGCAATGCTTTCATATTCCAACTTCGGTTCAAGCAAAGGAGAAGTACCGGAAAAAACAGCATTGGCAACAAAGCTTGCAAAAGAAAAGTTCCCTGACATCGTTATAGAGGGAGACATACAGGCAAATATTGCTTTGGACACCAAACTGCAGAAAGAAAACTATCCTTTCAGTGCTTTAAGTGAAGAAGGGGCTAACACATTTATTTTTCCAAATCTTGCAGCCGGTAACATCGCATATAAACTTTTGCAGGAAATCGGTGGCGCAGAAGCCATAGGCCCTATACTTATGGGCATGCGTAAACCAGTCCATGTATTACAACTTGGAAGTTCAGTCCGGGAGATAATCAACATGGCTGCAATTGCTGTAGTGGATGCACAATTTCATCATAACAGACATCAGGAATGATCGCTTACATTGATGGTCGGCTTGCACATAAAGATCCGACTTTTGTTATCATTGACGCCAACGGTTTAGGGTATCAGATCAAAATTTCTCTGCAAACTTTTTCCCATATTAAAGATCAGGAAAAGTGTAGACTACATACTCATCTGCATATAAAGGAAGATGCGCATACACTTTATGGTTTTTACCAGCTGTCGGAAAAGAAAGTTTTTACAGATTTGATATCGATATCCGGAGTAGGACCCGGAACAGCTATGATGATACTTTCATCCTTATCTGCCAAGGAATTGTCTGAGGCAATACTTTCAGAAGACCTTAGAACAATACAAGGAATTAAAGGAATAGGACAAAAAACAGCTCAAAGGATAATACTTGAGCTCAAAGACAAAATAAGAAAAGAAAATAAAGAGATAGATATATCCTCACTTTCTCCACAATCTCACAATACCACAAGACAGGAAGCGTTATCCGCTTTACTTACTTTAGGCATTGCCAGAAATGTTGCCGAAAAAAGCCTCGACACCATTATAAAAAAGGAGGGAAATAACGTTTCGCTTGAACAATTGATAAAACTCGCATTAAAGACAGCTTAATTTTTTGCATCCTTGCTTAGCCGGAAAACAAATATTTTAATTTTTATTAGTGCTTCTGTGTGCCTGTGTGCCTGGTTTTCTTCGGCAAAACCTGGCAATAGCAACTGGCATTCATTCCATGAACAAAAATTAGCGCCATCCGATACAGGTAAAGAAGAAAAAAATAAAAAGCGACCCAACTATACCCCCTCCGACCGCCAGGGAGATCCCTTCTCCAACAAAGAATCTAAATCACCTCTTATACTTCAAAATCCTTCCATCATCAAAACCGAGGTGGAGCTTGACTCAAGTATGGAGCAATATAATATTTATGAGAAGATCGGAGACATGGACTATCGCACTCCATCTTCTATGACCTTCGATGAATATTCTAAAATTAAGAACCGCCAGATGATGAATAATTACTGGCGTTCCAAGTCGCAGGGTCTGGACGGAGAAAGCCCTGTTAGCAGCAGAAATAATCTTATCCCTAAAATATTTATAAAAGGATTGGAAGGCCCATTCGGAAGTAACTTTGTAGACATACGTCCGAATGGCCTGGTAACACTTGACTTCGGAGGAAAATGGCAAAGAGTAAACAATCCGAACATTCCGGTAAGACAGCAAAGAAACGGAGGCTTTGATTTCGACCAGCAAATAACAATGAACGTGGTGGGGAAGATTGGGGAAAAATTAAAACTTACCGCCAACTGGGATACCAAAGCAACTTTTGACTTTCAGAACAACCTGAAGCTGGAGTATACAGGATATGAAGAAGACATAATCCAGAAGATTGAAGCCGGGCAGGTAAATTTTCCTGTAAACAGCACATTATACTCCGGCGCACAGAATCTTTTCGGTATTAAGACCAAACTTCAGTTTGGAAGACTTTCTGTTACATCGGTTTTTTCCAGCCAGAGAGGTAAATCAGAAGAGATCAGAGTACAGGGTGGAGCTCAGGCAAGGGAATTTGAAATTAGGGCAGACGATTATGAATACTTGAGACACTTCCTTCTAGGACAATTCTTCGTACAAAATTACGAACCGGCTCTCAGCAAACTTCCCGCCGTTAATTCAGGAGTAAAGATTACCAGGGTGGATGTATATGTTACCAACAGAACTAACAAAACTACAGACCTGGTAAACATTGTTCCATTGATGGACCTTGGAGAAAGCGGACCGTTCAGGCCACAACTTGCATCTCCGGGAAAGAAAGACAGCCTTCCGACATCCAATGAACAAAACAGGTTATATGAACAAATAAAAGATACCAGAACTACCTTTGCCATCGAAGGTAAATTAGAATCGATGAATCTTGAAAAGGGAACAGATTTTGAAATAATAAAAAGTGCAAGAAAGCTGGAGCGTGACAAAGAATTTAAATTTCACCCGGACCTGGGATACATTACACTTAATACACAGATAAAGGAAGATGAAGCACTAGCAGTAGCCTACGAATATTCATATGAAGGAAAAACATATAAGGTCGGTGAATTAACCGAAGACTTTCAGGGAAAAGTACCTACTGGTGACTCTGTTATTATTGTTAAAATGCTGAAGCCTTCATCGATTAAAACCCGCCAGCCAACCTGGAGGCTTATGATGAAAAACATTTATCAATTAGGAGCAAATCAGATAAGCAGAAGCAACTTCCTATTTAAGGTAATTTACAGAAACGACTCTACGGGCCTTGACCTGCCTATATTCCAGGAAGGAAGCCGTGCCAACAGAAAAATGATCATGAGCCTGGTCGGCCTGGATCGCTTGAACATGAACAACGACCCCCAACCTGATGGCAACTTCGACTATATTGAAGATGTAACTATAGACAGCAAGTATGGACGGGTAATTTTTCCGGTTCTTGAACCTTTTGGAAGCCATCTTGCAAAAACATTTGATGGGGAATTATTCCTTGAAAACAAATATGTCTTTAGTGAGCTTTACGATTCAACCAAATTCGACGCAAAGCTAATTGCAAGCAAAAATAAATATTTCTTTAAAGGACGATATCAGTCTGCTGCCACAAATGAAATAATACTACCTGGAATTAATATCGCTCCCGGTTCTGTTATTGTAACCGCCGGTAGTACACCCCTTATCGAAGGAATCGATTATACAATTGACTACAACCTTGGTCGACTTAAAATCATCAACGAGGGTGTATTAGCATCTAATAAAGAAGTAAAAGTCCGCTTTGAAAAGCAGGACATTTTTAATTTCCGGAGAAAAGCTTTCATGGGTACCAGGTTTGATTTTGTTGCCAATAAAAATTTCATCATCGGAGGTACGGTGCTCCATCAAAATGAAACTCCAAACATTACGCGTGTAAGCATTGGAGATGAACCCAGCCGTAACACCATCCTCGGACTTGACTTTAATTACAAAACTGATTCAAGGATGCTGACCAAAGCGGTCGATCTTCTTCCGGGAATTCAGACAAAGGCTGTATCGTCTGTTAACGCTGCAGGAGAGGTGGCTGGTTTCTTCCCGGGACATTCAAATGCCATCAGCAAAGACGGCGGTACCTCTTACATAGATGATTTTGAAGGATCCAGAACTTCAATTGACCTGACCGGACAAGCAACCAAATGGCGGTTAGGAGCAACACCCAAAAGATTCCCTGAGAGCAACAGTACCGGAACAGATTATACTGCTCACAGAGCCAAGCTAGCCTGGTATACCATAGACCAGTCAATTTATAATGGACAAGGTGTTGGATCCAGTATTATCTCTCCGGCAGAAAGAAAAAATTATTTTACCAGAGCCTATTCACCGCAGGATCTTTTCCCCGGACAAGACCAGTTTCAGGTGAATCTTAACCTTCAGGTTTTCGATCTTGCCTACTTTCCTGCAGAAAGAGGGCCTTACAATTTTAACACCAATATCACTCCTTTCGGTACTCTTCAAAATCCCAGAAGGAACTGGGCGGCCATCACCAGAGATATCAGAAACGATATTGACTTTGACAACTCTAACATCCAATACATTGAATTCTGGATGATGGATCCGTTTATGCCGGGCGAAGACGGAGCTCTTCCTTTACTTAAGGACGGGCCCAATAAAAATGTTACTGAAGGTGGACGACTTTACCTTAACCTTGGAAGCATCTCCGAAGATGTAATGAAAGACAAAGAACATTTCTTTGAAAACGGTTTGCCGGTAAATAAAAATGATGCAACCAAATTTAAAGAGACTGATTGGGGCAGGGTACCAACAGGACAGTTTATTACCAATGCATTTGACACCGACCCGGGAACCAGATCGGTTCAGGACGTAGGACTGGATGGGCTTAATAACTCAGAAGAAAGAGAATTCTACAAAACCTTCCTTGACAATATAATACCTAAAATGACCGCAGCTAGCCAGGGAGCAAAAGATTCTATCATAAACGACCCATCTGGTGACAATTTCAATTATTATATTGGGAAGCAAAACGACGGACTTTCACTTGTCCAGAGATATAAACATTATAATGGCACAGAAAACAACTCACCCATTGCCAATATTGAAAATGGAATAACTCCATCCAACTACACTACACCAGACAATGAAGACCTGAATGGTGATAACACAATAAACGATGTTGAAGAATATTACGAATACAAGGTAAGTGTAAACAAGCAGGACTTTGTGGTAGGGAAAAACCACATAGTCAGCAGCGTAAATACCAGCAGCGGTGCAGTATGGTATCAGTTCCGTATACCTATCAGAATGCCTGATTCCATTGTAGGCAACATCAATGGTTTTAAATCCATCAAGTTTATGAGGATGTATGTTACAGGATTCCCTGAACCTGTAATTCTTAAGTTTGCTAAATTTCAATTGGTGGCAAGCCAGTGGAGACCATATCTCGACAATGACCTTGACCTTCCAAGCTCAGGAGCTATACCGGAACCGGATAATTCTACTTTGAACATTTCTACAGTAAACGCAGAAGAAAACGGACAGTCAACCGGACAGACATCTCCGTATGTATTACCACCCGGAATGATAAGAGACCAGGATGCTACTGCACAAAATTTCAGAAGACTTAATGAACAATCTTTAAGACTTTGCATAGATGACCTGAAAGACAAAAATGCCAGAGCAACTTACAAGCTTGTTAATCTGAACATGATTAACTATAAAAATCTCCGCATGTTTGTCCACGCAGAAACTCAGGATGCCAACACCAAAGACAGAGAAATGGATCTATTTCTTAGATTGGGAACAGACTTCAATGCCAACTATTATGAAGTGGCCATTCCACTTTACTTTACTCAGAACCTGAATTCCAGAGATCCTTATGAAGTCTGGCGAGCAGAGAACGAACTTAACCTCGTACTACAGGATTTAGTAGATGTAAAACTTGAAAGGGATAGGGCTGGATTCAACTCTACCCTTCTATATGAATCTGAAAGGGCAGGAAGAAAAATAACTGTAAGAGGTAGACCGGACCTTACCTCCGTTCAAGCTATATTATTAGGATTAAGAAATCCTGACGATGGCAATAGACAACCTAAGTCAGCATGTGTTTGGGTAAATGAATTAAGAGCAACCAATTTCGAACAAAGTCCAGGCTATGCTGCGACCGGCAGAATCAACATGAAACTTGCAGATCTTGCCACTGTCTCCACTTCCATTAGATATACTACTGTAGGCTTCGGATCTCTTGAACAACGGATTTCACAAAGGGAAAGAAATAACACGCTTGAATGGGGTGCCCAATCAAATATTGCCCTGGACAGATTTCTTCCTACCAGATATGGGATTAAACTACCACTTTTTGTAAGCTATGACAGAAGATCAGTAAGTCCTCAGTACGCTCCATTGGACCCTGACGTAAAACTAAAAGATAAGCTTGCCAATTTTGAAAATGAATCAGAACGAAACAGATATAAGCTACTGTCGACTGATCAGACTACAAGACGAAGTATCAACTTTACAAATATCCAGAAAGTGCGGACTAATCCCGAAGCGAAAACGCATTTTTACGACATTGAAAACTTTACCCTTTCCGTCGGATACAGTGATGCCAGAAGAACAACCAACACCACGAAAGACTCTACCAGCAGAATGTATCGTGCAGGGCTTGGCTATACTTACACCAGCAAACTAAAACCTTTGGAACCTTTTAAAAATATGAAAGGAATGAAGTCTCCATACCTGAAGCTCATTAAGGATTTTAACATCAATCCTCTACCTACTTCTTTTACATTCAGAGGAGACCTGAACAGAAATATTACAAAAATCGAACATTACATAGACCCTATGTTCGACATTACCCAGGATCCGATTTATCAGAAGCAATTCCTGTTTGACAGAGTATACGGCATGAACTGGAATATGACTAAAAGCTTAACATTTGACTATGCAGCCACCACTAATGCTGTAATAGATGAACCGAACAACCTTCAGCCGGGAACAAGAGAATACAACGACTCACTTTGGACCAACATAAAAAAACTGGGTCGTATGAAAAACTACAATCAGGTGGTAGGAGCAAATTACAAAATGCCCTTTGACAAACTTCCATTGACAGATTGGTTGAGTTCAGATCTAAGGTATACAGGAGGCTATACCTGGATGGCTGGTGCATTGGATCAGGTAGACAGTCTTGGTAACACAATCAGGAATGAGCAAACTATGGGTTTGAATGGGAGAGTTTCTCTTGATAAAATTTATAACAAAGTTAAGTTCCTTAAAGAAATTAACAACCCTGCTCCTCAAACAAAACCAGGGGCAAAACCTCCTGTGCAGGCTAACAAAAAGGACACTACCCAAACCCTTCCTAAGCCGGAGTACAAAGCACTTAAAGCTGTACTGAGTGGCATCATGAGTTTAAAAACAATAAACTTCACTTATAACCTGACTAGAGGAACCTTGCTTCCCGGCTATATGCCAAATGCACAATTCATTGGGCTCGGAAGTGATAACAACGGCAGCGGCGGATTTGTAGATCCTTCCACTATGCTTCCTTTCATTGTTGGTTCTCAAAATCCTGACATAAGACACAATGCTCAAGACTATCTGACAACCAGCCAGGCGTCAAGGAGAGTATCAACGCCATTTACCCAAACCAGGAACGAAAACTTAACATTACGTACGAACCTGGAACCAATAAAAGATTTCAAAATCCAGTTGGATGCACAAAGAACAAAAGGTTCGGATTATAAAGAATTTTACAGGATTGATAGTACCGGCACCAGGTTCGTAAGTGAAAATCCATATAGAACCGGACGTTACGAAATTTCATACATTACGATTCAAAGCAGCTTCGATAGCAGGTCCAACAGCTTTGACAAAAACTCATCGAAAAATTTCGAAAGATTCCTTGAAAACAGAGAGACTATTGTAGGGAAATACCAAAGAGACAACCCTGGTGACTCAAGCAGACTAAATTCACAGGATGTAATGATTCCAGCCTTCTTATCTGCATATACCAAAAGAGATCCAGACAAAGTCAGCAAAAATCCTTTCCCTGCTATACCTTTACCAAACTGGAGGGTAGACTTTTCAGGCTTAACTAAACTTGAAGTTGTAAAGAAAAGATTTCAAAGCGTTATTATTTCTCATGCCTATACAAGCCGCTATTCCGTCAGCAGCTATACTTCCTCACTGAAGTACGGTCCCGATGTCATTACTCCAGGCTCTGATCCAACTACCAACTATCCTTCTGCCGGCATGGTTGATGGTCAGCTTACACCTGTATATGTGATTGAGCAAGTTTCTATCAGAGAAACATTTGCTCCGCTTATAGGTATCAACGTAAGAACCAAAGGCAAATTTACCTATAGAGCAGAGTACAGAAAGGATCGAATGCTGAACCTGAGCATGACTAACGCACAGATTCAGGAGATGAAGAAAAATGATTTTGTTTTCAGCTTTGGAGTGATTAAATCCGGATTCAAATTACCTTTCAGGTGGCAGGGAAGAGAAATTCCTCCATTGAAAAACGAATTGAATCTTAAAATGGATATTACCATAAGCGACCAGACAACTGTTCAGAGAAAAGTTGACAGAAGCAACACTGTCACTGCAGGTAATTTAAGTATTCAGCTTATGCCTAACATCAGTTATGTAGTGAACCAAAGGCTTAACCTCCAGTTTTACTTCGAAAGAACTATCAATCAACCAAAAATCTCTTCATCATTCAGAAGAGCCACCACTGCCTTCGGTGTAAGATTTAGGTTCACCCTTTCCTAATTGCAATTTTTATTTATAAACAAAAACTGTATTTTTGGATAAATAACCAAAACGACTTTTAAAATGAATTTTCCTGAAAACCTTAAATACACCCAGGAACACGAATGGGTAAGAATTGATGGAGATGTAGCTTTTGTAGGCATCACTGATTTTGCACAAAAAGAATTAGGAGATATTGTTTATCTTGATATTGATACTGTTGGAGAAACTATCAATAACGGAGAAATTTTCGGAACAGTGGAGGCAGTAAAAACCGTATCCGATCTTTTCATGCCTGTAACATCTGAAATACTTGAGGTAAACAAGGAACTCGACTCCAGTCCTGAATTGGTTAACAAAGACCCTTATGGCAAAGGATGGATTCTTAAAATCAAACCTGCAAATAAAGAAGACATCAACGGACTGTTGGATGCTTCTGCTTATAAAAAACTTATAGGCGTTTAATGGCCAAAAAATTTTCAGTATTTTCCTGGTTATGGAGTCTAGTGATATTAGTCCTGACTCTTTCACCTGGAAGTACTTTACCAAAATTCGGGCTATCCAAAATTATCCCTCTTGATAAAATAGCCCATTTTTTGATTTTTCTATTTTTTGCCTGGCTGATTGGAAATTCATTTCATAAGGAATCACGTTCTTTAATTTTAAATCGAAAGCCTAAAACCTATTCCTTCTTACTGGCTTTTATCTACGGAATAAGCATTGAACTAATCCAAAGCATGATTCCGGATAGAAGTTTTGAATTAGAAGATATTGCAGCTAATACCGCCGGCTGCCTTGCAGGTGTACTCCTGATACGAATGAAATAAACAGAACTATTATATGAAAATCATATTAAAGCTTCTTTTATTAACTATTCCTTTTACTGCACATTGTCAGGATATGAATCGGGTGCGAGGTTACATTGACACCTTAAGTTCTCCTGGCTTCCATGGCAGAGGGCCTGAATTCGGTGGCGAAAGAAAAGCCGCAGAATATATAAAAACCAAATTTCAATCATTCGGCCTTCAACCATTGGACACATCCTGGTTTCAAACTTTTCGATTCAACATCAATACCTTCCCCGGAAAACTATCGCTCAAAATCAATGGCAAAAAATTATCTCCGGGAAAAGATTATATAGTCAACTGCATTTCAGGAGGAGGCAAAGGCAAACTTAAAGTACTTTATATAGACAGCACATACATCTGGAATGTAAATAAGCGAAATTCCTTTATGGCAATGCCCCTCAAAAAAATAGCAGTGTTTTACAATGAAAAGGATTACTCTAAGCTCGCACAGGACAATAAAGATGTTTTTGACAAAATGCATGAAGCTGCATGTGTAATTGAATTACAAAACAACAAACTTACAGCTTGCCACTCACAGAATGTGTACAGCAATCCGTATTTTGATGTTTTGGCCTCCTCGGTGCCAAAAGATCTTAAAACTGTTAGTTTCCGGCTTGACCAGCAGTTTGTAAAAGGATATACCTCGCAAAATGTCATTGGATATATAGAGGGAAAAACCAAACCCGATTCTGTAGTTGTTATTACGGCCCATTATGATCACTTAGGCAGAATGGGAAAAGATACTTACTTTCCGGGAGCCAATGACAATGCCAGCGGAGTAAGCATGCTTTTTGAACTTGCGCGTCATTATGTATCTAACCCTCCCCCTAATACTATGGTCTTTATTGCATTTGGCGGAGAAGAAGCTGGGTTGGTAGGCTCAAAATACTATACCCAACATCCTTTATTTTCACTTAAAAGAATAAAACTTCTCATAAACCTGGATTTGTTAGGCACTGGAGATGAAGGCATGATGGTGGTGAATGGAACCTTACATGATAGGGAATTTAAATTATTGGATTCATTAAATAACAGCTATGGACTATTACCTGCAATTAAAAAAAGAGGCCCTGCGGCAAACTCTGACCATTATTGGTTTTCCGAAAAAGGTGTTCCGGCATTTTTCTTTTATACAATGGGCGGCATAAAAGCCTACCATGACATTTTTGACAGGCCGGAAACGCTTCCCTTAACCAAATTCGCTGAGGTTCACAAGCTAATCACTTTATTAGTGAATTCTTTATAGTTTTTATAAGAACAATCCAATGGTTAGTTGTATCTTTACTGTAACCATTTTTTAAAAAATACAGTTAAAATAACCCAAGTCCGCTATAATGGATTTGTGTGTATGATAATGAATAAAACTATATTAAAAATACTTGGTCCTATTTTGATCGCCGCAGGGGCTGCCGGGTATATAGTACCCGAAGACTTTGTGCTGCTCAGCAGGGAATTGGCTTCAAATATGACCTACATAAACGCAGGCTTTATCAGCCTGATTATTGCATTTACCAATAACAACACACTTACCAGGGCTTTTAATTACCTACAGGGATTCCTAATGATTTTCCTTATTGTAGCTACCTGGGTCAATATTTTCCCTGCACCACATCTGAATTATCAGTTTCTAAACACCATGATTAACCTGAATGTAGGCCTTATCCTGATGTTTATAGCTATCTTCTGGGACGATAACAAGCGTGTGGCCAGCGAATAGTTTATAAAATATTAAGGCTTTGTTCCTTAATTTTCTCCAGCTCCTCCTTCATTTCCACTACCAGCTTCTGGATTGTTGCATCATTGGCTTTTGAACCGATAGTGTTTATTTCTCTGCCTATTTCCTGACTGATAAACCCAAGTTTTTTACCACTCTTCTCGGTCCTTAATATTTCCAGAAAGTAATCGAGGTGACTTTTTAGTCTTACCTTTTCTTCTGTGATATCAAGCTTTTCGATATAATAGATTAATTCCTGTTCAAATCTGTTCTGGTCAACATTTTCATTAGCAAATTCCAGAAAATGACCTTTGATTTTTTCCCTGATCATAGCAATTCTTGCAGGATCCTGATCCTGAATTTTCCTCAATAAATCTTTAATTCGGCTTATATACCCTTCCAATTTCAATGATAACTCATGCCCCTCTTTCAGACGAAAGTTATCACACTCTTTTATGGCCTTTTCGATCACTGAAACTATTTTCTTCCATTCTTCCTGGTTATCCGCTTTGTCTGTATCCTGATTAATCGCCTTAGGCATTTGTAATGCTATCTTGAACAAATCCTGATCAGAAGCTCCAACATAAGCAGCTGTTTCCAGCAAATCCTGATAGTATATCCTCACCAGTTCTCTGTTAATAGTTACTTTGGCTTTAACCTCCGCCACTTCCTGTACATCAAGAGAAAATCCGATTTTCCCTCTCTCAAGCGTATTACTTATCAGAGTACGGATCTCAAATTCTTTGTCAGTATATTCCTTCGGAAGACGAAGATTAAGATCAAGAAATTTTGAATTAAGAGATTTGATCTCCACTGAAACCTCAAGGTTTCCGATTTCCTCCTTTAATCCGCCAAAACCGGTCATGGACCTTATCATAGTATTTTAATTTAAGTATAATTATCCTTCCTTTTGAAAGGCGAAACAGAAAAATAATTAAATAATTACAAATAAAAAACCACCTGGGCGGTGGTTCTTTATTTTATGCTACTATCTTATTTTTTATCAAATATTCCGCAATCTGAATAGCATTGGTTGCTGCTCCCTTCCTCAGATTATCCGCAACGATCCACATGTTAAGTGTTTTAGGCTGAGACTCATCTCTTCTCAATCTTCCCACAAATACTTCATCTCTGTTGTGAGCATTCATCGGCATAGGGTATTTCAGATTCTTCACATCATCTTCCAGGATCACTCCTTCAGTATTAGAAAGGGTTTCTCTAACTTCATTCAAATCATATTCATTTTCAAATTCTATATTAACTGACTCTGAGTGACCGCCCATTACAGGAATCCTTACAGTGGTAGATGTAACTTTAATAGAATCATCTCCCATGATCTTTTTTGTTTCATTTACCATTTTCATTTCCTCTTTAGTATACCCGTTATCGAGGAATACATCGATATGAGGAATTACGTTAAGGTCGATGGTGTAAGGATAAGCTTTAGGGCCGTCTATTCCTTTCCTCTCATCCATCAATTGATCCACTGCTTTTTTACCTGTACCGGTGACAGATTGATAAGTAGATACGACTATCCTCTTAATTTTGTATTTTTTATGAAGAGGATTCAAAGGCACCACCATCTGTATAGTAGAACAGTTAGGATTAGCTATAATTTTATCATCCTTTGTCAGAGTATGAGCATTGATTTCAGGCACTACAAGTTTTTTCGTTGGGTCCATTCTCCATGCAGAAGAATTGTCAATAACAACTATACCTGCGGCGGCAAACTTAGGAGCCCACTCCAGCGACGTACTTCCACCGGCAGAAAATATTGCAATCTCAGGCTTCATATCAATGGCTGTCTGCATCCCAACCACCTTATATGTCTTTCCTTTGAACGTTACCTCTTTTCCTACAGACTTTTCTGAAGCCACAGGAATCAATTCTGTAATAGGAAGATTTCTTTCCTCAAGCACTTTGAAAATCTGGCCGCCAACCAATCCGGTAGCACCTACAATAGCAAATTTCATCTTTTTATTTTTTTAAGTTCATTCAGCAGGAATGCCAATTGCCGGCATTCGTTTTTGAAAATTTCAATTATTCGTATTTTTAGGATTGCAAAGCTAATTATTTTATAATTAATTTAATGCATCAATTGAATGGTTTTGCAAAAATACTCTTTCTTCCGGCAATACCAGCTTTTTGCAAAATCTCCTGAGATTTAATTTATCGTTTAATTACAAATGAAAACCAGCTATTTCATTGTCTGTTTTCTTTGGTATTCGGGTGCATTCGGACAATTGCAGGAAACCTTTGATGACGGAAACTTCACCGGTAATCCGGTTTGGGGAGGAGATACCTCCTATTTTTCAGTAAATCAGGCGGGGCAATTACAAAGTAATGGGCCATCAGCCACCTCCTCCATTTACCTTTCAACCCCTTCAGCAAAACTTGAAAACACCTGTTGGGAATTTTATGTACGAATGGATTTCAATCCCTCCTCAACCAATTATGTAAGAGTTTACCTGGCAAGTGACAATCCGAATTTGAAAGAACCACTAAATGGCTATTATGTCCGGGTGGGTGGAGTTACCGGGTCGGTTGATGCGATTGAACTTTATAGACAACAAGGAAGTACTCCTTCAAAATTAATAGCAGGAGCACCAGGAAGGGCAGGCAAAAGCAGAAACACTTTGAGGATAAAAGTAATTAGAGATCTTGCCGGTAACTGGACAGTTTTTTCAGACTCAACAGGTGGGAGAAATTTTACCAGAGAAGGAACTGCTTTTGATACAACTTTCACTACAAGCAGCTATTTTGGAATCATTTGTTACCATACAGCAACAAGAAATAAAGGATATATACTTGATGATTTAATTATAAAAAATGCACCCTTAATCATATCAAAAATTGATATCATTTCAGACTTCAAAATTCAAATCTCGCTCAACAATTCCATCATCCCAAATACCCTGAAAACTTCCAATATTTCTGTTAATGGCCAAATTCCTGAAACCATAGAATTACCGGAAAGCAAAAAAATAATAGTTACACTAAATAACCCATTAAAAACAGGGAACATTCATCTTTCCATTACCGACATTTCTGATGGGGAAGAGTTAACTAATCTGGAAGAACAATTTATTTTCAAACAATCAGCTAAACCGGGAAATATATTAATTACCGAAATTTTTGCTGATCCTACACCTTCTTATGGCTTGCCGGAAGAAGAATTTGTTGAAATTTTCAATAACACCGGCGATAGCCTAAATCTTCACAATTACAAATTTTCGGATGCTACAAGCACTGCATTGTTTCCGGACATTACCTTGCCTCCTTTTTCCTACCTCATCTTGTGCCCCAAAAATTCAGATGGACAATTCAGGCATTTCGGACCTGTAGCAGGACTTAGTCCCTGGCCGTCTTTAAACAATTCCGGAGACATACTTAAACTTCATAATGACAAAGGTGAACTACTTCATACAATCGATTATTCTGTTAATTGGCATAGTACTTCTGAGAAAAAAGAAGGAGGTTATTCCCTTGAAATGATAAATTTAAACAGTACCTGTAACTCATCCAACTGGACTTCAAGCACAGCGGAAATAGGTGGCACCCCTGGCAGCTCTAATTCTGTATTGAATCATCTCACTGAAACAACAGCTTTAATCTCCTCTCTTATTACTACTGACCATGAAATTATTTTGTCATACAACAAGGAATTACTTCCTGAAAAGTTAACTGAAGCCGGATTTAAAATACAACCTGAGCTTGAATTAAAAAATATTGAAATCAATGCAAACAGCATTTCGTTAACTACCTCAACCATACAAAAAAGAACAGTTTACAACCTGGAAATTACAGGACTGAAAGATTGTGACCGACAATCAATACCTGCCAATCATCATGAATTTATGTTACCTGAAATTGCTGACAGCCTTGACCTGATCATCAACGAAGTGCTGTTTGATCCCTTTCCGGGAGGAGTAGATTTTCTTGAGATATATAATCATTCAGAAAAGTTTATACAACTTCAGGGTTTAAAAATTTCCAATCACACAAGCAGTACAACCATTAAGGCAGAAAAAATTATTTTACCTGGTCAGTTTATCATATTAACGACCAATACAAACATCGTTAAAAACCATTACCCTGGTAGTAAGGAAGAAAATTTCATACAGTTACCATCTCTCCCTCCGATGAATAATGACAAAGGATATATTGCTGTAATAAATCAGCTGAACAAAACCCTGGATGCCTTGGAGTACGAAGATAAACTTCACAATGAATTGTTAAAGAAAAAAGAAGGGTATTCACTGGAAAGAGTGGATTTTTCTGCGCCCACTGATTCTCCTTATAACTGGCAATCGGCAGCAGGACAGGTAAGAGCAACGCCAGGCTACAAAAATTCTCAGCAACAAAACTTCAATTCGCATGATCAGGTAGGCGTAGAGCCAAAAGCATTCAGCCCTGACAATGATGGATACAAAGACTTAGCCTACGTTAACTATAAATTCGAGCATTCGGGAAATTTCTGTAGTCTTTTAGTCTTTGATCCGGAAGGAAGAAAAATAAAAACAATTGGTCAGAATATCATATTAGGAACAGAAGGATTTATTTCCTGGGATGGAAGCACTGATAATCAAACCAAGGCACCGGTAGGTATTTACATTATTTTTTTTGAAATATTTAACATTTCAGGACAGAAACAAAACTGGAAACTTCCGGTTGTTGTTTCTAAATAAAATTCCTTCTGTTCAGTAATTTAAATTATCAGCTATGAACTGCATGCTAAATGATATTATCGACAGTTGTATCAGACAAAACAAAGAAGCAGAGGTGATTGACCGGTATTTACGACTAAAACACAACATTTCAATCGATAAAAAATCAATTAAAAAGAGGGTACAAGCTATCAAATTCCACTACAAATTTACTTGAACACCGGATCAAACTAATTTTCAACCCCTTATAACACAATAATTTCCTCGGGCTGCTGTTAACAGATTGTTCAAAAGTTAGCAGGACAAAGTCATTTTTTTCTGTTAAATTCGCAATCTGAAATAAATCCTTATTCCCGTTTTTCCGTTGGAGTAGGAAAAAAACTAAACCCTGAATTGAATTATGGCTGAGGAAAAAGTAAGATACTCTGAAGAGGATCTAAAAGAATTCGAGCAGTTGATAACTGAAAAACTTGAAAAAGCCCGCAAGGAATTAAATTTCATCAAAGAGGCATTAAGCAGGAAGAATGACTCCGGTACTGATAATACTGCCGGAACACTGAAATTACTGGAAGATGGTGCAGATACTGCTGAAAAAGAGAATTATTCACAGTTAGCAGCCCGTCAGCAAAAATTCATACAGCAACTTGAAAATGCCATGGCCAGAATTAAAAACGGAACTTATGGAATTTGTATTGACACAGGGAAGTTAATTCCTAAGGAAAGATTAAGAGCTGTTCCACACACTCAACATTCAATTGAAGCTAAACTAAACAGAAAAGACTAATACATTGGATTTTCTACAAAATCATATTGAAAGCCTGATTTTCTGCTCTAATGATCCCATTAAGGCAGAAGAAATAAGACAGTGCCTGTCAGAAATGTTTGAAGCAGATGTGCCTGCAGAAGACATTCAAAGTGCATTAGATAAGCTTGTCGCTAAATACGACGAAGACGTTTATCCTTTCAAAGTATATTCAATGGGTGGCGGATATCAGTTTCTGACCAAACCAGCCTATCAGTCAAGTATAAGCATTTTACTGAAACAGAAATCCAAAAAGAGATTATCCACCTCTGCGCTTGAAACTGTTGCAATAATTGCCTATAAACAACCGATCACTAAACATCAGATCGAGCAAATCAGAGGAGTAAATTGTGATTATGCAATTCAAAAATTGCTCGAAAAAGAACTGATTGAAATCCAAGGAAAGTCTGACGGTGTCGGAAGACCAATCCTTTACGGCACTTCTCCAAAATTTATGGAGTATTTCGGCATTAACACCCTTAAGGATTTGCCTACCCCTAAAGATTTTAATACAAGCGAAAATCAAATAGGTGAAGAGGCAGATGCCGAACACCCTATCCAAAGAGAGGAAAATGATATACCGGTTTCCTTAACAGACGAAGAGCAGACGGCTATTTCTCAATTGGCCGAAAACCTGAATGAGCTTCAGATCGAAGCAGAAATAGTTGAAACCGAAATTAGTTCAGAATTGAAAGGGTCGGCAGAATTTGATCCTGACTTCGGATCAGATGCAATAGAAGATGAAGAGACTGTTGAAGAAGAAAACGAAGAGGCCTTTGAAGAGGAAGAAGATTCTGAATTAAACGGAAGCGAAGAAGAGGACAATTCTAAAGAATAATAAAAAAGGGCAATTCTGCCTGATATTCAAAAATCCTGATTAAATTTTGGGGCTGACTCAAAGTGAGCAGTCTTCCCGACTAAGAGGGCCAATCCCCGCTTCGTTAGGAATGACAGTTTTGGGTCAGTCCCATTTTATTTATAATAAATCACAACATGGAAGACGGAAAGAAAAGAAGAGCAGGAAAATCACAACCCGGCAGATCCGGAAGTAAACCTGCTCGTGCCAAGGAAAGTACCAGACGTAGCGAAAGCCCCGCCAAAAGAAGTGCATCCGGGCCAGATAGAGAAAGAACTACCAGAGACTCCGGCAAACGTCCGGCAGCTTCAGGAAGAAGTAGATTTTCAAAAACTGACAAACCTGCAAGAGCAACATCTGAAAGAAATAATGCCGGAGGGGAAAAAAGAAATTTCAGAACTGATAAACCAGTCAGACCAACATCTGATAGAAGCAGCACAGGCAGAGAAAAAAGAAATTTCAAAACCTCTGATAAAAATAAAGATTTTGAACAAGGAAAAACTTTCAATAAAAACTCAAGGTCTGACAAAAGAGAAGAGTCTCCCAAGTCTGCTTTTAATAAAGAAAAAAAAGACGTCTCCAGGAAGAAACAATATGTTAAATTCCTAAGAAACGAAAATTCTAAACAACAAAAGAAAACCGCCAAGCCGAGTAAACCATCTTTCGCTTCGAAAGAGAACGGCATACGATTAAACAAATACATTGCAAACTCAGGAGTTTGCTCCAGACGTGATGCGGATATTCTTATCATGGAAGGGGCGATATCTGTGAATGGTGAAGTTGTAACAGAGCTAGGATTTAAAGTCGGACCGAACGATGTTATTAAGTACAATAACAAAAAGCTTAATCCTGAAAAGAAGAGGTATGTGCTCTTAAACAAACCAAAAGATTTTATTACTACAACAGACGATCCTGAAGAAAGAAAGACTGTAATGGATCTTGTTAAGACTGCATGTCCGGAAAGAATTTTCCCTGTAGGACGACTGGACAGAAATACTACAGGTCTTTTACTACTAACCAATGATGGTGAGCTTGCCGAGACACTTACACACCCATCACGAAAGGTAAAAAAATTATACCAGGCAGAACTTGATAAGCCTATCTCCCGTGAAGACCTGGAAAAGCTTGCGAATGGTGTTCATCTTGAAGACGGCCCTGCCTATCCCGATGAAGTAGCTTTGGTAGGCCAGGATAAAAAAATTGTCGGTATTGAAATCCATGAGGGCAGAAACAGAATTGTAAGAAGGATGTTTGAGCACCTGGGCTATGAAGTTGTAAGGCTGGACAGGGTTATGTATGCCGGATTGACTAAGAAAGATTTACCAAGAGGTCATTGGAGATTTTTAACCGATAAAGAAGTAGGAAAGCTTAAGGGAATCAAATAAAACCAACAGAAGACTTTCCCGTTAATTAACAAAACTAAAAAAAAAGCCCTTACTTTAGTAAGGGCCGACTTTTCAAAAAGTGGGAACGAGTGGAATCGAACCACCGACACAAGGATTTTCAGTCCTTTGCTCTACCGACTGAGCTACGTTCCCTAAAAAGAGTGCGCAAAGATATTTATTTTTAGATACGAAACAAAAATTATTATCATTATTATTAAGGGAATTTTAATATAATTGTTGCATGAAGTTTCTACCGCAAATCATATTCCTTGTTCTTCTCTCTGTATCAGGATTTTTTATCCTTAAAAAAATCTTAAGAATCAGAAGAAACATTAATCTCGGACGACCTGATGACCGCTCAGGCAACATAGGAGAAAGACTTAAAACTTTGACTTTGGTCGCATTCGGACAAAAGAAAATGTTTAAGAAACCGATACCGGCGATTCTCCATCTTTTTGTATACCTGGGCTTCATTATAGTAAACATTGAAATGCTTGAAATAATAATTGATGGACTCTTCGGAACTCATAGAATTTTCGCCCCCAGAATGGCCGGATATTATCCTATGCTTATTAACTTCTTTGAGTTTTTCGCAATTTCAGTAATTATTACCTGTGCAATTTTCCTTATCAGAAGAAATATACTCCATGTTAAAAGGTTTGATGGTGAAGAAATGAGAGCATGGCCAAAAAGAGATGCCAACATTATTCTTAGTGTGGAAATATTTTTAATGACAGCTTTCTTATTCATGAATGCTGCAGATAGTCAGTTGCAGGTAAGAGGGAATGAACATTACTTCTTCACCGGAAAATTTTTCTTTAGCAGTTTTCTTGAGCCATTCATTAGCGGACTATCCAATGACCAGCTTTTTTACCTTGACCGCTTTGGCTGGTGGGCACATATTATTGGCGTTTTCATTTTCGCCAATTATGTATTTCACGATTCCAAACACCTTCACATATTCATGTCTTTTCCTAATGTATTCTTCAGCAAGCTAGAGCCTAAAGGGAAATTTTCAAATATGCCGGAGGTGACCAAAGAGGTTAAGCTTATGCTTAACCTTCCGGTGGAAGACACCGGTAACAATACCGGACAACCGGGAAGGTTTGGCGCCAAAGATGTACAGGATTTAACATGGAAAAACCTGATGGACGCTTACAGCTGTACAGAATGCGGAAGATGCACTTCTCAATGCCCTGCTAACATCACCGGAAAAAAACTTTCTCCAAGAAAGATTATGATGGATACCAGAGACAGAGTGGAAGAGGTAGGAAGAAATATTGATACCCATGGCAAAGATTACAATGACAATAAATCTCTACTCGGTGACTTCATCGCTGTAGAGGAAATAATGGCCTGCACCACCTGCAATGCCTGCGTGGAGGCTTGCCCCGTAAATATTGACCCACTTGACATAATAATGCAATTAAGAAGATATAAAATTATGGAAGAAAGCCAGGCTCCTGCATCGTGGAATTCCATGTTTTCAAATATTGAAAATAACTTTGCTCCATGGAAATTCCCTCATGCTGACAGGATGAATTGGGTGGAGAAGGTTAAAAAGTAGTATTAACGTGTTAGAGTGTTAATGTGTTAACGTTAATGGCTTAAAAGGAGAGGGATTGGATATTTAGTTTTGCGGGGATATAGAAGGAATTTATAAATATTTGAATTTATATTAATAAAACCAGCTATGTCAAAAGTTAATAGATTTGAAGATTTGCAGTGTTGGCAGTCTTCAAGAGTTTTAGTTAAAAAGGTATATTCTCATTGTAAAAAAGGCGAATTATCTAAAGATTATGACACTAAAAGCCAACTGAAAAGTTGCGCATTAAGCTGTATGAACAATATAGCGGAGGTTTTGCAAGATTTAATAAGAGAGAATTCGTCCGATTTTTGGATTTTTCTCAAAGCTCCGCATCAGAACTTCAAAGTATGCTTTATGTATTAGAAGACATGGAATATTTATCGAAAATAGAAATAGAAGAACTTAGAGAAACAGCAGAACAAACCAGAAATCTAACATTAGGACTAATAAGATATCTTAGTAAAAATTAATATAAACGTTAACACTTTAACACTCTAACACTTTAACACCTTAACACTTTAACACCTTAACACATGATCATTCCTACAGTCGCAGAACTCGCAGCACAGGGCAAATCACCGGACATACTCTTCTGGGTAGGATGTGCAGGATCTTTTGATGAAAGATCGAAGTCTATTACTGCCGCCTTCGCACTTATATTGAACAAGCTCAATATTAATTATGCAGTTCTTGGAACCGAGGAATCCTGCACGGGAGAACCAGCAAAAAGGGCCGGTAATGAATTTCTATTTCAAATGCAGGCCATGACCAATATTCAGGTGCTGAATGGTTATGGAATTAAAAAAATTGTCACTGCCTGCCCACATTGTTTCAATACAATTAAAAATGAATACCCTGAACTGGGGGGAAATTATGAAGTTATCCACCATTCTACTTTGCTGCAGCAATTTATTGATGAGGGCAAAATAAAACTCAAAGATGGCGGAACTTTTAAAGGCAAAAAAATCACCTTTCATGATTCTTGTTACCTGGGAAGAGCAAACAACATTTATGAAGCACCGAGAAAAGTAATTGAAGCACTTGATGCAGAATTGGTGGAAATGAAAAGGTCAAGATCCAAAGGATTGTGCTGCGGAGCCGGAGGAGCTCAGATGTTTAAAGAACCCGAACCTGGATTTAAGGACATAAATATTGAAAGAACAGACGAGGCTCTTGAAACTGGTGCTAAAATAATCGCTTCCGGCTGCCCTTTTTGTATGACTATGCTTTCGGATGGTGTAAAAAACAAGGAGAAAGAATCGGAAGTGAAAGTTTACGACATTGCGGAACTTATCGCAAAATCTGAAGGTTTAATGTAACCTGAATTATATGCTGAAAGAAAAAATTATCCGATTTGACCAATTATCCCCCGAATCCAGAATCTGGATTTATCAGTCACCACGCCCTTTTTCAGAAAATGATATTCAGGCCATAAAAACAGTTTTGGAAAATTTTATATCCGGCTGGGACAGCCATGGGAATAAAATTTTCGGCTCATACAATATTTTTTATAATCAGTTCGTAGTAGTGGGAGTGGATGAAAGTGTTGCTAATGCAAGCGGATGTTCAATTGACAAACTTACAAGAACAATAAAAGAAATAGAACATCTTACTGGAAATGAACTCCTTAACAATGGTAATATTGCATACAAAAAAGGAGATGATATTAAAATTATCCCGTTTAATAAGGTAAAGCAGGCAGTTGCAGAGGGAGAAATAGAGAAAGAAACCATTCTTTTTAATAATACAATCAATAACCTTAAGGAATTAAAAGAGAAATGGGAGGTGCCGGCTTCAAAGGCTTGGACTTCTAAGTTTTTCAATAATTTATAAAAGAAAAGTAATATATATTTAAGCTTTTCTTAAATTTACCAGAATGTAAGAAATGGGTGATCTTTAGGAAGATTCCTGTTTTTTTCACTAAATTGCCATTAAATTGCACAAAAATCATTTATAAGATAATCAGATGAACAAGCTTATCAAATCTTTAGCCGTGATTGTACTTCTTGGAGGATGTGCTCCTTCAGCGATGAAATCCTACAAAAATGGATTGAAAAAATTCGAACAGGCAGAGTATCAGCCTGCGATTGAGAATTTTCAGCAATCATTGAGCAAAGGTGGGCCCTCAGCGCAGAACAATTATTATATAGCTGAAGCTTTCAGAAGATCTAACAGAATTCATGAAGCTGAAGGGTTTTATAAAAAGGCAATTGAGTCTAACACCACAGAGGAAGATGCATACTTCTGGTATGGATTTGCTTTAAAATCTGTAGGAAACTATGAAGCAGCAAGCAAGCAACTCAATGAATATGTAAAGATGGGATCTAACTTCGACCTGGTAAACAGGGCTAAGAATGAGATTGAAAATCTAAAAGTCTTAAATGAAATTGTTGGCAAAAAATCATACTTCGAGGTAAAAAATCTTGATAAATTAAATACAGGATTTGCAGAATATTCACCAACCTTTTCACAGGACAAGCTCTATTTCACTTCCAACAGAGACGCACAAAAGATGCACGCTGCTACAGGAACGGGTTTTACCGATATTTATGAGTTTATTTTTGACGGATCTGATTATTTCTCAGGACAGGCTAGAATATTAGCTGATATTATTAACACTGCCGATGCACACGAAGCTTCATGTGTATTTAGCAAAGACGGCAAGATAATGATCTTCTCCAGAGGGAATAACGGTAGCAAAAAAGGTAACAAAGACGTGGACCTTTATGAAACAAGATTTGAGAATGGTGCCTGGTCAGAGCCAAAAATGCTGGCTATAAACGATCCAAATGCATGGGATTCATCCCCTGCTCTTTCTGCAGACGGCAAAACACTTTACTTTGCCTCTAACAGAGAAAGTGGAAACGCAATGGGAGGAACTGACCTTTACAAAGCAACAAGAGATGCTAATGGCGAATGGGGAAATGTTCAAAACCTTGGAGCGCCAATCAACACCAGAGGAAATGAATTGTTTCCTTACGAAGATGCTGAAGGCAACTTTTATTTCTCTTCAGATGGACATCCTTCCCTTGGAGCTTTAGACTTATTTGTGGTAAAAAAAGACAAAGGAAAAGCTAAAGTTGAAAACATGGGAAGACCTATCAATTCAAGCTTTGATGATTTCGGCATTACCTTTAAAGACACAATCACAGGATTCTTCACATCAAACAGATCAGGCGGAAAAGGTGATGACGATGTTTATGAGTTCATCGACAAGTCAAGAATAAAAATCGCCCGTTATATCCTTGATGGTTCAGTTTTCTACACCGAAGTAAACAAAACTGAGGAGATAAAATTAGATGGCGCTACAGTGAAACTTGTAAGCGCGAAAGGTGACACTATCGCAACAGTCTCATCTGACGGAGAAGGAAAATACACCTACCAAATCGAACCTGAGACTAACTACAAGATAGTCGCATCCAAAGACGGGTACATGAAAGAAGTAGGGACCTTATCTACTATGGGCAAGAAAGTTCCTTATGATAAATTAGAGCCGGGAGAATCTGTTATCAAGATCCCTCATAAAATCGTATTGCCTAAGAAAGAAGTTGGTGTTGTTATCGTAATTGACAATATCTACTATGACTTCAACAAATGGGATATCAGACCGGATGCTGCAGAAGAACTTGACAAGATTGTTGAAGTTCTTGTAAACAATCCTGATATCAAAATGGAGCTTGGTTCACATACCGACGAAAGAGGTTCTGCTGACTACAACAGAAAACTTTCTCAGAAACGTGCTCAGTCTGCTGTAAACTATATCATTTCAAAAGGTATAGCTAAAGACAGAATTACAGCTAAAGGATACGGAGAAGACAAACCGCTTGTTAAAAACGCAAGCACTGAAGAAGATCATCAAAGAAACCGTAGAACTGAATTTACTGTAACCAACGTAACTAATCCTAACCTGCAGATTAAATCCAAAGGTGAAGGAGAAGATCAGACGATAAAGATTAAAAGAAAAGGTGAAGAATAGAACCTTCAAATTATAAAACAAAAAGTCCCGGAAAACATCCGGGACTTTTTTTATTTTTACATATTCATAAACTCCAACTGATATGAGCGACAGGTATATGAAGCGGGGTGTTTCCGCAGACAAAGAAGATGTGCATAATGCTATAAAAAATATCGATAAAGGTATTTTTCCTAAAGCCTTTTGCAAAATAGTTCCCGACCTTCTTGGCAACGACCCTGCCTACTGTAATATCATGCATGCAGACGGCGCCGGCACAAAATCCTCCCTGGCATACGTATATTGGAAAGAAACCGGAGACATATCTGTTTGGAAAGGCATTGCCCAGGACGCTGTAATAATGAATACAGACGACCTTCTTTGCGTAGGCGTGGTATCGAACATACTTTTATCATCTACTATTGGAAGAAATAAGCATTTGATACCTGGTGAGGTAATAGCCGAAATAATCAATGGTACCGAAGAGGTATTGCAGATGTTGCGAGACAACGGCGTGGAGATTTATAGTACCGGAGGAGAAACTGCAGATGTGGGGGACCTGGTAAGAACTATCATTGTTGACAGCACTGTAACAGCAAGAGTGCCCAGAAATGAAATAATTTCTAACGACAAAATTGCTCCCGGACAAGTTATCGTAGGTTTCGCTTCTTATGGACAGGCAAGCTACGAAAAAGAATACAATGGAGGCATGGGTAGCAACGGACTTACTTCCGCAAGACACGATGTATTTTCGAAAATCTTTGCAAGCAAATACCCTGAAAGCTTCGACAATGCAACCAGCCAGGATCTTGTATATACTGGAAAATATAAAGTAACCGATACAATTGAAGGCGTACCTGTAAATGTAGGGAAGCTTGTCCTTGCCCCTACCAGAACCTATGCACCTATTATAAAACAAATCCTTAAAGAATACAGAAATGTAATTTCCGGTATGGTTCATTGCAGCGGTGGCGCACAAACAAAAGTTTTGCATTTCGCAGGCGACGTACATATTATCAAAGAAAATCTTTTTGACGTCCCTCCCCTATTCAGAATTATTCATGAAGAAAGCGGCACTTCCTGGCAAGAGATGTATAAGGTATTCAACATGGGACACAGGATGGAAATCTACACGGAAGAAAAATACGCTCAGGCCATGATTGACATTGCAAAGTCTTTCAATGTAGATGCACAAATTGTCGGAAGAGTAGAAAAGTCAGACAAGAAAATGCTGACCATCCGCTCTCCTTTTGGAGAGTTTAAATACAAGTAAGTCATCAGATTTGTTCACCGACAAATAAGCCAAGCAGAATAAGCAACCACAGTATTCCGCCTAAAATTACGGCTATAATTTCTCCTGCACTTAAAGATGATTTGTCAACCACTTCAAATTCTCCCGAGTTTTGCTTTGCATACAACAAGGCATTGAAAGGTTCAATTAAAAATACAAAGCTAAATATAGACACCAGCCAGAAGGGTTCCGGAAGGCGTGATAAAAGATTGAGTATAAAAAAGCCAACAAACAATCCCCAGGAAGAGTAATTGCCGGCATACCCATGCTTCCGGGCATATTTCAGAATTTTATCTAATAATTCAACCATGAAGAAGATGCTGAATAGAGCACGTGGAACAGGGGAAATATCAAGCTTATCCTTCTGTTTAAAAAATCTCCAGGAGGTATAAAACCACCAGATATGATAAAGTCCAAATGTTATTACTGATAAAAATATAAACTTCCAGGCGCCAAAAACATATTGCCTCTCTACACCTGACCCTTTGTCAAAATAAACGTCATCCAGAATTTCGCTTTTGTTTTCCATATTCTCTGATTGAATTAAATAAATTTAAACATTAAACCAAGTAATTAAAGATATAAAAAAATTGATAAAAGATATTACCAAAAACCATTTAATTTAAACATATCGATAACCATAATTAAAAATTCAGGTTTAAGTTTTTTTACACTTAATGTAACTCCGGTTATATGATTTTATTTTTCCCTTTCGACCTGCTATCGCATAATCTCAGGTGCCTGCAACTGGCCAAGGCCTTTCAAAATGATATCACGGTATTATTTCCTGAGTCAAAAAAATATACTTCATTTATAAGTGAACAGGGAATTAAAACTTTCCCCTACCATACGATACCATCTGATATGGTCATATCATCCGCCAGGGATTTTTCCTTTTCCTGGATAAGATATGATTTACTGGAAAGGAGCTTCTTATCACAGATTGATATTATTTCAAAACACAAACCTACATTGGTGGTTGGAGATGCAGACTTCACGCTCAGACTTGCTGCAGCTTTCTGCAAAGTACCTTTCGTGTCTATAGTGAATGGCTACATGACTAATTATTATTGCAGGACAAGAAGATTGCACCCAAAACATCCAGGCTATAAATATCGCTACCTTTTCCCGCCATTTATTTTTCAGCACATCATTACATACAAAGAAAAAACAGCATTGAAAAAAGTACATGAACCCTTTCAGGCTTTGGCACAAAAATACAATCTGCGGATGAAGAAAAACTTATTGGAAGAACTTGAAGGAGACATCACATTGATTGCTGACATTCCTGAAATGTTTCCTCAGAAAACACTCCCTGATACTTTTCATTTCATTGGCCCGCTATTTCATGAAGAAAACAATTATAATCACAACTATTCAGACCTGCTTTCCTCATCCAAAGCCAACATTGTAGTGAGCATGGGAAGCACCGGAAATTTTGAAAAACTAATAATGCTGAAAGATCCGATTTTTTCAGAGTTTAATTTCATTATGACGGGCTGCTCTGACACTATATTAAATGCAGGTCATATCCACCGTATTCCCTTTGCAAATTTAAGCTTGCTATTAAAGCAAACAGATCTGCTTATTTGCCATGCCGGAAACGGTACAATATATCACGCCTTAAAGAACAACTGTAGTCGGTAACTACAACTGCACCAAAATCGGAAAATAAGAGTGCACCAAATTTGGCAACAAGAATGCACCAGTAATTACCTTCGTCGGGATTAAAAAACCGATGAATAATTATGAA
>JBKBUF010000023.1:0-80776 GCA_046290815.1 Cytophagaceae bacterium | reverse complement strand
AGACTTTCCTTGATCAGGAAAATTAATCAAATATATTTGCTCACCTGGTGCATTCTTGTTGCCGAAATTGGTGCATTCCTATTTACCGAAAATGGTGCATTGTTATTTTCCGATTACAAATTCTGGAGACTTTCTGTATTTCTGAATTTCTAAAAAAAAATAATTTCCCTGTCAAAAAAATAAAAACCGGCTCGATGTACCTATATAATAAATCGATAAACAAAAAATGATTTGAATTGCAATTTGAATAATAGAATTAATTTAGATGAATAAATCGAATTATAAGTTTAAATAACAAAATTAAAAGGACGAACTTGATATTATAGGAAGCATTTAATGCTAAATAGGGTAATTCACTATGAAAAACAATCATCTTCAATTCAGGTTAGAAGAGCTTCTAAAGAAAAAAGGTATAGGACCTCAAGGGAGTAAAAGCCTTAATAAGGACGAGCTGGAGGAATTGAAAGTATTGTTTCATCATGATGATGTAAGCAAAGTCACCAAGGCCGCTATGCTAACTGCTTTGCTCACCTTAGAGCCAACAGAGGAAGAGAAAGAATTCCTTTCATATTTACATCTATCTGAAAACAATCTGCCAGAACACCTCTTGCCATTTATTGAGAAGGGTGAAATTTCATCATTTCAAAAAATCATAAATAAAGTTATTAGAAGGAATGATTTGTCGGAAGAAGAATCCACAAGGGCAATGGACCACTTTTTTGACAGTGGTATACCTGAGTTTCAAAAGGCCGCATTTCTTGAAGCAGAAAGACTGAAGAGAGAAAGTTTCGTCGAAAATAAAAGTTTTTTTTCGTATTTGTGGAAGAAATCCCGAAGGCTGGAATTTCAAGGTAAGGTTTTGATAGATATTGCAGATAGTTATGATGGTTCTAACAGAACTAGAAACTATTCATTATTTACAGCAGCATTGCTTGCAAGTGCAGGTTTCCCTGTAATTGTTCACGGGATAGATGAAGTTGCTCCCAAATTCGGACACAGCTCACACCAGATCTTAAAAGAAGCTGGCAAAGATCCCCTGCTCTCTATGGAGAAGGCCATGAATTGCTTATCTGAAAAAGAAATCTCCTGGTGCTATCTGGACCAGCAGGTGTTTTTTCCCGAGTTGTATCAGCTGAAGTCCATGAGAAAAGAGATGGTAAAAAGACCCTTTCTTGCGACTTTTGAAAAACTGCTGCAACCTATCAGATCTGTCAATGGAAATTATATTGTTACAGGCTACACACACGCTCATTATAAGGATGAGCTTGTCAAACAATTGAAAGAGCAAAATATGTGTGCTTCTACTATGGTGCTCAGGGGTATGGAAGGGTCAACACACATAAGCATGAACAAATCGGTCACATGTATGATTTATGACGGAAATAAAATAAAAGAAACAGCACCAAACCCGGCTGATTTTGGCTTCCCAATGTATGAAGAGAAGCAGGACAAATCAGTTACAGCTAAAGACTCCTACCAAGAAGGCTTGATTGCACTTGAGGGCAGTTCAAACTATGCTGCTGCCAATATCCTTTATCTGGCAATAGTAATAATTTCTAATTTTCGTCTTATGGATACTCCTTCTGCGATTCAATTACTTGAGACAAATCTCAAAAATGGCAAGGCAAAGAGGCATTGGGAGAATTTCATCAATTGTTAATCTAAAAAAACTGGACAAAAACAAGGATATTGATTATCTTTATAGCTTATTAAGTGTAGAATATTAAATGCGCAGATTGCACTCAGTTTCTTTAAAACTATTTCTAATCACCATCACAGGTATACTACTATCGGGGACAGCATCTGCACAGCTTAAGCTATTTGATAGAAACAAGCCTTACTTTGCCAAAGCTAACAAATGGATAATGGAGGAGCGGATAGGTATCACAGGTGGAATCGGTACATCTACCTACTATGGTGATTTGTGTGATAAATTCCATTGCATGAAGTTTCGTCCAAATCTGGGTGTAGGAGTAGTTTTTAGGTTCAAACCTAATTGGTATGGAAAATTTGATCTAAATTATTTCAGACTGTATTCCAATGATTACTGGAAAAACAGAAATCTTAATTTCAGATCAGGAAATGTGGAGATGTATATGGCCGCCATGTATGAGCATTTTCCATACATCAAACATTTTAACAGAAGAAAACAATATAGTCCTTATGTTTTCCTTGGTTTTGGTGTAGCTTTCTACAATCCACATGGTGAGCTGAACGGAAAATGGCACAAATTAAGACCTCTAAAAACCGAAGGCAAACATTACAGTTCTGCCACTCCAATTATTCCCTTTGGTGTAGGCTTGAGAATAAAACATACTAAAAATCTCGAATTCGTCGCAGAAGCCGGTTACAGAATAACCTTTACAGACTATCTGGACGATGTAAGCTCTAAAGAATTTAAAGATCCTGCAACATTCGACAATCCAACCGCCGCTGCTTTGTCTGATAAATCTCCGGGCACAGGAGAATTTAAAGCACCTCAAAGAGGTAATCCGGATAAGAATGATGGTTACTTCATTTTTCAGGTGAAGGCAAGATATACCTTCAGTACCAACATTGCACATTTTAAAGGAAGGCATCCGAAGATAATGAGGAAACTTTGACCAGGATTTAAAGGATTAAAGGATGGCCAGGATTAACCTAGATTGACCAGGATTAAAGGATCGCCAGAATATTGGATTAGATGTTGGATATTGGATGCTACCGACTACCGACTTAAGACTTCTTCTTCAAACTTCCTCAACACAGCGTCTCTGCTAAAGTGATCTTCGGCATATCGACGCGCATTTTGTTTTATTTCTGTCAGGTCGGCATGAAGGACTTTTTTCATTTCATTGTATAATGCGGATTCGTTTTCCGGTTCGATCACGCTGGCAAGATTGTTATGATAAGAGATCTCATACAAAGTTGTACCGACTGTAGCTGTCACTATAGAATAACCGCCAGATGAAATAATGGACACAAACTTCGAAGGCAGTACAAGATCACTTGCTGCCTTCTTTTGTAACACCAGATGAACATCTGCTATAGCAAGAAATGAAGCAAGCTTATGGTATGGCTGCAGAGGCAATAATATAATGTTTGTGAGATTTCTTTTCCTGATTTCAGTCTCAAGCCTCACTTTACCTGCTCCTTCACCCGCTATGAATATCTTTACTTCAGGAATTGTTTTAAACTTTTCAGCAATCGGAACGAGTATTTCTATACCCTGTTTCTCTCCTATATTACCCGAATAAAGGAACACTTTATCATCCTGCGCTATACCAAGTTCAGCTCTTAATGATTCACTTTTTGGTAACGGTTTTATAAAATCAGTATCCACCCAATTAGGAAACATGATATACCTGCTTTCCTGCACACCTTTTTCAATAATTCTTCTTTTCATTCCCTCACTGATGCTGGATACATGATCAGCGCCGGTGAGAAAATATTTTTCCAGCCTCTCAAGCACATTCAATAGCCTTTGATTTTTTATCAGACCTAACTCTCTTGCAGCATCTACCTGCAGGTCCTGAATGTGGATAATCACTTTGGTTTTATGAAAGAAGGAATAAATGAGGGGTAAAAATCCAATCACAAGCGGAGGATATATAGCAATAAGCACATCGGCCCTTTTGGCAAAAAGAAAACGTATACCCCAGAGAAAAGTAGAAAGCATAAAGCTGAACTCATGAATGATCCTGGATTTTCCTGTCACCTTTTCAGGTACGTAAAATGGAGAGCGGTATACTTTAGCTTTACTGATTATTTCCCTATGCCACCATTTACCCTGGTAGGACTTATGAATTTTCCATTCAGGATAATAAGGCATTGAAGTAATTACATTTACATCATGCCCCCTTAATGCAAGCCACTCTCCCATCTCTCCGGTATATTTACCGATGCCGGTCAGTTCAGGACTGTAGTTTATACCGTAGATAAGGATTCTCATTTGTTTTAAAATTCCAAGTTGGAAAATTTATAAAAACTCGAAATTCGAAGCCGGAAATTCGAAAAGTAATGGCTCCATCTTATTCTAATCTATTACAGATCCCTCCTTACATCGGGATGACTGTTTCCTTTACCTGCCTCCTGACTTTCGACTTTTGACTTTCGACTTAGGACTAATAATGTTAACCTAAAGACGCCAAGCATGTCATCTCTACTGCCTACTGCGTACTGCGTACTATCTACCGGGCTTCGACTCCGCTCAGCCTGACTGGTGCATTTGACAGTGCCATGTTAACAACTGCCAGCTGCCTATTGCCTACTTCTGCCTATTGCCTACTTTCATCAACGGTCTTCCTGCATACACATATCCGCCTTCCAGGTTTTTAAATACATCTGATCTCGCACCCACAACTGCACCTTTCCCAATAGTTACTCCCGGACCAACAAAAACATCTGCTGCAATCCAGGCTTCATCCTCCACCACAATGGGCAATGCGAAAATATCAAATGCAGGTTTTTCATATTCATGGCTGCCAGTACACAGGTAAGACTTCTGGGACACAACCACATTACTTCCGATCTTAATTTCCCCCAGACTGTATAATACAGCGTTATCACCAATCCAAGAGTAGTCGCCTATAGAAATTTTCCAGGGGTAGGTAAATTGAGCAGTAGGTCTGATAATCACAGATTTTCCTACTTTTGCCCCAAAAAGTCTAAGCAGAAATCTTCTCCATCCATAAAAAACCTGAGGTGAAGGATGAAAAAGTAAAGACTGTACAAACCACCATAACTGAACCACAACAGCATTTCTTCCTCTGAATCCCGGAGGTACGACAAACCGCTTTAAGTCCTGATATTGTGCCAATAGAATATTTATTAAAAATATTATGAATGCAAAAAGGCAATTATAGGAAAAAAAATAAAAACCCTTCAGCTTTTACTTGTCGAATTTTCTGAAAAGAAGGGGATCTGTTTTCAGTCCTGGCATCATTACAGGCTCAGGAGAGCTTCCTTCGGCCATATAATATACTTTTGAATTGGGAGAAATCCGATTAAAAATATCAGAGATGTTTTTACTAAAAATATCCTGTCTGAAGGCTGTGTTGATTAATATCTTGTTATTATTACCTATCTGCTTAAGATTCTCACTTTGAAAAAGACTGATAATCTTATCTGCAAGGTCTTCCGGATTATTCGCTTCAGCAAACAATCCATTCCTTTCAGAAACAATTTCGGGAATACCGGCATGACGTGTTACTATTACTGCATTTCCTGCCGCCATAGCTTCCAGCAGAGAAATTGGCTGACCTTCCATTTTGTAATAAGTCGGAAGAACGAAAATATTTGACTCCTTCAATACAGTTTCTTTCTCACGGCCCAGGACAACATGCAGGTAGCGTACATTGCCATTTAATTTAGACAACCTATCTTCCACTTCCGATACGATGTCAGATTCTATTGCTCCGGCAATTGTTGCCTGAAAATTTATATTGCGATTTTTGAGAATTGCCAGGGCGTCAAGAAAATCAAGGATACCTTTCTCCTTCATAAGGTTACTCAAATACAGAAGTTTTAAAGTTGAGTAATCTTTTTCACTGATATCAATATCAGCGATTTCATCTGTCACAAAATTCTTTAATACATGTATTTTGTCTGCAGCAATAAATGGACCAAAGTTCTGCTTAAAACCTTCTGATAACACGATAGCTTCAGACGAACGCGAGATCAAAAAACGGAATATGTATTTCTTTAATCCATTAAGTCCTTCATATTCTCTTCCCAGGTAATTGCCATGCAAGTGAAAGATAATAGGTTTACGAAGCAAACAGGACAAAATAATAAATGGGGCATATTTCAACACACCGAAAAAAGTTTGCCCCGGCGTCAGATAAACAACATCAGAACGGAATATTTTGCCTATTTGAAGGTATGCAGAAAAGAAGCCGACAGATTTTTTCAGAGAAAACCCTGATCCTTGTCCGGAGGAAAGATTAATATGCTTGTGAGTGTTAATAGTATTAACCTTACCCTTAGGTAATAAATCTTTTAAGGCATGATTTACAACTGATACCCCAGTAAGCGGCGGAAAAAAAGGCCCGATAATTAATATAGACTTCAAAACCCTTTGACTAATTAATTACAAATATAATGGTCAGGATGCTGGAAAATTGTATAATTATCACAATTTATAATTGAAAATTAAAACATAATATTACACAAAATTCATCCTGCAATTTACCTGTTTTCTATACGAATACAATGATTAATCGTTACTTATATTAGATCAAACTCACCAAACAAACGACCAGGCAATTTATTAAATATTAATCGTTTAAAAATGTTTAAAGTAAATTTGGTAAATTTAAATCATGACATTACCCTTATTGGAAGTTCCTGTTTTACTTTTAGTATTTAACCGTCCGGATAAAACAGAAAAAGTTCTGGAATCTTTAAAAAAAATCAGGCCAAAATACCTTTTTGTTTCGGCTGATGGCCCGCGTGAAGATAATCCCTCTGATGCCATCAATTGCAAAACTACCCGAGACCTTTTTAGTTCCATCGACTGGGAATGTCAAATTCAAACAAGATATCTCGACCACAATCTCGGCTGCAAACATGGAGTGAGTTCCGGCATCTCCTGGTTTTTTGAGCAAGTGGAAGAAGGGATAATCCTGGAAGATGACTGTGTTGTTGATCCTTCATTTTTCGAATTTGCAGCAGAGTTACTTGTAAGATATAGAAACAGTGATCATGTGATGCATATAGCAGCAAGCAATTTTATAAAAACAAAAGCTATCGAGAGTAATACCTATCACTTTTCACTTTATAACCACATTTGGGGCTGGGCAACATGGAGAAGAGCGTGGCAGCACTATCATGTGAATTTAGACCAGGTGACAAGAAAAGAATTCAAAGAAGTACTTAAAAACAAGTTCGAAAGAAGCATTGACCGGCAATACTGGCTTGCCATATTTGATTATGTCAAAAGCGGAAACTTACCTACCTGGGATTACCAGTGGATGTTTGCCATGTGGATACAGAATGGAATTGCCATTACACCGGGTGTTAATCTGGTAAAAAATATTGGTTTCGGAGAAGGAGGTACCAACACACAGGCGGGTGATAAAACATTCAGCGAGCAAGAGGCAGGATGGATGGAGTTTCCGTTGAGTCATCCCTCAAATTTTGATATTAATGTTAATCATGATCTGCACACTGCTGATCATCTCTTTAAGGTAAAGAAATACGCCGGTACCTGGTTTCTGAAGTTAAAAATAGCTGCCTTGTTGCCGGTGAAGTTGAAGAATTGGATGAAGCGGTTATAAAATAATTATAAGTCCCCCCTTTGTCATTCTGAAAGAACCTTGTTACTTAATTTGACAGTCTTTATTCATGTAAAAAAGTAATTGATGGCACTACCCTTAACTCACTTATATCAGAAACTTTCTGTCATACTGATTCATTACAAGTTCCTTACTGGATGACATGGTATATACTCTGTCATTCAAACTCTAGGGCATCAGAAATCTCCCTTCCAAATCTAGAAGAGTTAAACTGTAATGCAGTAACAAATGCCTCCTCAGACATAAATTTAAGAACTCCAGGGGCGTTTAGTATCTCCAATATATACAACTGTAATTCTGCTGCTGTCAAATCTTTCAACAGAAAACCATTCCTTCCATGTTCAACCACTTTCGCACAGTTTTCAGAAGCAATGACAGGTAACCTCCATGACATGGCTTCTAATTGCGTTAGCCCAAACCCATCGGAAAAAGTAGGAAAAATAAATACATCTGATTGCTGATAAAATTGGTATGTTTCTATTCGAGAAACAGAGTCAACCCATTTTACCTTTTCAGTTTGAAAATTTACCGGCAACTCTACTTCTTTACTCCCCACAAAATAAAACTCCACAGGTAACCCTTCCACTAATTCAATAAGCTCAAAAATTACATGAAGCCCCTTTCTCAATGACAAATTACCCAGAAAGAGAAGTCTCAATGGACGCGCTATATCAAAGCGGGACGGGAATATTCTGGTGAAATTTTCATGTGATTCTGAAATCTTGACTGATAATGGGACGATCTTTATTTTTTCTTTACTCAATCCTGCAGCCATTAAAGCTGAGGCTGTAAAATCTGAATTAGCAATCACGACATCTGACAATTGTAATTCTTCCTTCCATTTTTCCCAATAAATGTCGGGCGGGTTTTGGAAATTGGAATTATACTGAGAATTGTTTCTATAAATCTCTGTTACAATTTTGTTATCTGTTTCTCCTGCGTCTATCTGAAACAGGACGGTCTTCCATCCTCTTGATTTTGCATACCTGAAAGGTTCAAGAGCTGTATAGCTAAAAGCAATGACAGTAATATTTTCATCCGCTATTTTCTGTAATTCTTCTAGACATTTCTTCTGAAACCAAGTATTTCTTGCCAGGACAAGATTCCAAGCTTTCTTTCCTTTAATTCTATTCCAAAATTCAAAAATCAACACTGATAAATTGAAAGAAATTACATTCGAAGTTGATAGAGTTTTATTATAGCGTTGAGACAATTTTTTAAATGCAGTGAAAGGAAGTAAATGGATAATTAATGCAAAAATACTGCCTGGCCTTACCCAGGCATCAGTAATCAGCATTTTCAGTTTACCTTCGACAGATAAAGAAGCAGGCAGTTCGTAATGAATACGAGATCCTAGGTGTAATACTATGAATTTATTCTTTGACCTGGCCATGGCTTAAGAAACAGGCAAGCTGTTCCATACTAAAAATTTCTTATATGATAACTTATTCCGATTAGCAACAATGTATGGAACAAATTTAAGAAACCTGATTCCACCACCGAAAAAACCTTTCATGTCTCTTTTAAGGATAAGATAATTGAAGCACCTTTTAAAAGTATAAACCATAATGGCAGCAATATCCAGGAGGTAAGGGTAATTTAAAGCTCTCACGGTTAAACTATTAGAAAATCCCAACTTAGACCTATAAACCGCCCCATAAATACCTTTACGGGTTTCACTTTCTACCTGTCTGTTTCTTTCCTTCCAATCAATTCTGTGGTGTACTACAAGATTTTCTTTGTTTAGAACATGATATCCGGCATTGTAAGCCCGAAGAGAAAAATCCAGCTCTTCGCAATAAAACTCCAGCTCCTCCCTGTAATAGCCTATTTCCTTTAATACACTTTTTCTTATAATATGTCCGCAGCCGATAAATGTTTTTACTTTCTTTATTCTATCAGGTAGATGATTTTTGGCAGGGGGCATTTCTATTTGTTCAACTACTGTAAAAGAAAAAACAGCGCATTTCTTATCCTCATCCATTATTTGAATTGCTTCAACCAGATCAGATGGATCGAGGAGATTTGAATCATCATCAAGTGAAAGAGTATATTCATGAGGAACAAGTCGCATTAAAAAATTCCTGTTGTGTATATATCCTTTTGGCTTGTCATTTCTGAAAATATTTATACTGGCAAATCTCCTTCTGATTTCATCAAATGTGCCATCTTCTGAAGCATCATCTGCAATATAAATAGATGAAGTATCAATTCCTGCCAGGACAGATTTCTCAATTGTTTCCATAAGATCCGATTTTCGATTTCTTGTGGAAATTATAAGAGCAACTTTTTCAGATTTGGATAGCTTCATTAGGTTGAATCGTTTGGACAGATTCTTTTTCCTTTAAAAATTTATTATATCGGTAGACAAATAACATTATTGGCCAATAGCTCATGCCAACAATAGAAATATCTCCTGCCATGTCACCACTTCTTAACACCGGCACCAATGCTGCAATAAATAAACCTTTGATTATATATTGCAATTCATCAGCGTAATTTTCGGAAAAGAGTTTTATTCTAACAAACATCCATGCCCATAATATGCCAAAAATAACAATTGCCCATTTGCCACCTTCACCGTAAAAAACGCCATAGAGGGTAGGTGAAATACCGGTATTAAAATTTTCCATACCGTATCTGGACGCAAACTTCTGCACCCATCCACCCTGAGGCTTTCCCGGCCACCAGGCTCTCGGCACAGGTCTTAGCAGCACAGCCAAATGGTCTTTCCCATAATGAAAGTCCAGGTACTGCGGATACACCTGATATAACATCACAAAACCATCAATAAAATTAACATCATTTCCTTCAAGCAATGCATCCATGCTTTTATCATACAGTTCGGAAAAGGATTTTCCAGCACTATCCTCAGCTCTCATTACCCCGGCAATTGAAAAAGCAATTAAAATTCCACCCAGACCACACAGATACCATAAGGATTTGATCATGGGGGTTGCCTTTCTGAAAATAAAAACTGCAATAGGAATGGCCCATCCCAGGAACTGAAACCTCAAATATGGATCATATGTACTATAGGCAATAATGGAAAAAACTATCCCATATAATACTTTGGTAATAAGATTAGACTTGGAATAATAAAATACCAGAAACAAAAGTATAATAAATGAACTGGTGGCAAGGGTGAGAAGAAAACTGTATCCTTTGCTTAATAAAGCTCCCACACCAACCTGAAAGAGGAAGAACAGTATAAATCCGACAATAATTAGTATTTTATTTTTCAGGATGAATTCCGAAAAATACTCTTCTTTATCTTTAGGTTCTTTAGCTTTCTCTTTATAAAAAAATAAATAAGCAATTACAATAGTAGTTGTCCCCAGACAAATAAGTCCGCTTGCTATATAAGCCAATTCCATGTCGAATGTGAAGTCAATTTTATAATCGTATGAAATCCATTCCGCTCTTCCGGATTGCAGGGCGTTCAATCTGTTTTCAACCATAAGATTAAACACTACCAGAATTACGGGTATTTCATCGTTATGGTAGAGATAATGCCTTAAGGTAAAAAAGAGCAGCCCAAATAAAACAAATATTACATATTCGTGATTCACAGAGTATAAAACGGAAAATTCAACAATAATATATATAAAATGGCAAATCAGGACAAAAACGATTTATAATAAATTGTCCTTTTGGTTAAATTATTCCGTATTAGCAATATTTATTATCTTTTCCACTATTATTGAAATGCAGACCTGATAAATAAGGAATTATTTTACTTTTCGTTAACTAATAAATTTACCCTGTGGGACTGATCAGATTTTTACTTGCTCTTTCGGTAGTACTAGTACATTCCGGTCCTTTTTTTGGAATCACCCTTTTCAATGGTGTAGTGGCAGTACAATCCTTTTATATTATCTCAGGATTTTATATGTCATTAATCCTCAATGAAAAATATTGTCAAAAAAAGGATTATCGCCTTTTCCTCACCAATAGGATATACCGAATCTTTCCGGTTTATTATCTGATTTCTATACTTTCAATCGCTCTTTTGATTACCACAAACCAATTTGGCCCCACCAAGATACTTTCTGGTTTGGAAAACTTTCATTTAAGTTCAATTGCCCTTATTATTGTCTCGCAGGTTACCATAATCGGACAAGACCTTTTTAGTTTTCTCACTATAGACAAGAATGGGTTTCTGATATTTACTTCTGATTTCTGGAATGAAAATGTAAGGCTTACTAATTATATGCTTTTACCTCAGGCATGGACAATAAGCCTGGAACTTATGTTTTACCTGATTGCTCCTTTCATTCTAAGAAAAAATATAAAATTGATAATTGGGATAATCATACTTAGCATTTTCGGGAGAATGCTCTTGATAATGGCAGGTTTAAGATTTGACCCGTGGACCTATAGATTTTTTCCAAATGAACTGGCCTTTTTTCTGGCAGGTGCTATATCCTATTACTTTTATAACCGGATAAAAGAAATTTCCATTCATAAGATGATAACAGCAAGCATTTTCATTTTAATTTTAGCAGCTTGTTTTACTTTCCGTTACTGGGGATCTTTTAAACCAGCCCTGGGTTTATATTATCTCCTATTTGTCCCATCGGTATCAATAATTTTTAAAGCAAGTAAATCCATTCCGACAGACCGATGGATAGGCGAATTATCTTATCCTATTTACTTATCTCATTTCTTATTTATTAATCTTTTCAATTTGTTTTTACCCTATGGTGACAACCTTAATGTTTTATCGGTTATAATCTGCACCATACTCTTCTCAATTATGTGTGAAAGTATAATAACCAAGCCTATTGAAAAATTCAGACAAAGGAGAGCTGCATCTCTTCTGGCTTTAGAAAATACAATTCAATCTTCCGGCAAATGAATTCTGAACAGGATAGGATATTCGGACTGGACCTGATAAGGGCTTTGGCAATTATTATAGTTGTCTACAATCATTCAATATTCCTTGCTGTTCCCACAAATTATAAGAACATACAAATACCCTTCGACGGGGTGGACTTGTTTTTTGTACTAAGTGGATTTTTGATAGGAAATATTATTATAAAGCAAACTGAAAAATCATTCAATTATAAGGACCTTATTACTTTTTGGAAAAGAAGATGGCTAAGAACTTTACCACTCTATTATATTATCCTTGCTTTAAATCTTGTTATTGCAAATTTTTTACTTCCGGAATCACTAAATTACTATTCCTTTAAATTTCTGGTTTTTCTTCAAAACTTCAGAGAACCACTATTAGGTGATTTTTTCCTGGAATCCTGGAGTCTCTGTATTGAGGAATGGTTTTACTTACTCATTCCTTTAGCCTTATACTTAACCATTAATTTATTTCGATCTCTTCCCAAACAATATGTTATCCTACTCTTACTTTTAACTTTCCTTGCCCTGATTACAGCGTACAGGCTCCATAGGTCAAATCAGTTTTTGCCGTCACAATTTCATCATTTCGATATTTATTACAGAAAATTATTAATTCTTCGGCTTGACACCATCTTATATGGTGTCATAGGAAGTTATATTTTCAATTATCATTTATGCATTTGGAAAAAAATTAAAATTCCGGCTTTTGTTACAGGAATTATTATATTATTCTTTTGCATTAACATTTTAAATCCGACTGTAGTTTTTAAAAATAATTTGTACCTGGGATTATACTTTTCTATTATCAGCATAGGAATTCTAATGACATTTCCGTTGCTTTCCGGCCTTTCAGATTCATCAATAATATTTAATAAACCCGTTACCTTTATTAGTAAAATCAGCTATTCTATATACCTTATTCATTTACCTGTTATTAAAATTATTAAAAGCCAATTGCATTCAACAGCTATTGCTTATCCACTTGTAATATTTACAGGGTATTTAACCTTTATTTTATTGTTGTCCTGGATATCCTATTCATGGATTGAAAAACCATTTCTGGCACTAAGGGATTACAAAATAAACCTTGTATTCTTCACAGGGAAAAACAGATAATATAAAAATCACCAGATTATATATTCGCAAAAAATTCGATGGTGAAGCCTGCCAGCATTTTAAATCCTTGTACAGGTTTTCTTATTATCAATGGCAGGGTTTTTCCAGCATGCCATACATATAATGAAAAAAGCATCTTGATATTATATGTATTTAGTACATTCTTAAGAATAAAAACCCTGTTACACATCTGCATTTTTGCCAGCCTGTAATAATCTTTATGACCGGCACTTCCCAGATCATAATGAAAAGCTACTGCTTTCCTGTTCAATACAAGTTGATATTTTCTTCTTAACAACAAGGAAAGGCAAACATCTTCGGCAAAGCTATATCCCTTAAAATGTGAAGGAAATCCCCCTGCCTCAATGTAAGCTGAGCGATTTATTAAAGAAACTCCTATAGGAACCCAATCTACAAATTCAAAATGCTCCCCTTTCTCTTCCGGCAAAAAATTAAGCACAGGCCCAACAACTTTCCCGGCAATTTTACCAGAACTACTAACACCAGACATATAAAGCAGAAATTTTGTATAAGTACCTAACGGCTCAAAAAACTGATTTTCAATTCTACCTGAAACTGCAGCAATATCGGGAAAGTGATTGATGGTGTTCAATACTTCAGAAATAAATCCTTGTCGAAGTATTATATCATCATCTGCAAACATTACCCAATCTCCTGAGGACTGATCAAAACCTTCATTTCTCTGAGCGGCTGATCCTTTTTCAGTGCATACAATATATCGTAAATCAATTTTGGGATAGGCGCTATGAAAATTTTCACACACCTCAAATGTGCCGTCAGGAGCCCCTGTATGTGCTACAATAATTTCTGTTTCAGGATAACTTTGTTCTAAAATAGAATGAAGACATTGCTTTAGATAGGATGCCCGTTGATGAGTAGCAATCACAAAAGAGATTTTCATACTAACTTTTCTCCTTAATAACTTTACATGGATTTCCTACAGCAACAGAATTTTCCCTAATATCTTTTATAACCACACTTCCTGCCCCGATAACAGAATTTTTGCCGATCCTTACACCTTTAAGGATTACTACATTGCTGCCGATCCAAACATTTTCTTCAATTCGTACAGGGCTACCCGAAAGTGGCAATTCTCCAACAGGAAAGTCAGGGTTTTTACCATGAAAAGAGTGGTCATGGTCGGTAATGTAACAGTTTGGCCCTATCATTGTGTTAGTGCCAATGAAAATATTACATGTAGCATCAATTACGGTAAATTTATTTATATATACTTTATCTTCAATCACCACCAATTTTTTATTTTCTCTGTTAGTATCTGTTTCATTCAAAGTAAAACTTACATATTGATCAAAAGAACAAAAGTTTCCAATTTCTACTTTGCTATGCAATTTGTTAATATTAAAATTTTTAAAAAATCTGCACCCGATACCAAGCTTTACGCCCCTTATTCTTAATTCAATCTCTATAGCTTTACTCCTCAAATAAATTGGTAGTTTTATTATTTTATTCATCATAGTTCTATTTTTTCCGAAGTATCTTTTTAACAGGAATTTTTAAAAGAAAAACAGCAATATCATAAAAAGCCAAACAAAATAGCTTGAAGGATGACACCGGATTGCTTTTAAAAGAATTGCTTTTAAATACTACATTCCAAATATTGCCATATTGACAGGATTTATAATATTCAAGCACCAATACCCGGTAAAGCCATGTTAAAGTTTTTATCCTTTTATCTTCAGGAATAATACCCAGCCGATTATTTTTCTCTATGACATTAATCTCCGGCAAAAGCTGGGAAATCAGATTGCTTGTTGAGCCTGTATTATGCCTTCTGTATGATCCTAAAACATCAGCCATTCCATAAAAGCTCGTTCCATTATAAGCCATTCTTAACCACATATCATAATCTTCGCAATTCTGGTATTGCAATTCTTCTTCAAATCCTCCACAACGATCCCAGGCTGATTTCTTAAACATTGCAGTAAGCGTTACAATCCTGTTTGAATCTGCAAGCAGCAATAGCATTTCTTTGCCTGAAAATTTTCCTGTAACCATACCCGAAGAAAAATCCGGGTAGGAACCTATCTTAGAATAACTACTATCATATAATATTCTGGCATTTGAAAACACAAAATCAACGTCCTGCTCCTCCAACACTTTCATTTGCCTTTCAAGCTTGTCGTGGTCCCACAAATCATCTGCATCTAATAAGGCTATTAAATTGCCACGAGATTGTTTAATTCCGGCATTCCTTGCTTTTCCCTGCCTTCCATTCTCCTGCCTTAAAAGTTTTATTCTAGAATCCTTTTCTGAAAATGATTTTACTATATCTGATGTATTGTCTGCGGAACCGTCATCTATAACTATCAATTCCCAGGATATAAAAGTTTGCGATAAAACAGACTGTATAGAATCAGAAATAAATTTTGCCGCGTTGTACGCTGGCATTATAATACTTATCAAGGTTTTTTCCGATGTCATAGCCTATTCTAGTCCTTGACAAGTATTATTCTCAAAAAATCTTCCTGATTCTCTATATAAAAATCACCGATTTTCATAGAAGGGTCTTCTATAAGCAACCAGCAGATATTATTGAACTCTTTTTCCGGATTAAATGTAGGTTTTCTTATAAATCCCTCTTTTAAATATGACCTGATTTCTCTAACCCTTTCACGCAAACTAATCTTACTTTCCATTTTCTTTTCGTAAAATACTTCAATCCCCTCTCCTTTATTCAAAGAATTTAATGAATCAATCAAATCATGGACAAACTGAGACTTCTGATTAAGCTTGAATTTTTCAAAATAAAACACCTTTTTAAAAGCTTTACTATTTAGTAATGTTAAGCTTCTACGATTCTCCTCAGTGACCATTTTTCCCCAATCTCTTGCCAGATTTCTTTTAATTATATTGGCATTCTTAAAATAATATATCATTATCTGCTCCCATTTAAGATCCGGAATAAAACCTAGTTTCTTAGTTTTAGAATGCCATTGATGAAATGCAGGAGCGATCTTGTGATCAATCCATTTTTCCTTCAATCCGTATTTGTTTAATCTTATATTGACATCTATATCTTCATATCCCCAAAAAGTATAAAACTCATCAAATCCATTAATATCCATTAAGGCCTTCCTGGTTACAAGATGCATGGCTCCCTGCTCCGAGTAATCACATACTTCTAAACCTGGAATAGAATCTTCAAGTTTATCCCATCCATTGAAACCTTTCGGAAGAAAATAAAACCTGGAATGAAGGTTGATATCCGGGCCACATTGATCTACCATATTCCTCAAAGTGTCCGGACTATATATAAGATCGATATCGGTAGTAAGTATGTATTCTGTTTTTGCAAGTTTGATTCCTAAATTCAATGCATGGGACTTATTCCATGGCCAACCGTTACTGGCAATGTAATAGTAATTGTACCCACTTCCGGTAACTAATTCCTTAACGGGCCCTGAATATTGCTTTTCACTTCCAAAATCAACAAAAATAAAGTCGAAATCCCGATAAGTCTGGCGATTTATCCCTTCAATAAACCTATGTACTCTTTCAATTTCTCTGTTTCGGTATGCAACTATTAAAGTAATAAAAGGCATGAAAGTATATATCTATATAGAGTAATAAACGAATTTAAACTAAAAAATAATTACTATAAAAGCTAAAAACGCGTTAAAATAATAAAATTTGATAATTTGCGATTGTTGCTGAAATAGTCAAATAAAAGATTGGAGCATGTCCAAAGCTATTAAGATAAAGTTTACCGATTTTTGGTCCGGTTTTGTAGACCGGGATTCATTTTTATTTCACTTCCTGGAAAAACATTTCAATGTGGTACTTTCTGAGGATCCGGACTTTCTCATTTATTCGGTTTGGGGAAATGATTTTTTAAAATATGATTGTATAAGGATATTTCATACCATGGAAAATGTAGTCCCTGACTTTAATGAATGCGACTATTCATTCAGTTTCGTACATGATACATTTGATGGCAAAAACTACAGGTTACCAAATTATGTAGCATATGCCGATCCTAAGGTTTTACTTGGGCCAAAAGATCCTGAACAGATACTGAAAAGTAAGACCAAATTTTGCAATATGGTTGTGAGCAACCCCAAAGCAAAAAAAAGAATAGATTTTTTCCACTTATTGTCTACCTATAAACATATAGACTCAGGAGGAAAATATTTGAACAACATCGGAGGACCGATCCCCCACAAGGCAAATTTCATTAAGGACTATAAATTCACCCTTGCTTTCGAAAATGAATCAGTCAAAGGCTATACCACTGAAAAGTTGCTTGAACCGATGCTTGTCAACAGTATTCCACTCTATTGGGGAAATCCTGAGGTTGATAAAGATTTCAATACAGAAAGCTTTATCAACTATAATGACTTCGCAAATGATAAAGAATTCCTTGACAGAATAATTGAGGTAGATCAAAATGATAAACTTTATATGGATATTTTAAGTAATCCATATTTTAACAACAACCAAATAAACATATACTTTAATGAGGAATTGCTTAAACAACAATTTGAAAAGATTTTCAGCAGCAAAGGGAAAATAAAACCAGTGGCGAAAACCTGGAAAAAATTTCTTCTTAACAAAAGGACTGTTACAAATTATTTAAGAAGCATTAAAAGAAAAATAATTAAATAAAAATCTTAAACTTATTTAAGTGAATCTCATCAAACTGATTATCTTTCTTGTGTAGAAAATATAAAGGGGAATCCCCAAAAAAAGACGCCCACATGCTATAAGTACTTGGAGGGCCGATAATAAAATCACATTGAGATAGAATATAATTATCCTCCACGAAATTTCCTCCACTTATTCTGCAATCCAAACCATTGAAAGCTTCGATAGTTATTGCCTCATTAGAACAAAGTATAAAAACAACCTTCTTACCTTCAAAAAATCCGGCAAATTTTTTCATATAATCACGGTACACCTCATCCTCAAAAAAATAAATACCGTTCATAAATTCTTTATAATCTCCCCTTCTGATATGAACAGCAACAAGTATATCGTTAACCACTCTGCAATCTGCAAATAGTTGTTTATATCTTAGCAGGTATTTATCTAATGGAACAAAAGAATCGTCAATTAATTCTTTAACAGGTCCGGGAGTTTTATGCCTTGGAACATTCCAACCTTCTACGAAAGTGATTAAAGATCCGGAAATTTCTGTAATCAAATTTTCTTCCGAAGGTCTGTTATTTTCAAAATCAATATATCGAAAAAAATAGTTTCGTAATTTCATTTTTCTTGCCACAAGAAAAAAAAATCTAATAACAGGGTATAAGCATATAAGTAGTATTTCAGAATCTATGAAACAATTTTTTTTTCCTGCATATACAAGGCTTTTTCTACCCTTAGTAGCTTTATAGAATGGACTGTAAACCTCAATAGAATAGTTAATAAAAGTTTGTTTTGTCTGAAAAGCCAGACTCATGACCCTTGCCTGAAACCATAATTGATTTCCTAATTGACCCCCATTTTTGGCAACATTAATGATCATGTTTCCCCTGAATTAAGTTTCGGATTGTTCCTGCAGTATATCTTGAAATCCTTCTCATTGGATCAACTGGGATATTAATAATTATCAGTAGTATCTTTACAACCAGATTCTGTTTACTTTCAGAGATAACCTGAAGCTTCAAATACCATTGTTTGTATCGTAGCCAGTTATAGATTCGAGAGTTTATTCCAGAAAAATAAGGAAGATCCATCAATTCCTTGGCGATATCAATGGTGTCTTTTGTAAATTTCAACGGTTGTGACATTGTCTTAGATGCCTGATGCAGCCTGAATCTGACTAAGCAGTCATCAGTATATCTGACATTATTATAATTGATCAAGTAACGAATCAGCAAATGCCAATCGAAACAATAATGAAAGTTTTCATTTATCCCTCCTATAGTTTTTACTTTTTCAGTAATTAACCACACGCCTGGTTGATGAAATTTTATCCCATTTTCCTGCATCAACATATTTTCAGGACTAAGATTTTCATTTTTTACCTTGGCGGTATAATTACTTTTATCATCAAAATCTTCAACCACTCCCGCCAACATATCGAATTGATAATGAATATATTCATTGGCAATTCTTAATAAAGCACCTTCTACAAGTAAGTCATCAGAATTGATCCAGTTAAAGATCACCCCTGTACATTTCTCTAAACCCTTATTAATAGCATGAGACTGTCCATTATCTTTTTCGCTTACCCAATACGATAATTGTGAACTATACTTCTTTATTATTTCTACACTTCCATCAGTACTACCTCCATCTATAATTATATATTCAAGATTAGGATAATTCTGTCCCAGGATGGATTTTATTGTAGCCTCGAGAAAATGGGCCTGATTAAAGGATGGAGTAACAATAGAAATTTTAGGATACTGCATCATTATTAGTAAATCTGGTTACCAGGTCTGTTAAACAAAATATTCCTGATGGTACCGGCTGTATATCTTGAAAACCTGAAAGGAATATCGGAAATAATAGAAAATAAAATTTTATATATCTTAACTGATCTTCCGGAATCACTTTTTTCAATATTATAAAGAAGTAAATACCATTTTTTAAATCTTATCCAACTTTTTATCTTTTCTTTATCTGCTTTGAAATAGTCTGACTCTTTAAGTTCATCAGCTATTCTTATATTCTCTTCGACAAATCTTGTGTGATATGACATGGTTTTCGAATTATCATGTAATCTGAATTTTACAAGCTCTTTATCTGTGTAAACCATTTTTACATTATCCATCATATACCGGATTATCAGGTGAGCGTCAAAAGAATAATGATAATCTGTTTTCACACCATTTAATGCTTTAACCCTCTCTGTTTTTAACCAAATACCAGGCTGATGAAAATACCCTATTTCCCTGAATAATGTATTTATTGGTGAAAGATTATTATTAGCAACAGCTTCTTTGTATCCGGAATTATTGAAGTTTACTACATGTCCGGCAAGTAAATCAAACCTTTCCCTGGTATACATTTCAGCAATATGGTCTAATGCCCCACTTAATAAAATATCGTCAGAATTAATCCAGTTAAAAATTTCCCCGGTGCAAAAAGTAAGCCCTTTATTGATCGCATCGGCCTGCCCCTTATCCGGCTGGCTTATCCAATATTTAAGATACCTTTCATATCTTTTAATAATATCAACCGAACCATCTCTGCTACCTCCATCTATTATGATATACTCTAAATTAGGATAATTTTGGCTTAAAATTGAGTCTATTGTCTCTTCAATATAATGAGCCTGATTAAAGGAAGGTGTTACTATAGATATCCTGGGGAAATGCATATATTGAACCTATGAATTTTAAATATAATTATTAATCCCTTTTCTGAAAGCCTTATCTATACTTATCATATTACCATGCACAAACAGGTCGAATTCCTGTTCTTTCATAGCTTCTACTTTTGAGAGAAATCCTGAAGGACTTAGGTGATCTTCATAATAACTAATAACATTTTTTCTTAGCTCCTTTATAGTTGAATCATCTAATGACAATGCCAGCTTAATTTTATCAATAAGATCTGCAGGCCCTTTATATGCAATACAGTTTTTCATATGCACCAAAGATGGATTCATTAAATCATCATATTCAAGAATTGGAATGGCACCTACAGACATCGATTCTGTAAGATTAAAACTAAACGGCATAACAACACCGGAACAAGCAAGAAAAAAATCACATTTAGCAAGCGTTTCAAGCCAATTATCAGAGGGAATTCTTCCTGAAAGATTTTGATCATTATCATTTTTCCAATACCATTCGGCAATTAAAATTTTATCCTCTGATTTGTCCGGCATTAATTTGTAATCCTTCAAACTTATGCAGGAAGATGAAAAATTGTTCCTTATGTTATCAAGCACCTCTATTCTTGTCAGCTTACCCCAGAAATAATGAAGAATTTCCCTATTATAATTATCCGGATTGACATTTCCTGAAAAGAAAATTTTAATACTTCGTTCGGAAAGCCTTAACTGTTCAAGTTTCTCTAATTTTCTGAAATGGTAAAAGTCGTGAGACATGGGAATCTGAAATACCGGACAATTCCTCCTGTCTGTTCCATACAGGTCATAATTGATTTTAATCTTTTTCCTGAAAGGATAATTCAGATATCCTGAAGTAAAATCAGTAAGCAGCCAACATTCTTCCGGTACAAAATCATTATCAGACTGAATAATTTTTAAATTCTCAAGGCTATAAATATGGAAATTATTCAATAATAAACCACCGGCAAATCTATAGTGATTCTTAAGCCAGATATTATATCCTCTATAGTGAAAAAAATATACCAGCTGATAAATATATTCATGCTGAAATTCTTTAAGATCCATTACAATAACAGGTTGGCCAGACACATGTATATGCCTATTGTTTTTATAAATTTTCATACACTTTAAATAATGTATGAAAATATCATATCTGGCACTTATGCCTTTTCTAATCTTGCTTATCAAAGTCTATTAATACTATTATACAAATTTACATACCTTATGGCTTGAAATTCCAAACTATATTTTTCTATAGCTTTTTGCCTTATACTATTCCTGTCAAACTTATCATGGTTATTTAACATATAAAGGATTTTATCTCTGAAATCTGAGGTGCTTTCTCTTTCAGCCAACAATCCGTTGGTTCCAGGATCTATCATTTCTTTTATTCCACCTGTAGCAAATCCCACTACAGGCAAACCACAAGCATGGGCCTCAATAACTACATTCGGAAAGTTATCTTCACGGGCAGGAATAACAAAAAAATCTGAGGCATTATATATCGATGCCATAACTTCTTCGGATTTTACCATTCCCATGCTACGATATTCTATACCTTCAGGGAGAACAGAAGGATCAATTGCACCGACGGAGCAAATCATAATCTCGTCTTTGCGGTCAATGAAACGAAGGCTTTCTACAAGAAGATCAAAGCCCTTTCTTGTATTGGACAAGTTTTCACTGACAAAAAGTAAAACTTTCTTTTTGGTATCTATGCCTATGCTTTTCTTTGCCTCAAATTTATCTTTTATGGTAAAAATCTCAGTATTTAAGCCGTAAGGAATTACCTCATGTGAAAAGTTTTTGAAAAGCAAACTTCGCTTTGAACATTCACTAAGCCATTCAGAAGGAGTAACAATCTTCAACTGACTAGAAGAAACCCCTGAAAAAATTTTACTTTTCTGTAAAAGGTTATATTCTGATAATTTTGGAAAATTTGAGAATTGAATCTGATGACATGCAATACAGTCGGTTTCGTATTTCATGCAATTACCTGAGTAATGGCAGCCGCCTGTAAAAGGATTCATATCGTGCAAAGTCCAAACAATTTTTTTAGACTTACATTTTTCGAATAAATATTTTAAATCAACGAAATCAGAAACCCAATGCAAATGAATAATATCGGCCCAGTCATACAGCTCCTGATGGCATCTGAAATAAGGATTATCTATAAAAGAAAAATAACCTGTTCTGCTCAATGTTAAATTATTGAATCTTTCTCTTTCATTCCAGAATGCAGAAGAGTATTTAATCTTCTTTATTGCCTTTGAAATTATACTAAAACGGCTTTCAAATTTATAACATTGTGAAAACTGATTTCTTGGATAAGCAATCAGCATTTTGGAGGGATATCCTCTTTCAAGAAGTGACTGGTGGATGCGGACAGCAGCATTACCTGCACCACCAAAATCAAAAGTACTTAAATGCAGAACATTCATACATTTCTTACCCCGTATATATTTAACTGCATATCCATCCCGGAATAAGTATTTATTTTCATAAATGGATTATCTGATTTTATACCCGGGGTGTTAATATAAAATCTGAAACCAGATTCCTTAAGAATTTTCAGGATTACATCTAGAGATTGATCAACACCTGAGAAAGAATGATATTCAATAAAAATCCTCTCAACATTTTTGAGTAAATCCCTGCAATCAGATAATACCTCCGTCTCCGCTCCCTCAATGTCAATTTTAAGAAAATCTACTTTCCTATCCAGGTAATCTTTAAGCCTTACTGTTTCTACTGTAGCATTTGCCTCCTTCTGATTATTTGAAATTCGGCCGCTATCTGCGCCTTCAGAAATAAAATCAAGATGTCCTTCTTTACTCCATAATGCCTTTTGAATTGTCATAACATTAGAAAAACCAAATGACTGAAGGTTAGACACCAAAGTAGCATAAATACCTTTATCAGGCTCAAAAGCAGTAATTTCACATTCCGGAAATAAACTTTTAAAATATATTACAGAGAGTCCTATATTAGCTCCGCAGTCTATAATGTATGGTTTTCTGACGGAAGTTTGAAATTTGTAAATTTGCTTTTCAAATATTTCATAATATGTAAAAAGAAAAGAAGCAGAATCAGGTATGGTAATTTTATTTCCAAGCACATTTGACTCTGCAGGATAATATCTCTGTATTTTTCCTAACCTCTTCAGCTCTTTCAATCTTTTTCTTCTTTCAGGGTCAAGCCTTCTCTTGATTTTATTAAGAATTCCTGCAGGAATAACACTTTTAATATTCATTTTAATATTATATAAACCGGGAGAAGAAGTAATAATGCCCCTGTTAAAAAGACACATTAACTTCCTAACTTTAATATCTTCTTTAATTTCAATTTTATTTACTTCAATTGAATCTGCCAACTTTTCCCATTTAAACCTCCCAAGGTTTTCTGAATTGCTTCCGGTTGAATCGTCGCCTATATTCTGGGTTAAAGACGGAAAAGGGTGTAGAGAATAGCCATTGTTAAGATATAAATTTGCATACCAACGTACTGCCCATGTTTTCATGCTTTTATTTTTGTTGGCAACCAAATGCTCATAATAAGGGTAAGACCCTTCAACATTAAAATGATACTTTCCATCCAACTTATCAATTGAATTCAGTAAAACAGAAGGATCACGCTCAAACTTTTCCCACGCTCTTGCCCAGGTTCCCCACCCCCAGCATGTAGCTGTATTATAAAAAAAAGTATTGCTAAGAGTGGCTTTTAATGGAAACATATACCCTGATACATGCATCACCTTTTCCTCCCGAGCATAAATATCCAATGCATCATTCATATATTTAAGAAAACCGGGAGATGTAACAATATCATCTTCAAGCACTATAACCTTACCATGTTTTTCAATCACTTCTGTTACCCCATTCATTATAGAATCTGCTAAACCCAGGTTTTCCCCGGACTCCTTTATGATTACTTTATTAAAAGAATAATTCTTCCTTATTACAGATCGAACTTCGTTTACATTAGAGATTTCATTAATATCATGAATATTTTTATAGCCGTCTGAAAAAATATACAACAAAGAGGAAGAAGCAAATAGATTAGCTGACAATGCTTCAAGTGTTTGCAGAGTATGCCATGGGCGATTGTAAACAAAAAGAACAATAGGAGCAAATTCCCTCATAAGTTCTATAAATAATTTTCAGGTTTGCAAGTTTTTCCTTTTCTTCCTAAAAAGAAATGCCATAATGCTATCTGATCATAAAAGAACAAATATCTGTTATAATCATATGCTGTAAGTACAGACTTTTTCTTTAATGGAAACACATAAGCTATAACAAGACTTTTGAGTATATAATAACAAGTTTTAATAATTCCTCCATTCTTTTTTATGGCTTCATATTTTGACAAACTCCAGTGCTTATGCTTATTTAATATTGAGTTTCTCTTTTGATAGTATGATGCAATTATTTTTAGTTTCTGATTAATAGCAGAAGACCCTCGCCCCATATGAAAAATTACCGATGAAGGAATCAAATATGAATAAATCTGATTTTTAAATAAGTTTATACAATAGTCGTATTCCTCTCCATATAAAAAATAACTCGTATCAATAAATCCATGCTTTTTTATAACGCTTGCCGGTATAAGCATGCTGCTTCCATGAATATTTAATACCTTCCTTTCCGAAATACTATCCCTGACATCATAATAATTTTTTCCTTCCCAAATATTATTTTGTTCATATGATGGATTATTATTGACTAACTCATGACCTCCGGCAAATTCAATATTATGATCCTTGTACACACTTATACTCCCGTAAAGTCCTTGACCGTATTTATTATAAGCCTGGACTAATTCAGATAATGTATCAGGGAAAATTGTTACATCATTATTAAGCAGCCAAATTAATTCATAATTATTGTTAAACATATACTCAACAGCAATACTATGGCCACCGGCGAAACCATAATTTTCATTTAATAATATGACTTCTATATTCTCTGCGGTAATATCATTAAGTTTCTTTTTATCCTCTTCAGAAGAATTGTTATCAATTACAAGTATTAAATAATTCTTAAACTTCAGATCCTTAATTGAAGTCAAAAGCGCCAAAGTGTTCGCACAACTATTCCAGTTCAATACCGATATAAGAACTTTGGGCGCACTCATAATAGTATTATAGTTTTATAATAATTTGGTCAGACACTTGCTTTAACTGAATTTCCCATGTTCTGTCATTCATCTTACTCATCAAGTATTCGCTTTGTCTTCTTCTCAAAGAGTCATCATTTGCAAACCTGATCATTAATTTCACAAGCCCTTCAACATTATCTATAGGAAATATACCTTCTTTCTCATAGTCAAAAATACTGGGAATCTCGCCAACCGGTGTTGAAATAAAACTACAACCTCTTAATACAGATTCCGAAAATACCAAAGGACCACTTTCATGCCTGCTCGTTAAAACAAAACATTCTGCAGTTGAATATTCTTTTGCCAGTTGATCAGGGTCATGCACCGGCCCTTTCCATATTAACCTATCAGCAAGTCCGCATTTCTCATAAACCTTCAACCAATGATTTTTAAAACTTTCTTCACAAGGACCAACTAACTTTAATTTCCAGCCTTTACAATCTTCAGATGCAATTATCCATGAAAGCAGTAGTACATCAGTTGCTTTTTGCCAATTTCCTAATCTTCCGACATTTATAAATACCTTTTCCTTTGGAATCCTATTTAATTCCTGACGACCACCTATATTTACCGGACAATTTTTAACCAGCTTAATTTTTTCAATAAGAGCGGGATAAATATCTTTCAAATTTTTTACACTTTCTGAAGATTCCGTACTTATGACATCTATTGGACTAAAGTAAAAATATCTGAACTTGTCGATTAATGCTTCTTTAAATTTTGCAATTTTACCAGATGGATAAAATTTCGGCTGCACATTCGTATCCATCTTCAGGTAAACAAATGAGCTCCGAAATTTTATATAGTTTCGTAATTTAAATTGCCAGGCGCCTCTTACAGGATTTCCAAAATGAGGATACATGAATAAAACATTGCCATAATCAGCAGCTTTCCTGCAAGCCTTGCTGTACCAATCGGCACTGGTCTTTAAGGCTCTAAAATTGTGCTTCCTGATATTTTCCTCATTTGCCTCAATAACTTCACCATACGGAATCAGATTAATAACAGATTTCAGTTTTTTCTGATATCCATTCGGACGGGCAATCAAATATACCTCTACTGCTCCTGATAATTTCGCAAGTGTAAGTGGAACCTGAATAACATCTTTATTTACATGTTCATCCGAGGCAATTTCAAAAATAGCACAGACCTTTATTTTAGACATGAATGAAAAACAAAAATTATCAGTGCAAAATTATGACCGCAATAGAACTAAATCAGCCTGACTTATATTTTTTCGTGCAGCCATTTTTGATTAACATAAATTAATCCGTAAGTCCTGTCAGGTTCAACACCACTACCATATACATCATCACCTTCTACATCCAGCTGCACAACATTCTCAACATCAAAATATCTTTCAAGTCTGCTATATCCGAAAGCTATATCCATTGTATAAATACCTTTTACCAGTGGAAGCTTTTCAATACTTATTCTAATCATCCCCTGGTCATGCAATGGATACAAAGGGTACCCGGCAGCAGGAAGATTATTTAAATGAAACACCTGGTTCCCCAACTCATCTTTAACTTTAATGGTAATCGAGGGGGTGGATCCAATTAATTCTTTATGAGTAGTCTTATATGAAATCAAAATATCCATTGCTCCACCCGAGCATATCTTATTATTCAACTCATGGGGCATTACTTCAAAATCTGTTAATTCAAAACCCTTCGCATTGCAGGATGATAAACTGGCAAGGTCAACTGAATAACCATTGCCTTTTTTTATTCCGTCCCTGCTTAATGGAGAATTAAGATCATAATACTTTTCAATAACCTCATCCACAGTTCCTTCATGATATATTGAGCCTTTGTTCAGCAATATACCCCTTCGACATAATGATTTTACTGATGCCATACTGTGGCTTACAAAAAGGATTGTCCTGCCTTCGTTTGAAACTTTATGCATTTTACCAATGCATTTTCTCTGAAATTCAATATCCCCTACTGCCAACACTTCATCGATAATCAGTATTTCAGGCTCCAAATGAGCTGCAACCGCAAATCCTAAACGTACCTTCATTCCGCTGCTGTATCTTTTTACAGGTGTGTCTATATACTTGGATATACCGGAAAAGTCAATTATTTCATCAAGCTTTCGGGCAATTTCTGATTTAGTCATTCCATGAATTGCACCGTTCAAAAAAACATTTTCCCTGCCGGTTAATTCAGGATGAAATCCAGTACCTACTTCCAGCAGAGATGATATTCTACCTTTAATTTTAATCTGACCCTTTGATGGTGCGACAACTTTCGAAAGCAATTTCAATAAGGTAGACTTTCCGGCTCCGTTTTTTCCAATAATTCCCAATACCTCTCCTCTTTTCACTTCAAAGTTAATATCCTTAAGTGCCCAGACAATATTTCTTCTTTCGTCGGTATTATGACCTTTCATTCCGGAGATAAATCTCTGTAAATCTTCCAGCAGGGTAACAGCACCAATCTCACCTATTCGGTATTGTTTCGATACATTTTCTATTTTTAAAACAACTTCTCCCATATTCATTATACCACATCAATAAATGTTCTCTCAATTTTTTTAAACATCAGCAATCCCACAAAAAGAAAAACTATTGTAAACCCACCGCAATAAAGCATCATTCCAGGATCAATCATACCATTTCCGATAACCATTAGTCTGAATAGCTCAATCAAAGTGGTTAATGGATTAATCATTACCCAAAACCTTATCTGTTCCGGTACGCTCTGTAAAGGAAAAATTATCGGAGAAACAAACATAAGAAGCTGAATTCCGAAATTAAGGAAATATGAAAGATCTTTATATTTGGTGGTGAGAGCAGACAAAATCAGTCCTAATCCCAAACCCAAGGCGCTTATCCAAACTAATAAAAATGGCAACCATAACAAATGCCATGAAACCGAAATTGAAAAACCTTTATAAATAAATGCAGTAACTACAACAAACAACAATACAAGCTGAAACATGAAGGAAAACATGTTTGCAATAACGGTTGACAATGGGATTACTAATCGCGGAAAGTAAACCTTGCTAAATATCTGAGAGTTTACGCTAAATGTATTTGATGTATTAGCTAAAGTTTTGGAAAAGAACGTCCATATAGTGGATCCGGAAAGATAAAAAAGAAAAGGATGAATTTTACCTGTATCTACTGAAGTAATATTGGCAAATACAAAGGTAAAAGCTATAGCTGTAAACAATGGCTGAATAAAGTGCCAAAGTGGCCCAAGAATGGTCTGTTTATGCATTGTGACTATGTTACGCTTGACAAACAACATGACCAGGTCACGATATCGCCACAATTCATATAACCTTAAATCAAATAAACCTGAGGTAGGCTTAATAATTTCATCCCATTCAGCTTTCTTCATCTATTTCTATTAACTAAATAACCCTTTTAAATATGAAATAAAATCAGGTTTTTCATTTTCTTCATAATACCCTTTCGCCTGATAAGAATACCCATATCCATAATACTTTCCATACCCGAATTTTTTATTATTAACATCGTTAAAAACTAAAACTAAATTATCAATATTCCTTTTTTTCTTTATATCCGTAAGATTTTCCAAATATTCAAGCTTAGAGTAATCTTGTCTTACCAGGAATATACTTACATCTACAAGTTTAACTATCTCTAATGCATCGGAAACCAAACCAACGGGAGAAGTGTCGAAGATTATAAATTCATAACGATTTTTCAGCTCAGTTATTAATGCTTTAAGTCTGTCACTCATCAATAATTCAGCAGGATTGGGAGGAAGTTCTCCTGCAGGAATAATATCAAGATTAGAATTTTGGCTTTTCTGAATTACCGCATCAAGAGTGGCGATGCCTGCCAGATAATTACTCAATCCAATATCAGGAGATATTGATACTTTCTCATAAACTTTAGGTTTTCTAAGGTCAGCACCAACTAAAACAGTTTTATGGTTAGCAAATGAAAGTATATAAGAAAAATTTATAGAAAAGAATGTTTTACCCTCACCGCTAACTGTCGATGTTACTAATATTACTTTACCCTGACCACCCTTTTCTCCCAATAAAAACTGCAGGTTTGACCTTATGGATCGAAAGGATTCGGCAATGACTGACTTTGGTTTTTCCGCAACTATAAGATCTTTCTTCAAAATATTATGTACAATTTCCCCAAGCATCGGGATGTCTGTCCTTAATGTAATATCCTCTCTGGTGATAACTTTAGAATTAAGAAAATGCAACAAAGCGATAATAAATACCGGCACCATTAAACCACCTAACACTCCTTTCTTGTAATTATCCTGCGTCTGAGGAGAAATGGGCACGCCTGAACAACTGGCCCTGTCTATTATTTCATAATCTGAGGATGTAGAAACTCTGGCTATATTAGCTTCAAGCTTTTTTTCAAACAATAAAGTATAAAGTTCTTTATTGACATTGAACATATTTTCCAGACTCTGGATTTCTCTCTCTTCTTTTAATACACCCTTAATATCTCCAAAACGTCTGTTGATTTTATTCTCCAGATCAGTTAAATTCTTTTTATTTAATTCTATCTGATTCTTTATATTTTCTGCAATGCTTTTTTCAAATGAATTTATCATTTGTTCGGTTTTCTTTACTACAGGATTTTGCTGATTCCCTTCCTTCTTTATCACTCCTGTTTCAATGCGCATAGTCATTAACTCTCCAAATAACTTCGCCAATGCTGCATCATCAAGTCCTACAACATAGGGTGCAAAAGGTTCTTCTAAAGGTTTGTCCTTGATGTAATCGTGCAGATAGCTTAGATATTTGATTTTCAAATGCAGATCTACCTTTGCTTTCTCAAGTGCTCTTATTTCATCAAACAAGCCGGTACTGGTACCCAGGTTGTAATTCCTTGATTTGATTGATTCCATCTGAACACTGAAATCATTTAAGGAATCTGCAATTGAATTGATCTGACCTTCAAGGAATGCAAGTGTTTGGACAGCAAGATTTCTTTTGTCTTCCAATCCTTTATTGACAATATGCTCAAGGTATGCATCGAGAAATACTTTGTCTTTATTCGGATTAGTGGATATAAGATTTACATTTAAAATGGTAGTTCCTTTAAAAATCGGCCAGATTCCTAATCTACCTCTGTAATCTTCTGCCAAAACTCTCAAATCATTTACTTTAAATCCCGGCATTCCGAATTTACCTGTAAGCAGATTCCTGTCCTCAAGCTTAATTGAAAATTTGAACCCACCCATATCATAAAACTGATCAAACCGGAATGTCCTGCCTTTACACCATTGTGTAAAATCTTTATTGTTGCACTTCAACTCATAATTTAAGGTATCTAAAGGAAGGCAAACAAAATAAACCCCATAAGGAATAGATGCAGATTCAGCATCGATATTTACCAAAATACCGGAATGTGGAAACAATTCTATAGTCTTAATATCTCCCTCATTATAATAAGAAACCTTAAAATCAAGCTTGCTTAATGGTGTAAAAACATTGGTAAATGATTTCAGAATTACAAACTCTTTGTTGATATCCCTTTCGACTTCAAAAAAATTATCTCCATTGATTACATCCAGTGGAGACTTTTTTCTGTCTTCATATTTCTTTAAAAACAAAGTTGCATTGACGGTATATACTGGTATTGCAGACTTGTTAATAGCATAAGCAATACAAACACCAGCTATTACTGATATAACCAGAAAATACCATCTTCTGAGAATTTTATATCCCAGCTTTTTAAATTCTTCGGGAGAAAATTTATTGATGTTGTTTTTCTTTTCCAATTTATAATAACCTGAATAATCCAAATATTAATACAACTGATGCTGAGACTACCGATATAGCTGTAGAGAAATTAGAGATGGTATATCGTCTGATCTCACGTGACTTCAAAGGCGGCACAACTATCATGTCATTTGGCTGCACTCTGAAATAAGGTGATGTAAGCGTTTGCTGGTCCAACAGGTTCACATAAAACACTTTTGCTGTATCATTCTCCATTCTGATGACTTTGATATTTCTCCTGTCGGCAAACTCAGTAAGATTCCCGCTTATAGACAAAGCCTCCAGCAGGTTTATTTCAGGATCATAGGAGGTGTAAATTCCTTCTACAGCTATTTCCCCGAAAACCGAAAACTGAAAACTTAACAGGTTCACTCTTACAAGCGGATCTTCCAGAAAACCGTTTGCTCTGTACCTGATACTATCTTCTGCCTGTTTTAACGTAAGTCCTGCTACTTTAATCTTTTTGATCAACGGTAATTCTACATAGCCAAACTCATCTACATAAAAACCTATAGGCTGCCGTCCCATGTTTGCTGCACCTTGAACCTGACCTTGTCCACCCATGCCCCCGACATTCATACCCTGATTCCGACTATTGAATGGTTTCAATATCGGGCCTAACTCCATTTCATAATCACGAAAAAAATCATACTGATCATTGGAAAGACTGGCTATCCGGACGGAAATGATATCATTGGGCTTAAGACTATACTGATATGGCTCTATCTTATAAGTCGTTACCTGATCCCGGTTTGCGGGCCCTTTTAAATCATTGTTTTGCAGAACAACAATCTTCTTATTTGGAACACAGGATGATACAAATATTACAAATAATGGAATGAGTATTTTCAGATAGTCTGATAAGGCAGTTAACCTTGACATAATACGAACCGAAATTTTAAAAATCCTATTTTAAATGCTTAAAAACCAACAATAAAGGCAAAACCTTCTTTAAAATGTATAAATTTACAATTAATTAAACCAAATTCCGAAGTAATTATTATATAATTACTTATAACAAAAATATAAACCGTCTCCGAAGCCAGTCTCTTGGAGAAAATTAATTCTTTCAATATACGTTAGAAAAGGTTGTAACAGTTTAGAATTGACTGCTTATTTCATGCAATATATTATCACTTCATACCAAAAACATAAGGAGACAATCCTCTTCCTGGTCATTTCGGCTTGTATTTTCATCATATTAAATAGCCTGTTTAAAGTATATATTGCTTTTACAGATATTAAGGGTAACTACTATTCGCCCCTTCTTGCTAAATACAGTCTCGTTCAGCTTATTCTTGACGGACTAATATATCCTGCCAAAGGAATATTGTATATTTTCGGATTTGAAACCACCAGTACTTCTGATCAGGTTTCTATCGTTGGCTACAGGGCTGTTCACATTGCATACCCTTGTATGGGGGTGGAAATGATGATTGCTCTTATGTCACTAATCATGGCATACCCTCGCGGCAAAAAGAAATTAATATCAATATGCAGTGGAATTTTGATTATCCATTCACTTAATATCATCAGGGTTACAGTATTGGTCTTTACAGGATATTTGCAATATTCTCATTCCAGAACTACACATGATTTGTTCAACTTTTTTCTTTACGCAGTAGTTTTCCTATACTTTATCCGGTGGGTAAAAAAGCAAAACAAAGAATCGGAAAATTCCAAGGTTTGAAATTTTGATTTTAATAAAAATAAAGTATTTTGCTTATCATATAGTTAAACACAATTATGGGAAAAGGCGATAAAAAATCAAAAAAAGGGAAAATCTGGAGGGGATCCTTCGGTAATTCCAGACCAAGAAAATCGGCTTCCGCTTCTGTAGCTGTAGAAACTAAACCAGAAGCAAAAAAACCTGCAAGGGCAAAAAAATAACAGTAAAGACCGGGCAGCAGCATAATCTGCTGCCCGCTTTATTTTCAATCAAAGCTAATCTTCTAACCTATGCTTTACAGATATTTTCTCATGGCGCTGTTTGTTGCCACTGGCTCAGTGTACCTTTTTGCACAAGCTCCATCCGCTTTACCCTCACCTATAAATACTCCTTTAGGGGATGAAGTTTTTCCTTCTGTCAGTGCCGACGGAAAATCATTGTTACTGCTTTCAAATTACGGAGAAGACAAACCTTATCCTGTTATAAGCTACCTTAAGGGTGGCGTTTGGACAAGGCCTGAAGAAATAAGCTCTTTTACAGAAGGAAACTTCAAATTAAATAACAATACAGGTTTCAATTTTAGCCCTGATGGTAATACCATATTTTTCTCTTCTAACAAATATGGAGGATTAGGCAATAATGACATCTGGTATATGGAAAAAAACAACTCAGGAAAATGGTCCGCTCCGGCGAATCCCGGCAAGCCCTTGAATACAGCAGGCAATGAAGCGGATCCATCCTTATCTCCTGACGGGAAAACATTGTTTTTTGTAAGGTATACAGATAAAAAAACACCTTCCGGATTACCTTGTGGTAAGATATATACTGCTCAAAGAATAAAAAACAACAGCTACAAAGAAGCGATAGAACTACCTGCAAGTATCAATGCCGGTTGTGAGTGTGCTCCTAAAATTTTATCAGATGGCAAAACATTATTTTTCGCTTCTGTCAGAAACGGTGGAAAAGGTGGATATGATCAGTATGTTTCCAAGATGAAAAACGACGGCACCTGGAGTACCCCTGTACCTTTAGCATTAGTAAACACTCCTGAAGATGATATTTATATCTCAGTACCGGCTGCCGGAGATTTGGTTTACTTCACTAAAACAATCACAAAATCCAAAGATATTGTAAGAGCCAGAATACCTAATGAATTGCAACCTGATCCCGTAGTATTGATTCAGGGAATTGTAAATGACGAAAATAAAAAATCAATTGCAAGCTCAATTCTTGTAACAAACACTTCAGCAAAAAAATTATCGGCTGTACATTCTTTATATGCCGACGAAAACATATTTCTTATTCTTCCTAAAGGCAACAATTATGATGTCAGTTTTTACGGTTCAGAAAAAGGATATTATTACCAGAGTCATAGGTATGAACTGGACACTTTATCAAAGTTTAAAAACGAAACGTTGAATATAACTTTAAAATCCCTTCACTCTTCTAGGACATTTAAAATAGCTGACGCTTCACAAAATATTCAGGATATTAATTTCGAGCTGGATAAACTTTCAAGGGTACTTCAGGAAAACTCCAATCTTACTATTGAAATATCAATCTTACTTCCAAAACCGGCTGAAGAACTAAAGGACTCAACAGAAATCACAGGTATTCCTACTATTTCTGAACCTATTGAAAAGAAAATATGTGAGGATGTAGTAGCTTATCTGAAGAAAAAAGGATTAAACAACATCAATATTATAAATACCGGGATTGTATACCCGGAGCATGTAACCGAGGAGTCATTTTCATATTTACAGCTTAAGGTAAATAAATAGGAAAAATACCTGCATAATGAGTTTCAGGTGCAAAATATTATGCACCTGAACGTCATTATCTTTGTTTTGAAGGAACTGCTCTCTTATAGTTTCTTCTTTCAGTACTCCAGCTTTTTTCAGTTTCAACCAGTGGCTCATTCTGAATACGACCTTCTTCCACCACCTCCGGCGCTTGTCTCTTATAATTGTGAGTTTGTTCCGGGCCTCGGGATCTGTATTCAGGTTCTGGCCTTTCTACATGTGTACCACCCTTTGGTACCTGATGTTTATAATTCCCTCCCGATGCAGACTGTGCAAAACCAGTTGCAACCGAAAGGAATAAACCGATTGCTAATAATGTTGCTAATTTCATAATCTATCCCCTTTTAATTATAAATAACAAAAAAGGAACAGCAGGATGTTCATCGAAAAACTAAAGCCTGATTAATTATCTTAACATCAGAGCATTCAATTAAGATGAATCGGATCCATCGTCGTATTGAGCAGGCTATAGGTTGAAAATTGTTCCACCTCCGGCCGGACAGCAGGAAATACATTAAATTTTATCTCTTTATTCTTTAATTCTTCTTTGATGGTAGTCCAGCTCTTTTCAATTATTCTCGATTGAAAAACCAGCGGATTAAACTTGCTCATACCCATTACAGGAACATTTCCCGGGCCGCTCATACCTAACACCAGGTCATGAGAATTCAATTTCTTAAATGTTTTAATAATGATTTTTTCAGTTATGGCAGGGTTTTCAGCATCAACATATACAATCCTGTTATATTGCTTTAAAAATCCTTTTAAAAATCCATTTTCTATTTGCTCACATTTATCCATTCCCATTTTAGTAAAGACTCTGAAATCTTCTCCTCCCCAAATAACAGATTCTCCCGGTTTGATATTCATAAACACATACTTATCTGCATCTATATTTTTTGTGGATAAATAAGCATGCAGTTGGTTGTCAGAAAAAAACTTACTTATGCCGCTGTTTGAGTCGGAATAGTTGTTTAGAAAAACCAAAATCAGCTTTTTGTTAATCATAGCACCGGGATTAAGAATGAAATATCTTTTAACAAAAAAAATGCAAACCGTTAAAAGATTAAAGGCAACGGTTAAATACCGGATATTTCAACAGGTTGTAATTTTGAAAGACCGGACAAATAAATAACCCCTGAAATAAAATAATGTTTATTCCAGGGGTTAAATTACTTAAGACTAGCTCGTTATACTTTCATCACCTAAAAATGTTTCTTCTTTTTAGGCACGTTGTGGTGGTTTCCGTGACCATGGGTACCATGAGTACCATGGGTGCCATGAGCTCCTTTTTTCTGGGCTCCCGGAGCATGTTGACCCGGATGCTGGTGATGCGTTGGTTTTTGTCCAGGCAATGCATTGTTATGCTTATAATGTCCATCGTGATGATGATTCTCCAGATGGTGTTTATCTGTAGTTTTCTTATAAAAGTTCGGGCATGGAAGGACCCGCATCGGCTTATTGTTCTTATGTTTCTTTAATATGATATAGGTAATGTTGATCTCATGAGCACCTCGTGGATTTGCACCCGTCAGCTTCGACACTACAAAATCATAACTGTATCCTACACTCAATCCTTCATATCTGTATCCTACGTGTGCCACCATAGATTCATTATTCTGCAAACGCTCATAGCGTTTGAAGGGAATACCTCTGTACCATAAAGCACAGAAAAACTGATCATAGTTGAAATAGGAGCCTATATCCAGCTGGTCTGACTTCCCCTGAAATTTATAATGTACTGTCGGGGTAATACTTATATCCTTCTCTGATTCCAGATAGGCCATGTGCTTGGTATGCACCAATGGTATCTTATGTCCTGCCATTAAAGTGTATTTTACAGGAAGCCTGGATACTCCGCCTACAAAGGATTCATTCGGTCTGTTAAGATGATGGGCAGAAACACCGAAGAATGTATTGTTGGTATATCCTACTATACCTGATGAAACATCCGCCATGTGAGTACGCATATTGCCCGAATACAAACCAGCTTGTCCATTCATGCCATTATCATCATACTGCTGCGGAATGGTCAGATTGTTCCAGTTTACATTTCTGGTAAGATATCCCAACTGCACACCCGGTCTTACTGTTAGCCATCTATTCACATGAAGCTCATAGGCATACTGAAGAGAAACATTGGTGGATTTGATATGACCGCTTCTTTCCTGAATATCCTGCATCACTGTAAGACCCACACCGCTTTTTGCTTCATTGAAATATTTATCAGCAGAGAAAAATGTGGTGATGTACCTTGCATCCAGTGATGGCCATTGCATCCGCTGATGAAATATACCTCTGTAATGATGAGAGCCGCCTGCAAAAGCAGGGTTAAGATAGGTCGGAACCTCATAAAACTGTGAAAACTGAGGATCCTGAGCATGCACTGTAAGAACAGAGCCTAACAAAACGAATATGTATATAAATTTTTTCATTTTCATTTTCATTTACAGATGGTACTACCTGATTAGCGTTACACTTCCTTTTTTATCCATAGATCCTTTATCTTCTTCTCCGATACCACGGAATTTGATGATGTAAGGATAAACGCCTGCCGGCATTGGTTCTCCCAGATAATTACCATCCCAGAAGTGTTCCGGATCTTCTGTATAGAAGATGATTTCTCCCCATCTGTTGAATATTGTCATACTATATCCGGCAAAATATCTACCGAATACCTCAAACCTGTTGTTAGGTGCAGCCTGATCCGGCAGGAAGGCATTTGGCACAAACAATCTTGGAGGACATACATCTCTTAGTTCCATCGAGTCTATGACAGAACAACTGAACTCATTGAATATTCTGAAGTAATAGACACCCGGATCTGTAAACACTTCTGTCCTTCCTGTCCCACCTGTAGCGAGCCACAAATAGCTGGTAGCAGGTCCGGCATCCAGTGCTTTTGAACCATCTGATTCTTTACAATATCTTACCGTCCATTCATTATCTGGTATTGGCAGCGGATTAAAGCGGACTACTGATGAATCTGATGTAGAACACTCCCCTATGGTCAGTTCAACTTTAAATTTGCCGGGCTTAGTTGTATGCAGTGAATCTTTACTATGCTGACTCAACTGATCATCAATATGCCATACATACACCGGATTCAATGCATCAATATTCGCGATGTTTACCGGCCTTGCATCAAGAATTACAGTTTCAAAGATACAAGCCTGCTGATCTTCGATGGCCATAACAGGTACAGGTGCACCATACACTCTTATAGTATCTCTACTGGTACAGCCGAATCCGTCTGAAACTGAAACATGGTAATAATTGGAATCAGCCAGTGCATTGAAAGTAATGGAAGCAGCATTATTTCCTAGTGCAGCCCCATTGTGGGTCCAGGAATAAGTCATTCCTGTTGCAGGAATACTTGCAACTGTAATTGTGACCGGACTTCCTGTACAGGTAATTTTATCCTGAGCATTCAGAATTGGAGCAGGTGTTACATCTATCTGATCTGATACTCTGCATCGGTCAAATGAATATTCTATTTTGTGAGTTCCGAACTTCTGTACAGTATGGGTTGTCAAAGTCTGGTTAAATAACAATGTGTCTCCTCTATACCATTGATACACCCCGAAAGCCGGTACCGGGTTTGGCTGAGCATTCAGCACAAGGTTTCTTTCATAACATACCTGGTCATTTAGAGCAAATACAGGTGGATCAACAACATTTACATTAATAATATCCGATACCTCACATCCTTTGCTGTCCACCACTCTCAAAATGAAAGATGTATCGGAATTAGCAATCACATTGATAATGAAAGTATCTGCAATTAGTACATTGTTTATGGTATACCAGCTATATCTCACATCATTGGTTGCTCTTGCTACCAACTGAGCTGAATTGCCACGGCACACATGAATGTCCGGGCCGGCATCAGCAATCGGAAGCGGTGTAATAATCAGGTTAAACTGTGAAGTTACCGGGTTACATGTACCATTGCCTTCCGAGCTCAATGTTAGCGTTGCTTTTCCATTTGCCATATCTGCAGCAGAAGGGAAGTATGAAGCATTTAGAGTAAATGCGTTTGGAGCAAAAGTGCCTGTACCGGAAGTAGTCCATCTACCTCCTTGAGCGTTGGCAACCGAGCCGGTTAGTCCTACTCCATTCTGGTCGGCACACATAGATGCAGAACCCCCGCGAACCACCGGAGCAGGTGCTATGGTAAACACCTTCGATGCAGTTACCGCATTACATAATCCGTTGCCGGTACTAGTAGCAATCAAAGTTACTATCCTTGCTGTTGTATCAGCCGCAGAAAGCAAATACCCTGTATTCAATCCCTGGAAGCTTGGAGCAAATACTCCTGTTCCGTTAGTTGACCAGGATACTCCTGAAGCGATAGTTACAGAAGCATTAAGACTTATAGTTCCTGCATCGGCACATATTAATTGTGCCGGACCGACATTAATGGTCGGAGCAGGTGTTATGTTAACCAGTAAGTCATCTGTATAAGTTTTACAGTTTCCTGTACCCATGGTTGTAAGGGTTAATCTCACAACTCCTGAAGTTCTGTCAGCAGCGGAGGGCTGATATGAAGTATTTAATGAATTGATATTTACAAATGTTCCTGATCCGCTTGTTGACCATTGTCCGCCCGAAGCGAAGGTAACAGAGCCGGAAATTGCAACCGAATTTGCATCGGCACATATTGTTTTATCAGAACCGGCTGCCACAGTTGGTAAAGGAGTTATAGTAATGACTTTGGAACTTGAAACAGGATTACAAGAACCATTACCTTGTGTTGTCAGGGTCAGACTAACAGTTCCTAAAACTATATCAGTAGCAGATGGAACATATGTTGCATTCAGTGCTGTTGGAGACGGACTGAAAATTCCGGATCCGCTTGTAGTCCATAAACCTCCGGCTGCAACAGTTATCACTCCTGATATTGGTGCACCATCTGAATCGGCACATATTGTCAAATCTGATCCTGTTGACGCAGTTGGCGCAGGGGTAATTGTAACCTGCATCTGGCTTGTTACAGCATTACATAAACCATTGGCCGTAGAAGTAAGGGTAAGTGTAACATTGCCTGGTTTTTCCGAATTGTCAGGAACATAAGTTGCAATTAATGTATTTGCATCAGGAATAAAGCTTCCGGAACCTGAGGTTGACCAGACAGCACCTCCTGCAACTGTAACTGATCCGTTTAGTGCAACACCACTGGCATCGGCACATATTGTTTGAGACGGACCAGCATTTATTGTCGGAGCCGGAGTAATAGTTATTCTGATATAATCTGTTACCGGATTACATGTTCCCATACCTGTACTGGTAAGAGCCAATACTACATTTCCTGCAGTTATATCCTGAGGAGCGATATTATAAGTAGTGTTTAAATTATTAGCATCGGCGAAGCTACCTGCACCTCCGGACCATGTACCTCCTGTTGCATTCAATACTATTCCGGAAAGATTAACCGTACCTGCATCTGCACATACTGTTATATCCTGGCCTGCGAAAACCAACGGTACAGGATTAATGGTAATATCGAAGGAGCTTTGTACGGGTCCGCAGGTTCCGTTACCTGTTGATAAAGCTGTGATAGTAACTGTACCAGCTGTAGTATCTGCAGCTGAAGGGAAATAAACCGGATTATCAACAAATGCATTAGGTGAGAATACACCTGTACCTGACGATCTCCATTCCACTCCTGATGCAACGGTATATTGTACGTTAAACTGAATTCTTGAAGAATCAGCACATATAACATGATCATTTCCGGCATTGATAGCAGGAGCATCAGTAATGGTTACAACCACCTCATCCACCACTGGTGCACATGATTCAAATGCAGCAGAGGTTAATCTCAAAGTGACAGCACCTGCTGTAGTATCTGCAGTCGTCAATGTATATGTAGTTTGCAGTGATGCATCATCAGCAAAAGTACCGGTACCTAGAGATGACCATGTACCACCTGAAGCTAAAGTTACTGTTCCGCTAACCGGTATTGTACCTGCATCGCCGCAGACAGTCTGATCAAAGCCGGCAAATACTTTCGGTTGAGGATTTATATATAATGTAAAATTTCGTGAATGTTCCTGACACAAACCATTATTGGTTGTCCTTAAAGTGATCACTACAACGCTATCAAGTATGTCTGCAGCTGAAGGAACGTAAGTGGCATTCATGGCCACATCGGAAGGATTAAATGTACCACCTCCTGAAGTAATCCATTGTCCTCCTCCGGCAACTGTGATTGCACCGGTCAAAGGAACACCCGTGGTATTTTCGCATACAGTTCTGTCCGAACCCGGATTAACCGTTGGTGCATCTGTAATTGTAATCACCTTATTGCTTGATACAGCAGAACAGTTGCCATTACCGGTTGTTGTCAAAGTCAGGGTTATGGTTCCTGCAAGGGTATCCGAATCTGAAGCAATATATGTAGCATTCAGACTGTTTGCTGAAGGACTAAAAGTACCCGTTCCTGAAGTAGTCCAGTTTCCTCCTGAAGCAACAGTAACTGTAGCATTTACAGGGATCGTTCTGGTATCAGCACATATCGTGACAGGCCCACCCGCATCTGCGGTCGGAGCATTTGTAAATGTAAGCAACATCTGATCCTCATGCTGATTACATGGACCATTGCCCGTAGTAACAGCTGTAAACAGAACACTTCCTGCGGTTTTATCAGCAGGATCTATTGAATATACAGGAGCAGAAGCAGTGTTGCTATTGAAACTTCCTGCACCATTGTGACTCCACTGAATACCTGTCGCACCTATCAAAGCGGAGTTTAAGGTTATAGTATTGTTGTCTCTGCAAATAATTCTGTCTGCTCCAAGATCCACCCTTGGCGCAGGCACAAGGTTTAAAGTAATATTATCATTTACAGCATTACAAGTACCATGGCCCGTTGAAACCACCGCCAGATTTACAACTCCATCTATCCTATCCTGATCTCCGGGTATATAAGTTACAATTAATGAATTAGCATTTGGTGCGAAATTTCCATCCCCTGATGTCGTCCATGATCCTCCGGTAGCAACCGTAGCCATTCCTGTTAATCTTATTCCCGGTGCGTCAGAGCAAACACTTGCAGGACCTGCATCAATTGTAGGAGTTGGAGTTATAGTAAGGTTTATAGTTCTGGCCACAGCATTACAAATGCCATGGTTCGTTGTGGTTAAAGTAAGCAGAACAACATTGTTAGTACCATTTACTTGTCTGTCATTTACGCCAGGTGCATAAGTTGTAGTAAGCATATTGGCATCACCAAATGAACCGTCACCAGATGATGTCCAGGTACCCTGGGTTGCACCGGCAGTAATATTTCCATTCAGATTCACATTGACTGCATCCGCACATATTGTTATATCCGATCCCGGATTTACTACCGGAGCAGGTGTAATGGTAATTGCTGCAGTTGAAACCGCTTCATTACAAACTCCGTTACCTGTTGAACGAAGGGTTAAAACAACAGAACCGGCATCTTTATCAGCCTGGGAAATATTATAGATAGTCACCGGGTCATTGTTTGGAGAGAATGTACCGCTACCGCTCGTTGACCAAAGCCCGCCGGTTGCAATTCCTCCTATAGATCCATTGATATTTATTTGATCTCTGTCAGCACATATCGTTAGTGGCCCTCCTGCATTTGCAGTCGGTGCAGGTCTAAGATTAAGGGTCATGGTTGAAGAGACCGCATTACATGAACCATGGTTTTCTGAAGTTAAGGTAAGTGTGACCACCTGATCATCTCGATCATTATTTGATGGAGAATATGTGGTTGAAAGACTTCCATCATTTGCGAAAGAACCCGATCCTGAAGTTGTCCATCTTCCTCCTCCTGCATGAAGCACCGAGCCGGCAATCGGGATGTTTATCTGGTCTGCACAAATACTTGCAGGTCCTGCAGAAACAATTGGTTTTGGTTTAATAGTTAGGTTCAATGTATCAGAGTGTGGACCACAAACCCCATTATCAGTTGTTGTCAGTACCAGTTTTACTGAATGAGCTGCAGTGTCAGCATTTGAAGGTGTATATACTGCATTGGTTTTTGTTGCATCATCAAATGTTCCTGTACCGGTTGTAGTCCATACACCTGTAGTTGATATATGTAAACCACCATTTAATGTAACATTGGCAGCATCTGCGCATATTTCGATTGGTGCCCCGGCTATTGCTCTTGGTGCATCCGCAATATTTACCGTTATGTTATCTTGTACAGGATTACATGTGCCTAAACCACCGGTAGTTGTTAATCTGATAGTGATGGAGCCAAGTCCCTGATCTGCTAAAGACAGATTGTAAGTCACATTCAGATCATTTACATTATTAGTAAAATTTCCTGTACCATTGGTAGTTGACCAGGTAGCCTGAGTTGCTGTTGTTATTCTACCCGACAATTCTACTGCAGTTCCGGTAATACAAATGATTGCAGGACCAGCCTCCACAGTAGGGGCATCCGTTAATGTAATAACCATCTGGTCTGAATGCGCATTACAAATTCCATTGTCCACCGTTGTTAATGTAAGAGTAACGGAACCGGCTGTTGTATCAGCAGCTGAAGGAACATAAGTAGCATCTAATGCATTTGCATTTGGAAGAAAACTTCCGGTACCAGAGGTTGTCCATAAACCGACATTAGCATTATCAAGATTTCCGGCAAGTACTACACCTGTCACATCAGAACATACAATTTGATCCGGCCCTGCATCAGCTTTTGGTGCCGGAATAATATTTAAAACCACAGTATCTTTTACAGCTTCACATATGCCATGGTCAGTAGAGGTTACTATTAAAGTAACTATCTTCTCTTCAATATCCATATCTGAAGGCTCGTAAGTAACATTTAAAGTTGTAGTATTAGGATCAAAGGTTCCGGATCCTGAGGTAGTCCAAACTCCCTGAGTTACTACAGTTGTATTTACAATTAAAGGAATCGAAGGTGAATCAGAACAAGATGAAGCAGCACTTGCAGAAATACTTGGTGCAGGAGTGATTGTCAGATTCATTGACGAACTTACAGGATTACATGTTCCGTTTCCTGTAGTAGTCATAGTAAGAGTAACCAATCCTGATGTCTTATCATTCGCTGACATAACATATCTGATGTCATACGGATCAGCCACTGCTGTAAATGTACCCGTTCCGTTAGTGGTCCATGTTGCGCCTGTCGCCACGGTTGCTGAACCATCAATAAATAATGCATTAGCATCTGCACAAATAGTAATGTCAGGTCCGGCAGATGCTGTCGGAGCAGGTGTAAAAGAAATTACTTTCTGAGAAGTTACAGCCACGCAACCGCCATTTCCTGTTGTAGTAAGAGTAAGTGTAACATTACCATTTTTATCTGCAGCAGAAGGCTGATAAGTGGCATTCAGTGAATTTTGATTTATAAATGTTCCGCTGCCGGAAGTTGTCCAGCTTCCGCCGGTAGCTACGGTCACGTTTCCTGTTAAAGGTACGCTAACAACATCGGCACAGAATGTTTCATTTGCCCCTGCATTGGCAGTAGGTGCAGGTGTAATTGTAATCTCCATATTATCCGAATGAGGATTACACAAACCTATACCGGTTGTGGTAAGAGTAAGTACTGCTGTTCCGTTGGATATATCAGCAAACGAAGGCGTATATGTCGCATTAAGAGTATTGGCGTTTGGAGAAAATGTACCTCCACCAGTTGATGACCAGGTACCACCTGTGGCTCCTATAACAGAACCATTCAAAGCTACACCGCCTGCATTGGCACATCGGATTCTGTCATTACCTGCATTAGCCACCGGAGGAGGAACCAGACTTAATATGATGGTATCCCTTGCAGGAGCACAGCTGGCATTTCCGGTACTGGTAATTACTACCCTTACAGTCTGTGCAGTAATATCATCGGCAGATGGAGTATATGAAGTATTTAATGATGTTGTCGAAGAAAATGTTCCTGTACCCAGGGTTGACCAGGTCACACCCGATGCTATGGCAACGGTTCCGGATAATGGAATATTAGCCGCATTAGAACATACTGCCTCCGGTCCTGCATCTACAGAAGGAACCGGAGTAAATCTTAAAGTCATGCTATGTGTTGCAGCAGCACAATTTGCATTTCCGGTGGTAGCAATGGAAAGATTCACCTGACCTGCAATCTTGTCAGCAGCGGATGGCTGATATGTTGCCAACAATGTGGTAGCATTTGGAAGGAAAGTACCGCTTCCTGAAGTACTCCACTGTACCCCTCCGGCATTAGACATGGAAGCATTAAGTGGTACAGAGTTCACACTAGCACATACATCCTGGTCTGGACCTGCACTCACAACAGGAACCGGCTGTAGGTTTATTCTCATTGTACTTGTAACAGCAGCACAGGTGCCATTTCCGGTTGTAGTTAAAGTAAGATTTGCCACACCGGCATTTATTTGCAATGCACTAGGTACAAATGTTGCATTTAATGTATTCGCATTCGGAATGAATGTTCCGGTACCTGAAGCAGTGGACCAAACCCCACCGGTGGCAGTTGTAACAAATCCTGTTAAAGCAACACCGCTGGTGTTAGCACAAACATTTTGGTTTAAGCCGGCATTGGCCGTTGGTGCAGGAGAAATCGTAATTACAGACTGGCTGGTCACTGCATTACATGAACCATTATCAGTTGAGGTAAGGGTTAGAGTAACACCGCCGGCAGACTTATCGGCCGCAGATGGTACATAAGTGGCAGTAAGACTTATATCATTAGGAGCAAAAGAACCTGTTCCTGTAGTGGTCCATCTGCCTCCTCCTGCAACGGTCACATTTCCTGCAATACTAACACCTGTTACATCTGCACATACTGTCTGGTTACCTCCTGCATTTATCGTCGGAGCGGGAGTGATTTGCAAATTCATTGAAGATGTTACGGCATTACATGTTCCATTCCCTGTTGATGTTAATGTTAAAGTTACATTACCGGAAGTTCTGTCTGCAGCTGAAGGGAAATAATTTACAAGAAGCTGATTGGCATCAGGAGAAAATGTACCGCTACCAGAGGTTGTCCAGGTGCCACCTGTTGCAACAGTAACTGACCCGTTCAGGTTTACCGAATTTCTATCTGCGCAAACTGAAAGATCAGGTCCTGCATTCACTGTCGGCGCAGGAGTAATGGTAATAATTTTATTGGAAGAAACGTTTTTACATGTTCCGCTATTGGTTGTGGTCAGAGTAAGAGTTACAGAACCAGCATTTTTATCTGCTTGTGAAGGGACGTATGTTGCTGTTAATGTTGTATTATCAGGTTGGAAAGAACCGGTTCCGGTTGTACTCCAAATTCCTCCACCCGCAATTGTTACCTGTCCATTTAATGGTATACCTGTAATATCAGCACACACTGTCAGGTTACCTCCAGCATTGGCGGTTGGTGCAGGAGTAATCGTTACTTGTTTAGTTGCCTGCACCGCATTACACGTTCCGTGGCCTGAAGATGTAAAGGTCAGTGTTACATTGCCTGAAGTAATATCGTTGCCTCCCGGATAGTATGAAGCATTCAATGTATTGGCGTTCGGTGCAAAAGATCCATTGCCTGAAGAAGACCATGTACCACCTGTTGCATGTAAAACAGAAGCGGATAAAGGTACAAATGAAGAGTCTGCACAAATTGTTGCAGCAGCTCCCAGGTTGATTACAGGAACAGGTGTGATACTTAAATCAAAACTTGATGTAACAGCATTACAAGTTCCGTTACCGGTAGAAGTCAGGGTTATCGTAACCAGTTTTGCTGTAGTATCAGCATTGGAAGGCTGATAAGATGCATTTAATGTAGTATTATTCGGAACAAATGTTCCTGATCCGCTGGTGCTCCATATTCCTCCTGTAGCAATTGAAATATTTCCGGATAGTGGTACAGATCCAACATCAGCGCATACTGTTCTGTTGGGACCTACACCTGCTGTTGGTGCAGGGGTTACTGTAATTATCATTTGATCGGTAACGGCAGCGCAAATACCTGAACCAGTAGATTGTAGCGTCAATACAACAATTCCTTTGGTTTTATCTGCATTAGAAAGCTGGTAAGTAGCATTAACTACCGCATTATCATCAAAACTTCCTGTTCCATCTGTTGTCCAGGTTCCTCCGGATGCATTTGAAACCGAAGCAGCATTAAGAACAACATTATTAACATCAGCACATACAGTAACGTCAGTCCCTGCATTAACCACAGGTTTTGGAGTAATGGTAACTACAGTGTTTCTGCTTACCGGATTACAAGTTCCGTTTCCTGTACTTGTTAATGTAAATGTCAATGAAGTCAATGATCTGTCAGCAGCAGAAGGATAATAGGAAGTTGTAAGGCTGACATCATTAGGTGAAAATGTTCCGCTTCCTGTGGTACTCCATCTTCCACCGGTGGCCGTTGTCACAGTACCTGAAAGTACTATAAAATCTACATCAGAACATACTGTCTGATTTGCTCCTGCATTAGCAGTTGGTGCATCGGTAATGGTAATTACCATATTGCTTGACACCGCCTGACATGTCCCATTCCCTGTTGAAGTAAGAGTCAATGTTACAGATCCGGCCAGGGTATCTGCATCGGAGGGATCATAGGTAGCGTTTAATGTTGTATTATTTGGCAGAAAATTTCCTGACCCTGACGTAGTCCATGTCGCACCTGTAGCTACCGTTACAGTACCGGCAAGTTGTACACCTGCAACATCAGCACAAACAGTCTGAGGAGGTCCGGCATTAATTGTAGGAGGAGGTGTAATGGTTAAAACCATTGTATTTGACTCAGGAGAACAGAATCCGTTCTGATCACTGGTTAATCTTAAAGTGACATTACCAACTGTTCTATCAGCAGCACTTGGATTGTATGTAACTGTTAGGGCAGAATTTGAAGGACTGAACGTTCCTGTACCTGTACTGGACCACAAACCTGCTCCTGCATTCTGAACATTTCCTATTAACTGAACACCGGTTACATCACCGCAAACAGTTTGATTACCTCCGGCACTCACCACAGGTCCCTGAGGAATACTAATAGTTACATTATCAGAAATTGCAGGACATGCTCCGAATGGAATAGTAGTAAGTGTAAGTGTAACTTGTCCTGCAGTTATTTCTGCACTACTCGGCTGATAAGAGGCATTTAAAGTATTGGCATTAGGTGAATACGTACCGTTTCCTCCTGACCAGACAGCAGGAGATCCAACTCCTTCCAATACAATCGGAAGATCATTGGTACATACTGTTTTATTCGGACCGGCTTGAATTTCAGGAACTCCGGTAAATGACATTGTCATTTGATCAGATACAGCATTACAGTTTCCGTTGCCTGATGAAGTCAATGTAAGTAATATAGAATTGCCTGCAGTTTTATCTGCTGCAGATGGTACATAAGAAGCAGCGACGGTATTGGCATTCGGACTAAAGCTTCCTGTTCCGGTTGATGTCCAGGTACCTCCGGTTGCAATAGTTACAGATCCCTGAAGGGCAACACTATTAACATTCCCGCACACGGTTAGATCTGAACCGGCACTTACTGTAGGAGCTTCAGTGATTGTCACAGCAAGATTATCTGAAACAAAATTACAGTTTCCGTTTCCTGTAGTAACTAAGGTCAAAGTAAAAGATCTGTTGTTGATCTCTGCGGCTGAAGGAGTATAGGTTGCATTCAGTGTGTTGGCATCCGGACTGAAAGTACCGGCTCCACCTGTCCATGTACCACCTGTAGAGACAGTTACATTGCCATTAAGAGCCAATGAAGCTCTATTAGCACAAATAGATGTAGCACCGCCAGAATTAGCTACAGGAGCAGGTGTAATAGTCAATATTTTACTTGATTGTACAGGGAGACAGTTTCCGTTATCAGAGGTGGTAAGAGTCAGTGTTACATTACCTGCAGTTTTATCTGCATCAGAAGGGAAATAACTTGCATTTAATGTATTGTTAATTGGAGAAAAAGTACCGGTACCTGAGGTTGACCACACTCCTCCTGTTACAACTCCTACACTTCCCGATAAAACAGCTGTAGCATTATTGGCACAAACCGACTGATTTGCTCCTGCGTTTGATGTGGGTGCTGGAGTTATATTAATTGTTAATGGTTGTGAAACAGCGAGACAGTTGCCATTATTCGTACTGGTAAGAGTTAAAGTTAAACTTCCATTGGAAATTTCTGTTGCTGAAGGCGTGTAAGTAGTGATTAGATTAGCTGCGCCCGGATTAAATGTCCCGTTACCTCCTGACCAGGTCCCACCTGTAGCGACTGTCACTTCACCGGATAAATTTACCGCAGGATTATTAGCACAAACAGTTCTCGTCGGACCAGGATTTACCGTAGGCGCCGGTGTGAATGTTATGCTCAGCTGACTTGAAACCGGAAGACATCCTGACTCAAGAACAGTTAAAGTTAAATTCATATTACCGGAAGAAATTTCCTGGGCCGTCGGTGTATATGTGCTTATGGCGGTGGTTGAATTCGGACTATAAGTTCCGGCTCCGCCTGACCATTGGGCTGTTGCAAAATTTCCTGTAATTGTAGGATTTAAAGCAATCGCAGGATTATTTGAACAAATACTTCTTGGGGCACCTGCATTTACTGTTGGAGCCGGATTGAAAACAACAAATATAGTATCTCTGACAGGCAAACACAGGTTATTATCAGTAGTAGTAAGAATCAACTGAGCGAACATGCTGTTAATTTCTGCCTGACTTGGGATATATGTGGCATTCAAATCATTTACTGAAGGAACGAATGTCCCTCCTGTTCCTGACCATTGTCCGCCTCCGGCAATTGTAACAGCACCTGCCAATGAAACATTAGGATTGTTAGCACACAAAAACACATCATCACCTGCATTAGCTGTAGGTGCAGGTGTAATGGTTATGGTCATATTAGAACTGACCTCCTGACATGATCCGCTACCGGTTGTAGTAAGAGTCAAATTTGCCTGTCCTGCATTAATTTCCGCTTGTGAAGGCGTATATGTTGCGTTTAATGTATTGGCATTGGGTGAGAAAGTTCCGCTTCCACCGGACCATGTTCCCCCGGTCGCTACAGTAACATTTCCGTTCAGCACTACCGATGGATTATTGGCACATACCAGCCTGTTCGCCCCTGCACTTACAGTGGGAGCAGGTGTAATGGTAAGCAGCATGGAGTTTTGCACTGCATTACAATTGTCATTTGATGTAGTGGTTAAAGTAAGAGTTACATTGCCATTAGTTCTATCTTGTGCTGAAGGGGTATAGGTTGTATTTAATGCGTTAGCATTTGAAAATGTACCTGTACCTGAAGTTGTCCATTGCCCTCCTCCAGCTACAGTAACAGCCCCATTAAGAGTAATAGAATTCAGGTCAGCACATATTGTCCTATTCCCACCTGTATTAGCTGTTGGCGACGCAGTAAAATTTACCGTCATCGGACTTGATACCGGGTTACAGGTACCATTTCCGGTTGTTGTAAGGGTAAGAACCACATTTCCATTTGATATATCAGTGGCTGAAGGAAGATAAGTTGTGGCAAGTGCACCGGAGTTTGCAAAGCTACCCGAACCGGAAGAAGTCCATTCACCACCTGTTGCAATAGTTACCGCACCATTCAGCGTCACGTTTGGATTGTTAGAGCATCTGGATTGATTAGCTCCTGCATTAGCTGTAGGTGAGGCAGTAAAAGAAATCTGCATTTGAGAAGTAACCGCAGAACAATTTCCATGACCGGTACTTGTAAGGGTTAAAGTTACCACTCCTGACTTTTCTGCTTCGGAAGGTGTATAAGTTGTCTGCAAAGCATTTGCATTACTAAATGTTCCTGAACCGGATGTAGTCCAGACCCCACCTGTAGCGACTGTAACATTACCGGACAAAGCCACATCTGCATTATTTCTGCAGACTGTACGGTTAGGCCCTGCACTAATGGTCGGAGCAGGAGTAAATGAAACCTGCATCTGACTGCTTACAGCAAGACAGTTATTATTACTGGTGGTTGTCAAAGTTAAAGTAATCGGACCATTGTTCTTATCAGCATCCGAAGGGGTATAGGTTGTGATTGTACTATTGGCATTGGCAAACGTACCGGTTCCTGAAGTGGTCCACTGGCCGCCACCTGCTATAGTCACGTTTCCGTTAAGTGAAACATTGGCATTGTTATAACATACAGTTTGGTTAGCACCTGCTGTTGCCGTTGGAGCCGGTGTGAATGTAATTGTAGCCTGATCAGAGACGTTGTTACATCCCGTTTTGGATACAACTAAAGTCAGTTGAACAGATCCATTTGAAATTTCTGTTGCTGTTGGAGTATAGGTGGCTACAGCAGTATTTCTGTCAGGGAAGAATGTTCCTGCACCTCCTACCCATTGAACAGATGTTGGATTATTGGCAATTACCGGATTGAACGCCACATTAGCATTATTGGCACAGAGACTTCTATTGCCTCCTATGTTTACAGTTGGTGCCGGAGTAATTGTCTGTATTGCCTGATCAGATTCAGCAGGACATGACCCATTACCTGTTGTTGTTAATGTATGACTTATAGGATTACCTGCTGAAATTTCAGCAGGAGTTGGAACATAGGTTGCAACCAGACTGGTATTGTTAGGTTGATACGAACCTGCCCCACCAGACCAAATTCCACCTGTGGCTTGAGAAACAGATCCGTTTAACACCACATTGGCATTATTCGAACATGAATTTACATCAGGACCTGCATTTGCAGTTATAGGGGAAAGATAAGCCGTTACATTTCTTGAAGCAGTAGCAGCAGGACAACTCGTGGTGTCTCTGATAATAACCGAATAAGTACCTACCGAAGACACGTTGATGGACTGTGTGGTTTCACCGGTACTCCATTCATAAGTATACGGTGGCGCTCCACCTGTACCCACTGCGGTAATTGTTGTATGTGTTCCTCCGAAACAGATAGTTGGTTCCAGAGGCATAATCGTTGCTGTTTTGTCATTAACAAAATATACCCTGGTCGTAAAAGAAACAGGCGTTAAATCACAACCTCCAAGCGGAGTTCCACTAACTCTGTAATCTACATAATCGGGTGCACCAACCTGATATCTGGCTGTTACCACAGGACATGCATTGGTACAACTCAGGTAACTATTATATAAGGTAGTCTGTGCAGGGGTAAGTGCCTGATTAGGATCAGGAGAAGCTCCTACAGCAGTCCATACTATACTGGCAACATTATAGCCGGTAGCAGTGAGTGTACTGGTACAACCATCACTAACAACTACAGGAGGTGAAACCTGTGGACGAGGTATGGATACAATCCGGTAAGAGTTAGGGTTATTTCCTGGCTTACAGAAAGTAACTCTGTGAGGGCCCACACCATCCAGACAGATGTCTTGTCCAACAGGTTTTTCAGGTAATGTACATTCAAGCTGCCATCCCATTGAACCTGAAGGCTCTGCACCGGTAGCAATTTCAAATCTAATTCCTTGAGAACCTGGATCCAGGGTAACCAAGAACTCCACACATCTCAAATTATCAGGAGAGTCAGGATTAAGACCACAACAAATTCCCTTTCTGCTATCGGAAGGACTTAACCACGAACCACCAGGCTGTCCGGTCAGATTAACATTATGTGTTGGAACATCCCCGGTACAAAATTGATAAAAACTGTAGGTTTGACCGGTAATTGAGAAGTTATTGACATTGGCTGTAGTCATACCAATGTTTGCCTGCGTTAATGAGGGTCTTATAGTTGGTGTGGAAGTAGTTACCGCCGGGTTAATATCTACAACCAAATAATAATATCTTACTGTATTATCTATCGTTTGATTAAGCCCTGTAAACTGAATATTAGTCGCTGTAACATTAACCGTCCCTCCAATATTTGTATTATCAGCTGTGGTGGCAAACGTGTTATCTGTCGAACTGAATAACCTGGGATTTACGAATTTTCCAACAGGTGTCGAATTCAATGGAAATGTAACCGATGTCATGGTATTGGCTACTGTACCGCTAATACTAAATCCGATAATAGCCTGATTAGTAGAACCTGCACTTAGATCGGTCTTGGCTAAACCGTTTGTATTATTGCTTACATTGGTTCCTGCCGGTGGTGCTGCAAATGAAGTAGTTAAGCCATTAAACAGAAAAACAGTAGCGAATAAGCTGCTAAAAAACAGCCTGAACAGATGGAATTTCATTAGATAAAAATTCAGTTTTTTGGGAATTACAAACAAGTAAGTTACGAAAAATACCAACTATGGTTGAAATATTTTTTCCACACACTTATTTCAAAAATACTCAAAAAAATGCTGAAAACAGTAAACTTAGATCAATTAAGATTTAATCTCGGCAGAATCTTCCGGAAATGGAATGGGTGGCAGCTTGTCTAATCTCCTATACTCTTCATAAAGATCTACCCCGGGATATGGATCCAACCTAGTTCCAGGTTCATTGGTCGTGCCTGTGCCGTGCTGGTCCGCCTTAGAGGCAATGGTAAAGCGATTGCATGAAAATAATATAAAAACAAAAGATATGTAAATAAGTCCCTTCATCCGATCTGTGATTTATAGAAAAACAAAAAAACTTTGTGGCATGTGCCCGAAATCACAAATTCTTAATCTTCATACTGATAATGATCGCCGCTCCAAGAATAATACTTGCAATTAAACTCAAATTAAGATTTTCAGGAAATAAATATTGATCAGCAGCAATCCAAACCCCTCTCCAAAAAAGTATTATACCTACACCGGCAAACAGTAATCTGGAATTGTCTTTAGTCTGAATCAGAAATCTCAAAAATGCAATCCTGATTCCCAGAAGGGAAAGAAACCAGCTGAATTTTATTTTCAATTTCTGAATCATAACTATGTGATTAGTGAGACCATTCAGTGGGGTATCGATCCCATCTGTGAGATCTGAGTTTGTTTATTATCTCTGGAGATAAACCTTTACCGTCACTGGTACTAACATTGCTCTTCACATTTCTCAATTTCCTCATTCCCGGTATAGTGGTTGCAACATCTTGGTTTGAAAGTATAAATCTCAAAGCCATTTCCGCCAAAGTCATACCTTGAGGTACAACCTCCTTAAGTTTTTCTGCCCGCTCTACACTGGGAATAAGATTTTCTTTACAGAAATATAATCTTCTCCAATCATCATCCGGAAATACGGTATCTTTGGTTAACATTCCGGTCAATGTTCCTTCATCAAAAGGAACTCTCGCTATAACTGCAATATTCATATTCCTGCATACAGGAAATAATTTATCTTCCGGAGCCTGATCAAAAATATTATAAATTACCTGAACTGCATCTATCAAACCTGTCTCAAATGTTTTAAGGCAGTTTTCCGGCTCCCATCTGTTCACACTAATACCCATTGCCTGAATTTTTCCTTCCTTCTTCAATTTTTCAATGGCCTTCTGCCATCTTTCATCATTTGCCCAGGAATCTTCCCATACGTGAAACTGCATAAGATCAATGGTCTCTAACCCAAGATTGCTTAAGCTTTTTTCAGTATATTCAATGATATGATCATAAGGAAATACATCTTCAAGTTTGAAATGTGCTTTTGATGGCCACTGTAGATTTTTAGGAGGTATTTTGGTGGCTGCATACAACTTTCTGTTGTTATGCCTTTTTATAAGATTTCCTAAAATTTTTTCACTTTGCCCTGCAGCATATGCCCATGCTGTATCAAAAAAATTTACTCCCGATTCCACTGATAACTCCAATGATTCATCCAGCTCTGATTTATCAGTACCTGTCCAGCCGGCTAACCCCCACATGCCATATCCTATTTCACTTACTTCCCAGCCGGTTCTTCCAAATGTTCTGTATTGCATTTCCTTTTATTTTTAAAAGTTCATTGATAATGATAAAAATAAAGTTTAAGGTGAATAAATCCAAAAACTGCTTGAACATTCTCATTATAATTCCCGCAAGTCATAATCTTTACCTTTCCCGTATTTGACAAATTCAGATAAAAAATATTTCTCAAGAGTGTAGATATCCTTTATGAGAAAATCATTATTTGCAGTCTTCTCCTCTATAAGAAAAGAAATTTTTTCTCCGTGATTTTTCAAATAATATTTTTTACCTACCCTCAGACTTTCAAATGATATAGCCATAATTCATGTTTTCAATCTCCATTCCTGCAAAACTAATTTTTTTTTGGGCTTGTTTTGAAAAAAAGGAGGATAATTACATGCAAGGCAAGTTATTGGAATACGGATATTATGAACTTCTGGAAAGCGTTCACGGAAGATTGTTGCTTTTAATAAATGACGAAAGAAAATACTTCTGGGAAAGGTCAGGAGAAGTAGAAAATCTGATTCTCACCGACGGAATAAATGAAAAATCAGGAGATAAAGAATTTATTGTAAAAAATCACGGACATTTCTTTTATATCAGTCCTGCCATTGATGGGAAATATGCGGGAATTCCCCGACTTTACCTCCAGGATAGAGGCAGATATGTTATGTTTCTTCTGGCTACAGGTTTCCCTGCATATAATGATCATATCAAAACCATTGTGCCTACAGGAGAGTCAGTACCGGTAGAAGATATAGACACTTTTGCGCTCCAGGCAATCGAACTTGAAAAATCTAAAGGGTTCTTTTAACTATTCAGTATCAGTTATATTGAACAAAAAATATAAACCGAAAAATTTCAGCCTGTGATAATTGTTTGTTTTTCAAGCCAAAAGGTGGAAGGAAAAACAACATTCATTTCTGCCCTGTTAGTTTCTTAAGAACTAATCAAAACAGAGGTGGATATGAAAGACGTTAGACCAGGAATCTTTTCTTTATTGTTTATTGTGATTATGTCATCCTGCAGCACATACAGTCCGGAAGTTTCAAACGGTATGATGCTTGGAGAAGTAGACTTGTATTATCTTGAAGATATGTTTTGGTTTCAGAGAAATTACCGACAATACAATCCTGAGACACAAAATATAAATGTGATAAAAAAACTTCCTAAAGATGCTAATATTGTTTTTGTAGGTGGTATATGGCATGCTCAAACACAAAGGATGTTACCCCAACTGATCAAATCTGCTGATCAGGCAAATATAAAACAGGAAAAAATTTCAGTATATTTTATAGATACAGAGTTGAAAAGCCCGGAACAGTGGGAAAAGAAATTCAATGTCAGAAGCATTCCAACATGCATAGTTATCAAAAACGGTTTAGAAATTGCAAGAGTAGAGGGAATTCCTGATGGGTCTTTAGATAGCGAATTGGCGCTACAACTTCAAAAAAGAATTACTTCAGCTAAATAAGCCCAAGTTAACAATTAAAAAGCTGTATCAACAAGCCTGTAATAAGACAACCTGATACAGCTTTTTTTTAAAGATCCCTGTTTGTATATGAACCTTCATCATGTCCGGCAATACTACAGGTATTCCTTCCTGCCAGGTAGTTTACCGGGCAGTATGAAAACAGTGCAGTCAGAATTGAAATAATACCTAAAATTCCTAAAATCCATCCTGCCACCCCCGTAATAATTAACCCTAATACGAATAAGACTATACCAAGTATCCATCTGGTAGTTTTTTCCCTTCCACAAACATTTGCAGTCATATTAATAGTAATTAAGAAACCATGTTATTTTATAATAAAACAATAAGCCTGTAAAGGAAATTCAGCAGGTATATAACAATGTGGTAAAACACGTGGTTCTAAATATTGGAAGGGTAATAACAGCGGGGAATGGTATGGAAAAAAGGTCAGGGAAAAGATTGAATTTTTTAAAAAATGAAGTTTACAAAATAAATGAATCTGGGAAGCTGCTTAATATAAGCCAAAAGTATTTAAACATCAGACAAAAGACTGAAGAGATCTGTGCACCGCTAAAGACAGAAGATTACGTTATCCAACCGATAACAGATGTAAGCCCGCCTAAATGGCATATAGCTCATACTACCTGGTTTTTCGAAGATTTCATCCTTAAAAAATTTTTTAAGAACTATCGTGAATTTAACAGAGAATATAATTACCATTTCAATAGTTATTATGAATCTTTTGGTCGACGAATTCTTCGTGCACAAAGAGGACATATGACCAGGCCTTCAGTGGAAGAAATATACCATTACAGAAAGCATGTCGATGAGCACATGCTGGCATTTCTGGACCAGGAAAAAATATTGGATAAGGGGATTATTGATTTAGTACTCCTGGGATTAAATCATGAACAACAACATCAGGAACTTCTCCTGATGGATATCAAATACATCTTGGGACATAACCCTCTTTTCCCCGTGTATTTAAACAAAAAAAAATCACCCGCATATGAGAAGTCTGAGAGTAGCTTTTATATAGTAGAAGAAGGATTGTATGAAACCGGATATTCAGGTGAAGATTTTTGTTATGATGCAGAGAAAGGATATCACAAAATATATTTACATTCCTTCAAGATTCAGGACAGACTTATAACCAATGAAGAATATCTTGAATTTATAGAAGCAGGGGGATATACAAATTTCCGCTATTGGCTGCAAGAAGGATGGGAATGGGTGAATAAAAATAATATAAAAGCACCTATGTATTGGCACAAGCAGGATAATTATTGGTTTTATTATTCACTTCAGGGAGGATTTAAGAAAATTGATATGCAAGCTCCCGTTTGTCATGTCAGCTTTTATGAGGCAGATGCATTTTCCAAATGGAAAAATAAAAGACTTGCAACAGAACATGAATGGGAAGCGGCAGCAAGAAAATTCTCATTAAAGATTAAGAAAAGTTACAACCTGCTGGAAAGCCAAAATTATGAACCGATCATAAAAGCAGGAAAAAATTTCCAGTTTTTCGGAGATGTTTGGGAGTGGACAAATAGTGCATTTCTGCCCTATCCATTTTACAAAAAAGATGCAGGTGCTATCGGAGAATACAACAGCAAGTTTATGATTAACCAGATGGTTTTAAGAGGGGGTTCATTCGCAACACCTGTCTCTCATATAAGACACAGTTACAGAAATTTTTTCCATCCTGATAAGAGATGGCAGTTCAGCGGGATCAGATTAGCAGAAAGTATTGAGTAAAATAGAAGTATGAGAAGGATAGAAAATTATTCAGAAGAATTAATAAAAAAATTTCAGGACGATGTAATTGAAGGTTTACTATCAGAACCTAAATGTATACCATCCAGATACCTTTACAATAAGGAGGGTGACAGATTATTTCAGGAAATAATGCAACTTCCGGAATATTATCTGACCAGGTGTGAATATGAAATTCTGGAAACCCAAAAGGAAGCCTTGATGCTCAAATTTGTTAAGGATAATTATGACTTTGACATTATAGAATTAGGCGCTGGCGATGGTTACAAAACAAGGATCCTTCTCGAATACGTAAATTCAAAAATACCGGATTTCACATATTACCCGGTAGATATTTCAGAGAACTCTTTGTTAAAACTTAATCACAATCTTTCGTCAGAAATTACAGGTCTTAACATTGTGCCTGTTGCAGACGACTATTTGAATGCTTTGAATTTTATTCCTGAAAACGGAAGAAAGAAAATAGTGTTATTTCTAGGATCAAGCATTGGAAATTTCCGAAAGGATGAAACTATAAAATTCCTATCAGAAATCGGAAAGCGTATGAATCGGCATGACCTTCTGCTGATCGGATTTGATTTAAAGAAAGATCCACGTATGATTTTAAAAGCCTATAAAGACAGGTTGGGCATCACAGATAAATTTCAATTGAATATTCTCCACAGAATGCGAAATGAACTAAAAGCAGATGTCGATATATCCTTGTTTGAATATTTTCCGGAATACAATCCGGTTTCCGGAGAGGTGAATAGTTATATCTTCAGCAAGAAAGACACAGAAATTTATTTACCCTTTAGGGATGCTAAAATAAAACTAAACGCTTATGAACCAATACACACAGAGGTTTCCAGAAAATTTTCGTTGCAGGAAATCACTGAACTGGCCAAGGTCTGCGGATTTAATGTATCAGGAAATTTTCTTGACGGAAAGCAGTATTTTGCTGACAGCCTTTGGGAAAAGAAATAAAAACAGTTTTTATCGTCATTAATTTTTATAATCTTGCCTTAATTGTAATTTTGGCATATGTTAAAAAGTGAGTTTATCAATAAGGTATTTTTATCACATAAAGTGACCAAGCCCTTCCCTGCTTCTGAGAAAATATGTGATTTATTCATAAAATATCTGGAGTTTATGTTTCCTGAGCTGTCCCATGTCCAGTACAAGGGCATTGAGGAATTTGAGAAAAGATATAAAGAACTTAATAACGAACTTTTGTCACTTCTGAAAAGCATGCAAGGGATGCTTGATAAAAAGCCGGAAGTTTTAACGAATGGATTTCTTGATTTGCTACCGGAAATTCACAGCAAATTGAAAACCGACGTGGAAGCCATTGTTATCGGCGATCCTGCAGCGAAAGATGCATATGAGGTAATCCGTACCTATCCGGGATTTTTTGCAATAGCCATGTACAGAATAGCGCACGCGCTATATCAGCTTAACCTTCCTCTATTACCCAGGATCATTACAGAATTTGCGCATGCCAAAACAGGAGTAGACATACATCCCGGCGCCAAAATAGATTCATACTTTTGCATTGACCACGGAACCGGTATAGTCATAGGAGAAACTTCGGTAATAGGCAAGCATGTGAAAATATATCAGGGCGTAACTTTGGGTGCATTGAGCGTAAATAAAAACCAGGCAAGCAAAAAAAGGCACCCGACTATAGAAGACCATGTTGTGATCTATGCTGGGGCAACCATTCTTGGCGCAGATACTGTCATTGGCCATCACAGTATTATAGGAGGAAATGTATGGCTAACCAAAAGTATTCCACCTTTCTCAACAGTATACCACAAAGCCCAGATAGAATTGGGCAAGCTGGAAGATATTAAAAACTTACCCGGAACGATTTAAATTTATATGGCTTCATTATTGGAATTTGTAGGGAATACTCCCTTAGTAGAATTAACCAGGGTTATTAATAAAAAGGGTATAAAGGTATATGCCAAGTTGGAAGGACATAATCCGGGCGGTAGCGTAAAAGACAGAGCGGCGTTGGGAATGATCAAAGGGGCGCTTGAAAGAGGAGAATTAAAGCCGGGAATGAAATTAATTGAAGCCACCAGCGGAAATACCGGTATCGCTCTGGCTATGATCGCCAGGTTATATAATCTGGAAATAGAATTAGTCATGCCATCCAATGCCACAAAGGAGAGGGTAAAAACGATGGAAGCATTCGGCGCAAAGGTGATATTGACACCGGAAGAAAAATCAATGGAAGGAGCAATTGACTATGCCAATGAAAAATTCGCTTCCGGTGGATACTATATGCTTAATCAATTCTCGAATCCCGACAATTACATGGCACATTACTATACTACGGGTCCGGAAATCTGGAGAGATACCAATGGTGAGGTTACACATTTTGTGTCATCTATGGGTACCACAGGAACCATTATGGGTGTTTCCAGATTTCTTAAAGAAAAAAATGAAAATATTCAGATTGTAGGAGTGCAACCGGTGGAAGGTTCCCAAATTCCGGGAATCAGACGCTGGCCGGAGGCTTATTTACCCAAAATTTTCGAAAAGGAAAGGGTTGACCAGACCATAGATGTATCCCAGACCGAAGCCACAGAAATGGCCAGAAGGCTAAGTAAGGAAGAAGCTATTTTTGCAGGTATGAGCAGTGGCGGTGCGGTTGCTGCTGTAAAAAAATTAATCGTAAATATTGAAAAAGCAGTGGTTGTTTGCATAATTTGCGACCGCGGAGACAGGTACCTGTCTTCTCCCCTGTTTGACCAGGTGTAATTTATAATGTAAAATAGTCAGAACTTTTTTATGGTTAGACGTATAAATAATTCATGTTCTGCGTTTTACATTTGTTTAAATCTGATCTTTTAAACAATAAAATCTAAAACAAGTTGTATATACTTAAATATCAATATAATCCTTCCAAAAATTAACTACTGTCGGGTATATGAAAAAATATTTGTCCCTGTTGATCATCGGTGCCGTTCTTGTGGGCTGCGAAAATGCCCAAAAACAATCCGGTAGTTCAGTATTAGACCTTAATGAAGAATCTGTTTCAGAAGAATATAGAATTTCCAAAGAACAGGCAGGTTATGCAAAAATTGACATGACCATTGAAGAGCTCAATACTTTTTACAATAAAACTAAGATAAGACAAGCCAGCTATTCTTTGGATGGCCAATCCTACCAGGCTTATTTTATAAAAACCAATTCTGATTCTTCTGCCTTAAGAATTGAACCTGTTTGTAATAAAGATTGTAGAATTTACAGAATAAAAATTTCTGATCCTTCTTATAAAACCAAAACCGGTATCGGCGTAGGGTCTACTATTGCGGACATCAAAAAATATCATTTGATCGATAGTATAGAATCCACTGAAGAAGGCCCAGGAGTAAGAGTGGAAAGATTAGGACTAACATTTTTGTTGGACCCTCTCACATTACCCGGAAATCTGGTGAAGGAAACATTACCTGAAGAAGCCAAAGTTTCAGGTATCATCATCAGTAAAAGCGGATTAAATTAATCTTGCGTGGCTTTTTAAAGGAAAGACATCAGTTAATTAGTTTAACTGATGTCTTTCCATTTTTACGAGTATAGATTTTTCTTCTTCTTTTAATTCCACTTTAACCTTTTGAGTTTGTTCTGCTTTTGCAGCGTATTTCGCAAAAGCCTCTGACAATGTCTTTAAAAGGTAAAGATTAATATCCCAGGCATTGGATACAGGCATATTGCTGTAAGGTAATTTTGGAGCACATGCTTGATCAAAAGCTGTATTTATAGTCACAAGAGCTTTTTCAGTTCTGCAGGCATTCGCAACTATTTCCTCCCAGGATTTAATATATTGCTCCATCAAGCCTGAAAATTCAGGTGCTCTTGGATCAGATATCTGAGCAGTATTTGTATCGGCAATTTTACAGTTAATATGAGAAAAAGAAATGTCTCCGCACAGGTTTTTAAACCTGTTAGGTTCCATACCCGAAGCTATTACCCATTCTGAAAAGTCTGAAGTAAACTCAAGATTTGCGAATGTTTTGATATAATTACCAACTACTGCAGGATGGAAAGCAAAACCATTTCTGTCCGCCTTGTGGTATACCTTTATACCTGTTTTCACTGCAAACAATGCCGCTTCTTCAATAAGTCTGCAATTTTGCTCAAAAGAAAACCAGCTCTTGCCTGTTACCGAGTTGATAGCCACCGGCTCAAACTCCTGCAAATCATTCAGAGCATTTATATATGCTGTAAAGTATTCTTCAAAAGTATTGTATTCGAGCTTTATTGTAGCCACAAATAAAAGATTCAAATCCTTTAATACATGTTTTAATATAAACTTCTCTACTTTCTCTTTAGGAAGCTGCATTTCCACTCCATCGTATCCGGCTTCTTTAAGCTTAGACAGAAAATCAGCAAGATTATCAACTGAGTGGTTCAAAGGATATGTAAATCTAACTTGCATAAATTCAATTTTTGTGGAAGTTTCTTGTTTCGGTTATTATGAAGGTAATACGGATTTAAGGGAAAAACAAACAGTTTAGAGAAAAAATTTTGCATAAATAATTGATAATCAATTGATTGTAAATTTTTTTATTACGTTTAACTACCAATAGATCTAAATGATATTTTTCCAAACTCTAATGATTATCAGTGATTTACTAAAAATGCTATTTTAATGGAAATTACGCTTAGCTACTAAAAAAATATTTTTTTATCAAACAATTAGAACATTGTGGAATGATACATGGATTTATTAGAAAAGTACAAATATCCAAATATAATACAAGCGTTTTAGGAAAAAATATAAAATAAGAAAAGTGAAAAAAAAGAAAGAAATATTAATGCCGCAGTTTTCTTTCTGAAGGGTTCATGATTAGATAGCTCCATCCGTCGCTGGCATTTTTTGGCTTTTTCCGACCCTCAATTGCGCTGATAACTTTTTTCTTGAATGACCAACAGGTTTGTCTCCTCAAATCAAGAGTTTCCGACAATTCATCAATGGTAATTTCTTTTCTATTGGCTATAAGGAAAAGCATATAAAATGCCTTAATGAGCGGGAATTTAAGTCTGTAAAAGATGGTATCTGCAGTAACAACTTCAATATTACTGCATTTGGAACATCTTCTTGAAAAAGGTATTGGTCCCTGACTATAATTGGTATTAGAACATTCTTTACAATGGAAACCATCCTGCCACTTCAGACTTTCAAGGAATCTGTAGCATGATTCATCATCAGGATAAATGGCTTTAAACTCCTCAAAACTGACATCTTTCATCATTACCCTTGCCTGAGACAGATCCTTTACATTGATTTCGAGTTTTTGCTTGTCGGCATAAAGCAATGAATTCATTCTCTGAATTTCCTCGTTTGCTTTCTGAAGTTCGGCTGTCCGCTCTTTTACCTTTTCTTCCAGTTCAAGATTGAGTTTATCTTTCAGTTGTTCTTTTTCTTTAAGCTGTTTGATCATTTCTTCCTGTGCCTCCTCTTTTTCTTGCTTGAAGGTACGGATACGGTCAGCCAGGGCCACAGATAAGAACACCACCTCAAAAACAGCTCCATAGCTTACAGCATAAATGGTAAATGAGTTGGACTCAATCATCCGTTGGTTAGTAAGCATGAAAATAAAGAACCCGGTAAATAAAAAGGCGAAAGCCAGCACAAAATACCTTGCCGGTTTGAAGCCTTTCATAAATGACCTGATTGAGATGAGAAATACAATGAAAAGGCAGAATATATCGAATTTAGGCACCCATAGATAATCGGGCTCTATAGTGAAGGCCGCTATAAATATCAATGTCTTTAAACCTGCAAGGAGCAAAATGGCATAGTCTGAAAATCTGTCATTTTTATAGGTAAGCAGGAAGCTTCTCACATAAAACAAAGCAGATAAAATCAGCAGCCAGGAGGAGATTGGTACGGGATACTCATTTAGTTCCGGCTTTTCTGGCCATAGGAACTGGAATGCCATCCCGTCCATGGACGCAGAAAACAACCCTATGCTGATAACATAAAAAACATAATAGAGGTAAGCCTTATCTCGAACGGAGAGAAAAAGAAACAGGTTGAATAGAGCTATAATTATAATAATACCATAGAAAAAACCCAGAAAATAATACTCCATCAGCGCATAATTGGTAAACCTCTGGAAGGTTCGTAATACAAAAATGAAAGCAACATATTGTTCCGATTTTACACGGAGATAAAAAGTTGTTTCTTCTTTGATGGAGGGAAGTACAAACTGGAAATTTTTATGATTGAAAAACTTACTTTTAAAGTCAAAGACATCCCCTGTAGAAACAGTTTTATACCCTCCGGAACCCTGTGGGTAATAAAAAGTAATACTGTCAATTTTAAAGTCATAAGCTTCGATCAGCCAGTTCCTTGAATAATCATCCTTTGAAGACGGTCTTAGAGTAAATTTTAACCAATAAACCGACTCCAGATTTGTATTGATTGAAACACCCTGGTTTTTTATAAAAGCAGATGACACTTCAGGAGATGATACTTGATCAATGGTCAAATTGCAGGTTGGATCCTCCAGAATTTCCAGATAATCGTTAAGAAAATATTCATCCTCTTCACCTAATTCCACCTGAGCATATAAAGAAAGCGGACTTACATACATCATAACCAAGACCAATAGCATGGCGAGGCGAATAAGTATTTCCTTAAGTGCGGGGTGATATAAAAAGAAAGCCTGATTCAAACGGATTTATATTAATCTCAATTAATAATAACTTAAATTTAAGAAAAAAATTACAATGTCTTCCTCTTTAGACGATCTGGAGCCTTATGAAATTTTCAGGATGGAACTTGATGACTTATTGGAAAGTTATCATAAGTCGGGTAAATGCAGCAAAAAAGAATTAGCCATCCTTCATCATTTTATTGAGTTTATTACGGAAAACTGCAAAATTGAGAATATAAATTTCTTATTTGAGAACTTTACAATTCTATCAGATGCAGAAACATACATTTCATCATTGTTTCAGGATTTAAAGAATGAAGAAGTTATCATCACTATATCTGGTTTCCTTCAATTTATAAAAAAAACTGACTATAATATATGTTAGGCGTACACTGTTCCATAAGCGGAGGTTATCAAAATGCCTTTATTGAAGCACAACGATTAGGTATCCAAACCTTTCAGATTTTTACCAAAAATCAGAGACAATGGGCTGAAAAAACAATAACAATAGAAGATGCCAAAATCTTCAGGAAAGACTTAAAAGATTTTGCAATAAAAAAAGCATTTTCACACTGTACATATCTTATCAATCTTGCCAGTGCAGATGAATCTATCAGAAAGCAATCTGTATTATCCCTCGCTGCAGAAGTAAGAAGATGCGATACCTTAGGACTGGCTTATGCGGTAATGCATCCGGGATCATGCAAAGATATTACTGAAAAAGAAGCCATACAGAGAATAATAGATGGATTAAATATCGTGATTGAAGCTACAGCAGATTGTAAAACGAAAATATTGCTGGAAAATACCGCGGGTCAAGGATCAAGCATAGGTTGGAAACTTGAGCATCTGCAATCTATTCTTAAAGAAACAGGTAAAAACAGAACTGCAGTTTGTATTGATACCTGCCATGCTTTTGCAGCTGGCTACGATATTTCTAATGAGAAAGGAATTGAAGATTTTTTTAACCAGGTTGAAAAAACTATCAAAGTTAAAACCATCAAAGCATTTCACTTTAATGACTCGAAAGGTGCATTGGGAAGCAGAATAGATAGGCATGAAAACATAGGTAAAGGCAAAATTGGTTTAGTACCGTTTAAATATATCCAACAAAATTTTCCCGATATACCTAAAGTACTGGAGACTCCTAAAGAAGGTGATATGGATTGGATTAATCTGGAGTTATTGAGGAAGTTGGTAGGTTAGATTTAAAGTTTAAAGTTTAGAGTTAAAAGTTAATTCACAGGGATTCTATTTTCGAATTTCGGATTTCAAGTTTTATTGTAAGCAATAGGTTTCCAAAAACTTTCTGCTTGACTCATAACCGGCATTCACTGCCATCTTCCAGTCTTCACAACCACCTTTTTTATCTCCTGACTGATATTTTAAAACTCCTCTGTTATTGTAAGCAAGTCCGAAAGAGGGATTAATTTCTATAGCTTTGTTATAATCATCCATAGCGCCTTTGTTATCTTTTATATAAGTTCTGGCAAGTCCACGGTTGCAATAAGCATCTGCATAAGCAGGATCAATTGAAATGGCCTCACTTAAATTATCTATGACTGCTTTATAATCCTTGTCAGCAAATTTTAATATTCCCCTGTTGGCGTATGCTCTGGCATGCTTAGGATCAAATTTTATAGCTGTAGTATAGTCCTCCAATGCACCTTTGTTGTCATTCAGGCCGGATTTAATAATCCCTCTGTTGAAAAAAGCTTCAGCATACAAAGGATCTATGGAAATAGCTTTTTCTATATCTGCCATAGCCTTTTCCAATTCGCGTAAATGATAATAGGTAATGCCTCTGTTTAAATATACTTCCTTGTCAGATGGATTGTATCTCAGCGCCGCGTCAAAATCCAGCAGTGCATCTGTTAAATTACCGGCACGACACTTGGCAATTCCACTATTGAGATAAGCGCTTGATGTGCCCGGTTTAAGGCTAATGGCAATTTTATTATCGTCAATTGCTCCCTGAAAATCCTGCAACTGGTATTTGACAAGACTTCTGTTGGAGTAAGCCTCTGCATTCTTTGGATTTAATTTCACTGCCTTATTCAGATCATCTAATGCTTCTTTATACCTTCCGGCTTCTTTTAAAGACAGGCCCCGGTTGTTGTAAACTCCTGCATAAGCAGGATTCAATCGGACTACTTTATTATAATCTTCAATAGCTAATTCATATTTTTTAAGTTTTGCATAAGCATTGCCACGATTGTAATAGGCATTGGAATAAGCCGGGCTGATGGAAAGTGATTGGTTGTAATCTTTAATTGCATCTTCATACTTTTCAATATTTGCATAAGCAACTCCTCTGTTATTATAAGCTTCTTTATGGTTAGGGTTAATTGTTACTGCTTTATTAAAATCTTCAATTGCTTTCAAATATTCTCCCTTATCAGAATAAGCTACTCCTCTGTTGTTATAAGCCACATCAGATTCAAAATTAGCAAGAACATGATTCCAGAGACTGATACTATTGTCCCACACTTTTACATATCCATTGGTAAACCAAATTTGAGCAACAACATAAAAGGAGATGGTGGCAACATAAAAAATGATATTCTGGTTTTGAAAAGCCCTATACAATAAAGCTGAAATCATTAAAAATATTCCTATAGAAGGAACATAAGCATACCTGTCGGCCATAATGGCTCTACCCACCGGCAATAGCTGCAGAACAAGAAATACATTGATGATAAAAAAAGCCATTCCGAAAACATATAGTTTTGATTTGGAAGAAAATTTCCAGATCAGGAACAATATTCCCATAGCTATAATCGGATAAATAAAAAACTGTGTCGGGATAGCCTGCTTTTCAGGATAGGGATAAAATGCAGAAAGTTGAAACGGATATATAGTTTTGAATATATATTGACAGAACCCGTATGATGCAAAAAGAATTCTTTTAAAGAAATTGTAATCCGGAATGCCTTCTGTATCCGGACCAAGCTTTTGGGCGAAAACAGCTACAACACCAAAGATAACTGAAACTATAAAAAAAGGAATTTTCTCCAGAATAACATTTTTACTCAACAAGTTCCTGCCTTTAAGATAATCTATTGCTATCAGAGTAACTGAAAGTGAAACAGCCATACCTTTTGATAAGCAGGAAAGAAGAAATAAAATAAGACTAAGAAAGTAAAGCGTATATTTTTTATTGTTTGTATACCTGGTGTAGCAAACCAATGAGAGAAGAAAGAAAAAGGTGTACAACACATCTTTTCTTTCAGAAATCCATGCTACAGACTCAACATGTATGGCATGTACGCCAAACAAAATTCCTGTAATAAGAGCAACCGGAAAATTTCTTATTAACAGAAATATTAATATAAAGACAACTACTGAATTCAATGAATGAAGCACAAGATTTGTCCTATGGTAAACATATGCATCGGGCTTGCCGGATTTATAATCCAGTGCAAGAGAAAGCATGGTGAGCGGGTGGTAATTACCCATGTAATATTCCGAAAAAATGGTTTTTACATTCTTGTTATTTAATTTAGAGATATAAGGATTCTCCAGCACATAGTTAGGATCATCCCAATTGGTGAAGCCGTTTTCCAGGGAAGGATAATAGGCAATGATGGTAAGGGTAATGATGGAAAACAGAGCTATAATCCATTTTTTGATATCCAGGGATTCCCCTGCTTCAGTCAAACTCATAATCAGTCATTTACTTAAGTAATAAAACAAAAATAATATAAATTTTATTGTTTAGCTTGCGCAATTAAAATTAAGGATAATGGAGGCTGGTTTTCCGGAATTCAGAAGGTCTAAAGACAATAAAACTTATTATAAAATAACTTCAATGACTCATTTTGAAGAAATTAAAATAATCGGCTCATCAGCAGTTATATTCCAGACCAATGCAAAACAGCTTCCCGAGCAAAATTATATCCGGGATTTAATCACTTCCCCTTCTCCCCATTTCGACCCGATAACCGAAGAAGAATATAATAAAATCAAAAAACTATACGATCTCTAACCATCATCATTCAACACTCAACACTCATCATTCATCATTCCATTCTTAACTCTTAACTCTTAATTCCCCTGAACTGTTGCGACATTACTTTTTGTTTTAGCTATAAACTATGTTATGGCAGGCAGGGAGGTTTTTATACTGGAAAACAGCAAAATAAATTTTCAGGCTGTAAATAAAATACTTAAAGATAAACTGGGAAGCATATTACACATATTTACAGATTTCAGGCTTCTTGAGAAAACTTTAAAATCCAAAGATAATTTTACCCTTGTCATTGACACCATGGCACCGCATTTTGACAAAGTTTTAGCATCAGTCAAAGAAAAAAATGTAAAGCAAATTGTATTGATTCATAAAAAGTCAGAATGCAATTCCTTTTCAAATGCAGATTGTATTCTGAAGAACAACTCCTCGCATACTGAACTTATATCAAAAATTGATGAGCATATAAGACCGGAAAACAAAAAAGAGTTACCCTCATAGGTAACTCCTTTTATAATTATCAGGACAAATTAGTAAGATCCCTGATTTTGCCTTTGCTGAGGACTAGTCTGCCCCTGGCTCTGCTTTTGATCTTTCTGCTGCCCTTGTTTTTGCTGTTGCTCTCTTGACATACCATCAGACTCACCTTTGCTGCTGGCTGTTCCTTTCAGCTTATCATTAAGCTGTGTAGCCTTTTGATGGTGATTCTTTAAGGATGTCAATGTATTGTCGGCATATGTTTTAAGCTCATTATCTTTAAGCTCTTTTGAAGCTTTTTGATAAAACTCTACGCTTTTACTGTGTGAATTAACAGCATAGTCCATATAGGCCCTATCAAATTCAGCACCGGATTTTCTGCGCATATTATCAAGTTTAGTTTGCTTTTCCTGATCCATTGAGGTTGGAAAAGTAATATTCTTTTTCTGCGCAATTTTTCTAAGCTCATCATTGGCCTTGGTATGCTCAGTTTGCATTGTCTGAGCATAACTTTTAACATCACTGTTGGATGCTTTCTGCTGAGCAACTTTGCTAAATTCGATTTCAGCCAGATTTGATTTTGCCGCTTTCTCAATAAATTCTTTAGCTTCCATTTCATTCATTTCTGCTATCACAGAAATGTCGTATTTGCCTGAATTAACCTGTTCATTTTTTAAATTTCCACTCCAGGCTCCGGTCAGAAGCATTCCTCCCAACACAGCCGCCATTATTTGAATCTTCCTCATATACAATATCAAAATCTATTCAAAAATCTAACCGGCACGGTTTAACGAATGTTTTCAAGAATACTTTTCTCCCTAATAATTGAACATTTATAAAAAAAAACGGGTGTTATAGTAGAATCTTTAACAGCTGTCTGAATTTTTTGTATACAATTTACCTTCCTGCTTCTACTTCTGCCATATTATAAATTTTGCTCTTACTTATTTCCAGATCTTCACAGATCTTCTCAAGATCATTCACTCTCTGATAGCATGAATGATTTTTATTGATAGTTCTCATAGAGGAAATAGTAAGTGCTTCACTGATACTAGTGTTCAATACAGCAGCAAGATGCAGTACCATTTGTTTACCTGTTCTTGCTACCAGAAAATCTTTCCCCGGTGAAAACAGATTTTCGCAATCGCTCCACGGCGCAGATATTAAAGGAATTCCGCAGGCCATTGCTTCATACGGTCTTATGGTAGGTATCCCTGGAAGAAATTGTACATAAGGTCTTCTTGGTATATGTATAGCCACACGATGCTTTGCCAAAGTCTCCGGCACTCTGTAGTTGGGGAGCCAGCCACAGTATTCTATACCCGCTTCTTTCATAGCTGCAAGCACCTGCTTTGGATAATTCACTCCGTAAACCCTTGCTTTGATTTTTAATTCTTTCACAGGATTTATCAGGTATTCATAAATTTCCATTGCTCTGTCTTCTGACCAGTTTCCGATCCATACAGCATCTGCATCCTGTGTTTTAGATCCTCTGGGGTAAAACATTCTGGTGTCTACTCCTTCATGCCAAACCCAGGCACGACGTGCCCAACCTTCAATAAGATATATATTTTTTATTACCTCTCCATATGCCACCACTCCATCGAATAGTGAAAGGTCAATGCTTTCTATAAATTGCTTGTCTGTAACAACTTTGTGCCCTGTATCATGAAAAAGGAGTTTAAACTTACCTTTCTTTCTGGCCTTAATTAATTTTTTTATTATCTCCAGCTCAGTTTTATCCTGTACAAGTACCAGGTCAGCCTCTTTTAAAAGAGTATCGGCATTTAATTTTTCAGAATTATAAAAATTCGTACTCAGGTCAGGATAAAAAGAATAAAACTCTTTAACCGCTTTCATGCCATGAGCATTAGTAAGCTCTGTCACCGGAGCATTTCCATCCTGCTCATAAACATTTACCTCGTGACCTCTGGATTTAAGTTCCGTTACTACCCCACGCAAAAAATGGGCAGTAGGATTATTCCAGTCGGAAACAAGTGATTGATAAAACATGAATACCTTCATAACGTTTGTGGATATGGTTATTGATTAAAATGAGATTATTCCTTTTATAAATCCTTCCGGTCTTTCTTTTGCCATCCGGAAGGCTTTTTCAATTTCAGCTATAGAAAAACTATGTGAATACAATTCTGTCAGGTTAATTTCTTTATCAATTATCAGCTTAAGCATCTCACGCATTCCTTCCATAATGGATGCAGGATTATTGTTATATGCATTGATCACCTCAAAGCCTTTGATATTCCATAAGAACATATTCACATTTCTGAATCCATCCTGATGTAATCCAGCAATGATCATCTTTCCCTTCTCTGCTACTATTTCCGCTGCAATATTCAGCGGGAATTCCTTACCGGTAATTTCAATCACTCTGTCGCACATCTGTCCGGAGGTTATTTCCTTAACCTGCTGTATCACCTGATTCATGTCCTCCATATTAACTGTAAAAGAGGCTCCACATTCATTTGCCAGATAAAGTGAATAAGGTCGTTGAGAAATTGCAATAACTTTAGCACCTATCTTATGCAATAATCTCACAAGAATGCTTCCCATAAATCCTGCCCCTACCACTGCTACAGTTTGCCCTTTCCTGATATCACATATTTTGAAAATATTATATACTTGTCCTAAGGGCACACCCGGGAATGCCAGAGTTCTGAACGAAGGAGGAAGTTTGATCATACAACCTACATCTACCAGATCATATTCGGCAAATGCATGTGAGGAATAAAAAGCAACTTTTTCTCCTTTTGCATAACCTGTAACTTTTTCACCTACTTCATCTACAGTGCCCCAGCCTTCATGCCCAGGAGCACCTGCGGGTAATGGGTATTGGTTTAATGACTTACCCTCCCATGCGGATATATCAAGGTTACTTATTCCACATCCTTCTACTGCTACCCTAATTTGCTTGGGACCCGGCACAGGCAATGGCACCTTTTTTACTTCAATTCTTCCTGATCCGGAAAATACTGCTGCTTCCATCGTTTTACCGGTAATGGTATCTGATGGAGGATCCTGTACTAAAATTGAAGTATTCACCTTTGTAGCCATAACAGGTTATTAGAATTTTGCTGCGTTTCTAAATAATGCCTTCATTGAACAGGCTCCGGTAACAGAATAAAACAATAAAATATTTAACATAATTTATTCTGTTATCTGTACCACAAAGGATTGATAGAACACGGAAGAAATAACCTTAAAGGCAGAGAAATGTTAGAGCTAGCTGTAAAAAATGTTAAGAGCCTCTTTTTTAGGGAAATTTATAATATTTTTCCTTAGAATAATGGTAAAAATTCAATATTTGAAGGCCAGTGAACAAACAGTAGAAAAGTTGTCGGATCCTGAAAATATGGATGACTGATAGTATTTTCCTTCGATTCGGAAACATATATTTTCTGTTCTGAAAAAATCGAGATTTAATGAAAGACCCGAAATTCTGAATGGCAAGGATGAACCTGTAGTAATTACGGAATAATTTTCATCTGAAAAATATTCATATCGGGCAGAAGTTCTGAAAGTAGGATTGAAAAGGTATTGGACTACAAAAGTACTTCCCCACCAGCTTTCATAATTTTCTGTCTGCCAGTTTTCCTGGAAACCAATATCAGAAAGTATCCATAATTTAAGTTTATCATTTATATTTCCGGCAACGTATAAGTCATGAAAAAGCCTTAATGACTTTAAAGAATCCACCCCTGTCTTACCGATAAAAGATCCTGAATTAACAGACCAGTTTTTGTTAAGTGAATATTTAATATGTGTACCCAGAGCAAGTTCATTATTATCATTGACGATTCTTTGCCAGCCATTGAGCAAATAAACTCCTAAAGTCAGTTTATCAGATTCTCTGGTAATCCTTGCGCCACTGAAATAATATGGAGAATTTTCTGCAGTAAGAGATCGCGTCAAAGTAGGATTCTCTATAGAAAGAGCAGATTCGAATCCTATATATGATGGAAAAACACCCGCATCAAGCCAGATTTTTTCATATAATCTTATGCCTGCCTGAGCCTGAAAAATAAACCTGGTCATTACAGGTTCATAAGCATAATTCTCCTCAGCATAAGATCCGGAATGAAAACCTACCGCTGCCCTGAAATTAGTATCTGTAAAGTTTACATTAATAAGTGTATTGTTTACAGCCACGTGGTTGTTCCGTGAATGAGACACAAGAAAAAAGGGCCTTCTTACTGATGCAGGAGAAGACCAGTCTGCAGAATAATAAATATCGCCAAAAATATTTACCGATAGCTTTTGATTTTGAGAATATGAATTAAAAAAAGCCAGACAGTAAAAAAATATAAATATTGATCTTATTAACATTATTGGTTTAAAGGGATAAAGACAGTAAATACAGAACCCACTCCGAGAGTTGACTCTGCATCCACCCTTCCTCCTGCGTTACTTACAATTCTTTTTACTATGTACAGTCCCAGCCCAGTTCCTTCTACATAATCATGCAACCTCTTGAACATTTTAAAAACCTGATCTTTCTTTGACATATCAAACCCCAGACCATTGTCTTTAACAGTTAATACAAATTGTCCGTTTACAACTGATGTCCGGAGTTCTATTACCGGTTTCCTTTCAGGGTTATGATATTTAATAGCATTTGATAATAGATTATGCACCAAGCTTCTGAAATTTTTCCTTGAGAAATGGATGGTATCCTTTTCAAAAATTTCAACAATTTCAGCTCCTGTAGCTTTTATTGATTCCTCATTCTGAAGCCTGAATTCCTCAACCATTTCCTTTACACTTACAGAAGAAATATCCTGCTCCATGTTCTTCTGGATTCTGCTCAAATCAGTAAGATCATTGATTGTATCTTTGAATTTCTGGACAGATGTATTCATCATATCAAAAAGCAAAGTGACGTTTTCCGGACAGGTTTCTTTTACTTCTTCAAAAGCAGCATTGATCAAGCCTTCAAGATTGGAAACCGGAGCTTTAAGATCATGGGAAGCTGTATAAACGAAATTATCAAGGTCAGAATTTATTACTTCCAGTTCTTTGTTTTTATTGGCAAGATCAATTTCAAAAGTTTTTCGGTCGTGAATATCCGATGCTGAACCAAACCATTTTATCACATGCCCTTCATCATCCTTCATCGGAACTGCTTTCAACATATGCCATCTATACATTCCGTCTTTTCTTCGTAACCTGAACTCACCGATAAAAGGACAAACTTCGTTTATGCAATTTTCCCAGGTTTGTTTATAACTTTCAAGATCATCCGGATGAATCACTTCATCTCTTGACCTTACCATTACATCTTCTGGTTGCCAACCTGAATAATCAAACCATAGCTTATTAAAATATGTTGCTTTTCCGGTTGTATCTGCAGTCCATATAATCTGAGGTACAGAGTCAGCCAGGAATTCAAACTCTCTTATCCTTGCAATGGTATTATCTTTAGCCTGTAACTGTTTAATCTGACTTTCAAGTTCTTCATTCACTCTTTTCCATTCTGCTGCAGATGGAATTAACAACACCTGAGGTGTAATTTTAATTAAAACCAGGGCCGTTCCTATAGAAGCCAAAGCAGTGATAACTCTTACTAGGCCATCCATTCTGTAATAAGGAACCCAGATATTAATTACATCAAAAACGTGAGTAGCCCCGCATCCCCAAATGAATAAAGCAAACAATGCAAGAATCCAGATAAACTTAAAATCCTTTCTCTTTCTGAAAATAAAAATGAGGCTAAGCGGGATGGTAAAATAAGCCATAGCAATAATAGTGTCCGATATAGCATGGGTCCACATTATCTCCGGAGACCAGAAATAACAATGACCATGAGGCATAAAGTCATCCTCGAAAAGTTTACGAAAGAATTCCAGCATAAGGAGTTTTAAAGCATTTGCGGTAAATATACTTAAAAAAACCTTAACCGGAATTCTTCAATAAAGTTACAAATGGGCTGGTAAGGAATTAAAGACTAAACCTTTACCTGTTCAGCATTTAAAATATTTTTAATACCTTTTAACATGGCATCCGGATTAAAAGAGATGCTGTCTATTCCTTGAGAAACAAGGAAAGCTGCAAAGTCCGGCCAGTCGCTTGGCGCCTGTCCGCATAGTCCGATTTTGGTATTGGTTTTTCTTGCAGACTTTATTACCCGGCTTATCATATATTTAACCGCTTCGTTGTTTTCATCAAACAAACCTGAAACTATTGCGGAATCTCTATCAATGCCCAGGGTCAATTGCGTAAGGTCATTGGAACCTATAGAGAAACCATCGAAAATTTCTGAAAACTGCTCTGCAAGTATGACATTGCTAGGTATTTCTACCATCATGTAAATTTCAAGTCCATTCTTTCCTCTTACCAAACCATATTGCTCCATAATGGAAATTACTTTCTTACCTTCTTCCACAGTTCTGCAGAATGGAATCATCAGTTTTACATTGGTAAGTCCCATCTCATCTCTTACCCTTTTCATTGCTTTACACTCCAGACCGAAACCTTCTTTATAATACTCACTATAATATCTCGAGGCACCTCTGAATCCCAGCATTGGATTTTCCTCTCCCGGTTCAAATTGTTTTCCACCTACAAGATTGGCATATTCATTGGTTTTAAAATCACTCATCCTCACGATGACATCTTTCGGAAAAAATGCTGCTGCGGTCATTCCTACAGCATGAGATAAGGTTTTAACAAAATATTCTTCTTTATCCGCATAGCCTATCGTGTGAGCATCGATCTCTGCTTTTGCCTCTTCATCCAATTCATTGTATTTAACCAATGCCATAGGATGCACTTTAATAGTATTGTTTATTACAAACTCAAGTCTCATTAAACCTACGCCGGCATTTGGAACCGCAGATAGCTGAATGGCTTTATCAGGATCTGCCAGAATAAACATAGGTTTTGTTTCAGGAACTTCAAGTGATGAGTAATCATTTAAAATTTCATCCCATTCTAATTTTCCTTCATAAACCACTCCATTCATATTATCGGTGCAGGCAATTGTAATAATATCACCAGTCTCAATTAAAGAAGTTGCATTGCCGGTACCAACTACAGCAAGTGCGCCCATTTCTCTTGCTACAATTGCAGCATGGCTGGTCCTACCACCTCTGTTGGTAATTATGGCTCCTGCCTTCTTCAAAATCGGATCCCAGTCTGGATTGGTGATGTCAGTAACCAATATTTCACCTTGCTTTATTAAATGTGATTCTTTAGGAGAGAGCAATACTCTGGCCTTTCCGGAAACTATTTTGTTGCCAATTCCTTTTCCGGCCAGAATCTTTTTACCTTCTTTCTTCAGAACATATTCCACATTCTTCAGTCCTTGCTTTTGATTGCCATGAACCGTTTCCGGTCTCGCCTGCACTATGTACAATTCACCGGTTTTGCCATCCTTCGCCCATTCAATATCCATGGCCATTTTATAATGTTCCTCAATAGCCAAAGCCGTTGCACCAAGCTTTTTCACTTCTTCTTCAGTGATACAAAATACTTTTTGCTTCTCAGGAGGTGTGTCAAGATTGTCGGTATTTTTACCTTTCTCCTGTGAATATACCATCGTCTTTTCTTTAGAACCGAGTTTCATGTTCACAACAGGGTTAAGCCTTTTCCTAAGAGAAGGCTTGAATACATAAAACTCGTCAGGATTAACTGCTCCCTGAACAATATTTTCACCTAAGCCCCAGCTTCCGGTGATGAGAATTAAATCTTTAAATCCAGATTCCGGTTCGATAGTGAATATAACCCCTGAACTTCCTAAATCGGCCCTCACCATTTGCTGTATTCCAACTGACAGCGCGACTTTCATGTGATCAAAACCATTCTGATGTCTGTACTTTATTGCTCTGTCGGTAAATAAGGATACAAAACAATTATGGCAGGCTAATATCAATTGATCTTCACCGAAAATATTCAGATAAGATTCATGCTGCCCTGCAAAACTTGCTGTGGGCAGGTCTTCTGCTGTAGCACTGCTTCTTACTGCAACATCTACAGTGGCACCATATTTTTCACATAACTCTTTATATGCGTGACGAATTTCTGCAGTCAGTTTTACCGGCATTTCAGCAGACTGCATCACAGACCTTGCTCTTCTCCCTATATCAGTAAGGTTGCTGAAATTTACTGTATCAAGTTCTGACAATATCTCTGTCAGCGTATGCCGGATTTCATTCATATCCAGAAAATACCAATATGCTTCAGCAGTTGTGGCAAAGCCATCAGGTACTTTTATACCTTTACTACCAAGTATATTGATCATTTCACCCAGCGAGGCATTTTTACCGCCTACTTTGGCAACATCGTTGAGACCTATTTTTGAGAAGGGAATTATATAGCTCATAATAATCCGGGTTTTGTTAGAATATTAAAAATTAAATATTCCCAAAGATGTTTAGGTTTATCCCCGGAAAGAATGAAGGAGGTCAGAAGTAATAATGATTTTGGTCAGGAAAGATAAGGCTCTACATGTATTTGAACATCCCTGATATCCGGAATTTGATGAATTAATGCATCTTTTACCTGATGCGCAATATCATGTCCCTCTTTTACTGTAATGGAAGATTTAACTTCAATATGTAAATCCACCAGAAATGTCATACCTGTTTTTCTTATATAACACTTCTCTACATCCAGAACACCGTTCACTGTGAGAGAAATTTTTTTGATTTCATCTTTCAAGTCATCATACAGATGCTCATCCATTATTTCTCCCAGGGCTGGCCTGAAGATTAAAAAAGCATTATATAAAATAAATCCTGCTGCAAACAATGCTGCCCAGTCATCGGCCGTTTCATAACCTTCACCCATCACCACAGCTATTGTAATACCGATAAATGCAGCAACTGATGTAATAGCATCACTTCTATGATGCCAGGCATCTGCTTTTAATGATGAACTCCCAATCTGTTTGCTTTTCCTTATCACATATTGGTATGATATTTCTTTCCAGCAGATGATAATGGCCAACACTACCAAGGTGAATTTTTTAGGAAGTTCGTGTGGTGTATTTATTCTCCTTATACTTTCCAGGCCGATGAGAGTCGCTGAAACAATCAGAAATCCGACAATTAAAAATGTTACCAAAGGCTCAATTCTTCCATGACCATAAGGATGATTTTTATCCGGAGGTTTATTGGCATACCACAAACCGATAAGAACCAACACAGAGGTAAAAACATCGGTAAGTGATTCAATCGAGTCAGCAATAAGAGCAAAAGAGTTCCCAAAGTATCCTGTCAAACCTTTTATGGAAGCCAGTATTAAGCTTGAAATAATGCTTGTTAAGGTAGTCCGAACCGCTATCTTATATTTACTCATTGCGGGCTAATTATCATTTTTTTTTGAATTGTGCAATCCATTAATTAAGCTTTAATCCAAAAATCTTATAAATCAAAGAAAGAATTTTATAAAGATTATCATTATCAGATCCATACCTTTGTATTCATTAATATGTTATGTATTTAAAGGAACAATGTCAAATTCAACTATAAATAAGAAAGTTTTTCCTGTATCAGGTATGAGTTGTGCCGGATGTGCAGTAAGCGTGGAATCTATGCTGAAATCAGTTGAGGGTGTAAAAGATGCAGGTGTGAATTATGCAACACAGGCTGCCTGGGCAGAATATGATGAAAATCTGGCCAATCCTGAAAAACTAAAAGAAGCAGTACAATCTATCGGCTATGATCTTATCACTGATACAGAAGATCCTCAAAAGAAACAGGAAGAAATTCAGAAGAAAAATTATAAAGAGTTAAAGAGAAGAACCATACTTGCCTCCATTCTTTCAATTCCGGTAGTGATTATCGGCATGTTTTTTATGGACATGAAATACGGTAATGAAATAAGTATGATATTATCAGCCCCTGTTATATTTTATTTCGGCAGACACTTTTTCATAAGTGCAGTGGCCAAGGCAAGACACCTGCAGGCAAATATGGATACTCTTGTCTCTTTGTCAACCGGGATTGCTTTCTTCTTTAGCTTATTTAATACAGTCTACCCGGAATTCTGGCATAGCAGAGGCATACACCCCCATGTATATTACGAAGCAGCGGCGGTTATTATTTGTTTTATATCTCTAGGAAAACTGCTTGAAGAAAGAGCCAAGTTTAATACATCATCAGCTATACGAAAGCTTATAGGACTACAACCAAAAACTGTAAGAATACATACCGATGCAGGTGAACAGGAAGTATTAACAGCACAAGTTGTACCCGGAAACATTATTATCATTCGTCCGGGAGAAAGTATACCAGTAGACGGAGTAGTAACAGAGGGTTCTTCTTATGTAGATGAAAGCATGATCTCAGGAGAACCTGTACCGGTTTTGAAAAAAGCAGGTGAAAAAATTTTTGCAGGCACCATCAATCAGAAAGGAAGTTTTAATTTCCGTGCAGAGAAAGTGGGTTCTGAAACAGTACTAGCGAATATCATTAAGATGGTTCAGCAGGCACAAGGCAGCAAAGCTCCTGTACAAAAACTGGTAGACAAAATAGCAGGTATATTTGTTCCTTCTGTGCTGGTAATTTCTGTATTAACCTTTCTTGCCTGGATAGCATTCGGAGGAGACAGTGCATTTACACATGCTTTACTTACATCCATCACCGTTCTGGTGATTGCATGCCCTTGTGCTTTAGGGCTTGCAACTCCTACAGCTATCATGGTTGGTATTGGCAAAGGCGCTGAAAACAACATTCTCATTAAAGATGCCGAAAGTCTGGAGGTCGGCAATAAAGTGAATGTAGTGGTATTAGACAAAACCGGGACGATTACAATTGGAAAACCTGTTGTAACAGAAATTGTATGGGACAAAAAGGTGGAAGATATCCGAGGGCTAAATGAAATCCTGTTTGCTTTAGAGAGTCAGTCTGAACATCCTTTGGCTTTATCCATAGTAAACAAGTTAAAAGAATCAATAACGCAAAAAGTAAGAATTGAAAATTTTGAAAGTATTACCGGAAAAGGATTAACAGGAGAGTATAATAACATATTATTTTTTGCAGGTAATTATTCATTGATCAGTGAAAAAGGCATATCAGTTTCAGAACAATTAATTACCGCCTCACAATCACTCAGAGAAAAAGCAAACACTGTTATATATTTTGCAGATAGCAAATCTGTACTTTGTATTGTTGCAATTGCGGATGAAATAAAGCAAGGTTCAAAAACAGCAATAGCTGAACTGAAGAAAAAGGACATTGAAGTTTATATGCTTACCGGAGACAATCCACAGACAGCAGCAGCGGTAGCAAAGGAAGTAGGAATAAAAAACTTCAAAGCAGAAATGCTTCCTGCAGATAAAGCGGACTTCATAAAGCAAATGCAAAGTGAAGGCTACATCGTAGCGATGGTTGGAGATGGCATTAACGATTCCCAGGCACTGGCCCAGGCAGATGTAAGCATCGCCATGGGCAAAGGATCTGATATTGCTTTAGATGTTGCCAAAATGACGTTAATCACATCAGATCTTAATCTGCTTCCAAAGGCATTCAATTTATCTCATGTCATTGTGAATGGAATCCGACAAAACCTTTTCTGGGCTTTTATTTACAATGTGGTAGGTATTCCTGTAGCTGCCGGAATTTTATTCCCATTTAATGGCTTCCTGCTTAACCCCATGATCGCAGGAGCAGCGATGGCATTAAGTTCAGTATCGGTAGTGGCTAATAGTTTAAGACTAAAACTGAAAAAAATATAAAATTCTTAATTCTTAATTCTTAATTCTTAATTCTTAATTCTTAATTCTTAATTCTTAATTCTTAATTCTTAATTCTTAATTCTTAATTCTTAATTCTTAATTCTTAATTCTTAATTCTTA
>JBKBUF010000022.1:0-80797 GCA_046290815.1 Cytophagaceae bacterium | reverse complement strand
AGCTCCTGCTGAAGCCGCATTCAGTTGCAAGGTAGCGCCTGTACATACTGGAGTATTGCTGCTTGCATTCGGATTGCCAGGTGTGGTATTTACAACAACTATTGTTTGGGCAACAGCACTGCTGCAGCCTGCTGCTATTCCTCTAACCTCATAGGTTCCGGCCATAGCTGTTGTAGCATTGTTCCTGGTCGGATTCTGATCTGTAGATGTAAAACCTCCAGGGCCTGTCCAGCTATAAGATGTGGCTCCGGATGAGTTTGCGGTTAGATTTATTGCGTTACCAGTGCATACAGGAGTATTGCTTCCTGCGGTAGGGACACCGGGATTTGGATTTACAGTAATAGTGATTGAACCAGATTGAGTTCCGGTACATCCGGGCTTCGTTGCAGTGACTGTGTAAGTACCTGCTGTACTAATTGTAATGGAATTGCCACTCGCACCTGTACTCCAAACGAATGTCGCATCGCCATCGGCAGAACTAGCTGTTAATGTTACAGAACCACCTTGACAAAAAGTAGTGGGGCCTCCGGGACTAATATTAGGCTGAGCCGATATACATTGAATATTACACGTAGAAAATTCCGAAGTATTTTGATTACCTGCACCAGCTGCAGTAACAGTCGCGGTTACATTGGTATTAGGTAATGCAAGCCCATGCGTGTAGGTCCAATTTCCGGACCCATCTGCTGTAGTCTGCCCCAAATAAACGGCCCCTTGTCTTCGACTGGGATCTTCACATGTCCTAAAACAGGATGAATTTTCAACAAATACCTGAACGATACCATTAGGAGTTGCAGTTCCCGAAACAACAGGTGAAGCAACTGAGGTTATTATCGGTGCTGCTAAACCGTTGTTACCCTGACTTACACCATAATTCAAATTGATACCTTTAGCAGTATTACATGATATACTGTTTCTTGAAATTTGATTATTAGTTGAAGTGGTATTTATAATAAAAATTCCTGATCCGCCATTGTTGCTTATTGTATTAGAAGCCGCAGCAGTGGTTCCCCCAATCAGGTTGTTATTGCCACCTGGTATGTAAATACCATGAGAGGTTTGATTACTAATGTTGTTCCCCTGAATGGTAATTTGATTAGATCTACTGGCTCCTATATTTACAAGCTGGATCCCCCAGTTATTATTTTTAATTATATTTCCATCTGTTGCACCTGTTCCTCCAATAGTTATATTCGAAGATTGCTCAATACATATACCAGCCATTTGATTTGGATATACCGGATTGGCAGGATTTCTATTTCCTATATTGGTACCGGTTGAAGTTTCTCCTATATAATTTCCAATTATCAAACCATTGCTACTAGAACCATTAACCATTATTCCTCCACCAGCCCAACCACCGGCAACTGTGGTAGCAAATTTGTTAAACCCTATAATGTTACCACTTGCTGTAAAGCCGTTGACACCGTAAAACTCTATTCCATTTCCGTAATTACCAATATCTGTATTTGTTGGTGTTACACCGACATAGTTGGCAGTAACCATTAAGTTACCAACAGTAGCTGGCCCCATATCTCTGAATGAGATACCATGAGATTTCTTATTTGGAAAACCATTACCATTATCTCCCACAATATTTCCTGAGACAGTTGCAGATGTTAAAGTTCCGGTACCAAATCTTTGCATATAAATTCCGGAAAAATCATTCCCTCGTACTGCATTATTTATATCCACTCCTACTCTATTATTAGATACAGTAAGGTTTGACATTGCAACATTCTGAGCGAAAATGTATATACCGGAATTATCGGCCAAATCTTCTCCCTGCCCGTTATCACATATCACATTATTTTCAACAATAATGCTATTCGATGAGGCAGTTAAATAAATACCTGATTTTCTGTTACCATAATCGATTGCCGAAACCACACCATCTGCTCTTATGCCAACATAGTTATTTCTAACAACTATACCGTTTGTATTCCCTGCTCCTGAAGTAAAAATACCTGCGTCAGAAGATCCGACCACCACATTGCCGATTACCCTTGCATTTTGTGAGTTAACAATCTGAATACCTATACCATTTCTTGTAGCAAGCAATGAAGTTCCATCTGCACCAATACCGATATGATTTAATTTTATAGAATCAGGTGTAGATCCCGTAACATAAATTCCGGCTCCTGAACAACTTCCTATAATGTTTCTGTCAATTTTATTACTATTAGAGGATATTACTTCAATACCATATGTTGCAATTGTACCAAGTGAAGCATTACCGGTTCTATTTGTACCGATGTAATTTCCTATTATCAGATTTCCTGTGGAAGAGCCGGAAATTACAATAGCCCTGGAGACACCACCTGCAAAAACATTTCTTGTGCTGCAAGTTGTACCACCTATGGTGTTATTGTTGGATCCGTTAATTAAAATAGATTGGGGAGTGTCGTTATTTACAGAAGCATTACCAGCAGCATTTATGTTAAAATTGCATTGATAAACTGCATTGTTACTTCCGCCATTCAATGCAATTCGCCAATTGTTTAATATTATCCCTCTTACAACAACATTGCTTACGTTGTTAAACGACCATTCATTATATCCCGGACCTGTAATCACCAAAACCGGTAAACCACAGGTCGCATAACCAGGAGCAGAGGTTCCATCGAATGTCACGTCACTTCTGGTTAAAGTAACGCTGGCAGGATTTTCAACCACAATTGAGCTGACGGCAAAAGTAATGGTATGCGGACCAGGATTAGCATTAGCTTGCTGAATAGCCCACCTCAAGGATCCGGCAGCCACAGGATCCCAGTTATTATTTCCTGAAAGTGTTACATTATAGGTGGCCCCCTGAATTTCACCTAAAAAGCACAACAGAAACAAAATTTTGAATAAACAGAACCTTAGGAAGTATAAGTTTTTCATATTCGTATAATTTTCATACATAAAAGAACCGGATTAGTCCCGGATTAAATAAAAAGGGTAGTCCGGCCAATATTTAATATGATATAATTATCGTATCTAAATATTACAAGATTCAGGGTGAGTATGTGGAGGATATGGATTAAAAACAATGCTTTATCTGCTACTGAAAATATCGCCTTAAAACCATAAAAAACTGTCAAAATCGTAGATTTTAAAATCAGAAAGCAGTGACTATACCTTCTTAATTCCAAATAGCATTATTACTGTATTTTTTTTTATTTTATCAGTAGCCAAACGGCATAGGAACTAAATCCAAAGAGGGAGGGAACGGAAACAAAAACCGGATAAAACTAAAAAGCCCCTGAATAAGGGGCTTTTTAATATTGTTAAAAGAACAGATCAAACTTTTAAAGGTACCAGAGCACCTTTTTTAATCTCATCTACTACTGCCGGATCCAATAAGGTAGAAGTATCGCCCAGGTTGGAAACATCTCCTTCAGCGACTTTTCTTAAAATCCTACGCATTATTTTACCGGACCTTGTTTTAGGTAAACCTGAAACAATCTGAATTTTATCAGGTTTCGCAATTGGTCCTATTATTTTAGAAACCACTGCCGTTATCTCAGCACGAATAGTAGCTTCATCTTTAGAGTTTTCTGTGGTAATTACAAATGCATATATTCCCTGTCCTTTAATATCATGAGGATATCCCACTACAGCCGATTCTATCACATCTTCATGCTCGTTGATCGCATTTTCCACTTCAGCAGTTCCAATTCTGTGCCCACTCACGTTGATTACATCGTCTACCCTACCTAAAATTCTGTAATAACCATCTTCATCCCTTCTACAACCATCACCGGTAAAGTAAAGGCCTTTATAGGTTGAAAAATAAGTTTGTTTACATCTTTCATGATCACCATAAGTTGTACGGATAATAGAAGGCCAAGGGAATTTAATACAAAGGTTACCTTCAACATTATTCCCTTCAAGCACTTTTCCTTCGCTATCTACAATGACTGGTTGAACACCAGGCAAGGGAAGTGTAGCAAATGATGGTTTCGTTTTAGTAATACCTGCAAGTGGAGAAATCAAAATCCCACCGGTTTCTGTCTGCCACCAGGTATCTACTATTGGACATTTCTTTTTACCTATATTTTCATCGTACCAATGCCAGGCTTCCTCATTAATTGGTTCACCAACAGATCCTAAAACTTTTAAGGAATCAAGTTTATATGGCTTTACATAATCAAGCCCTGATGCCATCAATGAACGAATAGCAGTAGGAGCTGTATAGAACTGATTTACCTTGTATTTATCAATAACCTGCCAGAATCTGCCGGCATCAGGATAAGTTGGAACACCTTCAAAAACGATATTGGTTGCTCCCGCAAGCAACGGACCATATACAATATAAGAGTGTCCGGTAATCCAACCCACATCGGCAGTACACCAGTAAATATCATTATCCTGATACTGGAATACGTTCCTGAATGAATACTCGGTATAAACCATGTATCCGCCGGTAGTATGAACAACTCCTTTTGGTTTACCGGTAGAACCGGATGTATACAAAATAAATAACGGATGCTCTGAATCAACTTCTACTGCAGGACAGTCGGCGTTAACCTTTGCAATTTCATCATGCCACCAGGCGTCTCTGCTGCCGAAGTTTACTTTATCACCAGTCCTTTTATATACAATTACCTTCCCTACACAGTTACATTTTTCGATTGCTTCATCTACCACAGATTTAACATCAATCTTTTTATTGCCTCTGTATGCTCCATCAGAAGTTAATACAATCTTAGCATTAGCATCAATAATTCTATCTGCTAATGCAGATGAAGAAAAACCAGCAAATACTACTGTATGAATAGCACCTAATCTTGCACACGCAAGAGCTGAAATAACCAGTTCAGGAACCATAGGCATGTATATGCATACCCTGTCGCCCTTATTGATACCATTTCTTTTTAACATATTTGCAGTTTTGCAAACCTCTGCATGAAGTTCTTTATATGTCAGCGTACGTGAAGGTTCTTTAGTATCATTCGGCTCCCAGATTATTGCAGGAGTATCTCCTTTTGTTGCCAAATGCCTGTCAAGACAATTTTCAGTAATATTTAATGTTGCACCTTTGAACCAATGAATATTGGGTCCTGAGAAATCCCATTCAAGAACTTTATTCCATTTCTTTTTCCAGGTAAATAAGGAGGCTTTTTCAGCCCAGAATTGTTCAGGATCCTGAACACTTCTATCATATTCCCTTTTATACTCTTCAAAATTCCTGATGGAGTTTGACATAATTATGAAGTTTAAGATGAAACAAAATTTTATTATACTTTAATTATTATTCTATTTCTGTACATATAATACAATGGAAGAAGAAGCAAAAGGACAAAGCCTATGCTTAGCAACAATGAAGCATTATATGGACTTTCAAACAAGGATTGTGAAAGCAAATACAACCAATGCTTAAAAGTCACCTGTTGTCCTGCCCATGTAAAACTTACCTCGTAAAATATTCTGCTTAATAGTTCAGATCCGACATAAGCAATTATTGCATTAGATCCGAAAGCTATAAATGGTGTGGCGTACTTCTCATATTTCTTAACATCCATGAACCAGACACTTAATGCAAGGCCATTCATAGCCACTCCGGTAGTAAATAAAACATAAGAGCTTGTCCAAAGACTTTTATTAATCGGAAAGAACATGCCCCAGATGGCACCTGCAACCATGAGAGTAAACCCGGAAATAAACATGTAGATGATTTTATCTTTGGGCTTTCTGTCGCTTAACAACCAGCTACCTGCCAATACTCCTGAAAGTCCGGTTGCAATACTTGGAAATGTACTTAGCACACCTTCAGGGTCCCAGGTTTTGGAAAACTTCCAAAGATGTCCATCTAATAAAAGCCTGTCAACCCATGCTGCAAGATTGGTAGCAGGTTCAAGGTTGGCAGCACCAAAATCAGGCACAGGTACAAATGTCAATAAAAGGTAATACCCGATAAGCAGTACAGAAAAAATTGTAACCTGAGCCCTTACTCCGAAATATAAATAGATAACGGAACAGGCCAGGAAAACAATTGCAATCCTTTGTAAGACTCCCGGAATGCGTAAGGAACTTAATTCAAAATAAGGGAATGCATTAAGAAATAATCCTATTAAAAAAAGTACTGCACTTCTTTTTATCAGTTTTATGATAATTTTTTGTCGGTCTTTTCCAAATGAATTTTTCTTATTCTGCAAGGCAAAATTCACTGAAATGCCCATGATAAACAGGAAAAAAGGAAAGATAAGATCGGCAAAAGTACAACCATTCCAGGGAGCATGTAATAAAGGGGAGTATACAAAATCCCATGATCCGGGATTATTTACAAGAATCATCCCTGCAACAGTAAAGCCTCTTAGAAAATCGACCGATATATATCTTTTTTCCATCATAAAAAAGTCAGGATTTACCAGCAATACTATTTAATATCTATAGTTTCCTTTAACGGTGAACCGTCATTTATTTTTTTATTATCCTGCATATCATAAGAATCAAGTGAATTTAACTTACCCGCGATATTATTTCTATTGATATACCCGGAGACAGCAAAGAATAATATATATAAATAACAAGCAAAAACTATAAGGAAGCTAAACTGATATCCGATTACTTCTGCCAAATAACCTTGCCCCAGAGGAATGAAAGCTCCACCTACCACCATTGTCACTAATATACCTGAACCCTGACTGGTATGCTTACCCAGTCCATTAAGTGAAAGAGGGAAAATACACGGCCACATTACGGAATTAAACAGCCCAACTAAAACCAGCAAAATGGCAGTTACCGGAACAGTAATTGACTGAAAAGAAACTGAAAATGTGTTTTGAGTCTGAAGAATCATTACCGGTATATCAATCCAACTATTGTTAAAGACACCAAAAATACTTAATCCAACAAGCGCTAAAGCAACAACAGTAACAACCTGAAGCATAATTTGTGCTTTAACTTTTTGCCCAAGTATACTTCCAATAAATCTTCCGATCATTGCACTTCCCCAATAATAAGCTAATAGAGAGGATGCAAGTTTTTCAGTAGATATTCCTTCAAGAATATTGGCGCTGACTTTTATAAGGTTTTCTTCTACCAGATATAAAATTAAAATGCTTCCAATGGCAACTTCTGCACCCACATAAAAGAAAATCGCCCCTGCACCGTAAATCAAATGTTTAAAATCCCAGGCGGAACCTTCAAGTTTTTCATCAGCACCAACTTCGGAAGAAAGTTTTGGGAGTTTTATAAAATATAAAGCCGCTGCAATACCGATAGTCATCAATGCAAGAACAATATATGGACCTCTAACAGCCTCAGCTTTTTGAATCGGGTCAATCAAACCATGTTTTAATATAAATGCTCCTCCAATGATTGGACCAATGAAGGTAGCAGTGCTATTCAAAGTCCCTCCAAGATTTAGTCTTGATGCTCCAGTCTCCTCAGGCCCTAAAGCAACAATGTATGGATTTATAGCAACCTGAAGTATGGTCAACCCAATTGCTACCGTAAACAGTGCTAAAAGAAAAAAAGCATATGAAATTACTATTGACGCAGGAACGAATAAAAATAAACCTACACCCATTATGGCTAATGAAATGGTCAAACCTTTCTTGTAGCCAACTTTCTGTATTAACATCCCTGCAGGAATTGACATTAGTCCATATGCTCCGAAAAAGCAAAATTGAATTAGCATTGCCTGCCAGGGTTTCAAGTCGAATAAACCTTTCAGACTTGGGATCAAAACATCATTTAATACTGTGATAAACCCTATCATGAAAAACAGTGAAACCATTAGAACTAATGGTACAGTATAATTTGCATTGGGGTTAAATGAACTTGCGGGTTGATTTGATGATGATCCGCCGATAGAAGCCATGGTAATTTAATTTTGGTTATAAACTCTATATACTTTAACTGAATATAAATATTCAGCAATATGGATAAATATTTTTTAGCTGGTTAAGGCAAATTTAAAATCCTGGAATTCATAAATAGGTTCCGAATTTAATTTACCGGGATCAAATATAATGTTTCTGTCAATTCACTAATGCAAATGGCTGATAATAATGAACGAATCAGAAGTAATTTTTGTATTTATAACAATTATTTAAGATTTAATTGAATTTAACTTTATTGATTTAATATTTTCAAAAGATAAAATTCAATATGCCTCCCCTTCTTTTGTTAAAAAGACCGGCCGAAGCCGGTCCTTTCACAAACTATTACTAACTACATGGATTATATTATTTCACTACAAGTTTTTTATTAGAAACTTTGTTACCTGAAGTAACCTGGATCATATAGAATCCTTTTTCAAAGTTACTTACAGAGAAATTATAGGTTCCGGCAGAAACAGTTTCTTCACTCATTACCAAACCTGAAGCGTTAAGCACTTTTACAACTGCAGCCTGACCATTCAAGGCAGAAAGATCAAGGTTTACTATGTCATTAGATGGATTAGGGAAAAGAGAAACAAGGTTATTATCTACTGATGGTTTTACTGCACTTACAATTGCATCAGCTACTTTAACATACTCAATTTCAATCAATCCTACTGGGTGAGGTTTTGCAGCATTTCTTATAAAAAATTGAATTCCACGAACATTCTCTTTGTCTAACTGAATATCATTCCAAGTAACTGTTGGAAGAGTCATTTTAATAACTTTCCATTGGTTTGCAGTCAAAGCAGTACCAGCTAAATCTTTATCACCGACAATCCAAGTACTACCGCCCACAGAGGTTCCACCTAAGGCAAACGCAAAATCTGCTACATCCACAGAAGATCTTACTTTAACTTCTACTTGAGTATTATTTGTAAGGTCAATAAAATATGAATTGCAGTTGTCATTATAAAACTGAATCACTACTCCCTGATAAGACTCTCTGTTTTCGTTTGTAGGCTCAATCTTAAGATAATTGTTTGCTTCATCTATACCGACGGTATAAGCGGAATTCGATAGGTGGCTCGGATTGATTTTATCGCCTACACAGTTATCAACTGCATTCCCTTTAAAATTAAAATTATATCCCTCTCCAGAACTTGTAGGTTGGTTTTCTGAAGTTATACTGTTAGTCTGCGCAGAAGCAAAACTTAGGGCCATCATTCCGGCTGCGAAAGAAAGTAAAGTTTTTTTCATAAAATAATTGGTTTAAATGTTACGGATTTTACAAAAAGTTTCAAAAAACAATTTTTAACTGCTTTTACGAAAAAGTATAAGTTTGTATACAGGGAAGCAAAATAATTTACTGATAAATGATTTTCACATGTGTATCAGACATGCCTTTTTATAGAAATTTTTCACGCATTAATAACTTAAAAAATGTGTAAATTTCAACAAAAACGAAGATTTATCACACCAAATTCCCGTATGAATACGGCTGAATATAATGTGGAAAATTTTTTGGTTCAATTCCCAATTCCATACATAAATTGATAACTTCAACCGTCATGATTTAATACCGGAAAAAATATTGAGAAGTGACGTATCTAAAGGGTTCTAAAATAAAAAAGCCATCCCTAAGAATGGCTTAATACATATAACAGGTCTTTTTAATCTAATATCACATCTTCCCAGCTTTCCACGATCTTTTTCTTTCCTTTTTTATAATTGGTCAAGCTTTCCATAACCTTCTTTTTAAAGCTCCAGCATGTATTTCTCCTTAAATCCAGTAATTCGGACAATTCATCCAAGGTTATAGCATTCTCCTTTTTATGAATTAGATAAGTAAGATAAAATGCTTTATCTATTGGAAATCTCAATCCATGAAATAATGTATAAGCAGTTACAGATTCCGGATACCCACATCGGGTGCATTTCCTGGAAAACTGCTTAGTTCCTTCTATATATTTAGAATTTCCGCATTTCCTACATTTAAATTCATTTTTACCCCATTTCAGATCATTCAGATATCTGTAACAACTTAACTCATCCGGAAAAATCTTTTTAAACTCCTCATATGTAACTTCTTCATCATTCATCCTAGCCTGAATGGCTTCTTTTATGTTTTTCTGCAAGTTCCAATTATCAACATCCAGTTTAAGGCTCATTTGATTAGCCTTTTCAGTCATTTCCAATAACTTTTGATTAGTTATCTCCAATTCTGAATTTTTTCTTTTCAATTCTTCAGTTCTTTCCGACACCTTAGCTTCCAGCTCTCTATTCACTTTCTCCTGAAGTAGCTTATTTTCTTCCAATTGCTGGATAATTACTTTTTGTGCCTCCTCCTTTTCTTTCTTTATATATTTGATTCTTTCTGCTAAAGCAAAGGAAAAAATTACCACTTCCAATACTAAACCATAGTTAAAGCTATATACAGTAAATAAATTACCTTCAATTGATCCATTAGATCTTAATTGAATAATTACAAGGCTTATTAGAATAAATGTATATCCGGCAATAAAATATCTCGCGGGCCTATATCCATGTCTGAAACAGTATATAGCTATTGAAAATACGGTTAGAAACGGAATCAGATAGAAAATCTTCAAGTGAAATACCGAAGGAAGGACTGTCAATTTCAATAAATAAAAAACAAAATATCCGGCTGTTACCTGATAAATTATTTTCTTTAGTTTGGGATATTTAAGGTTAAGGTCAAGAAAATTGACTGAATACAATACAAAACTTAGAAGAAGAAGGGACGGGGCTATTTCTACTCCTATTATTGAATTCCAGGTAGGAAATCCTGACCATACAAATTGATATCCTAAACCATCATCTGTAAGTGTAGTAAGAATCCCACAAAGCACATAGAGAACATAATACAGATACACCTTTTCTCTTACAGAAAAATAAACAAGGATATTGTAAACCGCCATTATCAGAAGAATACCATAATATAACCCAAGGAAATAATATTCCTGAGTTGAATAGTAGGTAAAATAGTTGTGGGATTTAATATGAAAATCAAATCCACTATGGTTTTTTGACTCTACCCTGATATAAATAGTGTCTTGTGTACCAGGTTTAATCGGAAGGTCGAAAGCAAGATTTTTATGAACATATTCCCTCTGAAAAAAGTCAAATTTTTGTCCGGCACGCTTTTCAATATATCCTCCTTTTCCGTCCGGCATATATAGTAATACGACTTCCGAATGCAATGAGTATGATTCAAAAACGAATCTTTTCTGAGTATATGGAGCTTTGCTAATTATTGCCCGGATCCAGTATGCAGATTTTTCATTTTCATTAAATGCATAGTAATTTTGATTGGCAGAAAACCTGGATTGAAATCCAGGGGTAGCAACTTCATCAATTTCAATTTTTTTTGTTTTGTCTTCATAGATATGTAAATATGGTCCATGGAACATGAAGTCGGTTATACTATCATTTAGTTCAACTACTTTCTGAGCACTTGTCTGGAGGATAGAAACAAAAATAAAAAAAACTATCAGGGGAATATTTTTTATTTTCATCTTATCATAATATTAGGTATGACATAATCATTGACAAAACAAATTCATTTAAATGGGAAATTTTACGATATCAAATACCATAAAATTTCCATTAATAATTTCAAACTGTTATCCTTACTGTTCTTTATAAAAAGGCTCTCCTTTAGTAAATATTATAAAGTCAATATTTTCTTCTCCATTATTTTTACCTGGGGCCGGATCTTTAGCACTTAAATCGAATGCTATGGATGAAACATCCATGGGGTTTAAGAATGGGAAGAAATCTGACAATTTCAAACTCACAAGTCTCCAACCCGTCCAGTTTACATCTAGCAAATAGGTTCTCTTCCTGTCTTTTTCAAATATGGTTATTGCGATATAAGAATTATTATTTCCGTTACCATTTATAAAAGCATTAAAATAAATACTGTCTGCAGATGTACTATTAAGACTTGTGATATTAAAGCTATTCGAACTGGCACCAGCGCTAAAATACCCCCCACCAGGTACATTACCAACCACCCTAAGATACTTACCACCCTGAGGTGAAGGAGTAACGGGCTCATTTCGAATGCCAGATTCTGGTACCACCCAACCGGGACCATATAAATACCAATCAGCTCCAACAACTCCGGGAATAGCTCCTTGTCCATCAAAATTTGAAACCAATACACCAAGAGTTGAAAAATCACTCACCTTCGTAATAGCAACCTCTTTTGTGTATGTATTATTCAAACAACTTATAGTTAGTTCGGCAACCGTATTTTCCACAACAAAAAAAGTACTATTACCTGGTTCACCTTTCCAAATTACATTCAGATCAGAAGAATTACCTTGAAATACTTTTTTTGCTCCGGAGGTTAATCCTTTTATGGTTAAAGTCCACGAAACAATTTCATTAAACTTTGCAGTATATGTTACAGACTTTTCTCCTGTAGTAAAATCCACAGAATTTTGGGTAACACTCAATTCTTCTGTAACCTTGAAATTATTTGTTGGACAGATTCCCGGTCCGGCAAATTTTTCTTTAGTCCTGTTACAATTCGAAAATATAATAACAGGCAGTATTAATAAAATATATAAATATCTCATATTCTCAATTTAAAATTATAGGTAATTAAGGTTCAAAAGGTCCACCTTGAGTAATAGTTATAAAATCAATAAATGCCTCAACATGGCTTCCCTCTTTTGGAAGGGAAGAAACTAACAATGAAAGCCCTGCTATTTTATGTGGTTCATGTTTACCATTTCCACCACCGCCATTAAGAGGATCGTTAGCCCTTTTGAAGGCAGAATAAGGTACACTAATTAACCTCCACCCTGTCCAGGTTACCGGAAAGTCACCAAGATATCCATCATCTTTAACCGGATCAAAAGCATAAGTATTTAAATTAATATTTTCCATATTATCTACCTCATGAGTTTTGATTTGCACTGTTGTATTAGGTTTGCCTGATCCATATATATACATATTAAAAAAAACTTTACTAGGATCTGTTTCTGTAATTACAGTACTATTAGCATTAGAAGGAGGATTTTTAGGTAATAAACCTTTCATTAATTCTCTTTGGTCGGAACCGGATATATAAGTATTGCTATTTACATCCCGGCCAGTCATTAACATAGAGAAATTTCCCTGTACTTTTTGGTGAGAAACCGCCCCTACAACATGGTCTGAATCCTGCAAATCCTTATATGAACCTGAAAACGGTCTGTCAGTTGGTATATCTTCGCCACCTGCATTAGCAACAGCTTCTTCAAAATCATCCACCACCGTATATTTTACACCATTTTTCACCAATCCTTCATATCGTTTTGTCCTGGTTAGCTTTTGATTCAATGTCTGTTTTAAATCAGTACCGAGAAAACTTAATTCTATTACTATATTTTCATCTTTTCTAAAAAAAATATGATTTGATGATCCCCCATCCCATTTAGCTTCAGTTGAAGTAATTTGGCTGGATAATCCTGAATACCTTTTTACTGCGCCTGACTGGGTTCCGGTTATAGTTAAAAACCAGCTTACTTCGTGACTGAAAGCAGCAGTATATTCGGAAGTATAATCACCCGCATGAAGATTTACGTTTGCCCCTCTGCTGGAAGCTAAAGGCGTTGTAATCTGAAAATCAGCAGGGACAGGCTTATACTGCATACCAAGATATTCCGTATGCGGCTCATGTTTACAGCTATTCAACACCCCAAAGAGAGACATCGTTATTGCTATAAGGAATATTATATTGGTGAATTTCATATTCATGTCAATTATTTTAGAGCTAGCGTATAATTAAAGAACAGTTGATTCATGTTGTAATCTCCATATAATGTATTACCTCCAACAGCGTTTCTTACCATATTATAATTTACCGAGAAATGTGACATTTGCCCGAACCTTACTCGTCCGCCTACAGAGAATACATTCATCTTTGCATCTTCCTGCCATCCATTAAAGCCAATAAACTGGTTAAATTCATTTCTGGTACCATCATATTCATTCCCTTTTCCATGAATAGATTTATAACCCGCCATTAAATCAATTTTTCTAACAACTTCCAATACTAACCCTGCATCTATTAACATACTGCTGTAATCTACAGGTGCAATACCACCTCTATTGGTTGATTCTCTTCTGAATCCGGCATTTAAAACAATGTTTCTCTGGATACCTATAAGTTTAGCAACATTAAAAGCCATACCACCACTGATTCCGCTAAACTTTCTCAAATCTTCCACACCCTCGCCAACTATTTCACTATAAGAATCAAAATTAACATCAGCACTAAGTACTTTCAAGGATGTATCACTCGCCAAATTAATCGAAAATCCTCTCCTGTTTGGTGTTGCCAATCCATATGGAAAAATTTGATTAAAAGCATGAACATATGGTTGTAATACAAAAGACAGACCACGGTTATAAATATTTTCTTGAGTAAATCGGTCGTACAAACCTTGTCCTCTGAATCCGCCATTAACTAGTGGAAATAATAACGGATTTTGAACTACATTTATTCTTCTGGATTGCGCACCCGGATTGGTATAATCCGGACCTATATCCCTGAAATTACCGGTCAACTTTATTTTCAATGGTTTATAAACAACGCCTGCATTTACATCAAAGAAAAAATCACTTTTAGAAACTACTGAATCTGATGCACCGGCCGTTCTTGAATAATTATAATTAGATCTACCTGTCTCTCCTCCAAGGTCAAGACGCATCATTTCATTATCAAAATTATATTTAATTACGCCGGTGAAAATATTATTTTTATAATCTACAGCAGAAGTATTAACCACCATATCCGCAAATCCTACAAAATGCCCATCCAAAGAAAGATTATCAAGTATGCCAAGGCTTAGGGTAGATCCAAACATTAACCTGTCAGGTATCAATACATCATTAGTAGGATTTGTTCTTACACCAAAAGCATTGATGCCAAGAGTTTTGATTCCTTTTGTCACATCAAACCGGGAACCAGCCTTCACACCTTGTAAACGCCACATGTTTCCGACAACGAAGTTTTCATATTCTATAATTTCTCTTCTTTGCCTATGAATTTCTGATTCATATTTGAAATATTCCGGATTAGGGTTGAATAATGTATAAGGAGTCATCTGAAGATAAATATCTCCTATCTGATATTTAACCAGATTCCCAATATTTCCATCGATTTGTATTTGTCTAAATTCGAAGAAGGTTCTGTCACCAAAGAAAGACCCGTATGGATTCCTAACACGCATTATTGCATGTCCTTTAAAATTATTATTGAGTATAACATTGGCCCCCAGGTCAAAAAGAGTATATCCACTGATACCTTTTTTTACAGTTGTTGAATCAATTTGGGATCCCTCCAATTTGTTATTGGTCACTATGGCTCTCCCTAATCCGTCTAAATAGAACTGGGGCTGCTGTTGCTGTGCCATTGCAGGCAAGGTTACTATTAAAAAGTATACCGCAACTAAAAGTATGTTTCTGCTATTCATTTATTTAATATTTTTTAATTAAAGAATATTTTTAGTTCAAAGTAGGTTTCCTGACCTCTGAATCTGTCCATCAGGAAGTTTTTATCTTTATGATTCATCCATCTGTGCCTCAGGTGAAGATTGGCCACAGGTGAAAAATCGTAATCTATACCTACTGCATAAGAATGTCCGGTCTGATCAATTGGCTTTCCTGTCTCAGGAGATAGATTGGTCCTGTAGTTTCCCCAAACTCTTTCATAACCATAGTTACCTACAAGGGAGGTTTTCCTACCTACCTTGATTGCGGCAGTTATATCTTCATAAAAAGTTCTTATAAATGCCTGATCATTGAACTTTGGTATTACACTGAAATGATCCTGTATAGAGACATAATTATTAAAGTTCAAAAGGATTATCTCTTTACCTAAGAAATTAAATCTATACTTCATAAACACATCAAGTGAGTTGAATCCTTTTTTATAATCCACCGGAATACCAAGCTCACGATCACGGATAGTAATTGTCTCAAATGTTCTTAACCAGAAACTTTTTATCCTTCCATAAGGACCACCTGCCTGAAACCATGGTCTGAATCTTGATCTGGAAAATGCATTTACCCTATGCTGAAATGTTACAGTGTCGTGCATATTTTCAAGCTCCTGACTGGTTGCATATCCTATATCAATTTTTAATCTTTCTACTTTTGCTTCAGCCCGTAGATTGACCCCTTGTCTGTTATTAGCCATTTGACCTACTTCCTGTGCAAGGTTTATGAATATAAAATTGGAATACAATAAATCGTTTGTATAACCTGCATCCTTAACATGTACATTTGAGTTGATAATACTACCATCCAAACTCACCATGTTTTTATCGATCCAGTAATATTCTGCATATACAGGTACAGCCGATATTTCTTTATCTATTTCAGTTCTGAAGTTAAAACCATAGCCCCTTACATTCTGAAGAGAGGGATTATTGATGGTACCCGTACCCATTTCCGAAGCGAAGATTATTTTACCTACCTTCATTCTGTAATCCAGAGAAGTTATTGAATTGTCGTCCGGTGTTCCTGAAAATCTGTCCACATCTGCACTTCTCTTATAATATGTGACACCAACTTTACCTTTAAACATTCTTGTAAAAACAGTTTTTTCTAATCTTCCGGCATAAGTAATAGAAGGAAAGAAAGTTGTGGCAGTGGCTTGTCCAAGGTTTCTGTTGGTTCGTCCGTAGATAAATTGCCCTCTCAATGCAAGAGGGAAAATTTCACCCTTCATTACATAGCCCAGTACCGGTGCTCTTCCACTTCCTTCCTGACCTACGTTGGCAGAGAAGTTGTAATAATCTTCATATCTCTCAAATGATCTTCTATACCAGTCCCATGGCATCCTGTCAAAGTAATTATCTCTGTAATCAGGTTGTCCCATAGTAAACCTGCTAAGTCCGGTAAATAGAATACCACCGGCAGTAAGTTCAAGCATGGTATAATTAGTTCTGTAATTACCCATAAAAAAGAGATTCTGTCTTGAATTCACCGACCTTGCCAAAGTATCGACTGTAACACCTGCAAATGAATGTGCAAAAGAATATCCCACATTGAAGGTAAATTCTTTGGTCAACTGTGAAGTCAGGTTTAATTCGAGCAAAGGAAACCCTCCTGTAGTTACTGTACCTACGTTAGCTAAAGGATAGTCCAAAAATGAAATATTCTTCTTTGATGTCACCATATCAGGATACGCTTCAGACATATTTCTGTAAATTGTCAGAAAACGCAGTACACCGGATACCTTAACCAGGTCTCTGGTAATTACAGGACCATCTTCCTGATGCCCGAAAAATGCATAAGGAAAAACATACCTCTTGCGGACAAAAATATTCGGATTATTCAGGTCAGCTTGTTTGGGTTTTAAAATTCCAAGTATTAATTCATCGTTCTGCTGGACACTTGTTGTATCAGAAGGTGATGAATCATCCTGAGCCATTGCAAGCGTACCTGAAAAAATCAGACCCAGCAAGACCCGGATAAATATTTTCTTCTTCTTAATGTGAATCATTTAATATCTTGTTAAAAAATGTGAAACAATTCTAAAATTTACTTATACCGCTTTCTGATCGGTTTCTTCTTACAGGGTCTCAGCACATCAAAAAGCACATCAGTGAGCGGGGTCCCCTTTATTCTTCCGCTTCCGGGTCTGGTTTCAACTATATCTCCTGTACAATCCCAAATAATTACTCCTGCTGCTCCTTTATTCACCACATACTCTGCCTTCAAACGGACAGACTCTTCATCATCATAGGAGACAAAAGTGTTTTTATTTTTACCAATGAGATAAGGTACCTGGGCTATGCTATCCCATCTTTTCTCAAACTTGTTCATCTTGTAAAGAATGTTGAAGTACTGGGGTTGTCCTATATCCTCGGGGAAGGTGATGGAGTCAGGTGCAGCTTTATGCTCGGTACCAAAAAGATCAAGTCTTTCATCCTTATTCTTTCCTAATAAGGTTCTTCCGTAGTAGGCAACCCCCATATTAAGCTTATGAGGAGGCACATCATACTTTTCTGTCATTAATTTAAATGCAAGATCCAAGCTCCCCTGTCCTCCTGATTTTGGAGAATAAAGCGGAGAGTTATGATTAGCTTCTTCATTCCATGATCCGTTGAAGTCATAAGTCATCATATTTATGTAATCCATAATATCTTTGATCTTATCCCATTCAATGTTTTCCATGGTAGATTCGTTGGCTCCAAAAGCTCCTGTCAACAGAAAACTATATTTGATTTTATCACCATAAGCGTCGATACTATCGCGTATGGCCTTCATGAGGAGAGTAAAGTTCACCTTATCATCAGGTGTACCTTTATGTTCAGCATAACCAGGATATTCCCAGTCGATATCAATTCCATCAAATTTGTAATCTTTAAGGATTCGAACACACTCCTGGGCAAAATGCGCCCTGCGTTTAGGATCTGCAGCAACCGTAGGAAAGTTGTCTGACAAAGTCCATCCTCCGATAGATACCATCACTTTTACACCATAAATATGAGCCCAATCAATCAGGTTCGTGTTTGGTATGTAACTTGGGGGATCAGTACTCCAGTCATACTTACCTCTTAAAAGGATGCTATCGGCCCAAAAGTCGGTGCCGAAAAGATTGCCAAGGGTATCGCATTGAAAAAAGGAATAATTTAAAATAGTATACTTGTCGTACCTGAAGGTCATCGGGGTGACAAGACCTCCCCTTTTGTACATCTGCCAGGATGGATAGTAACCAATTATTTGTCTGCATTTCGACACCACCGTTACATCCTTCAGGGTGTCGCTTTTCATTTCTCTTGGCGGGTTTTTACCGGGTTTTTGGGCAAAGCTTCCGTAAGAACAAGCAAGCAGAATTAAAAAGCAATAAATCGGAATAATAACTCTTTTCATAATAATCTCTCCTTACGGACGGGTTTACTGTTTAGATTCATGGAAATAGTAGTTTAATTTCTTTTAAATCGGGAATTGGGCCACAACTGAAGGAAATATATAGCACCGGTCTTTATCTAATAAATTTTTTAAAAGAAAAAGGTGAAACGAAGCTTAAAAACCAGAAAATTATAGAATCATTTATTGCGGAATAATTTCTCAAAAAAGTGCGTTTATGTAAAAATTTAACAGTTTTTTAGAAAATGGATTCCGATAAAAACGGACACAAAAAAAAAATACCGGAAAAATAATTTTGGTATTAAAAAGTACCATCAATTACCTAAACAGGTCAGGCTTATAATGACTATAAAAGTCTATCCGGACTGGTAAAAATTAAAATTTGATGATGGGCAAACAATTTTAGTTCTATATGATAACCAGTATAACTCTAAAACAATACTTGGGACTATAACGCAAAAATACGTTTAAGCAAAAATTTAAATAGCTTAAAATAAGCCTAAAACAAAAAAGACTGCCAACAGACAGTCTTTTTAATGTAATCTTCAATCAATTTATGGTTTAAAGACCTTTATTTTTTGAACCTTACTTCCATTTCTTATTTCTGCAATATACAGTCCCGAAGGCAGATTACCCGATAAAGCAATCAGCCCTTCGTTAAAAGTCAGCAGACTGGAAGATAAGGGATTACCTAATACGTCTATCAGTGAAAGCACTTCAACTTCTTCTTTACTGGAATAACTCTCCGCTCCGGTTGTAATTGGACAGGATCCTATATTCGCAATCACCGGCATGCGCGAACATGGTGATCCTGAGGTAATACTCCAATTGAATAAGTAGTTATACCGGTCTGCCTCAGTCCAGGAAGGAATTTGTCCTGTTAAGGTAATGATTCCCGGAATTGAGGCAGGGAAGTTATATACTCCACCATAAGAAAGCGAGCCTGTGGTTCCGACAGCATCCATTAAATAGCCGTTCCCAACAGGAATATTAAAATTCAAAATTAAATTCTGGCCACTTGGTCCTACATTATTAAATGTCTTGGATGCAACAATGGTAGAATTATCGGACAACAACACACGTATGGTAATGTTTTGAGTGGCTGAAGGATAAACGGTAACACTATTTATAGATAGTGGCTGCAAAACATTGAATACTATTTTTTGGGTATAATCACTTGCAAACCATCCGCCAGTATTATCTGTCCTGCCAATATTTCCTGCTGCACCCGGAGCTCCATCCTGAACATAATAGGTTGTAGTAGAAGAAATTACAGGAGTATTAAAAGTCGACCCGGTACCTAATGAATTACCCCCGGTGGAAGCACTGTACCAGGTATAAGGTCCACCTTCCGCGTTACTTATAGCCAAAACCACTGAAGCTGTAGTCGGACTGCAGGCATCTTCAGGAACCGGTAAAGAAGAGGTAATTGAAACCTGACCTTCTTTTGCAGCACATCCTGTTGCCTGTGCTTTTAGCTTGTACAGCCCCGGTCTTCTGACATTATTTAATGTCGAACCGGTCTGTTCATTCAACATCTGATTATTATAGCTCCACTCCCAGGTAACCGAAGGAGGAAAAGAGGACAGATTTACGGGAGTCAAATTTAAGGAAGGTGGATTGCAAAGATTTCTTGAGGATCCCAAATCCGGTACCAGTAAAGTTCCGGTTACAGTTACACCTGATGATTTGGAACATGTGCCCTCTGTAACAGTCACCTCATAATTTCCTGAGGAGTTTACCACATATGTGTTTGCCGATGCAGAATTATTTACCACAACCTCACCATTACGTTTCCAGGTAAATCTTCTGTTGGGTGAAGTGGCAATTCCCGAATTGAGTGTAATGGAAGAAACACCACAAAGAGACTTTTCAGATCCTAACTGTGGATCAGAAAAAGGACAGGCACAGGCATTTACCGCGGCTTTAGTGGCTGACAAAAGAGAATACTGGTCTGTTCTATCCTGAGAAAGCTCCCATATCATCACTCCAGGAGAACCTTTTGTGCACATGGCGTAATTGACTTTCAATTCGATAGTAGGCCTGGAATCATAACACCATCCGTTTAAGATACCATCGGCATCATTAAAATATTCAGAAGGATTTGTTGCCGATAATGCGCTATAGGTTTGCTCCCCTATACATCTGCCATAAAAAGCAATCCCAGGAAGCATTTTTTCATACGGACAACCTTTGGCAAACCATCCATCCATAGCTCGTTTGGTAAAATCAACTGATGCATGATTATCAAAACATGAAGGAGCATCATAGCTCATTATATTAAAATAATCAAGATAAGTAAATGCAGCGGCCTCCACACCCGGAGCATGGCCTTGATTGACACAGCTGTAAGTAAAAGATTCACCACCTAAAGCTGCAGAGAGCTTATAAGATGTACCCAGTTTATTTCTTATGGCCTGAAGCATCAATGTAAAATTAGCCTTATCTCCAGCTAAGGGAAATTCCCAATCTATATCTATTCCTTCCAGATTGTGGGTTGTACATAGTGAAAGGCATGCATTTGCCAGTGTATTTCTTTTATTTGCATCTGCTGCAACACCTGAAAAATTTTGAGATAACCCCCATCCCCCTACAGCAATCCAAAGTTTAACATTGGATCCGGAACAATTGGACTTAACAGCATTAAAAACAGTTAAATCACCTGTACCCCCAGGACCTCTGATAGTCAAATTACCATTGCCGTCAAGATCAGCAAAGGCATAGACTACATCAGTCAAATTAGAATAATTCACTGCATTGGCCTGTGAAACACTCCTATAATAAGGGAAATACCCTTTTACAATCTGGGAATTACTTTCAGAAAATGAAGTAATGAATAAAAAAATGAACATCAGTTTGGTCCATTTTCCGGAAATATTTTTAATCATATGCGGTGATTTTGTAATGAGAGTTTATACGGAAAATCAAATCCTAATTCCAGGAAAAAACAAAAAATCACCATGATTTTCCAAGCATCATTTATCCCTTTCCGAATTCATCCATACTGCTTTCAACTTTACCTGGGATAATTTATTGGGCTGTGAGAGTATATCACCATAAATCTCAGGACGCCTGGCGTTTCGGTACCTGAACCCACCGGATTTTGAGAGCTTATCTTTGGTGAGTGTAGCTGTTACCACTTCATCATCCATGGAGCGACATTCATTCAAAATATCTCCATAAGGATCCAGAATCATGGAGCAACCATTTTTTAACTGATCATAATCCATTCCAATCGGGTTAGAAAAAACGATGTAAATCCCATTGTCATAGGCTCGTGCCGGCAACCAACGCATCAGCCAGGACCTTCCTTTAGGCCCTTCGAACTCCAAGCGTAAAGGAACCGGATTAGTTTTTCTGTTTTCCCATAATACCGGATCTACAAATCCCCTCCCAGGCATAGGTGATGGAGTACACATGGTTACATGCGGAGCAAAGAGTATTTGGGTGCCTAATAACGTTACAGCTCTTACATTTTCAATAACATTATTATCATAACAAATTAATATTGAACACTTCCATCCGAATAAATCAAATGTTACAAATTCGCTCCCGGGAGATAAATGAGGACTTATAAAAACATGGAGTTTGCGATATTTGGCTATTACCGAATCACCATCGACACATATATAAGTATTGTAAATATTTCCTTCCTGGTCCTTCTCGTATAATCCGGCTAAAATTACCATATCGGTTTCCCGGGCAATTTCTTTTAGTCTATTAACACTTTGACCTTCAGGAACAAACTCCGCAACTTCCAATAATTTTTCCCGAGAAAGATCTCTGGCAAACGTATAACCGGAAATACAACATTCATTAAAGGACACCACCTTGGCACCCTGAAGCTTTGCCAGCAAAGCCAAATCTCTGATTCTTGATAGGTTATAATCTTTATCACCATTCCTGTTTTCAAACTGAACGGTAGCAACTTGTAAATTATCCATGGAAATGATTTTGTAAAAAATAGCATAATCATTCTGAAAAAGGAAAGCTGTGGGCGGAAAAAAGTCGTATATAAATACCTCTGTGAAAAAATCTGATTTAAAAAGATTGCTTTTTAATTCCAAATAAATTCAAATGAAATTAATGCGATATGAACATCTATAAAATATCGCCATATAATTCAAAAACGCAAAATTTTAAGAAACTAAGGCAAAATTTTCATTCCTCAAAAAACCAGATGAAAACTGAAAGTTTGCTTAAAAAATTAAGCCCTGATACCAATTATTAATTTAAAAGACATTAATTGTTCGAAAGCAAACGATAATACTTATGAAGAATTTTAATCTTAACCTAAAAGCTACTTTGGCATCTTTAATATTAATATTGGTGGTAGCAGCAACATCCTTTTCCCAAGGCAGCGAATTTAAAGTAGTAGGATACATGCCCGCATGGACCGGAACCGCAAACTCTATACAATACACTAAACTCACTCATATAATGTATTCATTTGCCATCCCGGATGTTAACGGCAAGCTCAAACCTTTACAGAATACTTCTAAACTTCAACAGATTGTCACCAATGCCCATGCAGTCGGGACAAAAGTATTTATAGCCTGTGGAGGTTGGAGCGAGAACGGAGAAGTTTTAAAAAGCCGATTCGATGGAATTGTATCTAATGAAACATACAGAAGCAATATGGTAAATGACCTGTTAAACCTCGTTGATCAATACAATCTGGATGGCGTGGACATGGATTATGAATACCCGGATGCTGCAAGAAGTTTATACTTTGCCGATTTAATGTCAGAATTAAGTGATGGTCTTCATTTAAGAAACAAGCAATTGTCGGCTGCAGTTTATCATTCCGGAAACACGGCAAACCACATAATAAATGAGGTTTTCGATTATGTTGACTTCCTCAATATCATGGCTTATGATGCCGGGACCCCTCATTCTTCCTACACATTAGCAGTAAATACAATGAATTACTGGACGAACAGAGGCTTGGCAAAGGAAAAAATCATTCTTGGCGTCCCATTTTATGGAAGAGATCCCTATACTTCATACAGGACAATTGTCACGAATCCAAACAATCCTGCTAATGCACATGAATTAGATCAAATTGGTAATGTCCATTACAATGGAATACCTACTATAAAAAAGAAAACTCAGTTAGCACATGAAAAAGGCGGGGGTATAATGATATGGGAATTGACTATGGATGCTACTGGTGACAAATCACTTCTTACTGCAATCTATGATGAAAAGAAAGTTTTATTATCAACTTCAGAAGAAGCTAAGTTAAAACAGGCAATCGATATTTATCCTAATCCGAACGAAGGACAGTTCTATATATCTACTGGACAGTTTCCCAATTTAAAAGCTCAAATAATAAACAATACCGGAGAAAAGGTTGCCGAATACTATTTGTCTCAGGAAGATAATTTAATTGATTTAAGCAGCAATACAAATGGAATATACTTAATTAAAATTTCCAATGAGACAACATCAACAAGTTTTAAAATCTCAATAAACAAGTAATCTTTTAACATAAAAACAGAGGGGCTGTATCTAATGACACAGCCCCTCTGTTTTATTGATGTAATTTTTATCTAACAACCACTTTCTGATTATAAACTTTGTTTTCAGAAATTACCTGCAGGAAATAGATTCCTTCAGTTAATCCTTCCACAGAAAGAGGACAAACATTACTGTTAACATTTGACTGCTCTACAACAACATTTCCTGCAGCATTAGTAAGAGTAATTGCAGTCGCTCTTCCATTAAGATTTGAAAGATCAACATTCAAAAGATTAGAAGCAGGGTTAGGATATACCGAAAGTAAAGAATTAACTCCTTTAGAAAGAGAAACGCCAGTTACCGCATCAGCTCCGAATTTGATACTTTCAATGTGATATTCAGCACCTGCAGTTCCGGTTGTAACGCCAAAAAGGTTTACTTTTGATTTACCTGCCCAACCTGCCCATGCTGATTCACTTTCAAAATCAATAGTATAATCAGCATACTCATCGGTTAATGTAACAAGCTTAATTATTTCAGCATTATAGGTAGAAGTTGGCCATCCACCGTCAGATGATGCTAAATAAAAACGGAATTCCGCACCAGCCTGGTTTGATTTTGCCCTGATAACAACTTTGCCATGTCCGCTTCCGCTCATGTTTATTCCTATGGAAGTTGCAGCTCTCATTTCCTGGCAATTCTCACCTCTTACAACATACAGATCAATATAACCTGGAGAAGTTGTTAGATCAGTTCCCGTTCCGCCAACTATTTTTAAACCATCAGAATTACCACTAACGCCACCTGAAGATGCTATATTTCCACCAGAATATGCATATCCACCATTGTGAGGATTACCAACGTTTAGTAGGCAGGAAGTTTTGTAATTAAGGGTTAAATTTGTTTGACCATCAGTAAATGTCTGAGCCACTCCTGAGAAAAATGCAGTGCATACAACAGCAGCTGTAAGTATTAGTTTCTTCATAATAATTATTGGTTTAAATGTTTTGTAATTGGAATAATTAAAACCTTTTAGATTTTAACATGACCAAAATTACCTATGAAAATGATTCAAAAAAAAATTTATGGGGGTATTATTTTTACAATTTAAAAAACTGTTGTACAAAACTTATATTTGATATAACAACCTTGCAATAATTTATAAAATACTCAGTAGAAATAACAGTTTAAAAAAACAGGAGATATTTAGTTTATAATAAGCCTGAAGCTTCTGACACTTTTATTATCTCTTATCAGAACCACATATGCTCCTTTACTTAAATCAGTGGTTTCAGCAGAAATAAAAGACTCATTAATCTTGTAATTCAGTTTTAACTGCTTGCCTAAATAATCGACAAGAGTAACATCAGCTGTTTGATCGACTTGTACATTAATAAAAAAAGTTTCGCCTGAGGAAACAGGTTGAGGATATATCATTACATTATCAAAATCATCAATCAGCTGATGAACTACATTTGAATAAGTATAAGTCCCATCTTTATCAACCATCTTCAGGCGATAGAATGAATTATTTGTAAAATAAACATCCATATACATGTATGATTTCATCCCTGAAAAATTTCCTGCGGCCAATACATGTGCTATCTTTTGAAAAGTGATGCCATCTTCACTTTTTTCAACTTCGAAGTGGGATGTATTCACTTCAGAAATTGTGTTCCATGACAACTTCACTTTACCTGACTCGATCTGGGATTGAAAATCAAGTAAGGTCAGTGGTAATGGATTGATCATGAACTGCGCAACTTTACATGCTGCCCTGTTCAAAGCGAATACGTTGTTTGCTGTGACAGTGTGCCCCATCGGATCTCCCATATAAGTTCTATCCGGATTGGACCAGTAATTTAACCTGGTACAATTAAAAGAACCACCTAATTCTCCTGCATCACTGCATTGGTTATTATATGCCATTATAGTTCTCCACCTCCCTGTAGATGGGGTTGCATTCTGGTTGACATACCCATGATGTCTTGTACATGGTGTAGTGGCATTATCAACATAAATATCATGTCTCAGACTCATGTTATGACCAAATTCATGAGCAAGAGATCTGTTAGTAGTCATGCAGCTATACGAAACAAGACTGAATCCATTAGATGAATTAAAAGTTGTTGAGTTGGTCTGCAAATATCCGAGACCACAACCTGTATTCACTACCAAGGCGACCAAATCGGCTTTGTAAGTATTTCTCCAGGTATGAACAATGTCCATAAACCCATCTGAAGTATTCCTTAACCTTCCAAGATCTGTATTAGCATCTCCTTCCACATAAGATACCTCTGCAGAATGTACCAGATTAACTGTATGTATAACTCCGCTATTGGTGTTAGCGGTATTCATTTCAGCAATTGCAGTAACTATCCTGCTTTTAATTGCATCGTCGGTACCACCTGGGGCCAAAGCTTTGGCTGCCGGAGTATAAACAACCATAACATCTATGGTGACCGGGTCGCAGATAGAGGCTGCATCACATACATTTGTTGATTCGGTACGCTGATTGTTTCCGGTCCTTTGCTCTTCAAAAATTACACCATCTGCAGCCCCTTCAGTAAGCACGTTTGGATTCACTTCTGTTATCAAAAAAATATCATTCTTCAGCTCATCAATTAGGAAAGTCGGTCCCTGGTCTTCTACTATTTTGCCTGAAACAAATCCGTTAACAAAAGAGATGATTACATATCCCGGTCTGATACCTTCAAGCTGGCCAATGTAACTACTTCCACTTGCATGATATTGAAATTGCTTTCTTTTTACTTTGTACTGATATTCAGGGAAAGGATTAATTATAAAACTTTCCCCGATTTTTTGCTTATTTAACAGTACCAATCGACTCCTGACAAATTCTGCCCCCTTATGAAATCCCTCAATATTTATCCCATAATCAGAAGGATTAACCTCTTTCAATATCAGGTCCTGAGATTGAGATAAAATGGGAAAAACAATTAAAAAGAAGACAATTAAGAAATGACGCATGTTAATAATATTATAATACTAACTTAATCAAAATATTGACTATTAGGTAGTTATCAATAAATATTCATATTTATCCTTAGTTAACTACAAAATTCGTAACCAAAGAGTATAACTGCTTAATATGTTTACTATTATCTGATTATTGAATTATTACACAATCCCTCAGCTTTTTTAATGACTATAGTCATTTCTCCCGAAGGCTATTGAAGGTAGTTTTGTAATAAAAAAATGACATCGTTAACTCCTTATAATCAACTTTATCAGAAATACGATATTCCTTGCCCCCGATACACAAGCTATCCCACAGTTCCCCTATGGGATGACAACTTCACTTCTGAAGATTTTAAGGGATCATTAATTTCACATAAAAAAGGCATTGCTAACGAAGGCATTAGCCTTTACATCCATCTTCCTTTTTGCGAAGAATTATGTACATATTGCGGCTGCAATAAAAGGATTACCAAAAATCATTCGGTTGAGTTACCGTACATTATCGCTGTTTTACAAGAATGGGAATTATATAGTATTCTTTTAGAAGAAATTAAAATTAAAGAAATTCATCTGGGAGGTGGAACACCAACTTTTTTCAGCCCTGACAATTTAAACTTACTCATATCCTCAATACTAAAAAACTGTATTGTATCTGACGATTTTGAGTTCAGCGTAGAGGTTCACCCAAATTTCACAACAAAAGAACATATGGATACCCTTGCAAAGCTAGGATTTAAGAGGATAAGTGTAGGTATTCAGGATTTCGATCCTAAGGTTCAGTTTATCATCAACAGGATTCAAAGCTTTGATAAAACAAAGGAGGTAATTGACTATGCACGTAAGGTTGGATTTAACTCTGTTAATGCAGATATAATTTACGGCTTGCCTTTACAAACAAAGGAATCAATAAAACACACCATTGATTGCATAAAGAAACTAAGACCGGATAGAATTGCATTTTACAGCTATGCACATGTTCCCTGGAAGAGTAAGGGACAACGAAGGTATAATGACGCGGATTTGCCATCTGGGGAATACAAAAGAGAATTGTATGTCGATGGCAAGTTATTATTAAAAGATGCAGGATATATGGAATTAGGAATGGACCATTTCGCACTGGCATCTGATACATTATTCAAAGCTTTTAAGGAAAAAAAACTGCATAGAAACTTCATGGGCTATACGGTGTATAAAACCAAATACATTATAGGTTTAGGTGTTTCCTCTATAAGCGATCTGGGAAATGCCTACTATCAAAATGAGAAGGAGATGGAAAAATACAAAGAAAAAATACATAACAATCATCCTGCGATAGAAAAAGGTCATCACCTTACACCAGTTGATCAGGAGATCAGAAATCACATTCTCGCACTAATGTGCCAGTATGAAACAGAATTAAAAGCTTCAACAGCTATATCACAGGAAATCGTTAACCAAATAATTAATCGCCTGAAGTTTCTTAAAGAAGATGGCTTAGTAACAATATCAGGATCTAAAGTAAAAGTAACTGAGACAGGAAAATCTTTTGTAAGGAACATAGCATCTTGTTTTGATATACGACTTCATGCTAAAGAACAGAAAGAAAAGATTTTCAGCAGAGCGATTTAAGGAAGGGTTAATTTGGATATCAGATGTTAGATATTAGATGTTGGACAAAAAACCCAACATCTAATATTTTACAATATTCATTCAAAATTCAAGATTTATCACTCTAAATTCTTAATTAATCAAGACGTCATCACATCTCCCCCATTAGGATGTATAACCTGTCCTGTAATATAAGAAGCATCTTCACAAGCCAGGAAAACATAAGCCGGTGCAACTTCTGAAGGCTGACCTACCCTTCTCATAGGCGTACTTTTTCCAAATGATTCTACCTGCTCTTTGCTAAATGTTGCAGGGATTAAAGGTGTCCAGATAGGTCCGGGAGCAACAGCATTAACTCTTATACCTTTCTCTGCAAGGTTTTTTGCCAGGGATCTTGTAAATGCCACGATTGCACCTTTCGTACTGGCATAGTCCATTAATACTTCTTTACCTTTATATGCAACTACGGAAGCTGTGTTGATGATAGAATCTCCATTTTTCATTTTTGATGAGACCTCTTTTGAAAAATAAAAAAATGAAAAAATATTCGTTTCAAATGTTTTTCTTAATTGTTCAGCAGAAATTTCTTCTATAGTTTCTTTCACATGCTGTTCAGCCGCATTATTTACCAGAATATTAATATTACCTAAAGCTGATTCTGTTTTCTCTACTGCTTTTTTGCAAAAATCCTGATCTCTGATATCACCGGAAATCAGTAAACATTTCCTACCTTCCTGCTCTATCATGGCCAAGGTATCCTTTGCATCTTTATCCTCATTAAGATAAACAATTGCAACATCGGCACCCTCCCTTGCAAAATGCACCGCAATGGAGCGGCCAATACCGCTATCACCACCGGTAATTAAGGCTACTTTACCATTCAGTTTATCACTTCCTTTGTAATTTTTTCTGATAATCTCTGGTTTGGGAAACATTTCTGCTTCATTGCCGGGTTGGTTTTCCTGAGTCTGCCCAGGCATAGAGGTTGGTTTATAATCCATAGTTCTATTGTTAAAGTTCAACTAAAAGAACTATGGTAACATTAGAATTGTTAATCCCTTCCGAAAAAGCGTTTTAAAAAACTGATCTCAGGTTGATTAAAATAACCTTCAGGAGCATGATGGCGACGAATTTTCAGAAGGAAATTCATTTCCATTTCAATTGATTTCACCGCCATTCTCGATTCAACGACTAATTGTATACTGCAATAAAAAAGTACAGCAGCGCCACCCATTGTAAAAACCAGCGGAATCCAGGTCCAATTGAAATCAGACAATTCCACGAGTCCGATGGTAATGCTTGTAGCCACAAAACAGCTTAAGGCAAGGTAAAGGAGGTTCAGACAATTTTGAAGCAAAGTAGATCTTCTGGTCGCCCTACCGAGTTGATCAAAAAGAATCCTCTTTTCTTCTATTACAAACTCATCTTCTTTTTTACAAGTAACTTTTTCAAAAAGATCAAATATGGCTCTTGTCCTTTCGACAACTCGTGCAAGCCTTTGTGATGTTGTTAATATAAGCGAACCGCAGGCCAGTATAAGAACTGCCGGGGTAATCATGGCAGTAAGTAGTCTGATTACTGAAGAAATATTATCCATGAAATTTTATGACAACTTCTTTTCTTCACCTAAATCCTTTTTCAACATATCATTACAGTACTCGTCGATCTGATATCCTCTTTTTCTCATCATTGTATTGTATCTGCAAATTTTATCCCAAATATCTGTTTTGGACTTCACTAATACCGAATCAAAGTATCCGTAATTCTTGCCTGAGATAATGTTAAAAAACACCTCATCATCCTGCAGAAAATTTTCAAGCTGAGGTTTAGCTTCTGAATTTAAAAACTCTTCTAACAATTTAACTCGGCCGGGAGAAATGGCAAAAACAGTAAGACTTGTATAATCTTCCTCGAATACATCCTCCGGTATATCGATCACTGAATAAAGGTCTGCTGCATACATCAACACATGAGGCTCTTTGGCATGAACAAATCCTTTATCAATACCTATTCCTTCAAAATCATTGGCGATTACTTCGTATTTCCATTTAACCTGGGCTCTTTTTTTTATCCGTGAAAAGGAAGAAAGTAAAGGGGAATCTCGGATTAAAAGAAATTTTTCCTGTGAATCAGCTAAAAGGGAAACATAGGCCAGATAATATTCTATCTTTTTTATGATATGACTGTAACCGGATCTGCCAAGGAAATCCTGTTCAAACTCCTTTTTACAGTCTTCGTCATTATAACAATTATGGCCGTAGATATAATGATAAGAAAAAACAGACATTTTTTCTTCTTTTTTAAATAACAAGCTCATAGGCACAGAGATTTCAGGTAACAACTAATCAGCAATGAAATAGTTTAAAGCTGTTAATCTCCTGTTCTGTCAAACCCTTTTTGGTAAGTATTTTCAATTTCTTCATCATCAATTTCCCCGGGCCTGCCTTTGTGCGTCAGCTCCTTCTGTTTTCTGACTTTTTCATCAGCTATTCCGGCACCTTCTTTAGGTTTTACATGAGCAGTGTTTTCAATGTTTTTATTTTCTTTGTTCACCATAGCTCTGATTTTTAACGTTTCTCACTTCTATTACCCGGATAAATTACTGTCATATCATCTTCTATATTACTATCTTCAGCTTCGTCCTCGGTATCTATATCCTGATTTTGAGGATTGACGTCCAATTCCTTTTTGAAGTGAAGATCTTTTACATCCTGAAGATCCTCCTCATTCAAGGTAACACTTTCAAGGTCTTCATCAGCTTCCAGAACAGCAGCCAGATCCAGTACCTGATTCATAATTTCAGGCAGATCATCTGAAACAATGTGCCAGATCGGATGCAAATCCAATTCAAGTTTTTCATCAAAATTTGCGTATTGAAGTCCGGTCAGCAAATCCCAGTCTATCTCTCCGTAAGTTTCTTTAAATTCATCTGAAAGCATGGCCGCTGCTCCTCCTATTTGGAGTAAATGTTGGGTAACAGCTTCCCGTGAATGCTCGTCTGTAGAGTAATCCTTAAAACTACCCCCGCCTATGTAACTTTGAATTTCTCTAACTGAATCTGCTATATCTAACAGTCTGATTCTATCTTCACTAGTTGATGCCATATCATTCCTTTGTTTTCTTTAAATAAAGAACAATGGCAGGCATAGGTTAGTGCAAAAAATTCCTGTAGGTATTATGGTTGATTTATTTCCCAGGTTATAACAATTTCTTTTTCTATTTCAACATCTTTTACTTCAAATCCCCTGAATTCCTGATCAGACATGGCAGTCTCAGCCATCATTTGTTTATAAACAGGAGCTTCCCGTCTGTTTCCATATTTAATTTCATAAATTCTTTTAAGTTTTATACCTGCAGCTGTCGCGATAATTTCTGCCTTTGAAGTTGCATCGGCAACTGATGCTTTAATCAGTTCCGCTTCAACCTCTTTTGATTTGGTCTCTGAAAGTCCAAATGAGAAGTTGAAAGAAATATCTTTTATCTGAGCAGAAATCGTTTTAACCAATGCAACTATTTTTTGCTTGTCATTAGGAAACTCAAGTACATAGGATTGGCGTGCAAGAAATACCGTGTCAGGATTATTACCTTGTCCATAAAGCACTGTCTTGTTTACAGTGTATCCGGTTGTCTTCAAATCCTCCTTTTTAAAACCCGCAGCAACTATAGCCTTCTCCAACTGATTGTTTTTAACTGTAAGCGATAATACAGCTTTGTTAAAATCCTTGTTATATTCATTAAAATCCATGTAAAGGAAAGCCAGATCAGGCTGGACCTTCTTATTTGAGATTCCAATGGTTGTGATTTTACTGATCTCATTCTGAGCAAATGAGGCTCGTGAGATGGGTAATAAAAAAAGGACTAACAAAATTGATCTCATAAAATGCTATTGATTTACAATGATTTATATAATATCAGACCTTGATCTGAAAAAGCATAAATTAACTACAAATAAGTATTTTTTAAATTACTGGTTTATGAAAAAATAATTAGCATTAAATTTATTCGTTTCCAAATGTATAAGTTCAGAAAATGAGATTTGTTTTAGCGCTGCTTTCTGTTTTATGTTTATCTTCCTGTGAGCCAAACAAGGAAGAACCATATTTACCTACACTATTTAAAGTAAACATCAAAACAAACTACTACAAAAAAGCGGAATATTTTAAATACAATGTAAGTTACGGTTTACTTAATCCGGGGGTACTTACTATAGAAACTTTACCTACCCTCACCAGCTTCGAAAATAAGACCTGCTATAGCAGCAAAGTAAATTTACAGCTTAGCGGTATTACCGGTTGGCTTACCAGCCTCAACAATTCTTATCATTCAATCATTGATACTGCTTCTTATTTGCCTTGCAGTTTCTCAAGACAAATTCAGGAAAACAAATACAGGAAGCTTGAATATACGGTTTTTGAAAGGGATAGTGCCAGAGCAGTTGTAAAAGACACAACTAATTCTGAAAATCCCAAATTAAAACATTTCCACATTAAACATGACATTGATGACATGGTTAGTTGCTTCTACCTTTTGAGAAACATCCCTTTCGAAACCATGAATAAAGGTGACTTTGTTACGATAGATGTTTTCATGGAAGATCATTCTTACAATATCAGATTCAAATACATTGGGGAAACAGAAATAAAGCTTAAGAAAAAAAAATATAATACAATAATTGTCGCACCTATATTACCTGAAAATAATATTCTTTCCGGAGATTTTCCTGCCAAAATTTATCTCACAAATAATGAAGAAAAAATTCCATTGCTAATGGAAGTAAAACTTATTGTGGGCACAATGGAAATGACCTTAGAAGATTACAAGCAAAGAGGATCGTGATATCTGACGCTGAAATACAACTAACTATTAGTAAAATATAATTTTGTACATTTCTGAAGAATAATATCACTATTTCCGAAAAATAATTGATCAATAGCCCGCATAATTCCGATTTAGATTGTAATTTTATTCTTAACTGTAATAAAAAAATCAAAAAATTCTATGAGTAAATTAAGATACGAACTGCTGGTTCTTCTATGTTCATTATTAATTATTTCCTGTTCTGAAAAAAATGAATTTCCGGAAGGAAAGGACTTAGCGATTACTTTTGATCTGCTTGCAAATAACTATACTGATCAGGGACTTCACAAAGTTCAACTCACCTTAGAAAATAAAAGTACCAGAGAATTGAGTAATAAAGACTGGGAAATCTTTTTTTCTTATGCCATGTGCAGAAACATAATTACCGACAGTCTTCCGGGGATCATAAAACTTACACATATCAATGGAGATTTTCATAAAATTGAGCCGACTGAAAAATTTCCAATTTTAAAAACCGGAGAAAAAGTAACAATTACTATTCTTGGAGGAGCTCCTGTTATCAAATACAGTGATGCACCAAACGGATTTTACGTTGTCTTCAAGGATAAAACAGGAAAAGCAGGCGCACCTCAATTGGTATCATATAACATCTCAGAATTTAACAGAGAAGTCTTAAGAAGAAGCAACAGTGACAATGTGATTATACCTACAGCTGAAACCAATTATCAGGAAAATCTTTTATTAAGCCTTATTTCAGAATCTGAAATACCTCAGATAATTCCGACTCCCCTAAAGGCAACATATGGAAAAGACAATGTAGTTATCAATGCCAGCACTACAATCAAATACAATCCTGAATTTAAAGAACAGGCAGAGTTTCTCGCAGGAGAATTAAACAAGCTCTTAATAAAGCCTGTTTCCATTTCCGAAGGAGAACAATCAGGAGCGAATATTATATCATTAGTGAAGAAAAAAAACAACTTCAGTAATTCCAATGAAGCTTATACACTTAATGTAGCTGGTACCGGTATTATTGTTACTGCTCAGGACAAGGCAGGTGCATTTTATGGAGCACAAAGTTTAAGGGCCCTGATCAATGTAAATGCTTATGCCGGAAAATCAGATGAACTACAAGTAAGAACAGCTGCCATTGAAGATGCACCTCAAATGCTATATAGAGGAATGTTCCTTGATGCTTCAAGAAATTTCCATAAAAAAGAAACTGTACTTAAGCTCCTGGATATTCTTTCCTTTTACAAAATAAACAAGTTCATAATTCACGTTGGAGATGACGAAGGTTGGAGAGTAGAAATAAAATCGCTCCCGGAGCTAACTGAAATAGGAAGCAAAAGAGGACATACTACTACTGAACAGGATATGTTGATTCCGGCATATGGAAGCGGACCTGACGGAAGTAAGGGTCACGGGAACGGATATTACACCAGAAATGATTTCATCGAGTTAATAAAATATGCTAAAGAAAGGAATATTGAGTTTATTCCAAAGATAGACGTACCAGGCCATGCCAGAGCAGCAATTAAGTCGATGGATGTAAGATTTAACAGACTGATGGCACAGGGCAAAACTGAAGAAGCAAAAAAATACCTTCTGAGAGATTTGAACGACAAATCAGAATATAAATCTGTTCAGCTTTTTAACGACAATGTAGTGTGTCCGTGCGAAGAAGGCATATACAACTTCCTCGAAACAGTAGTATCAGAATTCCATTCAATGTACAAAGAGGCCGGTGTAGAGAAAGCAACAATACATACAGGTGGAGATGAAGTACCGGACGGCGTTTGGCTTAAATCTCCTGCTTGTGAAAAGTTCATTCAGGAGAATGACAAAATCAGCAATATTCATGATATTAAATCTTATTTCCTTGACAGAGTAAATGCAATTCTGGAAGCGAAAGGATTTATCTCAGGAGTTTATGAAGATGCTGTTCTGCACAGAGAATCGGAACACGATCATGCTTCCACCAGAATAAGAGAGGATCTCAAAAAAGATAATATGAGGGTTTATGTGTGGAACAATGTATGGGGATGGGGCAATGAAGACCTGGGTTATAAACTTGCTAATGCCGGCTATCCTGTTGTTCTTTCTAATGTTACCAACCTGTATTTTGACCTTGCCTACACCAAAGAACCTGAGGAGCCTGGTTTGTATTGGGGAGGCTTTAACGATGCAAGAAAAGCATTTGAATATACTCCGTATAACATTTACAACTGTGCATACAAAGATGTAAATGGTAATCCTGTAGCGGACGATTTATTAAGCAGCAAGTGTAAGCTTAATAAAGATGGAGAAAAAAATATTATTGGTATGATGGGATTACTTTTCAGCGAAACGCTGAAGGGACAAGAAATGGTAGAGTATTATACCTTTCCTAAGGTTCTGGGAGTGGCAGAAAGATCATGGGCCAAAAATCCTGATTGGAGCATGGAACCAAATAAGACCAAGAGAATGGAAAAACTTAACAAAGATTGGAATTTATTTGCCAATGCACTAGGCCAAAGAGAATTTGTCAGACTTAACCATCTTCAGGGAGGAGTAAACTACCGCATTCCGGTACCTGGCGCTATAATAGAGAATGGCATGTTGAAAGCCAACGTAGCTTTTCCCGGAATGGTAGTAAGATATACCACAGATGGAAGTACCCCTAACAGCTCATCTCCTGAATACAAAGAGCCTGTTCAGGTGCAGGGAACTGTTAAACTGGCAGCTTTTGATAGTAAAGGCAGATCAGGCAGGATCGCCGTAATAAATGTCAAATAATTATTAATTGGCTTTTTAAAAAGAGCACTGTCTTCCGGCAGTGCTCTTTTTTTACCCGGACGGGAAGTTTAACACCGGAATGTTCATGGAAAAATGGCTCGTAGTCAATAAAAAAGCCCCACAAAAATTATAATTTGCAAGTAAAATTATATTTTTACGATTACACCCATTTACCTGTTTGTATGAAGTGCCTTTTATTAATTACCCTGTTAATACCTTTTTCTTCTGTCTATTCACAGAAAGATTTTATTCTGAATGAACAGTTTGATGACAATTCTAAAAACTGGGTGACATCAGCAGATGCAAAAAGCGTAGCAGTTATTGAAAATGGATGGTATAAATTAAAAATTACCGGAGAGACGGGTTTTTGCTACGACATATCATTACACCTTTCTCCTGATAAAGATTTTTATATTGAAACCAAGGTAAAACTTCGTACCGGTAAACTTTCTAGAGGCTTTGGATTAAGATTATTAGATAAACGAAAAACCAACGACAAAAAATCATATTTCTATCTTATTTCAGGAGACGGAAGCTACAAGGTTTACAGACACAACTCCAAAGACAATAGTGAAATAACATACAAAGACTGGACTGACAGTGACTTCATACATCAGAACGTGGATAAAGAAAATAGCTTAGCAGTAAAAAAGGCAGGCAATGTTTATACTTTTTATATTAATGGGGAAAAGGTATTTGAAAAAAAAGATCTTCATTTCTGGGGTAGCAGAATAGGTATTTTCTCCTCAGGTCCGGTACACATAGACATAGATTACCTGATGGTCAAACAAGATTGCCCTCCTGTGAATTTAACAGAAGAACCGATTATCGCTAAAAAGGAAAACCTTGGAGCAAATATTAACTCGGCTTACGATGAACTATCACCTGTAATTTCAAGCGACGGTAAAACTTTGTTTTTTACTGTCAATGGTGACCCGTCAAACCTTGGTTCAGCTCATTCAGATGACATTTATTATTCAGAGTTAAACACTGGAAATGACTGGAGTAAACGTAAGAATATTGGCACTCCTGTTAACAATGAAAGCAACAATTCCGTCAGAGGCGTCACCGGAGATAATCATACACTTTTGCTGATGCACCAATATGATGAAGGAGGAAAATATAAAGGACCTGGCTGTTCATTTTCACATAGAACAGAAAAAGGCTGGACCATACCTGAAAATATTGTTATAGCCAATTACTATGATGATGCCCATGAAAATTCCAATTCTATTTCTCAAGACGGCAAGTACATTATATTTTCTATTGAACGAAAAGACAGTTATGGAGAAAATGATCTGTATGTAAGCAGGAGAAAGAAAAACGGCAGCTGGTCAGAACCCGAAAACCTCGGACCGGTTATTAATACTTTCGGAATAGAAATGTCTCCATACCTTGCGGCAGATGGCATTACTTTATACTTTGCAAGCAACGGTCATCCGGGATATGGCGATTGTGATATTTTCATGAGCAAAAGATTGGACCATACCTGGAAAAAATGGAGTACTCCTGTTAATCTGGGCCCTGCTGTTAATACAGGTTCATGGGAGGCTTACTTCACTATCCCCGCAGAAGGAAATTACGCCTATTTTTCATCAAGAGATAATTCACTGGGACTTGGTGATATATTCCGCATAAAGGTAAATGAAGAATCTTTACCACAACCTGTTGTAATGGTTTATGGAAAAGTAACTGACGTAAGTTCAGGACAACCGCTTTTTGCCAGTATAGTGTACCATGATCTCAATACAGGGGAAGAAATCGGGCTTGCAAGAACCAACCCGGGAGATGGCAGCTACAAGATTATTCTTCCCTATGGAAAGGCTTATGGATTCCTTGCAGAAAAGGAAAACTTTTTTTCAGTAGCAGACAATATTGATTTAAGCGAAGTCAATAATTTTAAAGAACTGAAACGTGATTTGTTTTTATCACCGATTGAGACTGGGAAAAGCATTAATCTGAATAATGTATTTTTCAGAAAGAGCCTTTCGGATCTACTACCGGGCAGTTATGCAGAATTGGATAGACTTGTTAAGTTATTACAAGACAATCCTGGTATAAAAATACAGCTTAACGGACATACCGATAATCAGGGCGATCCTGCAGTTAATATCAAATTATCAGAAGATAGAGTAAAAGCTATCATCACATACTTAACAGGAAAAGGAATTGCTGCCTCCCGGCTTTCAGGAAAGGGCTTTGGCGGAAGCCAGCCTGTAGCAAGCAATGCTCATGAAGAAACAAGAAGGCTTAACCGAAGAGTAGAGTTTGTTATTCTTGAGAAGTAGCGATCTCCTTGTCTCTTAATTCCCTTATAAGTTTTTCTATTGTCAATCCTTGAATAATAATGGAAAGTAGCACTATGGTGTAAGTGATCGCCACAATACTTTCCTTTTGCATAGAATTGTGTAATGTCAACGCCAAGGCAATGGAAATACCACCCCTTAATCCTCCCCAGGTCATAATAGTAAGAGCATTGGGAGCAAAGGTTTTTTTCAAATTAAGAGCAAGTGACGGAATTCCCAATGCAGCGTATCGGGTAAATATTAAAACAACAAAGGTTATGACGCCTATTATCAGATATTCAATGTGGTAATCAATAACAAGAACTTCAAGACCGATTAACACAAAAAGCATAGCGTTAAGGATCTCATCTATCATTTCCCAGAACTTGTTTATGTAGTCGGCAGTAACATCAGACATGGCAATAGATTTACCTTTGTTTCCTATAATCAATCCTGCCATTACAACAGCGAGTGGACCGGAAAGATGCATGATGGTAGCGAAAGAATAACCAGCTACTACAAGAGCAAGAGAAATAAGTACCTCAGTCTGGTAATGGTCTATTGTCTTCATTAATGATATTGCCAGATATCCCATTAGAAATCCCAGAACGATACCACCTACTACCTCCATTAGCAATAATTCTGAAATATCACCGAATCCTACAGATCCGAAACCACGCTGAGCCATCTGAAACAAAGTAATAAAAATCACCACACCCACACCGTCATTAAACAGAGACTCACCTGTAATTTTTACTTCAACCGATTCGGGCACTTTAGCTTTCTTTAAGATACCCATTACAGCGATAGGATCTGTAGGGGAAATTAATGCCCCGAAAAGAAGACAGTATATATAATTTACCGGATGATTAAAAAGTATCATGATATAGTAAAAAAATGTTCCTATGAGAAAAGTGGATATCAGGACACCAATGGTAGCAAAAGAAAGTATTGGCCATTTGGCTGCCTTGAGTTTATCAAGATCAGTATGCAGGGCCCCTGCAAACAGCAGAAAACTAAGCATAAACTCAAGAAGCAATTCACTAAAATGCAGACTATCCAACATGGCTTCCACTCTGCTGACAAAAGCCGGGTTAACCGCACCAAAAGCCTGAATTATAAGTGACAATATAAGTCCCAGCACCATTAACCCAATGGTACCAGGCAATTTGATAAATCTGTAATTGATATAAGCGAAACCCGCAGATAAAAAGAGGATTAAAGAAAAAATATGAAACAACTCCATAAAATATAATGAATTTAACAGGATAAATATATGTAAATTAATTGAAACATAGATAACAGATCTTTCCTTCCCTCCTCTGTGATTAAATCTTCGCACTTACATTGATAATATTTAACTAAATTGCAACACAGGATACATTTATGAAATTTGAAAGCTATAACATACCTGAAGTAATTAAAAAAAGCCTTGATGAACTGGGCTTTAAACGACCTACCGATATTCAATTCAAAGCTATACAGCCGATTTTGAATAAGGAGGACGTACTCGCCATTGCCCAAACAGGTTCAGGAAAAACAGCAGCATTTGCTATTCCTGTATTGAGCAGGCTACATCAATTAAAAATACAGCGGAACAAAGAAGGCATTAAATGCCTGGTAATGGTACCTACCAGAGAACTTTCATTACAAATAGAAGAAGTTTTTAATCTTATAGGAAAATATTCCAAAGTTAAAACCATATGCGTCCACGGTGGTGTGGAACAGGATCCACAGATTGCCAGGTTAGAAAAAGGTGCAGATATACTTGTTGCCACTCCCGGAAGAATGTTTGATCTTATAAAGCAAGGTTATATCAATCTTGAAAATATAGAAATTTTAATATTGGATGAAGCAGACAGAATGTTTGAAAAGGGATTTGTCAAAGATATATATGATGTTAAGAAATTTATTCACAATCCCCATCAGACTTTATTCTTTTCTGCAACGATCAATAAAAAAGTAAAAGAGCTTGCCTACGATCTTGTAAGGAATGCCATCAGGATTCAAATTTCTCCAAAAGATTTTGTCTCAAAAAATATAGATCATTCCGTCCTGTTTGTAAAGATGGATGATAAACGATTCTTTCTGGAGAGATTCGTAAAGGAAAATCCCGATAGTAAAATTCTGGTATTTGTTCGAACCAAAATCCGTTCTGAAAGAGTACAGGAGGCTATGAAAAGAGCGGGAATTGAATCGATAGCACTCCATGGTGACAAAGATCAAAAAGAGAGAATTAGAGTATTAAAAGCATTCAAGGACGGACATGTAAAATTATTAATAGCCACTGATGTTACTGCCAGAGGAATTGATATTCCGGATGTAGCGCTTGTAATAAATTACGATCTTCCGGAACAAGCAGAAAACTATGTTCACAGAGTAGGAAGAACAGGAAGGGGCACCAAAAGAGGCAGGGCTATCAGCCTCTGCAGTGATGATGAAAAAAAACATCTTTCAGCAATTGAAGATTTTCTGGGACAAAGTCTCAAAGTACTAGAGATTTCTTCAAGAGAATATAATGACACATTAAATACAACAGAAGATCACAATTCCAACTGGAAGCAATTGATGAAAAAAGCAGAAGAGGACTCAAAGAAAAAAAACAGAAAAAAATGATCATTTCCTAAGTATTAGTCAAAATCATCAATATTTACGTATAACAATTACACTACTTCAATTTATAATGAAATTATATTGTCCCCTGCTGCTTATATGCCTGTTTTCATTCCTTTCAGCTGCATCTCAGCCCATAAATACAAATAATTTTGAAGGATATGCAGATGAAACCATATATACAAGAGAACTATGGCAGGCTGATGGATTTACAGTACCGTGGGTTAACGGATTTAATCAGGAAAGAGCACGCATAGATGACGCATTTTCGCGATCAGGAAATAAATCACTTAGAATACTCTTCCCTAAAGACCAATATGGACCAGATAATGGCGGGGCCCAGGCTCCGTTAAAAGTTCCAGGTGAGCTTCAATATTATATTTCTTACTGGTTAAGATTTAGCGATAATTTCAGTTGGGGTAACACCAGTGAAGGTGGAAAATTGCCCGGACTAGCCGGGGGTAACAATTGCAGTGGGTGCAATACATGTAATGGCACCAATGGATTTAGCGCAAGGTTAATGTGGAGAACAGGAGGGGCTGCAGTGCTTTACCTTTACCATATGGACAAGGAGCAAACCTGCGGTGATAATTTTAATATGCAGGTGGTACCAGGACAAAACTTCAGATTTCAAAGAGGCCACTGGTATCAGATTACGGAAAGAGTAAAGATAAATACAGGATCTGCTAACAATGGTGAAGTGGAATTATGGATCAATCAGCAACAAGCTTTAGTTGTAACAGGCTTAAAATTTGTAACAAATGGCGGATTGGTAGATAATTTATATTTTTCAACATTTCATGGAGGATCAACGGCAGCATGGGCCCCGATCGAAAATTGCTATATCTGGTTTGATGATATTATTATCACCACCAATCCGGCAGATATATTTACTATTACAGCCGAAAATAAACATTCACAAAAGAAGCCCTCACCACTTATTTCCCCTAACCCACTGCTTTCAGGACAAGACTACCATATCGAGTTAAATGATGTTTTACAGATAGAATGGTTTGATATAACAGGTAAAAAAGTACTTTCCACTGAAAAAAATTCTGTCGTACCTACTGTAAAACCCGGTGTTTATACTATTAAAATCACGACAAAAAATAAAATATTCATTGAAAAGGTTGTAATAAAATAACATGCAAAAAAGACGACAGTGAAGAAGCTGTAGGTAATTTGCCTGTATTTATAGATAAACGAGAAAAAAATAAAAGAAACAGGATTTCAATGACGTTCTATATTTATTAAGGGAGATTAATTCAACTTTTTTAATAGAAAACTTTGTAGTAAATTAACACTTCGAAAAACAACTAGAAAACCCTATTAATCTTTAAATTTTTAACATGAAAGACTTAAAAAAAATTGGTAAAAGGCTTCAGCAGTTTATGGAAAAGAACCGCATCGGAGTCAATGAAATGGGGCGTTTAACAGGTACTTCCGGCGCTCAGATTTCCAATATCATCAACGGAAGAAAATATGGCGTTGACAAGATGCTTAATATCCTTGACAGATTTCCTCAGTTAAACTTTTACTGGCTTGTAACAGGCGATGGCGACATGGAATTTGTCGGAGGCTCAAACAAAACTCATAGAAATGAATTGTCTTTAAAAGAAGTGGATGCTTTACAGCAAAACCTGGTAGAGCTGCAAAATGAATTGAGCAGGCTTAAAGTGGTTAACGAAAAGCTTTCCAATGCTGTTGAGTACCAGGACTTGACTATAGAAGCTTACAAAAAGACTATTGAGGTTCAGACTGCATCAATCAACGATCTTAAAGAAATGATGAATGCATTCAGAGAAAAATCAGGCAAAGAAGAAAACAGCAGAGTAGCATAAGAATGTTGTAGTTGTGATTAATGGTGTTATAAACATTCCAGTGCATATTTAATTAAATTTTTAGAAATGAAAGTAATTCCTTTACAGTCAGAGGACGGATTTCAATTAAGAAAAAATGTTGAACTTATCCGCCATAACAACAAATACTATATTGAATTGGATAGCTATCAAAACTTTGATAGTGTAGTTCAATTTGCTATTTCTCTGGCTAAGGAAAATGAAAGCCTCAAAGAAAGGATTGCAATTCTTGAGAAAAAACTTAAGATAAAGTATCCGGACAATGAAGCAGTATAATTTCCCGTCTTTCATAAAAATTATAAGACCTTGAGTTTTCAAGGTCTTTTTTTATCCTATGAAGCCTCTACATCTATTTGCAGAGACACTGATTTTGAACGTCATTAATAGTCAATAGTCAGAAGTAGACCTGTACTTCTGACTATTGACTTCACATTATTGACTATTCTTGAAAAGGCCGAAAATTATAAGTAATTTTACCAATAGGCACAATTATTATGGAAGCTCAGGAATCAGAATTATTCAAAATAGAAAGAAGACTCAGAAAGGCTGTATGGTCGGCGATAAAAGACTTTTCAATTATTGAGCCGGGTGACAAAGTGATGGTATGCCTTTCAGGAGGAAAAGATAGCTATACCATGCTTGAACTGTTGCTGCATGTACAAAAAGCAAGAAATGATTTTGAAATTATTGCAGTAAACCTGGATCAGAAGCAACCCGACTTTCCGGAGCATGTTTTACCTGAATATCTTAGCGCTCTAGGTGTCCCATTTAGAATCCTTGAAAGAGATACTTATAGCATTGTAAAAGAAAAAATACCAGAAGGGAAAACCATGTGCAGTTTATGTTCCAGGCTCAGAAGAGGGACTTTATATACCGCTGCAGAAGAAATGGGAATAACTAAAATAGCATTAGGACATCATAGAGAGGATATTATAGAAACATTTTTCCTCAACCTGTTCTTCAGTGGCAAATTAGAAGCCATGCCTGCAAAGTACAGGACGGATGACGGAAAACATGTAGTAATCAGGCCACTGGCCTATTGCAAGGAGTCAGATATTGAAAAATATGCACAGGAAAAACAGTTTCCGATAATCCCTTGTAACCTTTGCGGATCTCAGGAAAACCTTCAGAGAAAGGTCATAAAGGGGATGTTAAAACAATGGGAAGAAAAATATCCTGACAGAACTGAAATCATCTACAATGCCCTTCAAAATGTATCCCCCTCACATTTGCTTGACAGGGACATATATGATTTTGAAAACCTTCAATCTTTAATCAATAAGGCAGAATCAGAAATCAATTAATTGTAGCAACCATTGCGGTTCAAAATAAGACTACTAATTTTAATAAATTATTAAACCCGTTAAAAAATTCTCCGTATCATTTCGGTGGTGTTCAAATAGATTTTTTGCAATCGTAAGTTTCTTTTTTTTGAAAAAAGGCTGATTTTTCAAAAACCATACAGTAATTGGAACCCTACTTTTAATTAGAAAAACCTTATAAACCTGTTAATACATGAAAAAAATTTACATTCTTTTTATTTCCATGATGGCATTTATGCCATCGGTTTTTGCGCAGCATAATCATAAACGGTGTGGTGCCACAGAAAAAAGAGAACAATTATTCCGGGAAAATCCTACTTTAAGAGTAAAATTTGAAGAGACAAAAAAATCTCTAAGAGCGGACAACTCTAATAAAAGAACTGAAAGTCTTCTTATAATTCCTGTTGTAGTACATATAGTTTACAAAAATACTACAGATAATTTATCCGATTCAAGAATTCATTCCCAGATAGATGTATTGAATAAAGATTTCAGGAAATTAAATGCTGACAAGGATAATGTTCCCTCCTACTTCAAACCACTTGCAGCGGATTGTGAGATTGAATTCAGACTGGCAAACAGGGATCCTCAAGGTAACGTTACCACAGGAATAACAAGGACCCAAACTTCAAGAGACCAATTTACCATGGATGGATCAGAGGTACACTCTAATTCCTCAGGAGGTAAAACCGCATGGCCGACCGATAAATACCTTAACATTTGGGTATGCCCTCTTGAAGATGGTCTATTGGGATATGCAAGTTTTCCCGGCGATGGTTCGTCTACCACCGATGGAGTGGTGATTACTACCCAGGCTTTTGGTGTTTATACTTCTTCCACATCTTCTTACAATAAAGGCCGTACAGGAACGCATGAAGTAGGACATTATCTGGGTCTTGACCATTTATGGGGGGTAGATGGAGGATGTTCTGATGATGACAATATAACTGACACACCAAATCAATTTGAAGAAACAACCGGATGTCCAACCGGAAAAATACTTGACCAATGTACCGCATCAGGCGATGGGATCATGTATATGAATTACATGGACTATGTTAATGACGCTTGTATGAATATGTTTACTACCGGCCAAAAAACTGAAATGAGAAAATCTTTACAGTTACACCGCTCCTCATTACTTAACTCCCCTGGTTTCGTTACCGGATTTTCCAATATCACTTTTAGCTCAAATTTTGATATCTTCCCTAATCCTGCAAAAGAGAAAGTGTCCATTAAGACAGAAAACAACCCTCATTTAAAGACAGTGAACATTGTAAATACATTAGGCGAAGTCGTAAGAACCGAGAAAAACAATAACTCCGAATTTGAAGTTAATTGTTCAGGACTTACACAAGGTGTTTACATTTTACAGGTATCTGACGGTGTCAATAATTACTCTAAGAAACTGATCATTACAGAATAATTTCTGATGAAAAAAATATTTTTATATGCTGTTAGCCTGTCTGCTTTTATTATCCTTACGGATTGTAAAAGCAGACAGTGCAATGACAGTGCAAAATCAAACAACAGCAAACAGCCATTTAAAACGCAAAATTTAAACGAACCCTCCCTTGACGGTACCTGGACTTTGCACACACTAATATGCTGCGGAAGGACCAAAACAACCCGCACAGGTGCAGAAATAGAAAGACAGAAAACATTGATTTTTGAAGGGGAAAATGTCACTATAGTTTCCAGGGATAAAAACGAAGATGCTCCTACAACCGAAACCAATAAATTTGAAGTTAAAGAAGAGCAAAGAGGATCCGGATCAATGCTTAAATACATCAATACGGGTAATCCTAATCGATTTGGCATAATAAAGCTCAGTCACGACAGCCTTACTATCGACTACGGATATATGGATCTTCAAAAGGAAATCTACCTGAGAAAAAAATAACCTTATAAAGGTAATTCTAACTTCCCATTGATTTTTTATAAGATCTGTAAAACTTCATACGGTTCAACCTGATCTGTTTAATCTGATCCAGATTATCATTAATAATGCTATTCATATCAGTCTTCCTTGTCCTGATACGTAATAGTCTGAAAATAACATTTAACTTTTCCATAATGTACTTTTACGATTTTGTGGAAAAAATGTTAATTACGCCACACCAAACAACAATAAGCAGTTGATTGTCAAAGCATAATAAGGAAAATTTCTTACTAATTTAATATTACTATAACCAGGAACATTTTAAAAAGTACATTATTCCATAGCCTGTTAAAAAAACTATAAAAATAAGGAGGCTTTCCCATCCGATTTTCGCTATACCCTTTTTCTCTCTATATAGTAAGCCCATTAATAAAATGGACATCAAAATAATTGTAAGAGTAATTATGTATGATTCAGTTTTTGAAACAGCATGAAGGATCGAACCGGGATAAAAGAAATCAGCGATCGCTACGACAATTACTTCAAATGAATTCCCCCGACAATATTACTGACCGCCATAGTAACAGAGCCTTGCGTGACAGCACTGATTGAAACTATTAGTTCTGGCAATGAAGTTTCTACTGCTGTAAATAATCCTCCAACAAAAGACTCAGAAAGTTCTGTCCTGTCTGCAATTGTCATCCCTGTCTCACCTACAAACAATAATAACAACTGATAAACTATATGATTCAAGATCGAATAAAGAAGTCATCCTTTCAAAACTTTTATTGAACTTAATTACCAATAGCAAAATACTAATCAGAATTCCTGTTTTTATATTCCACATCTATAATATATGGATTGCTGTACACAAAGATGGCTTCTTCCGGAAATGTAACATTGGATTTAATTTCCACAAAAACATCATCGTCGCTACCCAGATTTACCTTACATTTCTTAAAGTTAATTTTCCCATCACGCATTTCTCCATAATATACATAGGAAATTTCTCCTTCCTTTATAACTGACTTCAATGGCAATGTACTCGCAATTTTATTCTCATTCCTTCCTGAAATTTTGACCCGAATTGACATTTCAGGAAGAATATTATAATTTTTATCCGGAGTAAAAGTGACATAAACTAATGCAGACCTGGTCGACGGATCAATTGACTTTGAAATATGCTGTACTTTTCCTTTAATATCAGGAATATTCTGATTAATAAATTCGACCAGCACATCATCATTTTCATCCACCATGTTTATATCTTTTTCAAATACATTTACCTCTGCAACCATTTCAGAAGGATCAATAATCTGAGCCAGCTGTATATTAGTTTCTGCAAGCATACCTATAATTGCATTCATAGCAAATACATATCCGGAAATAGGTGAATTAATATTTATTTCATTTACAAAATTTATCTCAGCATTGTTTTCAAGACTTTCGGGTGAAATGCCAATCAATTTCAATTTTTCATATAAACCTTCTTTATTTCCTAAAGCATTCTTGTAATTAGTTTCTACCTCCTGAAAATCGGCAAGAGCGCCAATCTTTTTATCAAGTAACTCTTTCTGTCTGGAATATTGAGAGGAAAGGAATTTAACCTCATTTAATGAGGCAACATACTGCTTTTGCATATCAACAAGTTCCAGACTTGTAACACTGAAAACAGGTTGTCCCTTATTAACAAATTGCCCCTTATGTACATAAATATTTTTAATCTTACCGCTAATATTTGAACTAATAAAAGCTTGACGGTGAGGCAAAAGTTCAACTCTTCCCGTTGCATAAACAACTGGCTTTATCGATTGTAATTTTATTTTTCCTGTCTCAATACCCATGTTTTCTAATTGTGCACGAGTTAATGAAACAATTCCCTCTTTGACTATTCCTTCATCTGCCTGCTGAGTATTTGATGTCGTCTGACAGGCAACTAATGCCATAAAAACAAATGTATATAGTATGATAATATTTTTCATGATCTTAATTCCTTTTAAAAATGATTATTCCAATGCAAATTGACCTGTTATAAAATTAAGTATTATTGAGGCTTCATTGAACTGATTAAGTGCATCTACATACCCTAAATCAATTTCAAAAATCTGCTGGAGATTTTGGAGATATTGATAATAGGTTATGCTTCCCAACCGGAAACTTTCAGATGCCGCTTCCAACAACTGATGCGATTGCTGAATACCGATCTGTTCAAAATAGTTTAATGCTTCTCTATATTGCCTGTAATCAGATAATGCCTTAAGGTATTCATCGTTCAGTTTATACAAATTTGCCTGATATTGTTTTTCTGCAACGGTTCTTCCAGTATTTGCAGACGCAATTCTTGCACGGTACGACCAAAAAGCAACAGGTACAGTAATACCATACTGAAACCTGTACAATGACCTGTCTGAGGGAGTAGCCTGGTTAAAATAACCCAACATAATACCTGGGAACGCTCTTGCCTTTTCCATTTTTAGCATCCGTTCACTTAGTTTCATTTGTTTGGTATAATAATCTACAAAAGGATTATTCATTACTAATCCAGGCATAACTGTTAGAAGAGGATACGCTTTTAAAGCATGATCCGGAGTAATACTACTATCGCCGGGGCTTCCAATTATATTTGCAAGTCGCAATTTTGCTGCAACTAATGCTGCTTCTGTTTGTTGCAAAGAATTTCTGACAGATCGGTATCTGGCCTCACTATTGATCCTTTCAAGATTGGAAATCTGACCTATTTCATAGCGCAAATTATTTATATCAAGAATAGCAGAAAATAAACTATCCTGTCTGTAAAGTATATTTCTACGGGCTATCAGGAATTGTACTCGGTTATAAGATTCTTCAACCTGGTACAAAAGTAAATTCTTACTGATCATTTTCTCTGTTTCTGCAAGTCCTACCTGATTATTCAATGCCTTTGATCGGTGGTAATAAAAAGTTGGAAAATCAAGCCAGGCAAGCACACTAGGCCTCATGGTGAGTCCATCAGGAGATTGAAAAAGAAATTCAGGATTTATCACCTCGAAGGCAGTTGGCAATAATTGTCGTTGTCTCTTTAAATTGCTTTCTGCAACCTGCATTTGAGGATGCTTTTCAAGAGCCAACTGTTTTGCGCCATCTCTGGAGACAGGATTGTCCTGAGCAAAAGAGCTTTTAAGAGGAATAACTATCGCCAACAAAATAATTCCTATAGCTGCTTTTTGCCTCTTACTTTTCCTGTTTCCGGCCCTCACCTTAACCTTGCCGAACAAAATATATAGAACAGGAAGTACAAATAAGGTAAGTAAAGTTGATAATATAAGTCCTCCTATAACAACTGTCGCCAGAGGCTTTTGAACTTCTGCACCTGCACCTGTAGCTATTGCCATTGGAAGAAAACCAAGAGCAGCAACTGCAGAGGTCATCAGTACCGGCCTGAATTTATTCCTTACACCTGAAACTACAATTAAATATATTTCTTTTATACCCTTATTCTCAAGATTCTTAAATTCATTTACCAGCATAATACCGTTCAAAACAGCAATACCAAAGAGACATATAAACCCGACACCTGCCGAGATACTGAAATTAATTTCAGTAAAATACAATGCGAATATCCCTCCAACTGCTGACAGAGGTACAGCAGTAAATATCAACAGACTTTCCTTAAAGGTACCAAAAGAAGCAAATAACAAGGCAAAGATTACTGCTAAAGCAATAGGAACAACAATTTGCAATCTCTGCTTTGCAATTCGTAAATTTTCAAACTGTCCTCCGGATATAATTTCATAACCATATGGAAGATTTACTTTTTTCTTAATTTCCTTATTAGCTATTTTTACCAGACTTTCCATGTCAGTCCCTCTTACATTTACACCTACCTGAACAAACCTCTTCTTTTCATTATGTCGTATTTCAGTTGGACCGATATCAGTAGTAATTGAGGCAACTTTTTTCAAAGGAATATTATTCCCCTGATGTGTTCTGATCAGGAGATTTTCTATAGTCTCCAGACTGTTTCTGTCTTTAGGATGAAGCCTTACCACTAAATCGAACCGCCTGTCTTCATCATATATTATTCCGGTTACTTTACCCGAAAAAGCAGTCTGAATGATGTCATTCACATCCTGAATTTTAATTCCATAAAATGCCATCTGTGCCCGGTTATAATTAATTCTTACCTGAGGCAGACCATTGACTAATTGCATTTGAACATCAGATGCTCCCGGAATTGGCCTTAACACCGACATTATATCCTTACCAATTCTTGTCATTTCATTCAGGTCGTTACCAAACACTTTAAATACAACATCTGTCTTGGCTCCGCTTAACAAATCATTAAATCTCGCTTCAATGGGTTGCTGCACAGAAATGGTCAATCCGGGAAAATCATCAAAAACTTTAACGACTTCCTCAATGAGTTCCTGTTTGCTTTTAACTTTCCCCCAATTGCTTTTATCCTTGGTAACAACAATATAATCTGCACACTCCATTGGAACCGGATCCAATGGTATCTCCGATGTTCCGATTTTAGAGATCACGTCTTTAATCTCATCAGGAAACTTTTTTAGTAATGCGGCCTGAACTTTAAGCGAATTGTCTATACTTTTATTCAGACTGGTACCTACGGGTAACCGCACTTCTATCTGAATGTCCCCTTCGTCCAGTTTTGGTATAAATTCTCCGCCTATCCTTGTGAACGTTATACCTGAAATGACCAATAAAACAACCACAGTAGAAATAAGTAAACCTTGGTATCGTAGGGTTTTTACAAAGTAGGGTCTGTAGATTTTAAAGTACAGAAAATCTACAAACCTGTCTGAAACCCCTCCTACCTTATGAGGCTTCATCACCCATGCACACATCATAGGAACATAGGTAAAGGCTAGTATTAAAGCTCCTATAATTGCAAATGCTACAGTAAGGGCCATTGGTCGAAACATCTTACCTTCTACTCCTGACAAAAAAAGTATGGGAGTATAAACAACAAGTATTATAAGAATTCCAAACAATCCAGTTTTTTTGCCCATTTTTACCCCTTCAATTACTATCTCCTGACGACTTTCATAACTCATTTTATTTCCCATACGCGCTGCATAAACTGCAAGTACGAAAGCTATGCTTTCGACTACAATCACTGCACCATCGACAATTAATCCGAAATCCAGTGCACCAAGACTCATAAGGTTTCCTATCACACCGAACTGCACCATTAATCCAAAAGCAAAAAGCATAGAAAGAGGGATAACTGAGGCTGCTATCAGACTTGCTCTTAAATCCCCTAGAAAAATTATCAAAACAATAAGTACTACTATTGCTCCTTCCACAAGATTTTTAGTAACTGTACTGGTTGTTCTTTGTACCAGATTCTGACGATCAATAAATGTTTCAATAACCAGGCCTTCGGGAAGTTTCTTCTTGACCTCCTCTAGTCTTTCCTTTAATTGTTCAATTACATTAGATGCATTTTCACCCATCTGCATTAATACTACACCACCAACCACTTCTCCTTGTCCGTTCATTGTCATCGCACCATACCTGAGACTATTACCCAATTCTACTTCTGCGACATCTTTTACAAGAACAGGACTATCGAAATGAATTTTAATAACTGTATTCTTTATATCTTCTGTGGTTGTTGACAAACCAATCCCTCTTATGTAATGAGCGCGTTCGTCTTTTTCCATATATGCCCCGCCTGTGTTATTATTTCCGGCTTTCACAGCTTCAAACAATTCCGATACTGTGACATTTAATGCCCTCATTTGTTCAGGTTTGATTTTTGCATGAAACTCCTTTTTAAAACCTCCAAAACTGCTTATATCTGCAACTCCGGGACTCCCAAGCAGATTTTTTCTAATTACCCAATCCTGAATTGTTCTTAACTCCATTAAAGAAAAAGATTGATCTGCCGGATCTGCCGGATCTGCCGGCATAAGTACATATTGGTATATCTCCCCTATGCCTGTTGTAATAGGTGCAAGCTGGGGTGTACCGCAATTTTCAGGAAGATTTTCTTTTACGGTACTCAATCTTTCAGAAACCTGCTGTCTTGCCCAGTAAAGATCTGTTTCATCTTTAAAAACAAGGGTAATAAATGACAATCCATATTTTGAAATTGACCTCTGTTCGACCAGGCCTGGAATATTGGACATTTCAAGTTCTATTGGAGAAGTTATAAATTGTTCAATTTCTACTGCTCCCAGGTTCTGGCTAAGAGTAAGAATATTTACCTGTTTATTTGTAATATCAGGCATTGCATCAATTGGCAATCTGTTTAAAGAATAAAATCCCCAGACTACCAGCAATGCGGTTAAAATAAGTACAGCAAGTCTGTTGCGGGTACTAAACTCAATTATTTTATCCATCATTATTTAATAAGTATTGAAAATAGAATCTATTATTCATGGTAATAAATGAATAACTATTTCCACTCATTCATTAAGAACAAATGGAAAATCGGAAATACAAAAAACAATGATTAAATAATCGGAGGAGGAAGGAGAACTTCTTTGCTTCTATCTATTAAGTGGAAAAAAGAAAGGCAATTGAAATTATTGTCATAATAAAATATCCAAAATACAGAAAATTGCAAATCTTCAATACTGGAATCGCAGGAGGGATACACCTCATCAAAATCATAATCTTCAGAAGAATCACTATTAACAGGTGTTTTTACCTCCCTTTTATAATCAAAAACATCAAGGTTATCAAGAATTGAGGTCTCACTAATTAAATCATCAAATGAATCTGGAATGTCCAATGAGTTGCTTGAATAATCATAATTGCTCATTGATTGTCCTGACAAAGAACATACCGAAGAAACAACAATAATTATCATACATATAAAAAACCTGGTCATTACCATTCAGCAAGGATAATATGCAAAATTATAAACGAGAAACCATATAAAAATTTTCAGCAATCTTTTCTTATAATACGCTAAAATTCAACATAATAAAAATAATATTCTCTAAAATAAAAAGAGGCCGGAATTCCGGCCTCTCTAAACTAAATATTAAACTTCTCTATTACTCTTTTACTATTCTTTTCACAGCGGTACCTTCTGAAGTTTGAATTTCCAGGAAGTACACACCGTTTGCAAGGTTTTGGATATCTACTGCAAAACTGTTATCAGCGTTGCTATTCGAATATACTGTTTCTCCGAAAAGATTTCTTACAGTAACTGATACTTCTCCCGCAATGCTTCTGTTGAAGCTAACATTGTAAATACCGTTTCCAGGATTCGGAGCAATTAAAATAGCATTAGCCAATGCACCTGAAACTCCTGTTACCGGATTGACAGTTATAGTAAGCGTATTGTTGGTGGAACCTGCGCCATTGGTTTCTGTAAGTGTAAGTGTGCCTCCGGTAGTACCGAATGTGACTGTTATACTGCTTTTATCTGAACTTTCACTTACAATTGTAGCGCCTGACGGAAGTGTCCATGAATATGTAGAACCGGTCTCAGGAGCAGAAACAGAATATGTATGCGTACTTCCTGCAGTTACAGTAGTCGGACCACTGATGGTTTTTTCTGTAGGAGGATTGCAAGATACAGTAGTCAAGGAAATGCTTCTTTGATTAGTAGGTCCATTTCCACAAGCATTGGTTCCTCTTACTGTGATATTTCCTGCAGTTGTTCCCCATGTAACAGTGATAGAGTTAGTTGTGCTTCCGTTTGTAATTACAGCACCTGAAGGTACTGTCCACACATAACCGGTTACATTAGCCAATGGAGTAATACTGTAAACCAAACCTGTTTTGTTTGCACAGACAGGAGATGGACCACTTATAGCACCAGGGATTGCTGGGACACTATTTACAGATACGCTTCTAACAGCAGGAGTACCCGTCGAACAATGGTTACTTGGAGTTACCATTATATCTCCACCTGAACCACCTATAGATACTGTTATACTGGTTGTACCATTTCCATCGGTAATAGTCATACCCGAAGGTACTGTCCATGCATAGTTTGATGCATTGGTTACTGTAGTGATGCTATAGGTCTGTGTAGTTCCTGTACAAGGGTTTGCCGGTCCTGACACCGCAGGTGTAGTACTAAGCGTTGGGCAAGTAGATGTACCTGAAAGTGTAATGATGTAAGGATTCTCGTCCCCATCATTGTTAGCAATTGTCAATGTTGCTGTTTTAGTTCCGCCAGTGGTTGGAGAGAACTTAATAAAGAAATTGGTAGCGCTGTTTGCACTGACATTAGTTACATAGGTAGGATTTTTTGTAACCACAAAGTCAGCAGCATTAGGACCTGAAATCACTAAATCCGAAGGAGGAGTGCTCAAGGTCAACAGTGCCGAACCATAGTTTCTGATTGAAAATGCAACATCAGCAGAGGAAGATCCTGCAGCAACAGTTCCGAAAGAGTGTGAAGACCCGGTAAGTTTAAGAGCATCACCTGCAAATACAGCAATTTCCGGACCGGCTTCAGTCGAATATTTCAGGTTATCAATAAAGTAAGTCCTTGATGCAACAGTCGAAACAAATTGAGCAGTCGGATCGATGAATATATCCAACAGCGTTGCTGTAGTAGTATTGGTAATGTCTGAAAAATCAAACACAAGTGTCTCCCACTGATTTGCTTTTGTGGTAAGTTTGGATACTGATTTAATACTTACCTCTGCAGATGTTTTGAAATCTAATTCAACAGCTACACCTACTTGAGGCGAATAAACCATCAATTCAAACTTATTTTTGCCGGATTGGATTAAAAAATTATCTCCGCATGCACTGTACCTGATAGATGAAGCATACTGTCCGGTAGCTGCTCTGACAAGTTTTCCTGTAAGTGCACTTGAGTTGCCGGTCGTGCTTGGATTAGCAGCAACATCATCAAATACAGGAGTACCCGGATAAACCTTAGTAATATTTCTGTTTTGATCAAAATCCATCAGAACATTAGATGCTGCTATATCTGCAACACAATTTGGCATCACATCATACTGAATATTGTCAATGTAATAGGTTTGTGCACCTTTAGTTCTTAAAGGATCTATTAATATATCAATAGAAATGATATCTGTAGCATTTTTGTAAGCACTGAAATCAAAGTATACCTTATGCCATGTATTAGGCAAAGTGGCCACTGCCTGTGCACTTCCGGCTTCATCCGGATCGGTGTTGGCATCCGGACCATCTGGCTTCATTATGTTTGCGATAATAGGTACACCAGCAACAGGGCTATAGATCATGAAGCTTACAATACCATCATTGATGGTAAGATCAATTTTACCATTACATCCTGACCATCTCAAACCATTGTCATAGTCGGTACCTGTAGCAGTTCTATTATGTCTTCCTACATTATTACTAAGGTTAATTCCTGTTTTGCTAGGATTAGCTACAATAGCAAAATTACTTGTCGTATTAGTATATGCTAAAGAAACATATTGGTTGTTGTCAAAATCATTAAGGATTTTGGTGGCAGGAATTCCGGCAATACAAGGATTTGGCTCAAATCTTATTTCATCAAAGAAATATGTAAGAGGTGTTGCTCCATTTGCTGATGTATTATTAATAAACATCTCAATAAAGCTGGTAGTATTAGCTTCTGCATCAGTCAAAGGATTCCAAACAGCACCGGATGCTGTACCGAAATCCATAACAATTTTTTCCCATTCGTTAGTTTTAGTAGTAGCGAAGTTACCTGCTGCTATTGAAGCATAAGAACCGGAAAATCCGGTATTGTCCTTCAAATTAACAACAATAGGAATTCCGGGAGCTGTAGAATAAAACAACATTGTTAGAGTCTTTCTTCCGGTATAGTTTATTACCTGACCTGAGGTATTGCAAGGAGTGAATACAAGTCCTTTTGAATATGCGCCTGCACCGGCTGGTATAACTAACTTACCAACGTGACCACTTGAGTTGCCGTTATTGATATAAGGGTTCGGTTCATTTGGTGTGAAAGTTGTATTCACGCTACCTGTTCTCTGAACAAGGTTATTGTTATTATCAAAATCCTGAAGGATATCTCCTGAACTTGTACATGCGACACCAGTACCTGTTAGATTGATAACGCAAGAAGGTTTAACAGGGTCATTGTTTGCAATTGTCAATGTTCCGGAAAATGATGATGCAGCATTTGGATTAAATTGTACTGTTAGTAATGCAGTACCTCCTACCGGAACTGTAGTAGGGGCTGTCCCAACGGTAGAAAATCTTGCACTGCTGTAAGTATAGCTTGTAAGGTTCAATGCACCGTCTCCTGTATTTTTAATTTTAAGTACCCTTGTTGCAAAAGCACCTGTTGTCGCATTTCCAAAAGCTAAAGTACCTCCGCATGCAATAGGTGTATCATTATATAAAGTGATCTGCAAATTTGAGTTTGCCTGGTTTAGTGTACCTAAGCCTGTAAGATTAATTATATAAGGATTTTCATCTGCGTCATTTGAAGCAATAGAAAGAGCAGCTGTTTTAACTCCTGTAGAAGTTGGCCTGAATTGAACCGTAAAAGTTGTAGTCTGGTTTAAGCTTAAAGTGGATAAAGATGGTTGTACAATAGTAAACATGGCTGCATCCGGTCCTGATACCGTAACTCGGTTAGGATTTCCGGTAAGATTTAGGTTTTGAAAACCTAGGTTTTCTATTGTGAAAGTTATAGTCTTACCTTCAGGGTTTCCGGCAGTTGTTTGTGTATTTTGAAAATCAAAAGTTGAATTGTGGTCAACCTGAAGATTAGTTGCAGTTGTACTTCCTGTTCCAACTTTTACTCCTGTTGCCCTTACATTAATTTCCTGGTTAGAGGTAGTTCCTATTTTCCAAAAATTACCAGTAAGCATAAATAAAGAAATAACTCTTAATGTCTTTCCGAAATATGCATCACCATTAATTGAATTTACAGTTTGGGTATACATTGAATTCAGGAAATTCTGGTTGGTAGTATTGTTATCCGCCGCCATAACAGCTAATGTAAGCATAGAAATAAAGGTTGCATTTCTTTGATAACCTGACCCGTTAGTTCCGTTAAGATTCAAAGGCCCCCCGATATTAGTAGCTCCTCTGCCTTTCATATACTCGGTAATTTTGTTGGCTAATACTCTACCTTTTGTGGAGTTATACCATAATACGTCCTGCGCAATTCTCCAAGGATATCTTGAAGCATCATAACCAAATCCGATAGGCTCAATTTGTCCGTTACCAGCAGAATTACACTGATTAGGAGTACCTGTTGAATTACTCCAGTTGGAAACCAAACCTGTCGTAGAATGAGCATTGGCTGCCCAAAGAACATCATAAGCAAAATTATAAGCAGTATTGCTCCAATATGTGGCGTTAGTAGTATTTTTAGATGCAAATGCCTGGTAATAGCCTGGAGAATGATAACCAGGGTTAGTACAATCATTTTGGAACCAGCTGTCACCATTTGTGGCTCTTCCGTTATTTGCCATATCAAATTGTCTGATTCTGGCAATCATAGTATTGAATTCATTAGTATAATTGTGCGGCGTTGTTGCGCTTGGCCATTGGTTAGCAGCCACAAGCAATGCATATGCAGCATCAAAATCAGCATCCGTAGCACTACCTGTACCAATTACTCCACCGCAACCATTAATTTTCCAGTTCATCAATCCATTAGGGGACAAGTAGGCTTTCCAGTAAGTGTACAGCTCATCAAAAAAAGTTTTATCAGCAGCATACGCAGCTAATAACATACCATATCCAATACCTTCAGATACTGTCTCCGAAGTATTGTCAAACTTTATTCTTGCCCCTTTACCTGAACATACTTCTCTGAATTCTGATTTCCATGCATTATATGCATTAGCTGCATCTGTTGATTTACCAAAAGTTCCGGATGTAGGAAGGTTGGTTGGCATCATTCCGTTAGTACCATAATTAGGGTTTGAATTGAACGGAACAACAGCAGGTGTACTGTTGATTTGAGCCATAATTTCAATGTGTGTTAACACAAAGAACATCAGGATCAAAACACGCAAACTGTAAGTTTTTTTCATATTCTTGTTTTTTGTTGATTGATTTGGTTAAAAAATATTTAGTACTATTCTAATATTTAATAGACCCGCAAGTTAGTGATTAAAAAAGTTAAGGCAAAATAATTAAACAGATTATTAGAAAAATACAAGTTTAATTATCAAAAAACGGTAAGTATAAATCTAAATTTCAGGGTGTAAAACAATAAAGTTAATGATTTTCAAAAGATAAGAAAAAAGAATCCCCTATCCGGTCAGGAATGGGGATAATCAAAAATACAATAGCTTAAACTGATTTATCTTTCAAATATTCCACTTATCATCCCTCCAAACCCTATCAAAAGAATAAGAATAAAAACTATCACAAGCCAAAATACGGTTCTGTTATTTCTGGTCATATATATGGAAGTTAATACAAGAAAATAACCAACTCAAGTCATTAAGGTTTATGAACTGATTATATTATCCATGGATCAATAAATGGGATTCCTGCTCTCATTAATGCTACTTCATCATCAGTACATAAGCACTCCTCAAGTTCTTTATAGATGTCCTTTTTGGCCAAATCCTGTCCTATTATTACTAATTCATTTAACCTGTCGCCCCACTCAGGATCCATTCTGGAGTTTATATAATCTTCGTCTACATTATACTCTTTCCATACATCTTTACTTTTTGATGCCCACCATGTACCTGCAATTTCGGCTCTTAAAGATCCGCCTGCCTGTCCCCAGGAAATAGCATTATCCGGACGAGAAGCCAACCAGAACAGTCCTTTGCTTCTTATAATACTTGCATGCCAATTGTCATTAATATAATTCCAAAACCTTTCTGGATGAAATGGTCTTCTTTCTCGGAATACAAAAGAAGAAATTCCATATTCTTCTGTTTCAGGAACGTGCTTATTTTCCAACTCCTTCACCCAACCGGCGGCAGAAGAAGCCTTATCAAAGTCGAAGAGATTAGTATTCATAATTTCATTTAAGTAAACTTTCCCAAAAGAAGAAGTAATAATTTTAGCCTCAGGGTTCAACTTTTGGATAATTGCCTTTAACTCTCCCAAATGATATTTTGAAATCAAATCAGCCTTATTGATGACTATTACATTGGCGAATTCAACCTGATCAGTTAGCAGGTTTACTATAGATCGTTCGTCTTGCTGATCTTGTTCATTCATGTTTCTGTCTTTTATGGTCTCATTGGTACCGAAATCTTTTGGAAAATTAAAGGCATCTACTACAGTTACCATCGTATCAAGTTTACTAAACCTTGATAAATCAATGCCGGAATTTTCATCTACATAAGTAAATGTCTGAGCTACCGGCACTGGCTCAGATATTCCTGTTGACTCTATAACCAGATAATCAAACCTGTTTTCCTTTGACAGGTATTCTACCTCCTTCAAGAGGTCTTCCCGAAGGGTACAGCATATACATCCGTTAGACATCTCTACCAGCTTTTCTTCTGTACGTGAAAGTACATTTTCATTTTTTACAATCTGGGCATCTACATTTACCTCACTCATATCATTTACAATCACAGCCACTCGCATGTTTTGTTTATTATGAAGAATGTGGTTTAGTAAAGTAGTCTTTCCGGCTCCTAAAAATCCACTTAATACAGTTACGGGTAATTTTTTCATTTTGATTATTATTTATTGCAACATTGTGTCATTTAAAAAAATGACATAAAAAGAGGTTAAGCATTTAAAAGCATACTTAACCTATATATTATTGGATAAGAACTGGAAAATCAACTTCAATATCAGTTTCTCCTAAATCCGCGTTCCCATTTCCGGTCTTTGGTTTATCATCCTGATGTTTTAAAACCACTTCCACTTTCCCGCTTTTGTTTGTTGTAGCACCGCCTGTTATCCATTTGGTCAACAACCCAATCGGTACACCATTTTCATCTTCATCTTCATACCCAAAAGTCACTTCTACACCTTTTGCTGTAAAGAAAAACTGATGGTGGTCTCCTTCTTCTTCTATTTCATGAGATATGGTATCTACAGGATTTTTTGATTTGTCCAACAGAATAATTTCGACATGGTACGTTTTATTGGAACTTAATCTGATTGTATCCAGCCTTTCCGCAACTCCATTACCATCTATATCTTCAAATATAAATTCCGATTCATTTTCTTCTTCATCGGTAAAAATTAATTTGAGTGTAGTGATCAACTCCTCTTCATTCGGATTATGGGGAGCTGGAACCTCTTTTTTGTCTTTTTTACAAGATGTAAAAACAGTTAAGCAAACTAAAACTAACAACTGTAAAAGATCAACTTTTTTCATTTCTTTATTTATTAAGGTTAAACATTATTTTCTATTAATCGGGACTTTTAATCTCAATACAAAATTTCTTCCCGGAGCATCACTAAAATATCTGAACCTGTCCATATAATCCCTATAGCGAACATTGAGCAGATTGTACACGGAAAATGAAATATCCAATGCTTGTTCACCGATAAAAAACCTGAAACCGGTTTCTAGAGATAAAAGGTTATACCCCGGGGGTGGAGCTGCAAAATCCTGATTTTCCGGAACCATTCTTTTTCGCAATACTATAAGGTGATTAAGCGACAGATAGGTATCGGCCATACCTTCTACTAAATGAAATTTATATTTAAATCCATACTCAAAATTGGCAGGCGGAGTAAGCACTATATGTTCATTCGTCTTAAGATTATATGCTCTCAGAAGTGAAAGTTTTGAACTGAAAATAAGGCTTCGTGAAAGAGAATCATTGAAGGTCAAATCAAGACCGGTAAACAAAGCATTGGTCTGCTTGTACCTGAAAACCGGAAATGCTCCTCTTATCCTCAATTCATACTCCGGCTGATAAGTACCGCTCAGGCTATCATAAACCGTACCCGGAGCCAGGTATATAAAGTTGTCTATGTAATTATTATAAACAGATATTTCTCCGAATGCTTTGGAGAAATTATAGTTTATTGTCAAAGAAGAATTGTAGGCATATTCAGAAGTTAGATTTCTATTACCATACTCTACGGCAGAAACACCATGGTGCAATCCTTCACTAAACAATTCGTTAACTGCTACCGGTCTGAAAGCAGTTCCTAAATTTATTTTACCGGTTAAATTTTCGTTTATCTGATATATACCACCAAGCAATCCTGAAAAATTTGCGAAATTAAACTCAGGCGATTCAAATATATTACCCTGGTACCTGTAAACCTTCATTTGCTTATGATCATAACGTATACCACCTTCCAGCTCAAATCTTTCCTGCCGCCATCTTTCAATCAAAAAAACACCAACTGCATCACTTTCGAAATTAGGAATAAAAGACCTTGAGGTACCTCCTGTAGTATTTGCCTGGCTTATATAATTTACTCCAAGGGACCCGGATATACCCCCAATATTATTATGCTCATAGATAAGGTCAGCAGTATGTGTTGTTATAGTAAATAAAACCTGCGGCTTGTTTTGTAACACATTATTGAATGGCCTGTGCTTATCAAACTCCATTCTGTCGTTAAACTGACGGGCAATTATTGCCTCAAGTTTTCCAAGCTTTACAAATTTATAACCTGCTTTTACTTTAATTAACTCATGCACAACTTGCTGATAAGGACGGTTAATATCGTAGGTAAAACCGGAGGTTACTAAAGGACGATCACTTGCTATAGCTTTTTTAAGATCAGTAAGGTTGCCTATATGAGATCCTTCAAAAATACCTATTCTGGTGTTGAACTGACTATAAAAAACCTCTGCATTGAAATTATTATTTTTATATAAAGCTCCCCACGAAAAGTTGTACTCTTCAAATCCGGTATTTTTCAAATAATAATCCGGAGTTTTTGTGTTTCCTGCTCTTCTGTAAGACCCTTGTACCCGAAAAGAAAGACCGTTTACCCAGCCTGGTTTATAATTTATAATCGCATTACCTACACCTTGCCTGTTATTACTAAACCCAATCAGGTTTACCTCAGCATCCATTCCTCTTTCTTTCCTCATTTCTTCAGGATCTATGAGAATCACTCCTCCTATTGCATCTGCTCCATATCTGATACTGTTTGCTCCTTTTATGACAGTAATTCTTGAGGCTATGAACGGATCTATTTCAGGAGCATGCTCCGATCCCCATTGCTGACCTTCCTGTCTTACTCCGTTATTCAGAATCAGAATGCGGTTTCCATACATACCTTGTATAACAGGTTTAAATATTGTAGGGCCTGTTTGCAAGACATTCACACCTGCAATGGTTTTAAGACCTTCTCCTAATGAAAGACCGCGGATTCTATCCAATGCCTTCCCCTTCAATTCTGTTATGGACTGAGTATGGAGAAATTTTCTTTCTTTGACAGTCACGATTACCGATTCCATATGGCATGTATCGGAGTGTAGTACAAAATTACGGGTTGCGTTCTTTAATAGAACTAATGTCGTAATAATGGATTTAAATCCCATATGCTTACACTCGACAACATATTCTCCAATACAGATAGAATTTATAATAAAATTCCCATCTACATCAGATAGCGTGGCTTTGTTTATATCCTTAAGGTATATCACAGCACCTGCAAGAGGTTCTCTCGTCTCCCCGTCCAGCACCTTTCCCGAAAATGTATAGTTACATTTTCCAAGTGTGTCAGTTTGAGCAAATGATAAACCAGGAATAAATAGCACACAGAACAATAAAATGACTGTGACTTTTCCCAATTGAGTTTTAATAAAATAAAATATGGAATAACCGGAAAAACCAGGTCCGGCACCTAAGAGGAGTATTTATATAATAGACGGGGGACCTCTTACAGATTGAAGAGAGGTAAAATTTACAGGTTCACCGGAAATTTTGACATTAACCTCATGGAAATTTTTAGCAATAAAAACAATAGGAGAATGACTGACAAAAAACAGATCCGCTGAAAATGAGGCTTTGCAGACAGGGCAATCTTTCTCATCTGGAAGGAGATCCCCATTGAAATCATCGTTTCCTTCTATTGCATACTCACAATGGTCATGGTCATGCAATAAATGTATCGCAACCTGGGAGAAAAACAGGTTAAGCAGAAATATTCCTGCTAAAACGATATATAGATGCCGTGTTTTCAAAAGTTAAAGATGCAATAATGTTGCAATATTAACAAATTCTTTTTCAATTACACAATAAATAAAAAAATGTTTTGCATGCTGTTGGACAAATCCTATCTTGTATGTCATTTTACCAACTCATAGAATGGCAAGGCCCCAGCAGGATATTAAAGAAATGCTTAGAGAACATAATCTGAAAGTCACTGATCAAAGAGAGCAGGTGCTAAAGGTATTTCTTGCCAAAAATAAGGTATTGCAACTTTCAGAAATTAATAAATCTATCTCCAAAGATTTTGACAGGATCACATTGTACAGGACACTGAACACTTTTGAACAGCATGGGCTAATACATAAAATCCCGGATAAATCAGGAAATGCTACTTATGCTTTGTGTAGGCATGATTCTGTCAATCATAACCACGACGATAACCATGTGCATTTCAAGTGCACATCATGCAATGTAACTCTATGCCTGGAAGACGTAGAGATCCCTCCCATACGGATACCTAAAAAATTCACCGCCGAAAAATTTAATTTTCTCATAGAAGGCAGATGCGAAAAGTGTGCGACCAAAAATTAATCCGCCTTAATGATAATCATTACGACCTAAGTGAGAATAAATGATCCAGATAAGGGAAACTGTACTTAATAAACTACCGAAAAAAAGAATAATAATTGTACCATCCATACCACCTCCAACATTTAATTGATTATTTATTCCTTATTTATAACCTATTCTAACAGTGAAATTGTTTAAATTTTTTCGGCCGGACTGATTCCAGGAATAGCCCGGCCCCCAAAAAACATCAGGAAATGCTGATGGTTTTTACTTCCTGCTGCTTCTTAACCTCATCTTTCTTCGGCAATGTTATAGTAAGTATGCCTTTATCCATTCCTGCTCCGATTTTATCAAGGTCAATGATCTCAGGCAACTGAAATGACCTCTGAAAGGACTTGTAAGAATACTCTCTCCTGTGGTATTTATGTTCTTTTTCATCAGATTTGGCTTCAGATGAACCGGCAACCACCAGGCGGCCTTTTTCAATTTTTATAGATATATTTTCTTTGTCGAGGCCCGGAACAGCCATTTCAATTTTGAAATCATCTTTACTTTCTCTGATGTTTACCATAGGCACATTGCCCTCCAAAGTACCCAAAAGATCAGAAGCATCCGCATTAATAAAATTATCCAATAAACCTTGAAATACAGGAAATCTATTGAAGTCGTTCCATTTTACGATAGACATAATTACCTCCTTGTTAATTTTGAGTTATTTAATTCAATCTGTAAACCCCAAAAACAACTTCAATGCCAAAGAAACGCTAAGAATATTTGTCAGTAATTACCTGTAAAATTTTCATACTTCTATGTAAACTCTGACATTTTACCCATTTAATTTTCTAATTTTATATCTGATTATTACAATATGAAAATTAACTACTGGTACAATACAGCTTTGCTGCTGTTTTTTACATTTTTTTTCTTTTTACTTTATCCGGGGTTAGTCGACTCCACAGCTTCAGAATCTTATACTCTGCTATATAAAAGTGTAACAACCATCATTCTATTTAATTTTGGACTTTGCATTCTGGACATAGTTAACCTATACCATAATTATAAATTCAGGAAAATTTCAAAATCTACAGTTTGGATTAAGACAGGGATTTCCTTTTGCCTTTTATTCCTATCGGTAATATATTTTCCTCAGACAATGCCACTTATTTTCATTTCCGGATTGGCTTCTGTTTTCAATTCGGGAATTATAATTTTCCTTTACAAAATTCAACCTGAGCGTAGAGATAGTTTTGATTTTAATAATATCCAGTTCTTTGAAAACCCTGTATTTAATGAATTATGGCAGACAAAACAGGAGTATATTACAGTCAGGGGCAGAAAGTTAAAATATTATACTGACCCTTCCTGGAGGTACAAAAACGAAGAAGGAACATATGAAACGAAAATTGCTATTTGTGAAGGAAACATTCTGATTGAAACCGCAAAAGGAGAAGTTCAGCCTAAAGATGCCATTGAAGGACTAAAATTAATCAAAAACCTGATTATAACTGCAGGATTAGGCATTCATGACTACTATTACATTGCTGATTCGAGGCAAATAACCAATGCCAGTCTGAATACCAGAAAAATTGTAATAGATTTTCATGAGCAAAACAAAAATCTGAAACAATTTATCTTAATCACCAATCACTTTACCAAAGTACTGATAAAATTAATGACACCTATTAATCCGGAAGTAGTCAACAACTGGCTAACTTCAGATTCAGTTGAAAACAGTATATACGTTTTGTTTAAACATAAACATTCACTGGAGGGGATTGAAAACAAATCAAAATCATTTATAGAGCAAAGGATTGATCAGGTTTACCAGATGATTTCTGATATTTCCCTTAGAAAATTCGGCAATGAAAAACCCGTTGTTCCGGAATCAGATCCGTTCTACGATATTTTTACCTCCCTGGAAATTTTGAAGAATGATAAAAAAGAATTAATCCATGAGCTTAATGAGTTATTAAAAGAGAGTCATAAATCTCTTGAAAATCAGGAAAGGAAATATAAGCTATTCTTTGAAAACACCTATGAAATAATACTTGTAACTGACTCCAATAATATTCTTTTGGATTATAATCAGGGAGCATCTGAATTCTGGGAAAACAGAGGCATAGAATTAAAAGTAGGGTATAACCTTTCTGATTTCTTAAAAGAGCCGGAAGAGGTACAATTACTGATCAAAAATAATAATCCGCCAATCATAGATAAAATTATGGAATCGGAATTTGAATTAAATGATTACAAAGGTGGAACTATCAGCCTGCTTTGCAAATACCATGTATTGAAAGATGCCGAGGAAAAGCTCTACCAGGTTTTCATGATGAATGACATTACCTTACATAAACAATTGCTTATAGAAAAAAACAGGTTGAATGAAAAAATATTAAATCAAAGCATACGTCTTACTGAGTTTTCTAATCTTCTATCGCAGGACCTAAGGAAGCAGGCAGTAGAAATGGTTAATATATTAGACAGCCTGAAACATTCACTCAATTACACCTCTGTAAATCTGAATAAAGTTAGTGAATTAAGAAAAGCACTAGATGGAATGGAAAAGGTGATGAAAGATCTGGATGGGGTGCTCAATGTTGAAAGTAAAGAAGTTACAGGTGGTTCCTCTAGCCCTACAGAATAAAAATCAAAAACCTTTTGAAGTAAGGTTATTTATCGTAATATTGCATTATATCATTATGGGAATTACCAAAACTGACAACTTTAACAAAAGCCAAAACAGATTGGCAAAGCTGGCTAAAGCTATAGGGCATCCGGCCCGTATAGCTATACTGGAAGTATTAATTAAGAGGAATACATGTATATGTGGCGACCTGGTGGATGAATTGCCATTATCCCAGTCTACCATATCTCAACATTTAAAAGAATTAAAAGAAGCAGGACTTATTAAAGGTGAAATAGAAGGAACAAGTGTATGCTACTGTATTGACGAAAAGGTTTGGGCAGAAGCGCAAAAATCACTGCTAAAGCTCTTTGAATCATTCTCACCGGGCAAAGGCTGCTGTTAAAATTTTTTATATTATTTTATCGTAATATTGCATTATATAACTTAAAAATTGCACATATGGAAAACTCTAACGAACAACTAAAAAATCTTGTAAAGGAAAAATACGGGGAGATCGCACAGCAGTCAAAAGAGTATAACCAGTCAAGCTGTTGCGGAGCTGGAGGTTGCGGAACAGGTACATATACTATAATGAGCGAAGACTATAGTAATCTGGAAGGATATAATGCTGATGCTGATCTTGGCTTAGGCTGCGGACTGCCCACTGAATTTGCAAAAATAAAACCAGGGGACACAGTGGTAGACCTCGGATCAGGTGCCGGGAATGACTGCTTCATTGCTAGATCTGTTACAGGTGAAGAAGGTGAAGTGATAGGAATTGATATGACCAAAGCTATGATTGAAAAAGCAGAGGAAAATGCAGTAAAATTAGGATTTAAAAATGTAAAATTCCGTCTTGGTGATATTGAAGATATACCCTTATCTTCAAAAAGAGCTGATGTAGTAGTAAGTAATTGTGGTAATGAACCTTGTTCCTGATAAGGTTAAAGCATTTTCCGAAGTTTACAGAATTTTAAAGCCGGGAGGACATTTTAGTATATCTGACATCGTGATCAAGGGAGATCTTCCAGATACAATAAAAAAAGAAGCGGAAATGTATGCTGGCTGTGTAGCAGGTGCTATAAAAAAAGGTGATTACCTGGAAATTATTTCCGATGCCGGGTTTACAAATATTACAATGCAGAAGGAAAGAAAAATAGACATACCTGATGAATTAATGCTCAACTTCCTTTCGAACGAACAACTTACACAGTTCAAAGCAAGCGGAACAGGGATATATAGTATAACTGTATATGCTGAAAGACCTGAGGCAGAATGTGGCTGTGTGACGGAGAATAAATGTTGTTAGGAATGTTGAATGCTGAATGCTGAATATTGAATGTTGAATGTGAATGTTAAAGTGAATTAAAATAAATGATAACTGAAATAAGAAAATTCATTGAAGAACTCACGACATATACAGACTCTATTCCGGAAGAGAGAAAACATATCCTAAACAGAATAGCTGAATATGTTTCAACAAGCCTTCAAAATAATAGAAAAGCAGAGCTGATTTATGTTTGTACGCATAATAGCAGGAGAAGTCACTTCGGACAGGTATGGGGCAGAACAGCTGCGGAATATTATGGTATTAAAAATGTAAATACTTATTCGGCAGGAACCGAGGCTACTTCCTTTAATCCGAATGCCATTAAAGCATTGGAAAAAGCAGGATTTTATATTTCAAAGCAAGCTGCTGAAACCAATCCAAAATATGAAGTTTATTATGACATGGATCAACCACCGGAATTATGCTTTTCGAAAACATATCAACATCCATCAATTCCTACCACAGGACTATGTGCTATAATGACCTGTACTGAGGCAGATGGCAATTGTCCATATATCCCCGGAACGGAACTAAGGATTTCTTGTCCGTATGACGATCCCAAGGCATTTGATGGTACAGCATTACAAGATGAAAAATATGAAGAAAGATGCAGACAGATCGCTCTCGAGAATCTTTATGTTTTTAAGGAGGTAAGTTTAAAGCTTTAGCTTTAAGCTATAAGAACTCATAGAACAACTTCTATTCAATATCTAATATCTAATACCCAATATCCAATAACTTAAAAACTTTGAACTTTAAACTTTTCCCCCATGTCCACCAAATGTTTTCCTGCATCAGAAAGAAAAAACCTTGGCTTTATTGACAGGTATTTAACTTTATGGATATTCCTTGCCATGGGTATAGGAATTTGGATTGGAAATTTTTTCCCTTCATCCGCAATTTATATTGACTCCTACTCCAGCGGTACAACCAATATCCCTATTGCCATAGGACTGATATTAATGATGTATCCTCCTTTAGCAAAAGTTAATTACAAAAACCTGGGAGAGGTTTTTAGAAATTTTAAAATACTATCAGCGTCGCTTTTTCTTAACTGGATAGTTGGTCCGATCTTAATGTTTTTTCTGGCAATAGTTTTCTTACATGATTATCCGGAATATATGATGGGATTAATTTTGATTGGCTTAGCACGTTGTATTGCCATGGTCATTGTTTGGAATGAATTAGCAGAAGGAAACCGTGAATACGCTGCCGGACTAGTAGCTCTTAACAGTATTTTCCAGGTTGCTTTTTATAGTTTTTATGCATTTATTTTTATTTCGGTACTTCCTCCAGTATTTGGCATTTCAGGAATGAATGTTGATATAACTATGGGTCAGATTGCAGAAAGTGTTGCGATTTATTTAGGAATACCTTTTATAGCTGGAATTGTAAGCAGATATGTATTGATTAAAACTAAAGGTGAAGAATGGTTCACCCAAAAATACATCCCATTTATTTCTCCTGTTACATTAATTGCCCTACTTTTTACAATAATACTTATGTTTAGTTTGAAAGGTCAATTAATAGTACAGATACCTATGGATGTGTTAAAAATTGCGATTCCTCTTGTAATCTATTTTGGACTTATGTTTATTCTAAGCTTTTTAACAGGAAAAGTACTTGGGGCAGATTACTCCAAAAGCACTTCCATAGCATTCACAGCAACAGGAAACAATTTTGAGCTGGCCATAGCAGTATCAATTGCTATCTTCGGAATAAACAGCGGACAGGCATTTGCAGGTGTAATCGGTCCTTTAGTAGAAGTTCCTGCATTGATAGCTCTGGTTAATATCGCATTTTGGCTAAGGAAAAAGTATTACCAGGAAAAGATAGTTTAATTCCCGACTTCAAGCCTGAAATATTTATAATCATACCAGGAATAAAATAATGTTTCATTGCAGGAATTTGTTTTAGATACAAAGAACTGCTATGAAACAATTTTTCCAAAGCATTCTAACCGGAATCTTATCAGATAAGAAAACAGAAGAAATAATAAAAGCCCACCAAAATTCCGGAAAATTTATAAGTATAAACAATACAAATGCTTTTATACTTGACCATGGAAAAGGGGAACCTGTTTTTTGTATTCATGGTGTACCAACCTCTTCTTTTTTATATAGAAAAGTTTTAAGTAATCTTTCATCCAGGGGATATAGAGGTATAGCCATAGATCTTCCAGGCTTTGGTTTATCAGACAGACCTGAATCTTTTGATTATACCTTTCAAGAGTTCTCAAACTTTTGCCTTCAGGCACTGAACTCCTTAGGTATTAAAAAATTCCATTTAGTAGTACATGATATGGGCGGGCCTGTAGGATTTGCAATGGCTGCACAAAATACAGACAGGATTTTATCAATTACCATTCTAAACACATGGATAGATGTTGTTAATTTCAGAAAACCATTACCAATGCGCCCTTTTGAAATACCAATATTAGGAGAGATCGAACTTGCCTTAATGAACCATAAAACCTGGCGCATTGTGTTTAATTTATTAGGAGTAGAAAACAGTTCAGGTATACCATCCGAAGAAATTAATGCCTACATTAATCTGCTTAAAAGGAAGGATAAAGGTAAAGCCTTTCTTAAAACAATGAGAAACTTCGATAATACGCCTGAATTCAGAAACCTTTGTGTTAAAGCAGTTCAAAATACACTTTACCCAATTCAAATTATCTGGGGAATGAGAGACCCTGGGCTAAGATTTGAACGATTTGGAAAAGAACTGCAAACTTTTACCGGAGTTAAAACTATTAATGAGCTAAATGCAAGTCACCTTCTTCAGGAAGAGAAACCTGAATTTATTGCTGACAAAATTCAGGAGATTATAATGCAATCAAAAGTTCTTGCACCAAGTCTAAGTAATTAATTTTTATAAATCATGTCCTCCGACAGCCACTACTCTTAACAACTCTGCATTAAATCCTGAATTTTTAATTACCAGAGTTATAGAATCCAGGGAGATTTCTTCACCTGACACACTGAGGATATTTTGGTCAGAATCTGTATCAATACTCCACCTGCTGATATTTTCAATTTTATTTAATGCTTCCGAAACTTTTTCAATTTGTTTTGCATCTGAAATATTTGTCCTGAATTTTAATACCTTCATATTTATAATTCTGTTTTTATTACCATGATTTACCTGTATCTACTGTATCAGCAGCCAGATCACCTCTTTGAGGATTTGTTATAGTGGAACTGATTGAATCTTCCCCGTAATCATTTGTTTGTTCAATAGCTGATTGTCTATATGAACCGGAAGAATAGCTACTACCTGTTCCGGGACCGACAGACCCATGAGAGTTAGATCTTGATGTAGAAAAATCCTCCATCTTTCTATCTTTTATATACATAGAAGCTTCCGGTGAGATATATCCGGCACCTACAGAATTTACATTATCTCTTTTGCAAGAGAATAAACTTATAAGAAATAAACTATAAAATATTAACGTGCCCTTTCTCATAAATTACCCTTTCAATTAAACGTCAATCTTTAAGATAAAAACGATGTCTAACGATCAGCAGTTCAGTCCACAGAAAACAAGTTACAAGGGAAAAATTCATATTTTCCCCTGTAACAATTTAAATTATACTTCTATAAGATTCGCAATTTCTTCCGGTAACTGCGCTTTTACATCTTTTATCTCACCTTCCGAAACATGTCTTGCAATAACTCTAAACACAGCTTCTACTTCCTTCTGGGTATTATCGATGTCACCGAAATCCCTTCCTGCCGTCAACCTCGCCTGTTCCTTTATATTCATCAAGAAATCATTTAAGGTTTTCAACCTTTTGGGCTTTTCCGGAATATGCCAGCCATGTACATAAACACCCTGGATGTATAAGGGAAGCTGAGAAATAAGGTGTAATGACTCTTGTGGAGTTATCACATCTCTTAATCCATGCAACACTGCAGCCAACACCCTTCCTGCATGAGCATGGTCATCCGGCATTCCCAATTCCACAGCAACTTCCATTAAGAACTCCTGTGCTTTCTGTATATGTTCCTGATAATTAAACAACATACTTGATTCCTCCGTAAATCACTACTTCTTTCTTCCTTAAATAGTCAACAATCACAGAAATGATTGGTTCTGATTAGTGGTAGTTATTAATAAATACATTATTATACTTTTCAGAGAGTCCAGAGAGGTCATTATTTTTAATCTGGCAATAATTCAAGTCTTAATAACTTTAGTTAATATTTATTCCTAATAATAGTCCAAGCCATAATTTTTCCTGATATATCCAATGCTGTCTGTTTTTATCAGTTAAGAAATCTGTTCCTACAGCAACACCGGCAGAAAAATTATTAAACGCAATTACTCCGGATATTCCTTTTATAATTACTATTCCGTCGTACTCTGAGTCAATTGAATAGTTTGTTACCCAAGGATTCATAAAGGTAGACCCTATTCCACCAAAGATTCCAACACTAAATCCAAGATGATTTATATCTCTTTCTGCTATCCTTATCGGAGTTTGATGGTAGTGTATCTTGAATAGATCAAACCGGGAACCCAAATAAATTGCTGCATTTACTTCAGAATTAAGTTGAGCAGGAAACCCACTAACAGATGGACGAAATTTTACAGGTACGGATACTATACCAATATCAAAGGAGGGTTTATATAACATGTATTCAGAAGTTGCGCTTTTATCATCTGTGGAGGCAGGAAAACTTTTTATAGGCTGATTTCTAAGAACAACATATTCACCGCCTTTTTTACTTGCATTAAATGCTTCTATAGTATCTCCATGTACTTCCACATATACTCTATGCCTTCCCTGTTTTTTAATTGACGAATGATAAATTCCATCCAATAACTCATTTTTCGGAGCTCTTTTAATATTTTGGCAGGATACAAGAAATATGAAAATTAAAAAACAAATAAGTACATACAAATTCTTCATGAATTTGTAACAAGCCTAGAAGCAAAAGGTTAATTAATTACCGCTAAAAAAAATTATAAGGTAATTACCGGGCAGAACCAATAGAATAAATGTTAAAGATTGCCAATTGTTGCGATCTTATATCCCCACTCTCTTATATCCACTTCATAAAGAAAATGATCAAGCAACGGTCCATTACAAACTTTCATTTTGCTTACTGGAACTTCAAACAAATTATTTAATCTTGAGATTAATTCTTCTATTAGCCACTTAGGTATATTGTCTCTTTCTCCCGGATATACATAAATAAAATTAATAATTTGAGAAAAAAGCAGAGGCCAGTTGATATCCAGGTTATTTATAATAAGTTTCCAATCCAGATTTTTTCCTTTCTTTAATATTACATGATTAATATCAGCAGCATCAAATCTTTCTCTGGCTTGTACGTAAAGCTTGCTTCCGATTAAATCTTCAGCACTTAACAACTTTACCGATTGGCCAAATAATTTACTATCTATACTTCGTTCAAACCAGGACTGAGTAATCCTAAATTGATTATTGGCGCTGCCAAATACAATATCTATAAAATAATCTTCTTTAAAAACTTTAGCCAGCCAACGTGCATCGGTTACTTCAACCTTAAACCCATGGTTAATACACTCTTTAATGATCCGGGGATAATCTTCAGGCTTGCAGAATATATCAAGATCTTTTGTATCACGGAAAACATTGGCGTGTTCCCCTAATGCTAATGCTCCTCCGATCATAAAAGATAAATCTGCTTTTTGTAAAAGCTGAATGGCTTCGACATAGAAAGCTTTACTTTTTTCACTTAATTTCTCTTCCATAAAAAGTTTGATCGTTTTCTTTCATCCTTCTCACCTACCCTGTATATAAAAACAACTTTTACTGGTTTTAAATTTATTTTTAAAGGGAAATTATAGTAAACACATAGGGGTAATAGCTGTTATTATTTATTAATATATACTCCTTTTCCAACTATGATTGAAAAAATAGAACAGTTTCTCGGAAATGAAACCAAATACTTACTTGAACACAGGTGCGGGAAAATTAACAAAAACACGCTTGCACTTCCTTCCGGGAATTTTATTGATCAGGTTTGGATGAATTCAGACCGGTCTGTACCTGTATTGAGAAGTTTACAAAGTTTGTTTTATCATGGAAGACTCGCAGGATCGGGTTACCTTTCAATATTGCCAATAGATCAGGGAGTAGAACACTCTGCAGGGGCATCCTTCGCTCCCAATCCGCAATACTTTGATCCGGAAAACATTGTCAGACTAGCAATTGAAGGAGGTTGCAATGGAGTAGCCTCCACTTATGGTGTATTATCATCAGTTGCAAGGAAGTATGCACACAAAATTCCCTTTATAGTTAAAATAAATCACAACGAATTTCTTTCCTATCCCAATAAGTTTGACCAGATTATGTTTGGTACAATAAAGGGTGCCAGAGAAATGGGGGCTGTGGCTGTAGGCGCAACAATATATTTTGGATCAGAGGAATCAGGAAGGCAAATTGTCGAAGTAGCAAAAGCTTTTGAAATGGCTCATGAAATGGGAATGGCAACAATTCTTTGGTGTTACCTTAGAAATAATGCTTTTAAAGTAAAAGAAAAAGATTACCATACCTCAGCTGATCTAACAGGGCAGGCCAATCATTTGGGGGTAACAATCAAGGCTGATATTATCAAGCAAAAGCTTCCTGAAAACAACGGTGGATATAACGCGATTGCTTCTGCAGAAAATCCATATGGAAAAACGGATAAAAGAGTTTATACGGAATTAACGACCGACCATCCTATAGATCTGGTTCGCTATCAGGTGGCAAATTGTTTTATGGGAAAAGTAAGTCTGATAAATTCAGGAGGAGCTTCTGGCAGCAATGATTTTGCAGAAGCAGTCAGAACAGCAGTAATCAACAAAAGAGGTGGAGGAGCAGGATTAATATCAGGAAGAAAAGCATTTCAGCGACCGATGAAAGAAGGAATAAAATTACTAAACCTTATTCAGGATGTATATTTGGATAAAAGGATTACTGTGGCATGAAAGGTTCTAAACTTAAAATCATTATTATTGAAATTCTATATTACTATTCTCAATGCATTGATTAATTCAAAAGAATTAATCAGGCTTTCATTATAGTAAAATAAAATTTAGCGCCTTTGCCCAACTCAGACTCAACCCAAATTTCCCCTCCATTTTCAGTAATTATTTTTTTTACAGTAGAAAGACCAATTCCTGATCCCTCTACCCCTTCTCTGGTAACCTTTTTCAACATCATAAAAATTTTATCAAAATCATTTTCATCAATCCCCGGCCCATTATCAGATACAGAAAGTTCCCAATTATCACCTTTATCCAGACATTCGATGCTAATAATCCCTTTTTCCTTATCCATATATTTTATAGAATTGCTTATCAGGTTTTGAAAAACCTGCATTAATGGAATTTTAGGATAAATGATCATTGGCAAAGAAGATGAAAATTTAATTTCAATTTTAGGAGGCACATTAAGATTGGAAATTACTTCCTTCACCAATTCATGAGTGGAAATAGAAATTTTTTCTAATGCTTCTGAACTTCCTGCTTTGGCATAATCTAATACCTTCTGTACCATTTCTTTCATAAATAATACTTTTTCCAATATCATTTGACATATCTGGAAAGATTGCGCATCTGATTCCTTTAACTTTTCCTTATCGATAATATTTATTAATCCTTCTACTGTTACTAAAGGAGATTTAAGATCGTGGGTAACTGTGTATGCAAAATCATTTAAGGACTTATTTGATTTCTTTAATTGATTTAAGGTTTTATTAATTTCAGCATTTGAATCTTCCAAAGATTTAGCCAGTGAATTAAAAGTATTACCCATAACACCTATTTCATTAGAAGGCAATCCTGACACCCTATGTGAAAACTTCCCGTATTTTAGTTGTTCGGCAAAGCCGGAAAGAAATAAAATTGGCCTTGATATATAGCTTCCAAAAGTGTATGACAAATACGCCAGCAACAATGCTCCAATAAGAGAAATAGAAATAACGAATATTTCCAGTTTATAAATGGGAGCCAGTGCTTCTGATTTATCCATTTTAGTTACAATTCCCCACCCGGTCTGAGGAATATACCTGGTAACTGCCAACACCTTTATTCCTCTGTAATCTAAAACATCTTTTTGAATACCCTCAATATTATTAATTGCTCTGATTGCTGCATAGTTAGGATCATTTGGCAAGGTTCGTTTCAAAGTAGCCAATGAATCAAATCGAAGAGAGGTAATAAAAACAACCCCTCCTCCTTCTATTCGTTTTACAAGTGTAGTTTCACCTGTTTCCCCTAAGCCGGTGTAATCTTTTAGTGCACGTTCAAAATTTTCACCATTTGTTCTGACCAATAAAATAGCAAAGACTTGACTTTTCCTAATTAATGGCGCCATAAGAAAAAATTCCAGACTGTCACTTTCAGAAAGATGGACACCATCTACACACATCTGGCCGTTAAGGGATTCCTGAAATCCCGGTAGGAAGGAATAATCAAAGTTCAATTTAGATGAATCTGTACTTAAAACTACCTTCCCTTGTTTTGTCAAAATATACAAATCATGAATGGTATTTGTGGAATCTTTTGTATCATTTAGAGAATGAGTAATAATGGCCTTGTTATTAATATTTCCATTAAAATATTCTTCAATCTGCCTTAAAAGGATAGGCCTTGAAGTTATCAGAGCCAGCCTTTCATAATTGTTCCTAATAAGTGTATTTATTCTTTCTACATACAAAGCAGCAACAGATTCCAAATGGTGATTAATTGAATTAATTAATAATTTCCTTGTATTAATATAAAAGAAAATGGAAAATATTAATATTGGCAATAAGCCGGATAATATTGAAAAGATTATAAGCTGGTTTCTTATTTTCATATTATGATATTAGAATAAATAAATGGATAAAAGTCGATTTGTTTAATGAGCATCAAATTTTTCAAGGAATAAATATATGTAACAAAATGGATCAAATTTAAAATTGACATAAATCAATTATTAAAGGAACGGAATCAATTATAATGGAGGTTAAAAGATAAAGAAACGATTATGACAGAACTAGAGAGAGAGTTATATAAAGAATTAACAAGAACCATAAAATTGCTCGGGGGGAAATCCGATATAGTGGGCACATTGAATATACTTACTTCACAATTGCCGGAAAGAGAAGCAGTAGAAGAAGTGTTTACATTAGTTAAATGTTGGAATGATAATATGGTAAATCACATAGACCATATTCCGGAAAATGAATTATATAAAATGGCCACTGAAAATCCTTGTAACATGGAATGGGGAGAATAAATGTCCGTAATTACTGATGCATAACCAGGGTTGTACCCATTACTTCAATTGTCAGTGCTCAACGAGCCTTTACCTTTCCATTAATAATTTCAACTATACTTTCAGGTAATCGAAAATCAGCTGCTCAATTATTACTGCCAGCTTTATGGCAGAAAAAAATCAATAATAAATTCCTACTACTATTTGGAATCATTCTAAATAACGCCTAATATTGCCTCATATTTATTTATAATTAGTCTAATTAAAAATAAAAGTTTTGAGCACATGGGAACGAAAAAATTTATTTAACCAATTAATATTCAACTGTTTACAATCAAACAAACCCAAAACGACCATGGAACATTTTAAAGACCTTACGATATTAAGTGAAACAGATGAATCTTATATAGGAATCTGTTCATGCTGCTCTACCATTAACCTTGTATATAAAAATATAGCAATTAAATTCCCGGAAGAGGAATTTAATATATTCAGAGATTATATTGAAAAGATAAAACCTGAAGACTTCATTTTTGAATCGAGGACAGGTAAAAATATTTTTATGGCAACACCTGTAAAAAACATTGTCCTTTGTTTTTCAACTTCGGAAATATGGGAGCTAAAAGCTATGATGACCCAGGCAAGCCTGATGTTGGAAGTAAACCGGATATTGAAGTAATAAACTGAAAGTTCAAGGAGGAATATATAAATTAAATTTTCTTATCTTATATTTATTCATTCCTCCCTTGTCCACCACTAAACCATTTCCACTTTTACAGGTACCGGATTTCTTATAATATCCAATACAGGGGAAGTTTTCTGCACATAATTACATAATTCATCCAATTCCTCTTTACTGGAATTTGCATCAACTTTGTATCGAATAATGATATTTTCATACCCCGGCCGTTTGTTTTGAGAAAGACCAAGAAATGCATGCAGATCAAGGTTTCCTTCCGTGGTAAATTCAAGAGACTTTACATTAATACCACGTGCAGCAGCATTGTAAATAAATCCGACACTAAGACATGAAGCTAGAGCATGCAAAATTGCTTCAACAGCATTTGGCCCATTATTTTCCCCTAATAAAACAGGAGGCTCATCCCCTTCCAGTACAAAAGGTTTAGTCCTGGATTTATCCTCAGAATTCGCCCCATAAAGTTCCTTAATTTCCGTACGGCAATGTGCACCCTTAATCCACTTTGTTTTTGACTTGAACTGGAATTTTGCCATTTCTGGTTCTGATTTAATCGCATCAATTGTTTGAAGTAATTGATCTACATTTACTCCGTTAACTTGATTTGCTGTTGCTGTCTTCATTCTTGTTTGTTTAAGGTTGAAAGAATAAGATTAAATAATTTAAGTTTCAGTTTAGTCGGATAAACAGCTACTTAAATTATATGTTTAAAAAATAATTTTGGAAATGAATATAACAGAAGGCGAATGCTATTTTTATATTTACACACATTCATAATTAGCCAAGTTTCTGTTTTACCAATAAAAAAAACCTAAAATTCCTCCATAAATTAAATGCGAAATTAAAGACACCAGCGGCGTTCCTTTTCCATAGTTTAATGCCAAAAAGCCTGGAGGTTCAAGCTGTCTGGTTGGTGTTGGGCCTTGAAATGGAGTCGCCATTCTTGGATGAATAAAACTTAATACTTCCACTCCTACTGTTAGTACTGATACTCCATGGACAAATCCGATTGATATTCCAAATCACCAGGTCTTCCATCCCGAGCTTTCAAAAGCAGCTCCATAAATACATGCAAAAATCCAACCTATTAAAAGATGAACTATAAAACCAATCCATGGTGCATTATTTTCTGTTTGAAGTAAACATGCTTCCTAAAATGAATGGCAAGTCTATTCTGGTAAAACCTAATGGTCTGGAAATTGCCATTATAGTTGTAAGAATAAGGGTAGCTGCAAATCCCCATAATATTAAATTATCCAAATTCATTTTCCATCTTCTCCTTTCAAAGATTCATTAATACAAAGTGCTGCGCTTATTAAACCAATATGAGTAAATCCCTGAGGATAATTTCCTAGAAGTTCTCCCGTTTCCGGATCTATTTCTTCTGAAAATAATCCTGTAGTACCGGCATATTTTAACATAGTTTCAAATATTTCAACTGCTGCTTTAATATTTCCTGCCATGCATAATTCTTAGCCAGCCAAAAATTACAAATTCCAAATGAACCTTCATCTCCAGTGATGCCATCTTCTTCACCATAATATCTGTAAAGAAGACTACCTGTAGATAATTCCCTATTAATAAAATCCCGTGTTGAAATCATTCTTTCAGCATTATATTCAATGTATCCAAGTATGGGGAGTGTTAGTAAGCTTGCATCTGCAGTCATTCCATTTAATTCTCTTGTATATGATTTCAAATCCTGGTTGTATCCGCAGTTTTCAATTACCTCATAAATCTTATTCGCAACTTTTCTATATTTTTCTATAGGGGCATTTTTCCAATTATATTTTTGTGCGAGCTTTATTATCCGATCAAGACCAATCCATGCCATTGCTTTTGAATGTGTATGATGTATTCTGGCAGAACGTATTTCCCAAATACCATTATCCGGTTTATCCCATAACTTACAAATAACTTCGCCAAGTCCAACTATAAATTCCCTTGTATCACGATCAAACTTTTCAATAAGTTGTGAATATGAATAAACAGCCTGCAAAACTTCTCCATACAAGTCCAACTGAAACTGATAATCTGCCTTGTTTCCTATCCGTACAGGAGTTGATTCTTTATATCCTGTCAACCAGTCCAAGGATCTTTCTTTTAAAAAAGTATGACCATACACTGAATAAACCACTTGCAATTTGGGACGGGTTAACCTGGTAGAATATATAATCCAGCCCATGTAGGCATGCGCTTCCTCTTTAAATCCTAATTCAATCAAAACCTCTACTGTCAACGATGCATCTCTTAACCAGCAGAAGCGATAATCCCAATTTCTTTCGCCTCCAATCTTCTCTGGTAAAGAAGTGGTGGGAGCGGCAATAATAGCTCCGGAAGGAGCATGAGCCAAAAGTTTAAGAAGTAATGCACTTCTCTTAACATGTTCTTCATAAAAACCTTTGTATTTACATTGATCAATCCACTTATTCCAAAAATTGACAGTATCTTCTAATCGCTGCATCCCGGTTAGTTTCAATTCAGGAAGTACAACAGGACAATTACTAGAATAACTAAAAGAAATCAACACCCTATCCTCTTCAAATAATTTAAACTCAGCATATGCACTACTACGATCAGTTGAAATTTTTATTCGGTCATTTTCCAGAGTTGTAAGAAGGGTGTATATATTATCTTTCCAACAAAAATGAATGCCGAATTTATTACGGTCTTCCAATTGAGGCATATCTCTACCGTAATATGGTCGCGGCGAATAAACCAATTTCATTAACACCTGACCGAAAATGCATTCTATTACTCTAAGAATTTCATGCTCAGGAAAAAGAGTTTTATACCTTTTCTCATCAGGGATAATAGTAAAACAATCTAGAATCCTGACAATTCCGGTTGCTGTTTCAAAAATCGTTTCAAGTACATTAGTACCATCAATATATGTTGCCTGGAGCTAAACCTTTCAACAGGCTGAATGTATCCCTACGACCAACTACATATTGTTTTAAATAAAAAAAAACATCACGGGGTACGTGATGTTAAAAATTCCTTCATAGCTGGATTTTTTTTGCTGGTTGAAAGGATTGGCAATAT
>JBKBUF010000055.1:0-12034 GCA_046290815.1 Cytophagaceae bacterium | reverse complement strand
AGACTTTCCTTGATCAGGAAAATTAATCAAATATATTTGCTCACCTGGTGCATTCTTGTTGCCGAAATTGGTGCATTCCTATTTACCGAAAATGGTGCATTGTTATTTTCCGATTACAAATATCCATTGTCATAAGAAAAACATTGACAAGCATTTTCAGATAGATATAAATTTTTACTGGCATCATGAGTTTCAGTTTTACAACAAGTCACAAACACAATTAAAACCGATACGGCCATTCTAATTGTATTACTTTTATTATTTAACACCTTTATAAAATAAGAAATCATAGCCATGTAACCACTAGCGCAAGCGTCCGCTTGTGCTTATTATTTGAAAAACCTCTCAAGTTTAATTAACCCCGTTTTAAGCGTCTCGCTTACCAAAGTCAACTAAAATCCCTGAAGTCTAAAAATCTTATCTTGATTTCTAATTTAAGAAAAAACAAACAAAATGCCTTAACAATGGGTAAGCAATGATCAGAATATTCCAGATCCGAAACTGCCTCAAGCGAGACACTCATACCGGAAATCCGATATATTTAAGATTAATTTAGGATAATACACAAGCGGATGCTTGCGCTAGCTCGGAAAAATAATGTAGATAATTATTATAAACCATTTTTATTTATTCATCTATTTAATCATTCATAACGGTTGGTGTATGAAGTGTCCAGGGCTAAAAGTGCTGAAGTATCCTTCAGTACAGCCCCCACGATTAAAGCTGCTCTCATTTACACGTCAGCAAGGCATATTTTTACACAATGTTATGCGTTCATTTTTACTTTTTAAGTCCTAATAATTTCCAAAGATTAAATTTAGGTTTTTCGTTTTGCTTGTTTTGTTCTTGGTACATTTTTTCCAAGTCTAAATATGATTTTATTTCAATTTTTTCTCTGTCAGTAACTACTATTCCAAAATGGTTTCCAACATTTGAACTAATTCTTTCAAACTTGCCAATAGAAATCATTTTTTCGTTTATCCTGACTCCATCTTCGTAGTCTTCAAAAATGTTGACTGGTAATGGTCTATATTTTGGAGTTGATTTGATGAATTTTGAAAAGAAGTATGGATCCAAGTCACCAAATTCTTGTCCAAAAACAAGTGGAACCTCTATGTACTGTCCTGTTTTTGTATTCTCAAAACCACAATGAAATCCGTGAACAAAATATCTCCAATCGTCAACTTTCCCAATTTGTCTTTTATCTCGTTTAAGTTCGTTAAAAGTCTGCATTGGATAATCCATATTTAATTTCAGGTCAAGTTTGTTAACCAACTTAAATAGCAATTCTTTGCCTAATTGTCGATAATCCTTTGCACATTGTTCGAAAAAATCCTGATTATCTTCAATCTCCTTGTCAGTTATTAGCTTGGCAATATTTATCTCTGGTTCAATCGTATGTATCAATACTTGAAAGCCGGGCAGTTTATTTTTAAGGTTTTGTCCGACAGTTTCTCTTTTATTTTGAACACCCTTTTCAAAAACAAGTTTCAATGTACGCTCTCGTGGAATTTCTCGAATTGTCTCAAGTTTCGGAATTTGTTCAACTGAATTTATTATAATTATATCTGTCGTTCTATCCAAAGTTTTCGGTTTTTAAATTCTGACTAACGTTGAGAAGATTAAAATTCTTATCTTGAAATATTCTAATTACTTAATTACTCCAATCACCATTTATAAGTTCTTACCTAGAAGAAACCTACGCTAGCGCAAGCGTCCGCTTGTGCTAATTATTTGAATAACCTCTACACTAAAGCCTAGTTAACCCCGTATTAAGCGTCTCGCTTAACACTGTCAATTCTAACAATTCCTGAAGCCAAAACACCATCTTTTACATGTAATTTAAGAAAAAAAACACAATGCCTTAACTATCGGTAAGCAATGATTAGAATATTCTTAGTCCGAAACTACCTCAAGCGAGACGCTTGATACTGGAGATCCGAAGCAGCTGAGGTTAATTTATGATAAACACAAGCGGACGCTTGCGATAGCGGAGATTGAGTTTTATTAAGTTTATAAGATCATTCTTCATTACGTAAGTTATTAACAACAGGAATCATACTGGATTACTTCCCTTTTACTTTTATCAAAAACAATCTTTATAAATGATTCCTCTTTTATATGATAAATAAATCCTATAGATGAAGTGTCACCTTTGATTCTTCCCCAAGTATCCTCACTAATAAGGTATTCTAATTCTGAATCATAGTTTATATTTGAGTCAATTGCAGGCTTCAAAAACCTATCTTCACTAAAAAAAGAATTCATTCTCATCAGAATATACTGTTCATAATCATAAACAGTAGGATTTTTCATTTCAGTTAAACCATATCCGATCAAATCGACCGCATTGTATGTTTGATTAAAAATTGAATCTCCATTATAAGAGATGATAATAAAATCTACGGTCCCATCATAAATCGAATCTCCTTTCAGAATTAATATAAATGTATCTTTTTCATGTCTTGAAGAGAAAAAACGCATTTCAACTACCTCTTTAATAATCTTTTTATCCTCAATAAGTGTGTTTTCTGAGGTTTTTAAAGGATTTATATTCCTGCTATCAGAGGTATCACCTATTTGATTATCACATGAAGAAAATATGACAAAAATTAATAATAAATATATTCTCTCATTCATAACTTTATTTCAACCTAGTATGAATATGTCTCCGCTAGCAACCGTCCGCTTGTGCTTATTATTTGAACAACATATTATGTTTAATCACCAGCAGGCATTTTTTATTTTATTTTTTTCTCCAAATTTCGGTTCCCCGTGATGTTCCATTGGGCAATTTATTCTCGTGTGATATATAAATTATATTTTTATTTACGTCTACAATGAATTCAAATTGACCAATATCAGGTAAACTTTTCTGGCTATTTGTTACTTGGCATTGGTAAGTGCCATTTCCTGATAATGCATTGTTTTTATTGAGAAGTAATATAAATGTTTTTGTGCCTTCTTCATAAAAAGCATTACCATGATATTGGCCGTCCCCCTTATATTCCAAACTTATATTTGGGTTAATATTATTTTGATTGTATCGCTCAGTTAAATCATCATATCCAATTTCAGTTGTTTTTCCATTTCTATGAAAGAATTTGTTTCTTATCCATTTACCTCTTAAATATCCAAATTGGTTTATATCGTATAGGTAATTCCCTGTCTCAATGAAAAGAGCAAATAGACCTGATGAAAATATTGCTATGGCAACATTCTGAATATCCTTATTATTGGTACAAAAAAATGATCCTAATGCTACAACTGAAAAAATGAATAAGATTAAAATATAAGTTTGACGTTTCATTTTGCTTGCTTATTACTTTCATGTATCAACCATATAGCGCATACATCATATTTATTAAATCTATCTCAATTGTCACTAAAATCCAACGGATTCCTGCTAAATATCAGTTGTAAGTCTGCTCCCGCATTTAAAATATACTGTTAAAGTTCAATTTCAAACATACTTTTGATATTAATTAATTCTTATCTAATAGGATTGGAACTTCCTCATTTCCCCATAAGTTTTTTATCTGGACTCCTTCTTCAAAAATTTATGGAAAACATGACCTTCAACATAGAAATCAATAAACTGGTGGTTATAGACGATGACCCTATCCACAACTTTATCGCTAAAAAACTGATTGATAAATTTCAGATAGCAAATAATCTCAGAATTATCAGCACTGTGAAGGAAGGAATTAAATTTCTGGAAGAAAGGTGTATAAAAAAGACCGAAGGTATTTGTCCTGATATTGTTTTACTGGATTACCATTTCCCTTCAATGGACGCTGTAGAAATGCTGGAAAAAGTTCGGGAAATGGGCCTGGATATGCGAAATCACATTATTCTCATAGTGATCTCTGCCTCGGTGCTTAAAACTGAAGTGCAGGAAAAACTAAGAAGCCTGGGAACAAACGGTTTCCTGATAAAACCCATTAATGAAAACGACATCAAGAAAGTGATAGAAATATACTGTACAGAAAAACTTCCGGGATGATCAGCCCTGTGTCAAAAGACACAGGCTGTCCTCCACAGCTTCCACAGAATGGATCACCTCCACAGGTATTTCTGTCTCATCATGTTTCGATAATGCCTTTATGGTGCCGTTTTCCCGATACAAGACGGACCCTTCCAGAACCGTCAATTTCGTCGGCAAATGTGCCTTATGTTCCTTTAAAATCATTCCTCTTTTAAATCCCATAACCAGCACCTTAAAATTCTCGCTCTTATGCAATGCTTTTGCAACCGGGTGTTTTGAACTCTCCAGACTTACAGCTATATCCTTTATGGTCATCTTATAATAATTAATATACAATTTTACGACCATAATATAAACTATGTAAGAACAGGAATTAGTTCAGGAAATGATATTGGTCAATGTTCTGTACAAACTATTGCCTTACCAACCTTTCCAGATAGGTTTCCCTTTCAGTAATGACTTTAATTAAATAAGTTCCCGGTGCAATACCGGAAAGATCAATTTTTAACGAATTTTCGCCTGCATATTCCACCACTTTTAACTCTGCACCGCTGACAGAAATCAGTTTTATTTCTGCCTTATGCCCCTCACCCGACCCGGCAATATGAATGGTTAATATATCCGAAACAGGATTAGGATAGAATCTTACAGGATTAACAGATAAATTTCCAATGGTGATTACTGAGGAATAAGAATATTTACCATCAGTATCCACCTGTTTAATTCTGTAATAGTTGTTCTCCCCGGGAGTCAAATCCTGAAAATAATACTCTGAAACCGTCGCGGAAAATCCTTTTGCTGATACCATTCCAATGTCTTCGAATGTAATTCCGTCAACACTTCTCTGCACTTCAAAATGAAGGGTATTTTCTTCCTTGGAAGTTGCCCATTCAAGCAACACCGTCTGCTCAGATATTTTTTCTCCCTTAAAGTATAACCAGGTTACCGGTGCAACGATGGTTAAACAGGCAAACTGTGAGGTATTATTCTGTGCGTCGGTGGCAGTTGCAGAAACAAAGTTTGTTGCTCCCGCAGCTAAGTTCAGGTTATGTGTTAAGGACCAGGTGCCGCCTGAAACCGTTGTAGTACCGATATATATTTCCCCCTCACATCCGCAACCTGATCCTGCTGTAGGATTCCTGTATACATGTATAACATCTCCGTTCACTCCTGTGCCGCTTACAGTATTGGCAGATGAGGCGGTAACTGACGGAGCCGACTTCCCATTATTACCGGGAGCATTGGATGTTCCTCCGAATGCACCTGTAAAATCAAGATCTATGCCTTCTCCCTGATTGCAATAAATTTTATTTCCGATGATCGGATTTCTTTTACCCTCCTGATTGTGGGCCACTCCTACTCCGAATCCGTTTCCAAATTGAGCGGGGCCGGTTCCTTTGGAATATGCTATTGTATTTGGCTGAAGGGCTAAAAGGCCACCTACAATATTATCACTTCCATTAGTACCGGTTCCCACTCCATGGATAAATATACCTCCACTACTATTTCCCATAGCAGCAGAAGCTGAAGAAACACCGATTAAATTATTATATATGATATTTCCTGTTCCGCCTACCAGATGTATTCCCAACTCACCATTGTCACAGAAAATATTTCCTTCTCCTGCTATTGCTCTTCCTATCCTGTTGTTGTTGGAGAAAATAAATATTGCACCTGACTGTCTGTTACCTCTGGCAACAGTACCGCTTACATCTGTTCCGTACTTATTCTTAATCACTATTGCATTGTGTGACTGATCTATCACCAGTCCCTGGCCAACTCCTGCAAGCCTGGTTCCATTAGAAGAGATCACATTGTCGCTGATAAAAGGATTGTGGCAATTCAAAAAGCACACAAGTCCATTCTCTGCATTTCCCATAGCAGTAAGTCCGTCAGACTGCAATCCTATATAATTGTATTGGAAAGTGGCATCTGTACAACCTGCTACAAAAAACACTCCTGAACCATTGGGCTCTGAAGGATATAATCTTCCATTACCTGATATAACATTACCTCTGGCAGCAGCAGAGCCTCCTATTTTTGCACGCAGGCAGTTATTGCTGAAGATAATTCCATTCGAACCATTACCCATCACGTTCGGATCTCCTCCGCCTGATGCATTGGTACCAATATAGTTTCCTTCAATGACTACATCGTTACATGCATCATTGTACTGGATGCCGAATTTACCATTGCATGAAATAATATTTCGCGCAGCTGCAGTATTACCTCCAATCTGATGATTGTTGCAGTTGTCTGTAGCAAAAATTCCCATCACCGCATTTCCTATGGCAGCGGTTCCATTGTGATTCGTGCCTATGAAATTTCCCTGTACAGTGGCATTGGAAGATTTTTCAAAACGAATACCTACATCTCCGTTACCTGAAAAAATATTTCCTTCTCCTGCTGCTGTTCCTCCTACGATATTGCCGTTAGAGTTTTCGAAACTCAAACCTGATAGTGAAACATTAGGAATTGCTGCAGTACCCGCTGCATTCACACCTACTTTATTTCCTCTGATGATATGATTGTGACAATTTTTAATCAGGATACCGAATAGCTGATTGCCTGAAACAACATTGCCCGTGATGATACATGATCCTGAATTTTCAATATTGATACCATGCTGTGAGTGTGGAATAGCTGCTGTGCCCGCAGCGTTTATTCCTATGTAGTTGTTGATGATCTGCGCCTGATTGGATCCGCCCCACAACTGAATTCCTATCTGCCCGTTTCCTGCTATCACATTTCTTTCGGCAACTGTTGTACCGCCAATGATAGTGCGTAGACAAGAAGTATTAATCAATATGCCATGGAAAGTATTGGCGACAGCAGCGCTTCCGTTTTTATCTGTTCCTATTTTACATCCTTTGATGATGTTGTCATTTGAATTATCGGAAATGAATACACCGTGCTGGGTGTTTCCTCCTATGACACAATTCAAAATCTGGCAATTGCTCCCTGCAAATATTCTGATACCAAATCCAGGGTTTCCTCCTGAGGAAGCAGTACCTGCAGCATTGAGACCTATAAAACAATCCAGAATTGTAATGTTGTTTACTCCATTGATTTCAACATTGACAAACTGAGCACGGTTAATTACCAAACCTGAAACAACTGAACCTGCTCCTGCTGCTGCATTAAAAATAAATCCCCAGCCTGCACCCGATGCATTGAGTTGCACGACCGGGCTATTCGCAGCATAACCCGGTGCCGTGTTTCCGGCTACAGTAATGGCTCTTGTAAACGCAGGTAAGGTACCTGTAAGATTGATAGTACCTGCCACGGAGAAGTTGATGGTATGCGGACCAACAGCAGCATTGGCCTGGTTGATGCAGTAACGCAGGTCACCTGAAGTGCCGGCTCCTGTACCATTATCGGTAAGGGCATTGACTGTATATGTGGCAGAATTTGCAGTTTGAATGCCGGTTATTAGCAGCATAGCAAATAGTACAAATCCGTGTTTATAAATCCTGGTCAATTGATTAACTGTAATCATAGGGCTTTAAAATTTACATTTTCAAATTCTTTAAGTACAATTTTAAAACCGGACATGAAATGCCTGATCAATTCAATGTCCGGTTATTCACCCTGTATTAATTTCTTCGATGTAAAACTAAAGCGCCCAAATCCCAAAGTCAAGGAAATTTGAAGAAAAATTTTTGATAAATATTTGATTATCAGTTATTTATATCATGATTAAGAACGGATCAAGCACATGTAAAATCAGAAAGTTTTGGATGAAGCGGATTGATTATCAAGGGACGGAAAACAGGCATAAATATTCCGGATCTCGCATTACTCACATGAAAAATCGGAGTAAATCGCATAAAAGATTTAGGAAAATTTATTGAAGTAAAGCAATCAGTACTGACAGCGGAACAACAGGAAATGTAAAATTGAAGGTTTGGATTTTTCTTATTGGAGGCAAAAAACTATTCCGGACTTTCAAGAAGAAGATATGCCCAATCCTGTTCAGGATCTTTAGGTGCCTTTTTGCCACGCATTATCTCTTCCGCCTTTCTCTTAAATTCAAGACAGGTCTGTCGTCTCAACTCCATTTTAAAAGATATCTGGTCTATAGAAAAATTCTTCCCGGAGGAAACAAGATAGGCTATATAAAAGGCTTTTTCGATTGGAAATTTAACTCTGTGAAACAAGGTATTGACGGTAGGAGATTCGTCGTATCCGCATTTGTTGCACCTTCGTGAGTGATCGGTCTTTCCTTTGGACCATTGCTCGTAAGAACATTTCCTGCATTTATAACCCTGCTTCCATTTCAAATCAGCAAGGTATTTTAAACAGGATTCTTCCGAAGGATAGATCTGCAAAAATTCCTCATAAGAAACAGCCTTCTGTACAACTCTGGAAGTTGAGATCTCTTTTACATCATCTTTCAGTTGTATGTTCTGACTCTTCAGTACAGAATTCAACTCCTGTATAATCTTATTCTGCCTCTCTAATTCAAGAGTACGCTCTCTTACTTTTTCTTCCAGCTCCCTGTTAACCTTGTCTTTGAGTTTTTCATTTTCTCTTAAGTGATAAATTACTTCATCCTGCGCCTCCGCCCTCTTTCTCTGCTCAAGTTCCTTCTCCTCCTTCAGGATCCTGAATTTATCTGCATGGGCTAAAGTCAGTATCACAGCTTCAAACACAAGTCCGATGTTAAATGAATAAATAGTAAACAGATTACTCCAATGGGTAATGCCCGCCATCCTCAGTATCAGAATGACGATGCTCACCAGTACAAAGGAATAAGCAAGAATAAAAAATCTTGCCGGCCTGAATCCTTTTATTAGTACTCTTACTGATGCGATATATATAAATACAAATGGAATGATATAATATGGAAGATCACGGTAGAAGTCAGAAAAGACTATTTTCAGAAAAAAGAAACCTGCATACACAGGTATAAGCCATTTTAACAATTTATGGAAGAAAGGGTCAGTCTGTTTCAGATCTAGAAAGTTGACAGAATATACATAAAACGAAACAACAAGCAGCAAAGGAAAAAAGGAAGAAATAAAAGTATTGATCGCAGGGAAATCGCTCCATAAATACTGAAATCCGATTCCATCCTCCACAAGCGTGATACCAATACAGACAAGTATATACAAAAAGTAATAAATATAAATTTTTTCCTTAGCCGCTACATACAGAAGCAGATTATATATAGCCATTATTATCAGAATACCATAGAAAAGGCCAAGGAGGTAATATTCTTTCAATGCATATTGGGTAAAATAACCGGAGGTACGTACCTTAATAAACAATGGATTATGAATCCGTGATTTAGTCCTGATGTAAAAGGTATTGACACCCTCATGTAAAGGAATTTCAAAAACAAAATTTTTATGAGGGAAAGGCCTTAAGTCAAAATCAGAAGCATAACCGGCTTTAAGCACCTCATAAGTGTCGCCGGACTTCATATACAAGTCAAATTCATCTATATGCGCATCCAGATTCTCAAGTATCCACCGGCGATTGTCATTGCTATCCCTGGATATGGAAAATCGAAGCCAGTAGGTCGAACCTGGATGTTTTATGTATGGCGGCTTACCTTCTTCGCTAAACTTTTCAAAGGAATATTGAGAAATCTCCTCTATTGATTTGCTCTCTGTATTATCTATATAGTATTCCAGAAGTTTCTGATCCAGCAGATAATCTTCAGTATTACCTAACTGAAGGACATCACCGGCTCTACAGAGTAAACCTGTATTAAGCAGAAAAAGCAGAAGGACAATCCTGGACATTTATAAAAATTAGCACTTTTTTTCTTTCAGAAAAAGAGAAGCAAAAAAAATATTTCAAAAACCTGTAACAGCATAATAACAGGCATTGACTACTTCTGTCAGCTTTTCAAAGTTTAAAGTATCTATTGTGTCTGACTCTAAATGGTAATGTGGATTTCTCATAAATGAAGTATCGTTGATCATTACAGCATTATAACCAAAATGCCAGTAATTTCTCTGGTCAGACAAGCCTGCAAGTCCGGCAGAAACAGAAAAAGTAATAGACTGTACATCAACAAAAGCTTTGTTCCTCATTTTTCCATATACCTCCATTGCAAATTCTTTTTGAGCATCGATACCAACTACTATAATAAAGTTTCCTTTGTCCGGATAAATGCTTTTAAGTGATGGATCAGGGAATTGTTGTGAACCGGGAGTATCATCGAAATAGCCGATCATTTCATAGCATATCATACCAATTACATCTACTTTCTCCTTGTATAAAGACTGTGCATGAACAAAGCTACCCATGGCTTCTGTGGCGAAATAGGGGGGCTCTTCAAGACAATACGCCACAAACTCCAGGCAATAATCAAGGTCAGGCTTGTTCAGAGCAACTAACCTTGCAGTTTCCAGCAACCCTGCCACAGCACTGGCATTGTCGTCGGCCCCTGGCTGATCGCCACATACATCGTAATGTGCACCGACAACCAATCTTTTAGCTTTAGATGGATTATATAAGGCAATAATATTTCTGTACCTCCTACCATCAACTTCCCAGTATTGAGATGTGGTCTGAAGTCCGTACAAAGAAAACTCAGATGAAATATATTCTGCTATTTCTTCTAGCGACTGCACATTCAGGAAATTCCTGGCCGGCTGGACCATAGTAAGCACTTCTGCATGTCTGTAAATCCTTTTGATATCTGCCTTCATACTTTTATATATCTGTTAATATAACTGAAATTTGATGATTAGGTCCTCAAACCAACACCATGTAAATAATCACCTGTTTTCCAGCTAAGTAAAAAACTTTTAAACAGTTTACACCCTGTTACTGTCATAATAATATAATCTGAAATTTTAACGGATTCATACAGACTACTAACAACATTTATATTTAGGAGAACAGGAGGGAATATGGAACAATTTGAACAAAGCAGTTTAAATAAAAGAATTCTTATCATAGCGGGCCTGGTTATTTCAATCATCGCCAACTTATTTTTAAGCTACAAATATCTTACAGACAAACAAAAAATCACCTTTCAGGAAAAAGAAATCATTCATCTGAAAAATAACAGATACTCCAATTCTAACATTGTTGAATCTAAAGTAAAAGAGCTGAACAATCTGAAAGGCGAACTGGAAAGAATCAGCACAGAAAGGAAAAAACTTGGATTGTCTAACGATTCACTTAACAAGCAGATCTCAGGTTTGAAAGGCACCATAAACAGTCTGAAAAATAAAAGTAAGCTGGATAAATCAGAAATAGAAAAACTCAATAAACTTATTGCAGAACTAAAAGACCAGATAATTGAAAGGGACAGACAAATTGCTGAATTAATGGTAAAGAATGATTCTTTGTTTACCGATATATCTACATTAAAGTCTGAAAACGAAAAATTATCTAAATACCTTGCAAGTACCAATTCTGTACTGGAACATGCCTCGATCTTAAAAGCAGAAAATATATCTATTGCAGGACTGAAAGAGAATGGCAAGGAACTTAAGAATGGTGAGCTGAAAGGAAGAAGAATCAGCAGCATAAAAATCACTTTTAATCTTGCAGAAAATAAAGTAGCGAAGAAAGGAGAAAAGAACTTTTATGTAGCAATGACTACACCTTCCGGAAAAGTATTTACTGACTTCAGAAATGGCGGCGGTGTTACACATCTCAAAAATGGTCATGACATAAACTATACATTAGTCAAAGCAGCAAAATTCGAAAACAAAAGTGAAAGAATAGAACTGGTAATGCCTAAAGGATTTGATTATGTACCCGGCGTTTACCATATAAGTGTATATGCAGACGGACATGAGATAGGGAGCAGTTCGTTTAGAGTAAGATAGGTCAGAAGGCAGTAGGCAGGCTGCATTGTTAACATTGAACAATCAAATTCACCGTCAGGCTGAGCGGAGTCGAAGCCCGGTAGGAAATAGTAGCAGTAGGCAATAGGCAGTAGGCGGTAGTCCAGGTTCTGTTTAAATAACTGTGTCATTATTAAAATTATTATCTCTGTTGGAATGTGGTAAAGTTTGAAAAACTTTTCCATATTTCAACAGATCTTTAATCTTTCAGGATATTTAATTGCTA
>JBKBUF010000054.1:0-12284 GCA_046290815.1 Cytophagaceae bacterium | reverse complement strand
TAGCAATTAAATATCCTGAAAGATTAAAGATCTGTTGAAATATGGAAAAGTTTTTCAAACTTTACCACATTCCAACAGAGATAATAATTTTAATAATGACACAGTTATTTAAACAGAACCTTATTGACATTCGTAAATTGAATTTTTTATTTGGAATTTTTTATTTTTCAATTTGAGTACTAACTTTAGCGCCTTGTCTTTCAAAATCAAACACATACACTTTTATGAAAACAAAATTATTAATTTTCATTGTGGGATTTTTATTTTCAGTTTCATCAATTTCTAATGCCCAGGTGAAAGTTTCACTGCAAGCCCATGGACAGAACATTGTAAGATCCTGTACTCAAAATGCTAACTTTAATTTAGTTTTTTATAATGAAAGCTCCTCCATTGTTAGTAATATAAAGCGACGAATTTCACTGCCAGCAGGATTGTATATTAGCTGGGATCAAACTACTCTTTCGACTGGAATTTCAGTCCAAAGGATTAATGATAATGTAATAGACATTTATATTAATTCACTAGAAGAATTTAGTCATACAAATTTCGGGTATAAAATAGAGGCTAAATGTAATTTTCCTGCGCAATCTGGAATAAAGCCTTTGATAACTGAAGTGCCTGGCGAGAATGATGAAAACTCATATATCATTAATGCTTCCGATATTGAATCTTTGACTGTCCAGGTTGGTAGTAACGGAACCGTGACTTTTATTCCCGATTATCAGGTTGTGAATGGGGGTCCTGTTAATGAATGGGACTTCTCTGCAAATACTGGAACAATTTTTACCAGGTCATATAAACTTCAGAATAATCATTCTTCTCTGGGATTTAGCGGATATATTACTTTTCAAAATAACCTGCCAGCTAGTATGGCTTTGGTAAAATGTGAGGTGTTGTATTATGATGGGCAAAATAATATAATTATAGGAGATTATCCTAGTTCAAAGATAACAGGTAATTATCAACAATCTTTTAAAGTTTCCAATTTACCTAAATCACAGGACATAATCATTACCGAAACGATCGAGGTTATTTCATGTTTATCTAATGGTGGATTGTCAACAATTAAAATAAGTAATGGCTGCACACCGAAGGAAGAATGTACAGTTTTAATGAATAAAAGCATTAATACAATAAAAAGGGAAGGACAACCAAATTTCACCGTTGTTCCACCATCTGAGGGTCTGCCTATTTGTGTATTTGGACAAACATACCCATCAAGGAGAGTTACATTTATAAATCATGGATCCGCTGGTGCAATAAATCCAATGATTTATCATGTGTTTGACGATTTGTATGATATTCAAAATAGTTCTACCATAATTCCATTAAGTGAATATAAGATAACGGTAAATAAATCATCAACAGGAGAAGTGTTGGTATATCAGGGAGAAGATTTAAAAGCTTTGTGGGGGCCTCAGGACGTAGGGCTGATATCATATGATGGTGTTCAAACAAAATATGCGAAGTGCTATACTGGGGAGGCTCTTTATCTTACCGCAAATACTTATCTGCCTGTAAGTTTGGAAGTCAATGAAAGTGTAACAGTGGAATGGACAGAAATTCATTGTTGTCCTGTTGTCCCTTATTTGGACGATGAAACAAGCAGGCGTAGGGTACTATATCAAACTCCGGCGGTTCAACTTTTTTATCATGAAGATTGTATTCCTACCAGACAAGCATCACTTTCTTATCCAAACTCTGGAGTTGAAGCTCAAAGAAGTGACATTATTCAACATTTTGAATTTATCCAGTCCTATCTCCCTTATAAAGGGCAAATGTCGGGAGTAAACAGAAGTTTTGATGATTCAAATCCAACTTTTAAAAATAGTGGTGAGACTACTGATATTATTCTTGAATCTACCAAGTTGGTATCATCCTATTTTGGTTTAAAATGGAATCAGGAAATGAGTGCCATTGAATTTGAGGTTGAACTTGAAGATGGTCTAACATTATTTGAAGCCAAGTTTGAAAACGGAAACTACAATCTTACCGGTCAAAATTATGATTTCCAATTAAGAAATAATTCCTTGGTTTGGAGTGCTTTACTGATTACACCACCTGCTTTTTCAAACAGTGGATCAGATGATAATAAAAATGAAAAATGGGTTTTTAGATTTAGTCTCGCTGATGTTCCGATTACTAATGAGTATTGGGATTTGGAGAGAAATTTCATTGAATTTATGAATAAAGCCACATTAAGTACTAGGTTCCGAGGGGTATGTACTGGATTGGGTAATAGTTATTTTAATATTTCAATGTTTTTGCTTCCAGCAGATGATGATGGACTTTGTGGATGCAGATTGCCTGTTAATACTAATAGGGGAAGAATTAAAATTACTTGTCCCGGATGCATTACACCTGGAGTTGTAATGGGTCCGGTAAATATTTCAAGAATGGATTTCGGTGCGATTGATAATAATAATAATGGGATCGCAGACGAACTTGAATTTGTATCAATACCTGGTGACAACAGAAAGAAGAATTTTATGACTCTGGGGGATCGATTTACAACCTCAGAAGTTATCACATTTGTGGATGGTAATCCAGGGTTAGGAGGATTTTCATATTCTCAATTAAACCAGGATATTATTATTAGCGATGACGAATATATACCAGGAATTTTTTTAGATAATCTATATGTAATCTTACCAAAGAGAAACGGTATTCAACTTTTAAATTCAAAGTATAAATGGCAAAACCAGGATGAGGAAATCATCACCTCTTCATCGATAGTAAAAGAGTTTTCCAATGTGTATGTAATACATATTAAATCTACTGAACTCGGTAGACAATATTTTATTCCGGAGATGCCTTATATCGCTATTTTAGAAAATGAGTTTAAAATTACAGGTCAGCTTAGTGCGGATAAAGAAGTAATAGAAGTAGAATATATGGGTATTTTAACCGATCGTGATTTAGATATATTAAATATGGCTGAATTTCCGACTTTTGTCAATGGCTCTTGTAATGACAGACCAGATACTTATAATTGCTCGTCTCTTTTAAATGACTTGAAGGTTAATGCTTATTATTATAATCATTATTGTGAGCCGGGAAATGTTGCAAGCTTTCTTTATATACCGATTGTACATGATAATACGGCATATATTTCCACCTCTCACCCGGATATCCCAAAGGAACTTTGCAATGAAGAAATAAATTTTAGAGCCAGATATTATCACCCTGGAATAAATTCATTTCCAAATGAGGTAAGAAACTATGGGTCAACAATAGAATTTGTTGCGAATATTCCTCCTGATTATACTTTAACTGAAATTGGATTCAGAAATGAATCTCCTTACTATTCTGCAGGAACGCTTTACAATTCTATAGACGAGTTTACCATTACACCTCAAGACAGCCGTTGGAATTATATGATAAATATTTCTCCGGATCCAGAAGGGAAAGGTAAAAGGGTAGTTGTGTCAGTCAACATGGAAGCATTAGAAGTGCCGGCAAGTGGGAATAACCCACATACTGATCAAATTCATTGGGGAGATGAAAATTTGTATTTATTGGTATCGATACATTTTAAACCGGATATATGCGGGCCGGGATCTAAAGATTATTTATATTTTTCTTTGCCGTACCTGAATGATGAAACTAAAACTTATTCTAATGTATATCCTTTTATGGACTTAAATTATGTTACGGAAGAAAACGGTGGAGATTATATTTTCAATATACCTGATTTTAATACTTCCTGGGCGTACGTTTTAAGACCTGAAACTGATTTGAGGCTTCAGGCAGGCGGGAATACTGATAAAGATATTCACTCTGAAGTTACTTGTTTTAATTTCGTATTGGAAAACCATGTTCTATCTCCTGATAATATCATACCAGGATGGCCGAGGCCCCAGCAAATTGTAAATACTAAGAATTCTTTTCTGTATTTTACAGATTTGCCTACTGGTTTTGAGATTCAAAGATTATCGAGACTGAATAGCAATAATACTTTCGAAGAACTATTAGCCATAGATAATAATTTGTATGATTTTAAACCTATTGAAAGCAATAAAACTGCAACATATGAAATCTGTGCAACTTTTGATTGTGCAACAACACTGAATAAACAGCCTTTTAAAATAATTTATGGCTACAACTGCAACGGTTTTCCAACTATTGAATCTATTTTATCGAATGACAATTCTGTATGTTTTAAAGGTGTTCAAAACTATACTTTAACATCATATCCATTTGATTTAAGTGCAAACGCAGAATTTATCAATCCCCCGCTGGTTTGTGAAGAGTCAAACTATCAATTGCAGGTTTATGCTAATGAGGTTGGAGAAATTTCCGATTTTGAAATTGAAATTACTTTTCCGGAAGGATATCATATAGCAGAGGGCCAGTTTAAGTTAGATAATCTTGCTTTTGTGCCAGAAGTAGACATTGATAATCCTCGTAAATTTCTTTTTCGTAATATAAACAAGACGATTAACCTCGGCGAAAACTTTATTATTGCCGCATCAGGAACTGTAACTTGTGACTTATTAAACAATAGTAAAATTAAAGCTACTATAAAAGCCTCGAATTATTGTGGTACTGCGATCAATTCCTTAAATGTTGAAACTCCGGTGGATTTTATTGTTTCGCCAGAATTATATGATGATTTAAATATAAGTGTTCAATCTTCAGATGTAATTCCCGGTAATACCGGGGTTTTGTCGGTTTCAATTGTAAATAATGCAAATGTTGCATCTTCTGAAAACAACGAAATATCAGTGATACTTCCTGTAGGTCTGGTTTTTAAAGAGGCAAAATTAAATGGTCAGCCGGTTGCTCCGGTAGTAAATTCAAGTTTTGTCAAGCTTCCTTTACCGTCTGTAAGTGCAAATGGTAGTGTTGAATTTGAAGTTGGCTTTGAAGCAATAAATAACTTGGATTGTTCAAATCTCAGCCCGTACAATATTTCAATTACCGGACGAGCAGAGGTTTCCTGCTTGACATCCAGCTGTATGGTTCCAAAAGTGATTGTTTCCAAAAATGATTTTATTCCATTATGTGGTACTTGCGTATTATCTGTTAATGCCGGAAATGATAAAACAATATGTCAGGGAGAATCTACTGAAATTGGAACCGCAGTTGTTAGTGGTTATACTTATTCCTGGGTGTCTGTTCCCACCGGTTTCACTTCAAATGCGGCTAGTCCTATTGTAATGCCTCAGGTTACTACAACATATATACTTACAGTAATTAATGACAATGGATGCTCCGGTTCCGACGAAGTATTAATCACAGTTAAACCATCGCCTGCAGTAGGAATTACTTCTGACCGCCCAACATTCCTTGTTCCCGATTGCAACGAAGAGGTTGTATTAACCGCAAGCGGAGGGACTTTTGCTTCCTATCAATGGTACCATAATGCAGGTGGTTCAGGTTATCAACCTATTATAGATGCAACTGCTGCCAGTCATACAGCTACTGAAGCCGGTTATTACAGAGTTTCAGTAACGAATGACCAAGGTTGTACCGGTAGTGCCTATGTAAATGTTGAAAATAAGATCACACTTTCAGGTGATGAAAAAGTTTGTGATGGAGAAGAGCCAAGGCTATATGTAAATGTGGCCGGAGTTATCGGCCCATATACAATTCAAACTATTTTCGACGGATTCCTGCCTGATGAGAATCTCAAAAAAGCAAGGTATCATGGAATTCTTGTTTTTGAAGTATTAAATCCGGAGTTGAAGTCCTGTACATTAACAACAGCAAATCTTGATGTGTTGGTTTTTCCATTGCCGGATCCGTTTACAATTGCAGCAGGCGGAAAAACTTATCTATGCTCAGATTTAAATGAAACGGTTGATTTAATTGCCACGCCTTCTTCCACTTATCCAATGGATGATCCTGCATGGACTTATGCATGGAATACCGGTCTAATGAATCAGCTTACTCTACACCATGTATCTGCTTCCGGTTCCTATTATGTTACAGTCATGGATAATAACGGTTGCCAATCCACATCTAATGCAGTAATTGTTGTAACTCCAACTGTTTATATTTCTAAACAATGTAGAGAAGATAATACGGTAGTATTAACAGCTAATGTCAATGTTACGGCTAATGAATATATCTGGCGAGATAGCGACAATAACATAATTGGCACCGACTGGTCGGTGGTGGTAAGTGAAGATGGTAATTATTCAGTGGAAATTCCAGGATTGGAGTGCGAAGTAATAAGCAGTATTGAAGTATGCATTCAAGCCTCTGATGGAAATAGTCTGGTAATAAATGGAAGTTTCGAAGATGGATTAAGAACCTGTCCTTTGGAGGGAGATATAAAAACTGAACAAATTTGCAGGGCTGCCAATGTCCCTTCTTCACAATGGCCTGGGAGTACTATTATAACAAGATTTGTAAATGATCTGAATAATGGCTTATGGCAGAGTAATGGCGGTTTTTACAAATCTGGTAACAGTGAAAGGAACTTTTTGCTGGTTGATGCTAAGATAAGTCCCGCTCCGGTTAAAATCTGGTCGCAGGAAGATGTTGAAGTGGATCCTTGTGGAACATATAGGTTTACAGCGCTTATAGATAATATAATTAGAAATGAAGCCGAAATTCCTAAAGTATGGTTAACAGTAAATGGAAGAAGAATAACTGCTAAAACAACCTTCCCAAATTCCCAGCCTGAATGGGTTGAAATTAGCGGTGATTGGGAAAGTAACGGTTCGACAACTGCTGTAATTTCAATTTACATTGAAAAAGGTGGATGGGTAGGCCGTGATATTAGTATAGATGAAATTAAATTTTATAAGAAAGGTTGTTCAAATGAACATGAATATAGAGAAAGCCCTTTTATTGCCAGTGTGGGAACTGAAAAGTTCATATGTTCAGGATCGTCTGTAAGAATAGGCTCAAATATTGTTCAGGATAATTATACTTATCAATGGTCGGTCTCCGGCTCTGTTATTTCAAATCAGCCTAACCCTATAGTAAGTCCTGGTTCAACAACTGTATATAGTTTAATGATTACCGATGGAAGCGGAAATTATTATACCGATGAAGTTACTGTGTACATAATACCGCCTTCGATAGCTTTAAGTGTAGGTAATGATACGGAAGTTTGTTCAGGAAAAACGATTCAGTTGATGGCTTCCGGTGCCGACAACTATAAATGGACTCCTGCTTCCGGCCTGAGTGCTGATAACATATCAAATCCGATTGCATCTCCTGTCGAAACAACTATTTATAAAGTGTCCTCCTTTGATAATTATTCAGGTTGTTTTGTAAATAAAGAAATTAAAGTGACGGTAAATCAAAGCCCTGTTGTTGAAGCAGGAGCCGACAAAGCTATTTGTACAGGAGAGGATGTACAACTTGAAGCAAGCGGTGCTGCAATTTATGAGTGGTCACCGCATACTTATCTTGATAACGCTGCTCTAAGTAATCCAAGATCTCAAGCAATTGAGTCGATAAAATATACTGTAACAGGAAAATTTGATAATGGATGTGAATCATCAGATGATGTACAGATAACAGTTGAAGAGGCACCAGCTCCGCATCTGGTTTTTTCAGGAACTCTGATAACAGCATCTGTTGATCCGGGATATACTGTTAGCCAATATTACTGGTATAAAGGGTCAATACTTCTTGGAAGTACAATTGATAATACATTTTCAATTGATGGTTCAGGACATTATAAGGTAGTTGTTGATTATGCATATGCCTCGGGGATTTCTTGTAGTGCCGAAAGTAATTTTGTACAAGTGTTAATTGATGGTACTGCGGAGATGTTAATTACAGATGGTTGGATAATTTATCCGCAACCAGCAGGTGAATGGGTAAAGGTTCAATTAAAAAGTTTAACTAAAGGCAGCACAATCGAGATACTCGACGTTCATGGAAAGTTAGTTGGTAAAGAAATAATGCATGGAATTGAACAGATAATTTCTTTGGAGCATCTTGCTTCCGGCATGTATATTATTCAGTTAAATGATGGCCAACAATTGGCAAAGAAAAAACAATTGATAATTAGAAAGTAGGTGCTGGTTGTGATGAAAAATAAAAAGGCCGGAAATTCTTCCGGCCTTTTTTGTTAATAATAGATAATTAAAAACTAAATCCAATATTGAATCCCGTTCTTAATCCCATTCCGGAGCTTTCTTTAATTCTGAATAATCCGTCAAATGGAAACATATAATTGAAGTCTGCTTCAGTGGCATTAGGATCTTTAAATGTTCTTGTTGAGCTTCTGTTTTTATACTGTGGGCCAATGAATAAATCGAATACTAACACATTGGCAATAACAAACTGATAGCCGGCCACTAGTCCTCCGCCCACAACATTCTGTTTCATTGTGTAATCATAATCTGTCATTGTAGGGTCTGTATTGCTGTCTATTCCGGTTTCAGTGGTAAACCTCAACCTGGCGAATCCGCCAAGGTATAAACCTTTTGGGGCTCCTTTATTTAAAAAGTAATATCTGGCCTCAGGAATCAGAATATATCCCCTGATCTGTTTATCAAGCCTGCGAGTCCCGTAAGATTCATAATCATTTCTGTGAATATACCCGGCCGCTAACTGGACACTAAACTTTTCGCCCAAGACTCTTTCGTAGGCGAGCATGTACTGATTGGCTAATGGCCCGAATGGGTTGATTTTCACCACATTTTGTGGATTGTCCTGTCCAATGGCCAGAAATGGCAACATAAACAATACTAGTAACTCTCTGATTTTCATAGGCTTTAAATTTGGTTGGAATAATGAACAATGTACGCAGGAATAACCCCAGGGTTTCATTTTTTAGTCGAAAAGTATAGGTTAAGGACGAAAATGCCTAAAAACATTCGACCTGGAACTTGGTTAATAGAAATTATTTGTATAATTTTCCAATAAAAATTTGTAAAATTTCGTCTTTTTAAAATTCATAACACACATTTTGTCCTAATCATATTGAAATTATACAATTATATATTTACAAAATATATACCCCTATGAAAAGAATTATACTAGTCTCTTTCATTTTTTGCCTTTTGGCTTCCGGTTTTGCATCTGCCACAGTCTATACCGTTGACAGGACGGATGGCGGAAGTGCCGGAGCAGGAACGGTTGGTAGCTTGCGCTATTGTATAGATCAGGCTCAGGGTTCGGCAGGACCTCATACCATCAATTTTAGCATTCCGGGAGCGGCACCATTTATAATTAACATAACCGGAGAATATTCATTAGGAAATCAGGCGATTACCATTGATGCAACCACTCAACCCGGATATGTGGCAGGAACTCCGGTGGTGATCATCAGAGGTAATACCGGAATTGATGGTTTTAATATTTACAATAATACCATCACAATCCGGGGATTAATATTTCAAAGTTTGAGGAATGCCATAATATTAAATGGTGGAACAGCTCATGTAATTTCAGGATGTTGGTTCGGGCTTGATCAGACAGGAAATACAAAAGCCGGTGTTGCTTTGAATTTATGTGGAGTACGATTTAATAATGATGATATTCAAAATGTTGTTATTGGTAATAATACCGCAGCAGGGAGAAATGTTTTTTCCGGTTGTTTGAATTCAAATGACGGCACTAAACAAGGAGCTATTAGGCTAGGGCAAAGGAATTATGGTACTGTAATTGAAGGTAATATAATAGGTCTGAACGCTTCAGGAACAAGTGCGGCAAATGTAGGAAATGGTTCCGGCTTCCCATTGTACCAACATGGAATTTACATGCCGGGAAACGGAAGTGGAACCAGAGTCAGGATAAGAAACAACGTTATATCTAACAATACAGGTAACGGAATTTGGATTGAAGGTGGTTATCAAGGAACAGTTATTACCGGAAATATGATCGGTACAGATATTACCGGAATGCTTCCATTGGGAAATAAGGCTGCAGGACTGCGGGTTGATGGAAATAATTCAGGCGGATCCCATTTCATTGGAGTTGATGAATCACTAAGTGTGGGAGCAGGAAACGCAAACAGAAATATAATTTCCGGTAACGGTGGGGCAGATGATTCAAGAAACTGCAGAGCAGGTGCCTGGGGACCTGCTCCTTGTAATTCCGGATATTTGGCTGGATGCGGTGGTGATGGCAGTGGATGCCCTCAAAGGTACGATGGTACTCTTCAATGCGGGATTTACTTTTTGAATGTTAATAATACTGTAATAGCAAATAATTTTGTTGGTACAGATGCTACCGGTAACGCTACCATTTTTCCTACCACACTTAATCCATATAACGGATTAGGAAATCTTTATGCAGGTATAAAAATAGAAGGTAATTCCAATGGAAATACGATAGGTGGTGCTGCAGCCACGGGTAACGTCATTGCTGGTAATGGCTTTGACCCTTTTGTCACATCAGGAAGTACCACCCCCTATTTAGGACATGGTATTCAGCTTAATCATAATTCAGTAAGAACCACAACCATCACTTATAATTTTGTAGGAGTTGGTATCAATGGTACTTCCAAAATCGGAAACAGACAGGATGGTATTTCAATATTGGGATCAAAAAATAACACTATAAGATTTAATACTATAGGAAACAATGCCTGGGGTTTATTTCTTCAATCAGATTTTAACGGAACAGGACAGACCAATATGCCTTCAGGTAACAACATATCTGATAACTTTATAGGTACAACTTCTGCCGGGCTGAATATGGGGAATGGGATCAGGACTACTGCAGGTGGTGACCCGGTTACAGATGCTGATGGAGGTGGAATTGGCGTTCAGCATGGTTCTTACAGCAATACTTTTTCAAATAACACTATCAGATTTAACAGAAATGGTGTGAACCTGAGAAGTTCCGGAAATGGCGGTCCTCCATATCAGAATACCTTTTCTTCTAATACCATTACCAATAACGTGAATGTCGGTATAAGGCTGGCAGAAGGATCAGGAATAAATACTAATGTTGTGGCCCCTGCTGGTGCAAATACTTTGTCAGGCAATACTATTTCCAGCAATGGGACCTTTGGTATCGAATTATCTAATGCACACCATACCAGAATTTATTCCAACACCATTGCATCAAACACTTCCGATGGTATAAATATTCATTCTGCAAGTACTAATAATCTAATTGGTGGAACAGCTGTTCAAGGTAACACCATTTCAAATAATGGTGGAAATGGTATTAATATTACCAATCCTAATGCAGCAACTACAAATAACAATGCTATCCACAACAACAGTTTTTCATGTAATGCCCTTCGTGGAATAGAATTGAATGGTGCTGGTAATGACAATTATGCACGTCCGCAGATAGTAGATAATGGTAATGGTACTTTCAATGTTACAGGGGGAAATTACATAGAATTATATTTAAGAGACAATTGCTATAATTGTTCTACTCCTGAAAAAGTGCAAGGACTGACTTTAGTGCTTGCTCAAAATGCTCCAATTACAAACTTTACTCCTGCTGCCGGACGAACAATTGCGGATTATACGGCTACTACTTCTTCTGCAGCTCCAGGTACAGGTCATAATACATCTGAGTTTTCTCAATGGGTAGTTCCGACGCCTACTCCAGGAAGTAACTCTCCGATATGCTCAGGTAATACAATTAATCTTACGGCAAGCAATGTTTCCAGTGCGACATACTATTGGACTGGCCCATCTTTCACCTCTACCACGCAAAATCCAACGAGAGCAGCAGCAACAGTTGCAATGGCAGGCACCTATGAGGTGCGTGCAATTATTGCTGGTTGTACCAGTACTGTTGCCCCGGTAGTTGTTGTCGTAAATGAAACTCCGGGTACACCGGCTCCAACAAGTAATTCTCCAGTTTGTACAGGAGGTACCATTTCTTTGAATGCAGGTGTGGTTGCTGGAGCCAACAGTTATAATTGGACAGGTCCTGGAGGATATACTGCTACAGGGCAAACACCAAACAGAACAAGTGCAACTACAGCAATGGCGGGAAGCTATACTGTCATTGCTGTATCCGCAGCTAATTGCAGTAGTCAGCCGGGGTCAGTTACTGTAGCTGTAAATAATACTCCTCCAACTCCGACAACCGGAAGCAATACTCCTGTTTGTACGGGCAACCCTATTAATCTTACAGCTAACTCTGCAGGAGCAACTTCCTATAGCTGGACAGGACCTGCAGGATTTACTTCAACAGAGCAGAATCCAGTCAGAATAAATTCAACCACTTTAATGGCTGGTACTTATGAAGTAAGAGCAATTGCTCCGGGATGTACCAGTGCTGTTGCCCAAACAATAGTTGTTGTAAATACCACACCTGGCAATCCGAATGCAAGCAGCAATACTCCAGTATGTACAGGCGCTACCTTGCAACTGAATGCGGCTTCAGCAGGAGCT
>JBKBUF010000021.1:11259-84568 GCA_046290815.1 Cytophagaceae bacterium | reverse complement strand
ATCCACTCCTTTTCCAGTTTTGGATATGCTTATACATCTTTTTTTCCATATAAAATTTTTGCAGCAAAATTAATTCTGCTTAAATTCAGATGGAATATGTAGTTGGTCGTAGGGATACAATTAAGAATTAAGAATTAAGAATTAAGAATTAAGAATTAAGAATTAAGAATTAAGAATTAAGAATTAAGAATTAAGAATTAAGAATTAAGAATTAAGAATGAAAAAACTGCAGAACTATTGTAATATTAGTAAATCAAAACTTATAAGCCGGGTTGCCCTTATCAAACTCCTTATCTTCCAGCTTTTCATTCATTTTAACATCAATAAATTCATAGCGCTCGTACATACCTTCTTCGTCATGCATTTCCTGCATTACAGGAAGAAATGTTTTTTTGTCAACATAGACTATAAAATACTTGCAATAATGGTTAGGTACTTTAATCTTTTGTCCCGCTTTTATAGAAGTATAACTTGCCAGATTATTCAGTTCCATGATTCTATAATCATTTACGAAAAATTTTTCAGCAATTGATGTGAGGGTTTCTCCTTCGTTTACAGTATAAACTAAAATTTTATAATCCGTAACCTGCAATTCCATTTTATAACAAGTTGTATTATTCCAATTGACAGTGCCGGTACATTTAATATTCTTATAAGCTTCCGATTTCTGTTTTAGGTTAAAGAGAAGTCCAGCGAAATAATCAAAACCAAGCTCGTAGAGTGTATGATGTTTTCCTTTTCTTAATATACTGCCTAAAGGATCAAGGTATAAAGAATAATAAGGAAAGCCATTAGGATTTACATAAACCTTATCCTTACTGTAAATGGGGTTAAAAAGGACTTCGGCCCCTTTATCCTGAAAGTGAGAATAAAGGTAAAAACGTAAAGGATTTTTCGCATATTTTACCTCCTGATATGATTTAACATAAGTTTTACCTATACGCTCGGTAGATTTGAAACCATACTTTAATGTAGTAATATGAGAGATGGAATTGACCATCTTTTCACTAATCTCATCAACAGTAAGCTCTGACTGACTAAACCCATGAGTACTTATTAACAAAAAGGAACAAATAAAAACCAATTGTAATTTCTTCATATAATACCGTTATGTTTTAACAATTATTTAAATAGTTGTAATCGTATATAAAACATAACATATTACATTTCCCACAGGATTATCTAATTCTATCGTTTTAAATGCCTCACTAATATAACAAATCTGACGGGTTATAACAATTTGGAATAAATGTTTAACTTAAGGAGGTTTTGAATAGAACTGATTCATTAACTAACATGGAACAATGAAAATTAATGAAGTATAGTATCCAAAATCTCCTTTTACGAATCCAAAATGGTGAAAGGCTGAAATATATCTATTTCTGGGGACATCAACCGTCTAAAGGTGGTAGCATTACCAATTCATGTTTCAGCCAATGGTGGCATGCGGATTTTACTGTTAACGGAGTAACTTATAAAACGGCAGAACATTGGATGATGGCAAGGAAAGCCGAATTATTTAATGACATTGAATCTTATAAAAAGATAATCCATTCAAAATCTCCCGGAGAAGCTAAGGACATTGGACGGATGGTTTCAGGATTTGACCAGGCAAAGTGGGAAGAATATAGATATGGAATTGTCGTAGAAGGTAATTATCATAAATTTTCCCAGCATCCTAAATTGAAGGAATATTTAATAAATACCCATGACCGAGTATTAGTAGAGGCAAGTCCGGTAGATACAATTTGGGGCGTGGGTTTAACGAAAGACAGTCACCTTATTGAAAATCCGGAGACATGGCATGGATTAAACCTATTGGGTTTTGCTTTGATGGAGGTAAGAGAAAGATTAAAACAGGAATGAATTAGTAAACATGAAAATAAACACCCGGAAAATTTTCCTGATATTCATCAGCATAATTGTAATTATGTTTGGGTTGTTTTTATCTTTTGGAATTTTGGTATATTCACTAAAGGAACAAGACGAAACCGGATACTTTGGATTATTATTTAGTGGCGGATCGGTATTATTTGGGATATACATATTGATTAAAGCATCAACAAACACCTGACAAGCATCATACATGACAAATTCCACAATGGTAAATTAATAAAACAAGAATCATCAATTTTGTCATACTATGGAAATACTCGACAACATAGAAGAAGCAATCCCTCCTGCCAAAAACCTAAGGAAGTCAATAATTCTATGTAAAATATGCACTGGCCTTCTGGTATTTTCTATTTTCACACTTTTTATTTTAAAATCAGTCAATGAAGATTTGGGAAATTTATTAATGGGATTGCCAATGATAGCAATCATTTTTATTTCCCCATTTGGATTTACATTCGGACTTATCAGTGTAATAAAAAAAGAAGGAAGCCTAAAGCTTAGGATTAATTATTTTGTCGGTAATACGGTATTCTTTATAATTGCTCTAGCTCTTATATGGTCATTAATCTCTGATCTTTCTGTAATTTTAAATTAATCCATTATGGTATTATTACTTATCATAATTTCATTTTTTACAGTCCCATTCATAATCTCTTTTATATTATCAAAAACAAAAACCAATAAATACTTTACATTCCCTTTATCAATATGTATTATTATGCTAACGCCATTAATTCTATCAGCTACTGATTTTTTACCTGCAGAGGGAATATTACTTAGTGTTATCTTATTATTCTTATTCCCATTAATGGCCTTTAATCAAAATGTGGCTAATTTATTATTTTACAAATAATGAAAATGACAACAAAAAAATTATAACAGCTCATGATCAACTTCCTGATACGATTTGCACTTACCTCCCTCCTCGTACTATGGGCAATCATTCCATTTATAGAAAGCTCCTCCAATGAAAGTGTATTAGCTGAAATCTTGGCTATAGGCTGGTTATGGACAAGCCTGATAATTCTAACCTTCTTTATAATGGTTGCATTCTATTGCAGAACCTTACAAAGATGCCTTGGTCAGATAAAACCTGAAAACAGAAAGGCCAGTCCGAATTCCGTATGGTATATGTTTGCCATACCTTTCAATTTTGTTGAAGATTTTTTTATTGTAATTAACGTCGCAAATTCTATTGAAGAGGAAAAGAAAACCAACCCGGCACTTCAATCAGTAAATGACTTTGGAATGGTTTCCGGCATAGGCTGGTGTATCGCTCAGCTCCTCTCCTTTATTCCTAATATGATCGGACAAACTGCAGGATTAATCGGAATGGTATTCGTGATTTATCACTGGATTCAGATAGCGAGGATAAATAAAATGATGAATGGTGAATTATGAATGATGAATGTTGAATGTTGAATTGGGGGATGGAAGGTTGGAAGGATTGGGTTTTGGATTTTGGATATTAGATATTGGATATTGGATAATAGATATTGGATATTAATACCGGATTTGGTACATTAATATAAGTTTTATGTAATTCACTAAAGAATGAAATAATTTAAAATGACAGAAATAATATTAATCTCGGGGATCACATTTATTGCAGGTATTATTTTAACCTGGAATATTATTACAATGGTCATTAAGAAAATCAAAAAACAACCGATAAATCTGAAATCACAATTAATTAGGATAAGTATTTTGATTTTTGTCGTAGGAGTACTCAGTGTATACAATGTCTATTTGATCACCTATAAAATAATAGACAACAGAGATCAAATACTGGATTATGGACAAAAAGCCATATCTGCAAGCGTGGATTATGGTGCTACAGCGGTATTTGAAGGATTAGGGAACACCATTGACCATTTCCAGGACAAATGGGACGCGAAGTATTCTGAACAACTTAAAAATGTTGATATAGAAATGCAAACTTTTACTCTCAAGCATTTGGACGAAAACAACGATACTTTTATTGCAGATATCATATTTCATAACAAAAATACAGATAATGAAAAATTAAATCTGAGTCACATTTCAGATAACAACTTTATGTTAATCGGAAACAAAGACAGTATCTACTACCCTATCAGAATAAACAACAATCAATACAACAATTATCTTCCCGAGGGAAATACCGTTTTAAAAGTGGAAGGAATATTACCTAAATCTTTTGAAGTTAAATTCCTTAGGTTGCACAATGCAATAAAGGAAATTCAATAAATGCATTGCACTGCCGAACCATAATAAACGAAAAAAATTGTATTTACAATCCCATGGATTTTATCCTAAAATTACTTTACTTCATCTTCGACATAAAAAAGCTTAAAGCAAAATCAGACAAAGGGAAAAAAATTGGCTGGCTGGATGTTATATTTCCGCCTTCTTTAAGGTATGCTATAATTATAGGTTTAATTTTAGGAAGCTTGATAGTAATTTTAGGTCCAACAATAAAAATGATATCAAAATAAGAGTATATAATGAATAACTCCGACTCCCAACATCAACGAATTGCCAATATGACATTCGCCTCTGTTTATCCTCATTATATTACGAAAGTGGAGAAGAAAGGAAGAACCAAAGAAGAATTGCATCAGGTTATACAATGGTTAACAGGACTTGACAATAAGCAACTGAATGAGCTGATTAAAGATAAAGCAACCTTTAAAGATTTTTTTGATAAAGCCTCCTTGAATCCGAATGCTAAGCTGATTACTGGTGTAATTTGTGGATACCGTGTAGAAGAAATTGAAGATCCGCTAACGCAAAAAGTTCGGTATCTGGACAAGCTGGTGGATGAACTTGCGAAAGGTAAAAAGATGGAAAAAATTTTACGGGGCTCGTAATTTGAAAATGTTTAACTTAGGGAAATGAATCAAATTGAGGAGTTTTACCCAAAGACTGTTATTGCATGGAGAAAGTGGCTGGAAAAGAATCATGCCGTTAAAGAATCTGTCTGGCTTGTTATGTATAAAAAATCCTCATCAAAGCCATCTGTATCCTGGGCTGAGGCAGTAGAAGTAGCCTTATGTTTTGGGTGGATAGACAGTAAAAAAATGGCTATAGACCATGAAAAATCTATCCAATTTTTCAGCAAGCGAAAGGTAAAAAGTACATGGTCAAAAATTAACAAAGAAAAAGTCGAGAAACTTATTGAGGCAGGCTTGATGACCCAGGCTGGAATGCAAGCTATAGAAATAGCAAAAAAAAATGGGGCATGGAATATTTTAGATGAAGTTGAAAAGCTGATAATCCCTTCGGACCTTGAGAAAGCATTTAAAAATTATAAGGGTTCAAAAAACTATTTTGAAAGCTTGAGCAAATCTTCGCGTAAAGTACTTTTGCAATGGATTGCACTCGCCAAAAGACCTGAAACCAGGCAAAAACGAATAGAGGAAATTGCAAAATTGGCCAGCCAGCAAAAGAAACCCAGACAATTTTAATATACTGACAAATTGGTTCAAAAATAAGGACAAATTTATTTAAAATTTTGTTCTTATGGTATGGAGAAGTTTGTTTACACTATAGGACATTCCACCAGAGAATTGAATGATTTCCTGGAACTCTTAAATATAAATTCTATAAAAACCCTTGTGGATGTAAGAGCCTTCCCCGGATCTAGAAGATACCCGCAGTACAACAAGGATGAATTAAGTACCCGCCTGGAAAAAATCGGGATTACATATATACATATGCCGGAATTAGGTGGAAGAAGAAAAGCCTCTCCAAAATCTGAAAATACCGCATGGAAAAATGAAGCTTTCAAAGCTTATGCGGATTATATGAATACTCCTGAATTTAAACATGCCATTGATAAACTTGCTATGCAGGCTGCTGACAGAACAACTGCCTATATGTGTTCAGAAGCAGTATGGTGGAGATGTCACCGCCGACTGATTTCTGACTGGTTTGTTGCAAATGGATGGAATGTATTACACATCATGAGCAAAACCAAAAACGACATGCATAAATTGCAGGAAGAAGCGGTGGTTTTAAATGGCAGAATCTTGTATCCCGGAAGATAATTTTTACTGAATCAAAATTTAGTTAAATTCCGCAATTAAACCTTCAATCAATGACCGACAATAAAGCATTTGTAAAAGGCTTCTTTCAACCAGCAATCAGCAATGCTGGAACCCTGGATATGATTGCACAGCAGTTTCATCCTATAAACATTCAGAAGAACGAATTATTTCTCGAAGAAGGAAAGATTAGCAACAAATACCTGATATTGGAAAGCGGTTTTATGCGTGCCTACTCGCATGATACGGAAGGAAATGAGGTAACCACAGCTTTCTTTAATGCCGGACAGCCTGTTTTTGAAGTTGCTTCTTTTTTTATGCGCATTCCGTCCAAAGAAAACATACAAGCCCTCTCTCCTTCCGCAGGTTATATCATTATTTTCGAAGAACTCAATAAATTATTCCATTCCATTCCGGAATTCAGAGAATTCGGAAGGAGTATTCTTGTAAAAGGATTTGCGTCTCTGAAACTTCGGATGCTATCGATGATTACGGAAACTGCCGAATTCCGGTACGCCGCCCTGCTACAATCCAATCCGGAGATATTTATGCAGGCACCCTTAAAACAGATTGCTTCTTATCTTGGAATTACTGATTCATCATTAAGCAGGATCAGAAGAGAGATGACAAAAAGTCAAAATTAGTCATGTTCGGAATTTCTTGCCAAATGACAAGTATACTCTCCTTTTTACATGCTTTCTTTGTATCACAAATCGAATATTTATGGAAAATTTACCTGCTTATCTTTATATTATCTTCATATTAACTGCTATTGCCGCTGTTTACCTTTTTTACAGAGCATCACACTCCCGAATGCTTGCAGTTATCATAATCGGGTGGATGATATTTATTGCAGCCATGGCCTGGAATGATTTCTTTAAAGTAACAGATACCCTACCTCCTCGATTTCTGGTAGCTGTGGCACCTCCGCTTATTATATTCATTATTCTTCTTAGTAAGAAAAAAAGCAGAGCATGGTTACAGTCTTTTGACCTGAAAACCCTTACAATATTGCAGACCATGAGATTACCGGTTGAAATGGTCTTATACTGGCTGTATCTTCAAGGGCTGATGCCGGAGCTAATGACATTTCAGGGAAGAAACATGGATATCATCACAGGAGTCACTGCACCACTTATTTACTTTGTAGTTTTCCACACTAAAAACCAACCCAACTTACTTTTACTGATATGGAATATTGCAGGACTGGTGGTATTGATTTTTACCGTTACCAATGGAGTATTATCTGCCCCCTCTCCATTTCAACAGTTTGCATTCGAACAACCTAATGTGGCGGTATTGTTATTCCCGTTCATCTGGTTACCTGCGGTTATAGTGCCTATTGCATACTATTCACACATTATTTCGATTTCAGCTTTAATCAAATCATATAAAAATAACTTAGGTTCAGTATAAACATTTGATGATTTTAACAGGAAAATTCTTCCCATACATACTTATCCTCAGATAATAATATTTTTAGTATACCTATAAATCTGAATTAATTTGTATATTAACCGGATAATACCTGTCCCGGCAACATTTTTTTGGTGATTTAGTTTCTTCCTGATAAATAAGGTGCCTGCAGAATGAGTTTAACCACAAAAAAATGAACGAATCCAAATTTAATATAGCTGTGCTAATAGATGGCGACAATGCACAAGCAAGGCTTATCAAAGAAATAATTGAGGAAGTATCCAAATACGGCAAAGCTACCATCCGGAGAATTTATGGTGACTGGACTACCCAACATATGAACAGCTGGAAGGAGGTAATCAATCAATACTCCATCAGTCCTATGCAAAAGTTCTCCTACACCACAGGAAAGAATTCTACAGATAGTTCACTCATCATAGATGCTATGGACATTTTGCATAGCAGAAGTGTGGAGGGATTTTGTATAGTATCCAGTGACAGTGACTATACCGGACTGGCAAAAAGGATAAGAGAAGAAGGGCTTTTTGTAATGGGTATTGGTAGAAAAACCACACCCATTGCCTTCGTTAACTCTTGTGAGATTTTTACATTCACAGAAAACCTTGTTCCGGAAAATGTGATAGCACCAACCTCTACCTATAAGAAAAGGAAGTCTGTTAAAACAAAATCAGGAAGAGAAGATAAAAAAGCTACTACAGAAACAGCCACTTCATCGAACAAGTCTTTCCCTGAACTGAATATGGGTATAATTGACAAAGCATTTGAGATTTCCACCAATGAAGAAGAGGAAGCATTTATATCAAAGATTGGTTTATCTTTAAGAAAAATAGACCCCAGCTTCGACTCAAGAACTTATGGCTTTAAAACATTGACCCAGCTATTTGAAAGTCTGGACAAATACAAAGTCGTTAAGAATATGGTAAATGGGGTTAATCATCCGTTGGTGAAGTTAAAGGAGTAGGATGTTTTAAGCTGTTAAGGTGTTAGGGTGTTAATGTACATTTAGCTTTAATCATCAGATGCAGAATAATTGCCTTTTTACCGACTACCGATTACTGACTTATGACTTATCATTGTTTCTGGAATAAAGTTTCAAAAACGGATACGCAGTCATGCCATGTGCCACTACAGAACTAAATACCACAAGGCTGGTGATCGTCCAGATTTCTTCCTGATGCAATTTTTTATAACTGTAAAAGCAATAGTATAGAGCTGCGACACCTATAGGTCCGAACCACCCTATAAAAAGGAGATCTTTAAACTTAAAACCCTTCATTAACGGGCTTATTACAAGAAGATATGGAATTCTACGGAACATTATGACTGCTAACATTATCACAATTGCTTTCCAACCTAATTCAAACCAGCTATCCCATGGTATGATCAATCCGAAGAGCACAAATATGGGTATAGTAAACAACCTCGACATCATTTCCTGAATTTCTTCCTCTTCAATATCTTCCTGTTTTCCTAATGTCTCATTCAGCATCAGCCCTGCCATGAATACTGCTAGTATGCTATTGACATGGATAAGCTCTAATGCCGTCAGAACAAAAAAACCTATACTCATTGAAAAGGCAAGTATCGCAGGCTGTCCGGTAAATTTTTTCTTAATGCAAAACTCCAGAATCCTTCCCGCGATATACCCAATGATCAATCCAATGAGTATAGCTCCTCCTGTTTCCCACAACAAAGTCTTCCCTACCCATTCCTTCCATGCATGTTCTTGTTTTTCTATTAACAATAAACACAACATTACAAATGGAAATGCCAGCCCATCATTAGCCCCCGATTCAAACAAGATAGTTTCTCTGGTATTTCTCGGAAGGAATTCAGTTGCAGTTTCTCCTGTGACAATAGTACCAGCCAATACAGGATCCGTAGGTGTAACAATAGCTCCGATAAGCAAACTTATCAGCCAATCCATCCCCGTTACCAAATGAATAATAAGTCCGGAAGTCAAAAACATGGCCGGCATCACAATAAGAAGCAATGATGCCTGCACCTTTCTGTGAACAGAAAAATATCCTTTTGATAATTTGAATGCGGTGGCCATCAAAGCCATGGCAAGAGTCAGCCGACAAGCCTTCTCTAGTATATCTTCCTGTTTGCCCCATTCTTCAACAATTAATATATTTAAAAGAAAAGGACTAAGGCCAATGCCAAATAACATGGCCAAAAAAGTCTCATTGAATGGAGACCTTTTTAATCTTTTATAATAAAGACCAAGAAGAATAATAATTAAACTAAAAAGCGCAATACCAAGATCAAAGGTTTTCATCAGAAGAGAGTATCCGGGAAAATAACCCTTAGGAAAAGGAAAAGTTTTGTCAAAAGTCTTAAGTTATAAGTTTTAAGTCAGAAGTCACCTCCGACTATTGACTACTGACTTTCACTTCCGACTTTTGCCTACCCTATTGCCTACTGACTTCATAGGCAATCTCCGCCAGCTCCATCATCACATCATTTTGATAAAGCAAAATCTGCTGATCCCGTTGCTCTGATTCATTTTCAGGTGCAATGGATTCATTAATGTGCCTGAACTGTGAAATTTTTTCCATACACCAATCTAAAAAGTCTTCCTGGTTATATATCTTATATTTATCCGGATTTTCAAAGATGTAATTGCAATGGCCTTCTTTAAAAATAGAATACATAGGACCCGCGAGCCATTCAGTTATCGGATCCAGATCTTTTAAATACAATTGTGAAAATTTTTCCGACTTCAGATTCGGACGATGAAAAGCATCCCAAAAAATCTCTCTGAAACGTAAGTACAGCTGTTCTTTTCCCTGATCGTTGGACATTGATGGTAGATGGTAGATATTGGATATTGGATATTAGATATTAGATTTTAGATAAATAATACAATTACTGGCTTGCCTACTGCCTACTGACTACAACACCTACCCCCTTTCCAGTTCCATCACCGTAATCTCCGGAGGCATACCTACTCTACCAGGAAAACCTATATATCCAAATCCTCTGTTGACATAAAGGAATTGTTTTCCTTTCTTATATAATCCCGCCCATTGATCATACACATATTGCACAGGACTCCACTTCAAATTTCCTACTCGTACACCAAACTGAAATCCATGAGTGTGACCTGAAAACATTACATCAATATCGGGATATTCCGGACGGACCTGCGCATCCCAGTGACTAGGGTCGTGTGAAAGCAGCAGTTTTACATCTGCATTTTCAACACCTTTATATGCCTTCTCAAGTTTACCATATTTCGGCCATCTGGCACCTTTACCCCAATTTTCTATTCCAATGAGTGCAAGTGAGCCGTCAGACTTTTTAAAGATCACATTTTCGTTGATAAGCAACTTCCAGCCAATTTTACTGTGGATTGCTATCATCTTTTTCATGTTTTCTTTTTTCTCTTCTATGCTTTCCCATGGATAATAATCACCATAATCATGATTCCCCAATACACTGAATACCCCCATAGGCGCTTTAATCCGTGAAAGCAATTCAATGAAAGGTTCAGCTTCCGATGCTTTGTCATTAACCAGATCTCCTGTAAAAAAAATAATATCTGCATTTTGCTTCATGATGGTCTGTACGCCTCTTTCCACTGCAGATTTATTGTAAAAGCTTCCGCAATGAATATCGGATATCTGCAATATCTTAAGTCCGTTAAATGAAGCGGGTAGGTGTTTTAACTTAATTTTCACCTTCCTAACCGTATAATCATGCGCTCCAATTAAAATTCCATATAACATACTCACAAACGGAACAGCTGCAAAAAATACCCCTGTTTTTAACAGGAAATCTGCACGACTGATATCTATGGAAGCAGCATCCTGAACGGATGGATTGAATAACGCATAAAGCTTTGTTCCTATCCAACGAAATATCCTCTGGATATCATCAATCAATAGAAATATCAGAAACAAAAGCTTGGGAAGATATAGAGTAAATACACCTGCAAAAAATAGTGAGCGAAAAGATCTAGTCCATTTTTCCGGGTTTCCAAGGAAGAAAAATGCCAATCCTGAAAAAGTAAGGACAGTCAATACCCAGTACAGGATATAGACCACCCTTCTCGCAGCAGGAGAATAACCATTGAAGAAATATTTTACCCCTTGAAAGACATATAAATCAATCAGAAGAAAAATAATCAATACAATGGATAAAAATCTGAGGTTTCCTCTCATCTGCTTACAACTTTATATTTGAGTCTTTCTGATAATAAATACATCACAGGCACAATCACCAGAGTTAAAAATGTTGCGAAAGTTAAACCGAATATAATCGTCCATGACATAGGTCCCCAAAACACCACATTATCACCTCCAACATAAAAATCCGGATCATACTTGGCAACCAGGCCTATAAAATCAAAATTCAATCCTACGGCCAAAGGTATTAAACCTAAAACAGTTGTTATAGCTGTTAACAACACAGGCCTCAATCTTGTTTTACCTGCTTCCACAATTACTCTTAGTAACTCATTATTTGGCAGCGGACCTTCATTAATTCCAAGTTCGGCTTTCTTTCTGGCTTTGATAAGTTCAATAAAGTCTATAAGTACTATTGCATTGTTAACCACAATACCCGCCAGAGAAATAATACCTATCATGGTCATGATAATAATGAAGTCCATACGGAAAATTACCAGTCCAAGGAAAACACCAATAGTACTGAATAATACAGAGAACATAATTATCACAGGAGCCGAAATTTTATTGAACTGCGCCACTATAATTAAGAAGATCAGGAAGAGGGCAATAAGCAACGCCTGTAACAGGAAAGCCATTTCTTCGCCTTGTTTTTCCTGCTCACCTGTAAATTTAACACTATAACCGGAAGGAATATCCAAATCAGCTATCTCAGTTCTGATCTGATTATTTATTTCATTGGCATTGTAATCAGGCAGCACATTTGAATAGATAGTAACTATCCTGTCCAGATTTTTTCTCTTAATCGAACCATAAGTACTGCTGTATTTAGCAGTAGCGATAGAGGCAATTGGAATATTTCTCATAGCTCCAGTAACCATATCACGAAAAATTACTTCCTGATTCATCAAAGCATCGATATCGTATCTGTATTTAGGATCTAGTCTGATCTGAATCGGATAATCATCTTCACCAAGTTTATACTTGGAAACTTCTCTTCCAAACAAGGAAGTACGGATTATACCCGCTACCTGCATAGTGGAAACACCATACCTTCTTGCTTTCTCTCTATCGATTTCAATCACCAGTTCAGGTTTACCAGTCTCCAAATCGGTACGTAGTTCCTCAATACCTTTAATATTTGAGTAATTGATCCTTTCTTTGATTTTATCAGAAAGAACAATGAGCTGATCCAAATCTTCACCTGTTACTTCAATGTTTACAGGTTTACCCGTTGGCGGCCCGGCCGCATCCTGATCTACTGTAATGATAGCACCCGGATATTCGGGAATACCTGCCCGTATTTCTCGCATGATCTTGCTTGTGCTTATACCATTTCTTAACTGGAATTTTACAAATGCAACAGTTACTCTGGCTTTGTTAGGTGCAGTTCCACCTCCCTGGCTGGGGCTATTAGGATCTTCAGTACCTTGGGCTACGTGAGAAATAACCGATTCCACAACTTTTTTATAAGGCTCGACAATTTCCATCACTCTTCTTTCCACTTTTTCTGTCAGAGCATTGGTAGTCTGAATATCGGTACCAACAGGGTACTCAATGAACACATGAACATTATGTGGTTCCATGGTTGGGAAAAACTCCACTTTAGGAGCAAATACCATCAAAAGTACTAAGGAGAAAAATAAAGCGACGAAAGTACCGGCAAAATACCTTCCCGGTCTTTTCACCGCATTCAGCAACACCCTCTCATAAATGTTATCCAGTCTTGGCAGGAAGAAGTTTTGAAACTTAAAACTTAATGGAGAAAGGACATAGGCATTTAAAAGATATAAGAAGCCTGCCAACACTGCCAGATTACCTAATACGAGGAAAAATCCGTTATTAGAAATGAAAGCAAATGCTAAAATAACAAATCCTAAACCAACAATACTGAAACCGATTTTATTAACTCTGCTGAAATCCTTTTCACCTGTTTCTCCTACTTTCATAAATGCAGACACCAACACAGGATTAATAACAAGCGCTACAAAAAGAGAAGACCCAAGAGAAATAATAAGAGTATATGGAAGATACTTCATAAACTCCCCCATCATACCTGGCCAAAAAGCGAGAGGAAGAAATGCTGCCAATGTAGTTGCGGTAGAAGAAATGATCGGAAGTGCAACTTCTCCCACACCGTGAATTGCAGCATCTAACGGTCCATACCCCTGTTCACGAAGACGGTAAACATTTTCCACCACCACAATACCATTGTCCACAAGCATACCTAAAGCCATAATCAAACCGAATAGCACCATCATATTAATACTTATACCCATTAGACTAAGTATAAGGAATGAAAGCAGCATACTTAATGGTATAGCAACACCCACAAACATGGAGTTTCTGGTACCCAGAAAAAATAGTAGTACAAGGACTACAAGGATCACTCCTGAGATAATGCTGTTTTCAAGATTAGATACCTGGTCAATAGTCTGATCCGATTGATCATTGGTAATGGAGATAACAAGATCTTTAGGAAATACCTCCACTTTAGCTTTATTAAGAATCTTGTTGATTTTAATTGAAGCATTAATAAGATTTTCTCCGCTTCTCTTCACCACATCCAGCATCACCACAGGATGAGAACCCAGTCTTGCATATCCTTCCTTTTCTTTATAACCAAAATCAACAGTTCCTATGTCTCGAAGATATACAATGTGTAGTTTTTCATCTTTCACAATAATATCTTCCATCTCTTTAGGATCTTTAAACTCCCCAAGCACTCTTATCGTCCTTCTGTTACCTTCCATAAGAAGGTTACCGCCGGAAATAGTAACATTTTCATTAGCTATAGCCTGAGCAACATCATCAAAAGTTATATTCAGCGCCTGCATCTTATGCACATCAAGGTTTACTTTTACCTCCTTATCGTCCACTCCTCTTATTTCGGCATAAGAAATCTCAGAAACATTCTCTATTTCATTTTTCAAATACTTTGCATATTCTTTTAATCTGTCGCTGCTATAGTCGCCGGACAGATTGATGTTCATAATAGGAAACTCAGAAAAATTAAGCTCAAATACATTAGGATCTGAATCCAGGTCTGTTGGAAGATCTTTTTTCGCTTTATCTACAGCATCCTTTACTTTTCTTAATGCTTCCTCTGAAGGTACATTAGTATTAAACTCTACGATAATACTTGAGAAATCCTGCAATGAATTGGAGTTGATCACATTGACATTTGAAATTTTATTGATCTCCTTTTCCAAAGGTCGGGTAATAAGATTTTCGATATCAGCAGGTGCATTTCCGGGATATGTGGTACCTACATACACAGTAGGAATTTTCACCTCAGGAAAATTTTCCTTTGGAAGAAAATTATAGGAAACGAGACCCAATATCACAATGATGGCTGTAAGAACATAAACCGTAGTTTTATTCTTCACAGATATTGTGGTAAGGGCAAATTCCTTATTCAGTTCTTTATCTTTATTATTTTCCATAAACTCAAAAAATCAATCTTACTTAATAAAAATTTTATCATCATCAGTCAGGCCTCTGAAACCTTCGACCACTGCTTTTTCATCATTTTTTAATCCTTCAAGCACTTCAGTTCTGCCTTTATAGGATTTTCCTATAGAAATATATTTTTTATCAGCAATCATATTTTCACCTGTTCCTTCTGCAGTAAAGACATAGTTACCATTCTGATCAAATTGTATTACATTGGTAGGTACTGTTATCACAGATGTGTTAGCGTAATCGCGAATTTTTACAACTGCAAGAAGATTAGGCTTCAAATTTCCATTTTTATTACTTACATCGATGGTTACTTTAAATGTCCTGTTATTAGGATTTATAAATTGACCAACGGCAGATATTTTCCCTGTCAGTTCCTTATCGATGGTAGGAAATGAAAGATTAACATTCTGTCCTTTTTTAAACTTTTCCAGGTATGTTTCAGAAACATTTGCAGTAATGTATACCTTGTCTACATTTACCACCCTGGCTATAGGCATTTGCATAGAAGCCATTTCTCCTGCTTTAGGAAATATATCATCAACGACACCATTGATAGGCGAGCGAACAAAAGCTTTTGCCAATTCTTCCTTTTGCGCTGCAAGCCTTTTCTCCAAAGATTCCTTCCTGGTTTTTGCTTCCAGATATTGAATTTCAGAGCCAATTTTCTGATCCCAAAGACTTCTTTGTTTGTTGTAGACAGTGTTGGCAAACTCCAGATCAGTCTCTAATGCCTTAATATTTTTCAATACTGCATCATGATGAATAACTGCAATTAACTGTCCTTGTGAAACACTTTGTCCTTGTTCCACCGCTATCCTTTCTATTACACCGGGAAATTCAGGAACCACCTGAACATTTTGATTAGCCTCTACAACACCATGCACTTCTATGTAGTGATTAAAAGTATCAGCTTTTAAATTTTCCAATGTAACAAGAACAGCTTTTTTGTTAAAGCCAGGTTCTTCTACTCCCAGTTCGCTTTCAAGTTCTTTAATCTTTTTACCCATGGCTTCATATTCCTTCTTTAGAGAATTAAGCTCTTCTCTTTTAGCATCTGTCTCCTTTTTAGCACAAGCTGCAATGATAGTAATGCATGCAAGGCATATAAAAAATTTACTTTTCATTTGTATATAATTTTGCTTTTAAAGTCTTTTTAAAAATTCTGATAAAATCCAATCCTACCTGAAATTAAATTTTATTAATTTTTCAGATGATGAAAATGATTTGTTTATTGTTTAACTAATACACCAAGGGCCTTATCATAATCTATTTTAGCAATAATAAAATCATACAGCGCATTGTAATAATTGGTCTGTGCTGTACGAAGTTCATCTTCAGCATTGGTTACCTCCAGATTTGAACCAACTCCTTCTCTGTATTTGATCTTCACAACCCTTACTACTTCTTTCGCCAGTTCAACATTTCTACCTTGTATCTCCAGATCTTTTTTAGCATTGGAAAGCTGAACAGATGCCTGCCTCACTTCAAGATCAATTGCATTTTTCAGCATGGTGATATTATTCTCGGTTTTGTTAGCCTCAATCTTTGCCTGCTGACTTCTGTATTTTTTATTAAAACCATCAAATACCGGAACAGACAGATTAATTCCCATCAGGCTGTAGCTATACCACTTATTGGTAAAAAGATTTGAAAACTGCTTATCCATTCTGATAAATCCACCGGTAGCAAATGCAGAGAGTGTTGGGAAATATCCGGCTCTGACGCCCTGAACCTGCAGTTCTCTCATTTCTTTCTCTGACTGAAGAATGGAATATTCTATTCGGCTGTTGTAATCAGTAGTAGCAACAGCTAATACTGTAGTATCCTCCTTCATTTGGGTAATGCTGGTGGTAAGATTTATTTCCTGGTCAACAGGCATTCCCATCTGAAATTTCAGAATCAGCTTGCTCAGTTCAACACCTTTGAGAAACTTCACTTCGTCAGTCATCAGATTATTATAAGCCACAGAAAGTCTGTCCACATCAATTTTCTCCACAAATCCTGCCTCATACATAGCCCTGGTTTGACGCAATGAAGAATCAAGTCTTGCAAGACTGCTTTTTAATTGATTAATTCTCTCCTGATTGATCAATACCAGGTAATAAGCTTTCATAACACCTTCCACCGTCTGGATTTTCGTGCGGACAAGATTTTTTCCGATCAGTTCTTTATAATTTTTTGAAGCACGCAACCCGAGGATATAAGTACCATCAAAAATTACCTGACTAACTGTTGCACTTGCATCACCAGCACTACGCAACTGGAATAAGTTCGGCATTACAATAATCCCTCCGGACATTTCAGCCCCTGCAGGGGGACCTGAGGCTCCCTGAGCAAAGGGATTATTAGGATCCATAAACATTCGTTGCAATTGAGTATTTTCTCTCAGACCTGCAGAAGCATTGATATGTGGAAGTAAAGAGGAACGTACCTCGCCTACTCTTGCTTTTGCTGCAATAACATCTAACTGTGCATTTTTGTAATTAACCTGATTTTCCAAAGCATACTGAATGCACTGCTCTAGCGTAAAGCTGCCAACATCCTGTCCACTGGAAATCGCAGCAATAAAAAATGCGATACTAAAAATGACAAATCTTTTCATGGCGATTATTCTTCTTCCGTTATCTGTTTGTATTTGTTTATTAATTTATGTCCTTTAAGTGTGCATATACCATGCAGGAAGTGATCAAGAAATTGAACCTGTATTTCCTGAACTGTAAATTTCAAAGGAGAAAAAATCGTAGGATTAAATCCAAGTTCAACCGATTCCATTCTTAATTTGGAAATTATTTCCACATTCAGTTCCTTCCTGTAAAGCCCTTTTTCTATTCCTCTTTTAAGATTTTCAACAAGCGTATTCTTTATACATTTCTCTTTAAATTCTTTGTATATATTATATGCCTCGGGATGGTATTTCTGTACCTCATATAAAACTGCCAGGTTCATATTCTGCAATGAGCTACTCAAATAATCCGCTATCCTTAATACCTCATCTACAGGATCCGAAGCATTTTCAATTATTTCATTGATACATTTATCATCCTTTTCCATATACCCACGAAGTACTTCACATACTAATTCATTCTTATCCTGAAAATACTGGTATATGGTCTTCTTGGACATCCCAAGTTCACGGGCAATCTGATCCATGGTAATGACCTTTACCCCAAACCTGAGAAACATTTGTTCTGCCGCTTTAGTAATTCTATGTTTTATTTCCATATCGTAATAAACGCCCAAAACTATGGAAACTTTTATAGATTTCAAAGTTTCCAAAAGATTTTTTCTTTTTAATCAAACATTATTGATAAATAATATTTTAGCTTATTTTTAAACCTTTGAAATTTCTTTTTAAAAGTATTCGTTTATCATAAAAATTGCCGAAATTTAGAATAATGGAGGGCAACAGCCACATATTATCTTCACAGTTTTTTCGAAAGTTTTTCGAGCAACACCCAAGGCCGGTATTTATTTTTAACGGATCAGGTCAATACCTGGGCGGTAATGTAGCTTCTAAGGCAGTTCAACACTTGTTCGTAAATAAAGATGTTGCACGGGAAGATGTCCGAAAATTGCTTCACAAAAAAAATAAGCCTTATACGGAAATTATTACTATTGAGAGTAATTCCTATGAACTTGAAATAACTACAGATTCAGATATTTTTTTGGTGTATGTATACCAAATTGAAAACACAAAAACTACCCTTCGTTCATCTGCCACTATAGTAAATAATTTAAAAAAACAGAAGAAGCTACTTGCAGACCTGCTGGATAATCTACCTATGACGATCTTCATTAAAAATTATGAAGGCAGACTTATTTACATAAACAAATACTACGAACAAATAAGAAATACATCAGGTGAAGACCTTTTAGGTAAAACTGCCCATGAATATCTTCCCAAAGAAGTAGCAGATGAAATAGAGAAGGAGGAGCATCTGGTATGGTCAACAAGTGAACCGGCGTTAAGTGAAAGAGAAATAGAAGTAGATGGTGAAATCAGATATTTCCAGACAGGAAAAATTCTATTTGAAATAAAGAATGAAAAAGCGCTTCTGGGGTATTCCATAGATATAACGGAAAGGAAAAAGATAGAGGAGGAAACCATCAAAGCAAGAACCGAGGCGGAAGAATCTAATAAGGCAAAGGAACAATTTATAAGTGTAATGAGTCATGAGATTCGTACACCAATGAATACGGTGATTGGTATGACTAATTTGCTTTTGAGAAGTAAACATTTTCCCGAACAGAGAGATTATCTTAATGCCTTAAAAACTTCTTCAGACAACCTTCTGGCAATCGTCAATGACATACTTGACATGTCGAAAATTGAAGCGGGAATGATTCTTTTCGAAGAGGTAGATTTTAACCTGGAAGAACATCTTCTGGAAATAAAAAACACCTTTGATTTTAAAGCTGCAGAAAAGAATATAATAATTAAACTGGAAGTTGATAAATCAATACCGCAGGTGATCAATGGAGATCCGTTCCGTTTAAATCAGATACTTCTTAACTTAGTTTCCAACTCTTTAAAATTCACTGAGCAGGGTTATATTGAAATTAAAGTAGATAAAATCGAAACCAGTGAAACTAACTCTATTCCTTTATTATTTTCCATTAAAGATACAGGGATAGGCATACCTGAAGAAAAACTTTCAATGATATTTGAAAGCTTTACGCAGGCAGAGAATAATATCTCCAGAAAATACGGAGGAACAGGTTTGGGACTCACTATCACTAAGAAATTAATTGAACTACAGGGAGGCTCTATAGGAGTAGAAAGTAAAGTCAATTCAGGATCTAAATTTGTCTTCTTCCTAAATTTTAAGAAAGCCAGTAACCCGGCAAGAAAAAAAACAGTACCGGAAAATATCAATACCGATGACCTGCATGGCGTAAGACTCCTTTTGGTGGAAGACAACAAGATGAACCAGATGGTGGTGAAAAAATTTTTTGAAAAGCATAAGGTAGAAATACAGGTGGCTGAAGACGGACAGGCAGCGATAGACAACCTTCAACAACATGACTTCGATATTATCCTTATGGATATTCAAATGCCATTGATGGATGGCTATAAAGCTACCGAAGTAATACGTAATACATTTTCCAGTCCTAAAAAAGATATACCGATCATTGCTTTAACCGCTTCTGCACTTTCTGAAGTGCAGAACAGAATAAGAGAGTCGGGAATAAATGATTATATAATCAAACCATTTAATCCGGAACAGTTACTCACAAAGGTGATAGAATACATACCTTCCAAAAACGGTGAAGCTAAAACAAAAAAAGAAAAGGCACCGCCTCTGCAAGAAGAAGCGATCTCTTCACCGGACAAACACACCAATCTTACTTATTTGAGGATGGCCAGTGACAACAACAAAGAGTTTATCAAAGACATGATCAACATCTTTCTTAAACAGACTCCGGACTTTATAGAAAACCTGGTCAGCTATGAAAAAACTAAAGAATGGGCGGAGTTTCGCAAGGTCATGCATAAGATGAAGCCTACCATAAAAATGATGGGGATTCACAGTCTTGAGCAGGATATTGAAAACATAGAAACTTCCGTAAAAAGCCTTTCGAACCTTAACTCCGTTAAACCTCTACTTGAAAAAATTGAGAAAGTTTGCAACGAATCTTATAATGAACTTCGGTTGGAATTGAAAAATCTCTGACAAGCTATCTCATTACATGAACCCAGCCTTTAATAATTTTTTCGTTCAGATCGATAGTATAAAAATATACCCCTTCCGGAGCGCCTGCTGCATTCCAGCGGAAATCTCTTTTATCTGACTCGAATACCATTGCTCCCCATCTGTTGAATATCCTTATATGTTTAAAGAAAAAATTGCAGTTATCAGGAGGCATATTACGGATTTCGAAATAATCATTTTTATCATCCTTGTTTGGCGTAATAAGGTTAACAGGAGAAATCTCCGGCAGATTAGTTTCTCTGTTTTCAAGCCTTATAATTAAAGTATCATAATCAAAATGGGTAAAGATACAGCTGTTATCTTTGACCTTAAATACAATCTGATACTCTAATGAATTTTTATAATGATCGCAATTAGGAACCCAGCTGAATATGCTGGCTATACTATCCTTTCCTTCCACGTTGGTAAATGACATACCCATTTCTCCCAGAAGGAAACCTCGTCCGAACCCGGTAATACTGATAATATCTTTTGTATCTTCATCTGTAGCATAAACCAATACATCCAGCTTTTCACCGGGAATAACTGTAAATGAACCTGAAAGCGGAATGTAATTAATTACAGGTTTATTATTCTGAGGTATTTTGATTAAAACTTTGAGATCCAATGTATCGGTCATAGGACGAGGGCAAGAATTGTCGGCCACAACTATGCTCAGGGAGTATAATGAATCCTTTTCAATTAAAAGCCTGTCACAAGGAAAAAAGGAAAACGATGTCTTAATACTATCCTCTCCCGGTTGAATTACCTGAGATTTGGGTGGAGAAAAAATATTGGAAGGAAGATTTGTTGAAATTCCCTTGATGGTTATTATTTGCTTTTCTCCCAGAACGGTGGTACTCTTATCGGAAATGGAAAGATTAAATGTCTTTTCTTCATTCAGATATAAAACCAGGGTATCCCCCATAAATAAGCCCGGAGGAGGGTTACTTACAGTTACAGATGGAGGCAAATTATCTTTACAATCATCAACCAGAAACTGAAAGTCTCGTCTTACAAGTCCAATCCTTTTGCCGTCCCTGAATTCTTCACAAATAACAGAAAGTACATATAAGCCTTTTTGTGAAGGTGTCACGTGTAGAAATCCAGTATGCTTTCCTATGGCCAAAGTTGGATTCCCCGGAATGACATTATTGATACCATAACCGTTTTGCCACTCAATCAATGCATAAGGAGCCGGCATCGGATAAGGGGTGTGAGTACCTACGGTAGGTCCGGAATTCCCTTTCAGTGGAGTTACTAATGTATAAACAAGAGAATCCCCATCAGGATCTTTGGCACTGAAATCAAACATATTAGGTTTATTCAGGCAAAAATAGTCTGCTACAATATCACCAAACTGCGGTGAGGTATTTATAAATCTTTGTCCGCTAATAGCGACAGGCGGAAATTCCATGTAAAAAGTCTGCCCTACCATATCAGGATTTTTGATATTTACTATCACTCTGTTTCTGCAACACCTCTCCCATACCACATAATACCCTTGAGGATCACTGAATGAACTCGGGTCCAGATTGATAGTTGCCCTATACTTAAAAAGTCTTGTTACCAGAATTCCTGCCAACTGCGCCTGACATTCTTCTGACTGATACTTTACCCTTACACCATTATCCCTGATCATTTCCACAGTACCCATCATAGCATTGTCTCTCTTGCGAAAAACACCTACAGTTATCCTTGTATCAGCATCTAAAAGGCCCGGATCTGCATTTTTCTCGTCGAAATAAAGTTTAAGGAATAAGTTATAGCTATTACCTCTGCCGGTATAGCCCAGTTCAAATTCTCCTCCTACTATATGAGATGCTTGTGAAGTGAAGGATAAGGTGAAAAAGATAATTGCAAAAAATACGAGTAGGAATCTTCTCATGTACCAAATTTAATTATTTTATTTTTTAAACGAAAACGCTTGTTTTTATTGTTTATCTTTGAAGATGAGCAAGAAAAATAATCAACCGCAAATAATTGAAAATGTTACTATTGCAGATATGGCTGCGGAAGGTAAATGTGTGGCAAGGCATAACGAAAAAGTGATATTTGTAGAGCAGGCCGCCCCTGGAGACGTAGCGGACCTTAAAATATTCAAAAAAAAGAAGAAATTCTCCTATGCTAAACCGGTGAATTTTCACCAATTATCCAAAGACAGGATTCAACCGTTTTGTGAGCATTACGGAGTATGCGGCGGTTGTAAATGGCAGCATATCAATTATCCAAAACAACTGGAGTATAAAACAAGACAAGTAAAGGACAATTTCGAGCGAATAGGAAAAATTTTTACAGCAGAAATATTTCCTGCTATTCCATCTGCAAAGGATAAATACTACCGAAACAAACTGGAGTATACATTTTCAAACAAAAGATGGCTCACACCGGAAGAAATGAATTCAGAAGAAACGCTTCAAAAGAATGCGTTGGGCTTCCACATTGCTGAAAGATTTGATAAAATCCTTGATATAAGAAACTGCTATCTGCAACCCGAGCCTTCCAATTCTATAAGACTTGAAGTCAGAAGCTATGCCCTTAAAAACAATCTGAGTTTTTTTGATATTGTCGAACAGCATGGATTCCTTCGCAACCTGATTATACGTACTGCCAACAGCGGACAGGTCATGGTGATTGTACAGGTATTTCATAAGGATGATGAAAAATTATTCGGCTTGCTCGATCATCTGGTGCATCGCTTTCCTGAGATCACATCGTTACAGTATGTTATTAACCACAAAGGCAACGAAACCTTCCATGATTTGGAAGTACATACCTATTCGGGAGAATCGTATATAACAGAAACAATGGAAGGCCTGCAATTCCGTGTAGGACCTAAGTCATTTTATCAAACCAATTCAGACCAAGCATACGAACTTTACAAAGTTGCCAGGGATTATGCAGGTCTTACAGGTAAGGAAAATGTCTATGACCTTTACACAGGAACCGGTACTATAGCCAATTTTGTGGCACGTAATGCGGCTAAAGTAACAGGAATAGAATTTGTGCCTATGGCTATAGAAGATGCCAAGGTAAACTCGGAGATCAACGGAATAGGTAACACAAGCTTTTATGCAGGTGATGTGAAAGATGTACTTACCGAAGAACTTATCAAAAGAGAAGGAAGACCGGATGTCATCATCACTGATCCTCCCAGAGCAGGCATGCACGAAGATGTGGTAAAAAAGATTTTAGAACTTGCACCTGAAAAGGTGGTTTATGTAAGCTGCAACCCTGCAACACAGGCAAGAGATCTGGCACTGTTAGAAGAGATATATACTGTTGTTAAAGCCCAGCCGGTTGATATGTTTCCTTATACGCACCATGTGGAGAGTGTGGCGTTGCTTGTTCGAAAATTATAACTTAGAACATCTTCACCTCCCTAACCTCCATGGCAAAAACCTCAGCAGCTCCCCTTTCTGCAAATCTCCTTTTACCTCCTCATGTATGGCCAACCCATCTGAGTGAATGGTAGAGGAAATATCTCCGCTGCCATTAATACTGACTTCCCTCAAAACAGATGTACCATCATTGACTATTTTACAGGGAAAATATTCTTCAAACTTAGTTTTCTTCTTCCGACCATTATCAATTGGAAGTAAAAATTGTCTTTGTGGAGAAGAACTAAAACATTTCAAAATAAAAGGTTCTATAAAAACCTTAAATGCAACCTGACATGACATAGGATTACCCGGCAAAGCAAAAACAAACTGTCCTCCCGGCCCGATACCAAACCATATTGGCTTACCCGGTTTAATTTTTACCTTATGAAACACTTTTTTCACGCCCAAATCAGATAATACATCAGGAACAAAATCAGCATCACCCATTGATACACCTCCTGAAATAATAATTATTTCACAATTGAGCGCAGTTTTTACTGCCGAGATAATTTCCTGCTTATCATCTTTCACCAAGCTTTTATACGTGGGAGAAATTTTATAATATTCAAAAAATCCGGCCAAAGCATAAGAATTGGAATCGCGGATTTGATAAGGCTTTACCGGATGATCTATGGGTATCACTTCATTTCCCGTAGAGATGATCGCCAATTTTGGAAGTTGATATACTGTCACTTTTGATTTACCAATTACTGCCAGTACACCCAGGATTGCCGGAGTAATTACCTCTCCTTTCTTTACCAAAATTTCTCCCAGGCCACAATCCTCCCCCTGCCTTGAAATATTCTGCCAGGGCTTTACTGCATTTACAGAAAATTCAACCTCATCTCCGGTAATCTTACAATCTTCAATCCTTATTACAGCATCACAATCTTCAGGAACTGCAGTACCGGTCATAATCTTAACACAGTTCCCTTTTGCCACTCGCATATCAGGAGAGTCACCGGCATGAAGCTCACCGGTGATTTTAAAAGTTTTATAAACGCCAAAATCCTGTTGCCTTATAGCATAACCATCCATCGCACTTCTGTTGAACGGAGGATAATTCCTGTCTGATTCAATATTTTCAGCCAGTATTCTTCCATCTGCCTTTGCGAGTTCGATTGTTTCCACACCGAAGTCCCTTGCATAAGAATTTATTAAGTCATTTGCTTCTCTTACTGATAACATTTCCCTTGATTAAAGTAAACGATTATTACATCAAAAAATCAGCTTTTCTTCTTCCTGTTCAACACATAAACAGCTGCTACACCCGACAAACCTCCAATAACAGTATGCCACTGTGGAATTTCATTAAGAAAAACCCAGCCTCCCAGTGCTGCCGAAAACGGGACAAGAAAAATAAAACTGCTTGCCTTTCCTGCACCTATTTTTGTGGTGCCAACAAAATAAAAGGTTGTCGCCAGCGCTGTGGTAAATACTGCAGTGAACACCAGATTTCCCCAGAAATAAATATCTGCACGATAAAGCACAGATTGAATATTGTCAACAGAACTCAGCAATAACATAAACACTGAACAAATACCATACATCCACAGACTGAATGCTACCGGAGAACCGTATTTTGAAGACCTTGCCGTAAACAAACTTAATATTGCCCATGAAAAGGTGGCGAAGAGAAAATATACATTGCCCGAACTGAATATGCTCTCCCAGTTCGTCCATAGTTTTAGTAAAACTATTGCTGCAAGAAGTCCTAGTGATAAGCCAATAGCTTCCTTTCGATCTGGCAGGCGACGGTTACTAAACAACATGATAGCATAGGCGATTATGGGGTTCAATGTGGTTACAAGTACTCCTCCTGCACCGGCCTTACCCAGGGACAAGCCTTTAAAAAATAACCACATGTAAAGGCTAATGAATACTGAAGCAATTAAGAGAACGACAAGTCCATTTCTTTTAATTGTCAACTTCTCCCTGAGAAGCAGCATCAATACCAATAAAGAGATAAAAGTAAGTGCAAACCTAAAGAAGGAAACATCCCCGGCAGACCCATACACAGACATGATTTTCCCTGATGCCCAACTGATTCCCCAAAAGAACATGCTGATAATCATTCCTCCGAGGAAAAAACTTTCATTTTCCCTGATACCCTTTGTTTTCATTCGTCAATAGCTATGGCTAATTTATCATATTTTTGGCTGAGATTCATACTTTTCATTTTTTTAAAACTAGCTATGATAACAACAATAACAAACCTAAATCGTAAAGCTAAACAAATCAATCATTCAAGGGAATGGCCGGAATTTTACGCCTGTATGCTTTACTATTAATAGTTTTTACATTCCCCGTTTCTTGCTTTGCTTCTGATTTCCTATTGCTTACAGACTCGATGTATGAAGCAAGAATATCGGAAGAGCAGATGATGATTCTGGAGGATAAAGATGGTGTCTGTTCTTTTGAGGACATTGTTTCGGGAAAATACGATTCAGTTTTTACCAAATACAGTTCAAACCCTCCGGGCTTCAATTCCTTTTATTGGATAAAATTTACTATTAACAACCAGACCCACCAGGATAAAAAATGGATTCTTCAAAGCTCCCTGCACTCTGAAGAAATTGAAATGTATATTCCTACATCGGGAGGAGATTACAGAAGATTCCAAACAGGACAGTTTTACGACTTTTACAACAGGGATTATAAAATCCGGACCATCACTTTTGATATACCTGCCTTGAGAAATCAACCCTTAACTTACTATGCAAAAGTACGGTTCAATAAATACAAAGAGTTATATTTTTACATTGGCAGTCAGGAACCATATACCAGAAAACTGGTGGAAGGATACATCTTTCTATGCTTTGTGTATGGCTTCTTATTCCTAATGGCGCTTTACAATTTCATTCTTTACCTTTCAATTAAGGAAAGAATTTATATTTACTATGTGATTTATGCCTTAAGCGCCATATTCTTCCTCTCCTGGAAAGACGGGCTGGGTTTTGAAATTGTGTGGCCACGAACTCCGATAATCAATAAATACCATCATGCAGTAGGTTTATATTTTCTGGTGGTAACTTCATTACTTTACATCAACAATTTTTTGCATTTAAGAAAAAACCATCCTCTGCTTCACAAAATTACTTTCGCAATAATAGGCTTGAATTCCATTTATTTCATTGTTGATGTATTAAAAGATAACTACTTCGATCCTTTACCTTCATTTTATATACTTACATTCATCTATTCTTACGGACTTGTAGTTTATTCAATTTACAAAAAATATAAACCTGCTATCTATCTTTTTATCGGTCTTACTTGTCTGGTTGCTTCTCTTATAGTTCTTAAACTGCGTTACATAGGAGTTCTTGAATGGAGTTGGTTCATTGATCATATTCTGAATTATTCCCTAATGGTGGAAGTGCTGACAATGTCACTTGCGATAAGAGAAAAGTTAACTTCCCTAAAACAGGAAAAAGAACTGGCACAGGAAATTATCATTTATCAACTCAGGGAAAATGAAAAACTGAAAGATGAGCTGAATAAGGAATTGGAAACAAAAGTGGAAAAACGTACGTGGGAATTACTTGAAAGAAATAAGCAGCTTGATACCATATTGTATAAATCTTCTCATGACATTAAAGGCCCTTTAAGATCTATGGTTGGTCTGATCAATATTGCTTTGAAGGATGTAAAAGATAATGCTGCAAGAGAATATCTTGAACATCTTCTGAAATCTGCCCAACGTCTGGAAACTAATGTGAAAGAAACATTAAGTATGATCAGGCAGAAGGAAATGAAACCGGAGATACAGAAAATTGAACTAACCGAAGTGATTTCTCAGGTATTGGAAAGTTTCAAAGACCTTCCTGAATACAAAAGGCTTAAAGTGGATATAGATCTTCAAAAATCCAAAGACTTATATTCGGACTACAACACCATCTACAGTCTGGTGCAGAATCTGATTGAAAATGCTATAAAATACCAGGACTTTAAAAAGGAATTTGCTCTGCTGAAAATACGCGGAACAATTGATGACCAGGTGACGCTGGAGTTCGAAGACAACGGAATCGGAATCAGCAAAGAAAATATAAACAAGATCTTTGACCTGTTTTACAAGGTAAATGAAACATCCAATGGTACAGGCATCGGACTGCACCTCGTGAAATCAGCTATTGAGAAGCTTGGAGGAAGTATAAATGTTATAAGCAAAGAAGGTATAGGATCTCAATTCAGAATAATGCTTAAAAACAATGTACATACTCCTGCAGTTTAAATCCCGGTATTACGTCAAAATAATTATATTTGGGAAATTTTTTTTTAAATGCAAAACGATCCTGAACTAAGCGGAAAGTATCTGGGCACTATCTCAGAAGACTTTGTTAAAATAGCAGAAACCCTGAAAGAAGGGTCCTACCAGGTAAGAGCAAGAAATATTTCTAAATATCCTATCTTTCCGATCAGCAAACTCCACATTCCTATTGGAAAATTACTTATAGGGCAGCATGAAATGAATACCACATGGAACTACTACATTTCATTTCTTGACGAGTTTGTACAGAGGAAGTTGGTAGACGAACAAAATATAGATGCTTTCCAATTGGCTTACAAAGATCCGGACGAATTTTGCTGCCTCTTTGTAGTAGATGAAGAGTTTACAAATTTTGTGTTTATACCGTATCCGGAAGACTGAGGGCTTAAGCGTTCAGGTGTTAACGCGTTCAAGTGTTAAGATTTCAACTTTAACACTTGAACACATTAACACTTTAACACTTTAAAAATGTTTCCATCCCTGTGCCTTCACCGGGAAAACATTCCCTGCCCCTGTTACCAAATTTACTCCTGAAGATTTTTCTGTAATATGTCCTATTATGGTAATATCAGGATGATTTTTGATTTTGTTGTAGTCGTCCTGTTTTACAGTGAAAAGTAATTCGTAGTCTTCACCACCATTTAGTGTTACAGTCAGAGGATCAAGATTGAATTCTCTGGCTGTTTCAAATGTAGAATTATCAACAGGAATCTTATCTTCATAAATATTAGCTCCTACGCCGGACTGAGTACAGATATGCATCAGTTCTGATGCAAGTCCGTCCGAAATATCAATCATGGAAGTAGGAATAATTCCAAGTTCTTTAAACTCATGAATTACATCCATACGAGCTTCAGGCTTCAATTGCCGGCGGATAATATAATCCTTCCCTTCCAACTCCGGTTGCATATCAGGATTGGCAAGATAAACCTGCTTTTCCCTCAGTAAAACCTGCAATCCCATATAAGCCCCCCCAAGATCGCCGGTTACACATAAAAGATCATTTACCTTTGCTGTATTTCTCATGGCAAGCTTCTCTTTAGAAACATGACCTGTAGCAGTAACTGATATTACCAAGCCGGAAGGTGAAGCTGTGGTATCTCCTCCTACCAGGTCCACTTTATAATCTGCACAAGCCTGATGTATTCCTTCATATATTTCATCAATAGCTTCCAGGGAAAACCGATTACTCACAGATAGTCCAACTAATATTTGTTTTGGAGTTCCGTTCATGGCGGCGATATCGGAAACATTTACAGCCACAGCCTTATAACCAAGATGGCGGAGTGGCATAAACGACAGGTCGAAATGGATTCCTTCTACCAGCAAATCTTTAGAGATAAGCACCAGTTCGTTTCCAAATTCAAGAACCGCAGCATCATCACCTATTCCATAAATCGTTTCCTTATTTGATTTCTCTGTGCCGGCTTTTATCCTGTCTATCAGGCCAAACTCTCCTATAGATTCCAACTCCGTTCTTTTATGATTTTCCATAATAATTTATAAAAATTATACTTATTGTTATATACAGGATTTTTTCGTACCTTTATTCGCTTAACTAACTAACTCTTTTGCAACGAATATGAAAAAAATTATCTATTTATCAGTAATTATGGCCTTTCTTGCTGCGCCTTTTTACGCTACATCCTGTGTAAGAGCAAAACCGGGATGTAAAAAGAACGCAAAGAAAATCAAAAAAATGAGAAAGAACAATCCTCATTTCACCATGTAATCCGTGCGTTAATATGACACAGTGGAATTCAGCATTAAAACAACTATCTGTGGTATTTCTGACCATGCTTTTACTCTTCTCATGTGTAAGAGCGGATCCTAAGTGCAAAAAGGAGCACAAAAAGGCCAGAAAAAAGGGGACTTCAGGTTGGGTTTATTAAACAATCAATTACAAAGAGGCTAATGAGCCTCTTTTTTTATTTCCTGGCAAATTTCGATCAAAACCCCGTTAGTGGTCTTAGGATGCAAGAAAGCGATCAACTTATTATCTGCTCCTTTTTTGGGTTTTTCACTCACAAATTCAAAACCCTCCTCCTTTAGTCTGGCAATTTCTTTGTCTATATCTTCCACTTCAAATGCAATATGATGTATTCCTTCTCCCCTTTTTTCTATAAACTTATCAATAATTCCCCCAGCCTCCGTTGATTGGAGCAATTCAATTTTAACTCCACCTGATTGAAAAAAAACAGTTTTTACTTTCTCAGAATCAACCTCTTCCTCTTTATATGGCTTTTGATTCAACAAACCTGAAAACAGCTTTACGGACTGGTTGAGATCTTTTACGGCGATGCCAATATGTTCCGGTTTCTTCATACTATGTTAGTGCTTGATAATAGAAAAAGTTATCTTTGCAATGACTTATGTTTTATTCAGCAAATAATTATTGAAAATTTGAACTGATTTGGAAATATAATTGTTTTTTGGGCAATCAATAACATAACCGGTGATTTTATGATAAGCGTAACAGACAAAGCGAAAGAACATGTGATAGACCTTCGCCAGAAAGAAGGATACACCGAGGACTTTAACCTCAGGGTTTCTGTAGAAGGAGGAGGATGCTCAGGACTCATGTATAACCTGAAATTTGACAATGCCACTTCTCCGTCTGACCATATTTTTGAAGACAAAGGAGTCAAAATCATGGTAGACAAAAAAAGCCTTCTATACCTAGCCGGAACCACTCTTGACTACTCTGATGGACTAAACGGCAAAGGATTCCAGTTTATTAACCCTAACGCCAGCAGAACCTGCGGTTGTGGGGAAAGTTTTGCGGTGTAGGAAGAAAAAAGCTTAAAGCCAAAGGCGAAAAGTATAAAGTAAAGGAGTCGTTACAAACGGCTCTTTTTTTATATCCTCTGTAACGTCCTTTTTAATTTCATTTTTCGCATTCAGCATTCATCTTTCCGCTTTCTGCTTTCTGCTTTCAGCTTTCCAAAAACTTTTCATATCTTAATACTTAAAATCACGTAGATACCATTTTTACTTATAAAGACCCACTACTATGAGCGAAGGAAACATTCAGGCCTTGCGGGAAGCACTTAAATTTTCACCGGACAATGTTCCATTAAGACTTCACCTGGCTGAAACTCTTACAGGGAATAATATGCTGGACGAAGCGGAGGAAGAATATAAACATGTATTAAAGCTGTCGCCTGAACAGAAAAAAGCCAAGCTAGGACTTGCAGATATATATTACAAACAGCAAAAATATTCCACTGCTTCTGTCATACTGGAAGACATAATTAATTCATCATCCGAAGCTATCGAACTTTTACTTTACGCTAAAGTGCTGTTGAAGGAAAATTCAATGGAAAAAGCAATGGAGGTTTACAAACTTGCTCTTGAAAAAAATCCGGAACTAACTGATGAAGAGCTTGATAATAACCTGCGAAAGCCACACTTATCCGTTCCGGATAATGAGGATTTTGTTTCAGAGGTTGAAAGAAATTCATTACCAGTTGAAAAGCCTAAAATCAATTTTGATGATGTAGGTGGAATGCAGCATGTAAAAGAAGAAATTAACATTAAGATCATACAACCCCTGCAACATGCCGAGCTTTACAAAGCTTACGGTAAAAAAATCGGCGGAGGCATTTTATTATACGGTCCTCCGGGATGTGGTAAAACTCATATAGCAAGAGCAACGGCAGGACAGGTAAATGCTAAATTTATTTCCGTAGGCATCAATGATATTCTCGACATGTGGGTGGGTGGAAGCGAAAGAAATCTTTACCAGCTCTTCGAACTTGCAAGAAGAAATACACCCTGTGTTTTATTCTTTGATGAAGTTGACGCACTTGGCGCCAGCAGATCTGACATGAAACAATCTGCAGGAAGACATCTGATAAATCAGTTTCTTGCCGAACTGGATGGCGTAGAAGCCAACAATGACGGAGTACTTATACTTGCTGCCACCAATGCACCCTGGCATCTTGACTCTGCCTTCAGAAGGCCAGGAAGATTTGACAGAATTATCTTTGTTCAACCCCCTGATGAAGCAGGCAGAGAAAGCATACTGAAAGTTCTGCTCAAAGGAAAACCTGTTAAGGAAATCGATTATGAAAAAGTAGCTAAAAATGCTAAAGATTTTTCCGGCGCTGACCTGCAGGCAGTAGTGGACCATGCAATAGAAGATAAACTCAGGGATTCTTTTAAAACAGGCATACCCGAGCCTATTACCACTAAAGATTTGATCAATGCTATAAAAAAAGTAGTACCATCTACAAAGGAATGGTTTTCCACTTCCAGAAATTATGCGCTTTATGCAAATGATTCCGGCTTATATGATGATATTCTAAAGTATTTAAACATAAAAAAATGATCAGCAATACCACTGAGAGGGCAAAGCTTCTTATTGAACAGAAAAGGTATAAAGAAGCCAAACAGGAAATAGGTAATCTTCTGCAATCAGATCCTAATGATGCAGAAGCTCTGTGCCTTCTGGCAATCATTTTTCTTGAAGAAAAAAAATATGAAGAAGCGGAAGAATTGGTTCTTAATGCCATCAAAATAAATCCTTCAAATTCATTTCACTACTACCTTCATGCTCAAATACTATTTCAATTAGACAAAAATTCAGAGGCCGAAAAGAAAGTACATGAAGCCCTTAAAATTTTCCCTTACGACGCTGAATGTTTTGCTTTGCTTGCAGCCATTAAGCTCCATGATAAAGAGTGGGAAAAGGCTCTGGACTATGCGAACAAAGGATTGGAAGTGGATGCAGACAATATCAATTGTCTTAATTACCGTTCTACTGCGCTGATGAAGTTGGACAGAAAAGAGGACTCTTTCAACACCATTGCTCATGCTTTAAACAATGACCCTTATAATGCATATACTCATGCCAATGTTGGTTGGGCTTTATTGGAAAAAGGGGACCACAAAAAAGCGCTGATACAATTTCAGGAATCTTTGAAAATAGACCCGACTTTAGACTATGCAAAGGCAGGTTTGGTAGAAGCGCTTAAAGCAAGATATCTGTTTTATCGCTGGTTTCTAAAATATGCTTTCTGGATCGGCAACATGAAAGGCAAGGCTCAATGGGGCGTTATCATCGGATTTGCCATAGGAAGCAGGGTGTTGCGTGGAATTGCTTCTGCGGTACCTGCATTAAAACCATTTATACTGCCGGTTGTGATACTTTATATGATGTTTGCGGTTTCTACCTGGATTATAGAACCACTTACTAATTTATTTTTAAGGCTAAATGTATATGGAAGGTATGCCTTGCAAAAAGCTGAAATCATAACTTCCAATTTTGTCGGAAGTTCTTTGCTATTAGGTATTACTTCTTTTATTCTGTATTATTTCACCGACAACGACCTGTTCTTCTATTCAGCTATATTTGGCATTTCTATGATGATACCTTTGGCCAATATGCTTACTCCTCCTCTGGCCAAAAATAAAAAGAAACTTATTGTCTATGCAGCAGGACTAGGGCTTACAGGTATCTCGGGACTAGTTTTATTCGCTTTAGATAATCCGGCTGCCCAACATTGTGCAACCATATATATTCTGGGCATCATATTATACCAATGGGTGGCTAATGCCATATTGATAAGATAATAATATTATCAACAAATGGATGAACTTGTTTCCTTGTCTAGAGCAGAAGTACTAATAAACACTAAGAGGTTTAGGGACGCCGAAAAGCTTTTGAAAGACATTTTATCTCAGTATCCTGAATGCGGAGATGCTCATGCTTACCTGTCCATTTGCTATTCCAACATGAACCTTCATAACAGGGCTGTTGAAGAAGCTAAGGCTGCCCTTTCAGCGAGCCCTGATTACAGTTACTACCACTACATCCTTTCCTTGGCTTACTTCCGAAAAGAGGATTATGCCTTAGCAGAAAAATACATTAAAAGCGCATTGGTAAATGATCCGGAAAACGATGAATATTATCATATTCTGGGATCTTGTTATCTCAACCAGGGCAATAATTCAGAATGTGAATATGCAATACATAATGGATTAAGAATTAACCCTAACAATAGTCATCTCCTCGAACTCAAATCCAGACATTATAACAATATCGGTGACCTGGAACAGGCAGAAAGATTTGTTAAAATAAGTCTGAAAGAATCTCCTAATGACCCGAATACCTTAGCAAGGAAAGGGTGGATCAGCATGCATAACGAACAATATAAAAATGCGGAAAAAGAGTTTAGTGAGGCATTAAGGATAGATCCGTTTTGCGGCGAAGCGAAAGAGGGATTGGTAGAAATATATAAATTAAAGAGCAGGATTTTTAATTTCTTTATCAGAAACAGTTTTAAAAATATGTATTATGAAATCAGCTGGTGGAGGATACCGCTTATTTTATTTTTAATTAAACTGCTTCCAATCTGGCTTTTTTTGGTTAGCGCCTATATGCTTGTTGGCTGGTACCTTAGTGTCTTATTTAACACCTTTTTAAGATTAAGAAACAAAACCAAATACCTGCTTACGGAAAAACAAATCCTTCAATCGAATGTGTTTACTGCATTCAATGGACTAATAATTCTTTCAGGCATTCTCGCGCATTTTACCGCAATAGCATTCTTCTGGAAAGTAATGTTATTTTTAATCGGAGCTATGTTTATGACCATCGGGACCATGCAACTGCTCTTTAAAAATTCCAGGATCAATTCTATTATTTTTTCAACAATATTCCTGCTTATAATAGTTATGAGTGCGATGGATGAAATATATGTAACCGCTATCACTACTGCTATTGTTACAGCCGCCTATGGGCTGGGATGGACGTTAAGGATAAAGGCGGTGTAGGGGGAATGTTAAATGTTGAATGTTGAATATTGGATGCTGAATATTGGATGTTAGATTTTGGATATTGGATATTAGATTTAGGACATTAAAATCTAATTAATTCTTAATTCTTAATTCTTAATTCTTAATTCTTAATTCTTAATTCTTAATTCTTAATTCTTAATTCTTAATTCTTAATTCTTAATTCTTAATTCTTAATTCTTAATTCTTAATTCTTAATTAAATTAATACGCTCTTACCGTTTTACCTTCCATAAAGAAAATGAATGCCTTATTAACCACTCTGTTTCCTCCGGGGGTTGGGTAATCTCCTGTAAAATACCAGTCACCAATGTGATCAGGACAGGCTTTATGAAGATTGTCTATTGTTTGGAATACTACCTGCACTTCAGCATTGCAATTCTTTGGTGTTACAATCTCAGAAATTTTATCAGATACCTGCTGATATGTGAAAGGTTCGTAAAGTTTTTTTACATGGTTTTCTACATTACCGCTTAATTGAGTAATAGAAGACTTACATTTATCAAGAACATCCTCAAGCAGGTTTTCTCTACCCGACTCCTTCAGCAAAGCGAGCACAGCTCTGAAGGCAACAAATTCCTTCATCTTTGACATATCAATACCGTAGCAGTCAGGGAAGCGGATCTGAGGAGCAGATGAAACTATCACTATCTTTTTAGGTCCTAATCTGTCAAGCATTTTAATAATGCTTTTCTCCAGTGTAGTACCTCTTACTATCGAATCATCTATAATCACAAGTGTATCTTTTCCCCTATTGATCACTTCATAGGTGGTATCATAAAGATTAGTAACAAAACTATCCCTCTGGTCGTCCGACACTATAAAGGATCTAAGTTTCGCATCTTTGATAACAAGTTTTTCAACCCTTGGCTTAATAGACAATATTTTCTCAAGTTGTTCAGGTGAACAATTGCTGTCTTTTATAGCTTTCTTTCTGTAGTTGAATAAATGTTCTTCAATCCCTGCAACAAGCCCCAAAAATGATGTTTCTGCCGTGTTCGGTATATAAGAAAATACAGTATTTTCCAGGTCGTAATTAATGGCTTCGAGTACTTGGGGGACTAGATATTTGCCAAGATTTTTTCTCTCCTGATAGATATCAGGATCTGACCCTCTTGAAAAATAAATTCTTTCAAAACTGCAGGATTTCTTTGGTAACTGCTCAATAAACTGCTTCTGCTCGTAATCTCCGTTTTTGTTGATGATCAGCGCATGTCCGGGTTCAATTTCTTTAATTTCATTGTACTGAACATTAAATGCAATTTTGATAGCGGGTTTCTCTGAAGCGACAACCACGACCTCGTCATCTGCATAATAGTATGCAGGTCTGATACCTGCCGGATCTCTCGCAACAAAAGCTGCTCCATACCCGGTCATTCCTGCCATGGCATAGCCGCCGTCAAAATCTTTGCATGATCTCATCAACACTCTTTGAAGATCAAGTTCATCTTCAATAATGTCAGAAATTTCTCTGTTGGTGTACTCATACTTGTGCTTGTTGAAAAGCAACTGGTTTTCTTCATCAATAAAGTGACCTATTTTTTCAAGTACAGTGACTGTATCTACTTTATCTTTTGGATGCTGACCAAGTTCTACAAGTTTGTTGAAGAGTTCATCAACGTTTGTCATGTTGAAGTTACCCGCAACAACCAGGTTACGGCTTCTCCAATTGTTTTGTCTTAAGAAAGGATGACAGTTTTCAATTTCATTCGATCCGTGAGTACCGTACCTCAAATGGCCCAGCATCACCTGTCCTGCAAATGCTACATTTTCCAATATCCATTCCGCATCAAGGTATTTCTCCTTGCTTTCCTTTTGGGCCTTCCTGAATTTTTTATTGATTTTGGTAAAAATTTCTGCGATGGGTTGTGAGGCTACTGATCTGTATCGGCTGATGTATCTTTTTCCCTGAGGTACTCCTATTTTAATGGCTGCCACTCCTGCTCCGTCTTGTCCTCTGTTGTATTGCTTTTCCATGAGAAGAAAGAGCTTATTAACGGCGTACATCGGAGTACCATACTTCTCGATGTAGTAAGAGAAGGGTTTTCGCAAACGAATTAAGGCGATACCACATTCATGTTTAATTGCGTCGCTCATAGGAACGTATCAGGGTAAAAACGTTTGTATTATACTTGTCAGCCAATCAGGTTTCAGAAAAAATATCAATAGTGGAACCGATAATAAAGATACGAAAATATCGGATGCACTAATTGAATATGTAAGTAAACTCTCATTATTTTCCGCTTTCCGGAAAAACATTACAAACGGGATTTTTAAATAGTAAAATAAGGCCGGCAATGTGTTCAAAATTCCGAATAACAGCAGGTACAAATAGTACTTTTCCTGTGTCACCTGGTAAGTTTCCCAAACAGAAGAAAATACCATAAATTTTGCATAAAAACCTGCTGTCGGTGGCAAGCCTGTAAGACTTATCATAATGATTACCATTAATATACCTGCAACAGGAAAAGCCTTTCCTAAGCCATTAAAACTATCAATACGTTCTGAGCCTGATTTGCTGACAAGTTTATCAACCATAATAAAAGCGGCAAAGTTCATAGGTATCAATACAGCAAGATAAAACATTAAGGCCTTAACAGACAGGTTATTAACCGTCAATAATGTCATTAATATGAAGCCTGAATGTGCAATGGAAGAATAACTTAATATCCGTTTGGCATTTTGCTGCCATAACGCAGCCAGATTCCCAACTGTCAGGCTTATAAATACTATTACGGATAAGAACTTAACATATATCCCGGCTGCCGGCAAATAAGTTATCAACATGTATGAGAATTTATAAAATAATGCAAAACCTGCTATTTTGGGAGCTGTGGAAAAGAAGGCTGTGACAGGTATTGGGGCGGTCTGGTAAACATCAGGTGCCCATTGATGAAAAGGAACCGCAGCAATCTTGAACAGGAAGCCTGCCGTGGTAAGAATTACTGCAAACCAAAGTGCTACCGGTTGTGCCTGTGAAAGATTTGCCAGAAAATCATGACTGAAAAGCTCAAGACTACCGGAAAGACCATAAAGTAAGGATATGCCATAAAGCATTACTGCACCTGAAAAAATTCCAAACAAAATATACTTCAGGCTTCCTTCCGCAGATTCTTTATTAAATCTGAATGCTGAAAGTATATAGGAGCAAATACTTACAAATTCCAATGACAAATAAATACTCAGAAGATTAGATGCCAGTGTCAAAAACATTAGTGCTGCAGAAAGCACTAATAATATGGTATAATATTCTGTATTGACAATTGCTTGTTCTTTCCTGATTATGCTAAAAACAATGGCAATAATCAACGAAGTAAAAATGAGAATTTTAAAGTATGCAGTCCAGGTATCATAATACAGCATTCCTGAGAAAACCATTTTATGTATACCCGGAGAAAATCTTATAAGCAGAATTGAAAATGAAAGCACCGAACCTGCAAGGGAAATAGAAGCCAGAGCATTGCATGATATGGATTTCCTGAAAGCAAGTCCGGAAATCAAAACCACTAAAGCGGTAAAAAGTAAAAAAATCTCCGGAAGAAGCAGGTTAATTCCCGACAAAACATCTGAAATATTAATAACACTATTCACGATGTCAGAAGATTTTCTTTAGGTTTGATAGCATTCTGATATTTTCATTTCCCTTACTGATTACTTCATTTATAAAATCAGAAGCAAAGCTTCCTGTTTTATCAAGAAGCAATGATGGAAAAACACCCAAACAAATAGTAAGTATAACGATCGGGATGAATAATGAAAGTTCTCTTCCGTTCAGATCTTCAAATCCTGATTTGATTTTAACCGATCTTCCAAGCTGGAATTTACCGAAGAACATTCGTTGAAGTGTCCATAGAAGGTATGCTGCCCCGATTAAAATACCTAAGGTTGCCAGAACAGGCATCCATTGAGGCAGAAGTGTATTGGTGGTTTCAGACTTAAAGGCACCGAGCAGAATGAGTAATTCAGCAATAAATCCTGAGAAACCGGGTAATCCGAGCGAAGCAAAGAAGACTATGGTAACTACTGTAGTATATATCGGCAATTTAGAAGCAAGTCCTCTGTAATTATCAATTAGTCTGTCTCCTGTTCGATCGTAGATAACACCGGCAATAAGGAAGAGTCCGGAACTTAAAATACCGTGACTAAACATCAGAAATATTGCTCCATTCATCCCTTCCGGTGTTCCGGAAGCTATTCCTAAAAACACAAAACCCATATGGCTGACTGAACTGTAAGCAATAAGTTTTTTAAGGTCTTTCATGGCAAGTGCATTCAAACCACCATAAATAATTGAAATCACACCAATCAGCCCGATCATGAATGAATAATTAATCAATCCTTCAGGGAAGATAAAGAAGGCAGTTCTTAAAATCCCATATCCTCCTATTTTCAAAAGTATTCCGGCAAGCAAAACAGATACAGGTGTAGGAGCTTCAACGTGGGCATCGGGAAGCCAGGTATGAAATGGCACGGCCGGAAGTTTTATGGCAAAGCCAATGAGCAAAGCCAGGAAGGCAGCCATACGAACTGAAATACCCAAAATGGTTGTCTCTGAAAGAACATGCATCAAAGAGCCGGGTATGAAATTATTGATATCCGCAAGATCTGCAAATGAAAATGTATGAACCAGCTGTGCTGATGAAAGCTGATGGTTCTGCAACATGGTTTGAACTCTGAAAATAATATCAGCATCAACTTCTGTAATATCGTTTACCAGACCGGCATTCAGAGCTGTTTTAGCAGGATCTATTGCTGAAAAATATAATGCTATCAATACTATCAGTATCAATAAAGAACCTGCCAATGTATACAGAAAAAACTTTATGCTTGCGTATTCTTTGCGCGGGCCTCCCCATAATCCGATAAGGAAATACATGGGAAGAAGCATAAACTCAAAAAAGAGGAAAAACAAAAGAAAATCCTGAGCTGAAAAACAACCGATAACTGATGCATTAAGAATCAGAAATAGGGATTGGTACCCTTTAATTTTATCTTCAATTTTACATGCTGCAATGGATGACGCTAACAGAACGATAGCAGATAAAAGCAACAGAGAAATATTTAACCCATCTGCGCCCAAAAAATAGTTTGCGGAAAATACACCCAGGGTGCCAAGGTCCAGATGTATCCAGTTTCTTTTTTCAACAAATTGCAGCTCCGAACCTGAATGGCCCGAGATAAACAGATAACTAGTCAGAAGCACCTGTAAAATACAAATGCAAATAGAGATATATTTGGCAGGTACAGTTTTGGATTTAGGCAGAGATAGTATTACCGGCAGCCCTGCTAATGGTAAAGCGATGATGATGGTAAGCAGGTATTCTGACATTATAACCGGAGGTTTCATTAATCCAACAAATATTATTTAGTTAAGGCACAAATGCAAAAGATAAATTCTTCATTTGTACACAATTAACATTACCAGTATTAATATAATGATAGTCAACAAAATATAAAATTGAATCTGCCCATTCTGCAACCTACTAAACCTCTTCCCGACCCTACTTGTCAATTTAGCAGTAAGATTAACTGATCCATCTATTAAATTCCTGTCGAACCATGAGACAATATGTGCGATTACCACATTTGAAATAGCAATCAAATGAAGGAATGCATCAATTACTTTTATGTCTATCCCTGAGAAAATCGTTGCTGCAGAATAAGCAGGTTTAATCAGAATTCTTTTATAAAATTCGTCCAGATACCAGTTATTTTTCAACAAATAAACAACCTGCAGGCTAAACCCTTGAGTGCTGCCTTTGAAATATCCCTTAGCCTTATAATACGCTGCAGATATACCGAGCAAGGATAGGAAAACTGATGCTAATATCACTGAAATATGAATAACAAATGACGGCTGACCTTTTGGAAGCAATTGAAGAGTCTTGAGAAAAATAGAATTTTGAACATCAAACGGATTATGAGAAAAGAATAACCACACAGAAAGTATTGCGAGTAATACTAAAGGGACATTTATCATCCAATCAGTTTTATGTGTTTCGTGAAACACATTTCCGCTTTCGGGAATCTGTTCAGCAAGTCTGAAATCCTCCATGAATACCATGTACAACTGCCGGAACATATAGAAGGAAGTGAAAAACACTGTCAGAAATCCTGCTAATGGCACTAAATAAAAGATTGGGCTTGCACTTTCAGATGCCCATGTCCAGGCAGAAATTAATATGGCATCTTTGGAGAGAAAACCGGATAGAAATGGAAGCCCTGCAAGACTTGCTGCACAAACCAAATAGCAATAGAATACAAGAGGTGACTTTTTTCTGAAACCTCCCATCAGTCTCATATCCTGAGAATCGAAGTCTGTATAAAATCCTTTAATGAATAGTTTGTGTTTTACTTCATGCATTTCATGGATCACTGCACCTGCTGCAAGGAACAAACCTGCTTTAAAAAAGGCATGTGTAAACAGATGAAATAAGGCAGCCTCGCTCGCCCCTGTTCCAATGCCAACCATCATAAATCCCAGTTGCGAAATCGTGGAGAAAGCCAGAACCTTTTTAATGTCATTTTGGACAAGTGCAGGAAGTGCACCGGCAATAATGGTAATAGCTCCTATTACAGCAATTATTGTAAGTATTTCGGATGGAAAGAAGAAATACATCCTGGCCATTAGAAATACACCTGCCGCAACCATGGTGGCAGCATGCAACAAAGCCGATACGGGTGTCGGCCCTTCCATTGCATCCGGAAGCCATACATAGAGTGGAAACTGGGCAGATTTTCCGACAGCTGCCCAAAACAAGCCTGCTCCGGCTATTACCCACCAGAAATATGATTCCTCAAATACAAAGGTATATGAAGACAGAGCCGACATTTCAAATGTTCCTGCTTTTGTCCATAAAAACATTAATGCCACCATAAACCCAAGATCTCCGATTCGGTTAAACAAAAATGCTTTTTTTCCTGCTTTTACCGCAGCCTCCTTATCGAACCAGAAACCTATAAGCAGATAAGAGGAAAAACCAACCATTTCCCAAAAAACAAACGTTAGCAGCAGGTTATCAGAGAAAACAAGTCCCAACATGGCAAAAGTGAAGACGCTCAGATAGGGAAAATATCTTTCATAATTTCGCTTGTCCTTCATATACGACAAGGAATATAAATTCACAAGAAAACTTATAAAGGTAACCACCAGTGCCATAAAGGAAGTGACAGGATTGCTGAGTAAACTTAGATTAAAATTGATATCAGATGAAATTCTGAACCATTGAAACCTAAGTGATAATGGAGTATTAAGAGAATTTATAAATAATATAGCAGCAGAAACAAAGGAAATAAATACAGAAACTACCGCAAGCAAATCCCCTTTTCTCGGCAGACGACCGGCTGCAAAAAATAAAACACCAAATGACAAAGCAGGGAATAAAAGAACTAGGATCAAAACCCATTGTAGTAAATTCTGACTCATTATTGCTCGCTTAGGGTTTTAACTTCGTCCGCTTCAGAAGTATAAAAATACTTATATACCTGAAAAATTATGGCCAGTGCCACACCGGCTTCAGCTACTGCTATTACAAAAACAAAGAGTACGAATAATTGCCCGGAAAATGCCGGATCAAAATAACTGAAGGCAGCTAAATTGATATTTGCGGCATTGAGCAAAAGTTCTACTCCCATCAGGATTACAATGGCATTCTTCCTTGAAAGTACAATGGCGACACCTGTACAAAACAAGATGGCTGAAATAACAAGAAAATGTTCCAGTGGTATCATTTCTTATTTGCTATCCTTTTTATTCCCATGAATTCCCGCCGCAATATATGCTGCACCAATTAAAGCCACAAGCAGAATTATGGCTGCCAACTCAAAAGGAAAAATGTAACCTGTCATAATATTGACTCCTATATCCTTTATTTTAGCAGATTCAGGGGCATATGAATGAACCTTCATTTTCATTTTACTGAATTCTGAAATCCTGATAACATGCATGAGAATAGTCCCCAGAACCAAGGCAACAAAAACTCCTGTGAAAATATTCTTAGTTTCTGCATTTACCTGTTTTGGACCTGACATCCTTTTGCTTATCATAATTCCAAATACAATAAGGAGTATAACCCCTCCGACATAAACTACAATCTGGCTAACCATAAGGAAATCCATATTAAGGAAAAGGTAAAGAAAAGCCGTTCCCAAAAGAGACACTAATAAAGCAAGTGCAGAATGAACAATATTATCGGATAAAAGAATATATACACCCCCACAAAGAGTTGTCAAAGCAAAAAAATAAAACAGTATCAATGCAGAATCATTCATCCTTCTTCTCAGTTTGGTTATCGGGATCAGTTTTAGGTTTAGGAGCTTTTATTACAGGTTTAAATACCACTTTAGGTGCAACAGACTTTGGCTTCTCCTCCTCCGGCTTCACATCCTCCTTTTTGCTCTCTTTCTCACTTTCCTTCTCTTTCTCTTTCTCGCTGTCTTTCTTTATCACTGGTTTAAATGCAGGTTTAGGTGCTGCAGTTGCCGGCTTAGGCTGATCAGAAGATTTTATTTCTGCAGCTGTGTCCTTAACCGGGGTTTCAGCTTTTGGGACTGCTGGTTTTTGCTTCTCCTTTTGTTTCTGTTCATACTGAAGTTTTTTCTCTTCTACCTGTTCAGGAGACATATCAGTAAAATGATAAACCATGTTCCGTATGTCATATTCTGAATAATCGTAAGATTTTGTCATTGTAAGGCATTCGGTCGGACATACTGTTGTACATAAACCACAATAACAACATTTAGCCATGTCTATGTCGAACTTTGCAGCATAGATTCTTTTGGTTGTACCATCTGATGTTTTACCAATTTCTTCTGTAGATTTTACCGGTTCGATTTCAATGCAATTGACCGGACAAATTTTTGCACAAAGATCACATACTATGCAGTCATCTATTTCATTGTGCAGACGGTAACGGCCATTATCAGGAACCGGAATGGATTCATGTGGGTATTGGATAGTAGAGATTCCATTTTGAAAATCAAAATATCCGGGGTTGTCAATTGAAATCTTTTTGACCGCATCAGTTTTAGCTGAACGGAAAAAATGTCTGATGGTCAGTTTCAGTCCCTGCAAGAGAGAAGAAACAGCCTCTGAGATATTTCCTGTAAATGAATTATTGGCTCCTTTTATATTCACTTTTTTTACTTCTAAATAATTAATAATCTATATAACGAGGAAATAATCAGTATCAATAAAGCCAATGGTGTTAATACTTTCCAGCATAAAAACATCAGTTGATCCACACGCAGCCGTGGATATGTCCAGCGGACAAACATTTGCCAAATAATTAAAAAGATTGCTTTAGATAAAAGCCAGAACCCTCCCCAAATATATCCTGACAGATAGCCTTCTTTTCCGCTAGTCCAGTCTGCAAGTTTTACATCTCCTATATTAGGTAATGGGGTATTCCAGCTTCCAAGAAAAAGTATGGCAGCCAGTATGCAAACAAGCAACATCATCCCGTATTCGGCAAGAAACAGCAGGGCAAAGCGGAATCCGGAATATTCTGTATGAAAGCCTGCCACCAGTTCAGACTCAGCTTCCGGTATATCAAAGGGTGCACGATTACTTTCAGCCAGAGAGGCAATGAAAAAAATCACAAATGAAATAAGAAGAAAAGGATTTCTGAAAATATTCCAGGTAAGAATACCACCGGTATGAGTAACATTTATTCCTGTTGCTTTTATACCGAAAAGATAGTTTGCCGTATCGGCGTCGGCATAAAAAATTCCTTGCTGATAACTTATTTCCTGAAGGTTGAGCGTCTGACATGTTACCAGTACTGACAACACTGCAAGAGTTAATGGTATTTCATAAGATATGATTTGTGCAACCGCCCGGAATGCACCGAAGAGTGAATATTTGTTATTAGATCCCCAGCCTGCCAGTACAATTCCTATTACATCCAGCGAAATTATGGCAAGGAGAAAAAAAACACCTGATTGTATGGCACTACCTTCAAGTCCCGGAGCAAGAGGGACCACGGCGTATCCGGCAAACACAGCGGCAAAAATTAATACGGGTGCGATTACAAATAGCCATTTATCAGCAGCCGCAGGAATGATATCTTCCTTCTGAAAAAGCTTTATCAGGTCTGCGATGGTCTGGATAATTCCTTTATAGCCTACCTCCATTGGCCCATATCTGTCTTGTATGAATGCAGAAATTTTCCTTTCGGCATATACCGCAAAGACCATATAACCTAATATAAACAAGAGGAAAAATCCTAGTAAAAACATCGTTCTTTGAAGGGGGCAAAGTTAAGTTAATGGCCGATGAAAACAAATTATAACCTGCACTCAGATACATAGGCATTTTATGCCTTTTGAAAAACTACGATATTATATAATTTCGCGAAAAAATGTGAAAATTTAACGCTAACATACATTGAGAAAATTACAACCTTTAAAACTCCCTACCGTTAAAACCCTCAAATTCTCCCAGAAGGGCACTTTTCATTATAATATTCGATTATAAATAGAAAACAACTAATATAAATATTACTTAACAAAAGTTTGCCTCACGTTCCAAAATGAAAAAACTTAGCAAGATCCTTTTGGTGGATGATGATAATATAAATAATTACATCAACAAACACCTTATACTCAAAGCAGGATTTGCTCAGGAAGTTAACATAGTCCTCAATGGAGAAGAAGCGCTGAATTATTTAAAATCTCAGGATGCGGAAGGCCATGAAATGCCGGAATTGCTATTACTGGATATAAATATGCCTGTAATGGATGGGTTTGAGTTTCTTGAAGCTTTCACTAAACAAACCATTAAAGGGTCAGAAAACATTAAGATTGTTATGCTTACCACCTCTACCAATCCAAACGACACAGGAAAAATAAAGGATACTTTAATAGTAAAAGATTATATCAATAAGCCTTTAACAGAGGGTAAATTAAATGATATAGTTCAAAAGCACTTTAGCTAACAGACTTTCTTTTCATTCCCTTATAGGGATTGTAGCCATTCATCTCTTTAGCATAATAGCCTGTACCATCATATGCTCTTTTTTCAGGATGGGTTTTACAATCATCAGAACATGCGCCATCCATTTTCCATCCGCAAGCTTCGCAAATCGGAACATGCAGATTGCAAACCGGATTAGCACAATTGATCATACGATCACATTCTGTATCGCATACGTAGCATCTTGATATAACTTTCGGGTTAACCTTATTTATATCCACTACTATGCGGTTATCAAATACATAGCACTTACCTTCAAAATCTTCACCGCTTTCTTCCAGGCCATATTTAATAATTCCTCCGTGCAGCTGATAAACATCTTTAAACCCCTGCTCAAGAAGAAAAGCGCTTGCCTTTTCACACTTAATTCCCCCGGTACAATAGGTAATAACTTTTTTATCCTTCAGGTGCTCCAGTTCTTTTACTTTCTCAGGAAAATCTCTGAAGTTTTCAATATCAAGTGTGATGGCGTTTTTAAATCGCCCGACCTTATGCTCATAATTAGATCTGACATCAAGGATCACTACATCTTGCTGGTCTTTTAGTTTTTTGAACTCTGCCGGAGCAAGATGTACTCCTGTTCGCCTGGATGGATTTATATGGTGAAGTCCGGAATGTACAATTTCCGGCTTTACTCTCACATGAAGTTTTTGGAATGCATTTTTCTCGGACCCTTCTACCTTAAAATCGATACTACCGAAACGAGGATCTGCCTTAATCACTTCCATGTACTTCTGACAATTTTCTACAGTACCGGAAACAGTCCCGTTTAATCCTTCTGAGGCTACAATAATCCTTCCCTTCAAACCAAGATCCAGACAAAAGCGATGATGTTCCTCTCTGAACTTCTCCGGATCAGCTATTTCAGTATAGCAGTAATATAAAAGAATGCTGAAATTATACTTGTGGTCCATCTTCTCTAAGGCCTTTAAATGATACTAAACAAAAAAATCTGATTAAAATCAGATTTTTCATATACAAATATAATGGATTTTAAATAAGCATTCAATGCTAGACCGGCTTCGCAGGGTTTCCAAACACAGTTTCTCCCGGTTTTACGTCAGATATTACAACAGATCCTGCTCCTACTCTGGCTTTTTTACCGATTTTGACGCCGGAAACTATTACCGCACCGGAGCCTATAAAAGCACCCTTTTCTATCTTTACCCCGGAATTAATGATACTTCCGGCTCCTACCTGTACAAAATCCTCAAGATGTGAATCAAAATCAATTAAAGCATTACAGCTAATGATACAATGGTTACTTATTCTCGCATTGCTGTTAATCGTAGCACCGGCATTTATCATATTGCCATAACCTATGTAAGAATATTCAGAAACAAAGGCTCTGTTGTGAATGGCATTGACAGGCATCACTTTCCTTCTGCTTTTTAGCATCTCTATCAGATTCTCTCTGTACATGTTGTCGTCAGTGGCTACAAAGGCAGAGCATTTTTTGCCTATATATTTCAGAAAGCCTTCATCATCCGTTCGGCCCAATACTGCAATATCACAAATTTCTTTTCCGTGCAGCCCCTCATCGTCATCCAAAAAACAATAAGTAACAATGTTATTACTTTGAAAAATATCTAAAGCCACTTTTCCAAGACCTTTAGCCCCGAAAATGATTACCGGATTATTATCCATGCGCATATATTTTTGGCAAATTTAAATTTAAAAAGGAACGGTTAAAATATTATTTCGACTTCTTCCCGAACAAATAAGTCGTTTTAAAAAGTTCATTTCACCTTTCTATATTCAGTTATATACTGATTTTCAAAGGATTTTAAATAAAAAGATGAATCTAAACCAATAGGAAAAACCTGCTGCTTACCAATTATAATTATTTGCGGTTTCGGATCTGTATGTCCTGAATCTCCCATAGTACTTAATATCTCCGTATTCCCCTCATTTTGCAAAACATAATACCTGTAATAGATACCGTATGCATCGTCTGTTATCAGAACAGAACTGCCGTTTTGGTGATTTATACCAGAAAAATAGGAATCGAGTTCTTTATAATAATCATCTTCTTTAGACAAAAAACTATCATTCAAAAGAGAAAACTGAAATGATAAAAGTAAGGCCGTTATAAGCGGAATCATGGTCCGTTTGTATTTACTAGATTCAAGGGGATAATAAACCCACAATGAAATCAGCAACGAAATCACAGGAATGAGATATATCCATACCCGGACAAAAGGCAAAACCTTCTGAACAAACAACATCAGGAATGGTACCAGAAAAGCGGCTATGATAATGATACCTGCCTCCCATTTATTTTCAACCCATAGAAACGTAAGTCCTGCCATGACTACCAAAATAAAAGCATAATGACTGGCCAGATCAAAACCAAAAAGAAAGGATGGAACCTCTCTTATATAATCAGACAAACCCAAATGAAATTCCTTAGAAGACAAGGCCGACACCCAGGAGTTGGAAATTAGCGCAGACAATCCATTGAACAAAATTACAGGAGAATAAACAATCAGGACGAATATTACCGATACCACCGAAGCGAGTATTACCTGCTTTATGCCGGTATAATTCTTTTTGATAAGGAGCACCAGGATAAGCCCGGTAAAAAAAGAAACATAAGGATACAAAAAAACAGGAATGGCGTAAAAGCCTGCAACAGCCGCCATGATAAAGAGGAAGAGATTTTGACCTATTAATTCCCCGGAAAATGCTTTTATTCCCTGATAGACTAAAACAAAAACCATAAGCACCAAAAGGATATACCCTCTACCGGAGACTGAATAATACATCAAATGGAGTGAGGTAGAAAAAATAGCAGTAGTAATAAAGGCTACTTCATAATTCACCTTTCGTTTTATCCCGGCAAATATCACAACAGAAAGAAAAATTGAAATTATAAATGCAGGCAATTTCATTACCAGCTCCGGTGAAAACCCCAATAAATTAAAAACACCTGCAACCAGATTGTATAAAATATGATTATTTGGAGCAGGATAATAAGCTGCAGTTACAAGAAAACCTTTATCAACAAAAAAAAGATAGGAATTAACCTCATCGATCTGAAATGGCAGTTTAAATAACAAAACAAATCTTAATAATATGATGTAACCCATCAGTACGAAAAACAAGACTTTCTCCAACACCGGTAACCCTGCAATTTCATTTTTAAGTATAATGATCCTGCTTGAAAAAATTTGTCTAACCCATTCCAGATGGTTAAACAATGACTTTCGATAGCGGATAAAGATGACACAATAAATTATCAAAGCCATCCATGAAATCATCCTGATTAATTTATACCTGGACTCAGGAAGATAATCGGAGATAAATAAATCTGTTTTGTCAGCTTTCCCGTATTTAGTTAAAATCCAGGAAATAAATTCCGAATGATCAAAGGAATATAGTTTGTAGATGGTATAAATAATTATAGCCAGACCAACAAAGAGCAGCAGGTTAAAAACCGAACGAATTAGCAGTCTGAGCATCAGTTTTTGAAAAGAGATCGTTATATTAAGAGCTCTGATTGATAAAGATATTAAAGACAGATGAATTTAAAAAACATTGCAATAGTATGTTTTATTCTGCTAATGACAGTGCCGTTTATACTAATCACGGATATTTTTCCTTTTTTAAGATTTGGCATGTTTGCCGAAAGTCCAAATAATAACCGGCCTTTGGAGTTGTTTATAAGTCAGTACAAATCAGACTCTACCTTTATTACTTTTAATTCCGGAAGTCGTGGTCTGGATGAAAACAAATTCAATTACCTTGCAAGAAACTACTACTACAGGAATGAAGGTGAATTTTTCTTAAGTCGAATTGATAAGCTATCTGCCATTGAAAATCCCAGGGAATGGAGGCTTCTGAAAATAACCATTGACAGCCAAAAATTAAGTAAAGACACCAGCGTTGTTGCTATTTATGCTAAATAAGAAATATTTATTTCTTGTACCCCTTATTATTATAGCTATAACAGCTACTATCTACTGGCTATTTATTTACCCATTGGTGAATGATTACTTTGACAACATAGCACCTCAATGGTTTAGTGATCTTATCAACATCTTTTATCCGAGAATTGAAGTAGAAAAACAAAGATACCCTGCCTATTTTTTTCTTGAAAAATCAAATCAGATATTGATAAGATCAGGATTCGTGCTATTAATACTTTCTGCTTTTCTTACTATCTATTATAACCTTTCATTCAAGCAAAGTATAAATGGCTGGTGGGATGATAAAACCAGCACCTTTAATGCCGGAGTACTGAAAGTTTTATTTTATGTATTATTAATTCCTATAATATTTGATTTCAGATCAGACCTATATTTGCTTTATGAAATTAAGGAATTTTACAAACCCGTTATTATTCTTAAATTATTAGGCATCCCCTTTCCTCCTCCATTGGTAATTGATATTATGTACGGAACACTGATCATCTCAGTATTATTAGTACTCTTCAATTACCAGGCATTTTTCTTTTCAATAATAGTCTCATTTCTTTTTTTGGCAGGACAGGCTTTATTTTTCAGCTTTGAAAAAGTTGATCATGGCTACGCAACATTTACTTATGCAAGCATGTTAATGCCTCTTGTTATATATTTCAGACAAAATGCTATAAAAAAAGGAGAGAAAACAATTCAGGGTTGGCCTGTAAAACTAATTTGTCTTGCAGTTGCTTTACCATACTTTTTCTCCGGTGTTGAAAAAATATTTACCAGTAAATCGGCCTGGCTTAAGGCTGAAACATTGCAATCATACCTGTTACTCCACCATGCAGAACCGGGTATTTGGCTAGCAAAAAACGCTTTCCTATGCAGCATTATCCCAATATTGGTCATACTGTTTCAGTTAGGTTTTATCCTGATTCTTTTTACTCCTAAATTAAGGTTTATATTCTTATGCGCCGGGATTATCTTTCATTACTCTATTGTAATATTTTTCGACGTCAGCAGCTTTATTAATCCCTGGATTTTTTGCTATATATTTTTTATTGACTGGAATTTCATACGGAGAAAATCCATACCCGAAATGATAAAAATTAAAGCCTGATTAAAATATTTAATTTTGCTAAGACTGCAGTAAAAGCTTTGTGTAAAATGGCATTACCAGATGTTATCAAATAAACCCAAAAAGGCCAATAATAAACTTTATACCTTGCCAGAGTACCTATATTAGGAGAAGCTATAGTCAATAATATAGCCATCAAAATACAGTAGAAAAATACAATAACTGTGTAAACATTTAATCCGCTTCTTTTTATTAAACAGCTTACTAATGCAATAAATGAAATAATTAAAACCAATGTATTTTCTATCCCCGCAAGCAAAGAGATATCAGCCCGCATATTGAATATATTCGGAATAAAAAGTCCGCTGAAAAAAGCTTTAGGAGTGTTTTTTATAATTCCTGTAAATCCGTCGTAAATTCCCGGAAAATGTACCACTTTACCTGGCTCGGAAACCAAAACTGTCCTGTAATGATTGTGTAGCAATTCCTGAATCACAACATTGTAACTTAAAAATTTACTAAAGGCAAGTACATAAAACAGTCCGGAAACCACCAATACAATCAAAAACCATGATAATTTATCTGCGACATTTTGCCTGAACCTGTAAATAATAACTGCTGCAAAAAGCATAGGCAAAAATATAGCAGCTACATAAAATTTGATAACATAAATGATGATGGCAAAATTAACCAGCAGAAATAAATGAAGCACAATTTTTCTGTTTAATGCTATGCAGCATCCGGAATAAATCACCAAACCGACACAACCTGTAACAAGGCTTTCTTTCATTAGGCCCGAGGACCAAAAAACAAAGGATGGCAGCAATAAGAAGGAAACCCCTATAGAATAAATATTCAAATTAAATTTGGATACAATTAATTCAGCTGCTGCAAAGATTGAAAGGAAAGCAAACAGGCCAAGGTAAACAGAGATAATCCAGAAATTATTCAATGAAAGCGCTGCTACAGGAGTAATTAATATTACATACGCCATTACTCTGGGCTGATAGACTAATCCGGACAATACAGGGACCTTATAAAAATCTCCGGATACTAAGCTCAACAGATCAGAAGGGTCATTAATGAACTGCTTTACTAATGCGCTGGCTTTTTGATGGTAAATAAATATATCTGCATACGGATCGTCATAATAATACATATACAACAATCCTACACACACAGCTGCAATTAGCTTAAATAAGAGCCCTGGTAAAAAAAATATGATCAACCTGCTTTCTTTCCATTTACTGAAAAAGTAAAAACAGATGAATACTAAAATCGGTATATTAATTATCCAGGCTAACACAATGATAGTTCAAAAACTGCTGTCCAATTTTACAATTTAAGCATTTCTTTTTTGAACAAAAATTATTATACAACTGAATCATACCCTGACTGACAAAAGCAGAATCAGGTTTATCATACAAACTTTGGAACTTCCTGGTAATAATGTTATCCTCTGCTCTTGCTTCCGACATCAATTTCCTTGCTCTTTCAATGTATTTATCTTCATTGGTAACTATTCCGAATGCTGCGATCAGCGGTGCAAAGCAGTTGATGACAATATTTTCAAAACCTGTTTTTCCCATTCCTGTCCTACGCACATTTTCCGATTTCTCCTCAAAGCGAAAGTGATTAGTCCAGTAGCAATGGAGTTGGGCAGATAGCAAATCATATGCGTCTGTAACGCTTCTCATCCTTGTGATTTCCGAAAATAAATTATCGGTCTTGCTAAAAAAGGCTGAAAGTTCGGCAATTCTCAGGGTAGGAAAATTTGCCGGCCTTGTTCTAAGAAACTTCCAGTCATTATCATTTAGTCTCAGACTCAACTGATATTTATGCTTCAGATAACTATAGATTTCATTAAGGAGGGAAGGATACTCCTCGGTAAAATTTTTATTCAAAAACCCCGCCTGTCCGAACAACAAGGCTTCTACTTCTTCAGGCTTATGAGAATGCTTCTTAATAATTTTAAAGGGCAGGGATTTTGCCAGAACCTTAAATGGATAATTGTTTATCTTCAACCCTGCCCTTTCCATTAGCAACTGATAGGCGGTCTCTTCCCAATCACCGGAGTTTTCATTAAGCAGTTTTACTATATCCTGGGCCTTTCGGATTAATCTATCTTCTGCATGTTCCAATAAGACATCCCGGATTTCCTTCAAGGAAAATTTATGGTTAATCATTGTACAGGGGACTTCAGCAGCTTGATTTAATTTTTCATAAGTATCCAGCAATGAAAGAGGAATTTTGTCTTTAAGCTCAAGGGCTGGTATTAATGTTTTGTCATACCTCTCAGCCGGTTTATCATTTTGCCAAACAACATGGAGAATTACATTGTTATAATTTTGATCCTGGTCATGTGTATGCAGCTTCCAGCCGGAAGATAAAACATGTACTTCTACATGGCCTACCCATTCTATTCCTCCTATGACAATACGTGCATTAAGAAAATCAGGTCCGGAATCTGTATTCCAAGTACCGGGGTTAAGCACAATTATTTCCTCCCCAAGATGGGAAAAGGCGGGTCTGGAGAAAGCCTGCCTGCTCCAGACAAATTGCAATAAGTCTTCTTTCATTTAGCTGGTTGAAAAAAAATAAGCTAAATGTAACAGGATTGAAAGAAATGAACAACAAAGAAATCCGGGAATTACCTTAAATACTTATCAAGACATATTTCCATTTCCTTTTGCAAGGCTTTTGCCTCCTTATGTGCGACATCAGCATAATCCTCTTTGGAGGAAGCATAAATAATACTTCTGGAAGCGTTAATTAATAGGCCTACCTCTTTATTCATGCCATATCTGCAAACTTCATCAAGATCCCCTCCCTGGGCACCAACACCCGGTACAAGAAAAAAATATTCGGGAGCAAGACTTCTGACCCTTGCAATATCCTGTCCTCTGGTTGCACCTACAACATACATCAGATTGTCTGCCGATGCCCAGGTTTGGCTTTTCTTTAAAACTTCCGTGAACAACTCATTCCCGTCTTTATTTTTCTGCACCTGAAAATCCTGACTCCCCGGATTGGAAGTAAGTGCAAGCAGTATTACCCATTTACCTTCAAACTCCAGAAATGGCTTTACAGAATCTTCTCCCATGTATGGTGCTACCGTAATGGAATCGAAGTTTAATTTTTGAAAAAAAGCACGGGCATAATGACCTGATGTATTTCCAATGTCGCCTCTCTTGGCATCTGCTATCGTAAAATGCGTGTGTGATATATAGTTTGCAGTCTGATCCAGTATATTCCATCCCTCTGCACCCATCGCCTCATAAAAGGCGGTGTTTGGTTTATAGGCAACACAAAACTCTCTGGTAGCATCGATAATTTGCCTGTTGAATTCCAGTACCGGATTTTCATGCTTCAGTAAATGCTGAGGAATTTTTGTAATATCGGTATCAAGACCGACGCAAAGGAAAGATTTCTTTTTAAGAATATTGGATACTAATTCCGAACGGGTCATCTACAGTTGAGATTAAAAAAACAAAAACAATTAAAAAACAGAAAGAGAAATTACTAACGAAGATCGATCACTTCCACTCCCTGATATTTTGATTTATCAAAATTAAAAAAGCTATCTTCTACGGGAAAGTCAGGTGTAAAAGATTTTACAGAATAAACATACCTGTTTCCATTTTTTTCGAAAATGGTCCAGCTTTTTAAAGTCTTATCTTTTTTATTTACTTCCAGCCTTACTTTAAAGAAAGAGGTTTTTCTGTCTTCAGGGATAAGGTCAATTACTTCATAGACCTTTCCATTTTCTGTCTTTTCAGATAGGAAAGTATATTTATAACCCTTCTTATACATATTAAAAATTCTGGAAGGGGTTATATCGTCATCGGAAGGCTGGTAATCTGAAATATTAACCTCATTAGCTTCTTTCAGGTAAGTCCAGACGGTAGTACCGTTATTAATAATTTCTTGTCCTCCCATGTTTAAATGGAACTTGTGACCTTTTACTACAATTTCTCCTTCAGAAGTTTCATTAATACCCGCGCCGGGGCTTTCCATTGTATAAGTGAATTTAGCTTTATAGGAAGCTATGGAGGAGTATTTTTTACTTACCTGATCTAAAATAGCAGCTGCTTTCGGATCCTGCTGTGCACATACATGTTGCACTATGCAGAATACAAAAGCAGCTACTGATATAAATTTCTTCATTTAAACCGGGAAAATTAGCTTTTAGCGCAATTCGATTACTTCGACACCTTTATATTTGCTTACATCAAATGTGAAAGCATTGTCTTCTATTTTATAGTCGGGCTGAAAATCTTTGACGGTGTAATAGTATTTATTCCCGTTTTTCTCAAAAATCTTCCAGCTTTTAAGCGTTTTATCCTTTTTGTTAATTTCCATCCTTACTTTGAAAATCTGCGGCTTTTTGTCCTCAGGGATCAGATCCACTACTTCATAAGTTTTCCCATTTTCAGTTTTCTCTTCAAGGAACATGTATTTATATCCTTTTTTATACATAGTATAAATTTTGGTAGGATTTAAATCATTTTCACCTGGCTCATAGTTAGATACATTAACTTCGTTAGCATCTTTTATATAAGTCCATACGGTAGTTCCATTGTTTATGATTTCCTGTCCACCCATTCTCAAAATAAACTTAGATCCTTTAACAATTATCTCTCCCTCAGATGTTTCCTTAATATTTCCGGGAGCTTCCATTGTGTAAACAAATTTGGCTCTGAATGATGGCATATCTTTATATTTTTTGCTCATAGCATCCAGGATAGCAGCAGCTTTAGGATCCTGTTGAGCAAATGTAACTGTTGCAAGGCAAACAAATGATAAAATCAAAACCAGTGCGTTCTTCATCTTTTTCATCAAATTAATAAACTTCAAATCTAATTATTATTTTTTATCTAATTCATTCAATAATTGTTCCAAACTCATTTCGTCACGGATTAAAACTTCTCTGGCCTTACTTCCTTCAAACGGACCGACTATTCCGGCCGATTCCAATTGATCAATTAATCTTCCTGCCCTGTTATACCCTAGTTTTAATCTTCTTTGTAACAAGGATGTACTTCCCTGCTGATGAGCTACTATGATTCTGGCGGCTTCTTCAAAAAGTGAATCCCTTTCGGCAAAATTAAATTCACCCTTTTCGCCATCCATATCTTCATCATTGAATTCCGGCAACATATAGGCTGAATCGTATCCTCGCTGGGAACCTATATAATCACAAACTCTTTCAACTTCCGGTGTGTCTATAAAAGCACATTGAACACGAATAAGTTCAGAACCAGCTGAAAAAAGCATATCTCCCTGGCCGATTAATTGCTCAGCACCACCGGCATCAAGAATAGTTCTGGAGTCAATCTTGGATGTCACTTTAAAGCTTAGACGAGCAGGGAAATTGGCTTTAATAATACCGGTAATAACGTTTACAGATGGCCTCTGGGTTGCAACTACCAGGTGAATACCAATAGCTCTTGCCAATTGCGCAAGTCTGGCTATAGGCGTTTCCACCTCTTTGCCTGCTGTCATCATAAGGTCGGCAAGCTCATCTATCACCAATACTATGTATGGCATAAAGCGATGACCGTTGTTTGGATTAAGCCTGCGTTCAACAAACTTCTTGTTGTACTCCTTTAAGTTTCTGCAGTTAGCTTCCTTAAGCAAATCATACCTGTTATCCATTTCAACACATAGCGAATTAAGAGTATGAATTACCTTTTTTGTATCGGTGATGATTGCATCTTCAGAATTAGGAAGCTTGGCAAGGAAATGTCTCTCTATTTTATTAAATAAAGACAACTCTACTTTCTTTGGATCCACCAAAACAAACTTCAACTGCGAAGGGTGTTTTTTATAAATCAGTGAGGTAAGAAGTACATTCAAGCCTACTGACTTACCCTGACCTGTTGCACCTGCCATTAAAAGGTGAGGCATTTTTGCCAGGTCAATGATGAAAACTTCATTGGAGATGGTCTTTCCGAAAACTACAGGTAAATCTTTATCACTTTTCAAAAACTTCTCTGTAGACAGTGCTGAACGTATGGAAACCGTCTCTTTGTTGCTATTCGGCACCTCGATCCCTATCGTACCTTTACCCGGTATTGGTGCAATGATACGAATGCCTAATGCTGCAAGACTTAGCGCTATGTCATCTTCAAGATTTTTTATTTTAGAGATCCTGATACCTGCATCCGGTACTATTTCATACAATGTAACTGTAGGTCCTATGGTCGCCTTTATACTGGATATACCGATATTGTAATGAGATAGAGTTTCTACAATTTTATCTTTATTTGCTTCAAGCTCCTCCTTAGTAACCTGAACTTTCCCGATCTCATATTCATTTAGCAGATCTAAAGGAGGATATTTGTAGGATGAAAGATCCAGAGTAGGATCATAATTTTCTACATTATCTTCTACTATCTCCTCACCTTCCGCCTTTTCGACCATCATTCCAATATCATCTTCCGAAGATTTAATGATTGCAGGAATTTCATCTTCTGATACATCATCTGTTTCTTCACTATCCTGTTCTTCCAACTCTTCATCACCTTCAACTTCCGATTCTTCTTCTGCCTCCTCCTCTGTTATCTCCTCATCTTCTTCATTTGTCACTTTAAGTACCCAATCTTCATCTGACACTTCTTCCTCCTGTGCATCATCTTCCAGAATATCTTCTTCGGAATTTTCTTCATCAGCTAATTCTTCATTTTCGGACTCCAGATTTCCTTCAATGTTTTCCAGTTTAGGATTCGCAAGAGAGGTTATGTTGAAATAGAAAATATTGAATGTAATAAAGGCAAATCCAAGAAGCATGGGGGTACCCCAACCCATAAATCCATTCAAAAATGAAGCTATTTCAAAACCTATTCCACCGCTGATAAATGACAAGTAGGTTTGTCTTTCCAGACTGTATTCAAAATATCCCAGAGCGGTGCTTGTCCAGAAAAGAAAAAATAAACTCAGTAAAGAAAATTTCTTTAGATTAAACAGAGATTTCTGAAATACAACTCTGAAACCAATATGGAATATAATAGGAACAAAGAGGAATGAAGCAATACCAAACCATTTGAACAAGAAAATATAGGACAACAAAGCTCCTATTAAACCTAACCAGTTTTGGGTCTCTTTTCCCGATTCGGTTATATTGGTTTGAAACAAAGCTTCAACAACGCTTTGATCATTTGCTCCGGTAAATAAATACGAAGTAAATGCAATCAGTAAAGCGAAGGCAAAGATCTGGAGAAAAAAACCAAAAGCCAGTTTAAATCTGCTATCAGACAGGAACGCGAGGTATTTTTTTTGAGAGGATTTCTTTTTTGATTTTTCCTTTTTAGGCTTCTTGTAGGTATTTTCTGCCATGTTCAATTGTTAGAATGTCAAAATTAATAAAATTCCTTCGAAAATCGGACTTTCTCAGACAAAAGTTAAAGAGATTTTCCGAATGAAATCCATTAACCTGACATTGCCAAAACTTGTAATGAACGGAAATTTTATGATTGGAGTCTGGATAATTTATCGTTAATTTCTTTTACAAGATCTGGTCCTTCATAGATAAACCCTGTGTATATCTGAATCAGGTCAGCTCCGGCATCCAGCATTTTCATTGCATCATCGGAAGAAAAAATACCTCCGACTCCTATCACCGGAAACGCATTACCGGATTTGTACTTAAGGTATCTGACAACCTCCACCGAACGGTTAAACAGTGGTTTGCCGCTTAAGCCCCCTGCTCCTATGGTTTCCAAAGCTTTTTTATCCGCTGATAGTTTTGATCTGTCTATGGTGGTATTGGTGGCAACCACACCATCAATTCCTGTTTCCCTCACAATTTCGATGATATCATCCAATTGGGAATCTGTAAGATCAGGGGCAATTTTCAATAATAGCGGCCGTGGATGTTGCTTAGTTTTATTTATTTTCTGCAGTGAATTCAGCAGGTTTTTTAATGGTTCTTTTTCCTGTAAAGCCCTTAAGTTAGGTGTATTAGGAGAACTTACATTCACAACAAAATAATCGACATAATCAAACAAGGCATTGAAACAGTATTCATAATCTGAATTGGCCTCTTCATTTGGTGTGATCTTATTTTTCCCAATGTTACCACCTATAATAATATCCGTACTTCTTTTCTTTAGTTTTTTTACAGCCTCTTCAACACCCTTGTTATTAAATCCCATTCTGTTAATAAGCGCTTTATCAGATCTTAAACGAAAAAGCCTTGGTTTATCATTTCCTGGCTGACCTTTAGGTGTAAGCGTTCCTATTTCAACGAATCCGAAACCAAGAGAAGCGAGTTCATTAAAAACCACTGCATCTTTATCCAAGCCTGCTGCCAGACCAACAGGATTTTTAAATTTTAATCCGAAAACCTCTTTTTCAAGCCTCTGATCCGAAATTCTATAGCATTTTCTTAAAAACCACCCCAAAAAAGGAAGCGCAAAGGCAAGCTTTAATAAACTGAAGGTAAGATGATGGGCTCGTTCGGGATTTAACCTGAACAAAATAGGCCTAAGTAATAATTTGTACAAGAAACTAAGTAATTTATCTGAATACCAATAATTTACCGCCTATTTCCTTTTTGGATTCGGCTTCCACAAAGCTAACTAAAAATCAGGACTATAATCAAATAGCCGATTTTATTATAACCAGTTAATTTTTTAAAGCAAACATTAAAAATAACACACTTTAAATAACATTTATGTCAAAATTTCAGGCAGTAAAGCTAATTTTTTAGTTTCATTTATAATCCTAATTTTGAAAAACGTACTGCAATTTTAAACAAGAATAATAAAAACAGATATAATTTAAGTAAATTTGACTCAAAAATTTAACCTGTTTTTTCACTTTTTATATATTTTTATTGATTTATCGTCGAAATTCAAACCTTTTTAAAGTTTTTGTTTGAGGTTTAAATTTTAATTAGGTACATTTGATATATATATTGTGACCAAATGTTTAACCTTTATTAAATTATTATGAAAAAATTCTGGATTCTGCCATTTATCCTGCTTGTGGCAATTAGTATTATTTCGGTAATACTTCCTGTAAAACCTGCAATCGACTCCGGTGCTGAGGTCAATTCAGGTGACGTAGCCTGGATGCTTTGTGCTACTGCCCTGGTTCTACTTATGACTCCCGGCCTTGCATTCTTTTATGGTGGTATGGTTAGCAGCAAAAATGTTGTTTCCACTATGCTTCAGAGCTTTATTTCAATGGGCGTAGTAAGTGTTCTTTGGATTGTTGTTGGTTTCAGCCTTGCCTTTGGAGATTCTATTGGTGGCATAATTGGAAATCCCATGACTTTTTTCATGTTCAGAGGTGTGGGCACCACCCCACATCCGGTCATTGCTCCAACTATTCCTTTTATCTTATTCGCATTTTTCCAGCTCATGTTTGCAATAATTACACCTGCATTGATTACAGGTTCATTTGCTGAAAGAATCAGATTTTCAGGATACCTTTTATTCATTACCCTTTTCAGTTTATTCATTTATTGCCCATTGGCTCATATGGCATGGCACCCCGACGGTTTGCTTATGAAATGGGGAGTACTTGATTTTGCAGGTGGAACTGTCGTACATATTTCTGCAGGATTAGCAGCACTTGTTGGAGCTATGGTATTAAAGCAAAGAAAAGAACATGGTGTTTCCCATAACCCTGCCAACGTAGCATATGTAATCCTTGGAACAGGTTTACTATGGTTCGGATGGTTTGGTTTCAATGCCGGATCTGCTGCTGCAGCTAACGGACTCGCAGCCCTGGCTTTTGCAAACACAAATACCGCAGCGGCTGCCGCCGCCCTTGCCTGGGTATTCTTCGATGCCATCAGAGGAAGGAAAATCACAGCAATGGGTGCGTGTATAGGCGCAGTGGTGGGCCTGGTTGCCGTTACCCCTGCAGCGGGGTTCATTAGTGTACAAAGCAGCATTTTTGTAGGGACTTTCTCCGCCATTATAAGCAATGTGGTAGTTTATTGGAAAAACAGGACCGCTCTTGACGACACCCTCGACGTATTTCCCTGCCACGGTGTAGGAGGTATATCAGGCATGATATTTACAGCTCTCCTTGCTACTGAGGGTGGCTTATTCACTACCGGCAGCCTGGACCTTGTTATTGTTCATTTAAAAGGACTTGTAATTGTTAGCCTCTTCGTTCTTGGCGGAAGCTATGCACTATATGCAATAGTTAATTCTGTAATTCCAATAAGAGTGAAAGAGGAACACGAAATGCTTGGACTAGACCTTAGCCAGCATGGAGAAACACTCGCAAACCCTGTTTAATCTGATCTTTTTCATAATACCTTTACTAAAACCAGCCCCTTAACAGGGGCTTTTACTTTTTCTCAGGACCCTGCCTTTATCTTTACCTTAACGTTTTTTAATTGTGAATTAAGAAATTACACCTGTAAGGGAAACAATCTCACCTTCTTTCAAATTAATATAATATGAGAAGGCAGGAAAGAATAGAAGCGCTAAAGGCAATACAAGACCAGATACATGAAAACATGTTTGCAATACTGGTGAAATCTAAAGTGATATCTCACTTAAGCAGCACAATCAGAAGCAAAAAACCTCTTTACCAGTTCACAGTTCTTTATGATGTCATCAGGGAAAAAATGCCGGATCACGCGGACAATTTTCTACTTGCTTTCCACAATCTCCTAAAATCAAACTTCCTATATATTCTTGTTGTGGAGAGGAAATCCCATCAGATTCAGTTCATGCTGAAATCAGATTACGAAGAGCTTTTTATTGAAGAAAAAATGGACTTTTCCATCATACCGATGGAGATTGTTTTAAACTTATTCTCATTAAATTAAATACTTAGGCTGATTCCGCCCAATTATCAAAAACACGCTTGGATTTTTTTCGTAAAAAATTCCAGAAAAACTCCTTTAAATGAAAAACTCCCTGATAATTATAGCACTTATTGTTGTGCCTATAAGTCATAGTATTGCATCCGGATACAACGCTGATCCGGGCAAGGATTCGCTGCTCAATGTATTGATGGTAAAAATCAAGGCTGAATATCCTGATCTTCTCATTAAAGCCGAAGAAGCTGACTATCAATCTTACTCCTACATTGGACATATAATCAATGAAGATTCGGTTGTTATTTACCGCATCATGTCTATTCAGGCAAAACTTAAAAACAGCTCATCACCAATAAAAAAACTTCTTGTTTTCTCTCCTGAAAAATATCTTGGTTGTTATGACATAGACGCAAGCCAGATTATGCCTCAGAGAATTTTAAACCACAAGTACCTGATATTTGATTATAAGGTGGAAGGACAGCCAAAAAAGACCAAAATAAATTTCCAGCTTGCATTACCGGAGCATTTCAAGGTGGAGGAGCATGAATATTATTTCAATATTTATCTGCCTAAATAAAAAAGTTATTTCAGGTAACTCCCGACTATACCTTTCCAGATTTTATATCCATCCTGATTCATATGCAGACTATCAGCAATGAATAAAGCTGGCCGAGGTCGCCCTATATCATCCAGCATGGCATCAAAAACATTAATGAATTTCAACTTAGGATTATTCTGATTTTTTATAAATGATTCAATCAAAAAATTTGCCTTTCGGAAATCCTCCTGATATATCCTTCTTGATGGGCTCGGCTTAATTGAAATATAATGAATTCTACATGCCGGCAGTTTTTCCTGTATTCTTTTTACCAGAATTTTAAAGTCATTTAAAACCTCTTCGGGGGCAGCGCCAAAAGCTATATCATTTTCACCTGAATAAATAAAAACCTGAGAAGGCTTATATACCAGAATCACACGGTCAACATAATAAACCAGATCTGAAATACAGGATCCGCCAAAACCACGGTTTATTACATTAATTCCCTTGAAATCCTCTTCCAAAGTCTTCCACATAACAACAGAAGAACTTCCGGCGAACACCACACCATTCTTCTTAACAGGATTACCTACATCTCTCTTTTCAAATTGTAAAATTGTTTCTTCCCATTTCTTGACATCCTGCGAAAGCGAAGGCAAGTTAATTGTAATAAAAACTAAAACAACCGATAAAATTCTGATCATAAAATAATAACTTGTTTCACTATTGAATATCTGATTTAACCTTAGCTGCGCGGATGATAATCTCTGATTATCTGCTTTAAATAATCTCTATCTAAATGGGTATATATCTCTGTAGTGGTAATACTTTCATGTCCTAACATTTCCTGAACTGCTCTCAAGTCCGCTCCTCCTTCTATCAAATGCGTAGCAAAGGAATGGCGGAATGTATGCGGACTCACCTGCTTCCTCAACCCGATTTTTTCAGCCAGATTTTTAATAATCATAAATACCATTACCCTTGTAAGCCTGGTTCCTCTTCTGTTTAGAAAAACATAAGTTTCAAAGCCTTTCTGTATTTGTATATGTACCCGAATTTCATTCAGGTAAATTTTCATAAATTTCATGGCCTCCCTTCCTATCGGAACCAATCTTTCTTTATCCCCTTTTCCTAATACCTTCAGAAAGCCTTCATTAAAAAACACATTGTTAATCCTTAAATCAACCAATTCAGAAACCCGAAGCCCGGAACTGTATAAAGTTTCCAGCATTGCCCTGTTGCGTTGTCCTTCTGCTGAAGAAAGATCAATTGCCGTCAACAAACTTTCAATCTCATGAAAACTTAATGTATCAGGCAATTTCCTTCCCAATTTGGGAGCCTCCAGCATATCTGAAGGATCAATATTGATTACTTCTTCCAGTACGAGAAACTTAAAAAATGCCTTGATCCCTGAAATTATCCTAGCCTGAGAATGAGGCGCGGAACCTAAATCATTTAAAAATACCAGAAAATCCTGTAATTCCTTCAAACTAAGTTGTGCAGGAGATTTAGAACAATTGGAGATTTCTAAAAACTGTCTTAGCTTTACAATATCATGAACATAGGATTGTACAGAGTTCTCTGACAATGATTTTTCCAGTTGAAGATAAGTTTTAAACTGTTTGATCAGCAATTCCCAGTTCATGACTAAAGTTAAATATTTAAGCATGAAAATACTAATAATTAATGGCCCTAACCTGAATCTTCTTGGCGTAAGAGAGCCATCCATCTACGGATCACAGTCCTTTGAGCAATATTTTAACGAACTCAAAAAGAAATTTCCATCTGCAGATCTTCATTATTTCCAATCAAATATTGAAGGAGAAATAATCAACAAGCTGCATGAAAAGGGATTTGAACTGGATGGCATTATCCTGAATGCCGGCGCATACACTCATACTTCCATTGCCATATCTGATGCTATTGCTGCAATAAAAACACCTGTTATTGAAGTGCATCTTTCCAACGTACATTCAAGAGAAGAATTCAGGCATAAAAGTTTCCTGGCCAAAAACTGTAAAGGTGTTATTTCCGGTTTCGGCATGGAAAGCTATTCTATGGCTCTGTATTATCTAAGCAATACTCTAAGCAAATAATGATTACCTTTTATCCGGGACCTTCAAAGCTTTTCCCTGAAATCAAAGGATATCTGGCTGAAGCATATGACAGTGGAATCTTAAGCTTCAATCACCGTACAACTGAATTCATGTTGCTATACAAACAATGTGAAGCATTGCTTAAATCCAAGCTCAACATTCCGGAAGATTATGCCATATACTTTTGCTCTTCCGCTACTGAATGTTGGGAAGTAATTTCTCAGTCTTACAATGTCCCTTCTTTATATTTTTATAACGGTTCATTCGGTGAGAAATGGTTTAATTCTGCAAAGAAAATAAATACCCGAAGTTTCGGCAATCATTTTTCAGTTGATGCAGGATTGAATACAGACAACCTTACTGAACAATATGAACTTATCGGTATTGTGCAAAACGAAACTTCCAATGGAACTCATGTTAATAATTCGGTATTAGAAGAACTTAGAAACAGATTCAAAGGAATTATTGCTGTTGATTGCACGTCATCGCTGGGAGGAATAAAATTGAATATAGCTGCAGCAGATATATGGTTTGCTTCAGTGCAGAAATGTTTCGGCCTCCCATCAGGAATGGCGTTAATGATTTGTTCCCCCTCGGCCATTCAAAAAGCAAAAGAAATAAAAAGCAATCGTTACTATAATGATATTTTAGCGCTTCACGAAAATTATCTGAACTATCAAACGACACACACGCCAAACATCCTGAATATTTACCTGCTAAAAAAAGTTATGGAGCAGTCCGAAGGTATTGATAAAATAAACAAACATATCCATCACAGGGCGGTAGATTTTTATAATTATACTGATTCGCTTCGCAGATTAAAACCTATGGTTGCAGACCCGGACTTGAGGTCTCAAACGGTTTTTGCTCTTCAGGGTGATGCTGCGTTTATTAACAGTCTGAAAGAAGACCTCAGAAAACAAAATATTATAGCAGGAAACGGATACGGACAATGGAAGGAAAACACTATAAGAATAGCCAACTTCCCTGCAATTAAAGATGAAGAATTTGAAATATTAAAATCGGAATTAACCAAACTTGCCAGGTAAATGATTGTAATGTATACAGATGGTGCAGCTAAAGGAAATCCGGGGCCAGGAGGGTATGGTGTGGTTCTTATGTACAAACAACATAGAAAAGAACTAACGGAAGGTTTCAGAAAAACTACGAACAACAGAATGGAACTACTTGCTGTAATTAAAGGGCTTGAAGCCTTAAAGGAGCCCGGACAAACAGTTACCATATATTCTGATTCAAAATATGTAGTGGATGCAGTGGAAAAAGGCTGGATCTGGGGATGGGTGAAGAAAAATTTTAAGGACAAAAAAAATGAGGACCTGTGGCGAAGATTTATTCAGGTATACAACAAACATAAAGTAAAGTTGCAATGGGTGAAAGGACATGCAGGTAATATTGAGAATGAAGTTTGTGACAAACTTGCAGTACAAAGTGCAGAAGGCCCTAACCTGCTTATTGACGAGTGGTATGAGAAATTCGGCATCGTAGACTAATTCAAAAATTGCCTAACAAATATTTTCAATTTAAAAAATTTATAATCCATCAGGAGAAGAGTGCTATGAAAGTTTGCACAGACTCCTGTATTTTCGGAGCATACATTCAGACAAACAACGCAAATAAAATACTGGATATAGGGACAGGCACCGGATTACTTAGTCTGATGCTTGCTCAAAAATCTGAAGCTTCAATAAATGCAGTTGAAATAGATTTATCAAGCTATAAAGAAGCCAGTAGAAACATTCAGCTGAGCCCATGGTATAACAGAATTAAATTATACAACAACAGCATTCAATACTTCTCCTCTACCCGATCTGACAAATATGATCTTATAATTTCTAATCCACCTTTTTTCAAGAACCATCTTAAATCAGGAAAGAAAGAAAAAGATCAGGCACTGCATTCAGATGCACTCTCGTTTGAAGAGCTTGTAGAATGTGTTGGCAAACTACTGAATCCGGATGGGAGGTTTTACATTTTATTACCGGAATACGAAAGTAAAAAATTTGCAGAATTGGCATTAAAGCAGAAATTATTTTTAAACCACAGGCTTTTGATCAGAAACACAGCAGAAGGCAGTATATTCAGAGTAATAACAGAATACAGCTTTATTGATAACAAAAGAAATGATAAAGTATTAATAATCAAAAAAAACAACAGTGAGTACACTGATAGTTTTAAGCTATTGTTAAAGGACTATTATTTAAATTTATAATGAGTATTTATAGATTTCCGACATTAGATAGATATTGGGACGCTAGAAAACTCAAGCCTGTTTATTCAAATTTAAGTATAATAAATTCTGTCCTTCTGTTCTCCTGATGCTGTTCTTCTGTACAGGTAGATTTAACAGAACCTTCACATGCACAATCATTTTTCAACTTTGATTCACCATAACCTTTGCCGGTAACTCTTTCCGGATTGGAAATTCTCTTCTGTATGTATTCCATTGAAGACTTTGCTCTGTTTTCTGATAGTTTTGCATTAAACTGAGCACTGGATCTGCAATCTGTATGAGAACCTATCTCTATTTCCATAGCAGGATAATCTTTTAAAATTTTGACAATTTTATCAAGCTCTTCTGCTGCATCTTTCCTGATGTTATATTTACTCAAATCAAAATATATTGGTTTTAAATTGATCATCTTGGCAAGATCAACGCCAACTTCGAGTTTTGACAAACTTAAATCCATTTGTTCATGAACATAAATATCACCCGGATCTGAAATAGTATAAGTAAAGACCAGGTTTTTGTTTAAATAACCTTCCTTCTCAAGCCGAATAATATAACTGATCTTTTGTCCAACCTTTTTATCCGGTATTGAAAGTTTAAATGATCCTGATTCTCTTTCATTTTCATACTTTAATCCTTCAGACAAATCTTGCACCTGAATTTTCACACCTTTTAATACTTCTTTTGTAGCGGCATCTGAAACAACAAAAAGTAAAGCACTTTTTTGCTCAAGCTTTATATCCCCGTTAACAATATCATCATTTGTATTGGTTGATAATGTTAATGAATTTTTATTATAATTATTTGCAATTGCCTCAATTATATATGTCCTATCTGGTTCTGCAATAAATTCAAAAATTCCATTTTCAGAAGTTACAAATGTATTCACTATATTCCCCTCCTCATCTTTAAGTTCAATTTTAACTCCACTTAGAATTTTACCTTTGGTATCTTTAGCAACTCCTTTTATTGTTTTCCCAAAAGAAAATGGTTTCAACATCTCAAACATATATATATCGTCATCTCCTTTTCCTCCTTCCCTGTTTGAAGAAAAATATCCTTTTGTGGTTTGTTCATTTAAGATAAAGGCAAAATCATCGAATCTCGTATTCATAGGATACCCAAGATTAATAACTTTAGTAAACTGCTTATCTTTATTTACAGGAGAAACAAAAATATCTAGTCCTCCTAATCCTAAATGTCCGTTGCTGGCAAAAAACAATAAGTTTTGACTTTCATGAAAAAAAGGAAACATTTCGTTCGCTTCGGTATTAACAGTATTTCCTAAATTTACAGGATCACCCCAGGTTCCGTCACTATTTCTCTCAATTCTGTAAAGATCCACGCCCCCGAAACCGCCAGGCATATCACTTGCAAAATACATGTAACTTCCATCCTTGCTTAGTGCAGGAAATGCAACTGAATATTCAGGGTCATTTAATTTGAAAGGAATTAATTTTTCCCATTCTCCATTATCATCTTTTTCTGCAAAAAATATTTGTAGTTTAATTGTTTTATCACTGCTTTTGCTTTTGTAATTATTACAGGTAAATGCCATTAACTTTCCATCGGCAGTAAAGCTTGCAGGACCTTCATGCATCTCATTATTTAATTTTTTTGAAAACTGCCGTGGATTTAGCATTTGATCATTTTGCAGGTCAGCAAAATAAATATCCAGGAAGGGTCTTTGGTTCCAGTTATAAATATGTTTTACCGGTTTAATATCTTCTCTAGTTGAAGCATACACCAGCTGATCAAGATAAAAAGCGGTTCCGAATTCCTGGTGGTCGGTATTAACCTCCAGGTTTACAATACCGTATCTTCCCTCATCTTTTAACAGCTGGCCAAACTTTGATATGTTGTTTTTAAAACTTTTTACCCTCAAATCATCAGGATAAGATTCTGCAAGCTTATTCATCCATACATCCGATTCTTCATATTTTCCATTCAATCTTAAAACATATGAGAAATTAAAATAATCATCCGAGATTGCTCCTGAAGATGTTATAAACTGACTGTATACTTTTTCACAAAGATCATAATTACCGATATTTCTATAGCTCTCTGCCAATTTTCTCTGACCATCTACTGTCAGATTTGAAACAGAATTGTATTTCAATATTGCCGAATTAAATGAGTAATAATGAAAATATTTATCACCCTTTTTCTCCTTAGCAGACTTCTGCGATAAAGCTACAGATGAAATAAAAAGGAAAAGTATTAAAACTGTATTCTTCATTATAATTAATTTCTGATTCATTAATCTTATTAAAAATATCTTGGAGACCTTACCTTGTATCTGTCTTTATATATAAAATCATACCTTAATATCAGCTCATGGCTGCCATAATTGTATCTGCCTGTCGGGATTCCATATGACCAATCAAAGGAATATCCAAACCTTAACTGGTCTGACAAGTTTATTCCAAACAAAGCGCCAATTGCATCACCTGTTCTGAACATAGCTCCAACTTCAATTTTATCAGAAAATATCAGCATACCAGTAAGATCTGCTTCGATAGGTGCGCCATTTGTAGCTTTTACAAACGTTGTAGGTTTAAATTTAATATTATTACCAAGATCAAACACCCTACCTGCTATAAAGAAAAAATGCCTTTTCTCCTTAGCAAGCATGGAACTACCGGTAAACCTAAGCGAATTCTCCATAATCTTAGGAATTGATACGCCGAAATACCATGTTGGTGTGTAATAGTATGCCCCAGCACCAACATTTGGTATCATTTTACTTTGATAATTAGCTGCAAACGCCGGATCATTCTGCTGATTCAGAATTATAGAATTAAAATTTACCTGCACCATATCAAAACCTCCTTTTATACCAAATGCCAGTTTTCCTTTTTCAGATACTTTTAATTTATATGCAAAATCAGCATATACAGAAGTTGTATTTAACGGACCTATCTTATCATTCATTAATGACAATCCGACACCAAGCTGATTATTAAAAACAGGTGAATGCATGTTTACAGTATATGTCTTTGGAGCACCTTCAAATCCTACCCATTGACTTCTATGCAAAGTAGTAACAGTCAAAGCGTCTCTTGTTCCTGCATATGCTGGATTTATTGCTTGTGTGTTAAAAGAGTAATGAGTATACATTGCCTGTTGCTGGGCTATTGCCTTAAAACCAAAAAGCATTGTTACAAAAAATACCAAAATATATTTATTCATAGTAATTATATGTCTTTAGCAGAACAGGTTATCTGTTCAGGTAAATAAATCCTTTAATAATCTGATCCCCTCCGGAGCCCTGCTCTCCCAGGTCAAGAATATAGAAATAGGTTCCTACAGGCAGTTGATTTCCACCTATGGTATATCCAAATTTATTTGTTCCATCCCAATCGTTGTTATACCCTTTCGCTTCAAAAACTTTATTCCCCCAGCGATTAAACATGGTCAAAACATTATTAGGATAATTTTCAATGCCTGTAATTACAAACAGATCATTTACTCCATCATTATTGGGCGAAAAACCTGACGGTATTAATATATCTGATTGTCTTACCCAAGGTGTAACAGTTGAAGAATTATCAGACGAATTGCTATCTGTTTCATTACCAGAAACAGTTGCAGTATTTGTATAAGATCCAAATTCATTTACAGTAACAAAAACCTGTAAAGTGGCAGAAGAACCATTCTTCAAATCTCCTAAAGTCCATTTACCTGTAGAAAAATTGTAGTTTCCTACATCTGCAACATTTGACACATAAGAATATCCGGCAGCAAGCATCTCATTAACAATTACTCCTGAGGCATCATCGGGTCCTGTATTATGTACGGTAATAGTGAAAATAATATTTGAACCTATAAATGGCTTGTTATTATCAACAGTCTTCACTATTGAAAGGTTAGCGATTGCACCGGTCAACGGTTGGGTACCAACGTTTGAACTATTATTAACCGTATTCGGATCAGAAGAAGATGACGATGTGACACTGGCCGAGTTTAAATAATTTCCTGAAGAATTGACCTTCGCCGTGATTTGTAAACTAACAGTTTCACCATTTGCAATATTGCTAATGGTCCAATCACCGCTACTACTGTTATATGCTCCATTACTATTATCTGAAATATATGTATAACCAGACGGAAGCTTATCTGTAATTACTACAGATGATGCATTACTAGGACCGGCATTATTTACGGAAATTGTAAAAATAACATTGCTACCTACAGACGGAGTTGTATTGTCTACTATTTTAAAAATTGAAATATCTGAAACATGCTTCGGAAGTATCGCTTGTGGTGCTGTATTGTTACTTGCAGATGGATCAATTTGATCAAGGGATAAAACACTTGCAATATTCACATAATTACCTGTAGCATTAACTCTTACTGTAATTTGAAGCACTTTGCTTTCCCCATTTAAAACTGTTCCAACATTCCATTGTCCGGTTTCATTATTATAACTTCCATTACCATTATCGGAAACATAGAAATATCCTGAAGGAAGCTGATCACTTACAATTACATTGGTCGCATTATTTGGACCTGCATTATTTACCGTAATACTAAACACTACATTAGTGCCAACTTCAGGATTGGCATTGTTAACAATTTTAACAACGGACAGGTCTGCCAATTGAGTTGGGATTACTGTAGCAGTTGCTTCGTTGTTATTAGTATTTGGATCGAATTGATCACTTGAACTAACAGAGGCTGTGTTAACATAATCTCCTGCAACATTAATACGAACTGTTATTTGAAGACTGGAAGAAGATCCGGAAGAAATATTACTTACTGTCCATACTCCTGTGCCACTGTTGTAGGCTCCTGATCCGTTATCTGACACATAGGTATATCCGGTCGGCAACTGGTCTGTCACCACAACACCTGTGGCATTGCTTGGACCTGCATTGCTTACTGTAATGGTAAATACTACATTGCTTCCTACATTTGGTGTGGCATTGTTTACTGTCTTGTTTACTGACAAGTCGGCTATCTGAACCGGAATCGTACTTCTTGTTGATGTATTATTGCCTGGTGTCGGATCTGGCTGATCTGAAGAAGTAATGGAAGCTGTATTGGAATAATCTCCGCTCGCATTTACTGTAGCCGTTATCTGTAGACTTGCATTGGATCCATCATTTACATTACCTACTGTCCATACGCCTGTACCACTATTATATGCTCCGGATCCGTTATCTGATACATAAGTGTATCCGCTCGGTAACTGATCTGTTACCACTACTCCTGTAGCATTGCTCGGACCTGCATTACTTACAGTGATAGTAAACACTACATTGCTACCTACATTTGGTGTCGCATTGTTTACTGTCTTGTTTACTGACAGGTCGGCTACTTGAATCGGATTGGTTTGCTCGGCTGCTTCATCATTGTTTGAAACAACATCAGTTTGAGTACCAACAATTAAAGCTGTATTGGTATAATTTCCGAATGCATTAACTTTAACAGTCATTCTGATACTTTCAGATACCCCATTACTTAAATTACCTATTGTCCATATCCCTGTATTTTCATCATAATTTCCCTGAGAAGCTACAGATGAAACAAACTCATAACCATCAGGTAAAATATCAATTACTTTTACCCCTAATGCATTGTCAGGTCCATTATTTTTGGCAACAATAGTAAATTCAACTTCTGACCCCACAAATGGATTAGCATTATTTACAGTTTTAGTCACAGCAAGATCTGCAATTCCTGGTCTAACAGATGAGGTATTATTGGTAGAATTTGGATCAATTGAATTACTTGTTACTGTAGCAATATTTACATAATTATCATCTGTGTAAATATCTCCTGCGTTTTCAACTGTGGCAGTAATTTCCAATGACTTTGAGGCTCCGTTTAAAAGTGTTCCGGCATTCCATGTACCGTTTATATTATTATAGCTCCCTCCTCCATTATCTGAAACATAAGAATATCCGGGAGGAAGCATGTCGACAACTACTATTGCGGTAGCTTCACTTGGGCCATTGTTCTTAATATTTAAGGTAAATACAACAGTACTTCCCACTGTAGGACTAGTATTATCTATCAGTTTTTTAATTGAAATATCTGCTATTTGAACCGGAGTAATACTTACTATCGAAGTATTGTTGCCCGGTGTCGGATCTGGCTGATCTGAGGAAGTAACCGAAGCTGTATTGGAATAATCTCCGCTCGCATTTACTGTAGCTGTAATCTGTAGACTTGCATTGGATCCATTGTTTACATTACCTACTGTCCATACGCCTGTACCACTATTATATGCTCCCGATCCGTTATCGGATACATAAGTGTATCCGCTCGGTAACTGGTCTGTCACCACCACCCCTGTAACATTGCTCGGACCTGCATTACTTACTGTAATTGTAAACACTACATTGCTGCCTACATTTGGTGTGGCATTGTTTACAGTCTTGTTTACTGACAGGTCTGCTATCTGAACCGGAATCGTACTCCTTGTCGCTGCATTATTGCCCGATGTCGGATCTGGCTGATCTGAGGAAGTAATCGAAGCTGTATTGGAATAATCTCCGCTCGCATTTACTGTAGCTGTAATCTGTAGACTTGCATTGGATCCATTGTTAACATTACCTACTGTC
>JBKBUF010000021.1:0-11159 GCA_046290815.1 Cytophagaceae bacterium | reverse complement strand
CTGTCACCACGACTCCTGTAGCATTGCTCGGACCTGCGTTACTTACAGTAATAGTAAACACTACATTGCTTCCCACATTTGGTGTCGCATTATCTACTGTCTTGTTTACTGACAGGTCGGCATTACATGCTGTAACATTAACTGTAGGAGTGGTTATTAACTGTCCTGTACAAATAGAAGGGGCAACAGCCGATACCCTGACATTAAATGTTGTATTGGAAGAAAGATTTCCTGTAGGAAGATTTATTGTTCCGCCTGTGCCTGAAACTGCTGCTCCTACCAATGAATTATCAGCATTATTTCTTAACTGATAATTAAATCCTAGCTGAGAATTTTCAACTGTGATGACCGATGAGGTTCCGGAACAAACCGGTGATGTTGCATTAACTGTCAGATTAGCATTTGGATTTGTGTAAAAATTGACCCGGATAGAATCAGTTAATGTCGCTTGACAAGATCCTATAGGAAATTTAAATGCTTTAATATTTAATTTAATATTTGAAGATATCGTACCGCTCCATAGATTAAGTGATCCACCATTTCCCATTCTGGAGACTCCGGTGGGAGTAGCCCCGTTAAACAGTTGATAAATTACAGAATTTTGAGAGCTTCCCAACCTAGCATTCACTTGCATACTATTGTTACATGTTGCAGTATCAGCAGGACTTACTGTAAGATTATTCAAAGGTGGCTGGCAAATTATAGGAACCTGAGCTGATGGACTTGAAGGACAATTTCCTGTTGTTGTAGCAGTGGCGGTTAACATTCCTCCGGCATACAATTCATAATCAGGAATACCGCTAATTGTCCATGAACCTGATGAATTTGCGGACACCCCTTCAACTAAAATCCCATCTACCCACAAATTTATGATCGCTCCTCCACCACCTGTTCCAGTAATCGTTGTTGTTCCTTCATAAACAGGAGAAGTAGTAATAGAGACAGTAGCACTTGTTCTGGTTGACACAAAAACATTTGCCGAATTTGAACTTTGAGATTTGCACGGAGCTGTTGCTCTTGCATTGATTTTACTTCCAGAAGGAATACTCAATCCTGTCGCTGTCCATTCGCCATTAGCATTTACTGTTGTGGTTGAACCTACAGCAATATCATTTGAATAAACCTGTATAACAGTTCCTGCAGGTTCTGAAGATGTACCGGTGACTGTTGTAACCGAACCTGTTACGCAATAATTACCTGTAATCACCGGAGCAACACTTACCCCACCTGTAACGGTAATTGCAGAGGATAATGCAGAAAAACACTTCCCTGAAGCAATAGCCCGTACTGTTATGGCATCACAAGTAGACAAGGTAAGCGAACTAATAGTCCAGTTTCCGCCTGCAGCAGTGGTTCCCGTAGTTCTTAAATTTCCATTTACATAAAAAAGAATTGTAATGCCTGCAACATTATCAGGTGAAGCTACTGTTCCGGAAACTGATGTTGTTGTATTTAATATTGGAGAAGTTGAGACGGATGCACCAGCAGTAGTACCGGTTGTATTAAAACAATAAGGAGTACGCTGAGATTCACATTTACCTGGTTCTTCAAAAGAAATATAATATACACCTGAAGGAAAACATTGTCCGGTCTGGCACTCGTACACATACGAGGTGGTTCCTGAAACTACTGTAATAGGATTGACACTTCCTGCTTTCAATACTGATGGATTAAACAATGTTCCGTCAGTATTATACATTCTTATAAGAGTTCCTGCAGGATTAGTTACGTTATTAATTCTGATCCCTTTATTTCCAGAAATTGTAACCAGATTAGCATCTAATGGAGCTGTGGTGGTTGTAGCAGGTGTACATTCCGGAACTACAGTTTTTGAGTCACAATTACTGAGAGATTCTGATTTGCCTGTAGCAGTAGCAGAAGCAGTAATTACTTGTCCCAAAACATGAGCAGAAATCCCTGTAAGTTCCCAGGTTCCTGATCCTGTTACAAAGGTGGTACCGATTTCAACACCATTTCTGAAAACTCTAATTAATGCACCTGAACCTGCTGTCGATGTTCCGGAAACTCTGTTCGTTCCGGCTCCTATAGGTCCGTTTATTGTCGGACAAGGTGTGCGATCTGTACAAACAGTTGCACTGTTTAAAGGACAAGGAGTATAATTATCTATTATTAGCTTAAAACAATTTTCAAGACTACCGCAGCTTTGATCTACACCTCCAATATCTGAAGCAGAACTGGGATTACATATTGTGGATTTTTTTGCTGCCATATTATCCACTATCACCATTCTCAGGGGTGTAGAAGCTGTAAGTCCCGGCACAAGAGCTTGTAAATCGCTGAACTTAATAAAGAAGTCTAGGAAGTAATTATAAGGGTTACATATATTTGAATGTGCAATTGACTTCTGATAATGATCAGTTCCATCGTAAGAAACTGCCGGATTACAAGGTGTACCACTTTCCAGGTTATATATATACACCCCAAATTTGGTTGCAAGAACCACCTCTACTTCAAACCCGGGATTGGTGGGAGAGTAAGTGGGATCTGCATTAGGCCCGGATGATCCAAACTTCTGATCAGTATCAATCAGTATGCTGTAGCTTTTTGCGTTAGGTGCAACACTTCCCATTCTCAACCTGAATAAAAGATTGGTTCCATCAAAATGATACTGGGCAGGATCCTCTGTTCCTGAATCCACAAAATCAGTAAACCCGCAGTTAGGTCCATTATTAATATCACTTGTTGGTTCTGTTCCGGGAAAAACCAGCCTTCTATATGGAATCTCGCTTTCACCCTGGTCATTACTAATAAAACCATTGGCAGATTGGGAAATTAATCCATCTCCATTAGGATCGAGAATAAGCCTGCCTGAACCGGTGGCGGGTTCAAATATCATTCCCCTGGTTTGGGCATTAACAGAAAAAACAGACAATAGAAAAATCAGAGCAAAAAGACAGGTCCTTAAAGCTGCGTGCATAATACAGTATTTTTATCCGAATAATTTTAAAGAAGATTATTCAAGGATTATGAAATAAATGATTGCTTTATTGAGGCAGGTTAGAGGAAAATCAGGTTCTATAAAGCTAATAATTTAAAAATCATTACCCTGCTAAATCTGAAGAGTGGTACGAAAACTTAAGTGGCAAGTTTTTAATAATTGGTAGGATTTATAATAAAAAGCAAAAACCAATGTAATATTTTAACCAAATAAATAAATAAATAAAGTTTTTAAGAATTGAATAAATCCTTCAATTAAACAATTACCTTTTTATAAAAAGGTTAGTATTTTTTAAATTCTACAATAAAAATCTTTTTTAATCAGTTGAAAAAGGGTTTATAATCCCAACAGTGCTTTTTTTAATCAGGTAAGAATTTCCTGAACATGAAAAAAAATACTAATTGGTTACCGAAAGTTTTAGGTAAAATTTCCGGTAACCAAAATTATTTATTTCACTACAACCAATTTATCACCTATAACTTCTCCATCACCTTTTAACCTGGCAACGTAAACACCGGGTCGAAGAACTAAAATATTAACCGCCATTTCTGCAACATCCCTCTGCATGCCTTCTTCAAGTACTTTATTTCCTGTCAGATCAAATACTTGTAAAAATAAAGACTGAGCAACAACTTCTTCTTTAATTTTGAATTTTAATAATGCTTCAGTACAAGGATTAGGATATACTTCATAAGTTTCGGTTGCAAGAGTTTTATCAAATAGACCTGTAGATAACACCCCTTGACCTCCATACGCACCTCTATTAGGATTACCTGAAGGCAATTGGTTTCCATAATAATCTCTTCCGCCGTTGTTCTGAATAATCATTCCTGACCTGAGTGCAGGTGAAGCAGCATCAAGTTTGTAACCATCTACTGTGTTCATACCGGTAGCACCTGAACCAGGATTAATCAACATAGGATTGGTCGTAATTAAATTCGGATCGTTCGGATAGGAGTTTCTTCCGAATATTAGATTGTTTCTCCATACTGCAGTTTGTCCTTGTGAAGAGAGTTGAATATTCCCTGTGCCGTGATTGCAAATGATATTATTGCTAAAGGATGAATTGGCCATCGCCTTATCAACAACAGTCACGTTCCCGGAAGGAATATAAATTGTATTATTATAAAAATTCATCCATCCTCTTGTGGGATAGGTTCCCGGATTCCAGTCAGAAAAGTGAACAAGGTGACCGGATCTGTAACCATCGTTCTGACTGATATTATATCTTAATACTGTCCCTGTCACACCGTTCATTGTCAACATAAATCCACCTTCATTGTCATGACTGTAGTTGTATTGAAAAATAGCACCATGAGATTCGAAATCTGCATCGAATGATTGCCCATCAAGCACGCCTTTGGTTCCATATACCTCATTGAATTGAAAAATCGTACTATCTGCACTTCTGCACCAGAAGGCGACACCGTAAGAAACAAGATTTTCATTGGCATTGTGATTTTCAAAACCAATATTATTTTCTACAATCGCTTTAAAGGTGCTTCTTAAAATTATACCATCACCGGCACATCTTGCTATGTAGTTATTCCTGATGACGAAATTGGTTATGGGCTGATTGCCTTGTCTGCTGTTAGCGTTGGACTGGCTGTTGTGAGATGAAATACCTACTCTTACAATATCATAAATTTCACAACCTTCGATAAGTATGTCATCAAATCTGGTATCATCCCCTCCACCTGTAATTCTTACTCCTATTCCTCCTGTATTTTTACCAATGATTTCAAAAGTATACCTTCCGAATACATCGTGGATAGAAAGATTCTTCATATGAAAATGTCTGTTCGTAATTCCATTGTTTGCAGTAATCCTTATCCCTAAACGGCTTGCTTCACCGGTTGCCGTATTGGTAATCTCAAGATTATGAACCTGCCAGTAAGATTGATTGGAAAAACATATCACACATGCAACACCTGCACCTCTAAGCAAAGGTTTATTACCCGTGCCATATCTGCTGATTACAATCGGCGCCCCTGCGGTCCCTGATCCCTGAGGAGAAAAACTTCCGGTCCAAATACCATTGGCTCTAAACAAAATACTATCTCCGGCAGTAAAAACAGTGTGATTAAGTTTTGTAAGACTTGCCCAGGCCTGGGAAGGACTAGTTCCGCTGTTGGCATCATTTCCTGATTGTGAATCGATATAAAAATTCGTTGCGTTGCCCAGCATTGGAACAACAAAAATGATCAGAAACAAAAGATAATTCTTTTTCATATTCATCTAGGTTTATTGTAATGATATTTGATTATATAATTGCTGATTGATCTGCACCTTGGCATTTTTAATAAGTGCATCAATCATGTTTTCATATTTAAAATCGAAAGATTCAGAAGGTGAAATTTTCAGTACCTCACGAAGTTTATTTTTTAATCTTGTCGTATTGCTGCTGAATCTGTAGTTGAAAAACATTTTTTCATCCATTTGAACCGGTCCGTAAACAGGTTCTCCTTTTTTGGTTTTCAGAAGCCGGTTCTCCATTTCGGATTTATAATCTTTGCAAAATGAGGAATAAGAAATATCAGGAAGTATTCCCTGCTCTTTCATCAGAATTTCCTGCATTTTTATTCTTATACACATTGAAAGAGCAGCGGACTTAAGCACATCCATACCATTTGGAGATATATTCTGATTAACCTGATTAAATGAGTTGGAAAGCGGCTCTTTAGCTACCACATCGTAAATCACTGAAGGTCTTACCATGGCATAAGCTCTTAAATATTCCATGGCATGGATCGGCTCATCATCAAGAATTGCAATTACCGAATCACCTGCGGTTCCGAGCGCTGAGGACCCGAAAGGCAGAAAAGAGAAAGAGTACATAAAAAAAAGAAATAAGACTGATTGACGAAGCATTTTGCCTGTGTTTTTATGAAAGGTGGTGGCAATTTCTGAAAAAACCAAAAATAAATTTTATTAAAATATTGATTAACAGATATTTAACTAATACGAAAGTACACTTACGTGACAAAGTAATGGCGAACCTCCATGGGCTAATTCACTAAAATTCAGAAAGCCGGGAAAATGAAGGATTTTTAGGAATGGGCACAATGTTGACAAAAATACCAATGTAAATTTTTACCGTCCGACTGAGTGCTTAACTTAAAACTTAAGAAGCAATATTTAATGAGTGATTAAAATAATTTCACGCAAAGAGGCGCAAAGGAATACGCAAAGAACCGCAAAGATTTAGGCTGGTATTTTTAAGAAGGCAAAAGAAGCCTTCGGCTAAAGGAGGAAATCACCAAGCTGAATCCTTTTCTGGAAACTTCCGGACTAAACAACTTTGTATCTTATTCGATGATCAACTCAGACCATCCATCTGCGGTGGTTGATTTTTTTGGTTTGGAAGAAATGGCTTCCTCCACTTTCTTTTTAAACTTAAGACAGGTCTTTTCACGAAGGGATAAAATTTGAGAAATTTCTGCTGCGGTAAGTTTGCCTTTATTTGAATAAACCAGGAAAACCAGATAAAAAGCTTTATTGATAGGAAATTTTACCTTTTCAAAAATAGTATTTGCGGTCGCTGATTCTACATATCTGCATTTGGTACACCTTCGGGCATACAATTCAGAAAATTCGTAATATTTAGTATTACCACATTTAGAACATGAATACCCTTTGGCCCATTTAACCTCGGCAAGATGTTTATAACATGATTCTTTATCAGGAAAAATTTCGCTGAACTCCTGAAAACCTACGTCCTGCTGTAATACTCTGGCTTTTTCGAGGTTTCCGAGATTTACCTTCAGCTTCTGATTTTCTTCACTTAACAAATCATTCATTCGCTGGATTTCTTCTGCCTGATATTCCAGTTCTTCACAGGCGATTTCCAGCTCGTCGTTTTTCTCTTTCAATTCAAAAGTCCTCTCAGCAACCTTTTCCTCCAATTCTCTGTTTATTCTATCCTTCATCTCTTCGTTGATCCTTAGCTGCTCGATTACTTTTCTTTGCGCTTCCTGATTTTCAAGCATGGCGAACTCCTTTTGACGCTTTTCAATTCTGAACCTATCCCCGAGAGCGAAAGAAAGAATTACTATTTCAAATAATAAGCCGATATTGAAAGAATAGAGTACTACAAAATTATTCAGATTGTAGAGCCCTGTCATACGAAGCAGAAGTAGGATAATACTGAAAAACATGAAACTATAACCGAGCAGAAAAAATCTGGAGGGCTTATAGCCTTTAATAAATACAACTACCGCTGCAATATAAATAGCACTGAAAGGAATGATATAGAAAGGGAATGAAGAAAGACTAAAAAAGGCAGAGGCAGTCAAAGACAATAATAAATAAACTGCTGCAATGAATAAGAGCAGATTATCAAGAAACCTGTTATTTGTCCGCAGCTCAAGAAATTTTCTTGAATATATTGTAAAGGTAAGCACCAGTAAAACCGGACCTGAATTAAAAAGCAGGTTATTCAGGTATGGAAAATCAGGCCAAAGGTATTGAAATCCCAGACCGTCTTCCCCGAGAGTGATTATGGCGCATGCGAGTACATACAAAACATAGTATAAATAAAGTTTTTCCCTGATAGTGATCCATAGTATAAAGTTATAAACTGCCATTATAACTAAGACACCATAAAACAAGCCCAGAATAAAATATTCATTCAGGGCATAGTTGGTAAAAAATTTCGAAGAGCGGATTTTAAATAAAATAACATTCGGCTTGGAAGATTTTACCTTGACATAAAAAGTTCTTTCTGTTGAGTCAAGAGGTATATCAAAGGCAAAATTTTTATGTTCATATTCCCTTGCAGAGAAAGGAAGCTGAAATCCTGCAGGAAGGCTTTGCCATTTCCCATCTTCATAAATGTAAAATTCCAGCTCATCTATGTGGAGATCCTGATTTTCGAAGATCCATTTATTTTTTCTACCAGTACGAAGACTTTTGGCAGTAAAAGTAAACCAGTACGCTGAAGATGGATTTTTAATCCTGAAATGGTCTTTTTCAAGACTTAAAAATACTGACCTGGACTCCACAACTTGATCAATAGACATCCGGGAAGATGTGTCTTCAAGATATTGCAGATAATTGTAATGGATGTGGTAATTATTTCCTGAAGAAGAAACCTTAAGCGTATCTGCCGCAAAAGAGTATGATGCAATGAATAAAAAGACAAAAACCAGGAAACGCAAGATAAGGTGTTTAAAGAGGATAAAAGTTAGGAAAAAAATGCGGGAATGACAAATTTATATAAGCTTAAGGCAGGTTTTAGATTCCTGCATAAAACCAAATACCCCAAGCTGAGCGAAGTCCAAGCCCTGTCAAACTGCGGGTCGAATGTAAAACTAACCGTCAGGCTGAGCGCCTGCCTGCCGGAAGGCAGGGAGTCGAAGCCTTATCAAATCAATTACACTGATCCAGCACTATCACCTGACAATCCTCACCTGTCAATGTGAAAGCTCCTGTCCACACACAATTATTATCTGCGCTTGTAGCTTTGTAGGTGTAAGTATTATTTTCCCTGTAAACCGAGACAAATGATCCTGTACCTGTACCCTGGCTGCCGGTTCCGCAGGTAAAACTTCCGTTGCCATTTATTGTACCTATAGGTTCATTATTATCCAACACAATATTGATAGGTCCATGCACAGGATTGAAACTGTTAGTAATAAAAGCAACTCTTGATCTTTTACAAACACTAAATTCTATCGGGAAAAACCCACCGTTCTGCACATTAACCTTTCCTGTCCATACACATCCGTTAGCTGCAATGGCATAATAAGAATATTCCTTTTCTTCGAGGTTAAATTCCGAAGCTAAAGAATTACCGGTAGAAGTGGGAGCACCAGGCATAGTGGTATTTAAAACCTGCTGAACACCATTTATATTTATTCGTATAGGCATGGTGTTTCCATCTCTTGTCCAGAAGGAAACCAATCCATGGTATTGTTTTATACTAAACTTAGCATTGATAACAGATCCTTTCTGAAGTTTATCGATCTTTGCACTTACTCCAACGTTGGTTAAGAAAACATTCCTCACAGGGTCGAACCAAGAGATAAAGACCCAATGCTCTCGATTACTTTTTAACAATACAGAATCAAGCAATCCGGAAGTAATTACTGAAGCCACCGCACCAGAAAAGTTATTCTGATGAACAGCATTTAAATAATCAGCCTGAGAATTGAAGAAATATACATTAGCACCGGTGATTACGTTTTCACTTTCATCCACCACGGTAAATCTCAGTTTCACATCATCAGGAAAATGATCACCCTCCTTCTTCTTGCAGGAAAAAACTGCAACCAGAAGGATAAAAAATGTAAATACATGGAAAAAATTCAGCTTCATAATTTTATAAAATTCGAAAATCGAAATCCGAAAATCGAAAGATTAAATTCAAAAAAAACAACTTAATTCTTAATTCTTAATTCTTAATTCTTAATTCTTAATTCTTAATTCTTAATTCTTAATTCTTAATTCTTAATTCTTAATTCTTAATTCTTAATTACTTTATCATAATCGTTTTCACCACCTTCTTATCTCCTTCTTTAATATGCATCAGGTAAATACCGCCACTCAAATTCAGATCTGTAAAGTCTTCTTTGATCATGCCAGTTGAAACAGGAATTACTCTGTTCAGTACTTTATGACCTAGTCCGTCAAACAGCTCGAATACTACCTCAGAACCCACCTGCGATACATACTTTACTGTGAATGCATCATGTGCAGGGTTCGGATATATGTTGGTTAGTTCTTCGTCAAGATAAGGAGGAAGAATGAAAATCACAGAGTCATTGCTGTAAAAATTCTTTCTTGCCAGATCTTCCAGTCCCGGGTTATTTACCAATACAGAATCAGAGACTATACGGCAATTATTAAACTGTGCTGCTAAGGTATAGTAAGCATTATAGTATGCAGTATAGTTAGTTGCATTTGCAGAATAAATAGCTTTTTTACCTGCATACCACTGGAAGTTGCTGAAACCTGCCCCGCCGGTGAGGCTTAGTTCAGTAGAACCGGATGTTGGATTCTGAACAATTACCGGAGCTGCCGGACCTCTTGAGATATTTACAGGAAGAGATCCCACTTCACAGCCCAGCACATCCCTTACCCTCAATTGGTAAATACCAGGAGCATGAGCTGTATGACTATTAGTGGTCTGACCAACAACCATTGCACCGTCCAGGTACCATCTGTAAGAAACAGCACCCGGAGCTGAGGAATTAATAGTAACAGTAGCATTAGAACATAAATCACTTCCTGATGGCAATACAATCGGATCAGCAATATCGCTCTTTCTTACAACAGGACTGGTTGTCATATCTGCAGTACCGCAACCGGTTGCTTTAATTGTAATGGTATTGTCGCCAGGCCCGAATTCAAAATTTGGTATAACAAGACTGATATCTGCTCCGTTTCCTTGCGTATCCCCTCCTATTGCCGAGGCTCCTATGTAAGCCCGGTAAGAAACATTAATTTCGGACAGGCTTATTATAATTTCAGCATTTTCGCCACGGCAGATGGTGTCAGCAGTAGTTACCACCAGGTTGGTTTGAGGTCCTGAAGATATATTTACCAATGCATTGTCAGAAACAGTTCCGCAACCGTCAGTATTGGTTAAAGTAAGAGTTACTGTTCCGTTGGCTTCTTCTGCAGGAGTAGGAGTATAAACCGCATTTAAGTCATTGGCATTAGTGAAGGTTCCTGTTCCACCAGACCAGGTTCCGGTAGTTGCTCCTCCACCTACTACACCATTAAGATTTACCGATTGACCAACACATATGGCGTATGGGCCGTTGGCGGAGACGGTGGTGGTAGAATTAACTGCAGTAGAAATTGGACTTGATGTAGCAGGAGATCCTGTTGCACAAGCCTCTGATGAAGTCAACACTACATATACATCATCATTATTTATTAATGAAGATGTCGTAAAGCTTACACCTGTCTCTCCTACCTGTGCTGTTCCGTTAAGATACCACTGGTACATAGGAGAACCTCCACCATTGGTTGGGTTAGCTGTAAAAGTTACCGACTCTCCTGTACAGATACTGTTATCTGCATCGCTGCTGGTGATGCTTACTGATACAGGAAGAGTGTTATTAACATTCATTGTAACCGGCCCTGAATTTACAGGTGTCGGATCTGCACATACATCTGAAGACACAAGGCTGGCTGTAACCACATCCCCATCTACTAAGGTCGAGCTGCTGAAGGTGGTGCTGTTTACTCC
>JBKBUF010000053.1:0-12759 GCA_046290815.1 Cytophagaceae bacterium | reverse complement strand
GAAGCCGGCAGTGCAGTTCGCCGTTGCCGTGGTCTCCGGTGCAGGTCAGATAGCCTATAAATTGGCACTGGTCTTAAATGAAAATGGAATTGCAGAAATGTCCTGTCTGGCAGGACTGGCATCCGGCGGAAAAACTTTTCTTCATAAAATTAAAAACAGGAAAGTATGGATAATTGACGGATGCAGTATAGAATGCTCAAAAAGGATATTACACAATAATAAAATAAATGCCGAAAAACATATCAGCCTTGCGAAAATAGGAATTAAAAAGAATACTGATCCGCAATCGGCAGATATTAATCGGTTGCTGTCATTAATTTCAAATAATAAAAATACAGAAGATGGCTTGTCTGAATAATTTTAAAATTCCGCTTATTAATATTCTTATTGCTAGTATTCTAGGATTATTATTGAGATATATGCCGTTGGAATATATTGATGGGGTCAATTACAAATTTTTCCTTCACGCGCATTCACATGTTGCATTCCTTGGTTGGGTATACCTTGGGTTGTTTATTTTGTTGATTAATATTTATCTGAAAAATCTGCCGCAATTACATAAGAAATATAAAGTGCAGTTTTGGTTAACGCAATTATCTGTTGTTGGCATGCTTGTTACTTTTCCGTTTCAGGGTTATGGCCTGTATTCTATCAGTTTCTCAACCTTGCATATTTTTCTTTCTTATTGGTTTGTGTTAAGTTTTTGGAAGGACTTAAATATGAATCCGGAAATCAGAAATCAGTTTGGTAGATCATTGTTGTTTATTAAAGCCGGATTAATATTTTTAATGCTTAGTTCTTTGGGTACATGGACAGTCGGGGCTGTAATGGCAAAGGGAATGAATGATCATCCTTTATATAATCTCTCTGTGTATTTTTATCTGCACTTCCAGTACAACGGATGGTTTACATTTGCTGTAATAGGAATATTTCTTGCACTTTTGGAGCGCGCAGGGTATCAGTTGGAAAAAAAGAACAGTATGCTGTTTTTTATACTAATGCTTGCGTCAACCATCTTTGCGTACCTTTTTTCAACTTTGTACCTGAAGCCTAATGACAGCATATATGCAATGGCATTTTCTGCAGCGCTTATCCAAATCATAGCAGTTTCTTTTTTCCTTACTATAATAAGGGAGGCGGACCTTAATGTGGTTTTCGGGAAAACAAATGCAAATATTTTGAAGCTTGTATTTGGGTTGTATATGGTTAAATTATTGTTGCAGCTTCTGTCGTCATTTCTGCCAATGTTTGAAATACGGCCATTTATAATTGGTTACCTTCACCTGATACTTATCGGATTTGTTACCTTGTTTCTTTTGGTTGCTGCTACACACCTTAAAATTATGGTAAGGCCAAAGTATTATATGCATGGAATAAAAGTGCTGATTGCCGGATTTATATTATCAGAATCCTTGATTTTCCTTGCCGGAATTTTTGTGTGGGCAGGTATTGATAATTCAGAAAAATTTACATTATTTCTTTTTTTTGCAAGTATTTTAATGCCTGTGGGATTTATTATTATTAGTATTTCTCAGTTTAGGTCTAAGGTAAATGTCGTGCTAAAACCTAAAGGTAAAATGCATTCATTAGGTTAGGCGATTATACAGATGGTTTAGAAAGTCTTATTAATTTTTCCTTGTCAAGGATTTTAATTTTTCTACCCTGTGTCATAATTATTTTCTGGGATTTAAAATCTGATAAAACTCTTATTGCAGTTTCCTTGGCTGTTCCTACAAGATTGCCTAAATCTTCCCTTGACATGACTATCCATCTTGAGATATTTTCCTGATTGTAAAATTTATTGAGGAAAAGCAAAGCTTCAGCCATTCTCTCTCTCACCTGTTTTAAAGTAAGGTTCGCTACCTTATTTTCAGCTTCAGAAAGGGCTTTAGTCATTTTAATCAGCAAAGCAGATTCTATGTCTGATTCCTTCCTCATCTTTTCAAATACCTGCTTGGGAATGAAACATATAATGGAGTCTTCCAGAATTACTGCTGAAGCAGAATAGCTGGTGTTTAAAAGAAGTGATTTGTGTCCTATAGGATCGCCTTCCTTGACAAGCTTGATAATTTGTTCTTTTCCGTCCGGACTTTTCTTTACAATTTTTACTTTTCCTTGCCTGAGACAATATAATCCTTGAGGAGTTCCCCCTTCATGAAAGAGTATCTGCCCTTTATGGTATAAATGACCTACTTTATGGAAATCAAGAAGCTTTACGTCTTCTTCATTGCAGCATTTGAAAATGGAGTCCCATCTGTTTGGACAGGTTCTGCATTCAGGGGAAGTGAATTTCATCTGACATTGATTTAATATAATAAAGGTCTCCTTATTTTAACAGGATAACAATCATTTAATTTAGTCAGATAGATGATCTTTGTCAGTAAATTATGTACGGGAAAAGAAGGTAATTGTCATTACAAAAAATATTGCTACCATCACTACATATATGGATATTGACACAAATACAAATTTTGATTTTTGTTTGTAAAGCCCATACATCATCAGGATGAATGTGATACATATTATTATGCTTAATGTTACAAAGGCAATTTCCATGATGCACTTTTTTACAATATTAATATATGGTCATCAACTAATATATGATATAGCTCACAAACCGGATGTTTGTTAAGTGTTTAAATTACGGCCATAATGACTCACATCATTTGATAAGAAATATGGAATTCTAATTTTGAAGCTTACTTTATTATTTTGAGAGCGCACAAAGAAGAACTTATTAACTGGACATCCCATGCTGCAGGATTATTTCTTGGCATAGCAGGTTTTTTTATTCTCCTGTACAATCTGAGCATACAGGATAGTATTTTAAAGGTGTCGGGTGTTGTTGTTTATGGCTTGTCAATCATATTTTTATATTTCTCTTCCACTTTATATCATCTTATCTCTAACAAAAAGCTTAAACGTAGAATCAAAGTTTTGGACCATTCGGCCATTTACATAAAAATTGCCGGATCCTATACGCCATTTTGTATACTTATCTGGAATCAGGGAGGATTATGGCTTCTGGTTCTTGTCTGGGCAATGGCTATATGGGGAGTAATATCAAAAGTAAAATTTAAAATTAAAAACTCGTGGTTGTCTGCAGTTAGTTACCTTGGTATGGGATGGGTCGCTATATTCGCCATCAAGCCTTTATTCGATCAGCTTGAAATAACAGGGTTTATATTTTTACTTGCAGGTGGATTATCCTACTCTTTCGGAGTAATATTTTTTTTATGGGAAAAACTTCCTTACAGCCATTCTATATGGCATTTTTTTGTACTTGGAGGTAGTATTTTTCATTATCTGACGGTTTTGTTTTTTATCGTATAATTTTTGGTGTTCTGCATTATAAAAATTGTTACGATTTATGATATTCTGACAGGATAAATGTCATTTTTTTCAACCCTATCCCAGACCATATTTGATGTATAAACTCACACAAATATGGATCGGTATATTTATGGCTACATACATGCCATGCTTTTGATATTATTTCTCCTACCCCTGGATGGTAAATCTCAATTAACAATAAGCGGACAATTGCGGACACGATCGGAGTTTCGTGACGGACAAGGAACACTTCCGGAAAAAGGTGCTGTGCCTGCATTTTTTACATCTCAAAGAACCAGATTAAATTTCGGATATAGCGGTTACAGATATAAATTTTATACTGTTGTACAGGATGTGCGGGTATGGGGGCAGGATGCATCATCCATCAACCGTACAACCACAAGTGATAATAATGGTGCCATGCTGCACGAGGCATGGGCCGAAATCAGTTTGTTGGATACAGGATCGGTTATAGAAAATCTTTCTTTAAAAATAGGTCGCCAGGAACTGGTGTATAATGACCATCGTATTCTGGGAAATCTTGAGTGGCTTCAACAGGCTCGCCGGCATGATGCAGCCTTGCTGAAATTTCTGCATAAAGGTTGGACTGTTCATGCGGGTTTTGCATTCAATCAAAACAGAGAGTATAAATCAGGGACTATGTACAACGGCGTGCCGGTAGGATATCCTGCAGGAACAAACGGGATAGGCGTAATGTACAAGTCCATGCAATTTCTTTTTCTGAACAAAAAGATTTCTTCCTATAACACTTCTTTGGTGCTCGTGAAGGATGACTTCAACAGATATAGCTTGAGTGGTGCTACCAGAGGACTGGAAAGAGGAGTGTGGAGCAGGTGGACAGGAGGATATCATTTTGAAGGTGTTTTTTTAAAAAAGCTTAATGTTATCAGCGCTGCTTACTATCAGGGTGGTTCGGATAGAAATGGCCGGGATTTAAAGGCCTATATGTTTACTATCCATACACCATATCAAATTTCTTCATCATTTAGTACCGGGCCTGGTGTAGATATTATGAGTGGCAATGATGGATTGAAAACCGAGAATGTAAATCGGGCCTTTGATCCTTTATATGGAACACCTCATAAGTTCTGGGGTCTTATGGACTACTTCTATGTTGCCGACCCGTTTGGAAGTGCAGGGCTAAAGGACTTTTATCTCAGAAGTAAAGTTAAGTTGACCAGGTCTCTTTCATCGATGATTGAGGTACACGAATTTCATTCTGCCAGCCGTATTGCAGATCCTAATTCTGCAGAACCTAAAGCCATGGATTCAAGATTGGGAACAGAGATTGATGTAGTGTTCAACTATGTGTTAACACCGGCTGTCTCTGCTGAAGGAGCATATTGTGTCATGTTCGGAACTAACACACTGAACAGAATAAAACCACCTGCCACTGATAAAAGATTCACAGGACACTGGGCCTATCTGATGATCATTATTAAACCAACATTTATGTAGGTTTAATAATGCTGTAAGATTATGCTGTCCTGAATTAGTAGTTTGATTGATTGTATTTATGCTTAGATTTTAATAGGTTAGATATTGACGTCAAATTATTATTGAGGAAACAGATTGACAAATGGATGCGCAAAATAAATGGATATCAAATTTTGCTTGCCTTTTTCTGGTATTAATTTCAGGTGTAATGTTTTCATTTGATTCAAGTGAATCTCATAAATGTAAGCACAGGAAAATTCCATATTCAATACCTGATTATTCGGAGTATAAATCTGAATATGCAAGTTTATTTGACAGCGTTGCTTGGAACAGGTTTAATTCCTGTATTTGCGGAAAGATGCCTCGCTCGTTTAATTCACAGATCAGGTACGATAAATATACTTCAGTTTTGATAGAACCTGTTTTTGTAAATTTTAAAAGTTGTGATGGTATATATTCTCAAAGAGTATTCGGGAGATTGTCTCCGTTGTACAGGAATAGGATGTATCCGCATGACTTTTTCATTATTAAGGGGAAAGAATTTATTGATATCATAAATCTTGACTCGTTGAAAATTTCTTCAATTTTATATGATGGGAATGAGTTTAAAGATTTATTCACCGGTCAGGAACTCGATTCAATTTCCAATATAATTAAATATGGGAGGCTGTGGGTGTATGAATCAGAACTTGCTCCGATACTTATAAAGGATTATGATAAAGTATTGTATAACGACCTGAATGAAAATAAACAATGCCTGGATTTGATTTCAGATATATTTAATCGTTTTGTTGAAGCCAAAGAATCTACAGATTCTAAATTGAATCAGGAAGTTGTTACTAATTGTTTAAGGCAGTTGAAGAAGCTTTCGAAAAAAGAAGATTTGAACCTTATCATCAATTGCTGGATGTATTATGATCCCACTGATTTTCCATCCAGACATTTAATGGTAGAATTATTGTTGAATAGTCGCCCTGAAAGTATTAATGCATTAAAAGAAAGAATTGAAAATAAGAAATCATGGGAAAAGGAAGGGTCAGCTCCTTATTCCGAATTGAAAGATTTATTAAAGGTGCTGGAAGAAAAATAAATTCTACGTAAAAATACGTAGTTCTTGATTTTTTCTTTATCTTAGATATCAAAAAATTTTAGAGATGAAAGTTGTCATCCGGTTTTATGGTGCGTTGGCAGAGTTAACAGGTATAAGTGAATTGGAAGTTGCTGATGTGAAAACAACAGGTGCCTTGGTTGAAATTCTTACGCAAAGGTTTCCTAAGCTCAGTAAACTGAAATATAAAATCGCAGTTAATCAGCAGTTGGTATCATCAGTTGATTTGAAGGATAATGATCTTGTAGCTCTACTCCCTCCATATTCCGGAGGCTGATTAAATTTTAAGTAATGGAAAAGTCAAAGAAACATAAATGTTTTGTAGAGGGGCCGATTACTTCGGCCTTTATTGCAGATTCTATCGAAAAGCATTCAGCAAAGCATAATATTGGTGCTCATGCAATCTTTCTCGGGCAGGTCAGAGCAGATAATATCAACGGCAAGAAAGTGGTAGCAATAGACTATACCGCTTATGATGAAATGGCAGAGATTGAGTTTCATAAAATCCGGGAAGCATGTTTTGCCAAATATCCTGAATTGTGCTGTATGCACATTTACCACAGTAGAGGTCTGGTTAAAACAGGAGAGAATAGCTTGTTTGTATTTGTATCCTCTCCTCACAGAAAAGATATTTTTAATATACTGGGAGAATTGGTGGACAGTATTAAAGCGAGTGTTCCTGTTTGGGGCAGAGAAGTTCTGGAAGACGGATCTCATGTCTGGAAAGAAAATATTTATTACAAAAACTGATGGTGGATATTACTCATAAATCTTCAACGTTAAGGGAAGCGACCGCACAGGCAGTAGTGAAGGTTGGTGATATTTTAACGATCCGGACAGTGCAGGAGAAAAAAGTGCCGAAAGGGGATGTATTCGAAATGTCAAAGACTGCAGGGTTGTTTGCAGTGAAGCGTACAAGCGATATGATACCTGACTGTCATCCTCTGCCAATCGAATTTGCCTCTGTGGGTTTCGAGATTAAAGGCCTTGAGATTTTTATCCGGATGACTGTGAAAACTATTTATAAAACAGGGGTGGAAGTGGAAGCAATGCATGGGGCATCTGTGGTTGCTTTAACCATATATGACATGCTGAAGCCAATAGATAAAAATGTGGAAATACATTCCATAAAATTACTTGAAAAGAAGGGTGGTAAATCTGATTTTCTCAGAAAAAGCGCTGCTGATCTTAAAGCTTCAGTTATCGTTTGCTCAGATACCATATCCAAAGGGAAAAAGGAAGATAAAGCAGGCAAAACCATTATAGAAAAACTTCAGCAGTTCAATGTTATGGTTGATGATTATATCATTATACCTGATGAATTGCTGACGATTCAGGATAAAGTAAAATCCTTTGCAGAAAAAGGGCAACATCTTATTATTATTACCGGCGGAACAGGAGTTTCTTCCAGGGATGTTAGTCCTGAAGCTGTTAAACCTTTGCTGGATCGTGAAATACCTGGTATTATGGAAGCGGCGAGAAATTACGGGCAGAAAAGAACTCCTTATTCCATGTTGTCTAGAGGAGTGGCAGGTATGATTGGCAAATCCTTAGTGCTTACACTCCCGGGATCTACCAAAGGTGCAGCAGAATCCATGGACGCCTTGTTCCCATCTTTGTTGCATCTGTTCGATGTGGCCAAAGGTGCAAGGCATGATAAAATAAACTGATATGAATTTTGAATTGCATGTATTGTTGTTTTTCATTCTGTTTGCAGTAGCATTCCTTTATGCTTCTGTCGGTCATGGAGGCGCAAGCGGATATCTTGCGGTTCTTTCTCTTTTCGGTATCAGTATCGTCTCACTAAAATATTCCGCGCTTGTACTTAATATATTTGTTTCAGCTTTAGCTTTTTTTCAATACTACCGGGCAGGACATTTCAGATGGAAATTGTTTTACCCCTTTGCAATGTTTTCCGTGCCTTTTGCATTTATGGGAGGTGCATTGTCTGTTGATCCCTTCTGGTACAAAAAATTGTTGGGCCTCTGTCTGGTGCTTGCTGTAGGGAGAATTATCTTCTCCTTTATTCGTCAGGAGGAACCTGCTGACTTCAGTCCGGTCCCCGTAAAACTTGCGGCATTGTTTGGCTCTTCGATCGGTTTCCTGTCCGGATTAATAGGAATAGGAGGGGGAATTATTCTGAGTCCGGTTATTCTTTTAATGAAATGGGGCTCTACCAAACAAACATCTGCAGCTTCGGCATTATTTATATTTGTAAATTCTGTAGCTGCTCTTATCGGATTAAAATTTCAAAAAGTAGACATTTCTACCTACAACATTTTCCCCTGGCTGATCGCAGCTCTGGCAGGAGGTATGATGGGGTCTTACTGGGGCAGCAAAAAGGCATCGGCTGTGGTACTGAAAAATGTACTTGCTGCGGTTTTGTTGTTTGCTGCTGTTAAGTTGATTTTAGTCTAGCCAAAGCCAGTAGGCAGTAAGCAGTAGGCAGTAAATAGAAGATCAGAAGACAATTGGTAAAATTTATCAAAATTTAAATCCAATGTCTAATATCCAACATCTAATATCCCTATCAATTCTTAATTCTTAACTCTTAATTCTATTCGCTCCATTTCATTTTCTCCCTGATAAACGGGGTAATCTCTTTTGCCATTTTTTCATGAGTAGGTATGCTGGCATGCCAGTCTTCCCCGTAAGGAGGGGATTGAGGGGTTAGCTGAAAGTAAAACACCTTTTTGTCTCCAGCATTATTGACATTGTCCACTACAGAACTTAGATATCTTTTGAATCGTGTAAGCCACATAGCTTTTTCAGGCCACCAGTCGCTGATGGCGTTGGGAACAACACAAACAATGGTAGCTTCAGGATAATGTTTTCTCAACTTGCCGATGAAGCTGATATATTTTTTTGCAAATGCTGCAGAGTCTACTTTGTCCGGATTTGGCAATGATTCAGGATAAAAATCATTTGTGCCCAGATTTATGACAACTACATCAGGTATGAAATTTTCTGTTTTCCATTCAGGACTACTTTTGTCAGGGAAGATTCTGTCGTAAATATCAGGCATTACATTTTCCTTAGAACCGGTATTGTTTCTATATAATCCTCTTCCGGAATATGCAGTACAATGGTATTGTGCATTAAGAGTTCTGCATGTGATGGCTCCCCAGGCATTGTAATTATTTTCATTTTTCGAATTAAATCCTGTGTTCGGATTACCTGCAGGAGGTGCCGCAATGCTTAACTCATTTCCATATCCGCAAGTGAAAGAATCACCAATGAATTCGATTTTCCTTGCAGGTTTCTCCTCAGGCTTCAAAAGTGCTTTTCCTGAAGGAAGTACAAATCCAAGAAAACTGCATGGTCCAACTTCAGCCTCAGTTCGCTTAAATAATTCTATAGTGTGTATCCCTTCGCTCAGGTTTTCTATTTTGTAGTTTTTCTTATTGGAGGAAAGTTGCAATACGGAATGAACTTTCCCATCTATGGTGACATTAAAATAGTTTGTTCCTCTGTCGCCTCCCTGTCCATGCTCCTGAAGGAAAACTTCAATGTTGTTTCCTTCAAATCTGGCTTTAATAGATATTCCAGGGTAAGAAAAGCTTGGCTTGTCTTTGTCTGAAAAATCTATTCTGCCTGTGTACTGAATGTTAGGGTCTGATGGCTTTATAAGGTTTTGCTCTTCTTTGGTAACAGATGAAATCAAAGCAAGAAGAATGGAAATAGCAAGGAATGCCTGAAGGGTTGTTCTGAAAAACTTCATAAGGAAAATAAAAATTTATTAGAAGTTAGCTGAATTTTTTTAATACCAAAAAAAATTATCCCAAATTCCAACCCGGTAGTAAATACAGGCGCTGAAATTTGGGATCTCTTTCATTCAAAATTTATCATTCAACATTCATCATTATTAGTGCGGTGGTGTCCCGCCTACAACTCCACTCTCCGGTCCTACCTCAATCTTTATCTTCACACTACCATATTGTCCTGTGCTTCTGTCTGTGGAATAAGTTCCTAAAACGGGTCTTACCCACTCGTGACCAAATAAATTTCTAATAGTTACAGCTGCGTCCACGACGAACTGATCAGCAAATTGAGGTATTTTTTCCTGAAACTCGATAGTCATTTCTGAGGGGTCTGCAGTATTTCTTGTTAAAACAGCCAAATGGCTTCTTTCTCCTCCTTCTTTCAATGTATCCATAATAGGGTTAGTCTGATCATGAGGCATTAATGTTAATTGGCATATTCCAAAGCCCTGGGTACAGCCGCCTTCACTTTTTCTCCAGATTCCTCTTGCGATATTTAGTGAATGTTCCGGCCTTCCGGTGGTTACACTACCCTCATCTTGCTGAACCTGTGTGGATCTGGCCCTGTCCTCGTCCCTGCCACAGGAAAGAAGAAAAATAATAAATAATGCGATAATGCTGCTCGTTCTTTTCATAGTCATTAATTTTATTAAAAAAACAGATGGATTTTTAATAACCTCATTTAATAAAAATCAAGGAGTTATTTAGTTAAAAACCGAATTTGGCCTATTTTGTTAACTTAATTCCTTAAGTCTGTTAACTTTGAATCACTTTTGCTAGCCTCGAATAAGGAACTAAAAGGCTAAATGGTTGATTTTCTTATTATGTTTAAAAAATCCCTCTTACTCTGTTTTATTTTTAGTATCTGTGCAATTCAGACTTTTGGCTGGTCTCCCAAAGCAAAAGCCAGTCTGATAACCGTGAGCCCGGGAGATGAGCTGTATTCCGGTTTCGGGCATAGCGCTATCTGGATATTTGATCCTGAAATGGGTATAGATAATGTTTACAATTACGGAACTTTCGATTTTGATACGCCAGGGTTCTATACCAAGTTTGTGCAGGGTAAGCTGCCATATATGCTTTCGGTATCCGAAATAAAATACCTCATGTATGGTGCTCAGTACGAAGGGAGATCGGTGATTGAACAGGAACTGAATCTTACAGAACATCAGCTAAACAGATTGTACACCTTTTTGGAAAATAACTACCTGCCTGAAAACAGATTTTATAAATATGATTTCTTTTTTGATAATTGCTCTTCACGTTTGAGAGATGCATTACAGCATGTGTTTGCAGATAGTTTACAATTTAATCTAAAAGAGGAAAAACCTTTATCTTTCCGTCAATTGATAGATCCTTACCTTCGCGACAAACAATTGCAGGATTTAGGTATGGATATAGGTCTTGGTTCTCCTGCAGATAGAATTGCTACACCTTATGATTATATGTTTCTTCCGGATCATCTTTTAGCAGGCTTTGATTCAGGACTTATCCTGACTGCAGATGGCAATCAGGTCCCGCTGGTGAAAACCAAATCTTTGATTTTTGATGCCAACTATCAGGCCTCTGTAACTCCTTTTTATCTTACCCCGCTTTTCTTTACATCCATAATATTTCTGTTGGGGTTGGTGCTGACGTTTGTCAACCGGAAGAAAGTACCAAAGCGCTATTTTGCTGATTCATTTTTCTTCCTTGTTTTAGGTCTGCTGGGATGTTTGCTTGTTTTTCTGTGGTTTGGCACAGATCATAAAGTAACAATTAACAATTTCAATCTGATTTGGGCATTCCCCATGCATATAATTGCCTCTGTAGTATTAATCAATCGCTCCAGAACAAAAGCATGGAATTTGTATTTCCTTATTACGGCAATTGTAACGTTACTATTTATTGTATCGATTCCGATTATTCCTCAGGAAATAAATATAGCCGTATTGCCGCTCCTTCTGTTGCTGGCGCTGCGATCATTTGTTATTTACTATAAGTCCGGGAAAGCCCTATGAATCTTAAACAACTGACATCCGATGTTTGTAAGCTTACTTCTGAAGTGAAATTGTTTGTGCAGCAGGAAAATCGTTCTTTCAGTACTGATAAAATTGAGTTAAAAGGAAAGAGCGATCTGGTGAGTTATGTTGATAAGGAAACTGAGAAGTTGCTGGTTACAGGATTGTCAAAACTATTACCGGAAGCCGGTTTTTTAACTGAAGAAGGTACTGTGAAGGCAGATGAAAAAGAGTATATCTGGGTGATAGATCCTTTGGATGGTACCACCAATTTTATTCATAAATTTCCTTCATATTCCATAAGCATTGCATTGTGTAAAAATAATGTACCGATAATAGGTGTGGTACATGAAATGAATCTTGATGAGTGTTTTGCAGCATGGAAAGGTGGGGGAGCCTTCTGTAATGGACTAAAAATAAATATCAGTGGTATAAATAAAATAGAGGATGCATTAATTGCAACCGGATTCCCATATCGGCTTCTTGATAAAACAGATCAATATTTTGACATTATTAAAGAATGCGTAAAGCAAAGTCATGGGGTTAGAAGAATTGGATCAGCTGCCGTTGATTTGGCTTATGTTGCATGCGGCAGATTTGATGCTTATTTTGAATTTAACCTGAAACCATGGGACATAGCTGCAGGAATACTTTTAGTGCAGGAAGCCGGAGGTAAAGTGACAGATTATTCCGGAGGAAATGATTATATTTATGGTAAGGAAGTTTTAGCGGCCGGACATATACATTCGGAAATGCTGACGTTAATAAATAAATTCTGGAATTGATAATGGTTCAAAATATAGTCGTTGCTGTTTTATTCTTCTCAGCCTTATCTTATCTGGGGTATCTTTTTTATAAAAATTTTTTCGGCAAAAAGCCATCAGGTTGCGGCAGCTGCAAATGCAGTACTGTAGACTTCAAAAAAATCGAAGAGAAAATGATTAGGTAATTGGGGAGTTACAAATTCCAAATCACAAGTGAGGCTGTAAAATAAACTGTGTCATAAAAGTAAAAAAATGTTAAATTATACTTTTATGAACACCAAAAACAACAAAGACGAAAAATTAAAGGAATTTGAGGGCTTGTTTGAGCAAGCTCT
>JBKBUF010000020.1:86798-89290 GCA_046290815.1 Cytophagaceae bacterium | reverse complement strand
AGCAATTAAATATCCTGAAAGATTAAAGATCTGTTGAAATATGGAAAAGTTTTTCAAACTTTACCACATTCCAACAGAGATAATAATTTTAATAATGACACAGTTATTTAAACAGAACCCTGTTTATTATTCATCAACAATGGATAAAAGCATTACCTGGTCACCAATATCTCATTTATCATTTACTAATCCAACCTCACCCTTATTTAATGCTCCCAATAATGCATCACCGACTAATTACAAATATACCATGCGTATGGATAGTGCATCATGTTTAAGAAAAAAATCGATAACTATTCATGTTAAACCAAGCCCTGTACTTAGTTCGTTGGTAATGTCAATATGTCCTGGGAAAAAGGGTATTATTCCTATTGCGAATAATATTAACCAAACATACGAATGGACAAACACCAACCGGGAGATTCAATTAAGTTCAATATCCATTGCAAATCCGGAAATATCAGTAGATTTTAATTCTAATGACACGTTAAATAACAAAACGTACGGGCTTCAAATAAAAATCATTAATCAATATCTATGTGGTATTAATCGAACTTATCTTATTCAAGTACTATCCAAACCACCTGTATATGCAGGGCCTGACAAAACTATTCAGCCAGGACAGGAAGTGCAATTGGGCAACCCCGATGCTTCAAATCCTATTTATCACCCAACATGGACAGTGCTATATGGTGATCCCGGAGGTATTTCCAACACTCATTATCCTACTATTAGCCCGAATCAAACGAGTGAGTATATTTTAAAGGCCTATAAATCCAATTTAGATACTAATAGTATAACCTCCTGCTACAATTACGATACGGTTAAGGTTACCGTAATCCCGATACTACATTTTGATAATCAAAGCAGTCTTTCCAATGTATTTATTTCACCTAACCCTTGTGAAGGAGTAATACAAATTGAAATGAGTCCGTTTATAAATATTTCTGTGGTAGAAATAATGGATTATCTTGGAAATTTTATTACAAAAGCAGACCAAATTTTCTTAATGGAGGGAAAATATTTAATTGATCTACATGAACTGCCGCCTGGAAATTTTATTTTAAGAATAAAGACTAATACATCAGTCTTGCACCAAAAAATTGTAAAAAAATAGAATTGAATAAATTTCTTCGGGAGCGTAATTCCTCAATAAGATGACAATAACAGAAATAATTAAATATACCTTGAGCTAATGGACAACAAATAAAAAAACCTTAGGTCATCCTAAGGTTTTTTGTAATAATAGAATAGATAAATAAGTTGATCCGTTCAGAGGAATTATTTCTGTACTACAATTCTTCTTGTAGCAGATCCATTGTCGGAAGATAATTTGAATATATAAAAACCTCCACTCAGTTGCTCCAAATTAAGGAACTGCTCTCCATCAGAAATTTTTTCACTATAGACCTTGGTCCCTGATGAATTAAAAATTTCCAGTGTAGCATTTTTTATGGTTGTAGTTACATTAAAGTAACCTGTGCCGGGGTTCGGGCTTACATTAAAAATACTGAGTTCAGCCTGAGATTTATCGGTACTTGTACAAATATCTACTTTAATATCTGCGGTGGCAGAACCTGTACATGCATTTGCATCTGTGTATGTATAGGTGATTGTATGAGAACCTAGTCCGGCTGATGATGAATTAAATTGGTTAGAACTCACACCGGTTCCTGAATAAACTCCACCCTCAGGTGAACCTCCGGTTAATGTAAATGCCGGCTGGTTATAGCAAACATCATTAAACTCACTTAAAGTAACTGATAATAGTTCAGGTTCTGTTATGGTCAAAGTTTGAGTAGCAGTACAGCTATTCTCATCTGTAATGGTAACAGTATAAGTTCCGGCAGAAAGTCCCCCTGCAGAAGCATCATTTCCTCCTGACGGTAACCAGGAATAAGTGAAAGTGCCAGTTCCGCCTGATGCTGAAATAGCAGCTTCACCATTGCTGCCTCCATTACATTTTACATTGGTTTGTGAGATGACTTCTGAAGAAATTTGGCTCGGCTGTGTAACACTTGCAGTTACTGTACCAGTGCAGTTATTTGCATCAGTAATAATAACAGTGTAAGTGCCGGCGGCTAGTGCGGTTCTGTTTTCAGTGGTATTACCGTTATCCCAGTTATAAGAATAAGGACTCGTTCCACCTGAAGGAGTTAAGTTAATAGCACCATTAGAGCCTCCGAAACATGACACATTAGTAACTTCAGTAGATCCTGAAACAGGAGAAGAAGGTTGAGTAATACTTGCAGTTACAGTGCCTGTGCAGCTGTTTGCATCAGTAATAATAACAGTGTAAGTGCCGGCAGCAAGACCGGTTCTGTCTTCAGTTGTAATACCACTACCCCAGTTGTAAGTATATCCCGGAGTACCACCTGAAGGAGTTAAGTTAATAGCACCATTAGAGCCTCCGAAACATGACACATTAGTAACTTCAGTAGATCCTGAAACAGGAGAAGAAGGTTGAGTAATACTTGCAGTTACAGTGCCTG
>JBKBUF010000020.1:86633-86698 GCA_046290815.1 Cytophagaceae bacterium | reverse complement strand
TGCAGCTGTTTGCATCAGTAATCACAACTGTGTAAGTGCCGGCAGCAAGACCGGTTCTGTCTTCA
>JBKBUF010000020.1:0-86533 GCA_046290815.1 Cytophagaceae bacterium | reverse complement strand
AGTAGATCCTGAAACAGGAGAAGAAGGTTGAGTAATACTTGCAGTTACAGTGCCTGTGCAGCTGTTTGCATCAGTAATCACAACTGTGTAAGTGCCGGCAGCAAGACCGGTTCTGTCTTCAGTTGTAATACCACTACCCCAGTTGTAAGTATATCCCGGAGTGCCACCTGAAGGAGTTAAGTTAATAGCACCATTAGAGCCTCCGAAACAAGCAACGTTAGTGACGACAGTAGATCCTGAAACAGGAGAAGAAGGTTGCGTAACACTTGCAGTTACAGTGCCTGTGCAGCTATTGGCATCGGTAATCACAACTGTGTAAGTTCCTGCGGCAAGCCCGGTTCTGTCTTCAGTTGTAATACCACTTCCCCAATTGTATGTATATCCCGGAGTACCACCTGAAGGAGTTAAGTTAATAGCACCATTAGAGCCTCCGAAACAAGCAACATTAGTTACGACAGTAGATCCTGAAACAGGAGAAGAAGGTTGCGTAACACTTGCAGTTACAGTACCCGTACAGCTATTGGCATCGGTTATCACAACTGTGTAAGTTCCTGCGGCAAGACTGGTTCTGTCTTCAGTTGTAATACCGCTACCCCAGTTGTAAGTATATCCCGGAGTACCACCTGAAGGAGTTAAGTTGATAGCACCATTAGAACCTCCGAAACAAGCAACATTAGTGACGACTGTCGATCCTGAAACAGGAGAAGAAGGTTGCGTAACACTTGTAGTTACCGTACCTGTACAGCCATTTGCATCAGTAATCACAACTGTGTAAGTGCCGGCAGCAAGCCCTGTTCTGTCTTCGGATGTAATACCACTTCCCCAATTGTATGTATATCCCGGAGTACCACCTGAAGGAGTTAAGTTGATAGCACCATTAGAGCCTCCGAAACAAGCAACATTAGTTACGGCAGTAAATCCTGAAACAGGAGAAGAGGGTTGAGTTAATGTATATGTTCTTGTTGCAGTACAACCATTGGCGTCTGTTACGGTTACGGTGTAGGTACCAGCAGATCGGCCGCTGGCAGTTGCAGATGTTCCTCCTGATGGAGCCCATGAGTAAGTATATCCGGGAGTTCCTCCGAAAGGAGCAACTGTAATTGAACCGTTTGATCCTCCAAAACATGAAACGTTTGTTTGCGATCCTGAAGTTGAAATGGCAGTTGGTTGAGTAATTGTTACCGTTGCAGTGGCGGTAGCTGAGGCAGCGTCAGTTACGGTTACAGTATATGAGCCGGCAGTACGACCAGTTGTTGTAGCACCTGTTCCACCTGATGGAGCCCAGGAATATGTATAAGGTGATGTTCCCCCGGATGCAGTTACAGTGGCACTTCCGTTAGAGCCTCCGTTGCATGATACATTGGTGGATGAAGTGATGTTTGCAGTTAAGGGTGAACTACATCCTGTGATGCAGTGACTGAATGCATAAGGGGTCGTATCATCAGAAATCCAATTACTGCTATTTGCTAATAAAGATCTTAAGGTACTTGCAGAAGCAGCTGTTGTATTACAGTTATATTTCCAGTTATCAATATCCGGAAAGGACATAGCATTGGTCCCATTAGTAAGAGATGAAGGTAGACCGCAACTGGTTAAAGCAAGTCCGGAGTTCCATGTCCAACCTGAAATGTAATTTGTAAATCCAGTTATAAATGAAGGTGAAGCATGCGTGCCCTGATATGCAAGAATAGACTCACCTGCTGAAGAAAGGTTAAGGTTTGGGCCGCCATTTATTCCGGTTATTGTTCCTGAGGTGGCTGTGATACCGGAACCTGTTGCTGAAATACTGACTTCTGAACCGCAATTCATTGCACCGGATGCGGTCCATGTAAAATATACTTCTGATATCCCTGTTACTCCTCCCCAATTATTGGCAGAAGGATCCCATCCAATATCTGTAAAATTTATTGCAGTTCCTGAATTAATATTCCTTAATATCACAAAAGTAAATCCATCTTGAGTACTCTCAGTATTAAAGCAGGTCATCATTATTTCGCCTGGAGACAAGGTGGTTTGAGCCTTTCCTGTCAAGCTTGTAAATAGAATGGATAATATTAATAGGACTTTCGTCTTACTTAATGTTAAGTAATCTTTTTTCATAGAATGGTTAAATTGTTGTTATCGCTTATAAATATTAGTTGAAATAATTTCTATTCGGGATGTGTGGTATTGGAGTTTTATTTTTATGATCCTATTTTGAGTTTATTTATTTCACACGTAAATGTAAGCCTTCTATACGTAAATCATTTATGTTTGTAGGTTAAAAAATTAAAAAAAATCTTTATGCGGTGAGTATTAGGTAAATGGCTCATTACCAAGCGGTAGGGTTTTGTTAAGGGGCGGTAAAATGCTTGTAAACTAATAATTTATCAATAATTTATAATTTTAAATAATATTAGAACTTAATTGAGGTTCAATTATACAATGATCTAATTTAAATTATGGATCACTAAGCAATTGACCGGAATGAAATCTTTGATTAACATTCATGGCAAACATAACCCATTCAGGATTTTCCCTTTAGTCACTAATGTTTAAGCTTTTAAATAATATCAAATTCCAGGTAGGAGTGGTAATGTGCTTTTGCCTTGTACTATATGCGAATACTTTTCATCATTCCTATGCAATGGACGATGAATTAGTAATATTAAAAAATCTAAATGTTCAAAAGGGCCTGGCAGGTCTAAAAGACATTTTTACTACAGATGCATACCAGGGTTATTATGACATGATGGGCGCCGCTTCCCCGCTTGCTGGAGGCAGATACCGACCTCTTTCTATTGCTACCTTTGCCATCGAGCAGGAAATTTTTGGACAAACCTTAGGTGATGAATATATAAATGTCCAGAAAGAACTCTTAAAGGCGCAAAGGCAAAATACAAGTGCCGGACAAATGAATGCACTTGTTAACAAAAAAAAGAAATTAGAAATCGCCATTGCAAACGATAATCTAAAGATTGCAAACTTTCGACATATTTTCAGGTGTTGCTGTTTATGCTATCAATGATTGCTCTTTTGTACTTCATGCAACAATTTGTATTTCCTTCCAATCCACTATTAGGATTTTTTACTGTTCTGTTATTCATAGCACATCCTGTTCATACAGAAGTTGTTGCTAATATCAAAAGCAGAGATGAAATCTTATCATTATTGTTTATTGCTCTTACAGGTACCTATCTGCTAAGATATTTTAAGACCAGTAATACAAAAAATCTTTTTTTATGTATAGCTAGTTTTTCTGCTGCATTATTATCTAAAGAATATGCTATTGTCCTGCCTTTTATTCTTGTAACCGGTCTGATAATCATTCATCACCAATCTTATAAGAGTATTATTAATAGTTGTACCAAAGCGATGTTTGGAGTTCTCATGCTGTTTGTAGTTATGAGATTCTCTGCATTTAATAACTCTGTTTTGAAGGTAAAGAAAGATGTTTTGAATGACCCATATTTGTTTGCAAATACGGCAGAAAAGCTGGCATCCAAAATATCCATTATATTAGAATATTTAAGGGTATTAATTTATCCTAAAAATCTTTCATACGATTATTCTTACAACCATTTACCTTATTCAAATTTTGGAGATTGGCAGAGCTGGGTTGCAATATTCATTTATCTTTCTCTTGGATTTGCGACTGTTTACTTATACAGAAAAAAGCATATTATATCATTTATGCTTGTGGTATTTCTGGGTTTTTTTATCCTTGTTAATAATTTAATATTTCCGATTGGCGCGACTATGGGTGAACGTTTGATCTATCATTCTTCACTGGGATTTTGTATGATTTTAGTTTGGGGTATTAATTATCTCATAGAAAAATTTAATAATAGTGTAATCAGGCAAACAGTTGCCACTATAATTTGTATCTGCATTTTAATTCCTCTCTGTGCTAAAACTATCGACAGAAATCAGGCGTGGAAAAGCGATTATGAATTGCATTTAAGTGATGTAAGTTATGTTCGTGAAAGTGCACTTGCTAATAGTAATGCAGGCACGGTTATATTTAATGCTGCTTATAAATTATTCGAGGGGAAGAAAATAAAAACAGCAGCTGACACTGCATCGTTTAGACAGGAGATTCATTCTGCAATTTATTATTTTAAAAAAGCTGTTGACATTCATCCAAAATACCTCAATAGTCATTTGAATTTAGGTCTTTGTTATTTTAATCTGAATGAAATTGAAAGAGCTGTTGAATATTGGGAGGAAGCAGGCAAACTGTTCAATGGTCCTTATCCTGCATTGCAAACCTATGCACGTATATTTCTTGACCGAGGTATAGCTTACGGGCAGAAAAAACAATTTAATGAAGCAATAATAGAACTTCAAAGGGCCATTAAAATTTATCCCTATGATGCCGATATATGGGAAAATCTGGGTGGCGCTTATTTTATGACAGCAAAGTTTGATGAGTCAAGAGAAGCCTTTAGTAAATCACTTAGTTTAAATCCTTATCTTACCGGTTCACTGCAAGGGAAAGGTGTGGCAGAGAATTTTTTATTACTTCAGGAAAAAACGATAAAGGATTCATTGAATCCTGTAATATGGCTGGAGGCAGGAGATGCTTATCAGCAAGGCAATTTTATCCGGCTGGCAGAAGATGCTTACCAAAGAGTTTTAAAACTTGACAGAAATAATTCAGAAGCAAGAAATAGGCTTCAGCTAATTAAAAATCGATAATTTTTAAACAAGAAGATTGGTCCAATAATATAATCTACATTAGATGAGAGCGATATAATCGCTTTCTAGGACATGCTTGTTGCAAACGAGGGCGAAGTGAGTGTTTCATTATAGGCTCAAATGGTTCGTGAAGACACGAACCATGTCGTAACAGATTTCCTCATTTACTCAAAATTATAAATGGCAAGTTATTAGATAAGTCTATTAATAATTCGGTATTTAACACCATATTAATAATATGTCAATGGAAAGTTTGTTGGAGGAGATTAAGGAGTTTTTTGATTTACTTAATTGAAGTTATATGCCGGAGATTTCAGGACCGGTAGGTTTTTTGGTGTAGTAGCTTTAAGAGGTGATGCAATGCCTGTCTCGTGTCCTAAATTCAATGTACAATGTAAAGAGGTTGCCAAAATTGACAACCTCTTTACATTGTTTATTTAATATTCCTTTATAAACCGGACTTATAATTTACTCTTCAAGTAACAGTTTTCCTCTGCTAACAAGTTTATTGTGGTTAACCAACTGAAAGAAATACATGCCTGATGCCAGATTTTCACTGGAGATTATTACTTCATTAGTATTAATATCCTGAATAGTTTTCACCAATATGCCTTCCATATTAAATATATACAAATAGGCATTTTCAGGTTTTACAGTTTTTGGAATAAACATAACAGCATGGTTGCTGAATGGATTTGGCTGAACTGTTACAGAATTGATATCTGCCTGACCCAGGTTCCCGGTACAAACATCAACCGTAATTTGAGAAGTAGCAGACCTTGAGCACAAATTATTATCGGTATAAGTGTATAATAATGAATGAGTACCAATTCCTGCAGAGGAAGGGTTAAATTGCCCTCCTGAAACACCTGGCCCGGAGTAAGCCCCGCCTTCAGGGTCTCCACCAAATAATGCAAATGGTCCGGCAGTGTTACATACATTCATCATTGGAGAAAATGTAACGGATGGTAAATTATTAACAGTAATAAATCTAAGGCTTTCGGCGCTAGATCCACAACCGTTATTTGCTTTTACAGAAATGTTACCTCCGGCAGAACCTGCCGTTACGGAAATGGTATTAGTGGTGGAAGTTCCGCTCCAGCCTGAAGGCAATAGCCAGGTATAGCTGCTGGCATTGCTTACCGGACTAACGCTATATGTTTGTGATGAGCCTTCACATATTGTAGTATTTCCTGTAATCGTTTCCGGAGTCCCTGCTGTAGTATTTACTTCCATTGTAATTATGTTTGAGCTTACCGCTCCACCTGCAACACAGGACGAGTTTGAAGTCATTTCAACACTCACCGTATTCCCATTGGTCAATGAAGAATTTGAATAGGATGGACTATTTGTTCCTACGTTTGTTCCGTTAAGCTTCCATTGGTAAGCAGGATTAGCGCCGCCATTTACAGGTGTGGCAGTAAATGTTACAGATGTTCCTGCACAAATTGCATTGGATGGCGAAGCTGCTATGCTTACGCTCGCTGTTGTGGTTCCGGACAATACTGTTATAGTTACCGAATCTTTCAAAGCACATCCACCTATTGAATACTGAGCGAAATACTTAGTTGTTGAACCTGGTGTAGCTATTGGGTTATGAATGGTATTACTGTTTAGATCAGTAGATGGGGTCCAAAAATAGTTCGGTGCTCCGGTTGCAACTAATTGTACAGAACTTCCAGTACAGATGGTGGTGTCATTATTTATTATATCAAGTTTTCCCTTTTTTATAGTCAACAGCGCATCGCTGATATCAAATGTACTTGGCGCTGCACTTGATTGAACCCTAACCAATACATTTGAAGAGTTAATGTCCGGAATTACCCAGTTATAAGATTTGCTACTCGTTACAAAATTATTAACAATATTAATCCATGAAGCACCTGCATTCATTGAATAAGCTAAGTTGTATGTTCCAATATTACCTGAAGGTTCTGACCATGTGATCAAATGGTTGTTGCAACCACTAAGTGTTTCCTGGCCGTTAGGAGAGGTTAGCGTTATACCAGGAGGAGTAGTACTTATGGTGAAAAACAGATTGCTGGTATCTTCCTTGCAGGTATTAAGATTATCTCTCACTCTGATCAGTGCATTAGTTGTAGGAGTATTAGGTACTGTCCATGGATAAGTATTATCAGAGGTGTTATAGTTTGTCACAACGTTATTCCATGTAGAACCACCATTTGCCGAATAAAAGATATCGTAAGCGCTGGAAATTCCATCTGATTGCCATTTGATGTCATAAGTAGTCCCTACTTGTAAAATACCTCCCAAATTTGGTTTGATAATAGTTACTGGTTTGGTAATCGTAAAAGTACTGTCACTGGTATCAAAATTAGAAGTAGCCAGATTAGGGATTACTTTCACTTGTGCCTTTGTGGAGAAAATATTACCAATATTCCAATTGTAGGTTGCAGGATTTGTAGTTGCCGTAAAATTAGTTGTAATATTGTTCCAGCTAGCTCCTGCATTTAAAGAATACTGAATAGTATAGCTCGACCATGCAGGGGATCTGTCAAAAGTGATAGAGGTAACAGTACATCCTCCCCATATTGTTACTCCATTGTCTCTATTAGGGGTAATAATGGTTACTGCAGGTTTAATTGTAAAAACCGCATTGCTTTGATCGGAGGTTAATGTTGGGTCACCATTATTTCTAACTCTTACTAGGCAATTGGCTGAGGAAGCATTAGGAATAGTCCAACCCTGAATACCATCATTGGTTGTGCCTACAACGTATGAGACCCAGGTAGCTCCATTGTTCAGTGAATAATCAATATCTACGGTGCTGTACATCTTGGTCTGATCCCAGGTAATGTTAGTTGTTGTTCCTGAATAAAATGATTCTCCTCCGTTGGGTGTTAATAACACCGGAGTAACAGGACGCCAGGTAAAGGCTGCATCACTCTGGTCAGAAGTACAGCTTTGATACATATTATCGATTACACGAATGCGGGCCGTGGTACTGGCATTATTCGGCAATGTCCATGCATAGCTTGTACCGGTATAATTACTTACTATAGTACTCCAGGTGCTGCCGTTGTTAACAGAATATTGGAGATTATATATGCCGCTTGTAGCATTGGCTGTCCAGGTAATATTTTGGGTGTTACCGCTGCTCCAATCCTCGCCTCCATTAGGACTTGTTACAACAATGGAACCGGTATTGGGAATTATTGAAAAGACTGCATTGCTCACATCGCTCTGGGAAGTTGAGGAAGCATTCTGAATACGGATCAAACACTGAGTGCTGTTTACATTGGAAGGAATTGTGAATGCATATGAAGTTAGGCTGGAGGACACACCTAAAGCTATCGTATTCCAGGTAGAACCATTATTAAGAGAATAATGCAGATTCTTTGTTGTTGCACAAGCGGGATTTGTCCATGTGATGGTAAAGGACTTGCATGTTTCAAAGACTTCTCCACCGTTGGGACTTGTAATGGTCATAGGAGTAGTCAGTGTAAAGACTCCATTACTCTGATCATAGGTATTGGTCGGGTCCCCATTGTTTTTAATTCTAAACAGTGAAGATGGATAATCAATATTCGACTCGAACAGATTGAAACCCTGAGCCCCATCATTGGTTGTGCCTACAGCGTAAGAAGCCCAGGTAGCTCCATTGTTCAGTGAATAATCAATATCTACGGTACTGTACATCTTGGTCTGATCCCATGTGATTCCGTTGGGATAACTACAACCTTGAGAATATGACTCTCCTCCGTTGGGTGTTAATAATACGGGAGTAACAGGACGCCAGGTAAAGGCTGCATCCGAAACATCATTAGCACAAGACATTGTTGCATCAGATATTCTAACCAGTGCTTGTAATGAGGCTGTATTCGGAAGGGTCCAGTTATAAGAAGTTCCAGTGACATTTGTTACTATCTGTGACCAGCTGCCACCATTGTTGATCGAATATTCAAGTCTGTAAGTTCCGGAAATAGGATTTCCTACTGCCCATGTTATAGTTTGTGTGGTTCCTCCTTGCCAGTTCTCTCCGCCATTAGGGCTAATAAGCGTAACAGCCTTATCGATGCTAAAAACATTATCGCTGATATCTTTAGTCGATGGATTAAGTGCATCAGTTACTCTTACCATTGCATTTGTTGTATTAACATTAGGAACGGTCCAAAGAAATTGTCCATTAGTTGCCAGGTAATTGCTGGTAATAGATGCCTAAATGGTACCTCCGTCAATTGAGTAATCAATATTCCAATAGTTGGAAGGAGTTCCTGTTTGTGTCCATTTTATTAAATATTGCTGACATACTGCTAATTGCTCACCACCATTAGGCTGAGTGATGGCAACTGTTTGTGATTTTCCCTGAAAGGCAATCATAGACAGGATTACCCCAAAAAACAACAGCTTAAAAATTTTCATTTTTTTGTTAGTAAGGATTTTTAAAAATATTTATGATAAAAAAAGTAATACTTTAGTGAGCCGGAATCAATTACGTAAAAATTATATTATGGTTATATAACAAATTCAAGATAATGAAAAGTAATTATCGAACTATCCTGTTCTTGGTTTTGTGCAGATTTTTCTTTGCAAAATAATGTTTGATTTGTAGGTTACCCGTATTTCTTATATTATACAAATGCAAAGTAGGTAACTATAAATACTTCATGTGGATAAAATATGTAATAATATAATACAGGCGAGTATTCAAATTATGGAAATTGAGCGAACCGGATAAGAATATTCTGATGGATACTTTTTAAAGTGCTCTTTTTGGAAATGGGTATAGATTAAATTGAATATTGCATAACAGAGGATAATAAAAGAATAACTATGAATGTATTGGGTCCGGCTCTATCAATTTTGATAATGATTTTGCTTCTTCCTTTTATTCTTATCTCTTTACCATTTGTAATGATAAACGATAGAATAGAAAAGAAAAAATTTAGAATTTATCTGGAGTATATAGGAGACAAGAATTTTTTTTGTTACAACAACCGTTCCGATTGTAAAGGGTTTATCGAAAATGAATTATTGAATAATCTGAAAGATTGTAATATTGAATTAATTTTCCTGGATGGTAAAACCCCAAAGAGTGATTATAACCCAAATTATATTTCCAGAGCTTTATATGAACTGAAAAACTATAGGAGGTTTCCTCATTTACTTAAAATCAGAAACGGCAATTTAATAGATAAGTCGATTAATAATTCAGTTTTTAATACCATTAATAAAAATAAGTCTATGGAAAGTTTGCTGGAGGAGATTAAGGAGTTTTTTGATTAGTTGGTTGAATGTATGAGAGCATCTATGTTAAGACATAAAACCGAAATTTAAGGTGATGAAAGCAAAAATTTATATTCTTATAGCTCTTATTCCATTTGGTTACATTCTGTCGGTCCATATGTTTTACTTTCATTATTCTTATAAACTTAATCGGATAGCAATGGCGGATATTGACGATCCTAAGTACCTTAAAATTTATAGTTATTATGCTCCGGTAATTTATTTTTTTGTCCTATGTTCAATATTGGGATTTTCCCTATGGTTATTCATATTAATTAAACAATTGATAAATAAGTCAGATAGATTGAATGTTGTTCAGCTTTTATGGATTTCGTCTGGTTATCTGTTTATAATATATATGAGATTTGTCGATCCTTTGAATATATTTATGTGGTTTTTTGATTAGTTGGATGTAATAGGTTTAGGAATTCGTGATTGCCATTCCGGCTCTGGTGAAATAGGTTATATTTTTTTCTTAAATTGTATATTCATCTAAGTCTGACCATTAGATTTTAAATTTATGTTTGCAATCATTTTTTACTCCACAAGGAGGTCTTTCCTGCATTTGACCCTTGGTATTTTTTTACTTTCGGCTACTATAAATTCCTCTTATAGTCAGGAAACCTATCATTACCCAAAGCAAGAGGGTTCAAAGTGGGGAATTGTTATGAATGCACAGGTTTATACTAAGGGGAAGTTGGAGTATCAGGAGAAATGGAAGCATAAACCAATATGGGATATGGTCTGGATTGACAGTGTCCGTTACGGTTGTCTGACAAAAAGAAACTGTGATGGATTTATTACTCTTAAAAATGGGAAGTATGGTTATATCTGGACTAATGGAAACAAATTGGACAACCAATATGATCACATGGCCATATCAAGGAGGGTTGCAAAAAAGAACAATCATTGGGGAGGCTTCAGGGAACATATTCAGGTACTACCATTCGAATATGATTCTCTGGTATATAATTCATTCGCTATAGAATATAAAAATCGCGATACCTCTTTCATGGGATATGCTGGAAGAAAAAATGGTAAATGGAATCTCATTCTTGTGAAGCTGGTTAATGAAATACCGGTAGGAAATGTTGAAGTTTTATCTTCACCTGCCTCAGACATGTATTTTTATGATTTTGGTATTATTGTTTGCCAAAATAGCCGCTGGAGTTTTGTAGATTTAAGAATAAAAGGCAAGCCTGTGTATTCAGCAAGCTATGATTCGATAAAAGTAGTGGGATTAGATTATGCGGTGAAGAAACAGGATAAATGGTATTTAGCATCAATTCATAATCCGAATATTCCCGTTGGAAGAGGATGGGATCGTTTGGAAGTTTCAGAAAGTCTGTCCTATTTCAAAGTATGGGAAAATGGAAAGGTTGGTATATTGTCTTTGGAGAACAATTTTTTAAAAGAGGTTATAAAACCTTCCGGTACTTTTGCAAAAGTCGTTTGGCGAAAAGAAAAGAACGATGTGGTTTTCGAGATATCACAGGATGGAAAAATACTTGTGTATGACAAGAATCAAAATTTACTTAGCAGTAGCGGTGATATTTCAGTAGTGTCAAGTAAAATTGCAGGACCATTCAGAATCGATCAACATGAAACTTATGGGCACTATTCTGTTTATGATGCCAAAACTAATGAATTGCTTATCCCAAAAGGAAAAATGCATTTTTATTACCATAATGATCCTGAAATGGGACACATATTGAAAATTCAGGAGCTTTGGTATAGCGATATCTGGCGACACGGTTTTTTCCATTATGGTACAAAAACATATATTAAACCAGAATACACGAAAGAGTTTCAATCCATCGGATCGTCTTATCTCATTAATGGAATATATGGAGATGGAGGATATCATCTATGGGAAAAGAAAACAATGAAACAACTTCAAATACCATTTAAGGTAAAGGAATATAAAAATGAATTTCAATATCTGATTTCCGATGAAGGAGGACAGTGGCATCAAATAGATGAAAAATTCACCATTGTCGATCCTTCCAAAGTGATTGTTAGCAGAAATACATACGTAGGAGGAATTGAAATAGAAAAGACAATTGACGACGGAATTACACTGCTGCGGTTAAATGGAAAAGAAGTAAATTCTCGTGTAGAATATTTTACCTCCGATATAAATGGTAAGCTTTGTGCAATAAAAAATGCCGGTCATAAAAAGGAGTATTTTGAAAAAGAAGGTAAGGCTGAGGAATGTAATTATAAATTGAGTCCAGGAATAAAAGTATTGGAAATAATTCTCTCCGACAATCCCTGGCCCGGTACAAATTACAAGTTTCCTGCAATAATAGCTGATAGTGCAAACAGAATTGTAATTGTGAATATGCACAACAATAAACGTATGGTGTTGCCATTGACCTTGACTCCAAATGGAATTTTGCAAGATGCTAGCTTGTATGAGGGATCTGAAATTTCCGTTTGCAATGCATCCAGCTATGATTCATTTTTCTTTTGCGGCAAAAAGAGTAAGGTCTGTAAAAATTGTAAAAATGGATATATTCAAAAGCAGATAAAAGAAGTTATTCCTGGTGGGGTAACATATACAACCAGGAAGACATACAATAATAAGGAGTCTTTTGAGAGCAAGTGGGATCCTGGTACGAATTCTTACAAAAGCGTTAAAGTAAGCAAACCGGAAGTGGGTTATGAAACAATTGAAAATAAGGAGCCGGACAGGGTTGTCGAAAAGACAGTTAATATAAAATGCGACATGTGTAACGGCACTCAGGTTATTATAACCAATCAGGAAATTGAATGGGATGGAAAAACGCTAAAGACAAAATAAGTTTCAGGCATTAATTTAATCCTTCTGAGACCACCCTGACAGGGTGGGGCCAAAACAAACTTTAATTAATATTTAGGAACCTTATTAAAGGAGCATATATTTATTCTACAACTATTGTTCCCGAGCTGATAATGTTTTCTTCATTGTTTACTACCCATAAAATTTCCCCGAATCAATATTTTACCATCGTCTTGCAATGCTGTGAGAAAGTTTGCGGCATCAAAGGTTTCGGCACTAAAATTTTCATCTACAGAACCATTTGTATTTAACTGTACAATTTTAGAATAGGAAACGTTATTGAAAGAATTAAAATCTCCGGCAGCTATTATTTTTCCATCAGGTTATATATTTAATGCCCTTATCCTGCTTCCTGCTCCGGCTCCGGGATTAAATGTTGGGTCTACAGTTCCATCATCATTAAATCTAACGATACATCTTCTTTCAATTCCTAATGCATAATCGAAAGCTCTGCTGCCACAATCTTCTGGTCATCCTGAACTGCTATCGCAAATACATCTCCTGAAGTTCCTGCTGTGAAAGTTTCATCCAGCGTTCCATTTTGATTTATTCCTGCAATTTTATTTGCAGGTTTTGCATTATGGGATGTAAAGAAGCCACCGCTAATAATTTTACCATCTTCCTGTAAAGCTATGGAAAGCACACCGCTATTTGGATCGGATCCGGGATCAAAGGAAGTATCATTATTTCCTGCCTGGCCAATTGCATATGCTGGAATAATAAAAAGGATGTAAAGATTAAAAAGTAATTTCTTCATAAAAATTTAAGATAGGTAACCAAAAATAATTTATTTATAAGTGATTTGCGAATGCTTTTCATTTATGGAAAATGCATAGGCTATGGTAGACCGGATTTCCTTATCGTAGAATTTGAATAAAATAAGGTTCTTTTGTCTTTATTAAATAACAATCCTCATTTATAAAATACCATTTTGATTTAATAAATACATTTTATCTAAGAATTTCATATGGAACATATTCAGAGGTTCACGTCACTTTTTTATAATTGCAGCATCCTTTAAAACACATAAACTAAAGACACATATGAAAAAGTTATTTTTAAATAAGTTCGTTCTGATCTTATTTTTTATGAGCTTCATTTGGTTTACTTCTGAAGCTCAGCCTTACCAATATTTGTATACACTTAATCATCAGCAGGGATTTAATCGTTGCGATTTCCGGACTTCAGTATTGTTGCCCGGAGGTGATGTAATTGTTGCCGGAAATACAGGACAAGGTCCGATTGTTATAGCTAGAATATCAGGCAATGGTAGTTTTGTCTGGCAACGTATTATGGGTGTTTCAGGTTTTACTGAAACTAAAGTGTATTCAGCAGAACTAAACATTAATGGGAATGTGGTTATGGCAGGCTTTACTAAGTCAGGCTTAAGAGATCAGGCACTCTTGTTTGAAATAAATCCATTAACCGGTGATATTGTTTGGGTAAGAACCTATGGAAATGCAAACCTAAACCAGAGACTTCATAAAGTTAGGAGAAGCAATAATGGTTTGGTGGTTTGTGGTATTTCATTTGCCGATGATGAACAGGTAAAAAGCATCCTGGCATTTGAGGTTTCCAATAGTGGTGGGGCAATTTTATGGCAAAATATTATTCGTAATACTACAGGAGTATGTGAAGCATATTCAATTATACGCAGCCAAACCGGTGGTTATGTACTGGCTGGTTATTTATCAAATGGAACCAGTTCTGCACGGGAACAACTAGTAGTCCGTTTGAATAGTGCTGGAAATATCACAAGAGTCATGCGTATGGGATTAGGACATCCTGTTAATTCATTGTATGGACTTGTAGAATTGAGTAATGGAGGGTTAATAGTTGCTGGAAGATACAATACTAATACTGGTGGAGGAACTTCCATGTCACTTGCACAAATTAACCCTTCGGGAACAGCATTGGACTGGTTCAGGACTTATAAAGTTATCGGAAGCAATGATCATTACCCGATGGATCTGATACGAACAAGTAACGGATTTGCAATGGCTGGTCACCACAGATTAAATAATCCATCTGCCGGTACAGATTTTTTATTTTGCAGAACAGATTTGAATGGCCAGCTGGTAAGTTCTTCCAGTTATGGAAATTCTAGAATTGAAGGTTTTTATACAGTGGCACAAAATTCAGACTTAACCTTTACTTTGGTAGGAAGTAGTTTTAAGCTTGGTGGAACTTCCGGAGCTGAAGATGGGGTAGTAGTTCGCACAGATCCCAATGGAGCAATACACAGCAATTGTGCTTCTGCAGGGATGGAAGAAACTTCGCATAATCTGACAATTGGGTCGTTCAATTTAAGCCTTGTTAATCCACAATTAATTAATTCAGGGGTAAACATGGGATACTCACCTACTTTTTTTGTTAGGAATTCATTATCACTTTTCCAAATAGAGGGAAGTCCAACCCCTTGTCCGAACACATTGCAAAGTTATTCAATTGACGAGCCTGGTTATAATGTTACCTGGTCGGTAGCAAATGCAACCATTGTTTCCACAACATCAACGTCGGTTGTCCTTAACTTTCCCAATACGGGTACTGTACTGCTTTCCGCAAGCTATGGGCAATGTACAGTAACCAAAGAAATATATGTAGGCACATCTGCTGACCCGGTAATCAATATAGACCCTGAATTGTGTAAGGGTAGTTATGAGATTATATTGTCTGCAACTCCTGAAGGTGGATCATTTAAAGTCAATGGCGTATCTTCAGATAAATTTACACCTTCCGAGATTGGAATTTATAATATTACATATACTTTAAATCAAAATGGTTGTGAAGTTATGAAATCTGTAAACGTTGAAGTAAAGGAATGCTGCAAATATAAAATAGGAGATGTTTCTGCGGTTTGTGCAGATCTGAACAATAGTTTTTGTGTTCCCCTTCTGGCTGTAGCGCCTGTTGATAATGGCATAATCGGTATGGATTTTTGTCTCGAATATGATCCGCAAATAATGGTTCCGACACTTTCATACAGTTTAGGAAATGTTGTTACCAACGGAAATCCATCCTGGGCTACAGCATTTATCAGTACAGTAACTCCGGGAAAGGTAAGAGCCAGTATTTATTATAATCAGAATGCTCCCGCCACAGCTAATTTTACCGGACAGGGTGAGGTAATATGTATTCACTTCAGGCTGTTGTCTGCTGCAGCAGCAAATACACAATATCCTATAACTGTATGTGAACTGGATGAAGCATATAAGCTCACAGAAAAGTCGACTTGCTGGACAGGAGGAAATCTTAATGTAACCTATAGCAATAGTTTCAGAGGAAGGTTGATTTATCAGGGAAATGTTTCAAAGCCACTTGGGATGGGTTATGTTCCTGTTTCAGGAAATGCAATTACAAGAATCACTACCGCAAATGCAGAATGTCAGACAACAACACATGCATTTACAAGCCCTAATGGCTCTGGTGACTTTACAATCAATTCAGTAAACAGTGCTAATAAAATTGCAATAGTAAGAGATATTTTAAATCCTCCTGCAGGACTTGGTATCATGCGGTTTGTAAATGGATTCGATGTATACCAGATGGTGAGGATGACCACCATGGATAATACAGGTGCTTACTACACAATTCCTACACCTTACATGATGATAGCAGCAGACGTAAATATGAATGATAAAGTAAGGGCTAATGATATTACTCTGGTACAGCAAAGAATTGTTGGCGTAATCAATGAATATCCTCAGGTTTGGAATGATGGTACAAATGCTCCTTCTTTAGATTGGCGATTTATCGACAGAAATACAGCCTTAAATGATCCTTCATTTATAATTTCTTTTAATTATCCTGAAACTGATGGAGCCGGCTATCATCGTGATAACGTTCCAGATGTTCCTCTATGTTTAAATATTGTTCCTCAATGTGCTAATAATGCGCCTGAGATTTTCTCAGGTATTTTGCTGGGAGATGTTGTCGACGGTGGTCCTGGTTTGCAGACTTATCCTTCTGCCGGTGATCCATACATAAGGGTGAAGTCAAATACTGTTACATTTGAAATTGACAACATACAGGAAACTTCAACTGATGTTTACAGAGTATATGTGAATCATAATGTAAAGACTACTGAAGGTCTTGTTTCTTTCGACTTCGGGCTACAATATGATAAAACTAAAATCTCAGTGTTGGATGTGCAGGCCTCAACATCGGCTAAGGCTGCAGGAGTTGAATTGCTTTGGAATATTTTGAATGAATCCGCTATTTTGTTGACCTCATATTCCTTATCCGGACTTCCGGAAACCGGTACTTTATTTTACATAGATATTTACAAAGCTGGTGGTAAGCCTGATGCTTCTGACTTTTCAGATTCATATGCATTCTTAAATGGTGATGAGACTAATACCGGAATTCATTTGCGTTCCATTGCATCAGTTAATGGTATGGAGTCGGCAGGATTTAACTTAATGCCAAATCCTGCAACAGATAAAATAGATGTAACATACGATTACCATGGGAATTATTCTGTTGAACTGGTTAATTCACTTGGTGTAGTTGTTGAAAGAATTCAAAATTTGGGATCTGAAGGGGTTGTTAGCATTAATACAGGAGAACTACCCAGAGGTGTTTATCACTGTGTATTTACAAATGGTAAATCTAAGGTGGTGAAGAAGGTAATACTTCAATAAATAAGTATCTAGATTTTTTTGGCCGGGCTCTTTAAGTCCGGCTTTTTTTATTTGTAGCATTTCAATTAGTAATATTGCCCACCTACGTGGGCAAACATATTTAGTTTCATAATTAAATATGATATTTTTCAGCTGGTCCACCGGATATTGCTTTTTAAACGCAATATCTTTTCAATTGCTTTTTAAATTGGCGGTTTTTTGTAAAAATGATTGCTACCATACCGTTAATTTTTAAATTTCTTTTGATTTTTTGCCCTGTTTTTTACCTCTTTTTCAGGCGAAAATTTTTTATCACAATCAGGAAACTATTAACTAAGCATTGATCTAAAACTAACAACCTTCAAAATTAGGTCACGTAATAATCCTGTACCAATTTTTGAATATAATATTTCGGGGTACAAGACCAAACTAATAATTTATGGAAACATTAATACATAAATTCAGCAAAACAAGCATCGCATTTTTGGTTCTTAGTTTTTTTACTTTTAAAGTAAACGCCCTTACTTTTAATGTAAATTCTAATGCTGATGCAGGAGCAGGTACATTAAGACAGGCGATTCTGGATATTAATGCTTCTGCAGACCCGGGTCCCCATGTTATTTCTTTTGCTTCCTTACCTGTGGCCCAGTTAACAATTACGTTAAGTACAGAGCTTCCTTCGCCAACCAAACCTGTTACCTTCGATGGTTACACGGCACCAAATTATGTTTCCGGTAATCCTTCTTTGCAAATAAGAGGAAGTTCTTGTGGTGTGGGAGCAGGAGCAAATTCATGCGTTTGGTTTCATATCATTTTTAACAATACAGGAGCCAATGGCAGCGTGGTTCGTGGAATAGGTTTTCATAGATCCAATGCTCACGCTATAGAAATACGAGGAGTAAGCAATATTACAGTGGAAGGCTGCAGAATCGGATTGCCGACTAACATAGCTGTAAACCCCACTGGTACTGACAGGTTGATCAACCATGGTATTTTGATTGTCAACTCCAGTAATATCACTGTTGGAGGTACTACAGCTCAAGCCAGAAATGTGATAAGTGCTTCCGCAAGCTGTGGTATGAGTATAGAAAATTCTACAAACGTTCAGATCATAGGTAATTATATAGGTCTTAATCCTGCCGGCGATGCTGCCAGAGCTAATACAAGTCACGGGATTAATATTGTAGGTTCCAGCAGCATTAATATCGGTGGAACTTCAGCAGGTCAGGGAAATGTAATTTCAGGAAATTCTCAAAGCGGTGTAAATATCGATCTTTTATCTTCCTCCATAACAGTTGCAGGTAACTATATAGGTACAAGAGCAGACGGTACTGCTGCTCTGGCCAACGGATCGCATGGAGTGAATGTTGTCAACTCATCCACTGTTGTGATAGGAGGAACCACCAGTTCTCATCGAAATATTATCTCGGGAAATGGAGCAAGTGGGATAAATGTAGCAGGAGGAGCTCATGGCACAGTTATAAAGTCAAATTATATCGGAACTAATGCTGCAGGAACAGCAGCCATATTAAATGGCCTTCATGGTGTATTTTTAACTGCTTCCAACAACTGTATAATTGGAGGACCTTCTGCAGGTGAAAGAAATGTTGTTTCTGGAAACGGAAATGCCAACGGAGAAAACGGAATTTCTATAGAAAGTTGCAATGGTCATACCATACAGGGAAATTATATAGGAACTAATGCTGCAGGGACAGGCTTCATCAGAAATTATGATACTGGTTTATCGCTGACTAATTCTTCAGGCAATACCATAGGAGGAGCTACAGCCGGTGAAAGAAATGTTATCTCGGGAAATGGTACTGCCGGTGGCAGGTTTGGTATTTACTTTTCCAATGTCGATGCTTCAATTATACGAGGTAATTTTATTGGTGTAGACGTTACAGGAAATGTTGCATTAGCCAATGTTCAAACAGGTTTCTTTGCCATCAATGGATCAGATGGTAATACCATTCGTGATAATATCATTTCAGGCAACGGAGCGATGGGTATAGATTTTTACAACTCCAGCAATAATAACTTTTATGGCAATTATGTTGGTTTAGGATTTAATGGTACTACAAACCTTGGAAATAACGGTCAGGGAATTCGTATCGGGGGAGCTAGTTCAACTAATAATAGAATTGGTGGAACAGGTGCAGGAGAGAGAAACTTCGTTGCCGGCAACAGAGATAATGCTATAATGCTGGATCAGGGTTCAAATGGTAATTTTGTTACCAACAATTATGTTGGTACAGACATAACAGGACTAACAAGAGTATCGAATAGAAATATTGGTATATTCGTTCATGAAGGTTCTCCTAATAATACCGTTCAAAGTAATCTGTCATGCTGCAGTGAAACTAATGCAGGTATAGCTGTACAGGTATCTTCCGGAAATTTAATTTATGGAAATATTGTAGGTCTTGATGCAAATCTTAACCGTACTGCAGGGTTTGGCAATTTCACAAATGGTATTCATGTTGGAAGTCACGCTTCAGGATTCGGAAATACAGCTGAGAATAATATTATAGGCGGAACGGCCGCTGGTCAACCTAATATCGTTGCAAACAATGGAGCAGCAGGAGTTCTTTTTGCTTACTGGGGTTCCGGAACTTCCAGATACAACAGAGCAATTGGTAACAGCATTTACTGCAATGTTGGAGCTGGTATTGCTTTTGAAAGCACTGTTCAGGAAGGCGTGGCTACTCCTACAGTAACAACAAGGACAACAGCTATCATTAGTGGTGGTGGTACTAACGGATGTACCGTACACCTTTACAGAAATAACACCAGCGGAACAAACTGTGATTGCGAGGGAGAACAATATACAGGCCTTTCAACAACCGTTGCAGGCGGTACATGGTCCTTTAATATTTCAGGACTTGGACTTACACAAGATCAGGTGGATGCAATGACTGTGACACAAACAACTACCAATAACAGTACTTCAAGATTTTCATTATGTACCGCTCCTCTGCCTGTAACGCTTACGAGCTTTAAGGGATGGCTTAATGATAATGGTGTCGAACTGAACTGGATCACGGCAAGTGAAAAAAACAACAAGCATTTTATAGTTCAGAAAAGTATGAACAGCATAGACTTTTTTGATATAGGAATTGTGCAGGGAAGAGGAAATTCCAATCAGATAAATAAATATTCCTTAAATGATGATAATCTGTTTGAAGGGACAAATTATTACAGGTTGATACAGGTAGATTATGATGGAACATTTAATGTATCGGACGTAATTGTGGTGAACGGATCCTTTGCTGCATCGGAAGTCCAGATATGGCCTAATCCTGCACAGGAAGGAATAAGCATCGGATTTGCTTCTGTTCCGAACAGCAGCTATCAGGTGATCTTTTATAACCTTGCGGGTGCAGAAGTGAAAAGAGTAGTTATTAATTCTGATTCAGGGAATGTTCTCGAGTTTATCAACATTGATGATCTTGTGCCTTCTGCATATAATGTGAAAGTAATAGGAGAAGATATGATAAAGATGGCTAAGGTGGTGAAGTACTAGTTTTAAATTTCAAATAACAAATAATAAAAGGAGTTCTGATGCATATTCCCGGAACTTTTTTAGCTCTGTTTTCCAAAAAATATTGTTTACTATTTCTTTATTGAAAAAACATATCTACTGGAAGGAAGGTATTCTATTTCCAGATAGTCTCCCTTTTTAATGTCTTCTGATTTTATTCCGCATATTTTTAAAGTATCAGTGTATATTTTTATTCCATTGCTCAGTTCAATTTGAGTTTGCAAAAGTAAAAAAAGTGACTTATCTGTTACGGTAACCTTTTCCGTAACTTTGTAACCGGATTCTAAATCTTTGTTTATTCTTTCATTGAAATAATACACGAGAATAAAAGTTATTATTCCACCTGAAATCAGGCCGATTTTTTCCGTGTCAAGGCTTTTATTATAAGCATAAATTAATGGTAGAATAATTGTTCCTGCAATTAATGTTGCAGTTGTTTGGTATACCATTTTTTTATACTGTCTATGCAAGAAATCTTTTCCACTTCTGACAACTGGGAATATAAATCATGATGTACTGATTTTGGTGAAAGATAACTGATGGCAGAATTTATTTTATTTTTTGCAGTTAAAAAGTATGATACTAAGACAGCGATGGCGCCTGCGGATATGATATATATTGCACTGTCATATTGTAAAAATGCTAATCCTCCCATAATTAAAACTGATCCTATCAGAAATATGGATAATGCTTTAAATTTTTTTTCTAGGTAACGGGATAAAAATAATCTTACTATGGTAACCGCAATAAGAATAAAGAAGATGAGGTAAAGCGTTATGTCTTCTTTTAAATTTGAAAATTGATCATCCATTCTTGTTCAGTAAAAGGTCTTTTGGAATTCAAAATTATCCTTTTCCTCCTTCCCCTGCAAAAACCAAACTAATCCAACCGGAATCTTGGGTTGTCTTTTCTGTCTGTTCTTTCTGTACCTGAAGAATTTTATTTCTGAAACTCCAACATGTTTCTCTTCTCAGAGAAACCATTTCAGAAAGTTCATCGACGGTAACATTTGTGCCTTTTACCTGAACCAGGTACATAAGATAAAAGGCTTTACTTATAGGGAATTTTAATTTGTGAAATAATGTGCCTGCTGTCGGCGACTCATTATACTTACAGTTTCTGCACCTCATTCCATAGTTTTCAGATGTGATGGCTTTGTTGTAGGCGCATTTTCTGCATCGAAACCCATTGCTCCATTTCAGGTCTGACAGAAATTTTAAACAACTTTCATCATCGGGAAATGCATTCTTGAATTCATTAAATTTTACGTCCTTTAACAATACTCTCGATCTGCTTATTTCTGCCAGGTCAGTTTTGAGTTTAATATTATCCAGACTGAGTATGTCGTTCATTCTTTTTACCTCCTGACTCATAAACTCCAGGTCCTTGTTCATCTGGTTCAACTCACGGTTCTTTTCCTCCAGTCGGAGCATCATACTATTGATTTGCTCTGTCCTTTCTATTACTTTCTCTTCCAACTCCTCGTTAAGCTTGTCTTTAAGTTTTTGTTTTTCTCTCAGTTCTGAAATTAGTAACAAGCTTGATCTTTCATTTTTCTTTCTCAATATTCTTATCTGATCAAGGTTTGCGGCAGCTAAAAATATTGCCTCCAGCAACATGCCAATATTTATCATGTACCAGTTTAGGATAAAGTCCGGCATATAGTTTTTCTCCTCTAAGAAGGCAATGATAAAACTGCTGAATAGGAAGGTAAATGCAATGACATAATATATTGAAAAGGTTTTACCTTGCTTAAGAAGGGTTATACCGGAAATGAGAGGTATTATCATTATGGCTGCATCAATGCTGAAGAGTATAAAAGGATCATAGCTATAAAAATGAGAATAGAGAAACAATCCTGAATTGAATATGATCGCTGCAATAGATATAGTGTATAGAAATCTGTTGTTCCGCTTAAGATTTAAAAACTTTATAGAATAGCACAATGTAGAGATAACAAAAAAGAATTGTGTATAGATATAAAACGTAAAGGTGTTCAATGCCGGAACATCCGGCCAGATAAACTGAAATGCGAGTCCGTCTCTTCCGAAGCAGTATAGTACTTCTGATAAAGCCAGGAATATGTAATAGACATGGAGCGAATCTTTAAGGCTGACAAAAAGATATAAGTTAAGCAGAATTACCAGAAAGAATATGCCATAAAACATGCCCAGGTACCAGTATTCATATACCACATGTTTAATAAGCGCTTCATGATGTCTTACAATGAAAGTAAGATGCCTGGGGTAGCCCTTCTTTAATTTGATGTAATAGGTTTTATATTCTCCGTTTTTCAGGTTTAGAAAGAATACCGGATTTTTATGATGAATATTCCTTGTGTTAAAACTCTGGCCGTATCCTGCACTGCTTTTGTAAAATCCCCCATAACCGTCAGGTACATATAGTTCTATAAAGTCCAGATCGAAACCCCAGGACTCGAAGTACCATGATAGATTTTCCGAAGATCTTTTGTTATGTATGTGAAAGCGCAACCAGTAAGTGGTATAGTTTTCATGCATGTCAGGGATTGTTTCCTGTCTGAATTTCCGGGAATAATCGGGATGTGACACATCTCGAATTGATAATTCATCACTACTGTCGGCTAAAATTTCCATCAGATCGGCGATGAAATACATGTCCTTTCCGTCCTCCAAAACTACCGTTTCACCTGCCCGGGTCTGCTGCAAGTAAAGGAGCATGAAGAATAGCAAAGCAAATATTTTTTTTGACAAATTATTGATTTTCAAAAGGTGTAATTAAACGCAACAGAATTTGATTTTTATTTAATTCAAAATAGTCATTTTATTAAACTTTGGTAATTTTTTCTATAAATATTTTGCCTTTTATCAGCAATTGACATATTCAATTGCTTGTTTTTCAGTTTTTTGTAGAAATACATCAAAATTGCGTTTAGGGATTTTTGCTATTATAATTGTCCAACACATTATACTTAATCAAAAGAATATGAGATCCTCATTGAAATCAATCATTGTTGTTTTCATGGCCTGCTTTTGTCTTGCCATTTCCGGTTTTTCCCAAGCTTATAAATGGAAAAATGTAGCCATCGGAGCAGGAGGTTTTGTATCTGCCATAATTCCGAGCCAAACCGTTTTCGGGCTTATGTACGCCCGTACCGATGTAGGAGGAGCATACCGCTGGGAAGCTGACACTCAGGAATGGGTACCTTTAAATGACTGGTCATCGGATAATGAAACAGGCTACCTGGGTGTGGAATCCCTGGCTCTGGATCCAAATGACTCCGATAAACTTTACATGCTGGTAGGCATCAGTTATTTCAATGGAGGCAAAACTGCGATTCTACGGTCCTCCGATCGTGGCAAAACATTTCAGATCATAGAAGTAACATCTCAATTCAGGGCCCATGGAAACGGCATGGGCAGGCAGACAGGTGAAAAACTTGTGGTGGATCCTAACAACAGTAACACACTTTATTGCGGAACAAGATGGAACGGAATTTTCAGAAGTACCAATGGCGGTACCACCTGGACTAACTTAAGCAGTTTGGGAGTGACAACCACACCTAATGAAAACGGTGTAAGTTTTGTAGTGGTGGACAAAAGCAGTGGCACTCCCGGTAATAATTCTCAAAAGATATTTGTCGGCATATCCAGATCCGGTAACAGCAATTTATTTGTGAGTATCAATGGCGGAACGAGTTTTTCTGCTGTTACAGGAGCTCCGACCACCTATATGCCTCAGCGGGCAGTGCTGGCCAGCGATGGCAATCTTTACATTACCTATGGAAATGGTGCAGGTCCTCATGGGCATTGGGCCGTTCCTGAACCTATGGACAATGGACAGATCTGGAAATTCAATACTTCAACAGGTGAATGGACTAATATTACTCCATCCGGATTTAACCGGGCTTTCGGAGGAATAAGTGTTGACCCGGCTAATCCACAACGTTTGGTTGCCTCTACAATCAACACTTATATGGCACAGTATAACAGCGGCTCAGGTACAGTTTGGGGAGACAGAATGTTTATTTCTACAAATGGTGGAAGCAGCTGGCGCGATCTAGTGGGTTCATCAGGAATTATCATGAATCCGAACGGGGTCTCATGGATCAATGGTCATTCGATCCATTGGGCAGGCAGCATAGAGTTTAATCCTTTCAATACAAATCAGGTTTGGGTTACTTCAGGAAATGGTGTTTTTTCTTGCGACAATGTGAATGCTGCACAGACAACATGGCAGTTTAATGTGAAAGGACTGGAAGAAACCGTACCATTAGACATCGTAAGTATTACAGGAGGACCGTTGGTAAGTGTTATTGGAGATTATGATGGTTTTATCCATTCCGATGTTACACAATATGCGCCAATTCATAAACCATCAATGGGTACTACCACAGGTATCGCGGTTGCTGCTGCAAATACCAACAAATTATTGAGGGTGGGTAACAGCATGTACTATTCCAACAATCAGGGAACGGCCTGGACACAATGCAGCATGAATGGCCAGAAAGGAAAGGTAGCCATTTCTGCAAACGGAAATATTTTTCTTCATAACCCAGAGTCGTCCTCTACCATGTACAGGTCAGCCAACAATGGTACTTCATGGACTACTGTTTCCGGTGTAAACATAAACGAAGCTGTACCGGTGGCCGATCAGGTAAATTCCAATAAGTTCTATGCATACAATCCCTCTTCAGGAATTATGATGGTAAGTACAGACGGCGGAGTAAGCTTCAGTAATGGAGGTAATGCCGGAACGAACGGTTCGAAAATTATCAGAACTGTGCCGGGTCAGGAAGGCCATATCTGGATCGCTATGTATAACGGTGGATTAAAAAGATCTGTGAATTCAGGTTCTACGTTTACTACTATTTCCAATGTTACTTATTGTGCTGCGGTCGGACTTGGAAAAGCTGCTCCCGGAGCAGACTATCATGCGATTTACATCTGGGGTACAGTGGGTGGAGTTAGAGGAGTCTTCAGGTCAGCTGATCAGGGAGTAAACTGGACAAGAATTAATTCTGATGATCAGGAATTCGGCGGCCCGGGAAATGGTCAGTTTGTGATAGGGGACATGAATGTTTACGGAAGAACTTATATGAGCACTGCAGGTCGTGGTATTGTGTATGTGGATTCTGATCCTGGTTTGCCACTTCCGGTTGAAATGATATCATTCCGTGCTGAGTTGGTTAATGATCAGGTATCGTTGAGCTGGCAAACAATACGCGAACATGAAAGTGATTACTACATTGTAGAAAAAAGTGATGACGGAAATGATTTTATCTCTTTGCAGAATATAAAGGCTGCAGGAAATTCCAATACAATTAAATATTACAATGCTACAGATATCTATCCTTATAATGGTATGAATTATTACCGAATAAAGCAGGTAGACACCAATGGAAGCTTTACTTTTTCAAAGGTGATTTCGGTTTCTGTACAGGCACAAGAGAATGTATTCCTTTATCCGAATCCTGCATCAGAAAGTTTCAGGGTAAAGTTTAGAGATGAAATACCGGTTCAGCTTGTTGAGATATATACTACCGAAGGTAGATTATTGCTTTCAACTAATAACCCGGGAACTGATTTGATAGAAATAAAGAATCTTCCTTCCGGGCTTTACATGGTAAAGGTAATTAGTTTAGGTTACGCCGGATATATTAGACTAATGAAGGAATAAGGTCATGCTACAGTTCCGGTTTGCAATCCTTATTAGTCTATTGTACACAGTCCTGCCAATGATAAGTATAGGGCAGGATATGTGTACTCCGGTGGGTTGGGCAGCCATGAATGGCGGCACCACCGGCGGCGGAAATGTAACACCTGTAACTGTTACAACACTGGCTCAGTTACAAACAGAGGCCGGCTCAACAGGAGCAAAAGTAATTTATGTTTCAGGTACGATGGGCTCCGGTGCTGCTACCAGGGTTAGAGTTACTTCAAATAAAACCATTTTCGGCTTGCCCGGCGCTACGCTCAATGGTGGAATAGACATTAAAAATGCCGCCAATGTTATAATCAGAAATATGATCATCAAAGGTCCGGGTGCTATTGATGTAGATGGGGTTGATTGTATGACTATCGATAATTCCACTAATGTATGGATCGATCATTGCGATATAAGTGATGGTCAGGATGGTAATCTTGATATAATTAACGGCTCTGATTACATTACTGTCACGTGGACTAAATTTTCATATTCTGCTGCCTCGGTGAATCATAAATTTTCCAATCTTATCGGCAACTCGGATAGCAGAACAACCGACAGAGGGAAGCTACGGGTAACCATGATGTTCAATTACTGGACAGCAGGTTGTGCGGAAAGAATGCCAAGAGTAAGGTTTGGTAAAGTGCATGTGGTAAATAATCTTTTTGACAGTCCTCAGGCTAATCATTGTGTTCGTGCCGGACTTGAAGCAGATATATTGGTAGAAAGCAATGTGTTTAAAGGCGTATCAAGGCCAATAGACCTTTTTGAAAATAATTTTACTGCTGTAACTGCGAGAAACAACTTATTTACTTCGACCACCGGAAATACTGCAGGTAGTCGTACCTCATTTATCCCGCCGTATAGTTTATCTATACTAAATGTTTCCAATGTAGAAGCAAGAGTAAAGCCTTGCGTCGGAGCTACATTGACGGTTCCGACAAGTTGTCCATGTGCAGATCCTCTTCCTCTAGATATTATTTATTTTAGGTTAGAAGATGAAAAGTATGGTAGGTTTCTGGAATGGAAAATTGCTGATATAAGAAATGTGGAGAGTATTTTTGTTGAACATTCAATGGATGGAGAGCAATTCTTTACAGTACAAAAGTTAGGCAGTATGCTCCAAAGATGGAGTATTAATGAAGACCAGGACAATGGAGAATTTTTCAGATTGAAGATTGTGGAAGCTGATGGCGAGATTACATACTCAAAGGTAATTTCAATCAGAAAAACCATTGGTGATGTTAAAATATATCCTAATCCTTTTGATCAGCAATTGAATATTACCGGAATAAAACATTCAAATATTGTTATACTAAATTCTGAAGGAAAAATTTTATTAGCTGAAGAGGTAATTGAAAATGCAATTTTGCATGTTTCAGGACTAGCACATGGAAAGTATTTTTTGATTGTTACTGATCTTGAAAAAGACCATTCAGAAAGTTTCTTGATTATAAAATAGCAGGTAGTATCACTGCAGGGAATGCACGCGGAGTTTTAAGAAAATTAATATTGAGTATTAAAAGTTGCTCAATATATGAAAATGATGATTCAAGCCATTGTTATTTCAATGTTGTTTCGTTAAAGCTGAATAATAAAAATTTGCATCATTGCGAAGCAGAAGAAATTTTCCATGCCCCCTGCTTCTCAAAGACGGTTAACTACACGGCGAATTAGAATTCCGGGTTTGGAATTTTACTTTATAAAGCTTACAAAACTTGCATGTAAACCCGGAGAAGCACTCACCATCCAGAAGTACAATGGCATGCCGAATGTAATATTAATTGGAAATGTTACGGCCAGCGTCATGGGCAGGAATATTCCCGGATTAGCTTTTGGTGCTGCAATTTTCATTGCTGCAGGTACTGCAATATATGATGCACTGGCTGCAAGAACTGCAAATACAAACCGGTTGCTCACATCGTCGGTAACGATAGCGCTCAAAAGGGCTACTACAGTTCCATTGAACAATGGAATTATCACTGCAAATAAAAGAGGAAATACTCCTGTCGATTTCAGTGCCCCGATTTTCTTTCCGCTTGCAATGCCCATATCCAGAAGAAAGATTGCAAGAAAGCCTTTGAAAATATCAGTTGTAAAAGGCTTAATTCCTTCTGCATGTTTGGCACTGGCAAGATAGCCAATCACAAGGCTACCAAGTATCATCAGTACACTTCCGTTGGTGAAAGAATGTTTTAATGCTGTTGATTTTTTGATTCGGTCTTCGGAACTGGTATTGTAAATGGAAATCAATATTAGCCCTGCAATGATGGCAGGTGATTCCATAAGGGCCATTATGGCTACCATGTGGCCGTTAATTTCCATATGTTGGGACTCAAGGTAACTTACTGCTGTTACAAAGGTAACCGCACTTACCGAACCGTAAGCTGCTGCAATTGCACCGGCATCATATACATTAAGTTTTCTCTTCAGTATAAAAAAGGTGTAAACCGGGATTGCAAGTGAAATGCATATTCCAAAAATCATAGACCATAAAACCTCCTGAGAAAACGGCTCCTGTGAAAGTTCCTGACCTCCTTTGAAGCCGATGCTGAAAAGCAGATATAGTGAAATGAATTTGGAAGAGTTCGCAGGAATTTTAAGATCACTGTGGATGTACACTGCTATTAAGCCAAGTACAAAGAACAACAGCGCGGGATTGGTAAGGTTTTCAATCAATAAATTTAGATTCATAACAGGTCTCTTTTGTTGGCACAAAGTTGTTATTTGTAATTCATATATTTTTATTTATATTTGATATGTTTTCCATAAATATTATTTATGAATTATACCCTTAATCAATTGCAGATATTTCAAAAAGTGGCTCAGACCCAAAGCGTAACTAAAGCCGCTGAAGAGTTATTTCTGACTCAGCCTGCTGTATCGATTCAGCTTAGAAATTTTCAGGATCAGTTTGATATTCCTCTTACTGAGGTGGTGGGGAGGAAGATTTATATTACCGATTTCGGAAAAGAGATTGCAGTAGCAGCTGAGAGAATTTTAAATGAAGTGCATGCCATCAATTACAAAACATCGGCTTTTAAAGGACAACTTTCCGGAAAATTAAAAATATCTGTTGTATCTACAGGAAAATATGTGATGCCATATTTTCTCTCTGATTTTATTTTAGAAAATCCTGGTGTAGAACTGCTCATGGATGTGACTAATAAGAGTAAGGTTGTAAAAAGTCTGGAAAGAAATGAAGTGGATTTTTCACTGGTGTCTATTTTACCGGACAGTCTTTCTGTTAACAAGGTAGATTTGCTCGATAACAAATTATTTCTGGTGGGAAATAGAGAAACCAGGATCAGGAAAAGCGCGGATCTGAATAATCTGTTCGAAAAGTTTCCCTTAATTTTCCGCGAAGGTGGATCAGGTACAAGGCAGACGATGGAGAAATTTTTGGAGAAGAATAAGACACCAGTCACCAAGAAAATGGAGTTAACTTCCAATGAAGCAGTAAAGCAGGCTGTACTTGCAGGATTGGGCTTCTCCATTATGCCTATCATTGGAATAAAAAATGAGCTGCTGAATGGTGAGCTGAAAATTATTCCCATCAAAGGTCTTCCTATAAAGACAAGGTGGAGAATCATCTGGCTTAAAGGGAAAAATCTCTCACCTGTTGCCACTGCATTTCTAAAATATTTAAATGAACAAAAGGTAGAGTTGGTTAAGAAGCATTTCAGTCAGGTAGAAGAACTTGCAGCAAATTTTGAGTAAACAGTTGTTAAAAGATTTCAGGTATTGTAAGTATTCATTACTTTTGTTTTAATGGTTGGGAAAGACAACATATTTGAAACCAGAATAGAATATCTCAAGGGCATTGGTCCGCAAAGGGCCGAATTGCTTAACCGTGAGCTTTCCATATTTACCTATGCAGATCTCCTGCAGTTTTATCCATACAGATACGAGGATCGCTCACGTATTTATGCCATTGAAGAAATTTATGAAGACATGCCATATGTGCAGGTAAGAGGAAAGATAACATCCATGTCTACAATAGGAGCAGGAGGAAAGAAACGCCTTGTTGCAAATCTGATGGATGCTACCGGTTCACTTGAGCTTGTATGGTTTCAGGGGATCAAATGGGTTACCAATGCCATAAAGCCCGGAGTTGAATACCTGGTTTTTGGTAAGCCATCTTTATTTGGAAGAAAAATCAATATAGCGCATCCTGAAATCGAATTGTTTTCTGAAAAGTCTGAAGGGAAAGGATTGCAGCCGGTATACAGCACCACGGAGAAGCTCAAGGCAAGATTTGTTGACAGCAAGCTGATATCTAAGATTCAGGAGAAGGTGCTTGAAGTCACATTCCCACACATTCAGGAATCATTACCTCAGTACGTGCTGGAGAAGTTCAGGCTTATTGACAGGAAAACTGCATTGAAGAATATTCACTTCCCTTCCGACCAGAAAACATTGGATGCTGCCAAGAAGAGACTAAAGTTTGAGGAATTGTTTTATGTACAGCTGAAGTTGCTGAAGTTAAAAAATACAAGGAAAGCTGATTTGCGGGGAATGATTTTTAAATCAATACCAACACTTAATGATTTTTACAAATCACATCTACCCTATGACCTTACTGATGCACAGAAAAGAGTTATAAAGGAGATATATAAGGATGTTTGTTCCGGTAAACAAATGAACAGATTACTTCAGGGTGATGTGGGAAGCGGGAAGACAATAGTAGGTTTTATTTGTATGCTTATGTCCATTGATAATAATGCACAGGCTGCATTGATGGCTCCTACTGAGATACTGGCAGATCAACATTATCAGGGACTGAAAGAATTTGCGGATAAACTGAATATACCTATTGCCAAGCTGACAGGTTCCACCAAACAAAAAGACAGAAGGTTAATACATGAAGAACTTGAGAGCGGAAGGTTGAAAATTTTGATAGGTACACACGCTTTGCTCGAAGATGCGGTAAAGTTTCAGAATCTTGGAATATGTATTATAGATGAGCAGCACCGTTTCGGCGTAGCACAAAGAGCGAAGCTCTGGAAGAAGAATCCGGACATACCTCCCCACATACTTGTTATGACTGCTACACCGATACCAAGAACACTGGCGATGACCTTATATGGAGATCTGGATGTTTCAGTGATAGATGAATTGCCAAAAGGAAGAAAGCCGATTAAAACCATTCATCAGTACGACAAAGACAGGATAAAGGTATTCGGTTTTATGAGGCAGCAGATAGAATTGGGAAGACAGGTGTATGTCGTTTATCCCTTGATCGATGAGTCTGAGAAGCTTGATTTGAAAGATCTGATGGATGGCTATGAAAGCATTGCAAGAGCATTTCCTGATTATGCATTGAGCATAGTACATGGAAAGATGAATGCAGAAGCCAAAGACTACGAGATGCAGCGCTTTGTGAAAGGTGAAACAAAAATTATGGTGGCCACCACAGTAATAGAGGTCGGAGTAAATGTTCCGAATGCTTCTGTTATGGTAATAGAAAATGCAGAACGATTTGGTCTTTCACAATTGCATCAGTTAAGAGGACGCGTAGGAAGAGGAGCAGAGCAATCATATTGTATATTAATGACCAAATACAATCTTACCAGAGAAGGAAAAGTCAGAATAGATACAATGGTACGCACCAACAATGGTTTTGAGATTGCAGATGTTGATTTGAGACTTCGCGGTCCCGGAGATCTTGCAGGTACTCAGCAAAGCGGTTTACCGGATTTGCATATAGCTGATCTTTCTCAGGATGCGCATATCTTGCAGGAAGCAAGAGAAGCAGCAATGGAGATCATTGACAAAGATCCGGACTTTATGTTGCCTGAGCATGAAAGAATAAAAGCACAGGTGAGCAAGGCGAGTAAGAATGCGTTGACATGGGGGAGAATATCTTGATTAATTAAGAATTAAGAATTAAGAATTAAGAATTAAGATATTTTAAGGAAGTGTTTGTTTATCCGGTCATCCCGACGCAGGAGGGATCTTCTAAAAGATATTATAATGCTTTACAATCACTTTAAACTTTAAACTTTGAACTTAATATGAGCAAAACTAAACTAACAGTAATGAACAACGGATCTCTACGGGTAGAAGGGGATTTCGAAATTGCGGATCAGAATGGCAATGCTTTCGGCCTGGGAGGAAGGACGCTTGTTTCCTTATGTCGTTGCGGACAATCAAAAAATAAACCTTTCTGTGACGGTTCGCATAAAGGATATTTTGAAAGCAACGTGCAGGCTTTTGATCTGCCTGAGAAAAAATAATGGCAGGTATTAGTGCAGGCCTGCTTATGTACCGACTTTGCCAGGGTGCACCGGAAGTTTTTCTGGTTCATCCTGGAGGTCCATACTTTAAAAACAAAAATGAAGGATACTGGACAATACCTAAAGGTGAGCCGGAAAAGGATGAAGAATATGAGGCTGCTGCCAAAAGAGAATTTTTTGAAGAAACAGGCATTGTTCCCGTAGAGCCATTAATTAGTCTTGGTGCTGCAAAACAAAAAGGAGGCAAATGGGTACATTGCTGGACCTTTGAATGCAATGATTCAAATATCAGGTTTGTAAGTTCAGTTAATTTTGAATTGGAATGGCCACCACGTTCCGGCAAAAAGGCGGCATTTCCGGAAGTGGATAAGGGGGAATTCTTCATTATTCAGGAGGCGAAAAAGAAGATCAATCCTGCTCAGGCTGTTTTTCTGGATAGATTATTGCAATACCTTGATAAAAACTGATTTAACACTTTTCGTATTTGATGGTTATTTTTATATAACTTAGTTTTTTAAAACTTAACTCTACCTCTACTTTTTATGAAGAAGCATTTTATTTATTTGTTGATAATGGCTGTGGCGTTTACCGGTTGTATATCTGTAAAGCAGGTGGAGGTAAAGGAGATCGAGGGGATAGAACTAGTGGATCGTCAGGGTAATATGGCAACTGTTAAGGTTAACCTTAAGGTAAACAATCCTAACAGATTTAAGATAAAAGTCAGAAGCTGTAATCTGAATGCTGAACTAAATGGCCGACCTATGGGCGTTGTTACTACCAGAGATAAGATAGTAATGCCTAAAAGATCCTGCCAGAGTTACAGTATGAATTTTACTGCAGATATTACTGAAATGCTTAAAACCTTGCCAATGCTTATGTTTTCAAGAAGTGCAAGCCTTTCATTGAAGGGAGTAGTCATTGCTCAGGTATGGTTTATACGAAGAAAAGTTCCGATCGAAGTGACGGAACGTTTCTCCACAGATGATATACAGTTTTAGAAAAATTCGAAGCTCGAAAATCGAAATTTGAGTTCTATCTCCATTATGAGCCTCCGAAGGTATATTTGGGAAGGCTTCGACTCCGCTCAGCCTGACCGTTATAGAAACATTCAACCTGAATTTTACTTGATCTCTTTAGTTAAATGACATTCAAGTCAAGTTTCTTATTTCTTGAATTCTACCAGTTGATATTTGTTAGTTCTCTTTATTAGATAACCTAATATCATTTTATCACCATAGGTAACTGTTGTTACCAGTTCAGGAGAATAATTTCTGAATTTGCCTTCAAAATAATCATTCATTCTTTCGATGCCTGTCTTTGCAACATTTCCCTGCTGATGAGTGAGACTTTCACTATCAAGTAAAGATTTGAAGTAAACTGTTCTTGTTTTTGTTACGGAGGAAGAAGGATAATATGATGGTCCGAAGGCAGGATATCTGTAAGGCGCCATTCCCATATACCCAGGCATATACATAGGCGAGTAGAATCCTCCCATGCCCATACCCATTCCCATTCCGAAAGAAATACCGGGAGCCCCCCATCCTCCGCTATATCCTCCTCTGTATTGTACAAATTCTTCATACGATCCCAATTGTACATTATAATATCCGCTATCCTGAGGATTTACAGCAACAGCGATCTCACCGGTAAGTGCTTTTTTAAAGAATTGTGTACTTTTCTTCAACACCGTTTCGTCTCCTGAAGAACCCGAGCTGCTTCCTTCCATCAATAGAGGTGTGTTTGCTATGTCTATTTCACCTTCCGGAAAAACATTGAAAGAATTAACTAGATACATCGAGTCGAGATTAAGAGCGCTTAAGTTTAGCTGGTCAGGACTCATACTTACCCTGAATAAGGTTTTATAATATAAGAATGAATTTCCCTGTTTTTGCGGAGAGTTATTTCCCCTTTCTAAAGAAAAATTCAGTTTTTTATATGCTGCGGATTTCTCTATCGGGTCTATAGTAACAAGATGAGTCATGCCCGGTTCATCAAAGGTCATGAAGATTTTGTTATCATAGGTATATAGCTTGTTTCTTCTATACGTACCTCTTATTGTGTTTACTTTATTGTAGTCGACATAATGTATGTCTACTTTGCTTTCGGTTGCTCTTGAGGTCCTTTTGCTTACCATAGCATAAAAGGAATTCATTTCAAGAAGATATTTTTCCTTATCAATCTTTTCTCCGCCGTCAGATACCGAAATAAGATTGATTTCATTTTTGTATTCTTCAACTGTAAGAATGTAAAAAACATTATTCATTTCAAATGCTTCGAAAACATGTTCATTTTTTTCTCTAAGCATGAAAGTTTTGTAGGTGTTTTCTCCGTTTCTTCTGTCGGTTTTCAGGTATGAAAAGGATCTTGATTTGGGATTCGAAAAAAAGAAAGTAACATATCGCTGGTCAAGGCATGCACCTAAAACTTCATCTTTCTTTTCAGACGTAGTTTTGATGTAAGTGGATTTAATTTGCTGTTCAGCAGGAGAATTTAACAGCATAATCTGATACTGCTTGTTGCTGCTGAGCAGGTATGCCATACCGTCAATGCCATCAGTAAATGAGTAGGCATCCCTGGTGTTTTTTATTGTTATGTCAAAATTATTGGTATCCTGCTGCGCATGGACAGATACAAAAACAAATGCAGATAAAATGCCGGTAAAAAATATCGATGTGAAATTCATTTTCTTTTCTTTCTAACAAATAAAAAACGAAAAACCTGATGTATAAAGTATTCAGGGTAAAAATGCTTTTTCTATGACTGAAATCATTGTGAAATTGCATTTTTTGGCCTGAAGTAATATTTCATCAGAAACTGTTGATAAAAATAGCGATAAATTGTTGTTAATCAGTATGTGTTTTAGTATATATGTAAAAACACTCTCCAAATTACACGTAAATAAAACACGAATATGAACAGATTATTAAGTATTATCAGCATTTTATGTCTGCTACCTCAAATGTCTTTTGCATTTGGCAACAAAAAGTATGAAACCTTCTCCATCCTTGGATTTTTTGTTTTGGTAGTGATTGGTCTTAGTATTTACTACTACTACTGGAAAGCTGCAAAAGATGGACATGGTAAATATATTTACACCAAAGAAATAGGAATAAGAAACGGCAAAAAGGTAGTGATTACCAAAAAGCACAAAGTAACTGAAAGACCGAAAGCCAGAAAAAGCGCCACACCTCGTGCGAAGAAATTAGTTTGATTTGGTTTCCTTCTTTTTCTCCCAGGGCTTTTTGGTTTTTGATGACATATCATAAGCAAAAAAGGCCATTAGTAGGGTAAAAAGAATCACGAGAATCAGTAAAATTTTGTTTTTTTTCATGCTTGTAACTTGTTGTGAAACAAGGCTTTTATTTTATTTTTAAAATTTTTCAGGAAAACTGTACTTACCCGGGTTACTTTTTATAAATAAACAGTATATATAGACAAATAACACTATTTTTTCATAACCTGTATTAATTTCTTTTTGTAAATAAAGGGCCCCTCAACCGGGGCCTTTTATTTTTCCCCCTCTGCAACAATTCCGATTTTATCTTTCGCTATTTCCGTTAAGGAAGAACTAAAAATTTTAGAGTAAGCGTTATGAGAACGGAAATGTAATCGTAAATTTACCACCTGACAATAGATCAGATCAAACAACTTTAAATAAAATTTTAATCCAATGAAAAGGGTCATTTTTAACTTACTTATTTTATTCTCCGCTGTTTCATTAACATCTTGCGGTTATAACACCATGGTAGAAAAACAGGAAAACGTGGAAGGCAAATGGGCGCAGGTAGAAAATGTTTACCAGCGCAGAGCAGATCTTATTCCAAACCTTGTCAATACTGTAAAAGGTTATGCAGCACATGAATCAGGAACCTTGCAGGCAGTAGTAGATGCAAGAGCAAATGCAACTTCAATTAAAATAGATGCAAATAATCTGACTCCTGAAAAAATTCAACAGTTTCAGCAAGCTCAGAATCAGTTATCATCTGCTTTGTCAAGACTAATAGCAGTGGCTGAGAATTATCCTGATCTAAAAGCTAATCAAAATTTTCTTGAGTTGCAGGCCCAGATAGAAGGATCTGAAAACAGAATAGCTGTAGAGCGAAGAAATTTTAATGATGCAGTTCAGGATTACAATGCTTACATAAGGAAGTTTCCTCAAAATATGATGGCCGGAATGTTCGGCTTTGAGAAAAAAGGATATTTTCAGGCAGACCCTGGTGCTAACAGAGCTCCTGAAGTAAAATTCTAAACTGATGGGTAAAGAGTTTATAAATGATTCGGAGCAGGAACTGATTGTTCAGGCTATCCGTGATGCAGAAAAAAATACCTCGGGAGAGATACAGGTGCATGTGGAAAATCATTGCAAAGGTAATGTGCTTGACAGGGCTGCAGATGTTTTTTCTGCATTAAACATGCATAAAACTGATCTAAGAAACGGCGTGCTTATTTACCTAGCAGTAAAAGACCATCAGTTTGCCATCCTGGGCGATGCAGGTATCAATGAAAAAGTGCCTGATGATTTCTGGGAAAAAATAAAAGATCATATGCAGGATCTTTTCCGTCAGGGGAAATTTACTCAAGGGCTTTGTGAAGGAATAAGAATGGCCGGTGAACAATTGAAAGTACACTTTCCTTTCAAGAAAGGAGATATTAATGAATTGCCGGATCAGATTTCATTTGAGAATAATTGACAGAACAGTATGACTTTGAAAGTGAGAATTAGTGTGTTGTTGTTTGTTTGCCTGCATGTTCTGGCATTTGCTGTTGCCGGTGATCTGCCTGAACAACCCAATCCTCCAAGGCTGGTAGTTGATAATGCAGGGATATTAACTCCCGCTCAGACGCAGCTTTTGGAAGGCAAACTCAGAAGTTATAATGACTCCACCTCCACCCAGATAGTAATTCTTACCATGCCGGATATTAAGGATTATGCTGCCTCTGATTTTGCACAAAGGGTAGCCCAAAAATGGGGAATAGGACAGAAAGGCAAAGACAACGGAATTCTCATTTTAGTCTCTATGGAAAATCGGGATTTTTTTATTGCGACCGGTTATGGTATGGAAGGAGTGGTTCCTGATGCAATGGCCAAGAGAATTTTTGAAAACAATATTAAGCCATACTTCAGGGCCGGGAATTACTATAAAGGTCTTGATGAGGCAACTTCAATTATTATACAATTGGCTTCCGGAACTTATAAAGCAGATAAGCAAGGTAATGACAGGGAGTTTCCGGTGGCGGCTTTTATAATTGTATTAATAATAATATTAATAATAAGCAGTATTTCCCGTAAAGGTGGTGGTGGAGGTTCACGTACCTATACTGGTCGTGGTCCGTTTATTGGCGGAGGATGGGGTTCTTCCGGACGTGGTGGAGGATTCGGTGGATTTGGTGGAGGTGGCTTCGGCGGTGGAGGAGCAGGAGGAAGGTGGTAAAAAAAGTAATTCGAAAAACGACAATCGAAATTCGAATCAAAAAGGGAGGATTAAAATCAATATGAATTAAAATATAAGATGCTCAGAACTGTCGCTTTCTTTTTTTGTGTACTGACATTTACATTTTTTCTGGTAGCCGATGCCGCGGCACATGATGATGCATTGCAGGATTTTTTTCCTAAACCTGATTATTATGTATATGATTTTGCTGATCTGCTGACTTCAGAAGAAGAAACAGCAATTCAGAACCGGATTGCTTCTGCTAAATCGGATAATAGTGTAAACATAATTTTGTTGATTGTGAAAAATCTGAGGGAGGATGCGCATGAATATGTTTACAAAAACGAAGGAAAGTGGAAAGAAAAGGATCCTGCATTTAAGCTTCCCGCTGTAATTTTTATCGATTACCTTGATAAGGACAATCTAATAGTGCCGGGAGCTGATAACTTTCTTAACAAATCCACAGCAAAAAAAATTGAACAACAATATCTAAAGCATCACATCCGGAATGGAAATTATGCTGATGGAATTTTAACTTCTATCGATGCAATGGTTTCTCTTAAATCTGGGATTATTACTGAAGCAGATTTGAAAAAGGACGGGCAGGGGATTTGGCTTATTTTACTTGTGGGATTGGCATTCTTTTTTCTGATTGCAATGCCTGTGGTGCAGTTGCGCAACAGGAGAAAAAGAACAATCTCCAGTAAAAAGAAAAGTTTAATAGCAGGCTTATCTGTTATGAATAGTTTCGGTGCAAACAGAGCCGGCTTTGATGCCTTTGCCAACAGCAGAGGGATTTTCTCCAATAAAAAGGTGACAAAGGGTGGCGGCGGAGCCAAAGGTTCCTGGTAAATCTTCCGAATTGCCTTATATCATTTTTTACTAAATAGTATTTTTAGATCTTGGCAGTGACTATCTGCACTTTTTCATCCATAAGTTATTCAGAACTCCTTCGTTAAAAAGGTAGAAAAAATAGAAAGTTTTTATGCTGAAGTACAATATACTCATCGGGCTATTCACAGGATTCCTCTTCAATGCCAGCTGTTTCGCTCAGGATTGTAAATTGATAAAGGAAGAATCTGATATAAAATATTATATCAGAAATTCAGGTATTATGTCTGAAGGAAATTTTACCGACTTTGATGTTCAATTAAAATTTAATTCTGAAAATCTAAAGCAGACAGAAGTAAAGGCAGTAATCAGAACCGCAAGTGTGAATTCCGGAATAAAACTTCGGGACAGCCATTTGAAAGCCAAAGACTTTTTTGATGTACAGAATTATCCTGATGCAATATTTGTAAGTAAAGAAATCAAGTCGGAGGAAGGTAAGAATACCTTAATCGTTATAGGAGATCTAACCATCAAAGGAATCACAAAACAGGTAACCTTACCACTAACATATCAAATACGCAATGGAAGGTACTACTTTGAGGGAAAAGTGAAAATCAACCGGAATGATTTTAAAGTGGGCTATATGTTTACCTTATCTGATACCGCTGAGATCGTTTTGAAGGTCGCTGCAGAGAAGAAATGATTACTTGCAAAAGCTGTTGAGAAGCTCAAATAACAAATTTTTATTATTGGAGAAATGACTATCCGAAAGAAGTAATTCATTTTGTTGAATGTATTTGCTCTCTACCAGGTCATCAGCACAATTGCTTATCAGATTTTCGATTCCTGTTTTCTCCATTTCAAGATGAAACTGCAAGGCCAGTACATTATCCTCATACATGAAAGCCTGATTCAGGCATGCTTCAGAAGATGCCAGTCTTACAGCGTTGGAAGGCAGATCAAAAGTTTCTCCATGCCAATGAAATACTATAGGATTGGGAGGGAAATTTTGAAAATGCACTGAGCTCTTTGCTTCGTTGGTTAATTCAACAGGAAACCATCCGATCTCTTTATGTTCATTTTTATAAACCTTAGCTCCCAGTACCTCAGCTATCAGTTGTGCACCCAGGCATATACCTATTACTTTCTTTCTTTTTTCTATGGCACGAGCTATGAGTTGTTTCTCCTGCTTAAGCCATGGATATAGTTTTTCATCATGTACACTCATTGGTCCACCCATAATTATAAGCACATCAAAAAGGTCCACGAAAGGCAATTTGTTGTCTTCATAAAACTTGGTGGCGGTAAGTTTATTTTCCGGTACTTTTGCCCATTCTTTAATGGTGCCCAGCCCTTCAAATTGTACATGCCTCAGGTAATGGATGTTCATCAGCTTAAAAGCTTTTGTATAAAAAGCCTATAAACTTAATAAAGTTATTTAAAATCACAAAGAAAGGCACAGGCTATGCATTTCAGAACACTACACGTATACCTGCAAAGCCTCTTATTCCCTGAAGCGGGGCATAATTGTATGAAGTATCAAAAGTGTAACCGTGAGGATTGTTCACAGGGTCATTGACATGCCTGTCGAAGGGATCATGCGGGCGCATAAGCGGATCTCTCGGCTTGAAATTAAAAAGATTTTTAACACCATAATAAATTTCAAATTGTTTGTACACTCTTGTTGTAGCCTGTATATTCTGAATGGAAAACCAGGGTGACTGATCAGGTCTGAAGTCATTCTCCAGAACAGGAAGATGCATTGGTCCGTTGATTCTTCCCGTATAATCTACAATGGTATTAAGCCCCGGAAGCTTGTAAGAAATAGCAAAGGTGCCTGAATATTTAGGAGCATACATTTGCGGAATTTTTTCCATCTCCCCGTCTTCGTTTTCCTGCACAGAATATACTTCCATATAGGTAAAACCAATTATTGCTTTTAACCTGGATCCAAAGGTAAAGTCGGTGTTTAAGGTAATTCCTTTTGATACAGCATAACCCTTTAGATTATCATAAATAATTTTGTCAGGGTCTGAACTAAAGTCACCTATAATTTTATTGGTAAAGTAAGTGTAGAAAACGCTTCCGTCCAGGCCGATGAATCCATTGGCTGTATTAATAAATTTCTGGTAATTAAGATTAACATTATATGACCGCTCAGGCTTCAGATCGTTTTTTATTACCACCTCTCTTGAACCCGTAAGCGCTGCATGATCCTCAGTGAAAAGGTTTACAACCCTGAATCCGTTACCTGCGCTCAATCTTAGAATGTTAAATTTATTGATATTGTATTTCCCGCTGAGCCTTGGTGATAATATGCTTCCGTGCACACTGTTGTAGTCGTACCTTATTCCGGCAAGCGTGCTGATCTTTTCATTAACTTGAAATTCTTCCTGAGCAAATAAACCGGGAAGCAATATGTGCTGCGGTTTGTTCACAGTGTTTACTGTATCAGCTGAGGCAGTGCCTGGTGTATTATCATCGTAAAAGGTGTACCTGACTGGTGCTCCTACAAGGAGATTATGCCTGGCGCCGATTTTTTTTGACCATAGTAATTGTCCGAATGCGATGTTTTGTGTGGCAATGTAGTATGTATCTCCATAAACAGAATTCTGATGATGAGTATTAAGACTGAATTGAAATAAAATATTTTCCTCTACCGGTAATGCATAGGCGCCGATCAGTTCATATCGGTTGGTGTAGATTGATTCCCCATATATGCTGTCGCTTCCTCTGAAGCGTGAAGACCATTGCATTTCTCCGCCCCAACGGTCTTCATATACATACCTGAGCGCAACGGAAGCCAACCTGTTATTTTTCCTTTGTAATGACCATTTGTTGAAAATGGAGATCCTGTCCTGCAGAGTTACATCAGTGAAATTGTCTTTGTTTATATCAAGCTTATTTTGAAAATTGAAATAACTGATGCCAAGAAGAGAATTGACTTTACCTTGGGAATACCTCAATGACAGATCTGTATTAATTTCTTTTTGAGATGTCGTGAAAATATCAACAGAAGCTTTTGGCGCAGTGGCAGGATCTTTTGTGATGATGTTGATGAGTCCTCCCATTGCTTCTGATCCGTATAGCGTTGAGGCTGGCCCTTTGACCACTTCTACCCTTTGAACAATGCTGTTGGGAATTCCGCTCAATCCGTATACTGTTGACAAGCTGCTGACGATAGGCATCCCATCTATTGTCACCATAGTGTAGGCGCCTTCCATACCATTGATATGAATATCTCCTGTATTACACACATTGCAATTAAGTTGTGGTTGTACACCGTTTACCAATTGCAAACTTTCAAAAAGATTTGGTGTGGGGTTCTTTTTAAAATATTCAGGGGAGTATACTTCTACAGGAATCGGCGACTGTTGCTTACTAACTTCCCGCATGGTACCTGTTACAACCACCTGCTCATGCTGACTTACTGACTCATTGATGTAAAAGATATAGTTTCGCTCTTCATTTTCTGTGACCTGAACTATCTTGAAAGTAGTTTCGTACCCCATTCCGGAAATCTTCACTTTATATTTTCCCGACGGTATATTTTTTAATTCGAATGCTCCTAAAGTATCCGTCAGGCAGCCTTTTTTTAAGGAGTCTATGCTGACTACGGCGCCAAAAACAGGGGTTTTGTTGGACAATACTTTCCCCTTCAGGTTAACTGTTTGAGCGCTAACTGACTGTAAGACAATAAAAAACGATATAAAAGCTAAATAAATCCGCATTTTTGGAGCTCTAAAAAAAAGATTAAGCAAATTTAAATAATATTTTAGATTATTTGAAAATTATTTTTAGACTAACCTAAAAAGTTTACAAATGTTTGAATTGCATTATGAAATGCCTTAATTATCGAAAAACTGATAAATATGACACTCCAGGAAAGAATAGAACATTCAGTGACTCGGCAGTATAAGGCCATTTTTCCAAATACTGTAAATCATTATGATACTTTGTTTGGTGGTACTGCCCTGTCTTATATGGACGAAGTAGCATTCATAACCGCTACCAGATTTTGCAGGCAGAGGTTAGTTACAGTATCTACCAACCAGATTGATTTTAAGATTCCCATCCCGGCTGGCACTATAGTGGAGATTGTAGGTAGTATTGCAAAGGTTGGAAAGACGAGCGTAAAAGTAAAAGTTGAAATTTTTGTAGAAGAAATGTATTCCGATTACAGGGAAAAAGCTGTTGAAGGTGTCTTTACTATGGTTGCGATTGGTGAAGATAAAAAGCCTGTGCCAATACTCAAGGATTAATTACTACTGTATTGCCTAACAAAGCTTTCACATTATATTTGCTGCGAAAACAAGAAAACAAAATATACAATAGATTATGAAGAAGTTATTAGTATTAACAGGTTTACTCTGTGGAATGCTTATATGTAATTATGGCTATGCACAGGGATTTAAAGGTGAAGGTGATAAAGTATTTCAGGCAGGATTAGCGGCAGTGAGGTATCCGGGAAATTATTTCGGACACCTTAGCAGCACAGGTTTTTTTCCTCCGGTATTTATGTCCTTCGATTATGGTATCCATGATTATGTAAGTATAGGAGCCTACTCATATTTATTTTCCAGAAGCTTTGCAGGTAATGGTTGGGTAGATGGCCATTGGGGAACCAACTGGAGGGTAAGAGAGACATGGTGGGGAATTGGCGGTAGAGCGGCTTTCCACCTTACTCCTTTTTTGAATGATGTTGCCAGAACAAGAATACCTGAAGAACTACATTTATATGGAGGCGTGTATTTGGGGTTGGACAATTACTTCAAATCAAGGAATAGCGACCAGCGTCATTATGACAGCTACTATGCAGGTGGTCCTGCTTTAGGACCTATGGTTGGCGCAAGGTATTTCTTTACGCGTGGATTTGGTGTGTATGCTGAAGCAAGAGCGGATATATTTCATACCGTTAGTTTTGCAACTATAGGTATATCATTGAAATTGTAACAGGTTCGTTAATGATTTTTGTTTGTAGGGACAAGGCATTCCTTGTCCCTATAATAATGCCCTGTCCTCTACAAATCATAATCACCCTTCTCTGTATTCCTTCGGTGACATTCCAGTCTCCGTTTTAAACACCCTGTTGAAATGCGAAATATTATTATACCCGGCTTCGTATGCAATTTCGGAAACAGGTTTTGTAGTCTCTTTTAAAAGTCTTTTTACCTCAGTAAGTCTTATCGTATTTAGATAAGATTTGAAGGAACTGTTATAATGTTGCTTCAGGAGGTTACTAATTTCCCTGGAGGATACACCTACTGCCTTTTGCATTTCTTCCAGTGACAGATCAGGGTTAGAGTAGTTCACTGAAATAAATCCGGTAATCAAATCAATTTTTGATGTTTTTTTCTCGAGGGAAGTATCTTTTGGAACATAAGGGATAAGAACAACTTTTCTCTTAAAATAAAAATACCACAAAAAACAGGAGCCATAGAACAGCAAGGATAGGAAAACGAAAATTTTAATTTCATTACTGTTGTTATAAGAAAAAGAAACAGATTTTACAATAATCTCATCATTAACACCGGCTTCCAGCACCTGACAACTACCTATTACAACATAGTTTACCCTTCTGAAATCTATTTTCGTAAGTTCCTCTTTTTTTATCTGATGATGTCTTAGCCACCAGCTTGGAATTTCAAACTCCGTGAAACTGATGGAATATTCCCCTTCACCTGTATAATCAATTACTTTGGTGAATGGAAGGTTGGAAAGATCATTTTTGTATGTTGTTAGTCCTTCATAATCCAGCGTAAATGTGACAGGTATCCTTTTTGCTTTTTCGGATTTTATATTCAATGTGATTGAATTATAAGCCGAGAGATCGAATAATTTTTCAATGCTGTTCTTATAAAAGAATAATGCTGTGAAAGGCTCCTGCAATTTTTGGGTTAACCTGTAGCGAAAGGAGATGCTTTCATCATTATTTAATTTTGCTTCTGAAAAAGAATAATCCTGATCATATCCTTCATGGTAGGTTGCAAATTTAACCCGGTCTGACTTATCCGGGAATAATTCAATTTTGTCAAATCTCAAAAAATAAGAAAGCAGCCCTGCCAGTACTACGCTACCGGAAAAAAGCAAAAGCAAAAGTTTCCTGTTTCTCTGCATGCATTAGCTGTTTGGTGAAATTACGAAAAATATTGGCAATAGCTTCTTTGCATTTTACGTATACCACTTTGCATTTCATGCAAAAGTGGAAAATTGACATAAAAATCAAGGATTTCGCAGATTATGAAAATCCATTTTTTAGGTGTTAAGCTATGTTTGGATCTTAAACAAACAAAAAAACCATGAAGACAATTTACCAATTATTAATTGTAGCCTACGCCTTACAGCTTGCTGTAACCACTGGCTTAACTGCACAGGATCAGGAAAAGTATATTATGGCTGATGATCCTTTAATACAATATACGGGAAGGATCGACTTTGCCAACCCAAAGGCACCTGCTTATTCTTTTCCCGGTATATCCATTAAAGCATCCTTTACCGGCACCAGCGTTAAAGCGGTGATTAAAGATTATGGTTCCGGAGGAAATACAACTACAAATTATTACAATGTATTTATTGATGGTGTGGTTGTAAAAGTATTAAAGGTAATTGCGACAGACACTTTATATCCTCTTGCGAGCGGACTTGCAAATGTGCAACATACTGTTGAATTGTTTAAGCGTACAGAGAGTACTGTGGGTAAAAGTTCGTTCAAAGGTTTTGTTATTGATAATACATCATTAATGCCCCTTCCCGAGAAATCATCCTTTAAAATGGAGTTTATTGGTGACTCATGGACCTGTGGCTATGGGAATGAAATCAGTACCAATAGTCCGAATACCGGTTTCAGGTCAGAAAATGAAGACAACTACCGGGCCTGGGGATCTACACTTGCAAAACGTTTTAATGCACAATACCACTGTACGGCCATAAGTGGCAGAGGCTTGTACAGAAACAATACCGGCACTACTTCCGGTGTAATTCCTCAGGAGTATAATAAAATATTACCCGGAATGGCTAACCCCTTATGGAATTTCAGCAATTACATTCCTGACCTTATTGTAATTCACCTCGGAACTAACGATTGGTTTCAGGAAACTTTAAATCCACCAGTTATGCTGGACTCTGCCTCTTATGTGAATGCATACATCAGCTTCCTCAATACATTGAGAGGACATTATCCCGATGCTAAAATTATATGTACATTTGGCAACAGCAAATCTGATTGGTGGCCTGAAAACTTAAAACATCTCACCAGATGGAGAAACTATATCAACGCAACTGTAAAACATTTTAATGATAAGGGTGATAATAAGATTTATAAGTTTGAACTGACTGTACAGGATGCACCATATGGCGAAGATTGGCATCCTACCATTGCAACACACAATAAAATGGTAACAGAAATTACCCCTTTTATTGAAAGTATTACAGGTCTAACCGCTTCTTCATACCTGCCTTCAACCGGAAAAATTACTTCTGCAGGTGGGCCTGAATATGAAATGGCCAGGATGCAACTTTATCCTAATCCTGTTCAGGATTCATTTTACATTGCAGGAGAAAGTTTATCTGATCATACTACCTGGGTATTATCCGATGTTAATGGAGTAGCACTAAGACATGGACAAGGTAAGTATGGAACGGTGAATGAATTAAATCCCGGCATGTATTTTCTTAATGTAAATGGAAACATTGTAAAGCTGATTAAAAAGTAAATAACCATGTTCAGCTTTATTTACAAAAATGCTATGCAGGTGATAGTAGCTATCCTTGCAACAGTGAATGTATATGCCGGTACCTATTCAGTTCCGCTTAACCATGAATATTTGAAATATGATGGTTTGTTTTATCCGGTAATATCTTCTGCCAAAGTAGAATTCAATAGACACAGGCCGGAGGTATATAACAATCAGGAATCCGGTATATATGGTACATGGATAAGGCAATGGGTAATTACCCAGAGCGGAGTAAGAGTTAGATTTAAAACTTCCAGTCCTGTAATAAAAATGACATTTGAAAAAAGAGAAGGCGGAGGGACTATAGGTACCAGTCCTGCAAATGGATTTACAGTATTTGCAGATAGTATTCAAATTGCTAGCTTTTCATCTCTATCTTTTGAAATCAACAATCCTAAAAGTTCTGCTACATTATTTGAAGTGGTATTACCAAATCTATGGGCGGTGAATCTGATAGGCTTCGAGCTGGAAGAAGGGAAGGTACTTGAAGATCCTGCAGTGCACATTAAGCCTGTCTATGTTTCTATAGGAAATTCAATTACTCACGGTACCGGGCAGTATGTTGCTTCTTCTAAAACTTATCCTTTTTTACTTTCAAAAAGAATGAACTGGGAATTGTATAATATTGCAGTGGCCGGTGCGACATTAGGTTGGGCCATGGCTTTGAATGTAAAAGGAAAAAAAGTGGATGTGATAACTGTAAAGCTTGGCTTTAACGATTGGAAATACCTTAGCACCCCCTTAAACCAACAGCGTGTGCAATATGAAAGACTGATAGATTCATTGAGGAAGTTTCAGCCAGATGCAAAAATATATTGTGTAACACCGCTATATACATCCGATCAAAGTGGTGCGGCTCCGTATACGTTGGATCAATTTAGAACAATGGTGGAAGAGGTAGTGACACAAAGGATGTTTACGGACAAAAAACTGTTTTTGTTTAAAGGGCCGGAAATGAGCGATGCCAGCATGTTGGCATCAGGAGATCCTGTGCATCTTAGTGAGTCAGGTGCAGCAAAGCTTGCAAATCGATTAGCAGAAGCAATTGAACACACGATAACATCATACAAACCAAATCCGGTAAATGAAGCCCGGGTAAATATTATATCCTTCAATGATTCAATTCTTAATCTGGATATAAAAAAGGCTGGTAATTTTTCCATCGGTATTTTCTCAAGAAATGGTGTACAGATGTACTGGAAAGAAAGATTGTTCCTTCAGGAAGGAATTATGCAGATCAATTGTAATTGCCGGAGTTCAGAAGGTGATGCATTGATAATAAAGATTAATTCAGATGGGTATGAGAAATCGGAAATGAAAATTTCCGAATGAAATTGCCGGGGCGATGAATTTTATTTCCTAATGTTTATGTAGGGACAAGGCATCCCTTGTCCCTATGATTATTACATGTCTTATCCCTACAGTTTAAAACTAAATCAAATTTTTTCGAACCTTGTTCTATCTATTTTATTTCTGGAAAATTTCTGGTAATCCTACATCTGATCCAGGCGGATCATCTTTCCGTTTTCATCATCCCATAATTTCACCCGGAAACATCTCCACATTTCAATTGGGTTCCAGGAGGTCGTTGGTGGATTCTGTAGTTCAGGCATTTTGTCCATCGCTTCAGGAAGACGATAAAATGGTATACGCGAATTTAAATGATGAACGTGGTGGTATCCTATGTTACCTGTAAGCCAGGTCAGCCATTTAGGCATTACCATAAAACTGGTAGAATTCAAAGCTGCCTTATCATATTTCCAGTCATGGTTTTCACAAAATACAGCAGTTGGGAAATTGTGCTGGCAATAGAATAGGTATGATCCCATGGCGAAGGCAACAAAATACGGGATAAAGAAACTTATAAGAAAAGTGACCCAACCTAAATAAACAAATATCAATGTGCCGGCAGTGAAATGAATAGCCAATGCAAGAAATGAATCCCAATGCTTTTTAGGACTTTGGTAAAATGATTTTACATTCAGCCAATAGATAAATAGTGTAAAATATCCCAGTATAATGGTTAGTGGATGTCTGTTTATCAGATAAATTTTTTGCTCTCTGGGTGTAAGACTTAAAAAACGTTTTTTAGATATAGTAGGATATGATCCTATACCTATCAGAGTGAGTTTCGAATTATGGTTATGATGATGGTCGTGTGATCGCTTCCAGATATTTTGTGGAGTCAGAATATATATTCCGTAAGCTTTCATTAAAAATTCTGCAAGTCTTGATTTTTGCAGAATGGCATGATGTTGATAGTCATGGTAAATTATAAACATTCTGATATAAAGAAAGCTGCATAAAATTGAAAAGAAAAGTCGGATGACTACAGGTGCATCTATAAAGGTTAAAGCCAATACGGTTCCCAATAAGAATAAGGTAATAAAGGTCTCACTCCAGCTTTTTTTTCTGTCTTCTTTCGCAAATTCCCTGCTTGCCAGTATCAGTTCTTTACTTGTACGCATTAATAGTAATTGAAATAGGGTATTAAATTTACGAAAATTTTTTTATCTGTTTCCAGGTTTGATATGTTTCCATCTTTTGTGCGACCACAACCAGGTAATAGGATCTTTTATGATCTCTTTCTCAAGCCTTTTGGTGAAAGTCTCTGAAATTTCATCTTCGGCAGTGTCCTTTGGGTTTTCAAAAAGCAATTCTGGATGGATTTCATAATATCCTCTACGAACTCTTTTGACACTCATGTATACCACCGGGTAATTAAATTTTTTGGCAAGCTTTTCAGGCCCTGTAAATACTGCAGTATCCTGGTTCATGAAGGTAGTCCAGTAAGCTAACTCCGGTGAAGCAGCCTGGTCTGCAATAAATGCAGTTGCAGTTATTTGTTTTCTGTTAGCCACCATGTCTCTCAAGGTATCTTTTACCGGGGTAATTTTGGTGCCGAATTTTGTCCGCATTTTGGACATCATATTCTCAAAATATTTGTGCGATAGTGGCCTGTAAATCACCACCAATTGAAATTTCGTATTTAAAGTAAAACTTGGTCCTGCCCATTCCCAATTACCATAATGACCCATCACTATAATGATGCTTTTGCCATCCTTGTAATACTGATCCAGCCATTGGGTATTATGAAAAACACAACGCTCACGGGCTTCTTTCTCAGTCATCTTCAAGGTTTTAAAAGTCTCCAGTACGATATCACATAAGTAACTGATATAGGATTTATATAAAGCCTGGATTTCCTTAGGGCTTTTATCAGGAAAAGAATTCTTCAGGTTATTGATAATTACACCTTTTCTATAACCGGACAGAATAAATAAATAGCAGAATACGTCTGAGAGAAGGTATAATAATCTGAATGGAAGTGACGCAATTAAATAGACGAAAGGATAAACCAGAAAAAAGCTTATAGCTTGCATTTAAGAAAAATTTAGCAAATATAAGCATTTTAGGCTTATCCTGTCCGGGTTTATTTGGAAGGCCCTAATTTCTTAGTATTCTCATTATGGCAAGATACCTTTATAAGTTCCTCCGGAAAAATGGAACACTTCCTGAAACTCTCCGAAAGGGTCATAGAATCCATAAGCAGTCCCCTGAAAATATATAGTAACATAACTTTGCTGTTTGTTATTAACAATAACCTTTTCTGTCTCTATTTTAAAATTTTCATTGGGAGAGTTATGGAAAATCACATTGTTGTTAACAAGAACCCGTGCCTCATCAAATCCTTTATAGAATCGTTCTGTTTCCAGATCTGTTGTTATATAATTCCATCTCCGATTATAAGAAAGAGAATCGTGGTCAAGGAGTATAAGCTGGGAATCATCCATCTCTCGTTTTATAAACCAAAAACCGAAGGTAATAATATGGCCATTTTCAAGTTGTACAGTGTATTCTACCTCTCTGGTCAACTCTATTTTATTTTCACTATTCAGCAGCCAACCGGTTCCTTTGTTTTTTAAGACGAACGAACTGACTTTACTGGTGTAATTTTCTACTGAGTTAGACCTTTCTGCTCCAAAAGAAATGCTGGTGTCATAAGTTTTTGCAGGTGATTCAGCTTTTTTTCTGCAAGCAAATGATATGAATACGACAAATACGACAATGATTTGATTTCTAAAAAATTTCATAAAAAAGTTTAGGTAAACTAAAAATAAGTTGTAAAAAGTTGAATGTTCAACGGCAAGGAAAAAATTTTATTGTATCAGGCTGTCTTAAATTTAATTTTTCATGACCGCCTATGTTAATTATTATAATTCGATTTTATTTTCCCATCATTTTATCAACGATTTCATTTCTCATATCGAAGAATACAGGTCTTAAAGAACTATTGGCATCGGTACCATAGTTTACAATCAGAGCGAATGTCTGGTTTTTCTCGGGGAAATGAAATGCATCAGCACTATAAGCAAGGTCACGGCCTCTGTGACCATAAGCATACTCTGTAGGATCATCTCTGTGAATAAAATCTTTTACTACTCCAGGCCCCAATAACCTGTTGCTGTTTGGTTCTTCGATAGTGTTGAAATTTAGCATTTCGTTCATGCTCGTCGGGGATAGCAATGATTGTTGCACGAATAATGCATCTATGAATGCATATAGATCCCCTACTGTTGAGTACAATCCGGTGTAACCATTGCCGCTTCCGGTATTATAATTTGAAAGATTTAATATAGTACCATTATTGTGCAGGTCGTAATAACCCTGAGCAATTTTTCCGTCGGGCAAATTTTCTCTAAAGTAATAATAGGTATCTTTTAATTGCAGGGGATTGATAATTTTTTCTCTCAATAACTCCCAGTGCGGTCTTCCTGCAGCTTTATCAATTACCAATGCCAATAGTAATGTATTGGTATTGGAATATTTTACATATGATCCTGCAGGGAAATAAGGATCCTTCTTCTCTACAAATTTCAACAGATCATCGGCTTCCCATTTTCTTGGAGGATTATTAAGTACTCCAAGGTAAAATTGTGAGTCCTTAATTACATCATATATGCCGGTGGTATGATTTAGCAGCTGTCTTACCGTCACTTTATCTGCGTTGGAAATTTTTCCGATTACTGAAGATGAAAGATAAGCACTGACAGGAGCATCAAGATTGAGTGTGCCTTCTTCCTGAAGTTTAAAGGCGAGTGCTCCCATGAATATTTTTGTTAAACTTGCCACTTTGGAAACATGGCAAGGTTCCATGTTTATTTTCTTATCTATATCGGCTTTTCCTGCAGAACCAACCCAGATTCCATCCTGGTCCTTTACCAGGAGCGCTATTCCCGGCATTCCTTTTCTTGTATATTTTCTGAGGAGATTGGAAAATATTTCATGTTTGGGATGATTAACACTATTGTTTATGATAGGGTCATTGGTACAGCTGATGCTGGGATTTATCTCCTTTGGTTTGCATGAAGCCAATATTGCCATTACTATAGAATATATAAATATCGAGCGGATCATTTCTTAATTTTTGTTAATGTTGAATCTCAGGCCAAGGTGAAGACTTGTATTAGGCAGCATAGGTACATAGCTTTTTACATATGGAGCCTGCATCCAGAAATGGAGGTTTAGAAAAATTGCTGCAGGAAAGTCTTTTTCAAATTGATAGAATAATCCTCCTGCAAGTCCGAACATAATCTGGGGTCTTCCCCAATTTCTTTTTTTAACATATTCTCCATCTTTTAATACAAATATCTGCATATCCGGTATGGAATGAAGATATCCTAAACCAAGCATTGTTTCACCTCCAAGGCCCTTGTAGATTTTAAATCTGTAAGCAGTTTCGGTGAAAAGCTGAATTCCATGCTGGTTATACCTGTGAAAAAAATAACCTAGTTTGAAATTCTGGATAAAGGATGATTTAGATCTTTCTTTTAATACCTTCCATGTACCTACCTGTATTCCGGGATGAATCGGCCTGCTGAAAGGTTTGGTCGGGAGGGAAGTCCCATTGTTGAAGAAAGAAACCTGAATCGGAAGTTTGTTGTCCTGTGCAAAAATTTGCGACAAGTTGAATACTGTGGAAAACAGTAACAGAAGAATAATTTTTTTCATTATAGGGCAAATATAAAAGGAAATCAAATAAATGAAAAATCAGGCCTAATTCATTTAATATTAGTATATTTATGACTGTTTTACTCACTACTACTAAACATGTATTCTATTATTAAAACTTTTAGGATTCTTCCTTTTTTCATCTTTTTCTTCAACGCATTTATAGTTTATTCTCAGCCTTATCAAAAAACGGTCGGCGAAAAAGGTAATGAGGTGATTTACGGATCCACATTGGTAAATAAAGGAGGGGTAGTCAGTGCAGGTTACACTGAAAGTCCCGGTTATAATGCTGACGGAAAAGATGTTTTGATGTTTAAGGTTAATTCATCAGGAGGGCTTGACTGGAATTTCATTTACAAGGGAGAAGGTGATCAGGAAGTAAAGAATGTTATAGAAACCACCGATGAAGGTTTTGTTTTGGTAGGATACACTACCAATGCAGGAAGCGGTAAGGATATACTGGTAATGAAAACCGATAAAGAAGGAGGTATCCTTTGGCAAAAGTCTATTGGTACCGCAGGAGAGGATGAAGCAATGGATGTAGTGGAGCGCGTGTTTGCCAATGATACTGCATATGCTATCACAGGATTTGTTAATGGAACAGGAAAAGATTTATTTATTTTAATTATCTCTAAGTCCGGAAACATCAACAACTTTTTCCGATATGCAGGAACTGGTGATGATATTGGTACCTCAATAGCCCTCATTCCGGGAGGTTCAGATTTTATTTTAGGAGGATATACGAATAGTACAGGCTCCGGAAACTACGATGTATTCATGATTAATACTGATTGGGATGGTTCAGGTTTTGGAGGTAATTTCTACAATAGCGGGTTTGATGACTTCGCTCATGATATTTCAGTTGACCAATTGGGGCTAACTAATTATTATTCTGTAGTAGGCAGCACAAAAAATACATCAGGCAATCTGGACATGTTTTATTTTGCCCATAGGGGTGATGGTGAACTTTATTGGAACAGGAGATACCACAGCACCGAAGATGAAGAACTATACAGAATTAAATCCCTTGGGGGTATGGGTCTTGTTGCCTGCGGATATACAACCATTTCAGGAAATACCGATAAAGAAGCCGCAGTAATGATGCTTGACTGGGGTGGGAATATGGAAGGCAGACGAAGATATAGTGGATGTAACGATGAGATTTTTTATGCCATTTCCTGCAAAGTGAATTCAGATCAGGCATTTCTATCAGGAACAACTTCCTCATATGGAGCAGGAAGCAGGGATGCTCTTCTATTAGGATATTCCACTGTTTGGGGATTTGATTCAGGCTGTCAAAATTATGATTTGCCTTTATCAACAAGTTCAGTCACATGGAATATGGTTCACTCGACAGATTATCTTCAATCAGTTTCTTTTAATCCTCCAATTAACAATAACTACGGGTTGGTAAGGATATTATTACTTCAGGCACTGACGATATATGCCATCCTGCCTCCTGTATCGCTGAACTTGGAGCAAGAGATACCACCATTTGCGGACCCATTAATATAACCCGCACTGTTGACATACCTTGCGCATTTTATCAGTGGTCAACCGGAGCTACAACTCCTTCAATTACTATCACTCAACCTGGTACCTACCATGTAACAGTCATTAAAGGTGAATGCCAGGCGAGCGATACTATGACCATTAAATCTGAATTTTACAGTCGCAGATCGAACATTTGGTATTTCGGAAAAAATGCCGGTTTAGATTTTAACTCAGGAACACCTGTCGCATTGACAAATGGTGCCCTAAATACCTGGGAAGGTGTTGCGACTATTTCAGATAACTCCGGGAACTTAATGCTGTATACAGATGGAGTTACGGTGTATAACCGAAATCACCAGGTGATGACAAACGGTACAGATTTACATGGACACCAATCCTCCACTCAATCAGCAATTGTACTTCCTAAACCTGGAGATGCTAATACATATTATATTTTTACTGTAGATGGAAATGATTTTTCAGGTAATCCACCAACCCGAGGATTTAAATATTCTGTCGTTGAATTTAATGCCGCAAATCCGAATGGAATAGTCGTGCAAAAGAATATCCCTTTACTTAACAGAACAGCGGAAAAAGTCACGGCTATAGAAGATCCAAATGGTAATTTTTGGGTGATAACACATGAATGGGGTAACAATAATTATTACGCTTATCCTCTTACAGCTTCAGGGGTAGGCGCTCCGGTAATATCCTCCATTGGTTACACATTAGCCGGAGATATTTGGAATGCAATAGGTTATTTAAAGGTTTCTCCTAATGGGCAAGGGCTTGCTGGTTTTGTTGGTGATTCAAAAATCGAAATCTATGATTTCAATGTAAATACAGGGATTATTTCAAATGTCAAAACAATCAATCTTCAACATACATATTGTTATGGTCTGGAGTTTTCTCCTGATGGAAATTATTTATATACAGTCCAATATTCCAGTCACTTTTCATCTGAAATTTTTCAATACAATGTCCTGGCAGGTTCTGCTGCTGCAATTCAGGCTTCGGCTATTAAGATACATTCAATTACCGGTTTTGCACATGGTGCAATGCAACTAGGTCCTGATGGCAAGATTTATGTGACAAAACAAAATTATAACGATTTTGGACAGAATGGTGATACACATTTAGGAGTTATAAACTCACCAAACCTGGCGGGGCTTTCCAGTAATTACATTGATAAGGCAGTTAGTCTGGGTGGACGAACTTCAACTTTAGGATTGCCGAATTTTATTCAAAGCAATTTTACTAATGTTGCTGTGAATTTTCAATACCAGGAAGCTTGTTTGTCTGAGCCTACAAAGTTTTTTATGGTAGGTGACTTTCCAACATTTATCTGGAATTTTGGAGATCCTGCATCTGGTCCAACCAATAGTTCAACATTAAAGAATCCGCAACATGTTTTTACAGCGGCAGGAGAGTATACTGTAAGTCTGATATTAATTAAATCATGCGGTTCTAATGATACCATCAAAAAAACTATCAATATCCAGGAAGGGCCTGTTTTAAATTTAAATGATGCTGTTATATGCGCTGGATCCATAACTTTAGATGCACAAAATCCAGGCGCTCAATATTTGTGGTCTACAGGAGCTACTACTCAAACTATTTCTGTTTCAATACCCGGAGAGTATCATGTAACTGTTACAAAAAATGGTTGTACCATTAAAGATACAGTAAATCTGACAGGTAATCCTGCTGTTTATAAAAGAACCTATAACTGGTACTTTGGCCAGGGAGCAGGACTAACTTTCCATACAGAGCCTCCTTCTGTATTAAATGGAGGACAGACAAATACAGAAGAAGGTTCGGCAACAATTTCTGATGAAAACGGAAACCTTTTATTCTATAGTGACGGCATGAAGGTATGGAATAAAAATCATGAGGTGATGCCCAATGGGTCAAGTCTTAAAGGACATCCGTCGGCAGCTCAGGGTGCGGTTATAATTCCGTTACCAGAAGATCCCGATAAATACTATGTATTTACGTGTCCTGCTGCTGAGACCGGTCTTGAAGTAGGAATTAATTACTCTATAGTGGATATGAAACTCAATGGAGGATTAGGTGATGTTACTTCCGTTAAGAATGTACTGCTGCTTTCTCCATCACAAGAAAGGATAACAGCTGTTCCACATTCCAATGGAAGAGATATTTGGGTAGTGACCCATGCAGTAGGAAATAACAAATTTCTCTCTTACCTAATTACACCTTCCGGAGTTTCTTCTACGCCTGTTGAAAGTGCAGTAGGTATGACACATAGTTCAAATACCGGAACCTTTGATTACCTTGGATATATTAAAGCAAGTCAGCAGGGAGACCGGATTGCAATTGCTATCGCTACAAAAGGATTTCAGGTCTTCGATTTTAACCCTGCTACAGGTATATTAACAAATGCCATTACTTTACCACCGATAAATAATAGGGGATACGCTGTTGAGTTTTCTCCTGATGGTACCAAGCTTTATTGTAGTGATTATAATTCCGCTTCTTTGTTTCAATATGATTTGTCTGCAGGATCAGAAGCGGCCATCATCGCCACAGGACTATCGGTAGGTCATGCACCCGCAGGACATTACGGAATACAGGCAGGGCCTGATGGAAAGGTTTATGTATCCTATTACAATAGCGGATATCTTTCTGTTATTAACAACCCAAATGCAGCAGGTGCAGCAAGTAACTTTGAATTAAATAAAATAGGATTAGGTAAGGTAGGAGCTGGTATGCCAAATTTTGTATCAGGATATTTAAAAGCCCCTGTATCTGATTTCACTTACTCCGATACCTGCTTTGGCCAACCTGCTAAGTTTGTTTTCAAAGGATCTTCTGATAATGTCCAGTGGAATTTTGGTGATGCAGCTTCAGGCGCTGCTAATACATCGACCTTGAAAAATCCTGAACATACATTTTCCGCACCGGGGACCTATACCGTTACCCTTACAGTAAATAATGTTTGTTCAGCAAATGAAACAATAACAAAGCAAATAACTATTATAGATGCTCCTGTATTGAACTTAAAAGATACCGTAGTTTGTGCAGACTCTTACCTTATCGATGCCTTAAATCCTGGCTCAACTTATCTATGGTCCACAGGGGAAACTACTCAAACAATCACAGTAAATAAGTCCGGCAAGTATTCTGTTACTGTAACTAAAGGTTGTACTGTTTCTGATACAGTAAATGTGCATTTCTGGGGAAAGGGCGCTGTAGTGCCAAGTCAATGGTATTTTGGAATGAATGCCGGAATAGATTTTACCTCCGGAAATGCTATAGTGGTTAGTCATGGAAGAAATGATGCAGATGAGGGAACGGCAACCGCTACTGATCAAACTGGTAACTTACTTTTCTATACAAATGGATTAAATGTATGGGATAAAACACATGGACTTATGCAGAATGGTTTGGGATTAAAATCCAATCCGGGATATACGCAGAATTCGCTTTTTGTTCCAAATTCTTCAAATGCTAAGGAGTATTATTTATTCACCAATGGACAGGACGGTATTTATTATTCAGTGATAGATATTACAGGAAACGGAGGAAAGGGAAGTGTTATATCCAGAGATAATGCTGTAATTGCTAATACAACAGAGAAACTGGCGGGGGCAGGAGATGATCAGGGCAATGTATGGATTGTTACACATTTAAAAACTTCTAATCAGTTTGCCTCTATAAAGCTATCTCCTTCAGGAGTTAACAATACCCATGTGATTTCTTCTGTTGGTGCCACAATAAATTCTACTGGTAAAGGTTATTTGAAATTTTCAAAAGACGGTACAAGAATAGCTGCAGCAAATACTAGCGAAAACACAGTTGAAATATTTAATTTCAATAAAATAACCGGGCAGCTTTCCCATTCTATAACTCTTGCGGTGAATTCTCCTTACGGAATCGAATTTTCAGAGGATGGAAAATATTTATACGTAACATCTTCTGAAGGATTTGTTGATGCTAACAATGGAGATAAAATTTATCAGTTTGATCTTTCATCTGGCGCAGAAGCTTCAATTTCCGGAAGTAAGAAAATGATTGCTCATCATCCGAATGTCTCTATTCTTTTAAAGGCATTACAATTAGGGCCTGATGGAAAGATTTATGTTGCTCTGGATAAAGCCGGTGCTGGTTTTTTAAGTGTAATTAATAATCCTTCTTCTGAAGGAAATTCATCCGGATATTCCTCTCAGGTAATAAATCTTGGCGCAGGAGCAATTAGTAATAAGGGTCTTCCTAATATGCCTGCCAACTTATACGGAACAGGTAAAGTAAATTATTCCTATAGCGACACATGTGCTGCTTCACCTACATCATTTTCCGGTTTTGCTCCTGAAAACATTTTCAGTTGGGCATGGGATTTTGGTGATCCCGGTTCAGCGAATAACAGTTCAAATGTTTTTGACCCTTCACATACTTTCGCCAATGCGGGGGTATACAGTGTGAAACTTACCGCTACTCATGCTTGCGGAACTTCAGTTGTAAGTAAGAACATAAATATTAATCCGGTACCGATTAAACCTTTTGGCAATGACACCACCATTTGTGATGGTAAACCATTAATACTAGATGCGAAAAATGCAGGTGCCACTTACTTGTGGAATGATGGTACGACTAATCAATCTCAAACAGTTCAAAATTCCGGCCAGATTATAATAACCATAACATTAAATGGTTGCTTACAAAAAGATACCATCAATGTAAGTTTTCAAAATCCTGGCACCCTTGAGTTAGGGGAAAACATCACAAGATGTATAGGTGATAATGTTGTACTTGATGCAGGAGTATTTCCAAGTGTTTCTTATTTGTGGAATACCGGTGAAACAACCAGAACCATAAATCCTTCGATTAACGGTGAATATAAGGTTACAGTAACAACCGGTTTGTGTACATTGAAAGATTCAATACAAGTAAGTTTCATTCCTCCTCCAATCGTGAACCTGGGCAATGACACCACAATTTGCAATGGACAGTCATTGCAATTAAATGCCGGCAATCAAGGTTTCATTTATCTTTGGTCCACAGGAGCTACTTCACAGACTTTATCAGTAAATTCAGCTGGCGATTATAATGTCACAGTGTCTTCCGGAAATTGTCAGAGGTCTGATGAAATAAAAGTTAGCTACATATCCGGACCACAAATTAGTTTGCCCGAGAAAATTATTATATGTACTGATGCAGGTGAAACAGTTACATTAGATCCGGGCATTGCACATCAATACAGTTGGGCCACCGGAGAAAATTCTCAAACACTTTTGGTTTCTCAGCCAGGCATTTATACTGTAACTGCTTCCAATATTCATGGCTGCAGTTCGGTTGCGACAAGCAATGTGGTGAATTTGTGTGAGCCCCAAATTTATGTGCCTAAAGCCTTTACTCCAAATGGGGATGGGGTAAATGATTTCTTTGAACTATTTGGTCAGAATGTTTTAAATGTTGAGTTTACCCTTTTCAATAAATGGGGAGAGGTTATCTATTCTACAACAAAACTGAATGAAAAGTGGGACGGTACTTACAGAGGAGAAATTATACCTGCAGGAGCGTATGCATTTGTGGTTAAATATTCAGGTGAAACAATCAACGGAATAGAAGAAAAAGTGCAAAAAGGGGATATTACCGTAATTAAGTAATTGTACCTTTCAATTCTGCCTTTTTATAAATGAGTTTTACACTGGTAATCGTTAGTTTTCTTGCTGACAAATACAAATACAATGGCAGTAAACCATGTACTAATCTGTACGATGTTTCAAACCATGATTGATTTAAGCAATACCAAAAAAGGTCATAGTTCATGTTGCCAAATATTCTTGCCCAAGCTGTAATCAGACCCCAAATGATACAATACATCAGGGATACTTTAGTCAATGAGGGGATAAAAATGGTAATGCTAATTATTATATCTGCAATGCCAATGTAATATAAAAACAATCGTGCATGTTGTTCTGACAGATGCAATATGTTTATTGTCATGTCTACAAAATTTGCCGGTACTCTGTGAACCCCCATTGCATACAATCCGTGGCCGGCGAAGGTAAAGGCGATTGAAAATTTAATAAGAAAATTTAATTTATCTTCGGATAATTTTTCAAAGATGACCGCATACAGGATAATCGGTGCAATTATCTGACATGCGTGTTCTATAAACTGGCCGCCCATCAGATTATCGTCCAATGTATTTAATATTGCCAGCATTAACAACATAATGACTCCCAGAGGTAATAATAGACCTGCCTTCTTATGATGATGCTGAATAATTAAACTAACAACTGCTATAAGCAGATACATGAAACCGACTGATTTGACAAATAAATTGATGTAAAAATCAACCGTCAGGCTAGTGCCCCATTCATACCACGAAATGTTCAGATATCCTTCTACAAAATCTTTCATTATATCCTGATTCCATAAAATAGTTCTGATAGGGATATCTCTGAAGATGTGCTGCCATCCTCTTCCGAGAAATATACAAAAGCAAATAAATCTTAACAGGAGGAGACTGTTGAATAATCCTGTTTTCTGAGTTTTTAAAAGATTAATCATAGCTTTTCGGTTTTGAGAGAAAGAAAAGAATCAGTCATAATTAAAAAAGCCTTTTTGATTATATTTTTTGTTTCGGAAGGTTTTTTAATAAAAAATATCAGCTTTTTTGGCGCAACGTGCCAACAGATAAGCAACTGTTACGTAATAACTTCCGGAGCCGGCCTGCATCAGTTCGCTTTCCTTTTTGGCGGAATGGTGGAATTATATCTATGACTTGCAGGTTTTTTTTCCTTAGAGAAAAATTCATAATTTTTAAAACTAAAAGTATTTCAAATGACGCATTGGAAGCTATTCATTTTGGCAAACATTATTGCGGTGTTAAGGAGTTTTGCAGGAGTGGGCCAGGATACTATACATCTGAATAGTGAGCAGGTGTTTGTGGTTGGAAATTATATATCTGTTGCAGAAGATCCTGTAGGTTTACATCCTGAAGATTCTTTGTTTGCTCAACTGCCTTTCAGATTAGAAGAAAGAAAATATCCCTATAATATAAATACCAATAACAGTAGTTATTATTGGATAAAATTTATTGTAAAGGCACATCAAAAAAACGGATTTTATCTGCTTGAAATGCAAAATCCAAATATCAGTTACGCAGAATTATTTTACGACAAGGGGAAATTTGAATCGGTAAAGCAAGGGATGACCTTTCCGTTTGGAAATAGAAAATACAATTATAGAAAGCTGATATTTGAAATACCTGTTGAACATAATCAGGAAAGGGTTTTCTATTTAAAGGTAAAATCCGCATCTCTTACCGGCTTTTCATTTATTATCCACCCAAATCATAACTTATTTAATTTCGTTATTTCAGAGTATTTGGTTGAAGGGGTATTTTACGGGATTCTTATTCTTGTATTTATATATAACCTGTTTTTATTTTTTTCACTAAAGGATAAAAGCAGTTTATTTCATTGCCTCTATGTACTTACCTGCGGATTATTTACCCTAAGTGCTACTGGTTTAGGTTTTCAACTCCTATGGTCTTCATTTCCGGAATTTAATATCATGATCAAAAAGGTATCCGGTCTGTTGTTGCTGATATCTTTTTTTTATTATGCTGCTACGATAATTGAACTGAAGAATCAATCTCTGATACTGTATAAATTGGTTACGGCTTCTGTAATTGCTTTTGTTTTATACTTTATCATTCGAATGTCCGGGCTTTTTCATTCTTCTTTAGTCTCAGACATTTTATACTTCACTCCCTTTTTATTGATTTTCGTTGCTGCTTTGATTTCTTTAAAATCAGGTACAAAAACTTCTTTATATTTCTTTATAGGTTATCTTTTTATTCCTATTAGTTTTTTTCTTTCTCTTCTTGAACGATATGATATAGTTAAAGCAAATTTATTTTCCGTATATGGATTCCAGATGGCCGTAGTTTTTGAGATAGTGTTCTTCTCCTTGGCAGTAACTTATAAATTAAGAAGAATAAAAATAGAAAGAGAGGAAGCATTGATTGGGAAAAATAAGGCACAGCAGACAATCATTGAGCAGTTAAAAATCAATGAGGAATTAAAAGACAAAGTCAATAAGGAGTTGGAGCAAAAGGTGCTGGAAAGAACTAAAAGGATAAATGAAATGAATGAGGAGTTGGTTTCCCTTAATGATAAGCTTAAGGAGCAGGCAGAAATAATAAACCAATGGAATATTCAATTAGATAAAGAAAAGAGATATCTGGAGAAAAACATCCAACAGGTTGAAGAGTCAAGGGTTTTGAATAAGCAGGTTTCTCTCGAGGACTTTAATAAAATATTTCCGGACGAGACTTCCTGTTTTAGATTCATTGAGCAGAGGAAATGGGGAGAAGGATTTACCTGTACCAAATGCGGGCATAGCCATTATTGTCAGGGAAGAAATATCTTTTCCAGAAAATGCACTAAATGCCGATATGAGGAGTCAGTAATTAAAAATACTATTTTTGAAGGGAGTAAGCTTCCTTTAAATAATCTTTTCAGCATGCTTTTCCTGATTTTCCAGTCTGACGGGAAAATATCTTCAACAGACATTTCAAGGATTACCAATATCCGGTTAAAAACCTGCTGGGCTTTTCATAAAAAGGTAGAGGAGTTGATAAAGAAGAGGAAATTAAAGACCATCAATGGTTGGGATTCTCTGATACTTTTAAATGAAGAAGAGGCGCAAAGTATAAATTTGTGAGCCTTGGGAATAATAGTTATAAATTATTCGTAATTCTTCGATTCCTTGCAATTTTTGAGGTTTTTTGTTTCTAATGTTGCGCCAAAAACCTGTCTTTTTTCCTGAGTTTTGCTGCTTAAAACCTTCAAATTTCAGCTCACAATTTTGCATATCTCCGCCACCATCCCCTAATTCTTCATACACAACAAAATTTCACGTGTATGAAAACAAGAAAATCAAAAATCAGAATTTCATGGATCAAAAGTTTATTTCTTTTGACTCCTTTATTTTTCCTTTCCTTCCATGCTTTTAGTCTTACTGATAAATACAGACTTGTATGGCGTGACAATCCTGCTACAACTATATGTGTTCAATGGAATGTAATCAGCGGATCTAATTCCAGGGTGGTATATGATGAAGTAGATCACGGGACGAATGTGGCATCTTATGCATTTGTAAAGGCCTATGATATTCAGGAAAATTACAGAGGTTTAAATAACACCTTTGCACGAATTACAGGGCTAAAACCAAATACAAAATATTATTTTCTTATTGTAGATGATAATAGTGTAAGCCGGAGATTCTGGTTTATGACTGCTCCTGATAATCCGAATGAAAGACTTTCTATAATTGCAGGAGGTGATTCAAGATCCAATGATCCGGCAAGACAAAGAGCAAATAAAATCGTAGCAAAGCTCAGACCTCATGTAGTTATGTTTGGGGGGGATTTTACCGGTACAACTACAAATACAGAATGGACTAACTGGTTTAATGACTGGCAACTTACTATAGGTACTGACGGTCGAATAATCCCTTTAGTGGTAGCTCAGGGAAATCATGAAGCAGGTGGTTGGTACACTGATCTTTCCAAGTTGTTCGATGCCCCATATCAGGATAATGATCCTACAAAATTATACTACGCACAAAATTTCGGAGGAAGTCTGTTAAGGGTGTACACTTTAAATACTGAAATACCGATTGGCGGAGATCAGACTACCTGGCTAAATAATGATTTGAATGCAAATCCCGGTTTCACCTGGAAAATGGCACAATACCACAGACCTATGAGGCCCCATGAAGCAGGAAAATCAGAAGGAAATAATCAATATAACAACTGGGCACAGCTATTTAGAGATAAGGATGTAAAACTTATTGTTGAATGTGACGCTCATGTGGTAAAGCAAACATGGCCTATAGTTCCTTCCACAGCTACCGGAAGTCAGGAAGGTTTTATTAGAGATGATGAAAATGGCAGTGTATATGTAGGTGAGGGCTGCTGGGGAGATTTGCGTACAGCAAACGATGGTAAAAACTGGACAAGAGGTATGGGAAGTTTTACTTCTTACAACTGGATTTTTGTGGATCAGTGCAGTATAGAAATACGTACAGTAATGATTCCTTCCAATCCAGATGCGATCCCTGTGGTAAGCGACAACAATCGTTTTCAGGTGCCTGCAGGATTAAATATGTGGGACCCGGGAAACGGAGATGTTATTTACATCAATAAATCATGCGGTTCACCTATCGTATCATTGACTGCTCCGGTTAAGGAAGCATATTATGCGACACCTCAAACCATAACACTAAAAGCAAATGCTTCTGATGCCGGGGGTACTATAACTAAAGTGGAATTTCTGGTTAATGGAAACCTGGTTGGAACAGTTATGGGAACTCCCTATGATTTTAATTGGACTATCCCTTCAGATGGGAAATACACAATTACTGCAAGAGCAACAGATAATGATGGTAATGTTGGTACTTCTCCTGCGGTCAACATTACTGTCGGTACGGTTACCAATAATATTTGCAGTAAAGCATCTGAAGATGCAGAACAAAATTTGTCTACAGGATCAGTAAGCTCATCCAGTTCAGATCTGGAACTTGTTTATGATGGAGTTGACCAGATTGTTGGTATCAGATTCTCGGGTTTAAATATTCCTAAAGGTGTTACTATTTCAGCTGCAACTATAGAATTTACAGCCAAAGATCCATCAAGTGGCACATGCAATCTTTCCATATTTGGTGAAGCTTCAGATAATTCAGCAACATTTTCATCTACAACCAATAATATCTCCTCCAGAACAAAAACTACCGCAACTGTCAACTGGGCTCCTGCAGCATGGACAACAGCAGGAGGAACCCATTCAACACCTGATCTGAAATCAATCATTCAGGAAATTGTTAACCGTTCCGGTTATGCAAATACCAGTGCGATAACAATTCTTTTTACGGGTACTGGCACAAGAAGAGCATGGTCAATAGAAGGAAATGCGGATGCAGCGCCAAAGATTTGTATAACTTATGTTACAGGTGGCCCTCCTAACGCTTCTCCAACAGTGAATATTACAAGTCCTTCTAATGGATCCTATTTTTCAGTTTCACAAGAAGTCAATATAGCTGCAAATGCTAATGATTCTGATGGAACGATTTCAGTTGTTGATTTTTATGTTGATGGAGTAAAGGTAGGATCTGATTTTACAGGACCGTATAATTTTGCATGGAGTCCTTCCGCTGCAGGTGATTATACTATAACTGTTGTTGCAATTGATGATAAAGGTGCCAGCAGTACTTCTTCTGAAATCAAAATTACAGTCAATCAATTGGGGGTTTTTACTGTTACTTCCAAAATTACAGCATCAAGCGATGATGCAGAAGAACTTATAGGGAATGCACAACCAGGAGCTCCTGCTATCGGTTCAGTTAGTTTGACAAGCTCTGATCTTGAACTAAACCATGAAGCTGGAGTGGGAGATAATATGGTAGGACTGAGATTTTCCAGTGTAAATATTCCTAAAACAGCTATTATTCACAGGGCTTATATACAGTTTACAGTGGATGAAGCTAATCCACCGGGAGGAGCTACTATAACCATTAGAGGACAGGCAGCAGATAATCCGGCAACGTTTACTAATACAAATGGGAATATATCATCAAGACCCAAAACCTCTGCATCCGTAACATGGAGCGTATTAGACTGGTCTTTTGTAGGTGACCAGGGACCGGATCAGAGAACTCCGGATCTGAAACAAATCATAAATGAAATTATTTCAAGGCCAGGATGGATGCAAGGGAATGCAATGGCATTTTTTACTTCCGGTACAGGACTACGAACTGCTGATGCTTATGATAAAGGACCGGCTGGAGCAGCTTATCTGGTGATAGAATACAGTGACCAACCACTTGCAATAAGTTTTATATCCTTAGAGGTAAATAAAACTGATGATCGTTCAGTCTCGGTGGCATGGTCATCTTTTATAGAAGAAGAAATGAAATATTTTGTTGAGCTGGAAAGAGAGGATAACCCTGGTAATGTACAGATCAGACAAACAGTTTTTTCAGATAGCAAAGGATTGAATAGGTTTGAAGTCAAAGTTGATAATCTGGTTCCCGGAAGATATTACTTTAGAGTGAAGCAGGAAAATCAGAAGGGAGATGTTCAGTTTAGTGAAAGGGTATTGGTGGACATTGGAGTTGAATCCTTGTTTTATCTCTTTCCTAATCCTTGCAGCGATAAAATCAGATTAGTTTCAGATTTATTAGATCCGGTTGCTGTTGAATTGTATGATTTTCAAGGGAGCTTAAAGGGAGTCTGGAACTTTGATGCTGAAATAGAAGAAAGAACTTTATTATTAGAAGGATTTTCTCCCGGTATTTATTTTGTTAAGATTAAAAACCATTCAGCAGAGAATATTATTAAAGTCGTGAAAGAGTAGGATTGTTTTTGACATTTGTTATTGAAGGTCATTTTGAGTATTATTAATTCCGTAAGATTAATCCTGCTCAAAATGCCTTTCTCCCTTATGATTTTTTTGATTTAGATTTGAAGAGGATAATTAATAATCCTGTTTTGTTTTTATTTGTTTTGATGCAGAATGTTTTTCTAACAGAGATAAATTTTTAATATTTCCCGAGGCATTCAGCAATAGATATTCTTATTAATTACTTGCATTTTTTCATATTGTTTTCAAACTGTACATTCCCCATAGTCCATAGTACTTTTCCTTTTTGACTCACTAATATTTACAAAAATTTTTAAAGTTTTCAAAACAGTCTAAGGACAGGCCATAGTTGTCAGAATAAGTCAACCAATATTCAACCGCTATGGAAAAAATTTTACGATGTCGAAAAAATGTGTTTGTGTTATGTATCCTGGCGCTAAATTCAATATTTTCTTATGCGCAGGTTCCAACCTGTGATGCCAACGTTCCTTTTTATAAGGTAAACCTTACTGGGAAGCCTGAAGGGAGTTGGGTTTCTCCTGTTCATGCAAGAAATGGAAAGTGTTGCGGCGTTACCGGTGTTGAGTTGTGTACTTCCTTTGAAGTTATATTAGATCCTGCTGCTGTTGCTATAAAGCTGGAAATTGCTTCCGGGGCTATGCCTTCAGGAGCGATGTATTATCAGATCAGTTGCGGTACTCCGGTACCCGTAGGGCAGGAATTGTGTCTTTCAGGTATTGGCCCTCACAGGATCACCTTCTGTAAGCCGGGAAATAATAATAATACATATAGAATTACTTCAGTCTCTAAGCCGGTATTCCCGCCTGATACTACAGTGAGGATTGGATGTGCAAAGCAACTTCCTGTTCTAGGTGTCAAGTCGGAAACAGTTACATGGAATTCTGTTTTTCCCGGTGCTTCTGGCCAGTACAATTCGTATCTGAGCTGTACAGATTGTGCAAGTCCTTCATTTAGTCCGGCTGAAGGTGCGCCGAATTATGTAGATTATGTTGTATGTGGTATGCCTTTCGCAGACTTCTGCGGGTACACCATACAGCAATGTGATACTGTACGTGTATATATAAATGACAGACTCACCGGAAATGTAAATCCTTCACCTGCATCTTTCTGTAACAACGGTCCGGGAAGCGGGGTGAACCTTACTGCATCCGGTTCGGGAGGAAACGGGTCTTACTCTTACATTTGGAGGAATAGCAGTTCTACGGTTGTAGGAAACTCCTCAAGTTATTTTGCCAATGCACAAGGAAACTACAGTGTAGAAATCAGGGATGGATTGTATAATGCTTCATCTTGTCCTGGAGAAATTTTAAATGTTCCGGTCTCAGTGGCCCAAATGCCTGTGGTAAATGCAGGAGATGATCAGTCTGTATGTGCTATAAATCCAAGAGCATTTCTGAATGGTTCAGTTGAAAATGCTTCTGGTGGAACCTGGAGTGGAGGAAACGGAACTTTTGATCCTAATCCGAATACACTCACTGCAACCTACTATCCCACTCCTGCCGAAGTATCAGCAGGTCATGTTTATTTAACTTTAACATCTAATAATACCAACGGTTGTCCCCAGGTGCAGGATGTAATGAGAATTTCATTCCCTACTCCTGTTCAAGCAACTATTCAGAAAACAGAAATACCATGTTACGGAGGAAGCTCAAGTCTTACAACTTATGCTTCCGGAGGTATTCCTCCTTACAGTTACAGTTGGAATACCGGGGCGAAAATACCTGATATCACAGTACCTTCCGGTACTTATTGTGTTACCGTAACGGATGCCTTAGGATGTCCTGTCACTACATGCACAAATGTAGTTGCTCCGGATCCGCTCTCTCTCAATACAAGCAGTACAAATGTTACATCAAACGGAGGAAATGACGGATCTGCATCTGCTGTTACCTCCGGAGGAACAGTTCCTTATTCATATTTATGGTCAAACAACGAAACAACTTCCACAATAAGTAATCTTACTTATGGAGTGTATACAGTTTATGTTACTGATGCAAATGGTTGTACCATTAATGGAAGTGTTGTAGTAAACGAACCTTCATGTTCTGATTTTGATGTTCAGGTGAGCGGCACTGATTTAAATTGTTATGCGGATGCTGATGCAACAGCAACGGCGATTGCTTCAGGGGGTAATCCTCCCTATAGCTATATGTGGGACAACGGGCAGAATAATTCTGTAGCCACCGGACTTGCTGCAGGTACATATACAATATTTGTAAATGATGAGGGAGGATGTGTCAGCAGTAAAAGTGTAACAATATCTTCCCCTACTCCTGTACTGAATACATTTACTTATGGTAATGTTACTAATATCACTCAGGATAACGGCTGGATTACTGCCAATCCTTCGGGAGGATCCCCGGGATATACATATTTGTGGAATAACGGGCAGACATCTCAAACCATAAACAATCTTAATCCCGGATTTTATAAGGTAACAGTTACAGACAGCAAGGGATGCCAGAGAATGGACAGCATCGTGATTGCTAAAGATTCCTGTAACAATCTTGTTGCCAATGTAATTAAAACAGATAATCCATGTTATGGACAGTCATTAGGTTCTGCAAATGTATTGATCAATTCTGGTGCTTCTCCTTATCAATACGAGTGGAGCAATGGTACAAGTGATGCAACTGTATCTGGACTAAGTGCTGGTAATTATTCGGTCATAGTTACCGATGCCACTGCATGTTATAAAATAATCAACTTTACAATTACACACCCTGATCAATTGTCTTTAGGCCTGGCTCCGACAAATGTTAATTGTCACAACGCAGCAAACGGTACAATAGAGACCACGATAAGTGGAGGAGTATTCCCTTATTCGTTTAACTGGTCCAATGGAAGTGGAAATGAGGACCTCATCAATCTTACTCCCGGTTCGTATTCCTTAACTGCTACTGACGCAAATGGCTGTCAGGTTTCAGGGTCTGCCGATATAAGTCAACCTGCAGTGCTTGAGCTATCATCAGTGGAAACCAATCCTAAATGTTTTGGAGGAAACGATGGAGCCATTGATCTTTCTGTAACAGGGGGCGTACAACCTTACAGTTTTGCCTGGTCAAACGGTGCAACTACTGAAGATATATTAAATGTCGGTGCGGGAAATTATACCATAACAGTTACTGATGCCAACGGATGTGTAAAAAGCAATCAGAATATTCTGGTTACACCTGATAGCCTAAGAGCAATTGTCTCCAGTGCTCAAGGATCAGGAGGGTTTCAGATAAAATGTAATGGTCAAAGTTCAGGATCTGCTACAGTTACCGCAGAGGGTGGAGTTGCTGATTACACCTATTTATGGTCAGGCCCGAATGGCTTTACTTCTGATTTAACTAATATAGACAGTTTAAGAGCAGGAACTTATAATGTACTGATTACAGATGCTCACGGTTGTACAGCAACAAATTCTATAGTGCTTACTCAGCCTGATACATTCAATGTGCATTTTGTAAGTCCTGTTGTTCACGGGGGATATAATATTACTTGTCATAATGCTGCTACAGGAAACTTAAGTGTAAATCCAAGTGGCGGAGATTCTACATCTTATGTTTACAGCTGGACCGGACCGGATGGCTTTACTTCAGATCAAAGAACCATATCGGACCTTAAAGCAGGAGAATATCATGTAACAGTATCTGATGGTAACGGATGTCCTGTAAGTAATACATTCATGCTTACACAGCCGGATCCACTTAATGTAAACTTCAATAGTTCTGTTCATTCAGGTGGTTTCAACATCAGTTGCTTCGGAATGACGGGAGGAACGTTGGGTGCACAGGTTTCAGGAGGCGATACTGCCAGCTATGTATTTGCATGGACAGGTCCAAACGGATTTACGTCAGACCAAAGGCAAATTTCAAATCTTGCTGCAGGAGTTTATCACATCAGTGTAACGGATGCCAATGGCTGCAGTGTCAGCAACAGCTTTACTATGACTCAGCCGGACTCTATGAAGGTTTCTTTCTCAAGTCCTGAAGTTTCCGGTGGTTACCACATTACATGTAACGGTGAGAAAAACGGAAACCTTTCAGTAGTGATGACCGGCGGAGATTCTACAAGCTATGTGTTCAACTGGACAGGTCCAAACGGATTTACTTCTGAACAAAGAACCTTGTCAGGTCTTGAAGCAGGAGCATATCATGTAGTTGTGACTGATGCCAATGGTTGTAGTGTAGAAAATCAATTTGTGCTGACTCAGCCGGATACTATAAAAATTAGCTTTAACAGCACCGAGTTTTCAGGAGGATTTAATATTTCATGTAATGGTGAAAGCACAGGATCATTAAGTGCTTCTGTAACCGGTGGTGATGCAACATCCTATAACTTTAACTGGTCAGGACCTGACGGATTTACTTCTAATGAAAATTTTATCTCAGGTTTAAAAGCCGGCCAGTATATGTTGACTGTAACAGATGCTAATGGTTGTACTTTGAGTAACAACTATACATTAACTCAGCCTGATTCAATTAATATTAATTTCAATGCCACGGTATTTTCAGGAAATCATAATATAACCTGTAACGGGGCGAACACCGGTGAACTTGCTGTGGAAGTAAGCGGAGGAGATACTGCAAGCCTTGTATTCAACTGGTCAGGTCCTAATGGTTTTAGCTCTTCCAACAGAAACATTAACAATCTTTCTGCAGGAGAATACAATCTGACAGTGACAGATGCCAATGGTTGTACAAAACAGGCTGCTTTCGTACTTACTCAACCTGACAGCTTAAAGATTGAAGGTCTTGCCTCCAGCCACAACGGATCCGCAGTATCATGTTTCGGTGCTGCAGACGGTTCTGTGACTTTAAATATATCCGGAGGTGATCCTTCCACTTATTTTTATAGCTGGAACGGTGACAATGGATTTATAAGTGAGGCGAAAGATGTTAATGGTCTTATGGCCGGAAATTACAATGTAGTGGTTAGTGATTCCAATGGTTGTGTTGCATCTGCTTCATTCGTAATTACCCAGCCTGATGCTTTGGTAGCTTCAGCTTCTGCAAGCAGCAATTATAACGGGTTTAGCATCACCTGTCATGGAGGAAGTGATGGGCAAGTGCAGGTGAATGCCAATGGTGGTACTAAAGATTATTCATATACATGGGATAACGGACAATCAGGAAATAATGTAACCGGACTTGCTGCAGGAATTTATTATATCACCGTAACTGATAAGAATGGCTGTACAACAATTGCCTCAGTTGAGCTTATCGAGCCTGAAGCTGTAGTAGTAAGTTCTAATATTAATCATGTTCCTTGCAACGGTTTCTTTACAGGTGTCATTGCCACTCAGGTGAGCGGTGGTGCCGGAGGTTACACCTACATGTGGAATAACGGTGATACGAATGCCCAAATCAATAATCTAGGCGCAGGTAATTACAATGTGATAGTTAGGGATGCAAATAATTGTCAAGTAATACATGAGGCTACCGTGCTTGAAGAGAGTCCACTTGTTGTAAGCGTCTCATCTAAAAATGAAACCTGCTATGAAAGTAACAATGGACAGGCATCTGTTCAGGTGGAAGGAGGTGTTGCTCCTTATGTCTTCAGCTGGTCTAATGGTGTTCAGAATGCTGAGGTCAACAACCTGGAGGCTGGGGAATATACAGTAATAGTTACTGATAACAACGAGTGTTTTACTGTAGCAACGGTTCATATTTCCCAACCTGATTCTCTGGTTGCTGAATTAAATTCTCCGATAACTCAAAGCGGATATCATGTATCCTTTTTCAAAGGAAATGATGGGATGATAGAGGCACATGTAACAGGAGGAACAGGTCCATATATGTACACATGGAATAATGGAGCAAGCATCAACAACCTGTTAAATGTAATGGCAGGGGAATATAATTTGATAGTAAAAGATACCAATGGTTGTGAAACAAGGGCGAAGATATTATTATCAGAGCCTGATGCGCTGGCTATGCCGACAGGAATTTCCCCTAATGGCGACGGATTGAACGACTTCTTTGTAGTGCGTGGCTTGGAGGCTTATCCTAATAACAGATTGGTGGTGGTGAACAGATGGGGATCAACGGTATTCAGATCCGAGCCTTATAAAAACGACTGGTATGGTGTGAATACTTCGGGCGAAAGTTTGCCTGATGGTACTTACTTCGTAGTCCTCACGGTTAACGGAGGTGAGATTACATTGACAGGTTATGTAGATGTAAGAAGAAACAGATAACCGGAAATTGTCACAGTAGCGGCACAGGTCTTCTGCCTGTGAGGAGGACAGAAGCCTGTGTTGCCTGTGAAATCACTTAACCAATCAAATGATACACAAATGAAAAAGATATTTATAATAATAGCTTCAATATTGTTTCCTGGAATTTTGTCTGCGCAGCAGGATCCTATGGTTAGTCAATATATGTTCAACGGATTGTTTTTAAACCCTGCCTATGCAGGAAGCCATCCATGGTACAATGTAACTGCGCTTTACAGAAAGCAGTGGGTGAATTTTGACGGCGCACCCGAAACACAGCTTGTAAGTGTCGATGGCCCTTTAAAAAACAGAAATGTAGGGGTAGGATTAATAGTTTCAAATGATAAAATCGGTGTATCACGTCAGACTGATTTCTATTTGAACTATGCTTATCATCTCAACCTTGGTCCTGCAAGATTATCGATGGGATTAAGAGCAGGTGGCGCTTATTACAGAGCCAGATTATCGCAACTTACAGTTTGGGATGAAGGAGATCAGGTAATGCAACAGGATATTCAGGGAGAGTTCCTTCCGAATTTCGGAGCCGGATTATATCTCTATTCAAATAAAATGTTTGCCGGATTTTCAGCGCCTCATCTTGTAAACTATGAACCGAGAACTACATTTTATGTCGACAGAACAAATTCTCCACAATTGAGAAGGCATTACTATGTGACTGCCGGTTATGTATTCGACCAGAACAAAGATATAATTTTCCGTCCTTCATTCCTGGTAAAGTATGTAAACAATGCACCTGTTAATGTTGATTTGAATATGAATGTTTTATTCAGTCAGTTGATTTGGCTGGGCGTTTCTTACAGAACTAATGATGCAGTAATAGGTATTCTTGAAGTTCAGGCAAGCCGGAAATTAAGAATAGGATATGCATATGATTATCCGCTGAACAGATTAAGAAGATATACCAGCGGTTCGCACGAAATCATGGTAGCATTTGATTTCGGCTATGATATAATGAAAATAAAGACACCAAGATATTTCTAAATCCTCACAGCTATGAAAAACATATACAAATTCACAGCAACAGCCCTTGCATTCATACTTGCAGGATGTTCGCAAACCTACTATCAATTAGGAAATGAAAAGTTTCATCATATGGCCTATTCCGGTGCAATAAGCAATTATGAAATGGCATTAAAAAAGAAAAGCTACGATCAGGCCATAATCAATCTCGCAGAGAGTTACAGAATGGTAAATAATACCGTAAAGGCCGAAGAATGGTATAAAAAAGCAGTAGAGCTTCCTATAAGTAAATTTCAGCATCCTGAACATAAACTTTATCTGGCAGAAGCTTTGAAGGCAAATGGGAGATATGAAGAGGCAGCAGGTTGGCTTCATAAATATCTGAAGGAGATACCTAATGACAGACGGGCTGCTAACCTTCTTATGTATTGTGATTCAATTAATGCATTCATGGCAGACTCGTTTTTGTACACCGTAACCGAATTGCCGATTAATACCGGTGAGTCAAGTTTCAGTCCCGTTTTTTATAATGATGGAATAGTTTTTTGCTCGGAAAGAAGCAGAGGACCTGTAAAGCGTAAACACGAATGGACCGGTGGAAATTTTCTGGACTTATATTATGCTAAATATGATGAATCTGGGGAATTTTCGACACCGGAGAGGCTCAAAGGGGCTATCAATTCAATTTATCATGAAGGGCCTGCTTCTTTCAATGAAGATGGTACTGAAATGTACTTCACGCGGAGTAATATGGAGAAAAACAAATTGGGTAAAAGTACTGCAGAGGTAAATCATGTGAAAATCTGCCGTGCAAGACTGGAGAAAGACGAGTGGAAGATTGTGGAGGACTTCAGCTATAATAATCCTGAGTTTTCAGTTGGGCATCCTTCAATTACACCGGATGGAAATGTGATGTTCTTTGTCTCAGATATGCCAGGTGGTTTCGGTGGCACTGATATCTATGTTACACGGAAAGTAGGACAGGAATGGTCCAGGCCTGAAAATCTTGGAGACGTGATTAATACTGAGGGAAATGAAATGTTTCCATATTATTATAATAATGGAGAAAAGGAATGTTTGTATTTCTCCTCTAACGGCAGACCAGGACTTGGGGGACTTGACATTTATTATTCAAGTATTGAAAAAGGAAAGCTAAAGCCTGCGATACATATTTCTGCACCGATCAATTCTTCAAGAGATGATTTTGGGTTTATTATTGATAAAGAATATAAGTACGGTTATTTTTCTTCTAACAGAGATAGCGATGCCGGTACAGACAGGCTTTACAGATTTGTAGTGAATAAGCCGAAATTTACTCTTGAGGCGATGGTGTTAAATGCGTTAAATAAACGAGAAATGAGAGGTTCAGAAATGTTCCTTATGAATCTTACAAACGGTGAAACAATGATTCTTCAGACAGATGAAGATGGGAAGGTTAAGATGAATCTGGATAAAGATGCTGATTACAGAATTGTAAGCAGAGAGATGGAGTATATCAGAGACAGTGCTGAGTTTACCACTATGAAGCTTAGAAAATCTGAGGAGTTTAAGGTAGTATTGAATATAACGCCTGTCCTAAAGGTAAAAGGAAGGGTGACTAATAAAAATTCAGGGTTGCCGGTTGCAGATGCACATGTAGACCTGATAGATATAAAGACAAAAAAGGGAATAATAATTACAACAAATAACAACGGAGAGTATGAATATGTATTACCACATGATATGGAGTACCATATGGTAGCCAGGAAGCAGAAGTACTTCGCTGCCACAGCAGATATTTCCACAATGGAGAAATATGAATCAGAGACAATGATTATAGATTTTGCAATTGAGCCGATTGTTTTGAACAAAGCGATACGTCTTGATGATATCTACTACGATTACAACAAATTTGATATCAGAGAAGATGCAGCTTTAGAGCTGGACAAATTGGTAAAAATACTTGTAGAGAATCCTGAGATCAAGATTGAGTTAAGTTCACATACAGATAGCAGAGGTGCTGATGCTTATAATCAGAAGCTATCTCAAAAGCGGGCAGAAAGTGCCGTAAGTTATATTGTAAGCAAAGGTGTAAATGCTTCACGTATCACTGCAAAGGGGTATGGAGAAAGCAAGCCATTGAACAAATGCGTGAATGGTGCTAAATGTACAGAAGAAGAATATCAGATTAACAGGAGAACAGAATTCAAAGTAGTAAAGATACTTCCTGAAGCGAAGTAGGTGAGGTTGGTGGATTTGTAGGAAAGGGGCGAAAGCCCCTTTTTTAATGTTGAATGATGAATGATAAATGTTGAATAAGGGACATAGTTAAAATTCTTAAAAAGTCAACAATAACGGTCAGGCTGTGCGGAGTCGAAGCCCTTTTTAATGATGAATGCTGAATAATAAATGTTGAATGGGGGACACAGTTAAAATTCACATAAAAAGTTAACAATAACGGTCAGGCTGAGCGGAGTCGAAGCCTTGGTATTATTTTTTCAAATCATTATTATTACTGTTTGCCAAAGTTTATTAATTATTGTTATTTTAGATTAGTATTACGATAAATGTAGACATTTATGAAGATCGGTAGTCTAGCAACAAATTTTTCGGTTGGCAATTCTTAGGAATAAATGAATACATGATTAGAAGCTTAATTTTATTATATATTTTTATTCTTCCTGGTTTTGTATCTGCACAAAAACATTTAAAGGTGTCAATTTGTAATAAAAGTTATATCATTCCTCCTGGCCAGCAATCTTACAGTGATACATCTGAAATTCTATTCGGAAAAGGAGATCCTTTGTTTGATGGTAATTGCAGTTGGAGATGTAATCAATTTATCAAATCATCCGCCACCGTGGCTGCCATAGATGTTAAGAATGATACTTGCCTTTCAGATTATAATTCTGTATCATCATGTATTATTGGCTCTCCTGTTAATTCCAGAATTACTTATGAGGTTTTATTATCAAATTATTTTATGATTTCGAATGGCACTAATTTTTCAAACCAAGATTCAACAGAAGTTTATTTTACAGGATTTTTATTGAGCAATGGTAATAGGAAAACGAAAGAGGACTATTATAATTACTCCCGCATTAAGAAGGCTAAAATTTATATTAATAAATCATATATTGGAGATGCTGTTGTAAAAGATACTCCCAAAGCACAATACATTATGTTTGATAAGGCATATCAATTATTGGAGGGCAATCGGATTGTTTTAGATATTGTTATATCAGAGGTTTATAAAGGGAAACTTAAAAAATGGCTTGCAATTTCTGAGATTTTATTAGATGGCGAAGGAGGTCATTCGCTGAGTTGGAAGTACTGTTATGATTAGAATTTTGATGGATTATTATAAACTTTGAAATTAAACTACATATGCCCTACACAATCCAGGACGGCTTTCCTTACTACATTCAAATGGTAGGCGATAAAGATTTCAGAAGCTTATTTAAGTCTGAGGAAAATTTTAATTTCTTTGGAGCCTTCAGTGAAGAACAATCAACATATAGATACGCATTCGGGAAATGGAATATTAAACAAATATTGGGTCATATCACCGATCATGAAAGAATAATGACCTATAGAGCATTAAGGTTTAGCCGCAATGACACTACCTTGTTGCCTGGTTATGATCAGAATTTTTTTGTAGACAATAGCCGATTTGATGAATTGTCCTGGCAGCACCTGTTGCAGGATTATAAAAATGTGAGAGCCGCTACCAATAGTTTTATTGATGGCTTATCACCTTCGCAATTGAAATTTAAGGGACAGGCCTGGAAGTTCGAACTGACTGTACAAGAATTTTTGAAAGCTACCATTGGTCATGAAATGCATCATATCAGTGTTATTAAAGAGAGGTATTGTAAGTAAAATGAGGGGAATTTAACTTTATCATTTTTATCAGTATGTTGTTCTCGTTTGTACCTGTGTTATTAAGGCTTTTGTATAAAACCCATCAATGACAACTCTATTATATTGGTTCTGAGATTACCCTGCCTGTTGAATGGTGTATAATAAGAAATGAAAATATCCAGACCTTTGTCTGCTATTTCTGTACTGCGTACCCCCAGGATGTACGAAATTCCTCTATCGACCTTGTAGTTCAAGCCACAGGAAATAACATCATGAAAACTAATAAAAGCGCTTCCATCTATTTGATATGAATTGTTATTAACCGGTGTTCTTAATAACCATGCCGTCCATAATGAAATATATGGCGACATTTCAAATTTCTTTTGGAGACTTAAGGTCATGTGTCGTTTAATATTTAAATGAGGTTCCAGTGGTTCCATGTTACCACCGACGAACTGACTTACTGTAGCACCAATAATCAGATTTTCCGGATTGTATAGTACCAGGCCCACATCTCCTGTGGGTTTAAATACTGAACCTCCGGCAGAGATGTCTGTAGGTTTATAATTATGATTGATAAGCCCAAGCATTATTCCTGCACTAAGGTGCCAGTTTGTCCCCACCTGATTGTGCCATGCATAAGAGGCGTATAATCTTGTTCGGGTTATGTATGGCCCTTCCTGACTATTGATGATGTTTATTCCTGTTCCGTGATGATCTTTTGACGTACTGTCTTTGCTGAATATCCCGGCGTTAACACCGATATAACTTGAATTTACACCTTTAAAAATTCCCGTAAGAGCTCTGTGTCCCGCTGCTACCTGCAAGGGATAGTTCATTCCGGTAGCTGCAGGATGAATAAGACTGTAGTTTTGATAAAACTGATCGAATTGGACAGGTAATACTTCACTGTTTTGCCCGAAAGCTCGTATACAGAGAATAAAAAGTAAATACAATGAAGCAACTCTCAGCATTATAAGGGGTTAGGGAAATAAAAATAATTAAATTTCCTGTTTACTTTTTATTTTAACCAGTGTCTAAAGATAATAATACTAAATAATTGTTAACAATCTTACGGAAAATAAGCGACAAGGATATTCTCCTGGCCATTAAAGAAGGCAAAGATGATAGGGTATTGTCATACCTGTATAAAGAAGTATTGCCACAGGTGAAAAATTACGTAATGAGGAACGGCGGAAGTGAAGAGGAAGGTAAGGATATATTTCAGGATGCGGTTATTCGTTTTTATAATTCAGTAAAGCAGGGAAACTTTCAGGAAAAATGTAGTATCAGCACATTTGTCATAGGCATTTCCAGAAATTTATGGATCAATGCACAAAGGACAAGAAACAGATATATAACCATGGAGGATAATAATTTCAGGCAGGATTCTGTAAATCTTCTGGAAGAAATAATAACCTCAGAAAAAATTTCCGCAATGAATGAAATGCTTAAAGATATCGGTGAAATGTGTGAAAAAATACTCCGGCTGTCGGTATATGACAATCTCAGCATGAAAGAAATTGCAGAAAAAATGGGTTTTCTCAATGAGAATGTGGCAAAATCAAATAACTACCGCTGTAAGAAAAAATTGCTTTCAAGATTTATGGAAAGACCGGATTTAATAAAACTGTTTGACAGATGACAGAGGAGAATTATAACATTAATGAAGAGATTGATCAATACCTGAAAGGAGAACTTTCAGAGGAGGATTCTTTGCTCTTTGAAAGAAAAATGAATAGCGACAAAGAGCTGGCTCAAATGGTAAATGCACAGCGTGCAGTTAATAATATGATTATTACCAAAGAGCTGAATGTACTTAAAGCGAAGATGCAAAAAGACCTTTCTCAGCCTGGAAAGCTAAGTATTAATTATCCATTTTTATTTGTAGGTTCTGCCATACTTATTTCAACTGTCGTATTTTTTTATAACAATTTTAATGAAAACCGGAAACAGCTTTCGGCTGATAAAATTGAGATTATCTCATCATCTGAAAATGTTGATTTCGATATTGATGATGTGCCGGCTCTTCCTTCGGAAATAAATAAATCCGCAGGGAAAAAATCCTTCTCTGTATCGGATGCTAAAGCGGAATCAGAAAAAGTAACGTTTAATGAAATTGTACCTGAAAGTATAGAGGAAATCAGGATTGCTGAAAATGCAATTATCTCCGAACCTGAAAAAACCTCCGGTATTGATAAGGAAAATGTAAATTTACCTGAAAATCCTGTTAAAGATTGTAGTTTGGAAAATTTAGATTTGGCAATAGAAATAAACGATGCCTGCAGGGGAAAAAACAATGGTTCTATTCATATAAATTATACCAGGTTCAATGCAGGACAAAAGCCTTTTGAGTTTTCAATTGACAATGGCAAAACATTCAGCAAGAGTTCTTTATTTTCTAACCTTTCTCCGGGAATTTACCATGTAGTGATCAGGGATAGTAAACTTTGTACAAGTAAATTCAGTAAACAGTTAAGTGAAAAAGCATGTGCTGAAGCATTGAATTATGCTTTTAATCCCGGACTGGAAAATCTAAAGGTTAAAATAAAAAATCACTCTTCAGGAATAATAATGATCTATAATGTTGGCGGTAATTTAGTATATTCAAATGATTTTACCGGGGATGATTATTTTCAGTGGGATGGAAAGGACAAAGACGGGCAAACTCTTCAGCCTGGATATTTTGCTTTCAGTATTAAATACAACGATGGAGAGGAACAGAATGGTTTTATTAGCATTACATATTAATGAAAGGTAGTTTAGCAAACATATTGTTTTCTGCTTGTCTGGTACTTTTAACAGTATTCAGCACAAAGGCGCAGTATGTTACTGTACCTGATCCTAATTTTGCTTCCTATCTTTCCACCAGATTTCCCGGAGTAATTGTAAATGGAAACCAATTAGATACTAATCTTGCAAAAACATTTAGTGGTAAGCTGGAGGCTACGAATAGAGAAATTTTTGATGCCACCGGAATAGAATATTTTAAGAACATTGATGAAATCATACTTACGGAGAATAAATTAACCTCATTTCCATTATTAACCGGTTTTATCAAATTAAAAAGCATCATACTTAGTCAGAATAAGATTGAATCACTACCTTCAGTAAGGCATATTTCCACCTTGACAATTTACAGGGTTGCTCATAATAATTTGACCGAACTGGAAGATATGTCTGGCATGACTCAACTTGTCAGTTTTTTCTGTAACAGCAATCGGCTAACCAAAGTACCTGACCTTACCGGTAATATTAATCTGGAGCATATAATAGTTTCAGATAATTTTATTACCGCGTTGCCAGACCTGAGCTCGCTTGTTTCTTTAAGAAGATTTTTATGTAGCAATAACCTGCTTACTGAGGCGGACCTTACAAGTATTCCTAATGTAAAAGAGATACATCTGAGGAGTAATAAGCTGACGAAATTCCCCAATATTTCCGGTATGACTCAGATAACCGAATTACTGGTAAACAGTAACCTTATCGAGTCCATTCCTGACTTGAGTTCTTTTACTAACCTGACATACTTAGATGTATTTAACAATTTGCTGACATTTGAAGACCTGATACCATTGAAGGCGCATCCCAATTTTTCTAATTTTGGAATAGCACCACAAAAAAAAGTGGGCAACCCGAGCAATATTGTTTTACAGGAAAAGAGAACATTTACATACGACCTTAAAGTTGACAATTCGGTTGGTAACAATATTTATTCATGGTATAGGAACGGACAGTTTATTAAAAATACCAGCGTCAACACCTTAATTATTGATAATATCAATGTGAATGATAAGGGATATTATACCTGTATAATAAGCAACCAGACTCCCGGGCTGGATACTATCAAATTGCATACCAATGCAAGAATTCTTGAGGTTGCGTCCTGTATGGATATAAGTGAACTGGTCATAACAATTCCAAAGATTAAATGCAGCGGACCTACAGAAGTAAATATAGATGAATCAACAATACTTGCCGGTGAGGGACCTTTTACCTACAAAATTACTAATGTAATCAGCGGTAAAGCAGAGGAGTATTCAGCTTCGTCTGTTTCATTAACTACCGGAAACTATCATCTGACTATTATTGATTCTCATGGTTGTGAAAAAACAGCTTATGAAAAAATAAAACTTCCACGCGGTCAAAATTGTGATCCGGTTATATATCCGGAAATGCCCGGGCCGGAATCTTCTTATTTTATAGAGGCTACAGGCAAAGCAGTTGTTTATAATGTGAATGGCGAAAAGGTTTTTGAAGCAGAGTCACCCACCTATTTTAAAGGAAAAGATAAAAGCGGAAACATACTGGATTCCGGATTGTACATGATCGTGGTGAACGATCAGATTAATATTCCTGTAACAATTATAAGGACGAGATAGCAGTAGGCGGTAAGCAGTAGACAATAGGCAGTAGGCAGCCTGTAGGCAAAAGCTTTCATCATCAAACATCCAACATCTAATATCCATAATCCAATATTCACCATCCAAAAAAATTTTTCAAACTCTGTTTACTTTTTTATTTCTCTCCTGTCTAAGACAAAATAATCTTACAGAATATGAGAAAAATTATCTTTACTATCATTTTTATGGTTTTGCTGCAAACAGGATTTGCACAAAATGCTCCATCAGGTTTTACTGCTTTTTACAGAGACAACCATGAAACCAATGGTATTCTCCATTATACCAATAAGGATTTATATTGGACTTTTTATGATGGTTGGAATAATGATCCGGGACTTAAGAGATTTCATGAGCGATATCAGATACATCCTGAGGTTTCAAATAAGTTTATGAGAATAATTAAAAGGTATGGAGATGTAGATAACCTGTCAACAACATTTTTCTTAAATCCCAGAACCGAAATGAGATTGCGCAAATGGGATATGCCGCTTGAAGAGGATTTATATTTCTCAATGAAAACAAGAAATCCCAATTCCGCTTTTAGTGCTGAATTTTTTCAGATTATGGGAAGAGACCTCGGAGGTGGTGCAGGTCCAAGGTTACAGGTAGAAATTCATAATGGAGTGTACAAGGCGCGAAGAAGTGGAAGATTTACCATTAAAGCCGGCCATGAGGATCCTCGGAAAGATGATGGCAAGTGGGTGAAATGGGAATTATATTATAAACTCTCTCCTTCGGAATCCAGAGGGTACTTTAAATTGTATAAAGATGGTGTATTAGTATGGGAGGTAAAAGGAGCTACATGGATAGCGGGAGTAACATCTCAGGGTTGGCTTCAATATGGCTGTTATGTCAACAACAATGGAATTGATGAAATGCGCATTGACATTGACGATATCATTCTGGCAAGGTACACCGGAGTGGTAAACCAGGCTCCATCTGTTTCAATAAGCTCTCCTTTGAATAATTCGAATTATACTGAACCTGCATCAATAAATATTACAGCTAATGCCAATGATGCAGACGGAACTATATCAAAAGTTGAATTCTTTAATGGTTCTACAAAATTAGGTGAAAGAACCACATCACCTTATACCTTTTCATGGACAGGTGTTCTTGCCGGAACATATAATGTTACTGCTACGGCTACAGATAATCAGGGCGCCAAATCCAGTGCCACAGTGTTGATTATAGTTAAAGCCCCGGTTTCTACTAATATTATTGGAATAAGTGGGCCTTCATGTGTTAATTCAGGAGGAACCTATAGCTATACTGTGACACCGGAGGCATCGCATAATACTATTTCATGGTGGAGCAATAGCGGGGCAACCATTAATCAGGATCCCACCGACAATAAAAAAGTTACAATATTTATTCCGGATTATATGAATAACACTTCTTTTGTGTTAACAAGTGGTGTGAATATGTCTGTATCGCCCTGGTACAAGGAGTATAGCAGAACAATAAAAGTAGGAGGTTGTGCCGCTGCAAGAACCGCAAATCTGGGCGCACAACCATTCTCAGATTTCACCTCAATTTCTTTCGATGATAACGTAAAGATTATTTCCTTAAAGGTGATAGACAGTAAAGGTCAGATTGTTCTTGCACAGGAGAATATTAACAACAGCAGCTTTATATTCGGAAGTGAGCTTTCCCAGGGGTTATACACACTTTATATAACCAGTGAAGAAGGTACCACTGTATCTAAAATTTTCAAACAATAAACTTAGAGTTCATAATGCCGGGACTGCCCAGGAATTCAGAAATGAATCCGGGCAGTCTTTTTTTAGGGGATAAAAAATCTGGTGCAATAAAAGCTAAGGAATCCAGATAATTTTTTTAGTTCACAACCTATCCATTCAATTAATCCTGCTTGCTTTTCCCCTCCGTTTGCCTATCTTGGTATAGTTTTTGTCCCTCGGTATAATATTTTTTAATCTTTTGTAAAATAGGTCTTTATGAGTACCACCAGTGATAAGGCAAAGAAAGTTCTGTACATGCTTGAGAATTCTGCAGAACTGATCAAAGCCATTAAGAGCAAGGACTCCTCCATCATGGCAGATGAAGATAGTTTGCCAGTCCAAAAGGAGATTACTGAAGAATCTGTTGCTGCACTTCAAAACTTTCTGAAAGAAAAAACAAACCGGGACATCCCATATCTCGAAGCTAAAAAGACTTTCAAAGAGGTTGAGAATTTAAAAGGCAACATTGAGAATTATATCGGAATGACTATGATACCTACCGGTGTTATAGGCCCTGTGAGAATTCTTGGAACAGCTGCAAATGGAGACTATTATGTGCCTATGGCAACCTCTGAAGGTGCATTGGTTGCAAGTTATCACCGTGGAGCGAAAGTATGCAGAATGAGCGGTGGTATTACATCTATATGCATGACGGAAGCAGTTCAGAGAAGTCCGGTTTTTAAATTTAACAATATCGGTGAGGTAGGAGAGTTTCTTATCTGGGTACTTAAAAACATGCCGGCTCTGAAAGCCGCTGCTGAATCCACCACCAGACATGGCCAGTTATTGGAGATAAAACCTAATATTGAAGGCAACCATATCATCCTTACTTTTGAATACCTTACCGGTGATGCTGCAGGTCAAAATATGGTTACCATCGCTACCGATGCCGTTTGTAAATATATTATTGAGAATACTCCTGTAAAACCTCAAATCTGGTTTATAGAAGGTAATTATTCCGGAGATAAAAAAGCGACAACTTTGTCCTTTACTAATGTAAGAGGTAAAAAGGTTACTGCAGAAATTGAGATCCCCGCATCCTTGGTAACAACTGTATTAAAGACTACTCCTCAACTCATGCACCAGTATTGGCAAAGCAGTACTATTGGGGTAATTCAAAGTGGTGCAATAGGGGCGCAGGGTCATTTTGCCAATGGACTTGCTGCATTGTTCCTTGCATGTGGTCAAGATGCGGCTTGTGTATCAGAAGCTGCTACAGGCATTACCAGAATGGAAATAACATCCAAAGGAAACCTATATGTTAGTGTTACCCTGCCTAGTCTTATCATCGGTACTGTAGGAGGCGGAACATCCCTGCCGACACAAAAAGAATGTTTGAGACTAATCGATTGTGAAGGTCCGGGTACAGCCAGAAGGTTTGCCGAGATTTGTGGTGCTGTGGTACTGGCAGGAGAAATTTCTATCGCTGCTGCTTTATCGGCAGGTCATTTTGCTAATGCACATAAAAACCTGGGAAGAAAATAACAGCCATGTCATCAGAAAATTCTCTTTCATTCCCAAGAAGGTTTTACATCTATCAAAAGGAAAGATTTCCATTGGCAGGTCATGGCTTGCTCATTGCCGCATTCACTTTTTCTGCTATTTCATATTCGAGAATCAGCAGAGGTGAAGATACTTTTATTTCATTGCCGGTATTTCTCGGTGGGTTATTTATTACATTATCTTTATTTTTTCTTTTAAGAGTATTTGATGAATTCAAAGACGCTAAAGATGATGCTCAATTCCGTTCTCATCTTCCTGTGCCACGAGGGTTGATTTCCTTAAAAGAACTAATGGTATGTGGTATTGTGGTAGTGATATTCCAGCTACTAATAAATATACTGTGTTTTCCGAAGATGCTTCCCTTGTATGCTGTAGCAGTTTTTTATCTGCTAATTATGGGCAAGGAGTTTTTTGTGGCAAAGTGGCTGAGGAACCAACATATGTTATACATTATTTCGCATATGCTTATTATCCCATTGATAGATGTTTACGCTTCAGGGTTGGATTGGAGACTTCAGGGAGTAGATCCTCCAAAGGGACTTATATTCTTTTTTGCCGTTTCTTATTTCAATGGTGTTGTGCTCGAGTTCGGAAGAAAAATCAGACCGGTAGAGATGGAGGCTCCGGGGGTTGTTACTTATTCTTCATTGTACGGAGCGGTACGAGCTACGGTATGTTGGATTCTAATTTTATTGCTAACTTTTGTTTTTGCTATCCTTGCTGCAATATATGCAGGTCATGGTGTTGCAGAATTTGCCATTTTATCTGTAGTATTATTTGTATGTATTCTTCCGGCATTAATGTTTCTGCAAAGAAAAGATCAGAAAAGTTCAAAATGGATAGAATATGCTTCGGCTTTATGGACTTTTGCAATGTACCTTTGTTTGGGAGGGATACCAATGTTGATTAGAATATTCATTAAATAAAATTCGAAACTCGAAATCCGAAGTATAAAATAATTCAAAATTCAACATTTAGCATTTAATGCCATTAAGTTAAGCATGTAAATAATCTGAAAACCATTATCTTTGTTAAAAAATAATGCCCGGTAATAGGAGCCGGGCATAGCAACATAAATTTTAAATATGAAGTCCTCG
>JBKBUF010000019.1:0-98861 GCA_046290815.1 Cytophagaceae bacterium | reverse complement strand
TCATAATTATTCATCGGTTTTTTAATCCCGACGAAGGTAATTACTGGTGCATTCTTGTTGCCAAATTTGGTGCACTCTTATTTTCCGATTTTGGTGCAGTTGTAGTTACCGACTACACTTATTTGCTGTTGTCTAAATCAAAAGCAATTTCGATAAAACTTTGGGGAGAAAATAATGATGGAAATATTTCCCTGAAAATAAGTAAAAGTGAACTCATGCATATAGGTATTATCTTCCTGGGTTTAATAACATTGACCCTTTCCATACCTTATCTAGTTTATGATATTTTCAACTTTTACATTCACAAGAGAGATGATCTATTATTTAATTTGAATGAAAAATACAATTTGATTTACTCTTGTACAGAAGTATTGCTGGGAATTTTAATAATAATTTACGCGAAAGGACTAAAATCTGTCTTGGAAAAGAATACGTCTCACAATTAAATTAATTCTGAAGAATAGAAGAAATCAATTAGCGATTTACTTTAAAACCCTTCGAGTTTCGAACTTCGATTTTCGAATTTACCTTATTAGGTATTTATAATAACCAAAAAACTCTCTTACAATAGAGTAAAAATCTCGGATCTCACAGTATTCTGCATGTGCTCCTTTTACGTCGGAAAACCCTGCTTTTTTGAATGCCAGTTTTGTCCGGCTGATGTGGTGGTACTGACTGATTACTGTAACTGAGAATTGAGGATCCAAAAGCTTTCTGCAATTTACTGCTGTAGCATGAGTAGTATTTCCTTCATTATCTATTATTATCCTTTGGGATGGCACTCCATGAGCTATTAAATATTCAGCCATTACGGTACCCTCATTATGTCCTTCTTTCCCCTTCCCGCCGCTTACAACCAAAGTATCAATTAATGAATCACTAAAAAGTTGTAAACCCTTTTGCATACGTTTCTCCAATCTCTCTGACAATGTGCCGTCCTCGTTCACCTTATTGCCTAATATCACTCCATAGGTGGACTTACCAGATTCATCATATAGTCCATCAAAAACAATAAAAATTGTATGAATCAAAAACAGCAAAAAAAATATATAGAAAAATTTTAGCCAATGTTTTACCTTCATAAATCAGCATTATCGCTCTATTGCAGATGGGCCATATTGTGAAACAAATCTTTGGTAAACATTAGGATAGAACCTTATGCTTTCAGCTTGTTCCATTGCTTTTATGTAATTATCCTTGGCTTCCAACAATAAATCTTTGCCCTGAAAATATCTTGCAAGTAAATAATAATTTAATGCAGATTTTTTATCGTGTAACTCCTGCAGCATCTTAAGTTCTGAAAGTACCTTTTGTTTCTTCACTGGTTTAGTTTTCCTGCAGGCAAAATGATCTGAGGACATATATCCTGTTTTTATCTTGACTTTATAGGTAAAAACAGAGTCGCTGATTTGAGATAAATTTATTGTATAGGTATTCTTATCTGTCTCCGCCGTAAACAAAACATCTTCAAATATCGAATAAACCGAAATAGTATATATTCCTTTATAATATCCTCGAAGCCATGTGATATTTAAAGTATCTGCGATTGTTTCAGCATCTTTGGGGTTCATCACATATATTTTAAGATTATCAACCGTAGGAACCCATGGATCATAATTGTTAGGATTGGATCGTAAGCTTGGATCTGATTTCATCGCCAGAATAAAATCTTTAATTTCCGTACGTATGAGTTGCTGCTGCAGCGCTGATGGTTTAGTTACCATCGTTTGTAGTAGTTTAGATATAAGATATTTGCCGGTTTTATTGACTTCTATCGCATAACCGTTACTACATAACAAGCCCAAATAAGAATCGACATAAACAGAATCCTCCGCTCGTAGAAAATCACCCACACTAAGGTTCAACCATTTTTTATATGTATTAATATATGCTTTGTTCCCGGGATTGGATACGAACACAAGTATGGTATCCGCACTTGAATATGAAAACTCAGAAACAAAAATTAAAAAAATAAGAATCAAAAATCTTTTCACTTTGTAATTATTTTAAATTAAAACCTACTGTGATACTTTAACAGTTTTAAGCCGCTTTCTCAAACCTTCTGCCATCAGAATTGCCTTTCCCATCACCAACATGACCACATGAATAATCATTGATACCCATACATAAGCAGAAAACTCCAGCACTCTTAGCCATTTGTATTTTACCTCTGATTTGATTTCAAGATGGTATTTTCTTAATTCCTCCATCTTTAATTGTTCAATTTCCTCCAAAGAAATCCCATCACTCAGATAATATAAATTTTTACTCCTGCAACCTCTCAAAAAAGCTGAAAATACTTCTTTAGGCTTTAAAATAAATCCTGTGGATAAAGCAAACAGATTCATGATCATTATTATCGGTCTTCTGCAGCTTCTTGAACCAAGTTCCCAGGCACTGACTTTGCTTTCACCAATTCTGTCAATGCCATAACCGGCAAGGATGTGATGAAGGTCATGAAATTTAATATACTTTTTGCGAGCTTTAATATTTGGCACAGGTGCAAGTATACAGCCTATATAAACTCTTACGCAGTGTGATTTGAAATCATCAATCAGGTTCAGCCGGTTGAACTTATAGAATCTTATTAAAGCTTCTTTGGTGGTAAGTTCCGGTAACATTGCTTCTTGTGTATCCTCCTTGCCTAAGAAAAAATCAAAATAATCAACTCAGGAAGTAATACTGCCACTCCGATACCGTAAATCAGATCAAGCCACAAGACCGATCCAAGGGCTCCAAGATAAATAATACCTACAATAGGATATCCCACAATTTTCACCAGAATATTCTTACTGCCGTTAATTGCCTCGGTAATAGAAGCTGCATCGCCTGTGCTTGGAAATGAATGCATGGCTATAGAAACACCCAGATAAATCAGAATGTAATCCATAGCTTGCGGATTGCCGAATTTAAAAAAAGCCAATGAAGCCGGCATGGCAATGACCGCTCCTAAAAGTGTGTTGACTATAAAAGGACCTATACCCACCAGTATCTGATGGTAAGTATTTTTAGGTATTTCATGAATCACATATCCTGCAGGATTGTCAAACTGAAAATAACAAACATTGAAAACAGGAATTTTCAGCCACCTGCAAAACAATTGATGAGCAAGTTCATGAACAATAACTCCCGGAAAGGTAACAATGGTGATAACTATACCTGGTATAAACATAATTTAAATTGATTTTTCGCCTGACAAAATACTGTTTACTGATTTGAGGTAATATTCTCCTTCTGCTCCCAGACTCCGCAATATATCCAGATGTTTCTGCAGATTGGCTTCGTCTTTCAACATGCCGTAATAAAGGGCCGCCACAGAGTTTACATATGCGCCCTGTTCATTCAGGACCATAGCTTCATCGAGAAATGTTTTCGCCATTGGCATATCCTTTTTACGCAGACAAATTTTAGCTTTAGCTGCGTAGGCTTCTACAGATTCCACATTCCCCTTAATCACTTTATCACACCATTCTAATCCCTTATCATAATTACCCAATTGTCTTTCGCATGCTGCTTTTAAGAGATAAACATTGTTAAATGAATAATCCTGTGAAATTGCAAAATCAAGATACAGTTTTGAATCTTCATATTTTTCCACATCGTACAGCAGGCTTGCATAATGATATTTCACATCTCCATTATAGGGATTACTTAACATATAATTTCGCATAAAACCCATTAATGAATCTTTTGAAAGTTCAGGGTTATTTACAACGGCATAATATTGTTCATCACTCTTGTAATAAAGATTGATGGTGCTAATATAATCCATTGCAAAGTCAACAATATCCTTGTCTTTGGAATCCATTTTTTTCAAACTATCCAATACCCTGAAGGCATTATTGAAATCATAATTTGAAACATAACCTGCCAGCAATCTGCTATGCACCAATGCGGATCCCGGCAGTTTGGCGTCGGCCTTTAAAAATTCTTTAAGAGCAGTGGCAGGTCGCTTTGCAACTAAAGCCTTCTCGCCCTTTTTTAAATGGATAGCTGCAATGAGACTTGAAGGCATTTCACTTATGGCATATACCACCACCAACATCACTATTCCAAAAGAAATACGCAGCCATGTGGGTATAGGATAATTAATAAGACTTTTCCTGCAGTAGGTGCATAAGGGGCTGTTGTGTCCTTCTAACGGTTTATAATGATTACAATTGATGCAAAGTTCCGGAGCTTGCTCCCCGGCAGATTCCTGTACTTCCATAATAAAAATTAAATGTTAAGGGATCATTAATATAGAAAATTCCCAAACATTTACATAAAAAATATTTTATATGATTGAAAAATCAGGGTTAAATCCTATTTTTCCTGCATCTCCTTCATCTTTCTGAGTTCTTCCGTCAGCACATCGATTTTTCTGTGCAAATCATCCAGCTTTCCTTCCATATTGTTGTTGGCATCGCTTACCATACTATCGACAAATATGGAGTTTACAAGAGAGAGCCCCAGCACTCCTCCGATAATAAGCATGGCGGAGAAAAACAATTTAGTGAAAATAGCTACCAGAGGACTCGTTTTATCAGCAATGCTATCAGGAATTTCATACCAGCCTTCTACAGTAAAAATTTTAAACACTGAATAAAGCGATATCAAAGGATTTCCAAAATACTCAGGTGAAATATGCTTAAACAAAAAACATCCGAGAAGTGATAACACCAGAATAAGTATGAAAAAACTTAAGAGTACAAGTACACTTGAACGCATGGCATTATTCACTCCTTTTATCAGGTGTTCGATTCCCGGAATGAACCTGATAAATCTGAAAAATTTAAAAACACGGCATAATCTGAATACCAATAAAAACTCAAAGCTTACCTCGTGATGATTTGTGAATGCCATATAAAGCGATGGCAATGAAAATAGAACAAGGGTAAAGTCCAGTTTATTCCAGCCTGAAGAAATGTAATCCTTCCATCCGTAATGAGCTACCTTGACAAGCAGCTCAACAATAAAAATAAGGGTAACAATATGGTCGAAAGTAAGGATTGCAGATAGCAATTCTTTTGGAATATTGTCAAAACCTTCAATAAATATACTTATGGAGGTAAGGAATATTATGGCCATAATATTCCGTTCATTCAGAAAGAACCTTTTAAGTGTCAGAGTCATATTTACCGGGAAAATATCAATTTCTGCAATTAACCGGAAAATGACAAAATTATTTTGGGAATTATTTGGATTAGATCATACCGCTATTTAATGACAAAAATATCGAGATTGTCATATTACCTTTAAAGTCAGTACATACTTTTTGCCTTGGTAATCTCGGCCTACCTTTAATTCCTGGTTCTTTCTTAGTCTGATAATATGCCACCAACCATTAAATAATGCTGCAGGCATTTTACTTGAATCCATCATATCAAAACTTTGACCATTGGCAGAGCAGATTCGAAATGAAAAATAAACTTCTTCCTTATCACCAGCTCCTCCTGCACCACTTGCACTTCCGAATTCGCCGTTTGCCCTCAAAATATCCCTGGCTCGGTCATTGGAAAAATCCCAATACCTGTCCATTCCATATCTCTTCAGGATCTGGATAGAGTCTACACCATTTACAGTAAATGATTCTACTCTGTATTCATTCCTGATCTTTCTTCCTGGGTCACCAATACTTACATATGTTCCTTCGTCGTACGAATTAAAGTATTTGCATGAAAACAGTGAAAGAGATAAAAACAGCATGAAGCCCAAATTTAAAGTCTTATTCATATGGGTAGTGATTAATTTTATTGGTATGACGGTTGAGGCGGGATTTGTTCCAGGTCAAATATTGATTTTTTTTGCCCGGAGCTGAGATCAGTAATTTAAGTGAAGTTAAATTTTAACAATTCTTTAAAGTAATTTTAGTAGACTTTCAAGCTAAGATCATATCGGTTTCCCTCGTAATTTCTGGAAATCTTTAACGCTTCATTCTTTCTTAATTTAATAATATTCCAGGAGGCATTAAACAGGGAACCAGGCATTGTGTGTCGATTCATATCGACTGAAACGCCATTAACAAAGCAGGATCTGAAGATAATCTCCACCATTGCCTTTTCACCTGGTCCACCCAAACCACTTGCCTTACCAAATTCACCTTCAGTAAATAGGATATCATCTGCATTATATTTATCAAAAATCCATTCCTTGTCCATACCATATCTCTTTAGTATTTCCATAGAGTCCACGCCATTTACAGTAAATGATTCTACTCTATACTTATTTCTCATTTTTTCCCCTGTATCTCCTATGCTGATTCGTGATCCTTCTTCATAGGAATTAATGTATTTGCATGAAAAAAGTGAAAGTGATAAAAAGAGCATGTAGCCTAAATTTAACGTCTTTTTCATATGGGTAGCGGTAAAGTTTAGTAGTATGACGGTTGAGGTGGGATTTGTTCCGGGTCAAAAAAAAATTTTTATTGACAGTAGCAGTAAATTATTATAGGAATAGTATAGGAAACTGCATCAACGAGGAGAATGCTTGATGAGAAATAACTTATAACCCAAGTCAATTTCCTGATAAACCTCAAATTCAAACTTTTTATACCAGGGAATATTTTTCAATGTAGAGGTTTCAAGGAAAATACCCCTTTTCATTTTTGTGCTTTCTTCAATTATCTCTTTTAATAATTTACTTCCTGCACCTTTATTTTGATTTTCTTTTTTTACTCCGATAAACCATAAATGAATTATCGGTACTGAGGGGTGAGTGGCTTTGATTTTAGACTCCCGATTCAAAACCTTAAAAATTCCAGACAGACTACCGATGCAAGTGAATGCAAGTTTAGCATCCCATAGAATACTTTTTAAAGTCATTTTCTTTTTATCGGGGAAAACAATTAAGGCGCAGGCACATTTATCGTCTGACAAATAAACTTCACCAAAACGATGAGAGACATCGAAAGAATACGTCATTAATTTCCTTATTCTTTCTTTCCTTTTACGATCCTGTTTAACCACATAATTAACACTCTTATTCTCATCAAATGAATCAGTTAAAATATCTATTATAAGGGATCGATCAGAATAAGCTGCGTTAATCATGAATTCAAAATAGCTTTAATTAAAATAAAAAAGACAGACCGAAAAATATCGATCTGTCCGATAAAGTACCCAGGGGGGGACTTGAACCCCCACGCCTTACGGCACACGCCCCTCAAACGTGCTTGTCTACCAATTCCAACACCTGGGCAGGTGTTATATTGAAAAGCAAATTAAAATAAAAATTATTTAAATTCGAAATACGAAAATCAAAATTCGAAAAGGTATCTGATTTATAAGGATTCGGATTTCGAGTTTCGGATTACGAATTTTATTTTCTATGATTTTCTATCTTTCCTATTGACCCTGCATATAACACATTTTTCACAGGGTCAGAAGCCAGAAAATCATGTGGGAAACCCAAATCAATCCTACTGGCATCGTTAAGTCGGTACAACTGATCACCGGTAAGCCTGAACCTCAATGCGGCCACATTTTCCCGCATCTGGTTTTCTGTCCTCGCTCCTACCACCGGTATCACTACCTGGCTTTGCTGACGCAGCCAGTTTACAGCAACATGTACAGGCGAACAACCTGCTTCGTCTGCAATTTCCTTTACTGCTTTTACAATTTCAGTATTCTTGTCATTTAACCTGGCACTTTCCGGTTTTAGTCTTCTTCCGTCTGAAATATCCTTAAGATATTTTCCGGTTAATGCTCCTCCTGCAAGAGGGGCCCATGCAGTAATACCTATGTCCAATGATTTTGCCATAGGTAGCAGATCCCTTTCAACTGTACGCTGAAGCAAGCTATATTCTATCTGCAGTCCGATAAATGAAGTCCAGCCTCTCAGCTCTGCTATGGCATTGCAACGGGAAATAACCCATGCAGGTGTATCGGAAATTCCTATATACAATACCTTCCCTGCAGAAACAAGGTCATCAAGACCTCTTAGTATTTCTTCTTCAGGAGTCATGAAGTCCCAGGCGTGCAGGTATAATAAATCTACGTAGTCTGTCTTAAGTCTTTTAAGACTTCCATCGACTGACTGCCGCATATTCTTTCTGTGATTACCTGCTGAGTTAGGGTCTCCCATCCTGTTATACAGTGAATACTTGGTAGCCACCACCAGCTTTTCTCTTTCTGCCTGAATAAATTCACCAACATATCTTTCGCTGGTTCCTTCAGTATATCTGTTAGCCGTATCAATAAAATTTCCTCCGGCCTCTATGTAAGTATTAAATATCTTGCGACTCTCTTCCATATCCGCCCCATACCCCCAGTCACTGCCGAAGGTCATTGTGCCGAGACATAACTCAGATACACGTAAACCGGATTTTCCAAGTAGTTTGTATTTCATTGGTGAAAGTTTAAAGTTAAAAGTTTAAAGTTTAGAGTTTAAAGTTTAGAGTTTAAAGTTTAGAGTTTAGAGTTTAGAGTTTAGAATTTATAATTAAAGCTAAATAAATAAATGACAGTATAAAATATTCCGACTTAGTTTAACTTTGACCTTTGAACTTACAATTTTAAACGCCCCTAAAAATTAAACTGAATCCCCGGTCCGAAAACCAGGAAAAATCTGTCATTCTGCAACAGGTATCCTCCTCCCAGATACAAAGGGAAGGTAAAGCGGGTATCCTTTCGTAAAGGCAACAGTGACCCCATCACAATGATCCCCAAATCTCTTTGTCTTGCATTCACATTAAATACATCCAGTGCAATAAAACCGGCACCTATCTTATAAGGTTTAAGTCTTCCGGCTCTTTCTTTATCATAAAAACTCAATTGAGCCAGGAAGGCAGTACTTATACCGGTCAGATTACCTACACCGGGCTGATCAAATCTTTTTACGAGCAAACCTGCAGGAAAAGATATCTGCAGATCGAATAGAACTCTTCTCTCCTTGATAAAAGTAAGCTTACGGGAATACCCCGGGGTCGAGCCATATTTTAACTCATTGTGCTTAATTAAGATTTCCAACCTGGACCAACCCTCCATGTCAAAAGTTTTTTGAAGCAGGTATTCATTGAGATTGATATTCGACCGTCGGCAATCCTTCAAATCATAGAAAGAGTATCTTGGCGAAGTTTCTCCAGGACATATGGTGACATTATCTATCCTTTGGAATTGGATCATCTCATTCCTTTGGTTAAACATTTTCACTTCGATTACCAAATGTTGCTTACCGTACAATCTGGCTTTGTTGTCAATCTGATTTTCATAAAAAATCAAATTGATATCCGGAATAGAATGGCGGTAAAGAACAGGTTTGTTAAAGTAATCACTGCTGATATACCTGGCTTCTTTATCAAAATACACGGCAATAAAATCCAATTCCCTCGGGGTCTGGTATTCTCTCATCTGAAGGTCGTATCTGGTGATAACCCTGTTCATGTAAATATGAATTCTCTTCTTACTAATATCAAGTGGGACTCTTATGAAATAAAACTGTACATTCTCGGAAGTCCTGCCTGTGTCAAGCTGTAAATCCTTAATACCTTCAAACTGAAATTCTGCTTTTGAAAGTCCTTTACCATCAATTCTCAGTTCTATTCTTTCTCCAGGATATACAACATTGTTGGTAGTCCAGTCCTGCCCTTCCCGAAGTACACTGATCTGTTCAATCGAAGGTTTCGGGAGGATGTTAAAGTTAGTGATAAATCTTGCCGCATCGCCATCCTTAACAAAAAGGTAACCTTCAGAAATTTTATGTAAAGAATATGATCTGATCCAGCCAAGTATTTTATTATTTCCCACTACAGAAACAGTAAATAGTTCTGCAATCAGTCTTCCTCCGGGACGCTGCTGATTTTCTATTCTGTACGTTTTGTTCATTTCAAATCCCGGGTGGTAATCAAACTGCACCTCTGTGGCCTGCATTTCACCAGGATCAAGAAAAAAATCTGTTTTATCAAAATTGATAAAGTGAAGTCTGCCTGGCCTTATGCTGAATTTTAATTTGATGGGAGGTATTTCATTACTTACTTTTCCTTTTCCTATAATAAAGGTGCGGGCACTCGTCAGGTTAAGGTTTAGTTCTCTGCTTCCCATTTGCTCAGGCTGCACCAACACTCTTACAGCTTGGTCTGTAGTCTGTACACGAAATCTGATACCTGCCATGCTGGTCCATGTATCTACCTTTTGAATATTAAATGCATTTACAGCAGGCAGCTCTATAGTCCGCTCCTCTCCCATGTATAACTCAAGTACATCGAAGGGGACTTTCACTGAGGGCGGATATGAAGGATTGATCCGCAATTCTTCTGTAACGTTTTTTCCATTTTCTAAATCAAGATTTACAGCAAACCGTAAAAATTTACTCTCATAAAGATTGAGAAGTCTTACCTTGCCCCTGAAAAATCTATTAGAAATTTTCCGAAGGGAATCAAGAATCTCAAAATCATCAGAAGCATACAGGTATGCAGATTTGATAGGATATTCATCAGAAGGATACAGTGTAAGTTCTACTATTTCTTCATTAGAATCCACATTAAAATAAAGAATCTTTTCCCCCTTCTGCAAAACAGCATCCTGAGGGAAAGCATAAGTACTGGTATCCACCTTCAGCTCAAACTTTTTAAAATAGCCATTACCATTCTGAGCAAAGGAGACAAAAGAAAAAATCAGAAATAATAAACTAAAAAGGTATTTCATTTTAAAATTATATTAATAGCAAGGCTTCGACTCCGCTCAGCCTGACCCATTATTTTACCATCAACTATAATAATAAAGAATTCTTAACTCTTAACTCTTAACTCTTAACTCTTAATTCTTAATTCTTAATTCCCCTTACCATTTCCACCCCCGAAGAGGTCCCGATCCTGTCCGCACCGGCATTTATCATTGCGATGGCATGCTCGTAGGTTTTAATCCCTCCGGAAGCTTTTACACCTACAGATGCACCAACCGTATCGCGCATTAATTTTACATTTTCAGAAGTGGCACCGTGGCCGGCAAAACCTGTGGAAGTTTTAACAAAGTCGGCACCTGCATCTGCTGCAATTTTACATGCCCGCACGATTTCTTCCTTAGTGAGATAAGCAGTTTCTATTATGATTTTTATCAGCTTTCCGTTATCGTGACAAAGTCTGGCACATTTTGCAAGATCTATTTTAAACCAATCCATATTTATTTTGAAGGCTGAAATATTCATTACGACATCAAGTTCATCTGCCCCGTTAACAATGGAGATCTTAAGCTCTTCCAGCTTTACTTCTGTCATCTGATATCCTAAGGGGAATCCTGCTACAGTGACAAGCTTTACATCGGAAGATCCGATTTCTCTTTTAGCCCTTTTCACCCAAAACGGAGGGACGCAGACGCCATAAAATTCGTGATCTCTGGCTTCTTTTACAAGCTGATCTATTTCCTTGTCAGTTACTGTTGGTTTCAGTACAGTGTGCTCTATGTAGTTGGGTAAGTTCAAAGTTGAAAGTTTAAAGTTTATAGATTAAAGATTAAAGTTAAGGAAGGAAAAATAATAAAAAAAGGCTGACTTTACAGAGTCAGCCTTTCTATTTATATGATAGGATTTTTTATCTGCTTTCCGATGAACCCTCCTTCATCCAACTTCACCATTCAAAAATTCACCGGGTTCCAACTCATATAAATCATTCACCCCCACTTTCCAACTTCACCTGCTTCAGTTTTCATCTTCTCATCTTCCTTCCGCACTCTGAAGCATTTTCAACATCACCTGTTCATCATCCCTTCTGTAATGATTAACTATACACCCACTATTTTGTTACGAAAACTGAAAATTTCGTAGTAATTTCTTCATTATGAAAATGATATTTTTTTTAAAAATTTTTTGCATGTCTGATTGACTTTTTACCATTGATATTACATAGCATTTCTAGGTCTGTTGTATCCTCTTTGTCTTGAATAAGTATTCCGGGCAATTGTATTTCCATGTCTGTATCTAAGACCGGTTAAGGCTTGCAGATTGGTACTTTTGCCCTGGTTCATGGCAATTCTTGTAATACCCTGTTCATATCTTCCTTCAACAAGCCAAAACAATCTATCCATTAACTTTATTTCTGCTCCTACCCCTGCAATGTAATTTACGTTAACAGCATCAGGGTTCACTCCCCCTCTTGGCTGTCCTTCTAAAGGGACTCTTCTAACCCAATGACCAATGGGTGCTGATATACCAAGGCCGGTATTGAAATATGGTCTGAACAATACAGTATGCGCCTGAAATCTAAGCATTAAAGGTATGTCTACAAAATCTATTCTTCCTCTTATATTTTCACTGTAAACAGCAGGCAAAGTATCCTGTGCCTGCGTTGACATCCTTCCTCCTTTTTGTGAATATAAAATTTCTGCCTGCACCCCAAGATGTCTGGTCAACATTGTAACACCGAATACACCAAATGCAGCGCCTGTCCTCCACCTTTGTAATTCCACTGATTCTGTAACTTTTGAATAATTGGCTCCTCCTTTTATTCCAATTGACCTTTGTGCCATAACTGAAACAGGTAGCACAAAAAGCAATACCAGCCCTAACTTCTTCATATCCCTCTAAGAAAATATTTAATGTTCATTAAAGTAACTGTTAATGGTTGGCGATAGTTTTTGCTTCCTAATGAGCAAGGTTATAAATGAAAAAAAGCTGAACAATTCAGTTCAGCTTTTTTCTATTCCTACTTGAAAAACCGTTTGGACAAGGCGTCCATTAGATATGTTATGTAAACCTAAATATCAATTATGTAGAAAATCTAGATTTAATTCTTTACAGAATTAAAATCTCACACAATCTTAATAACTCTCAAAAGAGAAAGGTTGTTTATACCCGTTCCAGAAACCCTGAAAGTCTCTTTTGAATGGCATTGTAATCCTGCTTTTTATCCAAAATAATCACCACAGAATCTGTGGTCACTTTGATTTGCTGCTTGTTTATCTGAAGTTTATCAGAAATAAATTTCTCTGAGTTGAATTTGGTCTCCAGGGTTGAATCATCCAAAATTTTTAACCCGTCCCAGTTGTATATCAAAACTTTCCTTTTCATTGTAGTTTAGAGTTATCGGCTATATACCAATAGATTCCTTCTTCCCTACAACCTTTTACTATTGGAATATATGTTGGTATAAATAAAAAACCTGAAAAGTGATTTCAGGTTTAGAAAAATTGTAAAAACTATATGAAATTCTTCGAAAGAGGTCAATTCCGGCAATAAACAAAATTATTTTAAAGACAACTTTTCTATTTTACCAGCTTTTTAACTGCTGTCCCTTCCGAAGTTTTTATCATAACTGTATAAATGCCTGAAGGCAAATCAAGGGTAGAAAGTCTGTAGCCTTCCTGAGTAGATATACTGATAGTTTCCAACACATTGTAACCTCTCATATCATAAACAGTTAGCTCTGCCTGATTATAATTTTTAGCAAAAAATTTAATTTCAGCATAGTCAGTGGCTGGTACAGGAAAGATTTCAATTAAATCTGCTATAGCTACTTTGTTTGCTCCAAGAACATAGTTAGCATTTATCGTTTCACTGATGGTCTGACCGGCGTAATTATTATCTCCTTCTACTGTAATTTGAAGGATGATAGTACCTTCTCCTGTTAAGAACAATCTGTTACCTTCTAAATATCCTGAACCTGTACCTCCTGCAATCGAGTATGTAATGGCTCCTGTAGATTGAGAAGTGCTGCTAAGATCGATCGATCCACCCACATTACCGGAAGTAAGTCCTGTGTAAGCCAGACCTGCTGAAGTACTTTTACTGACGGTGATAGTCTGATTGATGGTTCGGGCAGTATAATTTGTAGTAGCAGCGACTGTGATATTTAAGGTAACAGTACCGGCACCGGTGAGTTGCAAATTACTCCCTGATACATTAGCTGAACCGGTACCATTTGTAGCTGTGTATGAAATAGCTCCCGTTGAGTTTGAAGTAGCTGACAATGCAATTGTAGCACCATATTGGCCACTTGTTGCTCCATTATAAGTTAAAGTTGGTGTTGCCTGTGTAATGGTCAATGTTCCGTTAACTCTTGTAATGGTATAATTAGCTGCCGAACCACCTGTCACAGTGATTGGATAGTTACCTACATTACTTGTGGGAGTGGCAGTAGTAGACACAGTAGGCTGAGTAGTAAGCACAGAAGAATTTTGTCCGTATACAAATCCGGAATATGTTACCGTAAGAGGTGGATTTGCAGTATTGTACACTTTGGTTTTATTATCAGAGGTAATAGTCAGGTTTGCCGGATTAATTGTTAAAGTAGCGGTGGCAGTACCTGAGCTGTAACTGCCGGAGGCCTGCTGGGTGGCTAGAACGGTAACAGAACCAGCCCCTGTTATGGTTACCATTCCGGCTGATGTAATGGTGGCATATTGACTTCCTGATGTAATAGAATAAGTTATTGCTCCCGGTGAATTAGATGTTGCAGTCATGGCAAACTGAGGATCACCATAGGTTCGGGAAACATTGTTGAATGTTATCGTGGGACTGGTCGTGGTGGTATTTGCGACAAAATTCACCCAATTAAGGTTAATCCCTTCGGTCATAAAATGGATTCGCATTACCTTTGGCCCGGCAGTGAGGTTGATGTTACCAATGGTGACCGTCTGCCAGGTTTGCCAGCCACCGGTATTCGGAACATTTATGGTTCCTGAAATATTTACTCCATCCATCTCAACACGCATACTTCGGCCTGCAGTGGCAGCTGCAACTCTTACCTGCAATGTATATGTACCTGGATTTGCAATATTTACATTGTAATTCAGCCATTCACCAGCTGCTGTCCATCCTACATTATGTCCACCTCCTGCATCAGTAGTTTGCTCTATACCTACCCAGTCTTGTCTTAGCTGACCACCTTCATTAGAAGGGGTTACGTCGTTGTAAGCAGTGCCATTGCATCCTTCATTATAATGCTCCGCCTGAATTGTTCCCGGGATACTTCTTACATTATTAAGATATGGAGTTTGAGCGGTGCTTTGAGCCATATCATACACCCTTACATAATCGATCTGGAATGTTTGTGGCCAGGTAGTACTACTGACTATTTGTTCTGTTGTAGGATTTCCACTATACCACCCACCCAAAGCCAGGTTAAGGATTATGAAAAATCTTTGATTCCATGGCCATGTTACAGAGTGATTAGATGCTGGATTTAAGGAATTAGGATTTTCTGTTTCGGTTTTGATAAGAATACCATCAACATAAAATCTCATTATTCCCGGTTGCCAGTCAACAGCAAAAATGTGGAATTCATCAGCAAAATTTCCGGTCGGCAAAGTATAGGAGGTTCCGTCATGCCGATTATTAGGCCATGCAGCTCCATAATGAAGTGTGGCATCACTGACATTGGTTCTGTCTCCTCTGTATTCCATAATATCAATTTCACCGCTGGTTGGCCATCCACCATACACGTTATCAGTGGGCAACATCCAGAATGCAGGCCATAAACCTGTACCTCTTGGCATTTTCATACGTGCTTCAAACCTCCCATAAAGCCTGTCGAACTTATTCCTTGTTAGAACCTTTCCTGAAGTGAAATTAGAACCGGTTCCGTTATAATTAGGAGCATATCTTGCTGTAAGGGTAAGATAACCACCTGAAACACTAACATTCTGGCTTGAGTTGGTATAAAATTGCTGTTCATTATTTCCCCATCCGCAAAGGTTCGGACACCCGTTCCCCTGATCTATGGTCCATTTGGTAAGGTCTAAAGCAGTACCATTAAACTCATCTGAAAAAATAAGATTACCTCTGCACTGAGCATAAGAATCAGTTGTATTAAATAAATGGGAAAATAAAATTCCGAATAATGCGAGCTTCAAAATGTACAATTTCTTCATACCTGTTAATTCAATTTCCTAATTGGGTAAAAAACCCTATTTGATTTGCAATAATTTTTCTTGTGATAGTACAATATAAAATATTTCAAACAGTATGAAACAAAAATCTGCAAAATTTTAGATCGCAAGATTACATGTGTTGTAACACTTAATGTTTTATTGACTGATAATAAAGTTATTGGGCTAAACCTGTTTGTAAAAAATATGGAGAACCATTTTTGTAAATAGGAAAGTTTACAAAGGAATGAAAAAGAAATTTCAGGACTTGAATATCTGTATCCAGGTATAATAAAACGAAACTTTGAGCATTTTAGAAAGAAGGCAATTTAGAGGATGTTCTCGGAATGAGACAAAAAATAAGCCTTCCAAATAGAATTCAGAAGGCTTTTGATCTTGTGAATCCGCTGGGATTTGAACCCAGGACCCCTACATTAAAAGTGTAATGCTCTACCAGCTGAGCTACGGATTCCTTTGTATTAATTGCAATCTTTTTCGTAATTGCGAGTGCAAAAGTAACAGCATTCTTCTTAAATCCAAAACATGAATCACTTTTTCTTAATAATATTTTCCACATTTTTCATTGGCCAGATTGCTTTTGCACAAAACTTCTCTGATAACCTGAAACTTGCAGACTCGCTCTTTAAAGAGAAGAAATACATAGAAGCAAATGAAATTTATGAACAAATATATTCTAAAGACGACAGATTCAGTCCTCAGATGCTTTTGAAGATGGCCTACACTCACGAATCTTCAGGGGATTATACCAAAGCACTCTACTATCTGAATGTTTTTTATAACTATCATCCCGAGAAAAAAGTACTGAAAAAAATGGAAGATCTGGCTATACGTCACAGGCTGACAGGTTACAATTACACTGATCTGGAATATTTCATTTCATTGTACAATCAATATTACTACTACATCATCTATTTCTTTTTGTTCACTGCTATCTCTTTTTATGTATATCTTATTGTAAAGAAAATTAATAAACGCCGGCTTGGACTTAGACCGATATTTTTTATTCTGATTCTTCTTGTAGTGTATATCGTGACTAACTATGAACTTGTACCTATGAAGGGAATTATCAGCAATGACAATGCGTACCTGATGTCAGGTCCTTCCGCTGCTTCTGAAGTAAAAGCAATAACCGAAAAAGGTCACAGAGTGATCGTATGGAGCAAAAACGATATCTGGTATAAAGTAAGCTGGAACGGAGAACAAATGTATATCCGCAAAAACAACCTGATGCTGGTTGGCGATGAAGATCATTTAAGGGGAGAATCTTTCTCCTTTATGAAATGGTTGTAAACAATTTTGTCTACCACTCCCGGCAAAAATTTCTTAAGTAATACTGTAAGTTTTCCCTGCCTTGTAAGAATAAGTTCTCTTTTCCTTTTTACCACAGCATCGTAAATCCGGTCTGCAACTTCTTCTGCTGTCATCATCTTATCTTCATCCATAGAGCTCTCTCCTTTCACATTACCATCAGCTCCTAAAGCCATCTTTCTTATATTGGATGTTGTAAATCCCGGACAGGCAAGCAACACATGTATTCCTTTTTTCAAATTCTCTATCCTTATAGATTCCAAAAATCCCTGCATGGCAAATTTAGAAGCGCTATAACCAGTTCTTCCGGGTAAGCCAACCATTCCTGCTATAGAAGAAACACCCACTATGCTCCCCTGGTTTTTTATTATCTCCGGCAAAGCGTATTTGGTGGCGTAAACAGTTCCGTAAAAGTTTATATCCATCACTTTTTTCAGCACATCCACTTCTGATTCCTCAAACAACGCTCTCATTGTAATACCGGCATTATTAATCAGCACATCTACCTTCCCGAATTCTTTAATGGCAGTATAAATCACTCTTGCATTGTCCTCCTCCAAAGAAGAATCTGCTACTACTGATACAACTTTAATTCCTTTAATCCTGAGCTTGTCAGCAGCCTGAAACAACTTGATGTTATCTCTTCCTGTGATAACGACTTTAGAGCCTTCTTTGCCAAACTTTTCTGCAAGTGCAAATCCTATTCCTGATGAGCCGCCGGTGATGATGATGACTTTGTTATTCATAATGTAATAAAATTCGAAATACGAAACCCGAAACCCGAAATCAGAATTTAGAATTTCGAATTTCGAGTTTTTGTTTAAATAATTGTGTTACCCAGTTAAGAATTCTGGTATGTCCTGTATCCAAAATCTTTAAGTCATAATGCCTGAGCATTTTTAAAAATGATTTCACCCTTTTGTAGGTGATCATTTTATCATGTTTGCCAAGATACAGTTTGAATTCTATATTATGGCTGTTAATCAAATCTGCTATTTTCTTTTGATCAAATCTTAATTCCCGGAAAATCACCCATGAATAGTATACTCTTCTTCTTTGCGCCCGGGTTCTCATCTGAGATTCTGTGAATTTAAGTACACCTTTGTTTACCAGCTTTAATTTACTTACTGTATTAACTATAAAATTATAGTAAGCAGGTCCGGCTACAAAACTACGTAGTAATTTTCTTGTAAATGAATAGGAGGTTGCCAGCTTATACCAGAAATTTAAATTAATACCATCAGGAGAGATTAGATAAACAGTTTCCGTTCTGTCAGGAAATGACTCCAGTGTGGCCAATACAAACTTCCCTCCCATGGAGAATCCTAAAAGGGAAAAACTATCGATGGATTTTTCTTCAAGAAATTTCAACACCATCTCTTTCCAGAAAGCTTTAGACAAAGGAATTTCTCTCTCATGCCAGAAGCTTTTTCCATGGTAAAAAAGGTCAAAGCTGTAGATGGTAAATTCATCAGATATGACTTCTTCCAGCTCCCTGAAGTCATCACCTGTCTGACCAAAACCATGAAAGGCAAGAAGAATCTTCTTGCCTTTCCCTGTTACTGAATAGTGCAGTAATGCTTTGTCGTATTGAAAATATGCATAGGTTTTATGCATACATTTTTACTTTAAACAGCTACTTCTTTTTTAGACATTCTTGCTCTTTCGTTCTCATCAAGATAAATTTTTCTCATCCTGATATTTTTAGGAGTCACCTCAACATACTCATCACTCTGTATGTATTCCATAGCTTCCTCTAAAGAGAAATTGATTTTTGGAGCAATCTTAACGTTATCATCAGATCCGGAAGCACGCATGTTGGTCAGTTTTTTACCTTTAAGAACGTTCACAACAATATCGTTTCCTCTGGTATGCTCTCCTATAACCTGTCCCATATAGATTTCATCACCCGGGTCGATAAAGAATACACCTCTATCCTGTAATTTATCTATAGCATAAGGAGTAGAAGTTCCTGTTTCCATAGATATCATAGATCCGCTGGTTCTCCCAGGGATCGGGCCTTTGAATGGCTCGTAGGCTTTAAATCTGTGGGTCATAATGGCCTCTCCTGCAGTTGCAGTAAGTACATTGTTTCTTAGTCCGATAATACCTCTTGATGGAATATTAAATTCAAGGTGTTGCAAATCACCTTTAGGTTCCATTATAGTAAGTTCACCTTTTCTTTGGGTAACCAATTCAATAACTTTACCCGCAGACTCTTCAGGTACATCCACAACCAGTAACTCTATTGGTTCACATTTCTGTCCATCGATTTCCTTAAAGATAACCTGAGGCTGTCCTACCTGAAGTTCGTAGCCCTCTCTTCTCATCGTTTCAATCAAAACTGACAAGTGAAGGATACCTCTTCCGAAAACCAGGAATTTATCTTCACTACCGGTTTCCATGATCTTTAGTGCAAGGTTCTTTTCGGTCTCTTTGTACAATCTGTCTCTTAGGTGACGTGATGTTACAAACTTACCTTCTTTACCAAAAAACGGAGAGTTATTGATGGTAAACAACATGCTCATTGTCGGCTCATCAACAGCGATCCTTGGTAACGGCTCAGGATTTTCAGCATCACAAACGGTATCTCCGATTTCAAAATCTTCAAGTCCTGTTATAGCACAGATTTCTCCAGAAGACACAGATGGTACTTTAACTTTACCAAGACCTTCAAATACATGAAGTTCTTTTATTTTACCTTTTCTAAACGAACCGTCTGCTTTGGACAACGATATAGAAGCACCTTCTTTTAATTCACCTCTCATAACTCTTCCTATAGCAATACGTCCCTGATAAGATGAATAATCCAGTGATGTGATTTGCATCTGAGGAGTACCATCATGGCTTGGTGCTGCAGGGATATGCTCTACGATAGCATCTAAAAGAGGAACAATATTGTCAGTCTTCACTTTCCAATCGGTATTCATCCAACCTTGTTTTGAAGATCCGTAAATCGTTACAAAATCCAACTGGTCTTCTGTAGCACCAAGGTTAAACATAAGATCAAATACTGACTCGTGCACTTCGTCAGGACGGCAGTTTTCTTTATCAACCTTGTTTACAACCACAATTGGTTTCAGGCCCAAAGCCAAAGCTTTACCCAATACGAATCTGGTTTGTGGCATTGGTCCTTCAAAAGCATCTACAAGTAGCAATACACCATCAGCCATTTTCAATACACGCTCTACTTCACCACCAAAATCGGAGTGACCTGGTGTGTCAATAATATTGATTTTAACGTCTTTGTATCTTACCGAAACATTTTTCGAAACGATGGTAATACCTCTTTCTCTTTCCAGATCATTGTTGTCCAGAATCAGGTCATTAAACTCCTGATTTTCCCTGAAAATCTTTGAAGCGTGAATGATCTTGTCCACCAGGGTAGTTTTACCATGGTCTACGTGTGCAATAATTGCGATATTTCTTATACTCTGCATAAATTTTACTAAAAACTAAAAGGCAAAATTACGAAAATCCTTGCTACTTTTGGTTACTTACGATTAAAAATCCTGATTATACTCTGCTTAACAGGATTTTATGGTATTTAAAGAAGAATATTTAAAACAATTCTCCTATTGAACTGATTGTAGAACAACAACTATGGCTAGCGGTTAATTCATTTTAGTTTATATTTGCCGCACAATTTTTTAAAATAATGACAAAAAATTTCAAAAGATATACTGTCACCTCTGCCCTGCCTTACGCCAATGGACCTGTTCATATCGGACACCTGGCAGGAGTTTATGTCCCTGCGGATATTTATGTAAGGTATTTAAGACTGAAGGGCGAAGATGTATTATTCGTTTGCGGATCCGATGAGCATGGGGTACCAATTACCCTTCGTGCTAAAAAAGAAGGTGTAACGCCTCAGCAAGTAGTTGACAAATACCATAGTATTATCAGGGATTCATTTAAAGAATTTGGTATATCATTTAATATTTACTCCAGAACTTCTTCTAAAACGCATTACAAAACCTCATCTGAATATTTTAAAAAACTCTATGATAAAGGAGAATTTGAGGAGAAGGTAACTGAACAATATTTTGATACAAAAGCCCAGCAATTTCTTGCGGACCGGTATATAGTTGGTACCTGCCCTAAGTGCGGCAATGACAATGCCTATGGAGACCAATGCGAAAAATGTGGTTCTACTTTAAGTCCGGCCGAACTGATAAATCCACACTCTACTTTAAGTGGAGAAAAACCTATTATGAAGCCTACCAAACACTGGTACCTTCCTCTTGATAAATATGAAGGATGGCTGAAGGAATGGATACTGGAAGGACATAAGGAATGGAAGAGCAATGTATATGGACAATGCAAATCATGGATAGAACAAGGGCTTCAACCGCGAGCTGTTACCAGAGACCTTGACTGGGGAGTACCAGTGCCTGTAGAAGGTACTGAGGGGAAAGTATTGTATGTTTGGTTCGACGCACCTATAGGTTATATATCTGCAACCAAGGAATGGGCTGAACAAAACGGAACTCCTGATGCATGGGAAAAATACTGGAAAGATAAAGATAGCAAGCTGGTACATTTCATAGGGAAAGATAATATAGTTTTTCATTGCATTATATTTCCTGCCATGTTGAAGGCAGAAGGAAGTTATATACTTCCAGATAATGTTCCTGCCAATGAGTTTTTAAATCTTGAAGGAAATAAGATTTCTACTTCACGCAACTGGGCAGTATGGCTGCATGAATACCTTGATGAGTTCAAAGGCAAAGCAGATGTACTGAGATATGTACTGTGTGCGAATGCACCGGAGACCAAAGACAATGATTTCACCTGGAAAGATTTTCAGGCAAGAAACAACAACGAGCTTGTTGCTATTTTCGGAAATTTTGTGAACAGAGCCGTAGTATTAACACATAAATACTTTGAAGGAAAAATACCGGAGCCCGGTAAGCTGGAAGCCATAGATCAGGAAGTAATTTCTAAAGTAAAAGAATATCCGGGGAAAATAGCTGCATCCATTGAGAGCTTCCGGTTCAGAGAAGCACTAAGCTTTATGATGGATCTTGCAAGAACTGGAAATAAATACCTTGCCGACACTGAGCCCTGGAAACTTATCAAAACGGATGAGCAAAGAGTAAAGACTATATTGAATCTGAGTTTACAAATAGCAGCTAATCTTACAATCGTTTGCGAACCCTTCTTGCCATTTACTGCATGTAAACTAGCAGGGATGCTTAATACAGGAAAGTTTACCTGGAACGATGCAGGAAGAATGGACATAATAAAGGCCGGTAGCCCTGTAAAAGAGGCTGAACTGCTTTTTGATAAAGTAGAAGACAGCACTATAGAGCAGCAGATAAAAAAGCTTCATGATACCAAAGCCGCGAACGAAAAAGAACAGGCGAAAACTGCAGAGATGAAGTCAGAAGTTACCTATGATGACTTCACAAAAATGGATCTTCGTGTTGCTACAATTTTAGAAGCAGAAAAAGTTGCCAAGACTAAAAAACTTCTGAAGTTAAAACTCGATACAGGCATAGACATCCGAACAGTGGTGAGTGGTATTGCGGAATATTACGAGCCGGAAAACATTATTGGAAAACAGGTATGCTTGCTGGCGAACCTTGCTCCCAGAGACATCAAAGGAATCCAATCACAAGGCATGATATTGATGGCAGAAGATGCTGATGGTAAACTATCATTTGTGAAGCCGGAAAATGCGGTGATGAATGGAAGTCAAATAAGTTAAATTCGAAACCCGAAATTCAAAATTCGAATGAATAGTTTAAACCTGTTTTTGAGTTTCGAGTTTCGAGTTTCTCATTTAAACTACTGTATAACAATCACATAATATATCAGTAAAAATATTTCAAAACAGATACAACCCTTTTCAATCCATCAGGATCTATGTATATGAAAAACGGGAAATCTATTTTTTAATATTTTTTTGATATTTTTTTTAAAAGACATATTTTTCTATCCCTACTTGAAAAACCCTCTTTAAACGGAGGGTTTTTTATTTTTGGTGTTAAGCTGAAAGCGGTAAGCTATAAGATTTTCCAAAAACAAAACACCCATAAAATACTAACTATCAAACACTTATAGCTTTAAATTTTTAACTTTAAGCTTTTTTTCTATTCCCATACAACCCTTTTTTAACCTGCCGGGTCTATCTTATTGAAAAACGGGAAATACATTTTTTAATATTTTTTTGATATTTTTTTTGTTAGTGCTTATTTTTTAATCTCCCTACTTGAAAAACCCTGAGGAAACGAAGGGTTTTTCTTTTTTTAGACAAAAGAATCTAAAAGAATAAGGAAGGTGCATGCTAAAATAAATTCGGCCAAATGCAGCTGGCGAATTATCATCTTTCTATATGAAGCTTAAAAATATTATTCCTGCCATTGATTTCTAATTTTATTAAATAAAATCCCTCAGGTAAATCCTCCAGTTCAATTTCATTTCTTGAATGGTCAGGATTATTTAACTGAATTGTTTTTCTTTCATTCCCCAATAGATCAAAAATTTTCATATTTACTCCTCCCACCATTTCATTACCTTCCGCTATTAATTTATCGGATGCAGGATTGGGATAAAGAGAAAGACCTTCCCAAACAAGATTTGAAATATTAGTTATCTGAAAATTAATTTCCGGAGAAGTAGAACTACATGCTTCTCTCATTACTACAACTTTATACTTTCCTGAATTGGCAGGTTTATGCCAAATAAAATCAGAATTAGGAATCACTTTATTATCATGATACCAAATATATCTTAATCCTGGATTGGTGAATAAAGAATCTCCTGAAATATAAATTTCAGCGTTGAATGGGTCTTGCCCCAGGTGGACAAATTTTGCTATAGGACTTTTACAACCAAATGAAACTGCCTGTAGATAAAAAGCAGTATCTGTTACTGGAATATAAGTTAAAAAAGTGCCAGTGCGGATAAATTGAGTCAGGTTTGTATCCGCATACCAATTTATTGTACCTGATCCAGAGGCAGTCAAACTTGATGAACTGCCTTTACAGTAATAGAAGTTGTTTTGTGTAGGAACGGGTGGTATAGGATTGATGACAACATTAATTGATGTTGGACTTGTTCTACAATTTTCAAATTGACTAACCGCATAAAAGGTCTTGGTAACATTGGTCACAGGAAGAAAAGTATTTCCTTCACCTACAATATCAGTAATGGCATTATTGGAATACCAAACAATGTTTGAACCTGTAGCAGTAATTGGCTTTATTGTATCTCCTGAACAATAAGGGGAAACTGAATTAATAACCGGTGATAGTTTTCTGTCTATATCAATAGTATCTCTGAAAATATTTTTACAAGAGGTAATTGACCATTCAAAACTGTTCATACCTGCTAAAAGATTAGATGTTGTCTGATTTAAGGCGGGATTTAAAATATTACGCGGCCCGCTTAAAGACCTCCATCTTCCAATCCCTTCCACAGCGTAATTTGCTTTTAAATTGATGGAACTTGAATTACAAACTAAAGTATCGCTACCGGCTAATGGATAAGTCGTATTGCCGGAACATGTATTTACTAAAGTAGGATTCCATCTGGCAACAGTGGTATCGCTAATAGTATTAAAAACCTGATTAGTAATGATAGGACTGTTATAATCAAAAAATATTGAAGCTTTGTTATAAACTCTTTTTCCAGGAGTTAAACCGGTTTTGGGCTTTATTTTATATTTAATATAGCCATGACTAAGAGGTTCATTTGTGATTTTTGCAGGAAGATTAATATCCTCAAAAATCCAGGTTATCACTGGTCTGCCTTTACCTGAGATTTCCACTTTACATGGATGGGAAGTTATACCTGGAATGAAAGTTTCAAGGTCTAATGATTCATCCAGAACATCCAGTACTAAAACTTTATATGCATCATCATTTCCTTCGTTCTGAAAGCGTATCATATATTCTAACTCTTCTTCTCCACTTACGAAATTATTATTTGTAATTCCTGAGGGAAAAACCTGCTTATCATTTGGATCATAGCTATCTCTGATTTCCAAACAGGACATCTCAAAATAAAAATCCGAGTCATTATATGGCATTTGCTTTGAAAAACCTTTTGAAAATGAAGTTGCGTTGTGGGCACCACATCCTTCTAAAATAAAAGTTGGCCGGCTATTAAAAGGACTTCCTTCTGATTGATCAGCTTCTACCCTTAATGATTTACCTGAACTGGCTACATTAAGAAATAAAGTATCTAAACTTTTCAACCTGAAACTACCTTCATATATTTTTTCTGAATTCAAAAAAATTCTATACTTTGAACTGTCAGCCATCCAACCCTCACCTGTATTGATTATTTTAACTGTCGAAACTCCGACATCAGAACAACCACCTTGGATTTCTACAAAGGATTTATCCCACAATGGTGAAATTTCTGAACATGTATTATATGGGGAAATTAAAGCCTTAGTACATTGAATTAATCCTCTGATACTTTCGTCACCACACATAACAGAATCTATGATTTGAAAACTACCACATTGTAAAGGATCTAAATTTCCCACATTAAATATTAACAAGGAGTCTATTTTCTCATTCCAGGCCAATGTACTAGATACAGGAATTACATATTTTGGGTAAATAACATTAACCTGAACATTGGAAGCTGTTGCAAAACCTTCATTACAAAAAGAAACTGTCGTGACATTTCTAAAACACCTTCTTCTTCTGTCTGAAGCGATATCTATAGTCAGATGGGGACATGCGGATATGTGATTACCAAAATGAAACCCGGAGGTATCATTTTCATATGAGCTGAATGAAACATTATATGAATTTGAACAGGAGGCAGAAATAGTTCCTTTTCCTTCCGGAATTATTTGAGAGATTTTATAATTACCGGTATCAACCCTTATTGTAAACTCTCCGTTTGCATTTGAAAATCCATAGTAAGGACCCGGCTCAGCCTTTACAACAATTCCTCCCAATGACAATTCAGAAGGATTGTCAATACAATCAGAATTGACATCCTGAAAAATTTTCCCTCTGATAGTGTTAAATTTATCAGGAACATATGTTGTATCATAATAATTAACAATGAAAAACCCCGAATGAGTACCCTTACCAAAATTCAAACTGGTTCCGCTTATTACTAAAGAAAATTGGCCATTATCACTATAAGCAAATGAATAAGGTGTTTCACTCCAGGCATTCCCTATTTTATGGTTCCAAATATAATTTCCCAAAGAGTCATGCTTAAATATTACACAGTCACTATTACCTGATACTACAATGTCATCCTTTTCATATTTAAAATTTTGGAAAATTTTAGTTAACAAATAAGTACTACCTTTTTTATCAACCGCCAAGAAGCTATAATCATCATGTAATGGTAACCCCCGAAACCACACCTCCTGTCCAAATTTATTAAATCTTACAATTCCATTCTTTTTTTCTCCACTTAATAACGCATAAACATTCCCAATTGCATCAACATTAACACTTACCCCATAATGATAACTACCAAAGACATTCCCATAAGTCTTCATCCATTTTCTAGCGCCGTTATTATCATACATTGCTATAAAAGAATTATTGTAAATTACTCCACCTTGTGCATTTAGCGTTAAACCAACAATAAAAATATTTCCGAATTTATCTACACAAATTGATCGTCCGCTACCTTCTCTATATGCATCATAATATCCCGTTTCTGCCCTTCGTACCCACTCTATGGAACCATTATTTTTTAATTTTGCTAAATACCCACCTTTAGTTAAATTAGATATCCCATCTATTTGCACGCCATCTATTAATAAATTTGAATTAAATAATCCTGTAATATATACATCTTCATTTTCATCTAAATTAATTCCATAACCAAGGCTTCTTCCTTCATTATTATTATCTTGTTTCCTCCAGATTAGATTACCATTTTCATCAATAGCTGTCACAGACGTTTTTGCGCTCGTTCCAAAACTTGTATACCCACTAAAAAAAATCCGACCGGAATTACTAATTACCATGCATGTAATGGTTTCTTTCCTTAGAATTTTTGACCAAATAACATTTCCATTTATATCATATTTAACAATATAGGATTTTCCTGAAGTATCAGTTATTATGTGTCCTCCAAAATCAATGGAACATTTTGCATTTATATCTGTTTGAGGACAACTAAACTTACCATAATAAAAAGTATTACCATGCGAATCCATTGCAACTCCTGCTGAATAATCTGTATGATTAATGTGCTGGGACCAAATGATGTTTTGGGCCAACAAAAATTGGCTTATAAAAAGAAACCAAATAGTAAAAGAAATCTGCTTCATAACAAACTCATGGAATTCACTAAAGTTAACTATTATTTTTATTAATACAAATAAAATAATTAATGCTTTCTTACTTTAGATGCTTATTTTGCATTCACCCCATTCATCGCCTTTTCAATCCCTATGGTACAGAAGGCAAATATTCCGTCGATGCATTTATCCATCAGCTCAGGCAAAAGATCAATTTCTTCCTTTGGAAAATTGCTCAATACATAATCTGCCTGCCTGCCTTTAGGGAAATCATTACCTACACCGAAGCGCAATCTCGGATATGCATCTGTTCCCAGCATTTCCTGGATATTGGTAAGTCCGTTATGCCCACCTGCAGATCCTTTGGATCTCATTCTCAATTTACCAAATGGCAATGCTATATCATCTGTAATAACAAGAATCTGTTCAGGACTAAGATGAAGTGTTTTCATCCAGTAGCTAACTGCCTTACCACTTAAGTTCATATATGTTGTCGGCTTAATAATGTGGATGGTTTTTCCTTTAAATTTTCCTTCTGCATGGAAGGTATGTCTGTCACTAGTGAAACTACAGCTTAACTTTTCAGCAAGCCTGTCTGCCACCAGAAATCCAATATTATGGCGGGTTAACTGATATTCCGGACCGATATTTCCTAAGCAGCAGATGAGGAATTTCATTGTTGAAAGTTTAAAGTTTAAAGTTAAAAGATTGAGGGGAAAGATTAAAGTGGGATGTCAGATATTGGATATTAGATGTTAGATAATTTTTGCTTTTCACTTTTCGCTTTGAGCTTTTCGCTTTAAGCTTTAAGCTTTAAGAAAAAAAAATCCTGCAGAAGCAGGATCTTTTGAAAAACGAATCTATTTTATTCAAACCTGTGGTATTATTTTTTGCCTTTTTCTTCAGCAGCACCTTCTTCACCAGCACCGCCTTTAAGTGCTCTTGGAATTTCCACTGTAGCAATAGGAAGATTTTTACTGTTCAGAATCTGATAGCTTTGAGAAGAAAGATCTGCGATTTTAATAGATTTTCCAAGCTCAAGATTTGAAATGTCAACTTCAATTGCCTCCGGAAGATTTTTTGGTAGAGCTTTAATTTTTATTTTTTTCAATTTAATATTAAGCTTTCCACCTTTCATAACACCAGGAGAAGTTCCTGTCACTTTCACAGGTACATCCATTTTTACCGGCTTATCTGCCTGTAGTAATAAAAAGTCAGCATGAAGGATCATTTCATTTACAGGATGGAATTGGATATCCTGCAGGATACATTCATGAGAAGTACCTTCCACTGTAAGTTTTACTTTGTATGCATTAGGTGTATAAACGAGGTCTCTGAAAAGGAACATTGGTGCATGGAAATGAATCTGATCTTTTCCACCATAAAGTACACATGGTACATTTGAGTCTAGACGTAGCTCTTTAGCTACTCTTTTACCGAGATTTGCTCTTTTAAACCCTATAATCTCTAACGTTTTCATTTTGATTTGATTTATAATTAAACAATAAATAACGAACTGATAGAATCATTGTCCTGCAGCTTTCTGATGGCTTTTCCAAACAAATCTGCAGCGCTCAATACTTTTATTTTGGATGATTCTTTTTTCAAAGGAATTGTATCAGTACATACTAATTCTGTAAGAACTGAATTTTCAATGTTATCGTATGCTTTTCCTGAAAGAACCGGATGGGTAACCATCGCTCTTACACTTTTTGCACCATTTTGTAATATTATTTCAGCAGCTTTGCACAATGTGCCTCCTGTATCTACCAGGTCATCTATAAGGACAACATTCGCGCCTTCCACATCACCTATAAGCTGCATTGAGGCGATTTCGTTCGCTCTTTTACGATGTTTATCACAAACTACAAGGTCCGCCTGGAGAATTTTAGCAAAACCACGTGCTCTGGCTACACCACCAACATCTGGAGAGGCAACTATCAAATTATCAAGATTTAAGGACCTGATATATGGTACTATTATAGCTGCACCGTCCAGGTGATCAACAGGAAAATCAAAAAATCCCTGAATCTGTCCGGCATGCAAATCCATAGTCATCAATCTATCAGCTCCTGCAGCGGAAAGCAAATTAGCCACCAGCTTAGCAGCTATTGCTACCCTTGGCTTGTCCTTTCTGTCCTGTCTGGCATATCCGAAGTAAGGAACTACTGCGGTTACATAAGCTGCCGAAGCTCTTCTTGCTGCATCAATCATCAGTAATAATTCCATCAGATTGTCTGCATTCGGAAATGTTGACTGAATCAGAAATACATCATAGCCTCTGATAGATTCATCAAAACTTGCAGACATTTCTCCATCACTGAATCTCTGTAATGTTACATTACCAAGTGGTTTACCATAAGCAGCAGCAATTTTTTCCGCAATGTAGCGGGAATTGGTACCGGAAAAAAGTTTGATGTATGACATGGGCTTGAAAATTCCTGCAGTAAAAACAACTAATCCCGATTATTCCGGAATCGGGATTAGTCTAACATTTTTTGTTGTCCGACCAGGTCTCGAACCTGGACTCTTCTGAACCAAAATCAGACGTGTTGCCAATTACACCATCGGACAATTACCCTCTTCAATAATTTGGGACTGCAAAGTTAAAGATAAAAAAAGATAAACTCAAAAAGGTTTATGGCTTTTTTTCCAAGGAATTTTAAATCTCTGCAATTCCTCCCAAGTTCCCTGCTCGCTTTACTTCCTCAAGTGCTTAACCAACACATTTTCACCTGTTAGTAAGATACAACAGCCTGGTTTGGCTTACCATCCAAACCTACCCAGTTTAATTTATATCCATAACTGGAGCACGATGGAGGTGTTGCAACAGATCCATCCTGATTTACTCCATAAGTAACAGTAATAGCATACAAAGGCCCCTTATGCGTTGCCTGACCTGAAATAATTCTGGGTGCTCCGGTACAAGTGGACCAAAGTAGTTCGGTATTCAAAACCGTCCTGAATGCATTTCCTTTTCTGTTTGTTCCCCAAAAGGCAACATTATTATCTGTAGCTACGGTAGCATTACCGGTCACTGAACCGGAATATTGATCAGTCCCTGTTTTGGTTATTACCCTTGTTCTGTTAGTAGACCACACTCTTTGTGTGCCATCATCGAATGTAAGAGTCATGGCATTATTGGATTCAATTTTATGGGTTACTGAACCAACATTAGGTATTAATTTTCTTATAAGTCCTCCATTTACATTTGTAATAGATTTAGAACCATTGAAAACAACTGATTTTCCATCAGAAATACGTGTTACCTTATAATTATTAAATGTAATGTTAATGACAGCTCCCTGCTGATTCCAGTTATCTCCATTAGTAAGCTGTATTTCAATGACACCACTTCTCTTTCTTGTGTTGTTTACACAAGGGGTCTCTCCGTCAAAGGTCAAAGTAATTTTCTTTGTTGAGGTATTTACATCTGCAGAGGCGCCGCAAATGTCAATAGTACTTGTTCCGTTTAACCTTGCTCCTGCCAACTCTGAATTTGTAAATGCATCATCAGCCATATTGGCGATTTCATCTGATTCAACATTTACATTTGCCTGATCGTTGGCCGTATTGGTATATTCAGTGTTGTCCGGTTTAGGATCCTGGTCTTTCTTTTTACAAGAAATTACAAACAAAGAAAAGATAACAAGAAAACTGAAGATTGATAAAATGGTCTTTTTCATAATAGTAAGTTTTAAAAATTACAATGAAGATAACAAAAAAATAAGACTAAGAATAAAATTATTATCAAAACGAAAAAACTATTACTTTATTACTTTATTAATTATCACTCCTGCAATAATCAGCCCTCCACCTATTAACTGCTGTAAAATAACCGGTTCACCTATAACCATAGTTATAATGAGTGTAAAAAATGAAACCATATTGTAAAATAAAGAAGCAATTGTCGGCCCACTTCGCTTAATTCCTTCCACCCATAAAATATATGCTACATAAGAGGCAAAAACTCCCATCGACAGCACGGAAACCCATGATATGACAGTGGCAGACTTAAATACTTCCACGGTCATTTCATTCAATGCAAGGATTGTAAATAATATTGCTGAAATGCACATTGTGACGAAAATATTAATAAGTGAGCTACCTTCTTTTTTTATTGAATTCCCGACAACAGAATATATAGAAAAACATAGAGAACTTAAAAACAATAATATATCACCCTTATTAAAGGATACTGTAAGCAAAACCTGAATGTTCCCCTTTGATAAAATAAATAAAACACCGGTAAGACTAATAACTAAACCGGATAATAAACCATAGGAGAATTTTGCCTGTCGTGACAAAAATGATAGTAAGGAAATAATCAATGGACTGAATGCAAAAATAAATGCAGCGTTTAAAGGGGAAGTATATTTCATTCCGTAGAAGAAGCAGATATTAAATAAAAAGCCGCCGGTAAGACCTAAAAAAATAAAAGTAAAAAAGCGCTCCCGGAGTAAGTGAATATTTAATTTCTGAAAAAACAAAATATGCAATATAACCAGAATGCCTGCAACAATGAATCTTATGGCAGATGCCAAAAATGGGGAAAAGGATTGGATGGTATATTTTGCCCAATGAAAATTAATTCCCCAAAAAAAGGTGGCTAAAAGAAAAAACATAATGGGCATATAACTCTTTTCACCCGTCTTGTAATTTTTCTGCATAAATTTTAATCGCCCTGTTTCTTTGTAAAAGCAACCTTTTAAGATAATTATTCAAATATAAGCGATTGAATATATTTCCAAGAACTCCTAAGGGTGATTCATAACAAAATTTGTCTTCCATGATGGTTGCATTACCTTTTGCCCGAAATATATGGTCATGACAAATCATTTTGAAGGGTCCCTTTATCATCTCATCTCTGAAATGAACCGGAAATTGATAAGCCGTAATCCGGGAACTTAAAGTCATTGTAAAACCAAGATGTTTTGCCCTCCAGGTTACTTCCTCTCCAAAGCCAATTAATCCTGATGTTACACCGGCAATGGCTTCTTCGCCACTATGACCCATACTTTCTTTATGCAGATCGATGTTCCGTGCGACATCAAAGCATTTTTCTATAGGGGCAAAAATGCAGGTTGTTAATTCAATTGTAGGCATGATACAGATAAAGGAGTTGTGTAATTGAGAAATTAATAATCCAAAGTATCAACCATAAAGGTGACATGTCAAGAAATCTAAGTCTGGAGGAATACAGAAAAATCATAACTCCAACAGAGGTTGTTACACCGATAACAATCAAATAATCTATTTTTCCGGGAAACAATATACCCGCGAATAAAAAAGGAAGAAACAATGCAATACTTACAAAATTTACAGTAAACAGGTGCCCTGCATGGTCCCATCCTTTCTCCTTCCGAAAAAGAATTACAAACAATATTTGAACAAATGCAACCGGGAAAAACAAAATCATTGATTTAAAAATCATAGTACGATCTATTTCACCAGGAACAAAAGTTGTTAATGAACTCAACCCTACAATTGCGGATAAAATCAAAATAATATAACCCAACCTGTATTGAATAATCCTGTCAGGAAAACAGTCGCAGACAAACCTGCTTTTAGGTGTTGCAATAATATATCTGTTGTATGCTATCAAATGATATAAAAATGTGAACACAAATTTTAAAATCTTACATTTTAACATGCACCTTACAAATTTGTATTGAGAGGAGAAAATGTAGGCTACACCTTCAGCACCATATATGGTTTCTTTATTCCCGGTATCAATCAGCGCCATCACATTTCTGAATTTTTCCGAATCTACCTTTACAGATAGATCCGGTGTTAATTCAGCATAGGCTATAACCTTGGATTAGGGAATGCTTGTAAATGCCACCACCATATCGCCCAATGAACAGCAGACCTTACAGTTGCCATCATAAACTATTAATTTTGAATCCAAAGTTTCCATAATTATAAAAGGTTTTTATTTTGCAGGCCTACGTTTTTCTTTCTGAGATTGTAGAATACAATCAGGTTCATGAAATGCATAGCTCCAAGGATAAGTATAATCTCTCCTATTTTGCTACTCAGCCTTTCTATCACCTGGGTATAATTTTCAATGATGTATTGTTCCTTCAAGGCAAGGACTGCATAACCGATATTTACCAGATAGAATCCTACCCATAATAATCTGTTGACAGAATCTGCCAGTGCTTCGTTTCCATGGAAAATATCAACCAGGAAAATTCTTCCGTTCTTAAACAGGACATGTGCCACAACTACAGTAAGTAGAATACTAATGATCAAATAAATGAGATAGGTAAGTATGTAAAAATTCATAGTGGTAAGATTTACAGGTTAAACATATATTATTTTCAGAACTTTCAATTTTTATTGAAACTTTTCGGTAAAAAAAATTTACTTTAGGAGTTTCATAATACCGCTGAAAAACCAGTTTTCATCCGCTTTTAGCATGGTATCAATGGCCTTATCAGCATTGCCTGCCATTCTTTTTATTCCTGTAATTGCATCTGTAAATGCCTTCACTTCTTTATCTTTTTTATCACCTTCTACCTGGCTGACCTGCTCAAGAACCTTTAGTACCGGTTCGAGTTCACGCTTCTTTCTTTCCTTTGCTACTTGTCTGGTAATTTTCCAGATATCTTTCTCAGCCCAGAAAAACTCTTTTCGCTCTCCCGATTTATGCATTTTCTCCACGAGGCCCCAATCCATCAACTCCCTAACGTTCATATTTACATTTCCTCTGGAGATATTTAGCTCTTCCATTATTTCTTCGGTACTTAAAGCATCAGGTGAAACCATCAATAGCGCATGGATTTGTGCCATCGTCCTGTTGATTCCCCACTGAGAACCAAGGATTCCCCATGCCTGAATGAATTGTGATTTTGCTTCCTGAAGTTTCATGATCCTAATTTTTTCTTAAGATCAGGTTAAAATTTCCAGCTTTGCAGCTGATCAAAATTTTCCAAATTTTGATCAGAAGAACTTCTTAACCCAAACTCTGTTCCCGAAATTTGAATACTACTTTTAATTAAAATTTTTCCTCAGGCCGGAAGGCCTCGTTTCCATCTTCGCGATTGAATTTTTAGCCGCGCATACCCATACTGCTAAAGCCAAAAGCTAAAAACCTGTCTGCCGACAGGCAGGTAAGATCGCTTCAAACGAAACTGATATCAGCTCAGCATTTTCAAAAGAGAACTTTCTTTTATTACGTCTCAAACATAATAAATGTTTTCAAACTTTCAAAAGTTTTTGAAAGTTTAATTTTAAATTATTTAAGGAGGTCTTGAAAAGAAGAAGTATTTTTCGAAATAATTAAAATCGCATGTCCCTCCCTGATCCTCAAATTCTGATCGAACTGGTAACAATGAAAATGCCTTTTGGAAAATATAAAGGGACCCTTTTATGTAATTTACCGGTTTCCTACCTTGAATGGTTTAAAAGAGAAGGATTCCCACAAGGAAAACTGGGAATGTTACTTGCAACAATTTATGAGATAAAAATCAATGGTCTGGAGGACTTATTGAAGCCTCTTAAGAAGAGATAAAGTGTTTATGTTTTAAAGTGTTTACGTGTTAAGGTAATAACGTTAAAACTTTAACACCTAAACACTTTAACACCTATCTTTTAGATACTATTTTTCCCTTTTCTTCCGTAAGACTGGTCTTCTTCAGCATTTCTTCCTTTACCTGCCAGTTCTTTTTTCTTTTCCTTATTGGTCAAATGACGATCCTGTCCTTTCATAGCAGGACGGTTACTGTTGTTTTTGCCTTTATTATGTCCTTTAGTCATAATTTATCCGGGTTTATCTGCTTGTTTATAGAAAAACAAATAACCAGGCTTTAAAAATCATTTACCAAGGCAAAATGATAACACTTTTTTTATAACCAAGTCGTTGCAAATACATAATTTAGATTCATGAGAAACCCATACATTTCCATGCTTGTCAATGCATGGAAATATGCCGGAAATAAAAGAAAAATATATGTGCTGGTCTATGTTATGTTTGTTTTGGCAAACATGACCCTGGCCTTCAACCCGATCCTCTATGGTTGGTTTGTAGATCACCTTCAAAAGGAAGGAACCGATGCTCTCGCATATGCATGGATTTACGGACTGTCATTTATAGGATTACGATTATTAGAATGGTCATTTCACGGACCGGCAAGAATAATGGAACGAAATCTTGCATTTGATATCAGTAAAAATTTCCTGGCAGAACATTTTCATAAAGTAATTCACCTACCGGTTCAATGGCATCAGGACCACCATAGCGGCGCCACAATTAACAGGCTTCGTAAAGGGTATGAGGCTATGAGGGAATTTTTTCAAAACGGTTTTATCAGCTTGCATGCCATGGGAAAATTTGTTTTCTCATTTGCTGCTATGATTTATTTCTCTCCCCTCTTTGGATCAATAGCAGTTTTGCTTGGCATGTTTACCATATGGGTAATTTTCAAATTTGACAAACCATATCTTAAATCGCTGAGAGAAATTAATGAAAGAGAACACGATGTATCTTCTTCTCTTTTCGATAACCTATCCAACATTATTACAGTAATTACTCTAAGATTGGAAAAAAGAATTGAAGGAAGTTTGCTATCCAAAGTCAAAAGGGTATTTCCATCCTTCAGAAGAAATATCGTGGTAAATGAATGGAAATGGTTTACTGCGCAAATGTTAATTGCCTTAATTTACTCAGTAGTAATAATTGGTTATGTATGGCAGAATTGGGAACCGGGCAAAGTAATTATGATCGGTGGCCTTGTAACCTTACTAGGATATATTACACAATTTACCAGTGTATTTAACGATGTAGCCGCTCAATACACCAAAATTTTGCAGTACCATACTGATGTACAGGCTGCACAACAATATGCTGCTGCTTTTGATGAACAGCACAGACCTGTCGGAAAAATTTTGCTTCCACAAGATTGGAAGACAGTTACCATTAAAGATCTTAATTTTCACCATGCAGGTGATTACAGCAATGGCTTAAAAAATATCAGTTTAGATATACATAAAGGGAAGAAAATCGCCCTTATAGGAGAAAGCGGAAGCGGAAAAAGTACATTACTCGCTCTTATGCGTGGGCTATATCTTCCTTCATCAAAAATAGAAATTGATACTGATCTGCAACAAGGAATCCCTTTTGCCGCAGTAAGTAATGCTGTCACACTATTCCCGCAAGATCCTGAAATATTCGAAAACTCTATTCTTTACAATATTACTCTAGGTTTACCATTCACAAATGAAGACGTAATGAAGGTTTGCGATACTGCTCAATTTTCAGATGTAGTCGGTAATCTTCCTCGCGGACTTGACACACACATTCAGGAAAAAGGTGTAAACCTTTCTGGAGGGCAAAAACAAAGACTCGCACTTGCAAGAGGTATACTGGCTGCGTCCACCAGTGATATTGTTCTCATGGATGAACCTACCAGCAGTGTAGATCCGAGAACAGAAAAACATATCTACCAGAAATTGTTTGCAGCCTTTAAGGATAAAGCAGTCATCAGCTCTCTGCATCGACTTCATCTCCTTTGCCTTTTTGACTATGTGTACATCCTTGACAAAGGCAAAATCATAGATGAAGGCACCTTTACACATCTGTTGCAAAATAGTGAAGCGTTTAAGGAGATGTGGAAGCATCAGGAGGAGGTTTTAATTAAGAATTAAGAATTAAGAATTAAGAATTAAGAATTAAGAATTAAGAATACAAAAATTCCGGAAATAATTATCTGATTTATTTAAGAGATACAATTTGTAAACAAATGTTCAAACTTCAGATAATTTTATTTTCTCCCTCCTGCTATTTTTTGCTATTTTAACAATGTTAACCTAAGCCAATAGTCATCATGTTAAGAAATAATATTTTCCTTCTCGTTATAATCATTTGCATCAGCTTCACTTCTGCTTTTTCGCAGAACAATTCCTTTGTCTCGGTAAAAGGTAAGGAAATTATTGGCAGGGACGGAAAGCCTTTAATTATCCGGGGAACTAATGTTGGTAACTGGCTGGTACCGGAAGGTTATATGTTTAAATTAAGCAAAACCTATAGCTCTCCGACAAATATTAATATACTATTCAGTCAAATTATAGGACCTGAAGATACGAAGAAATTCTGGCGAAGATTTCTGGATGAATATATCACCTACGAAGATGTAAAGTACATGAAGAGTTTAGGAATGAACACTATCCGTGTGCCATTTCATTACAAACTCTTTACTCAGGATGAATACATGGGAAGCGCAAATTCCAATGAAGGTTTTATGTTACTTGATCGAATTATTGGTTGGTGCAAAAAAGAAGGTCTGTATGTAATTCTGGATATGCATTGTGCTCCGGGTGGACAAACAGGTGATAACATTGATGACAGTTACGGATATCCCTGGTTATACGAAAGTCCGGAATTAAAAAATCTGACTATTGATATCTGGAAGAAAATAGCAGAATATTACAGAAATGACGAAACAGTAATGGGTTATGATCTTTTAAATGAACCCATTGCTCATTACTTCGATGCTTCAAAACTTAATCCTTACCTGGAGCCCTTGTATAAGGATATTGTAAAAGCTATCCGTGAAAAGGATAACAACCACCTTATATTTCTTGGAGGTGCACAATGGAATACAAATTTCGATGTATTCGGTACGCCATTTGACAATAAACTGGTATATACTTTTCATTTGTATTGGTGTGATACCACTCAAAAGGTAATTGAAAAATTTGTTGCTTTCAGGGATAAATACAACGTGCCAATTTATATAGGAGAAACAGGAGAAAATACCGATGAGTGGGTAAAAAGCTTTCGAATACTTTTAGAAAGAAACAACATTGGATGGACTTATTGGCCATACAAAAAGCTGGAAAACAAAAAAGGAATTGTCGACTTCAACTTTCCGGAAAATTATGATATGATTATCAAATATTCTGAAGTAGCAAGTCTGAACTACGAAGAAATCAGAAAAAACTGTCCGACCGACAGAGAGAAAATAAAGATTGCGCTGGATGGCTTTATTGAAAACTGTAAGTATAAAAACTGCAGACCTAATGCAGGTTATATAAAGGCACTGGGATTAAAGGCTGAATAGGAAGTAAGCAATAGGCAGTAGGCACATTAACTGCTTATTGCATACTGCTTGCTTACTGAAATTACAGAACATGATCCACTATCTGCCCAACTACCTGATTACCATCTCCGATAATTTGTCCGTTAGCAGATACTTTGAATAATGCTTTATTCTTTAGGGATAAAAAAACCTCTGTATCTGACTTCATCATTTTACCGATTACTTCAACTCCATTCTCTCCTACCCTTACCAGATTATATTTTTTTGTCAGATAATATTTTTCAGGGATATTTAAAAAGGTTACATCATTTAATACATAATTTCTATTGATAGATATGGATGGATTTCTCCCTTTAACCAATACTCTTTCATCTGAGCCTTTTCCATTATGTTTATTTATTATAGACATAATCTGCTGATCAGCCTGATTCCATCCTTTCTCAATGGCTGCAAGTCTTTCGTGTCTCGGAGGGTGCGTTTTTGAACCTTTTTTGCTGCTCAACACTCTCATTGCTGCCTGAGCTTCATCAAGAGGCGCACCCATTTTTCTCAGCACAAATCCTGAAAATTCATCAGCTTCCAGTTCGATGGCAGGATGACTTCCTTTTGTAGTTATAGTATGACCATTAAGATGATGTCCTATTTCATGTGCCAGAATACTTATTGCTGACCAATCGGTATTGCAGGCAGTTCTTATTCTCTTGATAAAAAGAGGATTATATAATATATATCTTTTTTTGTTGTGAACCACAGCCATTGCATTACGAACCTTTCCCTGTTTCACATCAAAATTACTTTTCAAGCCTACTTCATTCAGAATATTATCGATAATAGTCTGGGCTTCCACCTGCATACCCGCAATTTCCTGCTCCGTCAATTTAGAGCTTGGTGCTGAACATTTGTCGTCATCGTCCTGAACAACCTGAGTGTTACCTGTATCCGATGAACAGGCAAAAGCAGGGTTGATAAAAACAAAAAACACGAAAATAGAAAGGATTTTTTGAGCTGATTTCATAGAGGCAAAACCTTAAGGTACGCCAAATTGGTTCCTGGTAAGGTTTATTTTTTATTTTTTGCTAAACATAATTATAAACCTTGGGTTCTAAAGACATCATTAATAAACAGGGAAGGTTTTTATGAAAAACCTTCTGACTTAAAATATTAAAACAAATAATATACCGATGAAAAAACTCTTCATAACAGTAGTATGCATTGCAGGAACATTAACAATGATATCTTGCGAGAACAGAGAAAGAAACACCGCTCAGGATGACAGAGCAAATGAACCGGGTTTTACAACAGCAACCACCGGAGTAACAACAGGTAACGGAGAAGGCACTACTGCCGGAACAACAACAAACGGAACTACTGCAGGAACCACCACAAACGGAGGTACTACAGCAGGAACAACAACAAATAGTACAACCACAGGAACTACCACCAATGGCAATGGAACTACTGGTACTACCGCTTCACAAAGAAATGGTACAACCACTGTAGGAGCAACCTCAGGAAGAGGTACGACGGCAGGTACAACAGTTGGCACCACAGGATCAACCAATGCAGGAACTCCTCAGGGAACAACCGGAGGAACAACAGCTAACGGCACAACAGCAGGCACAACTGCAGGAACAACAAGAACAACCACAAACGGTACTACTGCCGGAACCACAGGTGCAACTACCAGAACCACTACGAATGGCACTACGGCAGGAACTACCACTAATGGAGGAACTACAGCAGGTACAACAGCTGGAACAACCAGAACTACCACAAACGGTACTACTGCCGGAACGACAGCTGGAACTACTGCTGGTACCACTACAAATGGTGGAACTACTGGCGGTACCACAACAAGTGGAACTACCGGTGGAGGTATGTAATAATAATATTGCTTTATTCTCAATAGTATATTTAAAAGGTGATTTCAAAATCGGGAATTTTTGGACGGAGACTTTTGTTTCTTCCAAAATTCCTGATTTGATTTGAAAACAGCAGCACTTGTATTTTTATCTATCCTGATATTTTCTTTGCCGGTACAAAATCACGCCAGTTATGTCTCCGATTTTTCTTCGGGAAATGAGCAAGACAGGATTATTTCTGATTTTTTGAAAAAATGGAATATCCCCGGAGCTTCCATTGCCATAGCGAATTCAGGAAACATCATCTTCTCCAAAGGATATGGTTATGCCGACCGAGAAAATGAAGAGACTGTAACATCTGATCATCTCTTCAGAATTGCAAGCATTTCGAAAATGATTACCGCGGCAGCCATTCTTAAACTGGAGCAGGATGGCAAAATAAAACTGGAGGATACTGTCTTCGGCAGTATGTCCTTGCTTAACCATTATGATCTCTCAAATATCCGCGATAAAAGGATTCTGGAAATAACAGTAAAACAACTTTTGCAGCATACTGCAGGATGGGATAGAGAAATTAGCGGGGATGCTATGTTCTATCAGAATATTAAAAATATCCAGAACAGAAATAATCCTCCTACAGCTGAGGATATTATCACTTATATGTTAGGTCAAAGACTTGACTTCAGTCCTGGTACCAAATATGCTTACAGCAATCTGGGTTATGCTATTCTTGGAAGGATTATTGAGAAATTAAGTGGAGAATCTTACAGCGACTTTGTAAAGAAAAATATCCTTTTCCCCTGTGGTATCAATGCTATGGAAATCGGCAGTGATTTTATAGAAACAAGATTGAAAGGAGAAGTAAAGTACTACACCGGAGGTTTGTCTTCCTCCTGCTATCCTGATAAACGGATGGTAAATCCTGCTTATGGGAGTTTCTGCATGTCAACCATGGATGCCCATGGAGGCTGGGTGGCTTCTGCAAGGGAGCTAATTAGTTTCATGGAGAGCCTGAATGAAAAAAGCAGAATCAATCACGTATTAAATTCTCAAACTTTAAAAAAAATGCGTGAAGGATCTGATGTATGCAATAAGTATGGATTAGGGTGCCAGATCGGATCTAATGGAAATATATGGCATACCGGAAGTTTGCCAGGTACCTCTGCCCTTGCTGCACAAATTTCTAATGGTGCAAGTTGGGTAATATTGCTTAACGGAAGACCCGATCATAAAGAATATTTCAGTGACCTGGACAAAATGATGTGGAAGGTATATCGATCTCTTCAACACAGCTGATATATTACCAACACTCGCAAAGCACTTCCTTTACAGGAACACTTTCCTGATAATCAGGAAGAGTAAATTCCTTCATATAAATAATCTTAAGGTTGGTAAGTTTATCTTCGTGTGAGTTATTCCATCTTCTCATAAGATAACTGCAATAATAATGGCGGAAAATGTCGTTGTCTCTGAACAGGAGATTTTCATGGTATTTCCTCCACCTGTCGTTTTTAAAAGTACCGGCTATGTAATCAGGCTTTTCATAAGTAACAGAATCCTTATTTAAATATAAATCAACCTCTTTACATGATTCTGTTTCCCCAAGATAAATAAACCAGCCATCGTCTTTTAAAACACATGGAGCAAACATTCCCCAAAACTGATTGATACGGACACATTCTCCCACCGGACCAAACGATGCTGATATGACATTTGGTCTTCCCACAGAGTGAAAATTATTGGATACACTATACACAAATAAAAGCAGGATCAATACTGATACAAGGATTGGCTCAGTTACCTTTTTGTGTGAACCTGCACTTCTTTTAAATACCGAAGGGATATATTTTACCAGATTAGTTATAGAATAAATTTTATCAGCAACCGTCTGAATAAGATTTCCCGGAAGCAATCCTATCATGGAAACCGTGGAAATGATAGGAAACAGGCCCACATTCATAGTAAGACCTATCCCTATATGTAATAATACTATGAGTACAAAAAAGATATTTCTAAACTTCTGATTCTTCATGGGAAGCAGAAGAATGAATGGGATATATAGTTCCAGGAAATAAACACCGGCGGTAAGCATCTTCATCAAAGTAGGGAAATTCAAAAGGAACTTACCGGGATAATAGGCAATCTGGTCGAGACTAAGGGCATAATATAAGGCAGTAAATTCCGTAGTCCACTCCGGAGAAGATTTAAGCAATGCGGAAAAGACATACAAAAACATTATTTGCGTGACATAAGCCAATCCGACAGGCGACACAAAAACGGAATCAGATCCATGAGAGTTCAAGCTATCAATAGAGTACCTGGCTCCCCAAGGCATAAAAATTCCCCAGAAAAGAATCATTCGAAGGAAGTCATCGCCACCCTGCAGGATCAGAGGATTTCTATTATGAAGAGAAAGCAGAAACAGCCAGCATAAAATGGTAAATAGCCTTGTCCTATATCCGAATATCAAACATAAAATGCATGCTGCATTTATCATGAATATAATCGACTGAATATAAAAATTATCAGAAATGGTATAAAAAGAAAAAGAGTAAATTGACCATGCATACCTGAAAAGTGCTTCTGCGGGAAGTAATCCTTCCATAGTATAATTCGTCCTGAGATCTGTAGAGCGAATTATTATATCAGCAAGCAGAACACAACCTATTCCTATTCTCAGTGCAGAAATGCTTCTAAGATCCAGGTAGAATGTTTTGGAGAAGTAGGAAACCAAAGCATTTGTAAGTCTTGAAGAATAATTCTGCAAAATGACCATAATGGTTTATTCGAAGTTGCAGAAAAAACCGGGAAATAAAGGAAAAGTTAAAAAAACACTTAAATTTCATTCAAAACTAAATCAATTCATTCAAAATGGATTAAAGTGTTCTCTAATACAAATTAATGATCTGTAAAGGACGAAAGATTAGTATTACGGACAACCAGTCTCTAAGTCTCAAAAAATTGATTTTAAAATTTATAAGTTCAATATAAAATCATTGTTATAAATTTTAACTATTTTCATTAAGTTTATAATATAATTAGAATCTGAATATGAGTACTATATATTTTTTGTTAGGATTTCTATACTCACTAACTGTAATAGGACAAGAAAAAGCAGTTCTTCCAGATACATCACAGTATAAATTTATCAGACAAAGGATAAAAGATGAAGATTTTTTTATTCAACTTGACAAAAACGATAAAGATGCACTTTTTAGAAGGGCTGAATTGAAATTTAAAATAGAAGATTGGAACGGGGCGATTCATGATTATAAAGAATTGATAAGATTGGATAGCAATAATTATTATCCTTATTACATGATAGGCTGTTGTTACGAAAGGACTGGAGAGTATCATATTGGAATCCAATTTATGAGTAAATCCATAGCAAAGCATCCAAAGAATGAATGGGCCTATAATGACAGAGGCTTACTTTATTTGAGGACAAACAAAAATGATTTGGCCATTCAAGATTTTAATACTGCACTACAATTAAAACCGGAATGGTCTGTAGCTTTATTTGGCCTTGGAAATGCCTTTGATAAAGTAAACAAAATTTCAGAATCAATAATATTTTACCAACGTGCAATAAAGGCAGACTCTACAAACTACAAGGCATTAAATAATCTTGGATTCATATATTTCGAGCAAAATAAACTTCAAGCAGCGATAGAGTATTTTTCATTAGCAATTAATATAAAACCAAATTATGTTAAGGCATTAACAAATAGAGCTGATGCATATTTAAAACTGAGAGAGTTAAACCTTGCCTGTAAAGACATCGAACAGGCAATCATTTATGGTCGTTCAGACCTTTTAGAAACAAAACAAAAAATTTGCAAGTAAATAAAATACTTCATGCAACCACAAAAAATCACTATAACCGCTACAATTTCTGCTGACAAAAAGAAAGTATGGGATTATTATTCAAACCCTGAGCATATTACCAGATGGAATTTCGCTCATGAGAGCTGGCATTGTCCGTCAGCAGAAAATGATTTGAGAGTAGGAGGAAAAATGAAATCGAGAATGGAAGCCAGAGATGGTAGCTTTGGTTTTGATTTTATAGCAACTTATACCGAGATTAAAGATCAGCAGAAAATAGTTTATGTAATGGAAGACGGTAGAGGGGCTGAAATTTCTTTTGAAGACATTGGCGGGAAGACTAAAATTACCATTACATTCCTTGCAGAAAGCCAAAACCCTGTAGAGATGCAAAAGCAAGGATGGCAAGCGATACTTGATAATTTCAAGAAATACACCGAAGAAAACTAAGCAGAATCCATACCATAGGTTTCTCAAAATGCATGATAAATTAGAACCACTCTCTTCGGATGACAGGAAAATAATTATTGGTGAATTAATTCAGAATGTTATTTCCTACGTACTTATATTGATTATTATTACGGTAACATATGTTGCCAGCAGAATTTTTCTTAAAGAAACCAAGCTAAATTTCATCAATAATAATTTCACTAAAACCCATCTGGATATCCTTTTTATTTTTATCATAATCATTTTTGCATGGATAAAATTTAAATCAGTCCGGTATTTAGTATCAGGCAAAAAAATAATTTTTACAGGGGTCATTTCTGAAAAAATCATCCAAACCAATTTTGCATTACAGGGTAACATTCCGGCTAATTTAGTTACTAGCCCTAAACTTTCGGAATATTACCTGCATATCGATGGAGTTTCTTACTTTATTCCTAAGGAAATATACTACAAGTTTGAAATTGGCGAAAAAGTGAAACTTTCTTATACAACAGACAAAAAAACTTTATTGAAAATTGAACAAGCACCATAATGCTTTCCAACTATTATTTTCTCATTGCCGGTTTTTATGTTTTTGTTTCTGGAAAATATTTTTTTGAAATAAAAAGAAAGCCTTACAGGGTTATCCTTGCATTATTCTTCTGTGCCAATCTCATTTACTTTTTTAAAGTATTTTTAAACATAAAAGTACCAATATATGCTTACTCATTTATTCCTGCCATTATTATATCAGGAATCATCTTTATTATTTCAATATTTAAAAGACCAATCAACCTTATTTATAAATTTCTCATTGTTACTTATGCACTTCCGATTATCACAATAAATTTATTAAGACTTTTTCATTGGCCAGACTTAGGTCTGGTAGTGTTTAAATGGCTTTCATTACTGGTTTGGATTGGAATGACCCTTATAAATAGAAAAGTGAATCAGATAAATGATGAAGTTAAAATAATGAATCTTTTCGCGGTTGAATTAATATTAATGATTGTGAGTTAAATCCATTCTTTATTGAAGACTTTTTGATTCCATCAATTATTTGCGGACACTTAAGATGAATCATTTCGGTTTTAGATATAAAACCCATACTATGAAATACAGGGACGACGAAAGACAACATCAAAACGTAGAAAAGTTCCGCAAAGGACTAGGAAACTTTCTGATTAAAAAGCTGGAGAAGAAATACAAACCCTGTACCAGAATCGATGCTATTCTTGGCAACAAAGACATCAGCTTTTTCACCAATGAACAGGGGGAACCTGTAACCATCTTCATCGGAAAAAGAAAATCCAACGGTCATATTTCTGGCGAACAGTATACAAGGAAGATTAAAAAAAGAGTAGATGGAGAAATTACCGAGAGCCACTGGGATAATAAAGGAAGGGTTTAGAAGCGTTTTGGTGTTAGAGTGTTTGGGTATTACGGTTATTTAAACCTTTTATAAAATTCTTTTTCGAGCCATTCTCTATGTTCGGGATGTGCAATACTGGTTAGTAGTACCGCACGCTGCTTCAGTGATTTCCCATATAAATCTACATAACCATACTCTGTCACTACATAATGTACATTGGCCCTTGTGGTAACAACTCCCGCTCCTTCCTTCAGATAGGGCACAATTTTACTCTCTCCTTTGGAAGTAGCAGATGCCATTGCAATAATAGGTTTACCCTTTTCAGAATAAGAAGCACCTCTGATAAAATCAATCTGGCCACCTACTCCTGAGTAATGTTTAGTCCCTATCGAATCGCTGCATACCTGCCCGGTCAGATCAATCTCAATAGCGCTGTTTATTGCTGTCATCTTTTTATTCCTTCTGATCACTGAAACATCATTGACATAGTTCACCTCCTTCATCAGCACCTGAGGATTTTCATTGACGAAGTCATAAGTTTTGCCGGTTCCCATAACAAAAGTTGCAACTATCCTGCCCGGATAAACTGTCTTCTCCTCACCTGTCACCACTCCTTTTTCCACCAAGGGTATCAATCCATCCGAGAACATTTCTGTATGTATCCCTAGTCTCTTATGGTTTCCCAATTGAGAAAGCACTGCGTTTGGCAATGAACCGATTCCCATCTGAAGTGTGGCTCCGTCTTCCACCAGTGATGCAACATGATAACCCAATTGTATTTCAATTTCTGTTGGTTCAGAAGGACAGACTTCAAAAATATCAGAATCATGTTGCACCAGTAAATCAAAATGATCAATATGCATAAGTCCATCACCAAATGTCCTGGGCATTTTGGAATTGACCTGGGCAATAACTTTAGAAGCTGTTTGAACAGCAGCCACGGTTGCATCTACAGAGGTGCCTAATGAACAATAACCATATTTATCCGGAGGAGAAATCTGTACAAGGGCAACATCTAAAGGCAAAATATTTCTTCTGAAAAGATTGGGGGTTTCGCTCAGAAAAATAGGAATATAATCTGCCCTGCCTTCCTGTGTCGCTTTTCTAACATTATGTCCCACGAAAAGTGAGTGAAGCCTGAAACTCTTTTCAAATTCCGGTTTCACATAAGGGGCATCACCCTCTGTATGCAAATGGATTATTTCTACATTGCTTAATTCACCCGCCCTGGCTACCAAAGCATCGATCAATACCTTTGGCGCAGCAGCAACACTATGAATAAAAATTCTGTCATTAGATTTTACAATTTTTAACGCCTCCTCTGCTGTCACATACTCAATCATAATGCATTTTTTAAGATGAAATAAAATCAGTTTCCGGTTAAAACTAACATTTTTTTTTGAAAGGACAATTGAAAACATAAACTGAACCATTTATTGGTTCCTTTTGTTTTCAGGCAAAAATCCCTTCTAAAAGATGAGAAAAATTGTTTTTGCACTTGTTGCCATTCTAATGTTTTCAGGATTACAAGCTAAGGAAATTTCCTCTGCTAATACTACCAGTAATGTATCTGTCAAGGCTGACCCTGCTAAAAAGCTGATTAAGTTTCAAAAAAGAAAAAAAAGGCTTGAAAAAAGAGAGCGAAGGTTAATAATGAAAAAGGCTCGTGTCGATAAAAGATTGGCAAGGGTAATTAAGAAAAATAAGAAACTTTCAATGAAAACGAGCAGGGTGAATGAAAAGCTGGTGAAATAAATATGAAAGGAAAAGTTATCTTTTACAGATAGCTTTTCCTTCATAAAAATCCAGGATTTTTTTCTTTACATAATAATCATACTCTGCCTGCAACTTCTCCTGTTGAGCATTTCTGAACATATTACTGATGTAGTTGTATTCTGTAACATTTATTATACCCAAATTATAAGACTTAACCGCATAATTATACTCCGAGTCAAGAGACTCAAGTTTTTTGGTCACGGCCTTAAAGGTTTTATGTGCGGCAACAAGGTCGAGGTATGCTGACTGTACTCTTTGCTCTATCTCAAGATTGGTTTTCTTCACCTGATTTTCCTGAATCCTGACATCGATCCTTGATAAGTTAGTATTATTTATTCTGTCAAAACGGGTAAAAACAGGAACATACAAATTAAATGCAATAAACTGGGAAAGGTTTTGTCTGAACTGTGTCCTTTGTTCTATCTGTAACAAGCTGGAACTTCTGGTGATTACACCTGCAGATAAGCTTAATGTCGGATACAACATCGCCCTTGCTGCTTTATATCTGAAATTGGCTGCATTTAATCTTGCTTCTGCGGAACTGATATCTGGTAAAATAACAGAGGCATTTTTACATAAGTCCTCGAAGCTTTTTAATGAAAGGGAATCAGGAATTCCTGGCATCTGTTCCGGACTTACTTCTACATTTTCATCGACAGTAAAACCCATTGTCTGTCTCAAAAGCAATCTGGATCTTAAAAGATTGTTATTGGCATTGGTAACCACTACTTCTCTCTGGGCTACTTCTGATTCCATTTGCAACTGATCTCTTTTGTGCAAAACACCATTAGCCACCAAGCCCCTTACAAGTTCATATTGTTTTTTGGCCTGTTCAAGTTGCAATTCTGAAATCTTCACCTGCTCCTGGGAAAATAATACTCTGTAATATGCAGAAATTATCAGCAGGCTTATTTCATTATTGATAATTTCAAGATCACTTCCGCTGGCATCAAACAAAGCCTGACGTTCTTTTGCATTGTAATAATTGTATCCGCCATTGAAGAGCTGGACCTCTCCTTCTACTGATGCAGTATAAATTTCGGTATTTCTGTTTGTGAGCTGGTTAGTCGCAGGGTCGACAAAAAGTCCCCAGTTGTTCATATCTCTTACCCTTCCCTGAACTTCCGGAAGGTAGTTATTTCGGGCCATTCTGTAATTGATGCCGGCCTTCTCCCTTTGCCAAATAAACTGCTGGACAGTATAGTTATTTTTTAAGGCGTGATCAAGACAGTCATCAAGAGTCCAGACAATATTATCCTGGGCAAAAACCACACTACTGAAAGGTATAGCCAGCAGTACAATAGTCGCAAACCCAAGGAAAATGTCGTAGACTTTATTCTTCATCGAAAAACAGGTTAGCGTGTCTGATATTATTGACCTCTTTTACCTCACGGATAAACTTTTGTCCGTTGTCTTCATTTTTCATTTTAATATAATAGGAAACTTCAAGCATATCATTGCTTTCTTCTCCTACAGCTTTCACATTTACAACCTTATATCTGCTGCAATATTTTGACAAAACAGAATTCAATAGATTATTATCATCTTCCTTCCCTACAGTGATCAACTGAAGTAAAAAGTCCCTTCTCCTAGGAGCTGCCCAATTAAAATGAACAATAACCCAATAAACAGCACCAATAATAAGAGTACCGATAATTGCTACAGAAGTAAAATCTACACCACAGGCAAGTCCGATCGCTAAAGCAAAAAAGATAAACATGATATCCTGAATATCTTTTACAGCAGTTCTGAAACGGATAATGGACATGGCACCTACCAGACCAAAAGCAGCGGCAAGGTTATTTCCGATTACCATTATCACCACGGTTGTAATCATGGTAAGAAGGATTATTGCATTAACAAATGAAGAAGAATAACTAAGACCTTTATAGGTAATCCTGTAAAACCCTGCTATGATAAGCCCGCAAACCAATGATATGATAAGTCGACCTATTACATCTTTTATGGTTAATGCGTAAAAAAATATATCCTTTAATTCTTCATTCATTATTACAAAATCTAAAATTCGTTAAATGCATTTCTTGAAAGGCCAAAAGGAGAAAACCTTGTCCGGCCGTAAAAACTATGATGAATCTCAAGTCCTGAAGAATATTTAGATATAGCCTCCAGCTGTAGTCCAAACTCTTCGACAATTGATCTTGCCCACAAGGGCATTATGTTAAAATATTTTATTTCCAGTATGAATAATCCAGGGGTTACTGCCTTCAGTCTGCTTTCAGAATATAACTCCTCAATCCTGGGATAAATGGCAGTGCGCACATTTTTATCGAAAGTAATACGAACACCATGATCGAACTTACCATGATATGCTTCCCTGTCATACACCACAAGGTTTACAGGCTGCAAGGATTTACCATAGAAATAGAAAAGAAACTTCTGGGCATCTTTCTTCCTGGTAAGAACAAGATCCTTATAATTTCCTGTCTTAAGAAGCTCTTCCAGATGAGAATATTTAAGAGTTGACCTGTGTTTACCTATTCTGTTACCAAGTTTCTTTTTAATCTCCAGAAAAACTATACTCTCACTATTCTGTTTGTCATAACCTCTTATTCGGAACTTATTTCTGTTTTCCAACCCTTCTTTCTTTTCATAATAATATTCCATCAGAGGGGTATCATAGTAAATACTTCTGACTGTATACTGACTCAATCCTCCTGCATCTACTTTAGTATGCTCATCCGGATTTACAAAAGGCAACAGTCTTTCACGCAAGGCTTCGAGCCTCTCATTACGGACAAAATATTTCCTTTCGTATCTTAACATTATCTGTAGAATAAACTTGTTAAAAGCCTCATAGCATATTCTGCAATAGTAAGTTCACCACACTGCACTACAGTTTGTGCCAGTACCCCCGGTAATGTTTCAGGACATTTTTTTTCCACCCGGGCAGTGATGTATACTGCCTGCTTTCCTCCTATAATTTGTATGGCATTGTCAATATGAATTATTCTTGCTTCCATCTGGCAATCGGAATGAAATGTGGAAAGTTTTGCTGTTTGACCTACGGCAACATATTTCATTTCCTTTAACTTTATCGGAGTAATGATAATATAATTAGCAGTATCAACAATATTGGCAAGCACTTCCAGCAATTCAGATCCACCTTTCTTATGCTGCAATAATCCTGCAAATGGAGCTTTGATGCTTAAAGCTTCTTTTCTTTCCTTCAGGTTTTTAATCTGATTTTCTAGAGACTGAATTCTTTCTTTGCTCAATTTTATCTGCTCAGGTTTTTCTCCTGTTTTTACTACTTCAAGTTGAGCCTGCGCTAAAGAATAGTTGTTTTTGATTACCTGATATTCATTCATTGCCAGATCATACTCCTGAGGAGAAATCAAAGAATCTTTAAATAGTTGTGCTTTCCTCTCTATAAGCTTACGCTGAATTTCAAACTTTTCTCTGGCAAGTATAAGATTTGCTTCTGCTTCTTTAACAGTTTCCGGTTTCTGGCCGGTAGCATGAACCTTAAGCATCGCAACCTCTATATCCTTTTCCCCTTCCAAGGCAACAATCTGCCTTTCCAGGTCATTGGAATAAAGAGCTCCGATATTTTCACCTTTGGAAATATACTGCTTTTGATATAAGGAAGGATCAAGAGAAAAGTCGAACACATCACCTCTTTGAAATTCTTTTCCACCATAGGAGCTTATCACTCCAAGCTGGTTATTTTTCATGGTCTCAGTAATACGTCCGTCAGGAGTTCTTCCCAGTATCCATTCGTTAACCGGAAATATTTTTCCCGTAGAATATACCGTATAGGTAAATTTTAGAGGTAAAAAAAACAACACTACTGCTATTAAGGGTACTAAAACGTATAAATACTTTTTCTTTTTCATTTCACTGATTCTATTTCAAGCAGGTAAAGTGTTGGTTTTACTGATTTATATTTTTCGTTTGCTAAAAAGACATAATTATCATCATAAAAAGAAACAGATTCAATCTGTCCTACTTCAGTTACAGGTCCGATATCTACTCTGAATTTCTTACCTGTGAAAAATTTTGAGTCCTGAAAATCTTTTATGATCCAAAGAAATGTCATATTGGATACAGGATTTATTCCGCATAAAACAATCTTATTACCATCCTCATTAATATCTGCACCGGTGATAAGACCTTTAGTATCGAATATTCCTCTCAGCTTTGCGGCATGAAGGCCGGGCTGATCCGGTATCTCATACAATGCCGTTTTCAAATCACCTCTGTTTTTGGTAAAAATGAAAATCTTACCTGCATAGTAAAACATTGCTTCGGCATCGTAATTGTTAGATGGGTTTTTCCGGAAGTCGGTTTGTTCAGGATAATAAAAACTGATTTTATCCGGAAAAGAAACATTGGAAGGAAGAACATCTTTCGGACGAGCAATTCTGTAGATACATAAGTCCGTCCGGTTGCCATCGTTATTTCCAAAATCACCTATATAAAAATGTTCATTGCTACAGGCTATATCTTCATAATTAACAGCATCGGTACCATCCAGTTTGATTTGTTCTTTGGCATCTCCTGAAATAAGATTAAGGCTATAAACCTTGTTATCTCCCGGAACATCTGTGATGGACCAAATTCTTTTATCAGTATATTGTATACCCGAGATTTCATCAAACTTTTCCTCAAGTCTTCTATATGGACTTGGTTTAATAGTGAAATCAGGATATTGACAACTTCCGTTATCTATTTTCGCATTAGGGTCGTATGATATAGAGCCGGGATCAATGCAGCCTTTTTTGGAGCTGCATGCTGCTAGCCCGACAAGCCCGAAAAAGGCCAGGATCAAGGGGACTGAACCAACAATTTTATAATTAAATTTTAACACTTTCTTAACCTGCAATTGCAAATTTATTATATTTATAGTCTTAATTCAAGTTATATTTCTGTTTTTTCTTAAAAAAATTTAATTTATCTCTCAATATAAAATGTACAATTTACTATTTAGAGCCCTGGTGGTACTGATGTTGGCTATCGCTATTAATGATATAAGAGCCCAGGATAACTCTAACTGTTGTAGTTTAAGTAAAGTAAAAATTGGATTAAACTACCATTTGCAGCTTTCGCATCTTGACATTGCTCCAGTAATAGTTATACCTTTCAGTGAAAAATTGCATGCCGGCGGAGGATTGAACTATTTATATTACTATAGAAATAGCATCAGAACCAATACCAGCACAATTGGATTTAATTTATTTACCAGGATTTTTCCCCATAAAAACATCTTCACTCACCTGGAATATATGTACTCCAATGTTGCTTACAGGAATGAATACGTATATGAATACTCCCGGGTGTACATTGCAAGCCTTTTTGCCGGGGGCGGCTACAGGCAACCATTTACTGATAAACTTGATGGCTATCTTTATTTGCTTGCAGATCTGACTCACAGACCTGAGTCTCCATACAAAAACCTGCTTGTTCTTAAAGCAGGAATAACATTTTAGAGGTTTTTTATTTAAAACCCTCATGCATTGTACCACTTTTAAGCAGATTATACTTAAATTCTAAAAAGTTAACACATTAAAAAGCATTATACAAACTCATGAAGAAATTATTTACATTAATCTTTCCGGTATTTTTTGTTTACAATATTGCATCGGGCCAAAGCAATATTGTAATTACTGAGATATTATATAATCAGCCGGGACCTGATACCTTAGAATTTATTGAATTATATAATAAGGGCAGCCAACCAGTTAATTTGGAAGGCTATAAAGTAACCAGAGGTTTTGGCTTTACCTTTCCCAATGTAACAATACAACCTGGCGGGTATCTGGTAATAGCCAGGTATGAAAACTTTTTCAAAGAATTTTTCAAAAAAACATGCCTTCAATGGGATAGCGGAGGGCTTGATAACAGCGGAGAAAAAATTGTAATAAAGGATCGTAATGGAAACATAGTTGACTCGGTAGAATACGAAGATAATTATCCCTGGGATCCCGGGGCAGATGGAGAAGGAGCTTCTCTCATTCTTTGCGATCCAAACTCTGATAATTCATTAGGACATAATTGGGTTGCGTGCAATGAATTTGCTGGTATTTATCTTGGTAATGTAATTTTAGCAAATCCTGGCAGTGGAAATGCAAGTTGTACAGCTCCGGGTGATATTTATCCACCGAAAATACGACGGGTTCAACCTGTTTCTGCCAATAATATAAGAATCGCTTTTAATGAACCGGTAAGTCAAAGTTCAGCACAGAACACTTCAAACTACACAGGACTGGGGACCATTAGCTCTGCGGTTAGAAATTCCAGAGGAGATACGGTAACACTTACTTTGGATGAACCTATGATAACAGGTAAATATTATACTGTGACGATCAATGGTATTTCTGATATCCCCGGTAACACTATGAACAAAGCCAGATCTTTTGATGTGGTATTCAACAATTCCATAGCCAACCTTGTGATAACCGAAATTATGTATAATAATCCGGGTCCGGATGATCTTGAATTTCTTGAATTATACAATAATGATGATAATGATGCGATCCTCGGTGGTTACCGTTTCACTTCAGGGCTTACCTTCACTTTTCCTGAAATGACCATTCCTGCCAGATCATACATTGTAATTGCAGGTAATGCAGAAATGGTTAACTCTTTCTTCGGAATTACCGGAACCATCCAGTGGGAATCAGGATCTCTGGATAATTCAGGAGAAAAACTTGCAATAAAAAATACAACCGGTGATTTTATTGATTCTCTTGTTTATTATATTACTTCACCATGGCCTGCGCAGGCAAACGGAGAAGGTCCGTCTCTTACTCTTTGTGATGCAGATGCAGATAATGCAGTTTCAAATCAGTGGGGTGTATCAGAAAATTATGTAGCTGATTTTTCCGGATTCCCTGTATATGCAAGTCCAAAAGCTGAAAACCTTAACTGCAAACCTTTAGCAGTGAATAAAGCTTCTCAAAACAACTTTGCAGTATATCCAAATCCCAGCGAAGGAAAATTTATGGTTAAATTTAAAGAAATCAAGTCTTCGGAGGGAGCAAAAGTTTCTGTATATAATCTTATCGGAGAACTTATTTACTCAAATGTCATTAGCCATGACTCTTTAATTGATATATCCTCCCTTAATTCAAAAGGAATTCACCTGATAAAAGTAGAAGGTAAAAATTTCAGACAAACTGAAAAGATTGTAGTGGAATAATTTAAGAAGGCAGTAGGCAATAGGCAAATGTCCCCAGTAGGCATAGCTATCTACTACTTACTACTTACTACTTACTACTTACTACTTACTCCTTACTGCCTTCTTATTATTTATTACCATATTCGTTAACCACCTACTTATTATTAATTTCTTACTTCTTCTTTCTTAAACTCCTTGCCTTACTGCTTATTGCCAACTGCTTACTGCCTACTTCTTACCGCCAACTGCTTACCGCTACTCAAACTTAATAATCTTAAACGTCTGCACCCTGTCGCCATAGCTGGCATGTACTATATACTCTCCTGCCGCCAGCTTTTCGCCGAACTCAATGGTCTCGTTGGTGAAATGATCATCGGAAGTATAAAGTATGATACCAAGCATATTGGTCACCTGAATACTTACTCTTTCTCTGGATTGTGTTCCTATCAAAATATGAGTTTTACCAAAGAACGGATTAGGAAATACTTGTTTAAATTCATTAAATGATACCTTATCTACACTGGTTATTACATTGATTTCAGCGCTTGCAGTCTTTTCACCTTCCAGTGAATTCTGAATAACAGTTAAAGTACCTGAAGCATTAGGACCAAAGTATATTGTAACTGAGTTAGTCCCCTGCCCGGTGATGATTGTAGCTCCTTCAGGAAGTATCCAGTTATAAGAAGCGCCGGAAACTTCAGAAACCGTATAAGTATGGGTTTCATTTGCATTTACTGTGGTAGGACCTGAAATAAAGAACTGACCATGAGAACCATAAGCTACAATTACCTCGTCAATAGAAGGCGGACATATTCCATTGCTTATAGTCCATCTGTAAATGTTGTTACCTATACTTAGTGCTCCAACATTGGTGGAAGGTGATCCAGGTGAAGATATAAACCCTGCTCCTGCAACTTGAGTCCACATACCTGAACCCACTGTTGGTATATTAGCGTTTAAGGTTGTATAATTTACTGTTATACTTTGATCTGCACCTGCATTTGCAACTGTCGGAGAAGCATCTACTGTTATGGTTATTCTGTTCGAACTTGAAGGTGATCCAATCACACATGCGCTGGCAGAGCTTACTACCACATATACTTCATCACCATTTTGAAGGCTGCTGCTGGTAAATTGTGAATTATTAGTACCGGCATCCATACCATTTACCTTCCACGAATACTGAGGTGATGATCCTGCATTTTTGGGAAGCGCAGTAAATGTAACAGGATTGCCTTGACATACTTTTTCCGATGAACTGGTCAAGTCTACAGACATTGCCACTGCAGAATTCAAAGTAACAGCGATTTGATTCGAATTAGCAGGCGAATTACTTACACATGTAAATGAAGATGTCATCCTAACAGAAAAAACATCTCCGTTACTGATATTTGCAGTGGCATATTCATAAAAGTTTGCGCCGGGAATTTCTATTCCGTTTTTCATCCATTGAAACGAAGGCAATGAACCTCCGTTTACAGTAGTAGCCCAGAAAGAGACTGTCTCTCCCGGACAAATTTCCGTACCACTCGCACTTATGCTTACTGAAGCCTGCGGACTTGGATTCACTGTCATGGTTATAACATTGGAAGAAGCAGGCGAACCGCTGGCACAGGATAAATCTGAAGTCATTACAACCTGAACTCTGTCACCATTTACCAGTGAGGTAGTAGTGTAAATATGGCTAGTCTCTCCGATAACAACATCATTAACTCTCCATGAGTATTGAGGAGTAGATCCTCCGTTGAAAGATATAGCAGTAAAGGACACTGATTGTCCGTTGCATACAGGATTTGCACTTACATTTATATAAACTTCTGCTTGTCCTCCCTGCGATGCATTTATTGTTACTTCATCTGAAGAAGGTGAACATGGACCGTTGCTGACTGTCCATCTCAATACAGTAATTCCGGAAAGACCGGTAACTGCAGATTTAGGATTCTCCGGATCAATAACATTTCCAACACCACTTATCACTGTCCACATACCACTTCCATTCTGCGGGACATTTCCATCAAGTGTGGTGGAGCCGGAACATATTGACTGATCTGTCCCTGCATTTGCAGTAGAAGGTGATGGATTAACATAAACAGTGAAAGGAGAAGATGTGGATGTACAACCGTTTGAAGTAACATCAACTGTATAATTACCTCCCTGCGTTGCAAAATATCCGCTTCCGGATGCAGAGACTACCTCAGGTCCTCTTTTCCATACGTAACTTAAACCTGTGCCCGAATTAGCATTTAATGTAACGCCGGATCCTTCACAGAAAGAAGCAGAACCGGAAGCAGTTATCTGAGCCAGAGGATATGCAGTTACAGTGGCTGTAACAATATTAGAAGTAGCAGGTGATCCGGTGGCACAGGTGGCATCGGAAGTCATCTGAACATATATCTGGTCCCCGTTAGCCAGAGATGTAGAAGTGTAGCTTATGTCGGTTGCTGATGAAATGGAAACCCCATTCCTATACCATTGGAAACCGGGATTAGAGCCTCCATTTGTAGGATTGGCAGTAAATGTTACTGATTGGCCCTGGCAAATAGTGCTTGCAGATGAAGTAATATTTACAGACGCAGCCTGAGAAGCATTCACCACCATTGTAACAATATTAGAATTTGCAGGAGAACCGGTCGAGCATGATAAGTTGGATGTCATGGTTACCCTAACCTGATCACCGCTGGATAAATTAGATGCCGTATATGTACCGCTATTAGTACCCACGACATTTCCATTTATGCTCCATTGGTAAACAGGAGATGTACCTCCATTGACAGGTACAGCAGTAAAGGTAACAGGCTGCCCCTGGCATACAGGATTTGCACTTGGATTGACATAAACTTCCGCAGGAGCTGTGGCTGTTACGTTGACAGTAATTTCATCAAAACTTTCAGTGCAATTTCCGTTGCTGATTGTCCAGCGGAACATTGCCGTCCCACTTAAGCCTGTGACTGTGGTCGTAGGACTTGAGGCATCGGTAATCGTACCATTGCCGCTGATTTTTGTCCATACACCTGTTCCTACAGCAGGCGTATTTCCATTTAAAGTAGTAGTTGTTCCACATACTGTCTGATCCGCGCCGGCATCTGCTGTAGTTGGTTGTGGTGTTGCTGTAACAGTAACCGCTGTAGAACTTGTTGCACATCCGTTTCGTGTAACTTCAACGCTATAATTACCGGATGTAGTTGCTGAATAGGTTGCTGCTGTAGCCGAAGGGATATTCACTCCCCCGTTTTTCCACTGATAGCTAAGGCCTGTACCTGTGTTGGCTTCCAGGCTTACAGAACCTCCTGCGCAGAATGTTGTCGGACCACCGGCAGTTATAGTTGCTGTAGGATAAGCGGTCACTGTCATGGTAATCGCGGATGAAGTAGCAGGAGAACTTGTCGCACAGGTTGCATTGGATGTCATTCTCACCGAAATCTGATCTGCATTTACCAGTGAAGTACTTGTATAACTTAATCCTGTAGCAGAAGCAATTTCTGTTCCGTTCCTCAACCATTGATAAACAGGAGCTGTTCCGCCATTGGTTGGAGTGGCATTAAAAGTTACTGACTGACCGGCACAAATACTTGTAGCAGTTGAAGTGATGCTTACAGAAGCCGTAGCACCAGTATTTACAGTCATTGTAATTGTATTTGAATTTGCCGGAGAACCTGTAACACACGTAAGGTCAGAAGTCATAGTTACCTGTACATTATCTCCGTTTGACAAATTGCTTGCAGTATAAATGTTACTGTTAGATCCCACCACAGAACCATTAACTCTCCACTGATAAATCGGAGAAGTACCACCATTGACAGGTGTAGCTGTAAATGTAACTGATTGTCCCTGGCAAACAGGATTGGCACTTGCGTTGATTACAACTTCTGCCGAGGCAGAACCAGTAGAAGAAATGCTTACCTCATCATGGGAGACAGGACAAGTTCCATTGGAAATAGTCCAACGGAAAACACTTACACCATTTAACCCACTTACAGGAGAATTGGCGTTAGAAGGATCTACAATAGTACCATTGCCACTTACTTTTGTCCATGTACCTGTTCCCACTGAAGGCATGTTTCCATTCAGTGTTGCTGAACTTCCGCAAACATTCTGGTCAGCACCGGCATTTGCAGTGCTTGGTTGTGGAGTAACAGTAACGGTAACAGGAGTAGATGTGGTAGAGCATCCGTTACGGGTAACTTCTACTGTATAATTTCCGGTTGCATTTGCAGAGTAATTTGCTGAGGTTGCAGAAGCTATATTCACACCACCATTCTTCCACTGATAGCTAAGTCCAGTTCCAGTATTTGCAGACAAGCTTACCGTTCCTCCTGCGCAGAAGGTTGTCGGACCTCCTGCAGTAATACTTGCTGAAGGATAAGCATTAACTGTCATTGTAATGGCTGCGGAAGTGGCCGGTGATCCGGTGGCACAGGTAGAATTAGAAGTCATTCTAACTGCTATCTGATCTCCATTAGCCAAAGTCGAGCTTGTAAAATTTACGCCTGTTGCCGAAGCTATCTCTGATCCGTTTCTCAACCACTGATAGGCAGGAGATGTTCCACCATTGACCGGCGTTGCATTGAATGTAACGGATTGGCCTGTACAGATGCTTGTAGCCGAAGAAGTAATGCTTACTGAAGCAGGTTGACTTGAGTTAATGGTCATAATTACACCATTTGAAGTTGCCGGTGAACCGGATACACATTGTAATGAAGAATGCATTACACAGGTGATAATATCGCCGTCATTTAATGTAGAGATGGTAAAGGTTGACTGAGTTGCACCAGATTGCAATGAACCATTCCTTCTCCACTCATAAGTTGGTGCAGATCCTCCGTTGGAAGGTGTGGCAGTAAAAGTCACTGCCTGGCCTGCACATGCAGGATTAGCGGAAGGTGATATGGTTACAGATGCAGGTAGATTGTTATTTACAGTCATCACCACATTATTGGAAGTGGCAGGTGAACCTGATGCACATTCCAGAGACGATGTCATTATAACTGAATACACATCGTTATGTGTTACTGATGATGCTGAAAATGTTGAAAGAGTTGCCCCCGGAATATTCACTCCATTTCTTCTCCACTGATATGTTGCCCCGGGTCCTCCATTTGTCGGAGTAGCTGTAAAGACTACAGGCTGATTCTGGCAAACCGGATTAGCATCCGGCGCCACACTTACTGAAACAGGTAGTGAAGTATTGACAGTCATGGTTATGACATTGGAAGTAGCAGGAGAACCTGTAACACATGAACTATTGGAAGTCATTAGTACACTTATCTGATCATTATCAGAAAGACTGCTTGTAGTATATTGCGATCCTGTAGCTCCGGAAATGTTTATACCGTTCCTTCTCCATTGATAAGTTGGTGTAGAACCTCCGTTAACCGGATTAGCGGTGAAAGTTACACTGGAGCCTGAACATATTGTGGTGGCACTGGCAGTAATTGAAACAGATGCTGTAACATTAGGATTTACAGTTACCGTTATGGAATTTGAGGTAGCAGGAGAACCTGTTACACAAGTAAGGCTTGAAGTCATTATCACAGAAAATACATCACCATGAACAATGCCGGTTGCATTGTAAGTAGAAGATGTAGCTCCTGAAATATTTACACCATTTTTTCTCCACTGATATGTAGGTGTACCACCGTTAACCGGGTTGGCCGTAAAGGTTGCACCTTGTCCCTGACAAACTGAATTAGGCCCTGAGATAGTAACAGATGCAGAAGCACCTGCAGGATTCAATGTGACAGAGATACTGCTTGACCCGCCATTGCCGCAAGGACTTACTGGTGTAACACTAATGGTACCGCTAGTGGAACCAAATGTAACTGTTATACTATTTGTTCCTGATCCATTGGTAATAGTACTACCTGAAGGAACAGTCCACGTGTAAGAAGTTGCGCCAGGTACAGGGGTTATAGAATAAGTATTACCGGAAGAGCTGCTGCAGGCGGTTGTACTTCCAGAGATTGGACCTGCAGCAGCTGCAGGAGCATTAATTGTTGCCACTACCGGAACTCTGTCACAGGGACCAGGACCGGAAGAATACTCCCATTTATAGAAATATGGATACCAGTCGTTGATACTTCCCCAGTTAGCTACAGCGCCGGTTATATTTATCTTACCCCCTCCCAAATAAGGATAAGCTGTAGTGGCACCTGAACCATTCATCCTCAATTGCCCAGTTGTACCGATAGCATCAATAAAATACCCATTCTTAACATCAGTGCTTACAAATTCAAAGTTCAAAGGTATCCTGGACTCACCTGTAGTCGTTACTGCGACTGTCCGGGTAAATCTTATAGTACTTTTATCCGGTTGTAATACTCTTATGGTAACATTTTGAGGTCCGTTCGTAAACACTGTAATAGCATCCAATACTACAGGAGCAAGTACGTTGAACCTCATTTTATATTCGTTGGTGGAAGAACTCCAGTCTGAATTTGTCCATACTGAACCACCCACTTCTGAAGGACTGGAAGGCCCCACTATACCATTAAAGAAAGATGCATCTCTTACATAGTATGTAGTAGTAGTGGTAAGTATCGGTGTTGTAAAATTATTTCCCGTAGTAAGTACCGAACCTCCCGTCGGCACAGAGTACCATTCATAAGTTTTGGTGCCTGTCACACTTAATGAAACAGTACCGCTACCACATCTGGAATTATCGTTCGGTATCGGACCAGCGGAATTTACAACTACCTGACTGCTTCTTGAACTGCAGCCAGGAGCTGAAACCGTTAACTGATATGTGCCTGGTGAATTCACTCTAAGTGTTGCGCTTGTTTCTCCGGAAATTATATTTCCATCCTTCCTCCAAACATTGGTTATGTCGGGCATGTCTAAACCTGAAGATAATATTCTGACACTTGGTGTACACAAAGTGAAATTATCTCCTAAGGAAAAAGTTAAGTCTGATTTAACAGAGACTGCATCTGTTTTGAGGCAGCCCATAGAATCCACCACCACATAATACTCTCCTGCAGCAGTAGAATTAAATGTAGGTCCTGTGGCTGCAGCAATTAATGTTCCATTAAAATACCAGTTAAATTTACGGTTAACATGTGCAGTTAGCCCTGTATTTAAAGTCACTGTTCCTCCTGAAGAACATAAAATTTTATCTGGTCCCAGATCGACATTCATACATGGGCATGGTGTAAATGCGCTTCCGGGAGAACCGCCTTTACAGCCATCTTTCCAGTTGCTTCCGTCACTTAGGTTGCCTGTAGGATCTATCAGTTCCAGGGTACTTCCTTTACCATCGGCATACAATGGCCAAGGTGAAACATCAGCATAGGTCATGGAAAGGTTTAATCGACCTAGATTATCATAAAGTCGTATTTGCTCTCCGGCATTGCTGAGGTTAAAATCAAAGGGACCAATGAAATTGGATACGCCGGGATGCACTCCGGTAAATTTGGTCACACTGCTTACCAATACAAGATATTGACCCGGTGCCAATATAGTTCCCGGAGGGATTTTGTAGGAGTTGTATTCATTTTCATCCTTAAGAACCCAGCCTGATAAATTTATAGATGCATTACCATAATTATGTAATTCCAGCCAGTCGGCAGCATCCATGTCAACAGGTGAATTGTAATTGATTTCGCTTATAGTAAGACGAGGAATATTTGTTGTTGTAGTAAAGTTTGCTGTGAAAGTATTATTGGCGCCAATATTCAAAGTAATTGATGCACTATTAGGAGTACCTACAGAAACTGAAGAAGAGGTCCAGTTGGCAAACGCATATCCCGGATTTGGATAAGCTGTTATTGTTACCGGCACTCCATCGAAGTAGGTGCCGGTCCAAGGATAGGTAGAAGGTGTAATGGTTGATATTTGTACTACACCCGCTCCTGCAGGGTTCACTTGTAAAGTAACGTTAACTGTTTTTACCAGACCAAACTGAGAGATAATATGATTTCTTGCAGGTGTAGGACGGGAGTCCATCCAGGTTCTTATACCGCTGCAATTGGAATTCCATCCGGTAACACTTCCAGCATTTTGAGGCCAACGGTTAAAATGTCTTGTCATCTCAGGATCCAATTCTGCTTTCAAACCATCAAACACACCTTTCATATTTGCAGGTCTGTAGACTGTATTCATCAGGTCCGCAAACCTGTTGACGAAGTAATTTCTGAATTCTGTATTGGTCAAAAGCTTTTTGAACATGGGCGAATGCTTGCTTCTTGTGTCATTGATCACCCTGTTCAGTTCATTAAAAGTCGGAGAGTTCTCTGTAAAACCAAATAAGCCATAAGAAAAGTCAGTATCATAATACAAATATCTCCACTTCCCTCCTGCTGTTTTTCTCCAGTACTTAATATTATTATGAGGCCAGTCCCAGTTGGTATGATAAATCTGAGCTGCCATGTAATCAACATAGTTTTCTACATCAAGCCATTGTTTTACCTGATTATAATTGGCTGTACTCATTGTATTATTTTCGATGAAATTGGTCATGTTGACAAAATGCTCATCACTTTCTTTTACCACATCGCCATCCATTTCAAGCATTTCAAACTGACCTTTACTCACATTATGATTCCACTCGAAGTATCCATGATTATACCTCTCCCTAAGGTGATGCACTCCCCAATATTGTCCATTAATAAATACAGCGACCGGTTCATAGGCAGAGAAATCAATATTTGTTTTACTGCCCAGAACTTCTGGGTTTGAATTCAGGATTCTGTTATTAGTCTGATCTCTAAGGTGGGTATAATTGAAATCATTTCCTCCGTTCCGCAAATGAACCTGATCGAATTCTGTAATATGTGGTTTTTCTGAAAATAACGGATATCTGATTTTATTTTCCCCATATTTTGAATTAGGAATCAATCGAAGACTTTTCATTGCATTGGCTCTTGACCAACCTCCGAATATTTTTATTCCGCAATCCTGCTCAAACCGATGGACCTTTCCTTTATCAAAATACTCTATATGAACTTCTCTTTCCCAATCCTGCCAGAAGTTGGCTCCATAGTTAGGAGGGCTGGATGATGCATTCGGACCAAGTACATAGATACCGGTATCGTTATGGAAAAAATTATTCGGATGCGTACTGATTGAAAAAACAGCTAGTGTGGTACCAGCGTCGTTGATAAAATATGTGTTTGTCTCGAAATTTCTCGTTTTAAATCCTGATTTGAAACAAGCAGCTCTCAACACTCTGGAAGATGATACTGATATGGCACCTGTATATTGAGTACTGCTCGCAGTTGGTTTACTACCATCGGTAGTGTACCGAATCAGGGCAGTTGCATCGGAACAAGTACATGTGACAGATTGTGTCCCGGAATAAAATCCCGGAGGAAGTGAAAAACTAACTGTTGCATCGAGGTAGCCATTGAATGCAGTAGAACTTCCGTTGCTTGCATTAGGTGTTGGTGGTGCCAGAATCCTGAAGGTACTGCTTCCATTGGGATATCTTCCGTAGGTGTCGTCAACTGAAAGCTGTGGTATTACAACTGTATTAATTACTTCATCTGATGGATTAAACAAATATAAAGTCTCACCTGAAGCTTTTAATGAAAAATTGGTATGAAGGAAGGCTGTATTTGCTGGCGCAGTAAACCAGGAAGGTGTAGGACTGTAAGTCATGCTGGTGGTACTTACACCTACTGAAAGAAACGGTATTGCCGATAAATCTGAAGATGAAGAAGAGTGGTTATGAATCTGAATTGCCAGTACATTGGCCCCATTTCTTAATAAAGGCTTGAAAACTGATGAGGAAATTGGAAATCCTTCAGGAGTTCCACCTGAATACATTTGTGCTTCCCGGTCAACCGGAGCAGTAGCATTCCACGCAGGAGGGTTGCCATTGATATTGCTTCTGGCAATTTCCACTCCGTTAAGATATGCCACAAAACCATCATCATAATCCATGTGGAGGATCATTGCCTGAATAGCTGCTGAGTCTGCAATGTTGAAGGTACGTCTCATGAAAACAGATACCGTACCGGAAGGAACTGTTGTCGCATCATCACCATCGCCATATCCGATACCAGCGGGACCCTGAGCCCATGAGCCATCATTAAAATTTCTGTCTGTCCAGCCTGCAATAGTAGCTGTTGGCACCCTGTATCGCCATGTATGATTTTCCAGTACCACACTTTCCCAATGATCAACTACTTTATTTTTATTTTTCCCTGATGCATATACTGTAAAATATCCACCTGCCGGTATGGAAACAGAAGGAAAAGTCCATTTGGCAGGCAGTAAAGGCCTGTCGCTTAATTTATAACCGGATAGATTTACGGCAGAACTTCCTGCATTAAAAAGTTCAATCCAATCCCCATAGTCGCCATCTTCATCCTGATAATAGGAGCTATTATTGGAACTAACCTCATTTATAATAACTTGGGAAATGGAATGGGTAAAAAGTAAAGCTGACAAAAAAATAGCAGAAACGAGTCTGAAAACAACTTTCTTCATTGCAAACGTTTTAAAGGCTTTTTATTTATATAATTTATTGTAAAAATACTAATTTAATTTGTATAAAAAACTTTTAAGGCAATTTTGTTAGTTTTATGGCGTAAGTAAATCACAGGATTTAATCCTGAGAACAACAATACCTTGAGCACAAGGACGAAGAAAATAATCGGATTAATAAATTCATCATTATGACAAATCATTCTTTAGAAGGATTAAAAAGTTTTCTCCTGATCGCCAGGTTAGAAGGGATCTCCTATTTGTTACTTTTAGGTATAGCCATGCCTATGAAGTATTGGACAGGAATTCCGGAACCGGTGAAATATGTAGGTTGGGCACATGGACTGCTTTTCATTTTATATGTATTACTTCTTCTTCAGGTGTGGATAAAATTTAAGTGGAAATTTTTATTCGTTACCTGGGCCTTTGTTGCCTCCCTTCTTCCATTCGGAACATTTATTCTTGAATCAGGTCTGAAAAAACGCGCTGAGTTATAATAGGAAAGAATAAAGGAGGAACTACCCTTAATTTTAATAAGTTTTTGAAATAGTGAGAATACGGAAAATTTGTAGGGTATGGCAGACATAAGAGTAGAAAGAAGGAGAAAACCTATTTGGCCCTGGATAGTGGGATTAATTCTCATAGTTGGAGCGGTTTGGTTACTTGTGGATATGACAGGGAAAGACCGCAGGGAAACCGGTGTGGCCTTTGATGAAGAATGGCAACAGCAGGAGCAGACTATGACCCAGGAAGACCAGATGCAGGGTGAGGAACAAATGCAGGGACAGCAACAGGGCCAAGGAATACCGGAAGCTTCAGCATATGTGAATTTTATAGATGAAAACAATGTAAAAGAAGCTATGGGTGTCAATCATGAAATGACAGCAGAAGCTTTATCCAGATTAGGCGATGCGATAAACGGACTTGCAGCAGGTCAGGCCGATGTATCAGGTGAGGTAAATCTGATAAAAGAAAGAGCGCAACAGATACAACAGGATCCGCAGTCGTTGCAGCATGCAAACAGGATACAAGAGGCATTTACATCAGCTTCCGACGCATTACAAAAAGTACAACAGCAGCGATTTCCGGATATGGGTCAAGATGACCTGAACAGTCTTAATGAATCCGCTTCAGCTATCAATCCACAGGAACAGCTTTTAAATCAAAAAGATCAGATTGAAAGCTTTTTCGAGGAGTCGGCTAATGTAGTTGAGCAAATGAACAGTGAGATCCAGGGATAAGGATTTGTAAATACAACAATCTATTCGTCCATACAGGTTATACCAGCCTGTATGGATTATTTTTTATAGATCTGGCACCGATAATCCCAAAAAAGTGCCTAAACTTTCAGTAAAAATATCCTTTTTTTACAAGTTTGTTTCCCATATTTGTACCAGAATAGTCAGTATTATTTTAACCTAAAAAACAATGGCAAATTATTTTAATACCCTTCCATTAAGAGAAAAATTAAATCAACTCGGTGTTTGCGAGTTCATGGACAGAGAAGAATTCAGCAACGGAGTAGCTGCATTAAAAGGCAAGAAAATTGTAATCGTTGGTTGCGGAGCACAAGGACTAAATCAGGGATTGAACATGAGAGATTCAGGTCTTGATATTTCTTATGCATTAAGAGAAGATGCAATAGCTGAAAAAAGACAGTCATGGAAAAATGCTTCTGAAAACGGTTTTAAAGTAGGAACATATAAAGAATTAATCCCTAATGCTGACCTGGTAATTAATCTTACACCTGATAAACAGCATACTTCTGTTATCAATGCAGTAATGCCGTTGATGAAGAAGGGAGCAGCACTTTCCTATTCACACGGGTTTAATATTGTGGAAGAAGGAATGCAGATCAGGAAAGATATTACCGTGATCATGGTAGCACCAAAATCTCCTGGATCTGAAGTAAGAGAAGAGTACAAAAGAGGATTCGGAGTGCCTACTCTTATAGCAGTACACCCTGAAAATGATCCTGAAGGTAAAGGCTGGGATTATGCAAAAGCTTATGCTGTTGCAACCGGCGGTGACAGAGCAGGAGTGTTAAAATCTTCTTTTGTTGCTGAAGTAAAATCAGACCTTATGGGTGAGCAAACTATCCTTTGCGGATTGTTGCAAACAGGTTCTATTCTTTGTTTCGACAAAATGGTAGAAAAAGGAATAGACAAAGGATACGCTGCGAAATTAATTCAATATGGATGGGAAGTAATTACCGAGTCATTGAAGCATGGAGGTATTACACTTATGATGGACAGGCTTTCCAACCCTGCAAAAATAAAAGCATTTGACCTGTCTGAAGAACTGAAAGACATTATGCGTCCTCTTTTCCGCAAACATCAGGATGATATTATGAGCGGTGAATTTTCAAAAACTATGATGGAAGACTGGGCAAACAACGATAAGAATCTGTTGAAATGGAGAGCTCTTACTTCTGAAACTGCATTTGAAAAAACACAGGCCTCTGATGTAAAAATAAGCGAACAGGAATATTATGACAATGCTCTACTGATGGTTGCTATGGTAAGAGCAGGAGTTGAACTTGCTTTTGAAACCATGACAGAGTCAGGTATCAAAGATGAGTCTGCATATTACGAATCTCTGCATGAAACTCCGCTTATCGCCAATACCATCGCACGTAAAAAGCTTTATGAAATGAACAGAGTAATTTCTGATACTGCAGAGTACGGATGTTATTTGTTCGACCATGCATGTAAGCCATTACTTGCGGACTTCATGAAGAAAATTGACACTGACGTAATCGGCAAAAATTATAATGAAGGCAAAAACGGTGGCGTGGACAACAGGAGACTGCTGGAAGTCAATGAAATTATCCGTTGGCATCCTATCGAAATAGTAGGAGCAGAATTGCGTGAAGCAATGACCAGCATGAAACAGATCAGCTTGGGCTAGCTCCTGAATACCAATATAAAGCCGGGAAATTCCGAAATGGTCAATTTTCCGGCTTTTTTATTTTTTTAAGCTGATTCAATTTCCGGGACAGAAAAAAATCGGTATTTTTAAACTACAAAATTTACTTTCAGTACATCTATGGGCAGATTTTCAACTTTTATTCTATTTATTGCTTTTTTCGCTGGTTTCTCATTGGCATCCTATTCACAAGACCTGATCATTAAAAAAGGCGGGGACGAAATTACCGGTAAAGTGATAGAGATGAATGGTGATACAATTTTATACAAAAAAAACCCTGCTGACAGTGTTGTTTTGACTCTTCCGAAATCTGCTGTTTTCATGATCAAGTTTGAAAACGGAATCAAAATCGTAATGGATAGCCAGGCCCCTGCTCCTTCCCAGCAGAGGTCAAACTCCGTGGTTGTAAAACCTCAACCTCAGCCTACACAGGAAGAAGACAAACCACAACCAAAATATATTGAACCGGCCTCCAGAGGATATTATTACTACAACGGACGAAGAATGACCAGACCAAGAATTAACGGCGTGTTGCGTACAGCAAACGATGAGGAAATTAACCAACATGTAAGGGATGCCAGGCTTGCTCATAACATAGGTACCGTAAGTGCCTTGTCATCTATTCCTGTAGGACTGGCGGGATTCATTTCGTTTGTAACTTACATGGAACATTCCACCGGATACTGGATGCAGGACCCAACGATCAATTACTACAACAGACAAAACCAATACCTTACCTATACTGTCGTAGGAGCCGGTAGCGTAGTAGTACTTCACTTAACACAAATTGTATTGAAGAAAATTGTAAGGGAAAGAGAATACAAAAAAGCTGTTGAGCGATATAATATGCTACAGGATAACATTAATAAGTAATTTATTTATATTAAGCACATTCAATGGGTTTCCTGCGAATATTTTTTGCTTCTATTATATTTTTAATCGGTTTCCAATATTCAGTTTTTGGACAGGATCTGATAATTAAAAGAAACGGAAAAGAAATAATTTCAAAAATCTCCCGGATAAACGGGGATACTATTTATTATTTCGCTCCTCCGGAAGATACCACCATTCAATCCATCCTTCAGGCTGAAGTATTTATGATTAAGCTCAAAGATGGTACTAAAATTGTAATGGAAGAGCCGGAGTCCCTAAGCAAAGAAGACCAGGCACAATATTTAAATACTGCACCTCTCAATAAAACCAGCCGTGATTCATTGATAAGATGGAGAGGAAAAGATCTGGAATTCATGAACAGGCGGTATAATATATTCTCCATTCAACCTACATTGAAGAGTATCAAATCAGAAGAAGTAAATCTCCACCTGAAAAATTTTGACAAAGCAGACAGAATAGGTAATTTTTTCCTGTATGCCACCTACCCTATCGGAGCAGTTACTACTTTGACCTATATAAGGCTAACTGACTACCCTACATACAATATGAGCCCTGCACAACAGCAGGAATATAATACTTTATCACTAATAGCCTTTTCAGGTTTAGTAGCAGTTATTTCATGCCAGGCCACTCAGCTTATCACCAAACAAATTGTGCGCTATGTTGAAATGAACAAAGCAGTAAAACGATACAACTACGAATTGTATGGGATTGAAAAGGAATAAGCTCTTCCAGTCATTTTATTACCAGGTAGTTTAAAACTTCAATACAGTTTTATCCAATCCAAATAATGATTATATTTAATATATAATTGTAAATACTTTATATAAACAGCAATATGAAACGCCTCCTTTTTTCTTTCATCTTCTTAATACCATTAATGGCATTTTCGCAGGATATGATTCTGATGAGAAATGGAAATGAATTGAATGTTAAAATCACAGATATCATTGGAGATTCTGTTTTTTACAAATCAAAGTCGGAAGACAAGGTCATTAACAGGATACATTCTTCAGAAGTGTTTATGGTTAAATTTCAGGATGGGGCAAAGATTGTGATGAAAAAAAGCAGTTCAAATCCTCCAATTCAAGGAAACGAAATTGATCCATATTATTATTATGGAAACCCTACCCCAAAAAAATCTGAAATTCCATATTCTACTATTTATTTTGTAAAAGATTTCAAACAACTTCCACTTAATATCACTCTTCCAAATCAACAATCGTTTCTATTAGATTATAATTCAGTGGTTGAGTATAAAATTTATTCTCAAGGTGACATAGCCATACAATCTGAATATAGAACCTGCAATTTAAAAGTTACAAGAGGAAAAACTTATTATATAAAACACAGTATGGGAGGACTTTATGTTGTAAATAAAGAAGATGTGAGGGAGTATTTAAATACAAAAAGTATAATTAAACGACAAGAAACTTTAGATTTTCCAATAAATCGTGAATCATTAAAAGACCTAGACAAAGGAATTGGAATTAATCAAGGAACTTGTTTTTTAATCAGCTCTGACGGATATCTCATAACAAATTTTCATTGCGTTGATGGAAAAAATGAAATTACAGTATCAGGAATCAATGGAGACTTCTCAATAAGACATAGGGCCACTTTGATTGCTTCAGACCCCTCCAACGATTTAGCTATTATAAAACTTAATAATCCGAATTTAAAATTCAGCAATCCCCCTTTTTCCATTAAAACTACAGGGATTAATCAGGCTGACAAGATTTATGCTATTGGCTTCCCTAATGTAATGGCTATGGGGCAAGAGATAAAAATTACCGAAGGGATTATCAGCGCAAAAAGCGGTGCAATGGGTGACATAAGTAAATACCAGGTTTCTGCCGCCATAAACGGAGGTAATAGTGGCGGACCGCTTATTGATGAAAATGGAAATCTGATAGGGGTTATTTATGCCAAATCAAGAACGGCAGAATCTGCCGGCTATGCAATCAAAGCAAGTTATCTTGAATCATTCCTTAAGAATATTGATGGTTTTAACTTCCAGATCCCCAGCAATACTTTTAAAGAAAAAAATCTAAGCGGCATAGTTTCTGAATTAAAAAACTATGTCTTTATCATTGAAAGTTTTTAAAAATAATACAATGAAGCATTTTTTTGCAAGCTTGTTTTTTGCTCTGTTTTTTGTTAATGCATATTCTCAGGATGTAATGCTTGATATAAATGGTAATGAAAAGAAAATTAAATTTCTTCAGATAATAGAAGATACCATTTTTTTCAGACACCCTCCAGGTGATACCACTACAAGAAAGATTCATGAATCTGAAGTATTCATGCTAAAGCTTGAAAACGGAGTTAAAATTGTTATTGAATCGAAAAAACCTGAAAACAGGATAGTACCGGAGACAAAAAATGAAGAATCATTTTTTACCGAAAAAAAAGATTTAAACCCGGACACAGTCACTCATATAGGCGGCACCTATTTCAGATATCAGGACAAAAAATATAGCATAAGAAGAATTACTCCTATTTTAAAACAATTGAATGATCCGGAGGTAAACAGCAATTTGCGGCAGGCAAGAGTTGTACACAACCTGGGAACCATATCTTCATTTGCCTCGCTGCCACTGGGTTTGATTGCTACTGTGAATTTATTAAACTACAGCTATTACAGTGATCCTAACAGCATAGATTATGACCCCAATAAAGCAGATCAGCATTTTTCAAATTTATTGGCATCTACAATGGGTGTGCTGGTTTTAAACGCAGGCAACATAATTTTCAAAAAGGTTATAAGACCTAAATTTTATAAAAAAGCAGTTTACAGGTATAATCAGAAAATACAGGAATAAAATCAGGACTCTTCCTTAAAAAAGACCTGGTAATAACTTAATCCCCTTTCCTCATCAAAACCTTTTTGTATATAATCCCTGTTGCCATGAATGTATATATGAAAATTCTTATCCAGCTTTATTACACTCTTAAAAATTTTCTTAGTCTGCTTTACTGCCCTGTCTGAAATTTCAAACTCGTCATAAGCCGGAACATCAAACTTCTGCTTATATTCTTCCTTATAGTTCTTAAATGCTTCAATTAGCTCCGGCTGCTCCATTACTTCGTTTTCAAATTCACGCACATTAAAACTTTCCTTTTTGACAAAATAATTCACTGACTTGTTCATGAGCATTATTTTATCCGCTTTTTCCACTTCATATTGTTCATCAAGTGCATTGCTGAAAAAATTCTTACACATATGAAGGTAATGTTCGGTATGGAAGTAATTATCCTGATGCTGTTTTATTTTCAGGAAATCATTTTTCCAATATTGAGCTTCCTGTGATTTATTGGTATTATCAACGATGCAAAGTTTATAACCCTTTTCCCGCTCAAGATTAAAAATCAAACATCCCTTATCCAGTTTATTAATATTTACCCCCTGCTCATACTCCACTTCCACCGAATCTTCCTGATGGAATACCTTAAGATAAGTCTCTTTGTTCTCTGACTTGAATAACCCGATAGCATCGGTGACATCATTATTTACAATTACATTTTCGAAGTAAACCAGATAGAACTCCCCTCCTTTTATGTTGTGGTGATTTGATTTGGAGTAGAGGTGCTTTGCAATATTTACTGACTGAATAAAAAATGAATCGGGATCGTCAAATATTTCCGAGCAAAAGCAGAAAAGTTCATTGAGGTTCAAATCTGTCTCATGATCGAAATTATAAAAAACATCACCTTTGAACGGAGATAAAAAATATTTCAAAAGCAATTCCTTTACTATATCCTCTTTAAAAACCAAGGGCTTTTGGGCAATCACTATTCCTTCTTCCTGAAGGCTGTTTCCTACTTTATGGATAATCAGATTTTTTAATTTTACTTCCCCGAATTCTAACATAATTTTGACGCAGGACTTTGAATATTCCTTAAGGAAAATTAGTCAAAATTCAGTGATACCGATAGGAGAAAATCAGGAAGTTATTCACAATTAAAGAAAGTGCGGAGGAAGAGTGGGGAGTAACATGCGGTGTAACAGTGCGGAGAAAGAGTGGGGAGAAAGAGTTATAAGTTCGGGTGGAAAATTGTGGAGAATGAGGCAGAGGGTAGGACAGGTAAAAAAAAGAGTCATTCCGAAACTTTTCCGAAATGACTCTTCAGTAGGAAAGGAACAGCTAGTATTTGTTGTTCTTCTTTTCCTTTTTCTCAGCTCTTTTCTCTTTCAGAGATTTTGCAGGCTGTTTTTTGGTTTCTTTTTTAGCGTCTTGAGATTTTCCCATGGCTTTAAAATTTAGTGGTTACGGTACTAATGTAATCTGATTTACTCAGGTTTCAATGCTTTAACGAAAAAAAAATGTTAAAGTTATAAGTTGGATGCTGGATGTTGGATATTGGATGTTAGATGTTAGATGTTAGATGTTAGATATTGGATATTGGATACCACCTATTGACTACTCACTTCTAATAATGACGCCATGCATGGAGTCTCTACTGCCTACTGCCCACTACCTGTTGCTTACTGCTTACTGCTTACTGCCTACTGCTTACTGCTTACCGCCTTCTAAAACCTATACCCTTTAAACCCGGTGGTAAATTCCTCATCTGCGATCGGACCATTGACCTTCAGATCCAAAAATTCATAGCGTTCATAAAGCCCTTTTTCATCATGCATTTCCTGCATTACAGGGAGAAAATTTTCAGCATCAATATAAATGGTAATATTTTTAGCATAATAATTCGGTAGGAGGATTTTTTGACCTGCTTTTAATGCACCATAATCGGAAAGATTGTTCAATTCCAATATTTTATAATCATTGAGATAATATTTCTTTGCTATAGAGCTCACGGTTTCTCCCTCATTCACTGTATAGCTATAAATTTTATAATCCGAAAGATTCAATGTAACCTTATAGCATTTTCTATTATTCCACATCACATTACCTTCCAGCTTCAGGTCTTTCTTATAGGAAGCAGAATTCTTTTTTATATAATGCATGATACCATAAAAATTATCGAAGCCTAGTTCAAATAAAGTGTGGTGTTTCCCTTTGCGCAGAATACTTCCATTTGGATCAAGGTATAGGGAATAATAAGGGAAGGCATTTGGGTAAACATAGACCTTGTCCTTACTCAGGGTAGGATTGTAAAGTACTTCAGCTCCTTTATCCGGATTTATGGAATAAACATAAAACCTTAATGGTTTTTTAGCATACTTTACATGCTGTTCTGCCTTTTTAAAATCAGTTCCTATTCTTTCTGTTGACTTAAAATGATAACGCAAAGTTGTAATTGCCGCAATGGAATTGAGCATTTTTTCCTCAATCTGTCCGACGGATAAATCCTGAGACGAAACTATTGAAGGGATAAGAAATAATACAAATACAAGCCTTATTGGAAGCATAAAAGGTGTTATACTTCCTAAAACTTCCGAAAAAAAATGGAATTAAGCAAGAAATACCTGACTTAAGCGATAACCTGCTTCAACTTATTTAATAATTCCTTTTCATTCTGATTTATTCCTCTGTATGACTCTGCCACTTTGCTGGCCAGGTCATAAGCAAGGTTCTTCAACGCGGCAGGTATACCGGTTTTATTTTCTTTCATGTAACCAATAAAATCATCAAAAGTAGAGCCCGGATCTGCTTTTCTTTCTTCAAGCAGGTCAAATTCAAACTCTGTAAGGAAGCCCAAATCCGTACCGTATTTATCTTTACTTGCTTCCAAGGGCAAAACCTGTTCCTTTACCAGCTTTCTTAATGATTCTTTCTCTGATGCGGTGATCTTTTTGTCACTAAATGCAATGGCATATAGCAATTTTCCTAATTCCTGATAAAATATTTTATAATTCATAATAATATTTTTTATCAAATATACCAGCAGCCCGATAACCCTTCATGTACATCCATCAATGTATAGAATGTTTTTGGTCATTATTTGATCCGAGGTACTCAACCCTGATAAAGTCCCAGGTGGCTTTATAGGGCTTACCTCCTCTTGAAGTGGCAATTATTCCTATAGCCAATGCTTTATCCTTGGAAAAACAACTCTTAATTTTTTCAGGCAGTTCAATTTCTGCCGAAGCCTCTACTTCCTTTTTATCGTCCACAATAAAACTTGCTTTAATGGTTTTTGAGGCTGGATTTATACGGAAGATCAAGTCCAGAGATGAACGGGGCATTTCAGAAACAGGCTTAATTACCGACTCCGGTTTGCCATCATTTTCTACCACTATTTGTATACCACCTTTACCTTCATTGGCATGCAAAGCAATTTTCACATAATTATCCTGATCTCCGGTACCAATGTAAAAGCCCTGGCTCATCTCCCCTTTTGGAACAATTCCTCCAAAAGGCTTACCAATAAGTCTGCACTTTACCAAGAATGGTGAAGTGGTATCTGAAACATTCATACCAAACTGAAAAGCATTGGTCTGACTATTCAGCTTGCCTGAGGCATCTCCCTGATCCACCTCGTTGATAGTTATGGCACCTATAGCTCCTCCTGCTATGATTGAAGATTCATTATACTGCATCAGATAATCGGTTTTGCCATTATACATAAGTCCTGTAAATCCTAATCCGAAAAATCCACTGCCGGGATGATCGTTAAAAAATTCATAGTTTAGAGGAGGAAAAACATTCATTCCGTTTGTTGCATCTCTAGCAAAAGGATCAGCTTCATCTTTTATTCCATCGCTGTCATCGTCAGGATCATTAAGATCAGAAATGCAGTTCTTATTAAAATCCATAGGTTTGCTTGCGGCACTGTAAGGATCGGTGCCATTATCCGCTTCGTCCTTATGAGAATAGCAGTCGCCATCATGATCACTTTTTTTATGTTTATTCCCAAAGAGTGAAAATTCTCCTGGCTCTAAAACAGTGATTTTATTTTCACCGAATACAGCGAGCCAGATGGTGCCGGGGAAAATCTGATGGTCTCCCTGAGTAGTGATATCAAGTGGCTTGCTTGCCAGGCCGGTAGCAAGTGGTTTATCATGATTCAGTCTCTCCTTGCCTTTCAAATTTCTCACGTTTCTTCCGCTTTCATCCAGCCGGATTCTGAAAACAGGTCCTTTGCTTCCTAAACCTGCTGCAAGAATATCGCCCTTTAAAGCCCCGTTAAAGCAACTTGCCCTGTATTCGCATATTCCGTTTACCGACATGCGAAAAGTAAGCAAGGCGGGGCTATTAGCTGAACCAGGATGCAGAAATTCTCCTTCCTCAGGTTTGGCATCAGGAACCGGTGGCCAGTCTGCAGGCAAGGTACTTTCTTTATCATCAGATATGGTTGTTCTCCAAACTCCTTTGCCGGAATCATTATTGCCTTTGTGTGTGTACAGACCTGCGCCTTTTGGATTGGCTCTTACCGGACAAGGATGACCGCCATAATAGGAGCCGCAATTATAATTGTCTATTTCTCCAATGAAATGAAGTCCGTCCAGGTTATTTATGATCGGTTTGTTCACACCAGGTCCTAAGGATCCCGGTTCCCCTGCGGGATAATTATTGGTTACCTTACCATCCATTCCGTCATTATCAGGAAATCCACCCCAACCCGGGTTTGCGCCATTGTCTACTGTATATAATTTTCTTCCCGAGGTAATAAGCACATCGTAAGGATTTCTGAATCCGGAAGCATAAACCTGAACCGGACCGGCAGGATCAATTTTTGCCTGATTGAGTCCATCGTTACCACCAAAGGGATCATTGATATCAGAACCGTCAGGAAGGTCTTCTCTCTCCGGGTCGTTCAAGGTAGGCAGGTCATAAACATAAGGATCATCCGTCTGTAAACCTTTTACCGGCATTGTATCTATCCTGTTCAGGTCAATGGAAAGTATACATGCTGCCATGGCATACTCTGTGCTGAAAGTAAAATTATAAGAAGGTCCCCCTGCATTTGTCATTCCTCCGACTGCCACATATAATTGATTTTTTAATGAATCATAAGCCATACCATTTACAGAATGATTTTCCTCCGACCTGGGTATGCCTCTCACGATGTCAACCTTTTCCCATTTTCCGTCTGTTCTTGTCAGCCTGGAGATAATACCTGAGTTGGTACAAAGGTTTACATCACCACCAGGGCCCCCGATAAGTGGATCACTGGAGCTTACATAAAGCACAGGAACTTCTGAGGTCCCTGTTACCAACAAACCTGTAACCTGTCTAGTATTTTTTGCAGGGTCATAAGGTCTGAGCTCTCCATTGTCATAGTGATTAGGTATTTTTTTTACCAGATCAATGATTTCGGTATCTGTTACATGATAATTGCCCGGACCTTTTTTCTCGATGGTGTAAACCAGGATAAGACCATTTTGCCTGGCGACATATAGCCTGTCGTCCGGACCAAATTGCAGGGATGTAGGATTATAGAGATGTTCCACCCCTTTCAGATCCGAGTAGGTAAAATCTATCTTATGATACTGCTTAAACAAAAGCAGTCCGGCGACGGAAATGACAACTATTAAAGAAAAAAGGATTTTTTTCAAAGTCATTGCAGAGATAAAACCGGTAAGGGAGAGGAAAGTTTGAAGAGTTCGGAGTATGGAGAAAGAGTGCGGAGGAACAGTGCGGAGGAAGAGTGCGGAGAAAGAGCGCGGAGGAACAGGGCGAAGTGATTAGGTGTTAGGGTGGTTAAAATTTTTGTATCTTTGAGAAACAATATGATTTAATCCGTCTGCCGCATAAAGACGTTAACACTTTAAAACTTGAACACCATCAAAAAACTCCTTCCTGTAATACTTTTCTGGCTGATATTTTTTGGCGTATTGCTACATCCATGGTTTAATGGCAAGCACAGGTTACTTTCCTATTACCATTATCTTGTATGGGGAGATGTAATTAAGGTTGAGATTTCTGAAAAGCTTGATAAAAATAAAATTGAAGTTATATTCAAAAACGATTTGCAATTAACTCTGGAGAAAGACCCTTTTATGATTAAACATACCATGTTCAGAAAGGATTATCAGCCCAGGAAAATAACTGTCTACAACCAGGGAAAACAAATATATCAAATCCCTTACGAATACGGACCACAGGTGTTAGTAGTTTATTATGATGGCAAAGAAGTCGGCAAAATAGACCTGTGGCGAACCAATCATTTTCATACCCACAGGTATTATATTTCTCTATCAGGAGAGGACGGTAGGGTAAATTTCAATGGCTATGTTGAAGGGCCGGATGTGAGGTGAGAGTGTGTTAAGGTGTTAAGGTGTTAAGGTGGCAGAGTGTTAGAGTGTTCATGTATATTAATAAGAACGGAAGTAAAAAATCAAGATTTAATGTTTATATAACAGTCATTAACTTAAAACTTATTAGCAATATTCAATGACGGTTTAAAAATTATTTCTCGCAAAGAGGCGCAAAGGAAAACGCAAAGAACCGCAAAGATTTAGGTTGGTATTTTAAGAAGGCAAAGGAAGCATTCGGCTAAAGAAAGAAAATATCTAACAATATCATTATTAAGAAAGTCACTTATACTATAATTTCAGGATCTTTGATTAAATGATATAATTCCGATTATTGATTTTATTATTTTTCGAAACAATAAAAACAATCCTACAACCAGAAAAGAAAAAAGCAACAAAATAAACGAAAGGAGATACAGGTTAAATTCCATAGGTAAAATAACAGTATGCCAACCTGGAATAACTGATAAAGCCAGGTCACATGTATATATTCCCAGGAAGATTTTTATAACCATAAAAGTTAAAAAACCAGAAAAAACATTTATTAGAAAATTGCTAAGCTTCATAAAATTTATTATTGAGTAAATATAAAAAAGGCTCCCAAACTATAACGCCGGAAGCCTTCTCTAATATCTAATATCTAATATCTAATATCCCTATCTACCTTAACACTCTAACACCTTAACACATCAAATATGCTTCAGCACCTGCTCGCCCATAGCGGCAGTACCAAGGATTTTATCCTGAGCAGTAGATGCATCAGCTATATCTCTTGTTCTGTATCCTTCTTTCAAAACTTTATCAACTGCGTTGATCACTGCTTCAGATTCTTTTTTCATACCAAATGAAATATCAAGCAATAATGCAGCAGATAAAATAGAAGCTAATGGATTTGCAACACCTTTTCCGGTGATGTCGTGAGCAGAACCGTGGATAGGTTCATATACTCCTGTACCGTCACCTACGGAAGCAGAAGCCAACATACCCATTGAACCCGCAATTTGTGATGCTTCGTCAGTAAGAATGTCACCAAAAAGATTTGCTGTTACAACAACGTCAAACTTCTTAGGATCTTTGATCAGTAACATTGCAGTAGCATCAACAAACTGATGTTCTACTTCTACATCCGGGTAATCTTTTGCTACCTTCTGAACCACCTCTCTCCACAACCTGCTTGTCTCGATTACATTCGCTTTATCTACAGAGGTTAATTTCTTTCTTCTTGTTCTCGCTGCTTCAAAAGCTTTACGTGCGATTCTTTCCACCTCATATCTGCTGTATTGTGCAATATCATAAGCTGTATCGCCATTGTCTTTTCTTCCTTTCTCTCCGAAGTAGATATCGCCGGTAAGTTCTCTGAAGAAAAGGATATCTGCTCCTTTCAGGATTTCAGGTTTGATACTTGAAGCACCAAGCAGTTCATCAAATAATTTTATAGGACGAAGGTTAGCATACAGACCAAGTTCTTTTCTCATCTTCAACAAGCCCTGCTCCGGACGAACTTTTGCAGAAGGGTCGTTATCATATTTAGGATGTCCTACCGCACCGAAAAGAACAGCATCAGATTTTTTCATTTTCTCCAGCGATTCATCCGGAAGAGGATTACCTGTAGCCTCAATAGCCACGTGACCTATCAAAGCCTCGTCATAAGTAAATTCATGATTGAATTTTGCAGCTATTTTATCCAGTACTTTTTTTCCGACTGCTGTAACTTCCTGGCCTATACCATCACCGGGAACAATAAGAATATGCTTTTTTGCCATTGTTTAAGATATTATCGTATAAATAAGGGGCAAAGTAAGGAAAAAAGATGGTTGGAAGCAAAGGGATTTCACGCAAAGATGGCAAAGATGACGCAAAGAACGCAAAGAAAGTATTAGTAAAAAGAAGGCTAGAAAGTAAAAAAGGAAACATTAGTTTGGTATTAGGAATATGAAAACAGTGAGATTTTAATATTTTTGCCAAAACAACCAGCTATGAATGAAAATGACCTATCCTATGAGGTGATTGGTATTGCTTTGGATTTGCATAGAAATCTAGGGCCTGGATTATTAGAATCAGCCTATCAAGCCGCCCTCGTTTACGATTTAATTGAATCAGGTTTTAATGTTAGAAAAGAAGTACCAATTCCATTTATGTACAAAAATGTTTCCATGGGCATTGGTTACAAAATGGATATTCTTGTGGAAGAAAAGTTGATTATAGAAGTAAAATCAATTGAAATTTTAGCTCCAGTTCATTTCACTCAATTACAAACATACCTTAAGCTTTCAAATAAAAAACTAGGCCTTCTGATTAATTTTAACAGTAAAATGTTAAAAGATGGTATCCACAGGATTGTCAATGGCCTTTAAATTTACTTTATACCTTACAAAATCTTAATACGCTTCTTATTTCTTTTTGAATCTCTTGAGGACCTTTCTAACTTCTGAGTTCTTTGCGATCTTTGCGTCCCCTTTGCTTTCTTTGCGTGAAACCATCCTTTGCGTCCTTTGCGCCTTCCTTCGCGCCCTTTGCGTGAAATTCAAACCTTCTTCTCTCAGATCAAATTCAGCATCTTCTCCGTAGCCTTTATCGCTGCCACAGTCTGGTCACTATCGAGTCCGCGGGTTTTGAATTCTTTTTGATTAAACTCCCAGGTGATAATGGTTTCGCACAAGGCATCTGACTTACCTCCCGGCGGGATACGAACGGCGTAGTCCACAAGATTGGGAAAATCCATCTTCTTCTGCTTGTAGATTTTTTTCATCGCATTTACAAAAGCATCGTACTGTCCGTCGCCTTGTGCATGCTCTTCAAATTCTTCACCGCAGATACTTACATATATGGTTACAGTAGGCCTTAAATCTTTTGAATGTGTCAAAAGATAGTTTTTAATCTGCACTTTCTGTTCTACAACATTGCTGTCAAGTATATCAGAAATGATATATGGAAGATCAGCAGGTGTCACTACCTCTTTGCGGTCACCAAGATCTATAACTTTTTGAGTGACACGTTTCAGATTTTCTTCAGACAACTGTATGCCTAATTGCAGAAGGTTGTTTTCTATATTAGCCTTTCCACTGGTTTTACCCAAGGCATAGGATCTTTGTCTTCCGAATCGCTCCGGTATAAGATCGTTGAAATAAAGCTTATTCTTCTTATCACCATCCGCATGAATTCCTGCAGTCTGGGTAAATACATTTTCTCCTACCACAGGTTTGTTTGCAGGTATTCTGAAGCCGGAAAATGTCTCTACCAGCTTACTAACAGAGTAAAGTTTTTTCTCCACAACAGAGGTCTTCACTTCAGGAACGAAGTCATTTAAAACAGCAATAGCACTGGATAATGGTGCATTTCCTGCCCTCTCTCCCATTCCATTAATGGTTACGTGCAAGCCCTTTGCTCCTGCTTTTGTAGCTTCCAGTACATTGGCAATGCTAAGGTCATAGTCATTGTGTGCATGAAAGTCAAAATGCATTTCCGGATATGCATTTACGAGCTCTGAAATGTAGGAGTATGTTTCTGAAGGGATAAGTACACCGAGGGTATCCGGAAGCATTACTCTTTTTACAGAGATGTCCTTAAGAAACTCAAGGTATTCCAGTACATATTCTTTTGAGTGGCGCATTCCATTGCTCCAGTCCTCAAGATAAATATTACAGCCTATACCTTTTTTACGGGCAAGCGCAACTACAGATTCTATATCTGCAAAATGCTGTTTTGGCTTTTTCTTGAGCTGATAAGTCAGGTGATTCAGTGAACCCTTGGTGAGCAGATTCATTACTTTAGCGCCGGCCTTCTGCATCCATTTTATCGACACATCACCGTCTACAAATGTGAGTACTTCCACTCTGTCCTGAAACCCATTCTCCTCTGCCCATTCAGTGATTTTTTTCACGGCCTGAAATTCCCCCTCCGACACACGTGCTGATGCCACTTCAATTCTGTCCACCTTCACTTCGGTAAGCAACAGTTGGGCAATGGTTAGTTTTTCTAAAGCAGAAAACGACACCCCGCTGGTCTGTTCACCATCGCGAAGGGTCGTATCCATTATTTCCACATGACGGGGAGATTTCTTCACTTTCTAATAGCCGGTTAAAAAAAATTATATAGTTCTTTGAGCTGCAAAAGTTTTGATCTCTTCTTTCATTGACTGAAGATAATCGATATCATCAAAACCATTCAGCATATTATGTTTTTTATATCCGTTGATTTTAAATGATTCTTTTTGACCTGTCGGCAAAAGTGTGATTGTTTGTTCAGGAAGATTTATTTCCAATTCAGCCTTCGGATCTTTTTCAATCGCAGAAAAAATATTCTCCAGGAATTCAGGACTTACCTGCACAGGAAGTATTCCTATGTTCAGACAGTTGTTTCTGAAGATATCGGCAAAGAAACTTGATACCACGCATCTGAAACCATAATCATATATCGCCCATGCTGCGTGCTCCCGGCTGCTGCCGCTGCCAAAGTTTTTCCCTCCTACAAGAATTTTACCTGAATATTTAGGATTATTCAATACGAAATCTGCTTTAGGAGAATTGTCATTATTGTATCTCCAGTCTCTGAAAAGATTATCACCGAAACCTTCTCTTTTGGTTGCTTTCAAAAATCTCGCAGGGATGATCTGGTCAGTATCTACGTTTTCAATCGGAAGAGGTACTGCAGAACTTTTTAATATGGTAAATTTATCGTAAGCCATTTCTAAATTAATTAAGAATTAAGAATTAAGAGTTAAGAATTAAGAATTATTTTCTTTTAGCTTTAAGCTTATAGCCTTTTGCTTATAATAGTTCTCTCGGATCTGTTACGAAACCTGTCACTGCTGCAGCTGCTGCCACAAGCGGACTGGCAAGCAATGTACGGCTGCCGGGTCCCTGACGTCCTTCGAAGTTACGGTTGCTGGTACTTACAGCGTATTTACCTGCAGGAATTTTATCATCATTCATTGCAAGACATGCTGAACAACCAGGCTCTCTTAACTGAAATCCTGCCTGAGTAAGGATATCAAGTATACCTTCGTCCTGGATCTGCTTTCTTACAATATGCGAACCGGGAACAATCCATGCAGTAACATGATCTGCCTTCTTACGTCCCTTTACTATCGAAGCAAAAGCTCTGAAGTCTTCTATACGACCGTTCGTGCAGCTTCCTATGAACACATAGTCTACCTTCTTTCCGATCATTTTCTCCTGCTGATTGAATCCCATATAATTCAGAGATTTTTCAAATGTAGCAGCACCTTCGCTTACTTCTTTAGCTGTAGGAATTGCTTTAGAGATTCCGATACCCATACCAGGGTTGGTACCATATGTGATCATCGGTTCGATGTCAGCAGCGTTATAAGAATATTCTTTATCGAAAGTCGCTCCTGCATCTGTTTTCAATGTTTTCCAGTAAGCAAGCTGCTTATCCCATTCAGCGCCCTTAGGTGCTTTCTCACGACCTTTGATGTAGTTGAATGTAGTTTCATCAGGAGCGATCATACCACCTCTTGCACCCATTTCTATACTCATGTTGCAGACAGTCATTCTGCCTTCCATAGTCATATTTTCAAAAACCTCTCCTGCATATTCTACAAAATATCCTGTAGCACCTGAGGTAGAAATCTGAGCAATGATATAAAGAATTACGTCTTTAGGAGTAACACCTTTACCTAGTTTACCATTTACATTAATTCTCATCTTAAGTGGCTTTGGTTGCATGATGCACTGAGAAGAAAGCACCATCTCCACTTCTGATGTACCAATTCCGAAAGCAATAGCACCAAAAGCGCCGTGAGTAGAAGTATGAGAGTCACCGCAAACGATGGTCATACCGGGAAGGGTAATACCGTTTTCAGGACCTACTACGTGAACAATACCGTTTTTAGGATTTCCCAATCCCCAATGAGAAATGCCGTATTTTTTAGAATTCTCCTCCAATGCTTTCAGCTGATTAGCAGAAAGCGGATCCTGCACCGGAAGATGCTGATTAATTGTCGGAGTGTTGTGGTCTGCAGTAGCAAAAGTACGCTCAGGATACAATACTTTTAATCCTCTGCTTTCAAGACCAAGGAAAGCTACCGGACTGGTAACTTCGTGAATGAAGTGCCTGTCAATGAAAAAGACATCCGGACCATCTTCAATTTTTCTTACAACATGGGAATCCCATACTTTGTCAAACAGGGTTGTTGGCTTATTGCTCATTTTTAAACTTTTTGAATAATTTGAATTATTTACAGATGCTTAGCCCTTCGATATTAAAAAGGGTAATAACCTATAAATCTGAACCTTAATATTTGAAACGTATTTTAGAGAAAATAAATTTCGGGATGCAAATATACTTAAAAATATGATAAAAATCAGAGTTTTGACCATTAATGTAAGATCCTCAGGTTTATTATATTTTTCAAAACAAACGAAGGGTCGGGAAGCAAAATTCGGGGACTTTTCTGACTAAAATCTAAGAGCTTGTTTTTGAATATATTAAAATTACCTGATTAAGAATTCTGCCAGAATCGGGATTTTGTATTGGTAGAAAACCTATATTTGCGCCTGCTTAAACTAACCTCATAAAACAAACCAGAATAATTTCATCCATTAATTTCAAATTAAATGCAGAGAGTTGTAGTAACCGGTCTGGGAGCACTAAGTCCGATCGGGAACAATGTTAATGACTATTGGAATTCATTGATCAATGGAGTAAGCGGAGCAGCCCCTATCACCAGATTTGACGCTTCAAAATTCAAAACCAGATTTGCCTGCGAAGTGAAAAACTTCGATCCTCTTAAAGCACTGGAAAAATCTGAAATAAGAAAATACGATTTATATACGCAATACGCTTTGGTGGTAGCCCATGAAGCGATTGAAAATGCGGATATAAATTTTGAAGATCTGAATAAGGACCGCATTGGTGTTATCTGGGGATCTGCAGATGGTGGACTGAATACATTTGAAGAACAGCACAAAGAATATATCTGCGGAGATTACAATCCTAAGTTCAATCCGTTCTTTATTGCAAAGAGGTTGGTGAATATGGCTTCAGGAATTATCTCCATCAAATACGGATTGAGAGGAGTAAATTACACTACTACATCCGCCTGCTCGGCCAGCAATACTGCAATTGTGGATGCATTCAATTACATACGTTGGGGAAAAGCAGATATGATCATTACGGGTGGATCAGAAGCATCTGTTTGTCCGACATCACTTGGAGGCTTCAGTGCCTGCAAAGCATTGAGTCAGTATAATGATGATCCGGCAAGAGCTTCAAGACCTTTTGATGTTTCAAGAGACGGATTTGTATTGGGAGAAGGTGCAGCAGCTATAGTATTGGAAAGCTATGAAAGTGCAAAAAGGAGGAATGCTCCTATACTGGCAGAAATTGTTGGCGGTGCACTTGCTGCAGATGCATATCATCTTACAGGCACACATCCTGAAGGTGCAGGAGCTGCATTAGGGATGAGGCTGGCACTGGAAGATGCAGGTATAAAAGCAGAACAAATAAATTATATCAATGCTCATGCAACCTCTACTCCTGCAGGTGACAGCAGTGAGCTTAAAGGAGTGGAAACTGTGTTTGGTATCAATAAAAACCTTTCCATCAGCGCTACAAAGTCCATGACCGGACACCTGCTTGGTGGTGCCGGCGCTATAGAAGCTGCAGCATGTATACAGGCAGTGAGAAATGATATTGTACCTCCCACCATCAATACAACAGAACTTGAACCGGAGTTTAAAGACAAGTTTGATTTTGTGCTTTGTGATTACAAAAACAAAGAAGTGAATTATGCTATGAGCAACACCTTTGGTTTTGGAGGACATATTGCGAGTGTGATATTTAAGAAGTATACCATATAAATTGGAGGTTTATCAAACATCCTTCGTATACGTAACCAATTAACCTAATTAAACTTTTTTCCTCAGGCCGGAGGGCCCTCGTTTCCATTTCCGCGATTCGCATCCGATCCGCGCAAAGCCTTGCCGCTTCGCCCTAAGATCGTATGAAGATCGCTCCAATGGAAACTGGTATCATTTACCTTTCGTACTTTTTTCAAGCATAATAAAAACCAATTAGAATTTTATTTGCTCCACAATCGTTATCTGATAAATTAATCCTATCAAAAAGCTTCTATCCGATATCAGTAACTGCAGGGAATGCGCCTCTTGTCTTCCGCATAGTCCAAGACCTGTTATAGCTGCGGCAAAGAACAGCAGGATTATTATCGTCGGACAAGCACCCGGCAGAAAAGTTCATGAATCCGGAATTCCCTGGAATGATAAAAGCGGTGATAACCTGCGTGCCTGGCTGGGTGTAAGCAAAGAAACTTTTTACGACACTGATATTTTCTCCATCATTCCTATGGGGTTTTGCTACCCGGGAAAAGATAAGTCCGGTGATCTTCCTCCCCGAAAGGAATGCGCCCCTAAATGGCATGATAAACTTTTAAAAAATATCAACCAGGAATTAATTATTCTTATAGGTCAGTATGCTCAAAAATATTACCTGGATATTCCTGACTACAGCTTAACAGAAACAGTTAAGAACTTCAAACATTTCCTGCCTACCTATTTCGTCCTCCCACATCCATCGCCACGAAATAACATATGGAGAAGAAAGAATAAATGGTTTGAAAAAGAAGTGGTGCCGGTATTGCAGAGAAAAATTAAGAGTCTTTTATTATAAATTCCGAAAACCCCTATCCCCTAAAGGGGAATGTGCCCGGCTTTATCCTCCGTTAATTTTATCACTGAAGTGAATTTCACAGAAAGAAAAAATAGAATAATTATTAAGCTGTCATCTCTGCTATAACCGTTCCTCCGCGACTGTTCCCCTTTAGGGGATAGGGGTAAAATATCCTAATCCACTTTTTAATTCACAAAATTTTACCGTTCTTTATAAATTAAATTATATTTTCAAACCTTAATTACCTATCACCTTAAAATCTTTATTATGCTGAATAAAAGACTTTTAACTCTTGCGTTGCCCGTTTTATTTTCATTGAGCAGTTACGCTCAGAATGTCCTTAAAAATCCCGGTTTTGAAGAATCTGATGGCTGGAACAACTGGGGTGGAATTCAGGATAAAAATCCGCATGCAGGAACGTATAGTTTAAAAATCCAGAATGAAGAATTCAAATGGAGCGGATCGGATCAGATCATCATCATGCCTCAGGGAATTAAAAAAATGACGCTTGCAGGATGGATGAAAGTAAGCAATGTAGAGAAAGGACAGAATGCTTGGGAAACCGCCCGTATCGCTGTTGAATTTTATGATGCAGACAACAGAGTAACCGGTGGATATCCTGATGCAGCAGCACAGGGAAAAGGGACATCTGACTGGCAGAGGTACGAAAGAACTTACCTCGTACCAAAAGATGCAAAAACAGCAAAGATCCAGCTTGCCTTAGGAAATGCTAAAGGAACAGTATGGTTTGATGATCTGGAAGTATATCTCATTGGTGAAGGTGACACCAAACTTCAGGCAGGTAAAATAGAGACCGAAGCCATGAAACCTGAAGATTATATCAGAATTAATCAGGTGGGTTACTATCCGAACGGACCTAAAATTGCAGTGGTGGTAGAACCTAAAACCGATAAATTCTTTGTTATAAACGCTGCCTCTAAAAAAGACACTGTTTTCAAAGGCTCGCTTGTAAAAAAAGGAACATGGAAACCTTCAGGTGAAAACGTAAGTCATGCCGATTTTTCTTCCGTAACAAAACCTGGAAAATATGTGATCGTAGTACCGGGAATTGCTACCTCCTACCCTTTTGAAATAAAAAATAAAGTATTACATAATGTTGGTAAAGCAAGCCTTAAAACTTTCTATTATCAAAGAACACTTATTGACCTTGAAGAGCAATATGCAGGACAATGGAAAAGAAAAGCAGGGCATCCTGATAATGCAGTTATCATTCACTCCTCTGCTGTCTCTGAAGGAAGACCTGAGGGTTCTAAAATATCTTCTCAAAGAGGATGGTATGATGCCGGTGACTATAATAAATACATAGTAAATTCCGGTATCAGTACTTATACCTTACTTGCAGCTTATGAACACTACCCTGCTTTCTTCGATACTTTAAAAGTGAATATACCTGAAAGCGACAATAAAATCCCTGACCTTCTTGACGAGTCATTGTGGAATGTAAGATGGATGCTTACGATGCAGGATCCTGCTGATGGTGGTGTGTACCATAAATTGAGCAATGCGAACTTCGATGGTGAAGTGATGCCTGACAAAGCAACAGAGCCACGATATGTTGTAATGAAATCCACTGCAGCTGCTCTTGACTTCACAGCGGTAATGGCTCAGTCATACAGAATCTTCAAAAAGTTTGACAAACAACTTCCGGGCTTTGCTGACTCCTGCCTAACAGCTGCTAAAAAAGCTTATGCCTGGGCAAAGAAAAATCCTGAAATATATTATGTACAGGAAGAAATGAATAAAAAGTTCAAGCCTTCTATAGTAACAGGAGAATATGGTGATGGCAACGTTAAAGATGAATTTCAGTGGGCAGCGATTGAACTCTTTGCTTCTACCGGTGATGCAGCTTTTTACAAAGAAGCGAACATTGCTACTACATTAGATAAATTTGATATTCCTGCATGGCCTGAAGTAAATACACTTGGACTTATCACGCTTGTAAATCTGAAGGATAAAGAAATAGCGGATGCAGCAGCCATCAAGGCGAGAATAATAAAACTTGCGGATGACCTGAAAAACCATGCGGCAGCTTCAGAGTTTGGCACTCCGATGGGTATTAAAACAGATAATTTCATCTGGGGTAGCAACTCTTTCGCAGCAAATCAGGGTATCATACTTATGCAGGCTTACAGAATCACCGGTAAAAAGGAATATCTGAATGCTGCTCTGGCGAATCTTGACTATATACTTGGCAGAAACGGTACAGGTTATTCTTATGTAAGTGCTTTCGGAACGAAATACATGAAGAAGCCTCATCATCGCCCATGCCAGGCCGATGGTATCAAAGATGTAATACCTGGGTTCTTATCGGGCGGACCGAACACAGGTCAACAGGACAAGCAGGGATGTGCGATGCCTTATCCTTCTGACCTGCCTGCAAAATCCTATCTTGATGAAGAGTGTAGTTATGCATCTAATGAAGTAGCGATCAACTGGAATTCACCGCTGACTTATCTGATGTTTGCTATTGAGGCGAGCATGGGGGAGAAAAAGTAATTAAGAATTAAGAGTTAAGAATTAAGAATGGAAAAAGTCTCGATAGAATCGGGGCTTTTTCTTTTATAAATATTTTCCCTTAATCAATCCATTAATATTTTGAGTAATTACAATCAGCCTGGAAAGTTTACTTTTGTTTATTTCTTTCCTTAAATAAAAAATTGAAAGCCATAGAATAAAAAGTAATGGACTATAAACTACTAAACCAAATATAAACCATAAGCCTGAAACACCTATACCTAGGACTACAAGCACATAAAATACTCCAGGATTTATAGTTTTATTTATTTTAGGAAGGGAAAGTATTGCAGCTTTTATATCCTTATCATCTTCGTTTAATGATAAGAGGTATATTCTATAATTTTCATACAAATGATAAAAATCGGAATAATAGATATTCCTATTTTTGCCAAAAATTATTTCATTAGCCTTATGGGCGATCAGCTCAAGATTGTCTATAATTAATACTGCTTCTTGGTGAGTCATGACGAAAAATTATTAAATCAATCGCTTATTAAATTTATTATAATTTATAAACTTCTAAAGGAGCATTATCATGAATAAGGTCATCCCTACGAAATTTTCAAACACCTAATAAGAGGATATACAGATTTCTACCATATGCATCATCCCTAGGGGATTGTAAATTTTAAATATATCAGGGTAAAATTTATATGGCCTTCCATTTTCCTTTCATCGTTAAGTAGTCCCATAGGGACATCCTTATGGTAGCATGATGATTATTAACTTTATTAGAATTATGGAGCTCCATAGGAGCGACCTTATTATCTATGGTCTGTTGATATAAGGTTAACCCTATTATTATTTCACCAAAAACATAATGCTATCCTTTTGCTCTTCTCCTTTTACATGAAGAAGGTAAGTCCCGGCATTCAGTGTTGAAATATTAACCTCGGTTCTTTCTCCGGTTGACTTAAATTCCAGCAGCATTTTACCGGTTTGATCTGAAATAAAATAATCCTTATTCACTTCCTGGGTTTCAAATATCAAAACAGAAGACGCCGGATTCGGATACACTTTTACATTGTATTTTTCAAAATAGCTTCCGGACTTCAAAGTTACAATCCTGACTTCCTGTTGCAGGTTGTTGTATCCCAGGTTAGCATTCCATAGTGCATCATTGCTGAAGCGAATGCTAAACTCCGGTCTGACTGATAAAGCAACATTAGGATCAGGCAGTGATAGGTAGCTTTCATAAACACCTTCCGGTAATCCGGAAATATCTATAACCTGATTGATGGTCACACTACTCTCCCATGTCCTGGGATCGGTATTCAATTCAAATTGATGATTGGTTTGAGTACCGGTATTTCTTAACACAAGGAATGCCTTTCTTGATTTAAACAATCTGGCATTACCTTTATTCGCAAGTTTTATCTGTACATTAAGCTGGTTTCCGCTAAGCTGAAAAGTACTGTTTTCCAAAACCAATCTGTAGCCAAGATTTCTTACAATGGTATTGTAATGACCCGAGTTGATCCAGTTGGTAAAATTCTCAGTGTAATAGTCACGATTCAGACATGACCAGTTGGTAAGGTCCAGTTCGTTTACAGCATTTGTACCGTCTGTCCTCGGCGAATTCAAGCCGTTGGTTTCCCCCGTCATAGGTGTATATAATGTCTCATTGGACAGATAGGTATAATCTGCCGTGCCGACAGGATTCTGATTCTGGCTGCTCACACTATAGGTTCCCATATCTCCCCAGTTGTTCAGAAAGGCATCGTTGAAAAATCCGATTCTTGCATTAGGGGTATTCTGGTAGGCTGTGGATGCATTCAGCTGTGTGCTTCCATACATAGTCTTCTTAATGGCAGGATAACGTACCTGAATGGGAATTTCAGCAGGCGTAGCTGCCAGCATGGCATCGATGACCTCTTTTCTGTTTTGCCACTGGGTGGAGTTAATACTTCCGTCAGTTCCGAACTCTGTTGAGTTGGTATAATACCACTCTCCCCATGTACCTATCAGTCCCGCCTGGTGAGTAAGAATAATGTCTTTGTTCGCATTCAGCAAAGGTGCAAGCTGGTTAAGATGTTGCAATATCAGACTTTTGGATGGCTGTTGAGCAGATGATGATTGTTCATTGCTGTAAGAAAATCGGACAATACATTTGAGTCCGGCATTTCTGATTCTGTTAAAATCAATCTGCATATTATCCAGATAGGTTTGTGAAATATTGGACGTAAGGTAAGCATCCAACAAAAAGTATCTGAAAATAACGGTGACCTTATCTGTGCCTGTTCTCCATCCTGTAATAGTAGACTGGTTTATATTGCTGAAATTTGAAGTAGTGTTATAGCTGTTGTTCGTAATGGAGTATTTCTGTAAGCCCCTTTCAGGATTGGCGATTATTTCCTGGGATTCGGTATACTGTGTATGAGTTTGAGAATAACAATTTCCATACAAAAGGTGAAGCATAATAAAGAACAGTGCGAAAGCCCTGATTGCAAATTCTAATTTAGTTAAATTCATATTTCAAAATAATAATTGAATTAGTTTAAAGCATCATTAAACTGAACGTAATTTGATAAAAATAAGGAAAGAAATACATAAAATAAGTAGTGAACATAAAATTAAAGGAATCTATGATGCTCAATAGGTCTTATTAAATTTATAATTTATTTTACCTTCCCCATTCTTAACAACAACGGGAAGCATACTTCTCGTACTTCCTCCTTTTCCCAATGCCTTTCAATCTTCTGCATTACTTCATCTACAGGATTATATCCATTTTTTTTAATAAAATGCTTAACAGCAGACCAGGTATTTAAGTATCCGATTAAATGTTCTAAAGTCCAATACATCTTAATCCGGAATTTTGGCGGCTCTATTTCAGTAAATGGAAATGGTATAGTTAGATAATTCTGATCAATAAACCTACGTTCTTTATCCCAGTAACTGCCTATAATATTATGATAGAAGTATGAAATAACATGATCAATTTGATCTGAAATTTCCAATCTACCGTAACCAACTACAAATATAAAAGCATCTTGATTGGCGGTACGTCTTACTTCCTCGTAGAACTTTTCGAAGTCAAACCAATGTATTGCCTGGGCCACAACAATTAAATCAAACTGGTTATTATTAAAATTAGTTTTTTCAGCAGGCTGAACAGAATATTTTATGTTGTCAGCCTGAAATGAGTTTTTAATCTGCGATTCGCTAATATCTGTTGCAAACACATTTTCAAAAGTTTTGGCTAACTCATAAGCAAATTGTCCATTACCAGTGCCAACATCCCAGGCATTTCGTTTATGAGATACAATAGAGTTTAAATATTCAAATAGGTCCATCGGATATGTTGGCCTATATTGAGCGTACTTGTCCGACTGGTAAGAAAAGTTATCTTTCATAAATTCTTCTTTAACATTATTTGAAGAAATAAATTTTAATTAACCTCACCATAATTTAAATGCTCAGCGAAATATTGTTCTCCATCAGTTGAAATCAAAACATCAAATTCATTCCACCCTTCCTGAAATTCCCGATGAATTTTAATTATAAAACCTGTTCTTTCAGGTACAATAGAAATTATCTTATCAAATGCTCCATCATCATCCAATAATTCAAAATAAAGATAATCATCTTTCCATCGGGCTTTAGATGAATAGGCCGATGGTTTTACTTTTATAAGACCAGTATATCCGCTCCGGCTGTCAGAAATAACCACAGGCTGATTAAATGACTGGCAGAACGTCAATCCATCTTCATCTGCCACACCTATTCCATAAAAACATGTTGTTAAAATGCGGATAGAATTATCGTTGATGATAAAAGTGGTATCCTGCTTTTTATTCCCACCAATCCGGTAAACTTTTCTTCCATCTACCCAGCCTTCTGTATTGCCGGATGCTATTTTAACATAATTAAAAGCATTACAATAATCAGTAGTTTCATTATATAAACTATCCGAAACCGCTACTATATCGACAATTTGTTTATTAAGAGAAGGAAAATCCCCTATAATCTCCCAACCATCATTTAATAATTTTATATCATCACTAATAATAATAGCCTTATACGAAATGGTCTGATAGGAAATTTTTGTGAGGGATTTATCATGGTAATCATTTACATGCTCCTTTTACAAATCGGGAGAATTACAGGAGAAAATCAGCAAGGAGATAAGAATGGATAGACGACTCATAATTTATTTGACGGAAATAACATTTTATTGAAGAAAAATCCCAGGAATAAACCGGTAATTAAAGTTAATAATATATTTAATACGGAGGGGAATGGATGTCCTGCTTCGACACTCGGGAAACAATAAAATAGATCAAAAATAAAAGTAGTATCATTTGTATGGTAATAACAAGGATCAGGAATAATAAAAGAATCAAGAAAACCATAATTTAGAATAAAAACTCCAACCATGGCAGAAATAAATATAAAAGACTTAATTACAAATTTTTTCATTTACTTCTGACTCTCATAATTAGCAAAGGGAGGATTAAAATAAAATATAAGATACCACTGGTAAAAATGTTACCAATTAAAATCCCTATTTCACCTCCGCTATAACCTAAAGCAAATCCTAAAAAAGCAAATGGAAGATATACAGGATTAGCATCATAGTTTATATACAAATTAGTAAGCAGACATACAGAAATAAGGATAAACAAAAAAAATAGTGAATGTAGAATGAGTTTTTTCATTACTTATTGTATTCGCCTTGGTGAAAATACGACCTGATTTTCAACATTAAATAATATGCTACAAAGCTTATAAAGCCGGTAAATATAAAATCAAGTGTAAAATTCCATAAATAAAAATATTCCATCTCCGGAGGACAAGGATCGCACATGCCGCTATATTGTATATAAAATATCAAAGGAAAACCTACTGTATTATTACCATCATATGGAATTTCGATCTTAGCAAAAATAATGGTCAGGGTTATAAATACCAATATCGTCCAACCAAATATAAGAAGTATATGTTTCATCAAATTCAACGTACACTTTTGGATTTAATGAAAGTATAGATACCGCAAACAAATACCCAGGTAATTAAACAATCTAATATCAGGTTTATTACACTCCATCCAGAATTCAAAAAATCACTACCGGAAACTTGAAACTGTTCATAATAGCGAAAGGGAAATCCTATTTCTAAACTATAAGTGTCACCGTAAGTAATCGGACTGATTCTATAAAGAACAAAAAGAAAAGAGATGGAGAAGAAAACCAAAATTGAAAAAATGGTGCCTTTGAATATAATTTTTATCATACTAACTATCAATTCATCGCATCAACAATGGCCAGCATTTTAGTCAATTGTTCCCTCCTTATCTCTAAATAATCTCCGCTCCAGCTATTAAGTAATATCGGCAATAATTCCCTTTTAATTGCTGTTTTTGTCAAAACCTTAACTTCATCATCAATAATTCCTTCTAGAACGAATTGCCCAAAACCGACAGCAATAATTGCGGCATCCTGCCCCCATAACATTCTATCTCCAACAGGACTTGACGAAATATAATTACCGAGCACATCTTCATTCAATTCATTAAAATCAAAAGAAGGATAGCCCCATCCTTCGAAGAGTTCTTTTATAAAGTTTATCGGACTAGTACATTTATTGGTATGTCTCCATTCTCTAAAACCATAAAATGCATCCGCTCCGTCATCATTTCCAAATGGACCTGTGGCTTCAAGTGGACTCCAGTAAAAGTCTTCCGTTAATAATTGTTTAGCCTTAGGATGAGCTGTATCAGGTGTTAAATCACTAACTTCCATACGAATTTTATTTTATTGACAATCACTTTTATAAAGATGGTAGTACATCCTGTTTGGAACATTATACTTTAAAGAAAACAAATCATCATTGACGCATTTTAACTCTATAAGTTTGGTTTTCCAATTTGAAATAATCCATTTAGGAAGATTTTTCCCAACGCAATTTACAAAGACTATTTTCTCATTATAGAGGTTAGTTCCCCCGATAAGCTGAAGTTTGTAATCCAATAAATTTAAGGATTTGCTTAATCCAAGTTCATTTTTAATTGAATCAATATTTACAATTAGCATTTCAAATACATTCTTAATTTCATTGTCAGTTAAAACAGCAGGCTTAATTCTATCCTCACCAAAGATTCTACTCAGTTGAATTGAATATGATATAATTATTGTCCATTCAAATAAAGGCTCCTTCCTCCCACTCTCAACCTCCTGAATCAATTTAATATTTCTTCTTTCTAAAGTTGTAAGAAACCTATTTACGTCCTTGTGTTCGGGCCTATACCAGGATTGTTGTTTGAAGTATTTATCTATATCTCCTCCGGTCTTAAAAATATATCCGTACCTGGCATAAATTTCATTCCGCATTATACTCAATTCCTGAGCACTAAATTTCTCAAGGGATTTTTTATCCAGCTCCAATATTGAAGCATCAGGAAATTTTCCAGAATAAAAATCAATCAATTTAACACCTTTCCTGATCCCAACTTCATACTTCCCCTTCTCTATCCAACCCGTCCAGGGATTATCGATTTTTAATCCCTTATATTCTCTATTATCACTATTATAAACTACAAACTGTCCGCTACTTTGGTCACTCTTAAAATTGCCTGCTTTATCAATTCTTATGTTGGTTAAATTAATGAAATTCCATTTCCATAGTCCGGTTCCTTCTTCCCAATACCCGGTTTTAATTTGACCAATTGTTTCCTGACCCGAAAAAAATAATCTGACCTCTGATTCAGATTCGCTTTCACCAAACAGGTAAACACCTGCGTATTCAACCTCCAATTTAGGAATCCAGGGACGAATGGAAGAATCTTCTATTTCCAAAGCACCAATGTACTGCCCGTATGCCTGAATCTGGAGGAGAATGATTATAGCGAGTAAAAAATTAAGTTTCATCAAAATAGGATTATTGTAACTATAATTTATCAAGCACCTCTTTCGGTATTACTTTTTTATCAATATTATCATCTTTAAAAAGGAATTTCCATGAGCTGTTATCATTATCCTTTATTGCATACATCTCAAGATGAAAAGTGACTGTTATAAGTGCTTTTTCCTTATCAAACCTGACATTCTCTTCTCCATAAAGCTTCCTAAACTCTCCCAATCCCAAACCAATAGCTAATGAGGCTCCTCCTTCATCTTTAATATCGGAAAAATCCACAAACATTAGTTCTGTATATTTTATGAGGCAATATTTAGAGCCGTTGAATTTTATAATAGAAGAAATACCTTTTAGTGAATCAACCTGAGAACGAATGGTACTATTATTCAATTCCTGAATACTTAACCTCATATTCTCCATGGAAAAATATTCAAAAACCTTAGGATGAATCAGATCCAATTGCGTATCAATATCCAATGATTTTTTTGCCTCACAAAATTCATTAAAAGTTGCTCTTACTTCACTTTCTGAATTCTGGGCATAACAGTTAAAGGAGAATGTGAATAATGATATAATAATTAATCGAATTATAAACTGAGTTGTCGGTTTGCAGTCAGATTTCCAATCCATCTTAAATTAATTTGTTTTTCAAAATATTCTTCATTAGCAAGGATAATGGATTTTTCAAATCATCATTCAAAGGTATTTTTCATTATATGATGCCCAAATACTCAAACCCTAATCAACCAACAAGGACTACTTTGGCTTACACAAAGTTAAATACTTGGTATATTCGTCAATGAATCTGTCTCTTTGCAGCTTATAATCTTCTACGCTTTCGAAGTTCCTGTATTCGGGCTTCAAATTACTGAAATAGAAATAAACCGTAACCCCATTACCCGGAAACATCACAAATGTACCAAGGGTGCTTCCGCTTTCGATGGTTCCTCGACTTAGGCCATAAACCTTATATCCGTTAAATTCCATTTCAATAAGCTCTTTGGTTTCCATTTCAGGTGTATTATCATTAAGATAACCCAAATGTTCTATTATAATCTTTTTATCTTTTTCATAAGATTTTTTCTCAGAAAGCTCAACCTTTAAATTTACAAATGGAGCTTTCTTTCCATTATTATACAAAATCCTGTAACCGGCAATCCGGGAAATATTAACCCCGCCATTTGCTGTAATTACCGGCCGGAATTTTTCTGCCTTTTCAGGAAGTTTATCAGGCTCTGCAGCTATTAAATTTGTGGCATTATTAAAGGACAAATAACATTGACTGATTTCGTATTTTGTTATAGAGCTTTGTAGCATAAGTACTACCAAAAACAGGAAGCTCAGGTTAAAAATTTTTACATCGTAGTGGTTTATGTTTAGGATATTTGAATTAGATAAAGTAAAAATAAGTCTTTATTTATTTAATAACACTTTTATCTCTTACCCGATCCTTAGCCCATTCTTAACAGGCTTATCGGTGGTTAATAAAGTCACATCAGCATCGTCTATAACACCTAAGATAAGACATTCGCTTTGCATGTTGGCTATTTGCCTTTTGGGAAAGTTTACCACAGCAATAACCTGCTTACCGACTATTTCTTCGGGCACATATAATTTTGTGATTTGTGCAGATGTTTTCCGTATTCCTAGACTTCCAAAATCAATAGTAATTTTATATGCAGGCTTACTTACTTCCTTAAATACTTCTGCACTTATAATTGTCCCCACTCTCATTTCAATCTTTGTAAAGTCAGACCAGTTTATTGGTTCTGTAGGTTGTTCCATTTGAAAAATATGTTTGTTTAATCCCCTAGCTCAAGCGTCCGCCTGTGCCTCATTTTGGATTAACTTTTGTATTATAATTAACCCCGTATTTGGTGTCTAGCTTAATTTAGTCAACTATACATAAGACAAAACTCAACTTTAACCAATTACTTATTTTGTAATTTAAGAAAAAATGAAAAATTTACCTTATAACTATCTAATTATTGAGATCTCCAGATCCGAACCGGCATCAAGAGTGACGCTTGATACGTGTATCCGATAATTATGAGGTTAATTCGTTATTAACAAAAGCGGACACTTGCGCTAGCAGATAGTGAAAAGAAGAAAAGTATCCGTCACCTAAACACCGGCCATAGATTATAGCCTTGTGTTGTAGTGCGTTATTGTTCAAGTTGACTTACAATTTTGATAAATTCTTCATAGTTGGCAGCTGGAGGATTTTCATAATCAATATATCCTAAGTTAGTGTTGAAATAGTTTTTCATTTCAATCAAGCATTGGCCTTCATTTTCAGTATTCAGATTTCCACTCATATTAGCATTTCTAGAAATTCCAAAAATCATGGTACCATCTTCATTGTAAAAAATCATTCCGTGTTTATTGGGATTATTTTCGTCAGTGCTTCTCCAATAAATTCTATTCGAATAATTTTCATTCAATTCCAAATAAAGCATTAATTCGTTCGCATTGTCAAATCTGTGAGTTGGATGTATCCCTACGACCAACTACATATTGTTTTAAATAAAAAAAAACATCACGGGGTACGTGATGTTAAAAATTCCTTCATAGCTGGATTTTTTTTGCTGGTTGAAAGGATTGGCAATAT